>NZ_UTHA01000211.1 GCF_900582195.1 Pseudomonas viridiflava
GTCTTCATGCTTCGTACCGCAGTGATGAGGTAGCGAATTTAGAGATCGGGGGAGAAAAAAAGAGCAGGAAATTTCCCTTTGTTTGTAGGAAATTTCCTGCTCTCGTCACACTTGAATAGCCGCTCAGCCATTGCCGGTGAGCGGCTGGCACCTTGGGAATCAGTTACGCGCGTCCACGGCTGCGGCGCCGTTCGACACAATCACTTCAACCCGGCGGTTCTGCTGCCGGCCGGCCGCATTACCGTTATCGGCAACCGCATATTCCTCGCCGTAACCCTGGGTCAGAATGCGCTGGGGATCGACACCCAGCTTCGTCAGCGTCCGAGCCACCGAGGCGGCACGACGCTCGGACAGTCGCTGGTTGGTCCCTTCGCTGCCGACATCATCGGTGAACCCCTCAACCCGCACCTTGCGCTCCAGGTTGTTGTTGAGGAAGTCGGCCAACTGCTGAAACTGCCGCTGGCTGCCGTATTTCAAGTCAGCCTTGCCCGTGTCGAACAACACGTCACCAAAGGTCACGACCTGACCACGATCGGTCTGTTTTGCCTTCATCGCTTGTAACGCTTTCAACTGCTGGGTGCGCACATCAAGTTGCACCTGCGTGCGCTCAGCATCGATTTTTTTCAGCCCGGCTTCCGCCTGACGACCGGCAATGGTTTGCTCGGCCAAGGCGATTTTCTGGCTGGCCAGATACGCCAGTTGGTCGATCTGCGGTGCCTTGCGATCCTTTTGCGAGGCCTGATCGGCCGCGTTCAGCGCCGTGAAGGCAGATTTGGTTTCAATGGCCGCGAGGGTGTTGGACTCAGGCTTGCTTTGCAGCGCGCTGAACTGCTCGCGGGCTTGCAGCAGTTGCGGGTTTTCCGGCGGAGTGGCGCAACCGGCAAGCAGCACAGCGATCAGCGAAGCGGCGGGCAACAGTTTGAAATTCGGCATGGACAGGTCCTTATTGAGCGCTGGCGGGCGGGTTGAAACCGGTGACCGGGTCTTGCAGCATTTCCTGCTTGAGCACCTGAATGCCGGTGCGCGCGTCGGTCAATTGCTTCTGCCATTTCACCGCGCGCGATTTACGTTCGGCGAGGTTGGCATCGGCTTCAATCTGCTCGGCCAGCAACTTGGCTTGCGGGTAGTTTTTCTCGCCGAGGGCGCGTTCCATCTGGAACATCTTGTCTTGCGCTGCCTTCATTTCCAGCGGTGCGTACTGGGTCGCTTCGGCCGCGACCGCACGGTTGACCGCGTCCTTGGACAAGCTGATCTGCTGCTCCGGAATCGGCGCGCTGGCGCAGGCACTCAACGCTGCAGCGACGGCCAGCCCACAGACGGCCAGTCGTGCACGGGAAGACATACGTGGAAGGGTCATCAACAGCTCCAAATGTTAACCAGTGAAGTGAGCTCGGCTGTACGCCGAGACCACCGCACGTTAGCGACAGAGGGGCAGTGACGAATGTAGGAAAATTCGCAAGAACCACAGGGAAACTGAAAATAGCTTGTTACGCCAGGCGCTCGTCCAGTTGCTCCGCCAAACGCTCCATTGATTGCTGCAAGGCATCCACTGCTGCGGTGAGCACCTGCGTGTCGAGCCCTTCGCTGGCGACCTCCAGTGCTTCACAGGCCTGGATCAGGGTTTGCGCCTTGATAATGCGCGCGCCGCCCTTGACCCGATGGGCCAGATTGGCGAGCCCGGGCATGTCGTGCTGGGTAAACAGGCGCATCAGTTGGGCCATGTCCTGCGCATTGCTGGTGGCCAGATCGCCCAACAGACTGTTGATCGAGGCACGGTCGCCGCGTGTCAATTGTTCAAGACTGCCCAGATCGATGTCGCCGCAAACAGCAGCATCGTCCTGCTCTTCGGTTGACGAACGCGGCCGTGGCACCACGCTGGCCAGGCGCAGATTCAGATCTTTCAGGCTGATCGGTTTGAACAGGCAATCGTCCATGCCGGCCTCGGCGCAACGATCCTTTTCTTCGGCCAGGGCATTGGCGGTGAATCCCAACACCAGGCTGCGCGGCAAACTTCGCGCAGCCTCTTCATCACGGATCGCCCGCGCGAACTCGTAGCCATTCATGATCGGCATGTTGCAGTCGGTTATGACCACGTCGAAGCTCTGGTTGCGCCAGGCGCGCAAACCGTGGGCACCGTCCTCGGCATCCGTCACCCGATGCCCCAGATAACTCAGTTGTTGCGACAACAACAGACGGTTGGCCGGGTAATCGTCGATGACCAGAATATTCAGGCTGTGATGGCTCGGCAGCGCCTCGCTTTGTTGCTCCGGCGCGACGCTCAAAGGATCAAGCGTCGGCAGACTCAACAGCACCTCGATCTGCGTGCCCTGCCCCAATTCACTGCTCAACGTGAGGCTGCCGCCCATCATTTCGCACAGCGTGCGGCTGATCATCAGGCCCAGCCCGGAACCGCTGCGGGCCGACTGCCCATGATTGCCGGCCTGGGCAAACGGACTGAACAATTGCGCCTGATCCGCCGCCGAGATGCCACGTCCACTGTCCTTGACCCGCAGGCACAGGCTCAGTCGCTCATCGCTGCCGGCCTCGACCTGCACGCTCAAGGTCACTTGTCCGCTGTCCGTGAACTTGATCGCGTTACTCAACAAGTTCGACAGCACCTGCTTGAAGCGCAGCGGATCGATCAACACATCGACATTGCACAGGGCATCCAGATCCAGTTGCAGGCGCAGCTGCTTCTGCCGCGCCAGACCTTCAAAAATACGCGCAACCGATTCCACCAGCTCGCGCAGGTTGGCGCGCTCCGGGGCCAGCGACAAGCGGCCGGACTCGATGCGCGCAATGTCGAGAATGTCGCCGATCAGATCCAGCAGGCCCCGCGCTGCGCCCGAAGCCACCTCGACGGCGAAGCGATCGAGCACGCCTTGATCGGCTTTTTTCAGGGCCAGTTCGAGCATGCCGATGATAGCGTTCATCGGCGTGCGGATTTCGTGGCTCATGGACGCCAGAAAAGTGGTTTTGGCCCGGTTGGCGTCATCGGCGACGTCTTTGGCGATTTGCAGTTCCTGCAACAGATGCTGGCGCTCGCTGACATCGATCCAGCCAGCGATCATGCCGGCGACTGTACCGTCGCTGTCGCGATACGGCAGCATCCAGTGGTAAATCGTCAGCGCGCGGCCGTCCGCCAGATAAAGGCTGCGATCCTGAATGCTCGGCAAGCCGTCAGCCATCACTTGCAGGTAATCATCGTGGAAGGTCTGCGCCTGCTGTCGGTCGCTGAGCACGCCGTCCGTGACCCGCTGACCGATCACCGCTTCGCGTTCGGTGCCAAACACTTGCAGGTAACCGCTGTTGCAGATCACCAGACGGCCTTCGCGATCGCGCACGTAGATCGGATGCGGCGTACCGTCGATCAGCACGCGCATGAACTCCATCTGATCGTTCAGCGCGATTTCCGCCTGCCGCCGCTTGCGCATCAGCAGACGCAGATAGGCAATCCAGCCCAGCGCCACCAGCAGTAACACGCCGGCGACCACGAAGCCCTGAATGATCATCGCGCGATTGCGCAGCCAGTAACTGTCGTCCACCACCACTTCGCTGCGCCAGCGGTTGGTCAACTCGTCCATTTCTTCCGGACTGATGCTCAACAGGGCCTTGTCGAGGATCGAGTACAACTCCAGCGCACCGCGATTGGTGGCCAGTGCGATGCGTGCAGGCTGGGTGCCGACGGTGCTAGTGACCTGCAATGTGTCGCGGTACTGACGCGAGATCAAATAGCGCGCGCTGACCAGCGAATTGATCGCGCCGTCGGCCTTGCCCAGCGCGACCATCTCCATGGCCTCGGCGGCGTTGCCTGCCGGCACCAGTTGTACCTTGGGGTATTGCTCGATGAGGTATTCGCGCACAACGTTGCCGCTGATCAGCGCCAAGCGCTTGCCCGCCATCTGGTCCAGCGTCATCGGTTCGCCGCCACGGCGAGTGACCAGCACGAACGGGTTGATCAGGTACGGCCGGGTAAAGCGCAATTCACCTTCGCGCTCGGTGCTCGGCGTGAACGCCGCCAGCATGTCAGCCTTGCCGCTGGTTACCTCGCCGATCAGGTCGCCCACCGAATCAACGCGCTGCATATCGAATTGCAGCCCCGTGCGCAGGCTGATCTTGGCCAGCACATCAGCACTGATGCCGCGAAACTTTCCGGCTTCATCGACAAAGGTCAATGGCAGAAAATTCTCGTTGATCGCGACTTTGATACGCGGGTGATGATCCAGCCAGCGCTGTTCCTTGACGCTGAAGTGCAGCCGGTGCTGTCCGGGAATGGCCACGCCACCGACACTCCAGCGACGCCGGATGCTCATGCGTTCTTCAGCAGGAATGACCTCCAGCGCCGCATCCACGATGCGCAACAAGCGCTCGTTTTCCCGGGTCACGGCAAAACTGAAGGGCTGGGTTTCCATGCGCGAAAAGTCACTGAGCTGGACGTTGTTGAGGTAGTTCTTCTTGATCAGGTAATTGGAGCTGAGCAAGTCCCCCAGATAGACATCAGCCTGACCAAACGCCACGGCACCGATGGCCGTCAGCGTCGAGGGATACAACTGCACCTTCGCGTCGGGGTAAAACGCCTTGACCGTGTCCGGCGGCAGGTAGTGATAGAGCATCGCCACCCGTTTGCCCGCCAGGTCTTCCGGCAGGTTGTAGCTCTCCTCAACACGCGTCACCAGCGTGGGATTATCGTCGGCGTACGGCGCAGAGAGCGCCAATTCCGGATCGGCGGCTTCAAAGCCGTTGGCAGTGCCGATCATATCAATCTGGCCACTCTTCAGCGCAGCCAGCAAATCACCACGCGAGGCGTAGCGCCGCACCTCGACGTCGACGTGCAGCAATTGCTCGATCAACTGGGCGTAATCGGCCGTCAGGCCTTCGTAGTCATTGCCGTTGCCGGTAATCGCAAAAGGCGAATAATCGGGGCTGCTGTCACCGAGCAACAAGCGCCCCTTGCGGCGCAACCAGCTCCAGTCCGGTTCATCCAGCGACACCGCGTATTCGGTGACGTCCGAGCGACCGAGCAACTGCAAGGTGTCGGGTGGCGCAGCCGCCATAAGCGGCGACAACGCCATCGAGCCGAACAGCAGCAGGCCGGCAAGGCCATTCCTGACAAAAATAATCATCTAGAGCAGGTTGTTGCGCTTGGCAAAATCAGCGAGGTACACCACCGACTTGACGTTGAGTTTTTCAATAAGCCGTGTCTTGTAGGTGCTGACGGTTTTGTTGCTCAACAGCATGGCTTCGCCGATTTCCTTGTTGCTCAAACCCTTGGCCAGTTGCTGCAGGATGGTCAACTCACGATCAGACAGGCTCTGGATCAGTTCCAGATCGGTGGCCTGGGCATCGCTGCGACGCACCGAGCTGCTGGCCAGATTCGGGAAGAAGGTGTAGCCGTCCATCACCACCTTGATGGCTTTGATCAGCTCGTCGAGGTCGTTGGTTTTCGACATGTATCCGGCTGCGCCTGCCTTCATGCAGCGCATGGAATAGAACTGCGCCGACTGCGACGTCAGCACGAGGATCTTGCAGGACAGGTTCAGCGCGCGGATACGCGAGATCACCTCCAGGCCGTCGAGCTTGGGCATGGCGATGTCCAGAATGATCAGGTCAGGGGCGTGCTCGCGGGCCTGTTGCACAGCATCAGCACCATTGTCCGCCTCGGCGACGACTTCGAAATGTTCCTGTTTCAACAGCATCTTGACCGCGGAGCGTATGAACGGGTGATCGTCCACGATGATCGCTTTAAGCATAAAAACCCCTGCAAGACGTTGATCAACTACTTGGCAACGCCACAAACAACAATGGGACAGCAGTCCAGATGATCCACGTGCCGAACATACACGAGCACCACCGGAGTGTAGGTAAATTCTTGAAAAAATCCGCACAACGTCACGCAACGATCAGCGCTCGCCCTCAGGCTTCTCCAGCCATTGCAGCAGGTCGTGGCCGTTCATGGGCCGGGCCAGGTAATAGCCCTGCCCTCTTTCGCATTCCAGTTCACGCAAATGCTCAAGCACCTTCGGACTGCTGATGCCTTCGATCACCAGCTCCATTCCCAACGAGCGGGCCAGTACCCGCGTGCTGGCAACCATCGCCCGGTTGCGTTGACGGTCGAGGTGCTGAACAAAGCGTCCATCGAGTTTTATCTGGGTGAACGGCAACTGGCACATCAGTTTCAGCGAGGAGAACCCCACGCCAAAATCATCGACCGCTAGTCCGCAGCCGAGCAGGCGCAAACGCAACAGGTTTTCCTGAGTCCCGGGTGGGCAATCGAGCAAACCGTTCTCCGCCAGTTCGAGCATCAGCACCGATCCGTTGAAACCGTGCCGCTCCAGCGCCCGCTTGATGTGTTCCACCAGTGCGCTGTGGGTCAGTTGCGAAGCATGCAGGTTGAACGCCAACTGCAAGGCCACGCCGCGATGACGCAAAATGCCCAACAAGTTCAGACCCTGTTCGAGCAACTGCTTGAACATCTGGTCGGTCAAGTCATACGCCAGCACGGCGGAGAGAAAGTCGCACGGCAACAGCGTCCCGCGCGCGGGATGCTGCCAACGCACCAGCGCTTCCACGCCGATCACCGCACCGCTGTGCAATTGAAACTGCGGCTGGAACCATGCCCGAAACTCACCCAGCGCCAGTCCGCGGCGCACTTCATCTTCGTGGGGCAACTCTTTGCTCGGTGGCGCCAGTACCGGTGGGATTCGTCCGTGTTTATAGCGATACAGCAAGCGGTTCAACGCCCGCAGTTGTACCGGCCGGCTGAGCACCCCGAGCAATTGCAGACCGGCCAGCGAGGCCATTTGCCCCAAGGTGCGCGCCAGTTCCGGCGGGAGTTCGCTGCACAGCAACACGGCGCGGACCATGCCGCTGTGGCTGGCCACACGCAGGAATTCCAGGCAATCGAGGCCTCGGTCAGTGAGATCACAGATGACGATATCGACCCCGCCCTGCAGGTGCATCTGCACCATGGCCTGCTCGGCATCCGGCGCTATCAGCACGTCACGCACGCTCAGCTGTTGCAACATCCTGACCAGCACGTTGCGGGCAAACTCATGATTTTCCAGCACCAGAATACGTGGGGAGGTCATCTTCCTTTAATCACTCAATTGACCCGGGAGACGGGATAGTGGCCTGCGCCAGCAGGGGTGAACGCAGGACTTATCCTGCGCCCATGTAGGAAATTTCCCAGAGACTGCTGCATCGTCAGTAGTAAACGATCTGTACCACCATGATCGCTTCGAACGGTCCGACCTCGGGATCGCCCAGCGACACCACCGACGCACTGAACGGCACATCGATATGGCTGACGTCTGCCGGAAAGTTCGCCAAAGGGAACGGTTCGTTGACCTGCACCAGATTGTTGTGGGCATCACGTACCTGAATGCCGAACTGACTGCCCGCCGTCGGTAGAATGTTGTAAAGCCCCTGCTGGTTGGCGGTGACAAACGTCGCACCGATGTTGATTGCACTGCTGCACTTCTTTTCCAGCGCGAGGCTGAAGGGTCGAGTCGGATTGGGCGGCGAGAACCCGGTGGTGGTTTTCTGAATCACGCCAAAATCGACGATCCCTGGTTCCGGCGTCACTGTGACATCGACCGTGCACGCCGTGCCGACAATGTTCTGCAATCCGGAGAGTTGAAAACGAAAGTTGCCGAACGGATTGCCCGGTCCGCCATTCAAGCCATAAAGCCCGTCGAACTGGAAAACGTCGTAGGTGTCTTGCGAGGGGCGCTGCAATGGCAACAGCCCACGCTTGCGGATCACCACCTGAAACGCAATGCTTGGCCTCACCCGCGAGCAGGCAGCCATGTCGGCATCGCTGGTTGCCCCCGGGCAACCCCGGGAAATGAAACCGCTGTTCACGCCTTGGGTCGGATTGGAACTCCAGTCACCGTCCCAAGCTGTAACGCCGCGATAGACCAGGCCAAATTCGATGCCCCACGGCGTGGCATTGAGCCCGGCCGGGTTGCCATAGAAATAGATCGGATCGTCCTCTCTGAAGTGGATATCGAAGGCTTTCCAGCAATCAGCCGGCACCACATGCGTTTTCGAGCGCCAGATGATCGTGCCGTCCGGCACCGTGTCCGGCACCGACACCGGGCCGATGTATTCGCTCAGACTGCTGCTCCCGTCCAGCGCTTTACAGGCCATCGCCGAGGCAAACTGCGAAACCGCCATCAGCAGCGCTGCCAACGCAAGCCGGGTCAGCACCGTGCACAGACTCACGGTTTTACACCCTTGCAGACGTTCGCCACGCAGTTGAACAGCGTGTCGGACTGGCCACCGAAGTCATTCATGTTCGACACCCGCAAGGTGTTGAACGAAGTGTTGCTGAGGGCAAAGCGCGCGTTGCCGCGTGGCGCGATCATCACAGTGTCGATCGGCATTCTGGTTTTTTCCGGACCGGCCAGCAGACCCACCACGGTGATGTGAAACGGCGTCGGGTTATCGACAATCAGCTGTTTTGCCGCCGGATCGATTTTCAGATTCAGACCCAGCGCGAGGTCTTCGCCGCGTTCGCGTTTCACCGCCGCCGGGCGATAGAACAACTTGATCTTCGACTGCAAGGCAATCTGCATCGAGTTGACCGCCTGGCTCTTCGGTGGAATCTCGCGAATGTTCAGATAGAACACCGACTCGCGATCCGCAGGCAGCGCCAGTTCGGGCAGTTTGACGATACGCAGCACGCTGCTTTCGTTCGGCTCGATACGTTGCAGCGGTGGCAAGACCATGAACGGCGACGTGACTTTCTGGCCGTTCTCGTTCTCGATCCACGACTGCACAATGAACGGCAATTGCGGGTTCTTGTTGCTGACCGTGACACTCACGGACGGCGCACTTTCTTCGAACACCAGACGCGTGCGATCCGGCACCACAGCGGCGCTGGCCAGCAGCGGCAGACAAAGGCCGACGGCCAGCCACAGACGATGAGCGGTTAACACAGTAAAACGAGACATGGTGACTCCGGATTCATTGGAAGACGCGGTTACAGACACTGAGCAGGCTTGGCGACGTTGGTCACCACGTCTTCCTCAGGGAGTTTGGCCAGACTGCATTGGCCGGCGTCATCCCAACGCGCTACCAGTTCAGCCCCTGCCTTGATGCCCAACAGATAAGTGACGCCCGCCTCGCCGACGATGCCCACTTCCTTGTTGGTGTTCTTGTCTTGCACCGATGCGCCGAACGGCACCGGTTTACCGTCGGCACGGGTCAACACGACAAACGCGTTATGGCCCTGACCGGTAGAGAAATTCACGTAGCCGATAGCGCCCTCGGTCAGCGCCAGACGCTGGATCGGGTTGGAGACTTCGGTGTTGAGCGGCAGCTTCTCGACATTGACCCGCGCCTCATAAGCCTGAAACGACGGCAAGCCATCCATCACCGCGTAGCCGTCGCGGTTGGTGCGGGTCTGGCCGGTGAAGGCCACGTCCGGCACGCCGTCGGTGGACACCAGCAAGCGGGTATCGCCGTTGGTGCCGTTGCCATGGGCCGAGACGCCGTAACGGGTGGCGACCAGCGAGCTGTCGAGTTCGCCGGTCAGCGAGCGGTAGGTACTGCCATCGGTGGAGGCCGAGGCATTGGCGCGGTAACTCGACGCGCGTTTGCCGACATAGGCGTTGACGTAGCGGTTGTCGCCAACGCCGCCATACACCTGATAATTCACGCCCTCGCCGTCGTCATGGCTGTAACCGACGCTGGCTGACGACTTGCCGGAGCCCGAACGCTGCAGGTTGCTCGACAGCATCGAGTTGCCGCCCAGCGGTACGGTCACGCCGAGATAGATCTGCGAATCGTTCTGCCGACTGTTCTGGGTCTGGTAGGCCGATACGTTGACGTTGATGTTCTTGACGTTGCCGAGGGAAAAACTGCGCGCCACGGTCAACCCGAAACGATCGGCAGCGGGCGCATCCCAATAGGTCGAGTGGTCGTAAGAGAAGCTCGTCGACAACCAGGAAAAATGCTTGGCCACGGTCACCGAATAACGCTGTTTGCCCGAGTTCAGCGCATAGGAATCGGCATCGCCGACAAACTGCGAAAAGTTGGTGAAGGTCTTGTCGGAAAAGCGATAGCCCAAAAAGCGCAGATCGGTGCCGATGGCATCAAAACGTTTGGAATAGTTGATCCGGTAAGAGTTGCCGACCACGGTTTCACCGCTCCAGCGCAGTTTGGCCCGGGAGGTGGTGACGTCCCCCGACACCGCGCCGAAGACGCCGAGATCCTTACCGATACCGATCGCGTTGGACTGGTAACCCGCAGCGCCGAGCAGGCCGCCGTACACCGTCCAGTTTTTCGCCAGACCGTAGGCCGCCTCCGTCGCCACGAACTCGGGTTCAGTGCCGCCATTGCCGGTCAGGCGCGGCTGACCGGCGGACACCTTGTAGCGCAACTCACCTTCACGGGACAGGAACGGCACGGCGGCGGTGGCCACGGTGAACGTCTGCTCGGTGCCGTCCTCTTCGCGCACGGTCACGTCCAGGGTGCCCTGCACGCTGCTGTTGAGATCCTGAATGCTGAATGCGCCCGGCGTTACCGTGGTCGAGTACAACACGCGGCCCTGTTGGGACACGGTGACGGTCGCGTTGGTGCGCGCCACGCCACTGATCAACGGTGCATAACCGCGCAGGTTCGGCGGCAACATGCGGTCGTCGCTGCTCAGGGTCGCACCGCGCAAGGCGAAGGTGTCGAACACGTCGGAGTTCAGATAATCCTCGCCCACCGACAGCTTCGAACGAATCGATGACAACGCCCGATAGGCGTACAAACGGTTCAACTGGAACGCTTCGCCGTGGGGATCATGGCTCTGGCTACCGGACTCCTGGCGCGCCTGATAATCGGCGCGGATGCGCCAGGCCTCGAGGTTGATCCCGGCCGTACCGTAGCTCTGTAATGAACGCGAATCGCCGGACGGCGTATTGGTTTCGCGGCTATTGGCGATCACTCGGTAATCGAGCAATGCGCCGTTGAGCCCGTCGCTCCAGGCGGCGGGCGGAATGTAGTTGGGGTCGTCGTATTCGAAGGTGGCCTGCGGCAGACTGATCGACAGCCGCCCCAGGTTTTTCATGTACTTGATCGAAGCATTTTCAATGCCGCGCAGATCCACGCATTGACCGTCAGCCAGACGCGGCAGATTTTCCAGCAAAGCAGGCTTGAGACCAAAAGTCGCCACCAGATCTGCGGGCAGACAGGCGTAACTTTCATCCGGTTTATCACCGGCCTTGAAATCGATCGAGCGCGAGCCGAAGTAACGCTGGTTAACGGTAATGTCCAGCAAGTAACGGCCAGGCACCGTGTATTGGGCATGGGCAAACTGTCCGAGACTGATATCGTCGTTTTTATCGATATTCAGGAACTCCGAATTAAACTCCACGGCGTTTGAATAACGCGCACAGGAGATCAACACGCAAGACACGAAAAGTTTTCGGCCGTACACGGTAAATAGCCTTTATCAGAACTTTGACGAAAAAGAAAAAAGGGGCTTTCACCCCTTTTTCTTACAACTTTCGATACCGCGGTATCAGTTGTAGGCCACGGTGAAGTTGGCAACGCTGTCTGCTTCACCGGTGGTGACGGTCGCAGCGGTGGCTTCATACATGGCGGCGAAGGTCACGGTGTTGTTACCGTTTTGCAGCACAACCGGAGCGACCTGCTCGGTGCCGTTGTCGAGCATTTCGCCGGCGCTGGCCTGCAGACGGATGCCGACGTTCTGCGCCAGACCGGTGGTGGCGAACAGGCCTGGAACCGCTGGATCCTGCACACCGCTGAAGGTGAAGCGCGCATTCTTCTGGGTGGTGGTGTCGCAGTCGGTCAGGATGATGTCGAACTTGGTCGGGGTCGAACGGTCACCGATCTTCTTGAACTGGCTCGATGGTACTTGACCCAGGGAAACGGTCTGGTCCAGAGAGCTGGCGTCGATACCGCAGGCGCCGGATACGATTTCACCAATGAAACGCACGGTGCCAGGGTTGCCGGAGGCCGGCGTTGCAGCGTTGGCGAAAGAAGCAAGACCCATGACAACGGTAGCGGCGGTAACAGCGACGATCTTTTTCATGTTTTACATCTCTTGGGATAGTTATTTATTCGGCCCAGCGGCCTGGCTTCCCCAATCACTCATCTGCGGCATCAGGTTTATTCGCAGTTGCGAACAAACGTCCTCACGAACTTTGCAACCGATGGTCCCCCCCCATATATCCGGCCTTTCCTTGCCGGACTTTCCAGGTATCCGTTGCACAGCCGTAAATCCGTAACAAGTAATCAGGACGCCGGGCATCTCTGCTCCGGAATAAATAGTGATCGAGACCCAAAAGTAAAAATGTAAGTTCTTTCTTGGCGCCTTGTAGGACAATTCTCAGCAACCGAGAAATATCATTCCGTGGTACTCGGACTCCAGAACGCCTGCACCACCAGCGCCGACGTCGAAATCCGCGCGACCAGTGCGTCGAGTTCGTCACCATCGACCGACGTCGTCGCCAATGTCGCTTCGATTTCGATTTCATCGGCGCCGAACGCATGCACATCAACATCGCTGGCCGGGTAGTTGCTGCGTTCAAGCTCGGCTTCGAGCAAGGCGAACACGGCGGTTTGCTGCGAGCGTCGGGCGATGACGTAGACGATGTTGGTGACTTCCGCCGAGACCACGTCCAGTGGCTGGCGGTTGATGTTGTTGACGATAGGCCGCAGCAAGGTGTTGGCGGCGAGGATGAACAGCGTGCCGAGTACCGCTTCGGCAAGCAGATCGGCGCCGGCACAGGCGCCGACCGCCGCCGAAGTCCACAGGGTCGCCGCGGTGTTGAGGCCGCGCACGTTGCCTTCTTCGCGCATGATCACCCCGGCGCCGAGAAAGCCGATGCCGGAGACCACGTAGGCAACCACACGCACCGCGCCTTCAGCGCCGGCGAGACGGTTGGCCATGTCGACGAAAATCGCCGCGCCGATGGCAACCAGCACATTGGTGCGCAGGCCAGCGGTGCGTTGCCGGTACTGACGTTCGAAACCGATCAGGCCACCGAGGATGAATGCCGCGCTGAGGCTGACGAGGGTGTCGAGCAGTGAATCGAGGTTGAGGTTGTTGATGGCTTGCATGTGTAAATCTCTCTTGAGAACGCATCAACTCCTTGTGGGAGCGAGCTTGCTCGCGAAAGCGGTGTGTCAGCTAACAGATGTTTCACTGACAGGAAGCCTTCGCGAGCAAGCTCGCTCCCACAGGGGAAAATGTTGTGTGGCTGTTATTGCCAGCCGAACCGGCGGATGTAGAACCCTTTCACCGCTTGGGTCAGCGCCATGTACGCCAGCAGGATCACCGGCAGGAACACGAAGTACAGCGACGGCAGCGCCTGCAATTTGAAGTAGTGCGCCAGCGGCCCCATCGGCAGGAAGATGCCGACCGCCATGATGATCCCGGTCATCACCAGCAGCGGCATCGCTGCTCGGCTTTGCAGGAACGGAATCTTCGGCGTGCGGATCATGTGCACGATCAGCGTCTGGGTCAGCAACCCGACCACGAACCAGCCGGACTGGAACAGGGTCTGGTGATCCGGTGTGTTGGCATCGAATACGTACCACATCAAGGCGAACGTGGTGATGTCAAAGATCGAACTGATCGGGCCAAAGAACAACATGAAGCGCCCGACGTCACCCGGCTGCCAGCGTTGTGGTTTCTTCAGCATCTCCTCATCGACGTTATCGAACGGAATGGCGATCTGCGAGATGTCATAGAGCAGATTCTGCACCAGCAAATGCATCGGCAGCATCGGCAGGAACGGAATGAACGCACTGGCGACCAGCACCGAGAACACGTTGCCGAAGTTGGAACTGGCGGTCATCTTGATGTACTTGAGCATGTTGGCGAAGGTGCGCCGCCCTTCGAGCACACCCTCCTCCAGCACCATCAGGCTCTTTTCCAGCAGGATGATGTCGGCCGCTTCCTTGGCGATGTCCACTGCGCTGTCCACGGAAATACCAATGTCGGCGGTACGCAGCGCCGGTGCATCGTTGATGCCGTCGCCCATGAAGCCGACCACGTGACCGTTGCCTTTGAGGACGCGCACGATGCGCTCCTTGTGCGACGGCGTCAGTTTGGCGAAGACATTGGTGGTCTCCACGGCCACCGCCAGTTCGGCATCGCTCATGCGCTCGACGTCGTTGCCCAGCAGCAGACCTTGTTGGGCAAGACCCACTTCGCGGCAGATCTTCGCCGTGACCAGTTCGTTGTCGCCGGTCAGCACTTTCACTGCCACGCCATGCTCGGCCAGGGCTTTGAGCGCCGGCGCGGTGCTTTCCTTCGGCGGATCGAGGAACGCCACGTAACCGATCAGCGTCAGTTCATTTTCATCAGCCAGGCTGTAAGTGTCGCGACCTTCGGGCATCGAGCGGGCGGCCACCGCCACCACGCGCAAGCCTTCAGCGTTGAATGCTGCGGTGACCTGACGAATCCGGGTCAGCAATTCATCGCTCAAGGCTTCATCGACGTCACCGTGACGCACGCGGCTGCACACCGCCAGCACTTCCTCCACCGCACCTTTGCAGATCAACTGATGTGGCTGGCCACGCCCTTCGACCACCACCGACATGCGCCGACGATTGAAGTCAAACGGGATCTCATCGACCTTGCGAAACGCCGTGCCGACTTTCAGCTCACGGTGGATTTCCACATGTTCCAGCACCGCGACGTCGAGCAGGTTTTTCAGGCCGGTCTGGTAGTAGCTGTTCAGATAAGCCATTTCCAGCACGTCATCGGAATCGGCGCCCCAGACATCGACATTGCGCGCGAGGAAGATCTTGTCCTGAGTCAGGGTGCCGGTCTTGTCGGTGCACAGCACATCCATGGCGCCGAAGTTCTGGATCGCATCAAGACGTTTGACGATGACTTTTTTCCGAGACAGAAACACCGCGCCTTTGGCCAGCGTCGAGGTGACGATCATCGGCAGCATTTCCGGCGTCAGGCCGACGGCAATCGACAGCGCAAACAACAGCGCTTCAGTCCAGTCGCCTTTGGTGAAACCGTTGATGAACAGCACCAGCGGCGCCATGACGAACATGAAACGGATCAACAGCCAGCTGACTTTATTCACGCCTTGCTGGAACGAAGTGACCGCGCGATCAGTGGCACCGACACGCTGGGCCAGCGCACCAAAATAGGTGCTGTTGCCGGTGGTGAGGATCACCGCCACCGCTGTGCCGGACACCACGTTGGTGCCCATGAACAGGATGTTGTCCAGCTCCAGCGGATTACGCGTGTCGCGATCAGCCTGATGGGGGAATTTTTCCACCGGCATCGATTCACCGGTCATCGCTGCTTGGCTGACAAACAGATCCTTGGCGCTGAGCACGCGGCAATCGGCAGGAATCATGTCACCGGCCGAGAGCACGATCAGATCGCCCGGCACCAGTTGCTTGATCGGCAATTCGCTGCGCGGCGCGTCACGGCGCATCACCGTGGCGGTGTTGCTGACCATGGCTTTCAGCGCATCGGCGGCCTGGTTGGATTTGCTTTCCTGCCAGAAGCGCAGCAACGTCGACAGCACCACCATGGAGAAAATCACCACGGCAGCCTTGAGGTCTTCGGTCAGCCACGAGATCACCGCCAACAAAGTCAGCAGCAGGTTGAACGGGTTTTTGTAGCAGTGCCACAGGTGCGTCCACCAGGGCAGCGGCTGCTCGTGTTCGACTTCGTTGAGGCCGTATTGCGCACGCAGCGCATCGACTTCGAAATCGGTGAGGCCATCGGAATGCGTGCCGAGTGACGACAGCAACACACCGCTGTCGCAATGCGCAGCGTCGACCAAAGTGTTGGCCAGCGTGGGCGGGACTTCACGGCTGACCGTGGTGTCGTTGATCGATTCCAGCAGCGCCAGACGACGGAAGTGCCGGGCGATGTGGCGAGTGCGCAGAAAGCCTGCGAAAAATTCCTTGAGCGTAAGTTTCATGGCTGTTGCCCCTATGGTCAGCCGGGAAACCGTCAAGCAGGTACGGCCGCGCCTCGTCCGCCGGAAAAACCGGCACGGCAAGGCCTGGCGCGCCGGTCAGAAAAGACAGGCGTGTCGATAGGGCTGCGATGGCGACAGTGAAGTCGCAATCACGCTCTGTTCAGCGTCGATGAGAAGGAACGTCCAGACATGGCCCAGGACGGGTCATGCACGGGATGCCGCTGCTCGCTTTTACGGCGAGACAACGGCAGAGAAAGGCTGCGCGTTATCTTGCCGAGAATCTGCCGGTTACCGAGACCGGCCGACAACTGTCACTCGAACAAGTACCCACTGTGGGTCTCCGCTATTGATGAAAACGCGCGAAGCTTACGCCCCGATGTTTGGAGAGTAAACCGGCAAAAGGAGGTGTGTCGGGGAATGTGGGGGATGTTCAGGAAGGGTTCAGGAACAGAATGTGTAGCGCTTTTGATGGCCCCTTCGCGAGCAAGCTCGCTCCCACATTTTGTCCTGCGTACACAGAACCATTGTGGGAGCGAGCTTGCTCGCGAAAGCGGTGGATCATGCAACCCAGATTCAGCTGGCAGTTGCCAACAGCAGATCCGCCATCGACCGATGCCCACGGTTCTTGCCATGCTCGTATAAAGAACCGGCAATCTCGTCCGCGCGAATCGGCAACACCGACAGCAACGTATCGCTCAGACCATGGCTGGCCTGGCAGAAGCCCTGCATGTAGAGGCCGGCCTTGCAGCGCTCGTCGGTAATGAGTTTGTAGTTGCGATCGACTTCGAAATCACCCAGGTACTCTTCCAGCGGCGCCAGCAGTTTGCGGTGCATCTGCCGCTCGTAACCGGTGGCCAGAACAACGGCGTCGTAGTTGCGCACGGTGACTTCGCCAGTAGCGTTATTACGCACAGCCAGTTCGATACCGTTTGCGGTGGCGGTGGCCTTCTCGACAGTGGTCAGGGTGCGGAACGCGTGACGGGCGATCCCCGAGACCTTCTGGCGATAGAAGATGCCGTAGATGCGTTCGATCAGGTCGATGTCGACCACCGAGTAGTTGGTGTTGTGGTACTCGTTGACCAGACGTTCGCGCTCGGCGCTGTTCTGCTGGAACACCAGGTCGGTGAATTCCGGCGAGAACACTTCGTTGACGAACGGGCTGTCATCCGCCGGCTTCAACGCCGAACCGCGCAGGATCATGTCGACCTGCACCGACGGGAACGAATCGTTCAGGTCGATGAACGCTTCCGCCGCACTCTGCCCGCCACCGATGATCGCAATGCTCATCGGCTGATTGTTCACGCACGGCTGCTTGGCCATTTGCGACAAATACTGCGAGTGGTGGAACACGCGAGTGTCGCCCTTCAGCGCCTTGAACGCCTCGGGGATTCGCGGGGTGCCGCCGGCGCTGACGACAACGGAACGCGTGGTGCGCACGAATTGCTGGCCATCGGCGCCACGGGAGATGACGCGCAACGCTTCAACCTGATGGTTGTGCAACACCGGCTCGATGGTCAGCACTTCTTCGCCGTAACGGCTTTGTTCGGTGAACTGCCCGGCGACCCAACGCAGGTAGTCGTTGTATTCCATGCGGCATGGATAGAAGGTGCCGAGGTTGATGAAGTCGACCAGACGACCGTGGTACTTCAGGTAATTGACGAAGGAATACGGACTGGTCGGATTGCGCAGGGTCACCAGATCCTTGAGGAAGGAAATCTGCAGCTCGCTCTGGGTCGACAGGGTATTGCCGTGCCAGCTGTAGTTGGCCTGCTTGTCGAGGAACAACACATCCAGCTCGCCGTGGGTCGGCCCGCGCTCTTGCAGAGCGATGGCCAGCGCCAGGTTCGAAGGGCCGAAACCGACGCCGATCAGGTCGTGAACGATGGGCGATGCAATTGCCTGAGTCATTTCCAGTGTCCTCTGGATGAACCCCCAACAAGGGGCAAGGAGAGCCTAAGTGACCTGACTGGCCTTGAGCAGGACAGCAGATCGTCTGTTGAGTAGGAACGAGGACAGTGAAATAAAATTTACCGCGGACGGCTCAATGGGCATCCCATTGCTTGATGCGCAGACGGCAATGCTTCATGGCATTAACGATGTGCTTTTCCACCAGAGCCTTGGAAATGCCCAGCTGCTGAGCGATTTCCGGGTGCGACAGGCCTTCGATTTTGCGCAGCAGAAAACTTTCGCGGCACAGCGGTGACAACTCGGCCAGCGCGCGCTGAAGCATTTCCAGGCGCTGGCCATGATCGAGGGTGCCGTGGGGTGACGGGATGAAATAGCGCTCTTCATTATCGAGCACGTCGAGTGATTCGACCTGGCGCAAGGCGTTGCGCCGGTGGTCATCGATGACCAGATTGAGCGCGGTGCGGTAAAGAAAGGCCCGGGGTTGCTCGATGGGTGTCTCGCTGGAACGTTCCAGCACCCGCAGATAGGCGTCATGCACCACATCTTCGGCAACCTGACGGTTGCCGAGCTTGGCGTTCAGGAAACACACCAGCTCCCGATAGTAGTTTTCCAACATGACTCCCGGCCGCAAACCTGCGGGTTCTATCCTTGAGCTCACTGATTGACCCCTGCGCAAAATGCAGTAGCAAGATAGTGGCAACTTGAGGTGCGTAATTTATAGTAATTCTCATATAGATTTAAAGTAGTGTTTGTCGTTGACCGACAAATAGTGCTGTTCTATAGCTGTAACTTCGTGTGTCCGCAGTTAAATTCCCCCGCGCTTCTCTCGTTTACAGGACAGCTCCCCGTGTCTGTCGCACCTTGCGACAGCGTTCAGTGCTGCCCGAACCTGTGTGCCAGCCGAACGACGGGCCGATTTCCACTGGCCGGAACCCTGCATGAAACGTCCCCGCCCCGCCCGACGCGCCCTGCTCGTAGTCCTCTGTCTGATCCCTGTTGTCGCGTACGCCGCGTGGCAGATCCTGCCGCCGGGCCGGGATAAATTCGCCACCGTGCAAGTGACCCGTGGCGATATCGAAAGCAGCGTTACCGCGCTCGGCACCCTGCAACCACGCCGTTACGTAGATGTCGGTGCGCAGGCTTCCGGGCAGATCCAGAAAATCCATGTCGAGGTCGGCGATGTGGTCAAGGAAGGCCAGCTGCTGGTGGAAATCGACCCATCGACGCAAAAGGCCAAACTCGATGCCGGCCGCTTCTCGGTCGAGAACCTCAAGGCGCAATTGCAGGAACAACGTGCCCAGCACGAGCTGGCGCAACAGAAATATCAGCGCCAGCAGCATCTGGCCGCCGGCGGTGCGACCCGCGAAGAAGACGTGCAGACCGCCCGCGCCGAACTGAAAGCCACGCAAGCGCGCATCGACATGTTCCAGGCGCAGATCCGCCAGGCCGAAGCCAGCCTGCGCAGCGATCAGGCCGAACTCGGTTACACGCGGATTTACGCGCCAATGGCCGGCACCGTGGTCGCCCTCGATGCCCGCGAAGGCCAGACCCTCAACGCGCAACAGCAGACGCCGCTGATTCTGCGCATCGCCAAGCTGTCGCCGATGACCGTGTGGGCCGAGGTTTCCGAGGCGGATATCGGCCATGTCAAACCGGGCATGACCGCTTACTTCACCACCCTCAGCGGCGGCAATCGGCGCTGGAGCAGCACGGTGCGGCAAATCCTGCCGGTACCGCCAAAACCGCTGGACCAAACCAGCCAGGGCGGCGGCAGCCCGGCCAGCAGCAGTAAAAGCGGCAGCGCTCGCGTGGTGCTCTACACCGTGCTGCTCGACGTCGATAACGCCGACAACGCACTGATGGCCGAGATGACCACCCAGGTGTTCTTCGTCGCCAGTCAGGCGAAAGACGTTCTCACCGCCCCGATCGCCGCGCTGCGAGGCAGCACCACCGCCGACCTGCAGACGGCCCGGGTGATTGCCGCCAACGGTGACATCCAGTCCCGCGAAGTCCGCACCGGTATCAGCGATCGCTTGAAAGTACAGATTATCGAAGGTCTCAACGAAGGCGATCACTTGCTGATCGGCCCGGCTGTCGGCAGCGGAGGCTGAATGCAAACGCCTCTGATCGACCTGCAGGACATCCGCAAATCCTACGGCGGCGGTGACGCGCCTGAAGTTCATGTGCTGCGCGGTATCGACCTGTCGATCCACGCCGGCGAATTCGTGGCAATTGTCGGCGCCTCCGGCTCCGGCAAATCGACACTGATGAACATTCTCGGCTGCCTCGACCGGCCGACGTCCGGCGAATACCGTTTCGCCGGGGAAAACGTCGCCGGCCTCGACAGCGACGAACTGGCATGGCTGCGCCGCGAAGCCTTTGGTTTCGTGTTTCAGGGTTATCATCTGATTCCGTCCGGCTCGGCCCAGGAAAACGTCGAAATGCCGGCGATCTACGCCGGTACACCAGCGGCCGAGCGTCATGCCCGCGCCGCTGCCCTGCTCGATCGCCTCGGCCTCGCCTCACGTACCGGCAACCGCCCGCACCAGCTCTCCGGCGGTCAGCAACAACGGGTGTCGATTGCCCGCGCCTTGATGAACGGCGGCCACATTATTCTCGCCGACGAACCGACCGGCGCCCTCGACAGCCACAGCGGCAAAGAAGTCATGGCGCTGCTCGACGAACTGGCGAGCCAGGGCCATGTGGTGATCCTGATTACCCATGATCGCGAGGTGGCGGCCCGGGCCAAACGCATCATCGAAATCCGCGACGGCCTGATCATCAGCGACAGCGCCAGAGACAACCCCCACGCCCAGACCAGCGCCAACCCCGGCGCCTTGCAAGCCGTCGATCTGCGCAAACGTCTGGCCGAGGGCGCCGAAGCCACCGGCGCCTGGAAAGGCGAACTGGTCGACGCCTTGCACGCCGCCTGGCGGGTGATGTGGATCAACCGCTTCCGCACCGCGCTGACCCTGCTCGGCATCATCATCGGCGTGGCCTCGGTGGTGGTGATGCTCGCCGTCGGCGAAGGCAGCAAGCGTCAGGTCATGGCGCAAATGGGCGCGTTCGGCTCGAACATCATTTACCTCAGCGGCTCGGCGCCCAACCCGCGCACGCCACCGGGGATCATCACCCTCGACGACGTCCGCGCACTGGCGAGCCTGCCGCAAGTGCAACGGATCATGCCGGTCAACGGCGCCGAGGCTGGCGTACGGTTCGGCAATGCCGACCATTTGAGTTACGTCGGCGGCAACGACACCAACTTCCCGGCGATCTTCAACTGGCCGGTGGTGCAAGGCAGCTATTTCACCGAGGCCGACGAGGCGAACGCCGCCGCAGTGGCGGTGATTGGCCACAAAGTCCGGAGTAAATTGCTCAAGGACGTGATCAACCCGATCGGCCAATACATCCTGATCGAAAATGTGCCGTTTCAGGTGGTCGGCGTGCTCGCCGAAAAAGGCGCCAGCTCTGGCGACTCCGACAGCGACAATCGCATCGCCATCCCCTACTCGGCTGCCAGTGTCAGGCTGTTCGGCACGCGCGACCCGGAATACGTGGCCATCGCCGCCACCGACGCGCGCAAGGTCAAGGACGCCGAAGAAGCCATCGAACAACTGATGCTGCGCCTGCACAACGGCAAGAAGGATTTCGAGCTGACCAACAACGCCGCGATGATCCAGGCCGAGGCGCGCACGCAAAACACCCTGTCGCTGATGCTCGGTTCGATTGCCGCGATTTCCCTGCTGGTCGGCGGCATCGGCGTGATGAACATCATGCTCATGACCGTGCGTGAGCGTACCCGCGAAATCGGTATCCGCATGGCCACCGGGGCGCGGCAGCGCGACATTTTGCGCCAGTTTCTCACCGAGGCCGTGATGCTCTCGGTGGTCGGCGGCATTGCCGGGATCGCCTTGGCGTTGATCGTCGGCGGAGTACTGATTCTCAGCGAAGTGGCCGTCGCATTTTCGTTGCTGGCGGTGCTTGGCGCTTTCGGCTGCGCACTCGTGACCGGCGTTGTTTTCGGCTTTATGCCGGCCCGCAAAGCTGCCCGGCTCGACCCGGTCACGGCCCTTACCAGTGAATGAACGATCTATGAAACCGTGCCTCAGTTTGTTGACCGTGTGCCTGATCCTCAGCGCCTGCGGCAGCCCCGTTCAGCGCCCAGACAGTGGCGTGCAAGCGCCCGCGAGCTGGCAATCGCCGCACAGCGCCAGCAGCGCCCGCAACAACCTGCACTGGTGGACGCAGTTCGGCAGCCCCGAGCTGGATCGTCTGATCGAACAGGCCCGCGCCGGCAGTTTCGACCTCGCGGCCGCCGTTGCCCGCGTGCGCCAGGCGCAGGCCGGCACGGTGATCGCCGGCGGCTCATTGCTGCCGGAGGTCAAGGCGGGGCTCAATGCCAATCGGCAGAAACTGCTGCGCGGCAATGGCTACAGCCAGCTCGATGCCAACAGCAGCAACAAAGCCGTGGACTACTTCGACACCAATCTCAGCGCCACTTACGAAATCGATTTCTGGGGTGGCAAACGCGCCTCGCGGGACAGCGCGCAGTTCACTTTGCAGGCCAGCGAATTCGACCGGGCAACCGTCGAGCTGACATTGCTCAGCGGCGTAGCCAGCACGTATGCGCAAACCCTGTCGCTGCGCGAGCAGAGCCGCATCGCCGAACTCAATCTGGCCAACGCACAAAACGTGCTGAAACTGGTGCAGACGCGCTTTGATTCAGGTTCTGCGACCGCGCTGGAACTGGCGCAGCAGAAGAGTCTGGTCGCCGCCCAGCAATGGCAATTGCCACGCGTGCAACAAGAGGCCCAGGCAGCGCTGATCAGCCTCGCCGCCCTGCTCGGCCGACCGGTGCAGCAACTGGCGCCGACCGAGTCCTTCGATCATTTGCAGTGGCCAGACATCGCCGCCGGCGTGCCCAGCGAATTGCTCACTCATCGTCCGGACATCGCGCGCGCCGAAGCACAACTGGCTGCCGCCGAAGCGGACGTCAAAGTCGCCCGCGCGGCGATGTTGCCGGCGCTGACCCTGACCGCCCAGCTCGGCTCCGGCGCCAATCAGTTCGACGATCTGATTCGCAGCCCGTTCTACAACCTGACCGCCGGACTGGTCGCGCCGATCTTCAACAACGGTCGCCTCGGCGCCGAACGCGACAAGGCCACGGCGCGCCAGCAAGAACTGCTGGAAACCTACCGCGGCGCGATCATCAATGGTTTCGCCGACGTGGAAAAAGCCCTCAACAGTATTCGTCGCCTGGACGAGCAGCGGTTGTGGCAGAACGAAGAATTGAATCAGGCGCAGAGCGCTTTCAATATCGCCCAGAGCCGCTACGAGGCTGGGGCCGAAGATTTGCTCACGGTGCTGGAAACTCAACGCACGCTGTATGCGGCCCAGGATCAGAATGCGCAGCTGCGGCTGTCGCGGGTGCAGGCGAGTATCGCGCTGTACAAGGCGCTGGGTGGTGGGTGGCAGACGCAATAATTGCGTGGCCTGGCAGACCGCTTTCGCGAGCAGGCTCGCTCCCACAATAAATGGCGGTGTTTGCGCAATCTGCGAGCAGCACCTGATCCTGTGGGAGCGAGCCTGCTCGCGAATGAACGATGACGCAGCCCTCAAGCCGGGCTGGTTTTAGGCTTCAGATTGCGCGCATACCACGGTCGTTGCGGCACACGACGGAACAGACCGGCGAGTTTTTCTTCGTCGGTGATGAAGGTGATGCGCAAGGCCAGTTTCATGGTTTCCGGATCCATCTCCACCGACTTGCCCACCTGCAGGCCCGGCGTGGTGCTGCACCCGTGAGTGATCGGCCCCAGCCACGGATCATCAACCTCGACCCAACGCCCCGGCGCAAACCACTGCACGCCATTGACTTCAAGCCGACTGACCTCACCCGGATGAAAACGCTCATGGGCGCGGAACCAGTCTTCGATGCGATCGTCGATCCAGCCGTGAAAGTGCCAGAACGCCGGGTTGACGTGGGATGAAAACGGATCACCGAGGAAGTCGTTTTCAGCGTTGTACCAACGCGCGGCGAAGTCCGCCGGATCCCGCGCGAACGGCACCGGCTGGCCATTGGAAGGATCGCGCGGCACCGAGGCCCAGCGCATGTGCAGCCAGTCGTGCAGCCCCAGCTCCACTTCGGAGCCGAACTGCCCCAACGTGAGTTTCGCCAGATACGCCGGATCGCGGTATTGCGACTCCCAGACCTGGAAGTTGCTTTCATAGGTTTCGGCAGTCTTGATATCGCTGACCCACTGACTGAACTCATCGTCGCCCGCCGCCGTCCACGTTGGCGGCAACGCCGTGCCGTCGTGGTTGTCGAAGTAGCGGGCAAAACCGATGCGATCGCGGATCAGCTCAGGCTGCGGCAGCGGGAAATACTCCCACGACGGCAGATCCTGCATCGAGCGCGCGGTACCGAGCATGTGCCGGTGCATGAAAAAGAAGTCCACCCCCGAACCGTTGCGATCCTTGCGCGGGCCTCGGGCATCACGCTCCTTGTCACGCGGCCCGGGCTGCCAGCCGATGCCGCGCAGCGCCTCGCGCTTGTCCTCGGGCAGTTTGTGCCACTTGTCCCGGGTCGCATGCCACAACTGGTGGAACAGGCGATGCTCAGGAGAAATCAGCCATGCCAGCAGCGTCGCGTTCAACGGCGTGCGCTCGCGGGCTTCGGGAAACAGCTGCTTGACCGCGACAAAGCGGTTGTCCTGCGCGGGCAAATTCAACGATCGGTCGAGGCGCAGCGCTTTGCCGCTGAGGGTGCCACTGCCGGCATTGCCGAAGTCGGCCCAGACCTCATCGAGGATCATGTCCAGCTCATAGCTGATCTGGCCATCAGCGCCGATCAGCCGCCAACTCAGCTTCGCCGCATCGGCCCTGGCCAGATCACCGAGAATTCGGTAACACGGTGTTTCGCCGGAGCGCAAACGCTCCGGCGTATCGAGAAAACCGCACACGCCCCGGCCTTTATGACCGATATCGAGAAACACCTGCAGGCCTTTCGGCGGCAAGCCTGCAAGGCCCGCGTCCGCGCCCTCGAAACGGATATTCCAGACCCCGCGCAAGGCGTTCGCCAGGCGCTGACCGGCCGTGTCCGCCACATCAAAAGAGGCCTCGCCCGGCGTAATCGTCGGATCCGGCTTCGTCCATTCACGATGCCCGAAATAAGCCGCAGGCACGGCGGCGCCCGTCAGCGCCAGGCCTGCCATGAACCATCGTCGAGAAATCTTCATTGCCCTACCTGTGTCAGCCATGAAGCAGGCTTTATCCAAGCTAGAACGTTTGTTGCCGCGGCAAATTTAAGCGCGCGTTTTCGCCACGGCGCAGCCGGCCTAAATTTCCCTGCCGATCACTCGTTCTTCCCAGATAGCAAAGGCCCCGCGCCTGCACCTCAATGGCGAACCCGACTGAGATGGCAATGACAAAACCACGTTCGAAAAAGGCTCTATTCATTGGCCTGCCGTTAGCCTTGGCGATCAGCGCCGGCGCAGGCTTTGCCGTGTGGCAACACTGGTTCAAGGACGACCTCGGCTATCCGGTCAAAGTCATGAAACAGGCAGATGAGCTCCACGAACGCATGCTCTCTTTCGATAGCCATGTCAGCCTGACGCAGAACTTCGGCACCGATGGCCACGAAGCCGACAAGGACGGTGACGGCCAGTTCGATCTGGCCAAGGCCAATCGCGGCCGCCTGTCCGGCGCGGCACTGACCATCTTCGGCTGGCCGGAAATGTGGAACGGCCCGAACGCACCGCACAAGCCAACCCCCGGTTTCGTTGACGAGGCGCGCAATCAGCAGGAAATTCGCTTCAAGATCATTTCCGGCATGGTCCGCGACTACCCCAATCAAGTCGCCATCGCCTACACCCCGGACGATTTCCGCCGCCTGCACGGCGAAGGCAAATTCGCGATTTTCATCAGCATGCTCAACGCCTACCCGCTGGGCCACGACCTGAGTCTGCTGGACATGTGGACGGCGCGCGGTATGCGCATGTTCGGCTTCAGCTACATCGGCAATAACGATTGGGCCGACTCGTCGCGCCCGCTGCCGTTCCTCAACGATTCACCGGATGCCCTCGACGGCCTCTCGGATCTGGGCAAGCAAGCGGTCAAGCGCCTCAACGATCTGGGCGTGATCATCGACGTTTCGCAAATGTCGACCAAGGCTCTCGAGCAAGTCGCACAACTGAGCCGCACGCCGCTGATTGCCTCGCACTCGGCGCCACGCGCAATGGTCGATATTCCGCGCAACCTCAGCGACAAGGAAATGCAGCTGATCAAGAACAGCGGTGGCGTGGTGCAGATTGTCGCGTTCTCGCAATACCTGCGCCCGCTGACGCAGACCACGCAAGACAAACTCAATGAGATGCGCAAGGACTTCGATCTGCCGCCCCTGCCAAACCTGGCCATGGCGTTGATGCCCGGCGACCCGATCATTGCGGCATGGTCCGAGCAGAAGTTCGGCCAGTACGCCGGTCGCCTCTACGGCATCCTTGAAGAAGAACCGAAAGCCAGCCTCAAAGACCTGGGCGACGCCATCGATTACGCGGTGCGCAAGATCGGCATCGATCATGTCGGCATCAGCTCCGACTTCAACGAGGGCGGCGGCGTCAAAGGTTTCGAGAACGTTGGCGAGATCCGTAACGTCACCGCCGAGTTGATCTCACGCGGTTATTCCGAGGCGGATATCGCCAAGCTCTGGGGCGGCAACTTCCTGCGCGTCTGGGATCAGGTCGAAAAAGCTGCGAAACCGGCGGTGACGGCTGCACCGGGAACCGCCAGGCCATGAGCAATCGTCGCGATTTTCTCAAGCAGGCCGGGATACTGGCTGCGGCGCTGCCATTGGGTACAAGCTTGCCCACGCTCGCCAGTGCTGCAGCCACTGCACCGCTGCCGCGCAACAAGTGGGCGCAGTTGCAGCAGCTGTTCGATCAGGATCCGGACTACCTGCACTTTTCCAATTTTCTGATCACCTCTCACCCCAAACCGGTGCGCGAAGCAATTGAACAGCATCGCGCGGCCCTCGACAAAAATCCCGGCCTGGCGATGGATTGGGATCTGGGCGTGATCGAACAGCGCGAGGAAAACGTGCGGGTCTGGGCCGCTCGCTACTTGCAGGCCAACGCCAAACAGATCGCGCTGACCGGCAGCACCACCGAAGGCCTGGCGACGATCTATGGCGGCGTGCATGTGCGCGCCGACCAGGAAATCCTCACCACCGTCCACGAACATTACGCGACCCATACCATCCTCGCCTTGCGCACCGAGCGCGACGGCACGCGGGTGCGCAAGATCCCGCTGTTCAAGGATGTCTACAGCGCCGGCAAGGACGAGATTCTCGCCAACATCGACAACGCCATCCGCCCCGAAACCCGGGTGTTGGGGATGTGCTGGGTGCATTCGGGCAGCGGCCTGAAACTGCCAATCGGCGAGATCGGCGCGATCGTCGACAAGCACAATCACGGCCGCAGCGATGCCGACCGGATCGTCTACGTGGTCGACGGCGTGCACGGCTTCGGTGTGGACAACCTGAGCTTCGCGCAAATGAACTGCGACTTCTTCATTGCCGGCACGCACAAATGGATGTTCGGCCCACGCGGTACCGGGATCATTTGCAGCCGCTTCGAAGACGTCAGATACGTCACGCCGGTCATTCCGACGTTCTCCGAGGCGACCGCGTTTTCCACCACCATGACCCCCGGTGGCTACCACGCGTTCGAGCACCGCTGGGCGCTGGACGAGGCGTTCAAGTTGCACCTGCAACTGGGCAAGGCCGACGTCGAAGCGCGCATTCACGCACTCAACAGTTACTTGAAACAACGCCTGCAACAACGTCCGCAAATCGAACTCGTCACGCCATTGAGCCCGGCGCTGTCTGCCGGCTTCACGTTCTTCCGGGTCAAGGGCAAGGACAGCGACAAGATCGCTGCGCACCTGATGGCCAACCGCGTGGTGGCCGATGCCGTCCACCGCGATGTCGGCCCGGTGATCCGCACCGCACCCGGGCTGCTCAATGACGAAGCACAAATCGACCGTCTGCTGGCCGTGCTCGACCAAGCCCTCTGAGCGCTCCCTTTTCCTTTTAGCGAGACCCGCCATGAACAGTGAACTGCGTCTTTTCCCCCTCAAGGCCTTGCCGGCGCTGATGCTCACCGCCCTCGCCGTCGGCCTGCTGCCTGGCGCTGCCCAGGCCGCCACACCGCCAGCGCCGGGCAAGGTGTTCAAGGACTGCAAGGACTGCCCGGAAATGGTCGTGCTGCCCACCGGCACCTTCACCATGGGCACCCCGGACGATGAAGTCGGCCGCGAGCCTGACGAAAGCCCGATGCACCCAGTGACGTTTGCCCAGCCGCTGGCGATCAGCCGCTTTCAGGTACTGCGCGGCGAGTGGGATGCCTACCTCAAGGACAGCGGTTACACAATGCCCGACGGCGACACCCGTCCAGGTCGTGCATGCAAGGCCGGCATTCCCGACTATCAGGGCAGCGACCCGCGCAAGCAGTACACCGACAAACATCCAGCGGTGTGCATGGACTTCCCCGAAGTCGAAGCGTACGTGGCGTGGCTGTCGAAAAAGACCGGCAAGCAATATCGACTGGTCAGCGAATCCCTGCGCGAATACGCCGCCCGTGGCGGCAGCAGCGGGCCGTTCCCCTTCCCCTTCGATGAAGGCAAGGAGTACAGCATCGCCAAACACGCCAACACTTACGGCGCCGCCGATGGCTACAACTTCACTGCGCCGGCCGGCAGCTTTCCAGCCAACGCCTTCGGCGTGTACGACATGCACGGCAACATCTATGAATGGACGGCCGACTGCTACAACGAAAACTACGTCGGCGCACCGAGCGACGGCAGCGCCTGGCTGAGCGGCAAATGCGAGATCCGCCGCATCCGTGGCAACGACTGGGGCGAAGCGCCGGTGTTCTCCCGCTCCGGCAACCGCAACGCCACCTACACCGACACGCGCGGCGACTGGATCGGCTTCCGCGTCGCCCGCGATCTGTAACGCCCTCGCCCGGCTAAATTAGCCGTCCTGCCAGTCGTTTTACAGGTGAGCGCGAACCGACACGGTGCGCCACTGCCCTCTACGTCATCCAGGCGAAGTCCGCGATCAATGCCGGCCTTCGCCGCTTTTTCAAGCAGGGAACCTCCATGAGCAAACCAACACGCGGGGTGATCAAAGAATTGTTCGCCCTGCTCAAACCCTTTCGGCTGATCGTGACCGTCTCGACCCTGCTCGGCATGGTCGGCGGTCTGAGTGTCACCGCGCTGCTGGCGACCATCAACAGCGTGCTGCACACCGAAGGCGACCTGAGCAACACCGTGGTCGCGGTCTTCGCCGGGTTGTGCCTGCTGGCCTTGACCAGTTCGATTTTCTCCGACATCGGCACCAACTATGTCGGTCAGCACATCATTGCCAAACTGCGTAAGGAGCTGGGCGAGAAAGTCCTCAGCGCCCCCATCGAGCAGATCGAGCGCTACCGCAGCCATCGGCTGATCCCGGTGCTGACCCACGACGTCGACACCATCAGCGACTTCGCTTTCGCCTTTGCCCCGCTGGCGATTTCCATGACCGTCACCCTGGGCTGCATGGGCTATCTGGCGATGCTGTCATGGCCGATGTTCCTGATGGTGGTGGTGGCGATTCTGCTCAGCACGATCATTCAGTACATTGCCCGCGGGCGCGGCATGCAGGGCTTCATGAAGGCCCGCGACTACGAAGACGAGTTGCAGAAGAACTACCACGCCGTGGCTGAAGGCGCGAAAGAACTGCGTATCCACCGCCCTCGCCGCCATCGCATGTTCGTTGCCGGTATCGAAGGGACGGCGAACAAGATCTGCGACACCCAGGTGCGTTCGGTGAACACGTTCGTCATCGCCAAAACCCTCGGCTCGATGCTGTTTTTTGTGGTCATCGGCTTGGCGCTGGGCCTGCAATCGCTGTGGCCGAGCGCCGACAAAGCGGTGATCAGCGGCTTCGTGCTGGTGTTGTTGTACATGAAAGGTCCGCTGGAACACCTGATCAGTACCTTGCCGATTGTCAGCCGCGCGCAGATCGCGTTCCGCCGCATCGCCGATCTGTCGGAGCAGTTCTCCTCGCCCGAACCGCACCTGCTGCTCAGCGATCAAGGCCCGAAAAACAACGTCGTGCACAGCCTCGAACTGACCGATGTGTCGTACAGTTTCCCGACCGTGGAAGGCGCGGCACCGTTCCGTCTCGGTCCGGTGAACCTGAAAATCGAACAGGGCGACATCATCTTCATCGTCGGTGAAAACGGCTGTGGCAAGACCACCCTGATCAAGCTGCTGCTGGGCCTGTACGCGCCGCAACAGGGTGAGATCCGCCTCAACCAGCAGATCATCGACGCCGCGACCCGCGATGATTATCGCCAGTTGTTCACGACGATTTTCGCCGACTATTACCTGTTCGATGACGTAGTCCAGGGCGACACGCATATCCCCGAAGACGCCAACAAATACCTGCAGCGTCTGGAGATCGCCCACAAGGTCAGCGTGCGTGACGGCTCGTTCACCACCACCGACCTGTCCACCGGCCAGCGCAAGCGCCTGGCGCTGATCAACGCGTGGCTGGAAGAGCGCCCGGTGCTGGTGTTCGATGAATGGGCCGCCGACCAGGACCCGACCTTCCGCCGTATTTTCTACACAGAACTGCTGCCTGACCTGAAGCGTCTGGGCAAAACCATCATCGTCATTTCCCACGACGATCGTTACTTCGATGTCGCCGACCAATTGGTGCGCATGAGCGCCGGCAAAGTGGTCACCGAGCTTCAACCCGCCTGATTGTGAAAAATTTGTAAAAAAAGTGCGTTGAGCCTTTCCGGTTTTCGGAAGGTTCAACGTCTCATTTACAGTTAATAGAAATAGTTCTCAGTCAACACTTTGAAGAGTAGAAGAATAATGCCCGCACCGCACGGACTCCACCCGCTCGCCAAGGCTCTGCTGATCCGCCGTTCGTTCCGCTCCACGTTGCCAGCGCTGTGCGCCATGGCCCTCACCTTGCCGATGATCGGCCAGGCGCAGGCTGCGGCGGTGGCGATCAATATTCCTGCCCAGTCGCTGGGGAGCGCTTTGCAGGAATTCGGTCGCCAGACCAACCTTCAGGTGCTGTACAGCCCGGATGAAGTGAGCGGTCTGCGCAGCAGCGCGGTCAGCGGCAACCTGGAACCGACTGCCGCCATCGCGCAGTTGCTCAACGGCACCGACATCGCCTACAGCGTTGACGGCAATAACATCGCTTTGCGCTCGCGTAGCAACAGCGGCGCCAGCCTTGATCTGGCACCGACCAACATCTCCGCCACCGCGGAATCGGCCTGGGGTCCGGTTGACGGGATCGTCGCCAAACGCAGCGCCACCGGTTCGAAGACCGATACGGCGATCAAGGTCATCCCGCAGACAATCAACGTCGTCACCCAGGACGAAATCAAGATGCGCGGTTCGCAATCGGTCACCGAGGCCTTGCGTTACACCCCGGGCATTACCGGTGGTGGCTTCGCCGACCGCGTGAAGATTTTTGACGAGCCGACCTCCCGCGGCTTCTCCCCTACTCCGCTGTACCTCGACGGCCTGCACATGCCTTACGGCGGCGGCAGCACAGGCGGTTCGCTGCAGATCGACCCCTACACCCTCGAGCGCATCGAAGTGCTCAAAGGCCCGGCCTCGGTGCTCTACGGCCAGAACCAGCCTGGCGGCATCGTCAACATGGTCAGCAAGCGACCGACCGCTACTCCGCTACACGAAGTGAAGATCGGTGGCGGCAGCTATGACCGCGCCTACGGTGCCTTCGACCTCGGCGGCCCGATCGACGATCAGGGTGAATTCCTCTATCGCCTGACCGGTGTGGTCAACGACAGCAACTCGGCCATCGACTACGCCAGCCAGAACCGCATGATGCTGGCGCCAAGCCTGACCTGGCTGCCGAACGACCGCACCACCATCACCGTGTTCGGCCAGTACCAGAAAGACCACGACGTACCGGAAGCCCAGGGCCTGCCAGCGTTCGGCACGGTCAAGAGCACCTCCAACGGTCGCATCAGCCGCAGCCGCTTCATCGGCGAGCCGGACGTGAACAAGTACCATCGCGAGCAGTTTGTCGTCGGTTACGAAATCGCCCACGAATTCAACGACGTCTGGACCTTCAAGCAGAATGCCCGTTACGCCGACGTCAACGACCAGTACGTGGCGCCACTGCACGGCTACTCGTTCCCGACCAACCCGGTCACCGGCCTCAACGACAACAGCTTCCAGAGCCGTTACGCCGTGGACTGGTCGCAGCACAACAAGGTCTATGGCCTCGATAACATTGCCCAGGCCAAGTTCAAGACTGCCGATATCGATCACACCGTCCTGTTGGGCGTGGACTACTACCACTTCAACTCGAAGTTCCTCGGCCTGTACGATCGCACCGCTCCGGGTATCGATCTGTACAACCCGGTGTATGGCAGCCAGATCAACTTCCGCCAGCCGTACAAATGGGATAACACCATCACCCAGACCGGTCTGTACGCTCAGGATCAACTGCGCTGGAACCAGTGGTTCCTGACCCTTGGCGGTCGTTACGACTTCGCCGAAACCGACAACAAGCAACCGCTGTCCGGCGGTCACAGCAACCAGAAAGACGAGAAGTTCACCGGCCGTGCCGGTCTGGGCTACGAGTTCGAGAACGGCATCACGCCTTATGTGAGCTACGCCGAATCGTTCCTGCCGCAAACCGGTACCGACATGAGCGGCAGTGCGTTCGAACCGACCACCGGCAAGCAGTACGAAGTCGGCATCAAGTACGAACCGACCTTCGTCGACGGTTTCATTCAGCTGTCGGCTTACCAGATCGACCAGGACAACATGCTGACCACCGACCTCAACAACCCGGGGTTCAGCGTGCAGAGCGGTACAGTGCGTTCGCGTGGCGTAGAGCTGGAAGGCAAGGTCAATGTCACGCAGAACCTGCGCGTACTGGCCGCCGTGTCGCGTAACCAGACCAAGTGGCACAGCGCCAACGATGGCCGCGAAGGTCGCACCGTGGCCATGGCTCCGCCGCTGACCGCCTCGGCGTGGATCAACTACGACTTCGACATCTCTACTGCTCTGGCCGGTTTTGGCATGGGCCTGGGTGCTCGTTACGTGCAACAAAGCTACGGCTCGGACTATGTGGAAGACTCCTTCCAGGTGCCGTCCTACACCGTGTATGACGCGATGGTTTCCTACGACCTGGAAAAATCGCCGCTGCATGTCAAAGGTGTGAAGCTGCAGGCTAACTTGCAGAACCTCACCGACGAGAAGTACGTCGCTGCGTGCAACGGTACGCTCGACTGCTACTACGGTGAAGGTCGTACCATGACTGCTGACGTGACCTACAACTGGTAATACGTTTTGCGCTCACTGAAACGCCGGCATTTGCTGGCGTTTTTTTTTGGCTGATTTGGGGCTTGGCGGCCTGTGGGCCGACCAGGCTTTTGGGATTTTGGGATGTTGGGTTTTGGGTGTATATCCGTTGCTGCGGGGGCTGCCGCTGGCGGTTTCGCTCTTACAGCGACTCACTTTTTCAAACGCCAAAAAGTAAGCAAAAGGCTTTGCCCCTGGCGTACGGCACTTCGCTGAGGCTCAGTGTCCCTCGCTACGGTGTCCATCCGGGGGCATCGCCTACGGTTTGCTTCGCTGCACCTCCTCTCGATGTATGCGGCTACGCTGCACGGCGCTGCGCGCCTACCCCCGGATGAACACCTTCGCTCGGCCTGCCGATGGGGCAAAAGATCAAAAGCCAAAGCAGATCACAAGCCAGATCAAGAGCCCCTCACCCTAGCCCTCTCCCGGAGGGAGAGGGGACTGATCGAGGTGTTTGGGCAAGGTACGCCGACGTGCGATACCGAGTCGAACTCAGATTCTGAAAGGCCCACAAATCGGCTCCCTCTCCCTCGGGAGAGGGCTGGGGTGAGGGGTAGCCACAACATAAATCAACAGCCGAACACCGCTTGGCCCTTAACCACTCAATAGGCCGAGTGTCAGCTCGCCTGCTTTTGATCTTGATCCACGGGCGACGTCGGAAGGCTGAGTGGAGGGATTGATCCGGGCGTGGGAGCGCAGCGACCGTTTGGCG
>NZ_UTHA01000208.1 GCF_900582195.1 Pseudomonas viridiflava
CGGTGAGCTGTCACTGGATCTGTTGCGCTCGTTCGAGGCGGCTGCCCGCTTGCGCAGCTTCACGGCTGCCGCCATCGAACTGGGCACCACGCAGCCCGCCGTCAGCCAGCAGATCAAGCGGCTTGAGGAGCAGTTGGCAACGCGGCTGTTCGACCGCATCTACCGGAGCATCGCGTTGACCGAAGCGGGCGAGGTCCTGTTCAGCCATGTGCAGACCGGCTTGCAGTCCATCGAGAGCGGTCTGGTGGCGATCACCGACCAGCGCCAGCATGAGGTGCTTCAGGTCGCCACGGATTTTGCCTTTGCTTCCTACTGGCTGATGCCCCGGCTGCACCGTTTTCACAAGCTCAACCCGGATGTGGATGTCAGCCTGGTGACCAGCGAGCGCACCCACAGCATGCTGCGCCCGGATATCGACGTCGCGGTGTTGTTTGG
>NZ_UTHA01000206.1 GCF_900582195.1 Pseudomonas viridiflava
CAGCAGCGACAGCGGCTGGAACATCTGTCCGACACCGTGCAGCAGCAACGCAACGACCGTTGCCAGCAGGCCCAGGCAGACGATATCGACCCCATAAGGTGTGCGTGCTCTGGCATCGCCATATCGGGAGACTCGCAGACGCTTGCCGGACTCGAAAGTAGACTGCATGGGCTCACCTCGACGCGGCTGCACGGGTACGCGCCGGCAGCGTTTCAAAAAACGGACTGTCGGCGGATACAGAAAAAGGGCAGTGAGTGTTTAACCACTCGTTGTATAAAAGCTTATAGACTTTTGACAGGTATTTAAAACCTGCAAACGTAGACGCTGCAGACCCGAAAGTA
>NZ_UTHA01000205.1 GCF_900582195.1 Pseudomonas viridiflava
GGCCTGCAATGACACCTTCATAAGAGGCATACAGCGCACGCACATGGTCGGTGGACACATCGGGAAAGAAGGTGATGCGATAACGCTGGCCCCGATCGCAATCGGTCACTTGCAGAATGCCGCTGGGACCGATGGTGTGGTGCTGCGGTTCGCCGAACGTCAGCACGCCGCCGACATCTGCGATCACCGGTTCGAGGGTTACCGGGGTGTTGCCGATCGGCACAAACCGCGCGGCCTCGAACATATGCACCAGCGTCAACTCCCCGCTGGCCGAGCACATGGCCACCGATGAACTGAGCGGCTGGCGTGACTTGATCGGCGCGCTGAGGCGCACGTCGTTGCCGACGGTGAAGACCTGCTCGACATCCAGCGCGGTGCCTGTCCAGAACTGCTCGGCCCAGGCGTCGTAGTTGTTGAGGCACAAGCGGAATTCGCGGATCAGGTGTTCGAGGTCCGGCTTATCGGGATTCAAAGCAGCAACAACGAGCAGGCCGATGCTGTTGTTCAGGGCCAGCAGCCGATCGGTTGGAAGCATTCGCAGTCTCTCGCGCACATCAAAAAGGTGCGGGGACTTTGCGGGGGATCAATCGGGAAAGAAGTCGGGCGAGTAGGTGATGTCTGTAGGATTTTTCGACATAGTTTGTGGGGCGGTATAGGGTTTCGTTTTTTGTTCAGAAAACAGGGCCTTTACCTACCCCAGGTGCCTTCAATGACAAAAGGATCAAGCGTCATGTCCAACACAGCCGAGCGGGTCAACATCGTCGACACTCAGGTGTTGTCCCACGACTGGTATTTGCTGAAGAAAATCACTTTCGACTATCACCGTAACAACGGCGAGTGGCAGCGTCAGACCCGTGAGGTCTACGACCGCGGTAATGGTGCAGCGATTTTGCTGTTCAACCGTGAGCAGCGCACGGTGGTGCTGACCCGGCAGTTCCGCTTGCCGGTGTTCGTCAATGGCCATGATGGCTTGCTGATCGAGGTGGCGGCCGGACTGCTTGAGGGCGCTGCACCGGAGCAACGGATTCGCGATGAAGCCGAGGAGGAAACCGGTTATCGCGTGCACGATGTGAAGAAGGTCTTCGAGGCCTACATGAGTCCCGGCTCGGTGACCGAGAAGCTGCACTTTTTCATTGCCGAATACGACGCCGCATCGAAGGTTAGCGACGGCGGCGGTCTGGAAGAGGAGACCGAAGAACTGGAAGTGCTGGAGTGGCGATTCGATGACGCGTTGGCAGCGTTTCAGCGCGGTGAGATCTGCGACGCCAAGACCATCATGCTGTTGCAGTATGCGGCGATGAATAACCTGTTCGGCGCTTGATTCAGAACAGCTCGCCGGTTTTGCCAGTTTGCGACCACTGCCCACCCTCCAGGGTCAGCAAGCGCTCTTTCGCCTCGAGCCCACCGGCAAATCCGGTCAGCTTTCCTGACGCGCCGATCACCCGATGACACGGCGCGACAATGGAGATCGGGTTGCGTCCGTTCGCCGCGCCCACTGCCCGCACGGCGCTGGGATTGCCTATCTGCTCGGCAATCTGGCTGTAGGTCCGCGTTTCGCCGAATGGAATGGTCAGCAGCGCCGCCCAGACCTTCTTCTGGAAGTCGGTGCCAGCGAAATCCAGTTCCAGATCAAAACAGTCACGCGTTCCGGAAAAATATTCTTCAAGTTGTCGAGCCGTTCGAATCAGGACCGGATTGTCGGGGGCCTCACTCATCGGCCCGAGGCGCACCCGGGTCGGTTTGTCGTTTTCCCAGAGGATGGCCGCCAGTCGTGAGCCGTTCGCGACCAGCTTCAGCTCGCCCACGGGCGAGGGCAGGGTGATGAACGTGTAAGACATGACGACAGGCTCCTGATCAGCGCGGCAACAGCGCCCAGCATACTGCCTGATCGAGGAGGCGCAATACGCAAAGCCGACCATACTGCTTGGTGCTCTTGCAGCGTTCCCCGCTCTGTTCTGCACAGACCCTGAAAACAAAAAGAGATCGACTCATGAAGTACGAACCTTTGGCCAAATCGCTGATAGCGACCTCACTGGCACTCAGCTGTCTCATGGCTCACGCGGCGTCAGTCGCACCGGTTGCCGCCGAAAACGGCATGGTGGTCACCGCGCAACATCTGGCCACCCATGTGGGCGTCGACGTATTGAAAAGTGGCGGCAATGCCGTCGATGCGGCGGTCGCCGTGGGTTACGCGCTGGCGGTGGTGTATCCCGCAGCAGGCAACCTCGGGGGTGGCGGTTTCATGACCATTCAATTGGCGGACGGGCGCAAGACCTTCCTCGATTTCCGCGAAAAAGCGCCGCTGGCGGCCACCGCCAACATGTACCTCGACAAGGAAGGCAACGTCATTCCCGACCTGAGTACGCGGGGGCATCTCGCGGTGGGCGTGCCCGGCACCGTGTCGGGCATGGAACTGGCGCTGAGCAAATACGGGACCAAACCGCGCAAGGAGATGATTGCCCCGGCGATCAAACTGGCGGAGGACGGTTTCGAACTGGAGCAGGGCGACGTCGAGCTGCTGGAGTACGCCACCGACGTGTTCAAGAAGGACATGCGCGATTCCGGGTCGATCTTCCTGCACAACGGCGAGCCGATGCAGGTCGGGCAGAAACTGGTGCAGAAAGACCTCGGCAAGACCCTGCGGACGATTTCCGAAAAAGGCGCCGACGGCTTCTATAAAGGCTGGGTCGCGGATGCCATCGTGACGTCGAGTCAGGCCAACAAAGGCATCATCACTCAAGCCGACCTCGACAAATACAAGACCCGCGAACTGGCCCCGGTGGAGTGCGACTATCGTGGTTATCACGTGGTCTCGGCACCACCGCCAAGCTCCGGCGGGGTAGTGATCTGCCAGATCATGAACATCCTCGAAGGCTATCCGATGAAGGACCTGGGCTTCCATTCGGCCCAGGGCATGCACTATCAGATCGAAGCCATGCGCCACGCGTATGTCGATCGCAACAGCTACCTCGGCGATCCGGACTTCGTCAAAAACCCGATCGAGCATCTGCTGGACAAAAACTACGCGACCAAACTGCGCGACGCCATCCAGCCGAACAAGGCCGGCGTGTCGGCAGAACTCAAGCCCGGCGTAGCGCCCCATGAAGGCAGCAACACCACCCACTATTCGATCGTCGACAAGTGGGGCAATGCGGTGTCGGTCACCTACACCCTCAACGACTGGTTCGGCGCGGGCGTGATGGCGAGCAAGACCGGGGTGATCCTCAATGATGAAATGGACGATTTCACCTCCAAGGTCGGCGTGCCGAACATGTACGGTCTGGTGCAGGGCGAAGCCAATGCCATTGCTCCGGGCAAGGCACCGTTGTCATCGATGAGCCCGACCATCGTCACCAAGGACGGCAAAGTGGTGATGGTGGTGGGCACGCCGGGTGGTAGCCGCATCATCACGGCAACGTTGCTGACCATGCTCAACGTCATCGACTACGGCATGGGCCTGCAGGAAGCGGTCGATGCGCCACGCTTCCACCAGCAGTGGATGCCGGAGGAAACCAACCTCGAGGACTTCGCCGCCAGCCCCGATACGCGCAAGATTCTCGAGAGCTGGGGCCACAAGTTCGCCGGTCCGCAGGACGCCAACCACATCGCCGCGATTCTGGTCGGTGCGCCATCGCTGGGCGGTAAGCCCGTCGGCAAAAACCGCTTCTACGGTGCCAACGATCCACGCCGTAACACGGGCTTGTCCCTGGGTTACTGAGGGGCGTAAAAAGGGGGCGGGCTCAGGTCCGCCCCTGTCGCAAGGACTGATCAAGGAAGGCTCATCATGACCACCGCATTACTGATCATCGACGTCCAGCGTGCCCTCTGCTCGGGCGAATACCAGTGTCATGACATTCACCGGGTGATCGAAATCATCAACGGTTTAAGCACCCGCGCACGCAAGGCTGGCGTGCCGGTGCTGCTGATTCAGCACGAAGAGAAAGACAGCCCGTTGGCCCATGGCGCCGAAGGTTGGCAACTGGCCGAAGGGCTTGAGTCATCGCCTGAGGACCTTCGCGTACGCAAGACCACACCGGATTCGTTCTACCAGACAGACTTGCGCAAACTGCTGCCGAGCGAAGACTTCGAACGACTGGTCATCTGCGGTCTGCAAACCGATTACTGCGTCAACGCCACTGTGCGTCAGGCCCACCAACTGGGTTATGACGTGGTGCTTGCCGCCGATGCGCATTCCACCGTAGACAACGGCAACCTGACCGCCGAAGACATCATCGCCGAACACAATAAGGATCTCGCGCACCTGACCGGCTCCGTGGCGCGCGTCGACGTCAAACCCGCAGCCGACATCACGTTCTGACAGCGCACACAAAACCCTGTGGGGGCAAGCTCGTTCCCACAGGGTACTGAAGGCTTCATGACACGGGGATTTCCGGCAGTAGCACTGGCATACTGCACGCCGTCCGAAGAATGGAATCTCTCGATGTTCGCGATTTCCCTGCGTCATGCCGTGGTGCTGACTTCCCTTGCGTTGGCCTCTGTTACCCAAGCCAGCAGTTTCGATTGCGCCACGGCCAACAGCAAAACTGAAAAAGCCATTTGCGCCGATCCGGATCTCTCGCGCCTCGACGAGCAACTCGCGGTGCGCTGGCGTTCCACCCTGACCACGGCTGCCGATCCGAAAGCGCTTAAAGCGGATCAGCGAGGGTGGCTTAAACAACGTAATCAATGTGACGATCTGGCGCCCTGTTTACGCCGGCAGTACCTGATGCGTCTCACCGCTCTTGAATACATGGTCAAACCGTTTTCCTGGGACGCCACTTGGCAGCTCATTCCCTGGGGCGTTTCGGAAGGGGCAGAAATCACAACCAGGCGCCAGGATGCTTCTCACATCGCCTTCGACATTTCAGCAGCGAACGGTTCTCACTCGGGTGAACTGGAAGGCGTCGCAACGATAGAGGGGACGCAGGCCCGTTACGAGCAGGGCGAGTGTGTTTTGACTTTCAAGGCTCTCAACGGACTGATGGATCTAAAACAGGATGGCGCTGATTCCGATTGCGGTGCCGGAATGGGCGTTTACTACGGTGGACGGTATGTGGCCTCGAAGCAGACAGTCGTGATTGACTATGATTTGCTCACGCTGGGTGTGGCACAGACGCAGCGGGAAAACCAAATGCTGCACGCGCTACTTAAGGACGACTATCAGACGCTACTGCAAAACTGCGGCTTGCAGATGAACGGAGAGTCCTCTGAAGATGTACCGGACAGTGAGGTCAGCAACTATTGGGTCCGGGGATTGCCCACGAGCAACGCGGCGATTGTCATGCGTGCGCCGAATGAGCAGTTCTGGATAATAGTCCTGGTGCCCCAGGCAGGGGGGAAAACCCTCGCGCGTTACTACACGAATGTTGCGCAATGGAAAGGGCGTATGCCCGATGTTCTTCAAGCCTGGTATGCAAGCAAGGGCGGTGAAGGCTACATGCCTCTGGATTTCATGCCCTGACCCGCATCAATCCTGCAGGCACCCGATGGGCTGTGAAACCACAATCCTCTTACGTCGTAAACAAAACCCCACGTATCTCCCCGACTCGCGGCGCCACGACCACGCCCTCCAGCACCCTCCGCGTAATCGTCTGTGCCGCCGGTTGATACACCTACATCCTCGACTTGCGGCAGGGCTGAGCAAGTTTTTTGCCGATTTCTTCAATTCAGGCTTTCGCTCGAGGGCTGCTCTCTCTAGAATCCGCCCGGCCTTCACAATGAAGGCGCAATGCCATCATTTGGATGTGTGCACATAGGGACGGATCATCATGCAATTCGGGAAAATTCTGGCGCTGGGGTTGGTACTCGCGCTGGGCGGTTGTGCCAGTTTCACTAAAGACGAAGTAGCGCCGGTCACCATGCCGTCGATGGCCAACTATGCCAACAAGCCAAACGTCTACGTGGATTTCGATTTTTATCAGGGCGAACCGAAAAGCGGCTCCGCCGTGGAAGTGCCGCAAGCGCGCGATCAACTGAAACCACAGCTGCAAAAAATTCTGACCGATTCGGGCCTGTTCGGCCGTGTCACCCTGGATGAATTCCAGAAGCAGCCGGGCGACTACAGCCTGCGTCTGAAAATGTACAACCATCCGCCGAATGCAGGTTCCATGGTGCTGGCCTTCATCAGCGGCTTCAGCATGATGGTGATCCCGGCGTATGGCACCGATCAGTACACCTTGAGCCTGGAAGGCATGGATGGCCAAGGTCAGGCCCTGACCACCGCGAGCAATCATGATGCGATCGGTACCTGGATCGGTATCTGGTTCATCCCGCTGATGGCCAACACGCCAAAAGAAGCTGTGAGTGACACGTTCACCCGTCAGGTCAACGCGCTGCTCAAGCAGATGGTTGATAGCAAAAACCTGAAGTACTCGGCACTCGAAACCGGTATTCCACGGGCCTGAAGCGAAAAAAAAGAGCCGCAATTGCGGCTCTTTTTTTGCCCTTACTTCAGGGCCTGTATGAACTGTGGATCGCTGTACAGTTCCTTGAGCAAGTCACGCACCATCGGGTTGTAAGCGTTGACCGCGTTCGGAATCGCAATGAAGCCGAAGAAGCTGCTGCTCCACTGGCTGCTGACATTCTTGGTCGCGTCGTACACCACATCGTTGCCGTTGAGCAGGGTGAAGCGTGCAGCCAATTTGCCGTCGCCGGTGCCCATGCCGGCGGACAGTTCGTTTTTCACCACCAGCACTTTCAACTGACGCTGCGCCTGCGGATCGAGCAGACCGGCCTTGCGCAGCTCTTCGGTGATCGCGTCCTGAATGTGCGCCGGGATGCTGCCGGACGGCGAGCGCACCGGGTTGGCGCGAACCACCAGCGAACCTTCACCGGATTCGGCGGTGACCTGAGGATTGCTGATCGCGTGCAGCGGTGGGGTTTGCTTGAGCTTCTGCACGTTCTCAAAGCTTGGTTCGTAGCGGGTCATGGTCATGCCACAGCCTTGCAACAGCAGGGCCAGCATCGGGATCAACAACAGCGACTTCTTCACGGCAGTTCCTTGCGTGGGAATAGAGGAGGGCGCGAATTATGGGCAGAGTGCCATCATTGAGCAACCTCGTTCGTTTGCGCGTTGAGCAATCGCTCGATCTGCGCCAATTCCCAAGTGCTGAGCAAGCTCACCGGGTCGGTGCCAAAACGCTGCCAACGCTCTAGCGAGCCTTCTTGTCCATCGCCGCTGCGGGCGGATTCACAGTGATGTAATCGCCCCTCGGCAAAATCCAGCAGCAGGCGCCAGCCGTCGATATCGACTGTGATCAGTCCGGTCTCGGCAGGTGCTTCGCAGACTTTGAACGCGAGCACACCCAACGCCGCTTCACGCAAACGCTGACACACCTCGCGGGCGCTCAGAAATGCAGACATGTCGAACTCAATGACCAGAGGAGCGGGCAGCATAAAGCCCGAGCTGACAAGTGTCAGCGTTCACTGGCCCGATCCGCGACAATTCCGTAACATCCGCAACCCTCTTTTCCCGAACATCTGCAGCCGCGCTCGGCGGTCGCTCAATCAGGTAAGCCATGAAACCGATTCGTCTGCGCGCCGATGTCCTGGCCGGACTCACCACCTCGTTTGCCCTGTTGCCCGAATGCATTGCGTTCGCACTGGTGGCGCACCTCAATCCACTGATGGGCCTGTATGGCGCGTTCATCATTTGTACGCTGACGGCGTTGTTCGGCGGCCGACCGGGCATGGTCTCCGGCGCGGCGGGTTCGATGGCCGTGGTCATCGTCGCGCTGGTGGTGCAGCACGGCGTGCAGTATTTGCTGGCGACGGTGTTGCTCGGCGGTCTGATCATGATGGCGTTCGGGCTGTTGCGCCTGGGCAAACTGGTGCGCATGGTGCCGCACCCGGTGATGCTCGGCTTCGTCAACGGTCTGGCGATCATCATTGCTTTGGCGCAACTGGAGCATTTCAAGAGCGGTGAAGACTGGCTCAGCGGTACGCCGCTGTACCTGATGGCCGGGCTGGTGGCGCTGACCATGGCCATCGTCTACATACTGCCGCGCCTGACCCGCGCGGTACCACCGGCATTGGTGGCGATCCTTGGCGTCGGTCTGCTGGTCTACCTGTTCGGCCTGCCGACCCGCACCCTCGGCGACATGGCGCACATTGCCGGCGGTTTGCCGACGTTCGCCTTGCCGGACATCCCCTGGAATTCCGAAACCCTGCGCATCATCGCGCCTTACGCGATTCTGATGGCGCTGGTCGGTCTGCTGGAAACCCTGCTGACGTTGAACCTCACCGACGAAATCACCGAAACCCGCGGCTATCCTGACCGCGAGTGCGTGGCGCTCGGCGCGGCCAATATGGTCTCGGGCGCATTCGGCGGCATGGGCGGGTGCGCGATGATCGGCCAGACCGTGATCAACCTCAGTTCCGGCGGGCGCGGGCGCTTGTCCGGCGTGGTCGCTGGCGTGCTGATTCTGTTGTTCATCCTGTTCCTGTCGCCGCTGATCGAGCGTATTCCGCTGGCGGCGCTGGTCGGCGTGATGTTCGTGGTGTCGCAGCAGACCTTCGCCTGGGCATCGTTGCGGGTAGTGAACAAAGTGCCGCTCAACGATGTGCTGGTGATCATCGCTGTGACCACGATCACGGTGTTCACCGATCTGGCCACTGCGGTGCTGTGCGGCATCATTATCGCCGCGCTCAACTTCGCCTGGCAGCAGGCCCGTGAGCTTTACGCCGATGAACATCTGGAAGCCGACGGCAGCAAGCTCTATCGTCTGCACGGCACGCTGTTTTTCGCCTCGACCACGCCGTTCCTCAATCAGTTCGATCCGGCCAATGATCCGGCCCGGGTGACGCTGGATTGTCGGCATCTGAGTTTCGTCGATTACTCGGCGATTGCCGCGTTAAAGACCCTGCGCGAGCGCTATGCCAAGGCCGGCAAGCATTTGCAGGTGTTTCACCTGTCCGAGCGCTGCAAGAAATTACTCAAGCGCGCCGGTGTCGACCACGACTGAGGGCGCTGTCGCTGATGCCTTGAGCCAGGTCTTGCCGAGAATCCGCGAGACCTGATCGGCCGAGTAAGGCTTGGCGAGAAACTCGAAACCCTCGTGACCGCAGCGCGCCAGTTCTTCGCTGTAGCCGGAGGTCAGTATCACTGGCAGATCCGGGCGACGACGGCGCAATTCATTGGCGAGCGCGACGCCCGTGATGCCGGGCATGACAACATCGGAAAACACGGCGTCGAAAGCCTTTGCGTCGTCACCTGCCAGTCGCAAGGCTTCTTCGGCGTTGGTGGCCCATGTCGTGTCATAGCCCAGATCCTGCAGGATCTGATTGGCGAAGCGGCCAACGTCCAGATTGTCCTCGACCACCAGCACACGGCGCCTTTGATGCGGCGCCTGCAGTTCGCCCGCATCCGACGTCTCGCTGGCCAGCGGCGCAACCGCCGGTACCTGGGGCAGGTACAGCGTGAACTCGGTTCCATGACCGACCACGCTGAACACATCGACGTTACCGCCCGATTGCTTGGCAAAGCCGAACACTTGCGACAACCCGAGCCCTGTGCCTTTGCCGACATCTTTAGTGGTGAAGAACGGTTCGAAAATATGCTCAAGGGTGTGCGCATCGATACCGCCGCCGGTGTCCGCCAGTGCGATGGACACAAACGGGCCGCCGGTGCCGGCATGGCCGCGAATCGCTGGCAGTGGCTTGTTGCACTCAAGGCGCAATTTCAACAGGCCTTGGCCATTCATGGCGTCACGGGCGTTGAGCGCAATATTGATCAGCGCGGTTTCGAACTGACTCAAATCGACGCGGATGTAGCAAGGATCATCCGGCCGTTCGACGCAGACATGAATTTGCGCGCCCGTCACGGATTCGAGCATTTCACCGATATTTGCCAAACGTTCGCCAGCATCGACCACTTGCGGGTTGAGCGGCTGGCGCCGGGCAAAAGCGAGTAATTGGCTGGTCAGCTTCGAGGCGCGCTCGACGGTGTCGGAAACGGCGCGCATATAGCGCTGGCGACGCTCCTGCGACAGGTTGGGCTGGCGCAGGAAATCCACCGACGAGCGAATGATGGTCAGCAGATTGTTGAAATCATGGGCCACACCGCCGGTCAACTGCCCGATGGCTTCCAGCTTTTGTGACTGGCGCAGCGCCGACTCCGTTTCGGCCAGACGCAGGCTGCGTTCCTCGACCCGTTGTTCCAGCGTGGCATTCAGTTCCGCCAGCGCCAGCAGGCCTTCACGCACGTTGGCATCGGCGCGGACCCGTTCGATGTGCGCCCAGCAACGCTCGGTGACTTCGATCAACAGCGACTGTTCGAAGCGCGACCAGACTCGCGGCACATTGTCGTGCACCGCCATCAGTGCGGTCAGTCGTCCTTGCTTGATCAGCGGCACGCAAATGGTGGCTGTGATGCCGATGGCCTGGAAAGTTGCCGATTCCTCAGGGGGAAGTTCGCGGCGGCTGTCGTGGATGATCAGCGGCTCGCCGGCACGCAGCAAGGTCACGGCTTTCTCACCGAAATCGCGCAGTCGATAGTGGCCGACGATGCTTGGCGAGCCGGGCGCCGCCCAATCGCCGCGAATGGTGAAGCCGTCCTCATCGTCATCCATGTCGGCGTAGGCGCAGTTGGACAGCTGCAGATGCTCGACCATCAGACGCGTGCTGGTGGCGAGAATGGCTTGCGCGTCGGTCGCGTTGGCAACGGCGTTGCCGAGCGCCTCAAGCACGGCCAGGCGCTGATTGAGAAAAACGGTCTGGGTGGTTTCCGTGACGGTATCGAGCATGCCGACCACGTTGCCGAGCGAATCGCGGATCGGGCTGTAGCAGAAGGTGAAAAACGCCTGCTCCGGTCCGCTGCCGCGCTCGATGGTCAGCGCGAAGTTTTCGATGTAAGTGGCTTGTCCGGCGTACGCCGCATCGGCAATCGGGCCGATCTCGCTCCAGGCTTCTTCCCAGATCTTGCTGAAAGGTCTTCCCAGGGCGTTCGGTTTATCGCCGAGAATCGGCACGAAGGCATCGTTGAACAGGGTGATCAGTTCCGGCCCCCAAACGATGGCTTGAGGGAAATGCGAGCCAAGACTGAGCGAGACCGTCGTCTTGAGCACATCGGGCCAGGATTGCAGCGGACCAAGCGGGGTGCTTGCCCAATCATGTCGCCGAATCTGCTCGGCCATCGTGCCGTTGTCTTGCAACCAGTCTGTCATGGGGATCGTGTCTTTCCGGGCGTCTGCATGTGAAGAAAGACCTTGCGTGCGGTGTTTGGTTTCAGCACTGCTGCTCGCAGTGAAACGGTTGTCCTCAGGTCTGTGCACATCATTGCACGATGCGTGAGACAAAAACGATTTGAGACAAGCATGCCGGCTCCCGCCGGAAGCGAAGCAACCAGAAAATATCGGGTGGCTGCTGCGCATGCCGACGGGAACAAGCTCCCTCATCACAGGTATTTTTTGCCTTTTGATCAGGCATCGATGGCCGGGAAATCGATATCCGTCAGCGCCGCGTTGTTCAGGTAGTTGGTCAGGCTCTGCACGGCCACCAGTGCAATCACTTCAATGATCTTCACATCGTCGATACCGGCCGCGCGGGCGGCGGTGATCTGTTCGTCACTCAAGTGACCACGACTTTCAGTCAACTGACGGGCGAGGGCGGCATACGCATTGAGTTCACCCTGGCGTGCGGCAACGATGTCCTGCGTCGAAAGTCCGGCCTTGCCGGCAAACAAGGTGTGGGCCGCCAGGCAATAGTCGCAACCGTTGACCTGTGAGGTGGCGAGGTACACCGCTTCTTTTTCCTGAGCGCTCAGCGAGGTCTTGCCGAGGATTGCCGAGGCTTGCACGTAAGTTTCGAGGGCCACCGGCGCTTTGGCCAGGGTGGTGAAGACGTTGGGCAGGAAACCGATTTTCTTTTTCACGCCTTCCAGTACAGGGCGGCTGGCGTCGGTGGCGGTTTCGAGGCTGATAGCGTGGATGCGGCTCATGGTGATTCTCCGAAAGTCCGGTGCGAAGTGCGCCGGGGATGGAGCCATGTTATTGAGTGAGGCTGGTGGATTGGCGGCAAATCGTCGAGGATATGCGGCAGATCGTCCAGGTCTGGCGTTCGCTGACAGATTTGTGGTGACTGGACGGGTGTCTTCGCGAGCAAGCTCACTCCCACAGGGGAATGCATTTCAAATGGGGGAGCGAGCTTGCTCGCGAAGGTCGCGGCGCAGTCTCAGCGCTGAAAAGAATACAACCCGCCCGATAACTGTTGGAGCCGTCCATGGATCGCCTGTCTACCTTGCTCAGCCATTTCGGTGTCAATGCCGGGACCTTTCACAGCGGCACGTTTTGCGGCCTCAGCGTTCACGACGGCGAGCCGTGCGGCCATGTTCATTTGTTGCAGGCAGGCGAGTTGCTGCTCAAACCGGGCAGCGAGCGTGAGATCCGTCTCAGTGAGCCGACGCTGGTTTTCTTTCCCAGACCTTTTCCCCACCGCATGTTTGCCGATGAAGCCATGGCCACCCAGGTAGTCTGCGCCACGCTGACGTTTGACGGTGGCTCCGGCAATGCACTGGCGGCGGCGCTGCCGGATTTTCTGATGCTGAAACTGACGGATATCGCGGAATTGGGCAGCACCGTGGAGTGGCTGTTCAAGGAAGCTTTCGAGGGACATTGCGGGCGGGTGGCGGTGATGGATCGCCTGTTCGAATTGCTGGTGATTCTGCTGTTGCGGCACCTGATCAGCAGTCGTGAACAGCAACCGGGGATGATCGCCGGGCTGGCCGATCCACGTCTGTCGCGCGCCTTGAACCTGATGCACGAGCAACCGCAAAAAACCTGGAGCGTTGCGGATCTGGCCGCTGTCGCCAATCTGTCCCGCGCCGGGTTTGCCGAGCAGTTTCGCCGGGTGGTCGGGCAGACGCCGGCCGATTATCTGCTGAGCTGGCGCGTCAGCCTGGCGCAGAAACGCTTGCGTGAAGGCAGACCGATTGCGCTGATTGCCGAGGAGGTCGGTTACGAAAGTCCTTCGGCGCTGGCCCGGGCGTTTCGGCGCAAGACCGGGCTCAGTCCGCGCGAGTGGAAGGCGCGGGTCTGAGGGTCATTTGGCGAATTTCTTCGCCCCGGCCACACACAGGATCACGCCCAATGTCACAGCAAGCATGCCGAGGCTGACGTGTTCATGCAGTAGGGTCGCGGCCAGCGCCAGACCGAAAAACGGCTGCAGTAATTGCAACTGACCGACCGCTGCAATCCCGCCCTGAGCCAGGCCGCGATACCAGAACACAAAGCCGATCAGCATGCTGAACAGCGACACGTACCCCAGACACACCCACGCCGACAGACTGATTGTGCTGAAAGAGGCGGGCGCCAGCCACAGACTCAACACCGACATTACCGGTAGCGCCAGCACCAGCGCCCAGCAAATCACCTGCCAGCCGCCGAGGGTTCGCGACAGTTTCGCGCCTTCGGCATAACCGAGGCCGCAAGCGATAATGGCCGCCAGCATCAGCAGGTCACCGGCGGGCGAGGCCGTCAGCCCTTGCGCGAGGGCGAAGCCGACCACCAGCGCGCTGCCGAGCATCGAGAACATCCAGAACACCGGTCGCGGCCGCTCACCGCCGCGCAGCACGGCAAAAATCGCCGTGGCCAGCGGCAGCAAGCCGACAAATACAATTGAGTGCGCCGACGTCACGTGTTGCAGCGCCAGTGCGGTCAGCAGCGGGAAGCCGAGCACCACGCCCATCGCGACGATAAACAGCGGCAGCCACTGATTGCGCGCCGGGCGCCGTTCGCGAAACAGCCACAGCAGCGCCACCGCCAGCACTCCGGCGATGGCAGCGCGGACCACGGTGAGAAACACCGGATCGAACTCCAGCACCGCAAGGCGCGTGGCCGGCAGTGAACCGCTGAAGATCACTACGCCGATAAAGCCGTTGATCCAGCCGCTGGTTTTTTCCAGGGCCGGGGTCGTCAGATTCGAGGTCTGTTCCATGCCAGATCACGCTCACAAGTGGGTTGCATTGCGGTGATGCTAGAGCCGAGAATCAGCACAATCAAAGAATTGTCATGGATACATCCGGCATGCCACGTTCGCGCTACAAAACCCTGGTTGACGCTTATGCGGCAGACATTCGCTCGGGGCAGTTGCCACCCGGTACGCGGCTGCCGACCCATAGGCAATTGGCCGTTCAAGAGGGCCTGGCGCTGGTCACGGCTTCGCGGGTGTACGCGGAGCTGGAGGCCATGGGACTGGTCAGCGGCGAGACCGGGCGCGGCACGTTTGTCCGCGAGACCTCGTTGTCGCCCGGGCAGGGCATCGATCAGAAACAGGTGGCGGTCGGCATGATCGACCTCAATTTCAATTACCCGTCGCTGCCCGGTCAGGCCGATTTGTTGCGCAGTGCGTTGCGCCAATTGGCGTTGTCCGGCGATCTGGAAGCGTTGCTGCGGTATCAGCCGCATGCCGGACGCGCCCACGAGCGCGCCTCGGTTGCCCGGCACCTGCTGACGCGCGGGGTGACTGTCGACGCCGAGCAGGTGCTGATCGTCAACGGCGCCCAGCAAGGCTTGGCCGTCACGCTGATGGCGTTGCTCAAACCCGGTGATGTGATTGCCGCCGACGCGCTGACCTATTCCGGCTTCAAGGTGCTGGCCGAAGCGCTGCATCTGGAGGTCGTGGCGATTCCGTTCAACGATCAGGGGCCGGATCTCACCACACTGGACAAAATCTGCCGCAACCGCTCGGTGCGTGCCGTGTACAGCATGCCGACGCTGCACAATCCGCTGGGCTGGGTGATGCCGTTGGCGCAACGCGAGCAGTTGGTGGCGATTGCCCGTCGACATGATCTGACGATCATCGAAGACGCGGCCTACGCATTTCTGGTGGAAAACCCACCGCGTACGCTGATCGATCTGGCGCCGGAGCGCACGGTGTATGTCTCGGGCCTGTCGAAAAACATCGCCACCGGCCTGCGCGTCGGTTTCATTGCCGCCCCGCCAGAAACGGTGCCGGCACTGGAACGCATCATCCGCGCCACGACCTGGAACACCCCCGGCATCATGACCGCCATCGCTTGCGGTTGGCTCGACGACGGCACAGTGACGTTGCTCGAGGAACAGAAGCGCAACGACGCCAAAGCGCGGCAAGCGTTGGCGGCCAAAGTGCTGAAGGGGTTGCCGAGCATTGGCCATCCTGCGTCGTATTTCCTCTGGCTGCCGCTGCCGGAAGATGTGCGCGCCGATCAGATTGTCGTGGAGTTAATGCATGAACAGATTTCGGTCACCACGGCAGAGCCGTTTGCGGCGTCGGGGCATGTGCCGCATGCGATTCGCTTGGCATTGGGTTCGGTCGACATGGAGGTGTTGCGTCAGGCGTTGACGACGGTCAGGAAGATCATTGGCGCTTACCTGTAAAAACAAAATGCTACCCTTGCGCCGTCCGATGCAGACCGACCCGGAACCCTCGATGAAAAACACCGCTGCACTGTCACTCGCGCTGATGCTCGCCACCAGCCTGTTCAGTACGTTCACCCTCGCCGCAGGCGACCCCGAAGCCGGCGCGAAAATCTTCCCGCGCCTGTGCGGTGGCTGCCATCAGGTCGGCGAATCGGCCCGCCCGGGGTTTGGCCCGCAGCTCAATGGCATCATTGGTCGGCCTGCCGGTACGTCGGCCAACTATGTGTATTCGGAGGCGATGAAGAACTCGGGCCTGACCTGGGATCGCGCAACGCTGATCGCCTATCTGAAGGATCCGAAAGGTGTGGTGCCGGGCACGCGGATGATTTTCTGGGGGCTCAGCGACGAAGAGAAGCTCGACAATCTGCTGGCATACCTCCAGACCTTCACCCAATAACGGTAGGAGCTGCCGCAGTCTGCGATTATTCGTTCCCATGCTCAACGCCACGTACCCTGGCAAGATCGAGGTGCACGCCGATGAAGGCGGGCCGATCTACATCAATGGCAAGGAAGGCCAGTTGAAGAAATTCAACGACAATGACTTCGAAGTCAAAGGCGCGGGCGTGACCATTTCCCTGAGCATCAATCCCGACGGTTCGCCTGCGGTGTCGTACACCGGGAAGAACAGGGCCAACGGGGTTTGCGAAGTGAAGAAGGGCTGATCACGCCACCTGATTACGACCCGCCGCTTTGGCTTGATAGAGCTGCTGATCGGCGCGTTTGATCAGCGCGCTGTGGTTGTTGTCGGCCGGATCCGCCAGACCGACGCCGATGCTCACCGTCACATCCCCGGCCACAGAAAAATCGGCCTCGGCCACCGCCACGCGGATCTTCTCGGCAACGACTTCCGGGGTGTCGGGTTTAGCGATTTCCGGCAAGAGCACAGCGAATTCTTCGCCGCCATAACGGGCGACGAAATCGGTGGTGCGCAGGCTGCTCTGAATCAGTTGCGCCAACTGCTGTAGTACCTCATCCCCCACCGCGTGGCCGTGGGTGTCATTGATGCGCTTGAAGTGATCAGCATCGATCAGCAACAGGGCGAACGGGCGTCCGGTGCGGCGGAACAGCAGTGTGTATTCGGTGAGTTTTTCATCGAAACGGCGACGGTTGTACACGCCGGTCAAGCCATCGTGAGTCGCCAGGCTCAGCAGTTCGGCATTGGCCTGCATCAGCGCCGCCGTGCGTTGCGCGACCGTGGCTTCCAGCGAAGCATTGGCTTCTTGCAGTTCGCGTTCTTTGCCGAGCAGAGATTGGGTCATCGCGTCAATGGACTGGCCGAGCTGAGCGATTTCCAGCACCGGGTGCTCCAGCGGGAATTGTGCGCCGGGCTGGTTGTTCTGTACCTGCCGGGCCGAGCGTGCGAGCTGTTCGATCGGGCGGCTCAGGTACAGCGCCAGATAGTAGGCCACCAGCCCGAACACTATTGCGGCGAACACACCGAGTATCAGCAACTTGTACATCAGCAGGCGCGCCGGTTGCAGTGCGGTTTCCAATGGCTGACGCACCGCGATCGACCATGACAGTGCGGTGCTCGACGGCGTCGGCACGCTGACCACGCTGGTGAGGAATCCATTGCCGGCGGTCCAGCCTTGGCCCTTGGTATTGGTTGCCAGCTGCTGGCCCACAAGCGCTTCCGGGTACAGAACCTTGCCATCGTGATCGATGATCAACGCTTCGATATCCGGCATTGAGTTCTTATGCGAAAACGCCGCCGACTCGACAATGCGCGTCACCCAACTCCAGTGCGCATGGGCGCCCAGTACACCAATCACCTGACCGTCGGCGTTGCGGATCGGTGCGGCGAAATCGATGAAGCGCAGCGGTTCACCGTTCGGCAGCCCCGGCAGCATTTTCGCCAACAGCACCGCCTCATGGGGATCGCCGGTGTACTCGCCGCGCAATCCGGCCTGGAACCAGGGTCGTTGTTGCACCGATTGGCCGACCAGCAAGTCGTTCACTGCCTGATGCACCTTGCCCTCGGCATCGGTGACACCCATCCACGCATACTCGGCGCGCGCCTGGGTGCGCAGTTGCATCGATTTGAGAATGGCCGGGTTGTCCAGATCGCCACGCTCCAGATGCGGCGCGCGGCTGAGCAGATAAACCTCCAACTGGCGTTCGCGCAGTTGTTCACCCAGCAACGATGCCGCCGAGCGCGCCGTGTTGAGCAGCGCATTACCGCTGGCCTGCTTCATTTGTTCAGTGGCGATGTGACCCACATAGAAGCCCACGCTCAGCAGCGTCAGCAGGGACAAACCGGCAAACCAAAGGGTGAGGTGGCTACGCAGACTGGCTTTGAGCATGGGCAGGCGAGGTCTGTTTTGGAGTTGTGGCCGCATGGTATGCGCAATGGGCTATGGGTGACCAGTCGGGGAATGGATGGCTGTGGACATGAAAAAGCCCGGCTGATCAGGCCGGGCTTTTAGGGGATTGCGGTGAAACCAGTGATTTATGCGACGCGGCGCTCGATCAGACGATCAGAACCACCTTCGGCAACACGGCGCTCGATCAGACGATCAGAACCACCTTCGGCAACACGGCGCTCGATCAGACGATCAGAACCACCTTCAGCGACGCGGCGTTCGAGCAGACGATCAGAACCACCTTCAGCGACGCGGCGTTCGATCAGGCGATCGGAGCCGCCTTCAGCGACGCGGCGTTCGAGCAGGCGATCGGAACCGCCCTCAGCAACACGACTTTCAATCAACTTGTCCGAGCCACCTTCAGCGACCTGGGTGTGTGCCGGGGTGGCGGCAAAAGCGTTAATGGCGAAAAGCGAGAAAGCGATGCTGAGAAGGGTCTGGCGTTTCATGATCGTGTGCTCCGGGGTGTTGTTGGTTGGTCTGGAGCCGATGTTACGCCGTGGATTTTTTATGAGAACTTCATTGACGTGATGGTGAACATCGACCGCAATGATGGTTCACCGATCCCTGTAGCTGCCGCTGGCTGCGATCTTTTGATCTTTCTCAGAGCGACTTCGCCGACCGAACACACAGCTCACCGGTCGCCCGCGTCAAAGCCAACTCATGCAACGCATCATGGGTCAGGCCACTGCGCGCCTTGGCCAGCCACACCGGGCAATTTGCATCATGGCGATACGGCGCAAAGTCGGCGTACTGCTGCAACAGCCGGGTTTGCAGTTCATCCAGACGCGGGCGGATCTGCTTGCCCAGATCGGGGCGCGGAATGTCCGGCGCGGCACCCGCCGCTTGCCATTGTGCGAGCAAGCCGTACTGCACCAGTTTGTTCGCCTCCATTTGCGCAGCAATCAGTTGCGCCACCTCTTCAGCGTCAAGCTTGCGTTCGGTGGCGAGCGCGCGAGCATTGGCGATGACCTGCGCCTCACGCGGGCTGTCCTGAATCGGCTTGCCGCTGTCCCATTTGGTCAGCGCGACGAGGTCGCCGATGTTCAGGCGTTCGTTCAGTGTTTGCAGTAATGGCTTCAAGGTTTCGCCGGGCGCGGCGGCGTGAGCGCTGGTGGCGAGCACGGTGAGGAGGGTTGCGGTCAGCAGGTGGGCAAAGCGCGGCATGAACAGAGCCTCGATGAGAGAAGGGAAAGTGGCAGTTGTTTACCACAGCTCTGAACGGACACCTACAGAACCGTGCCAGTTACACGCGCGCGGCCACCGGCCATAAACACCGATTTGAAATGTTAATTGCGCCCCGCGTGCAACTCGCCGAAGCTATCCTCCATCAGCCCTCCCGCCGTTCGAGATGGACCTCTATTCAATGCAAGCCGTCGCCCAACGCCCACTCTGGCACACCTACCTGTTGTTTCTCGCGCCGATGGTGCTGTCCAATTTTCTGCAATCGATGTCGGGCACGGTCAACAGCATCTACATCGGCCAGATGCTCGGCACCCAGGCGCTGGCGGCGGTGTCGGGGATGTTTCCCGTGGTGTTCTTTTTTATCGCCCTGGTGATCGGCCTTGGCGCGGGCGCCGGTGTGTTGATCGGTCAGGCCTGGGGCGCGCGGGAGCCGCACATGGTCAAGGCGATTGCCGGGGCGACGCTGTTGCTGGGCGTATTGATCGGTCTGGTGGCGGCGGTGTTGGGCAGCGTATTCGCGCGGCAGGCTCTGACGGGGCTGGGGACGCCGGCGGATGTGCTCGACGATGCGGTAGCGTATGCCCATGTGATGATGTGGATCTTGCCGTCGCTGCTGGTGTTCGTGTTGTTCACGCAACTGTTGCGCGGGGTCAGCGATACGCTGACGCCGTTGCTGGCGCTGGTGGTGTCGACCTGCGTCGGGCTGGCACTGACGCCGGCGCTGATTCGCGGCTGGTTCGGCCTGCCGCAACTGGGCATTCAGAGTGCGGCGTATGCGGGGCTGGCCGGTAACCTGGCAGCGATGGCGTGGCTGGCGTGGCGCCTGATCAGCAAGGGCCATCCACTGGCGCCAGACCGCGAGTTCTTCACCGCGCTGCGTCTCGACAGGGTGATTCTCGGCAAGGTGTTGCGCATTGGCCTGCCGACCGGCGTGCAGATGATTGTGCTGTCGCTGTCGGAGCTGGTGATTCTGGCACTGGTCAATCAGCACGGCTCGCAAGCGACGGCGGCCTATGGCGCGGTGACGCAGATCGTCAACTATGTGCAGTTCCCGGCGCTGTCGATTGCGATCACCGCATCGATCCTCGGCGCACAGGCCATCGGCGCCGGACGGCTGGAGCGCATGGGCCCGATTCTGCGCACCGGGCTGTTGATCAACGTGTGCCTGACCGGTGGTTTGATTGTGCTTGGCTATCTGTTGTCGCACTGGTTGCTGGGGCTGTTCCTGACCGAGGACTCGACCCGGGCAATGGCTGAGCATCTGCTGCACATCATGCTGTGGAGCCTGTTGGTCTTTGGCTTCCAGGCCATTATCGGCGGGATCATGCGCGCCAGCGGTACGGTGTTGGTGCCGGTGATCATTGCAATTATTTGTGTGGTCGGTGTGCAACTGCCGGCGGCGTACTGGCTGGACGGGCAATACGGTTTGCAGGGTGTGTGGATGGCGTTTCCGGTGGCGTATCTGGGCATGCTGGTGTTGCAGACCCTGTATTACAAACTGGTCTGGCAGCATCAGAAGATCGAGCGGCTGGTGTAGGCGCTGGCGTATCGGTCGGATGTTTGCTTAAGTCAATCGAGGCCCTCGACGGCAAGCCTCGCCTGGAGAATCCGATGTCGATCCGATTGCTGCTGGCTGCCGCGTGTTCGCTGTGCGTTGTCTGCGCCGCGCAGGGTGTCGAGTACACCCGGGTCAACACCACCGCCAGTCAGATCAGCTTTACCTATAACCAGATGGGCTCGCGGATGTACGGCACCTTTGGCAGGTTCGACGCGACGCTGGACTTTGACACCGACAACCTCGCCAACGCCCACACCACGTTGCATATCGACCTCACCAGTATCGATGCCGGCAGCGAAGACGCCAACGTCGAGCTGGTGAAACCGGCGTGGTTCGACACCGCCAAATACCCCGTCGCGGTTTTCGAATCGAGCCGATTCACCCAAGCGGCCGAGAATCGCTATCTGATCGAAGGCCAACTCACCCTCAAAGGCATCACCCGTGAGGTGCACGTACCGGTGGAATTGAAACCGGGCAGCGCCATCGGCGTTTTCGACGGTGAACTGGTGCTCAAGCGCGACGAGTTCGGCCTCGGTGCGGGGGAGTGGGCCGATACTGTGGTATCCAAGGACATCGCCATCAAGTTCAAGGTGGTGGCGCCGCAGCAATAACCTCGCCAGCCTGTAAAACCGCTTCTGTTCTCTCATCGCCTGAATCTGCCAGAACGTCCTGCCGGAGTGGAACTTCAGGCGTCCGCCGCGACGGTCACGGTATGATGTCGCAGTTCGTCGACCGCTGCGGTTGTCGGCAACGTTTTTTACCGTCGGAGTTCGTCATGCCACGCATCACCCACTACAAAACCCCATGCCCCGAGGGCGTCAACAGCCAGATTCTGCAAATGGTCGTCGATTATCTGACCGACATCAGCGCGGTCGGCCTTGGCCCGAGCAACCTGCTGTACAACGTCTATCAGTACGCGGTGGGCTATGAGGTGCATCTGTATCTGGAGGCGTTGAATGGTGAGAAGGGCACCGACGTCGAGTTGCTGGTCGCTACCGATGACGATGATCCGGAGCAGGTGATCGGCTTTCTGTTGTACCTGCCGGTGCAGGGCGATTGGGAAGCGTGCAGCGTCGCCTATATGGCCGTGCGCGAAGGGCATCGGCGTCAGGGTGTGGCGCGGGCGATGATCGGTGAGATGCTCGGGCGTTATCCCCACGCGGAACTGGCCTGCACGGTTGGCAAAGTCCCGTACTTCGAGGCGTTGGGCTTTGAGGTGATTGGCCAGCGTGAAACCCAGGTATTGATGAGCACCCGGCATTACCGCAGCAACGGCCTGCGCGGATTTATCGACACCACGCCGATTTACCGGTCGCTGGAAGTGCAGCAGATCCACACCTATCTGCTACAGAAAAACGGCAAGCGCGCGATGCTCGACGCTGAAAAGCAACGCGACCGACACCTGGATCAGACCAGTCGCCATGTCGAGGAGTTTGTCCGCCAGCGTCTGACTGTGCACTGACATCTCATCAGCGAAAAAGCCCTTGCTGTAAATCCCGCAGCAAGGGTTTTTTTCTGCCCGTCATTCAGCCGAGTTTGACGTTCATGGTGATCCGCGCCGTGAACACTTTTTTGCCCTCGGTATCGTGAATGTCGACGATGACGATTTTGTCGCCCGCGCTTTGCCAATCCACGCCTTCACCGCTGGCCACTGCCGTGACATCGGTTTTCGCCTTGGCCAGGTATTCGACGGTCATGCCTTTGGGAATCCAGCGTGCGCCGGCCGGGATCGACACATCGGTCATCATTCCGGCGGCGAGTTCTGCGGCGTTGCACATGGCAATGGCATGCACCGTGCCGAGGTGGTTGGTGATCTCACGGCGGAACGGCACCTCCACCGTCGCCGCATTGGCGCGCAACTCGGTCACCAGTGGATTGATGGTGCTGAAGTAGGGCGCGAACTGACAGGCCATCTGACTGAAGGCCTGCGGACCCACACTGTTGAACATGCTGAGAGATTGACTCATGGAAAGCCTCGCGGAGAATGATTGACCGAATGATGTTCCGTAACAGAATAATATTCTGTTACGGAACGGTATTCTGTCTGCGGTAAATCTGTCAACCTGTGCATGTTTTGTCAGGGGCACTCTGTGGCCCCTTCCACCTCTACTTTCCGGCCGTGAGCAACATGGACACCGCAGATTTACTTGAACGCAGCTACCCCGGCCGCCGCGCCGAACTCAAGCGCGATATCTTTCGCAAGGCGCTGAGCCTGTTCAATGAGCAGGGGATCGAGGCCACCACCATCGACATGATTCGCGCCGAATGCGACACCAGTGTCGGGGCGATTTATCACCATTTCGGCAACAAGGAAGGCTTGGTAGCGGCGCTGTTCTTTACCGCGCTGGAAGACCAGGCGCGCTTGCGCGATGCCTATCTGGAGGCGGCGCAAACCACCGAGGAAGGCGTGCAAGCGCTGGTGTTCAGCTACGTCGATTGGGTCGAACGTCAACCGCATTGGGCACGCTTTCAGTATCACGCACGGTTTGCCGTGACCAAGGGGCCGTTCAAGGACGAACTGGCGGAGCGCAACAAGACCCGCAATGTGCGTCTGCGCGACTGGCTGGCTGAATCGGGGCGTGCTGCCGAACTCAAGGCGCTGCCCGCCGAACTGTTGCCGTCGTTGATCATCGGTCAGGCCGACAGTTACTGCCGCGCCTGGTTAGCCGGACGAGTGAAGGGCAGCCCGGCGGATTATCGCGAGTTGCTGGCACAAGCGGCGTGGCGCTCGATTCGCGTCGATGCGCTGGAGGACAGCTGATTTGCGCAGACAAAAAAAGAGCCTCAAAGCTCTTTGATGGGGAGGAAGTGGAGCCCGTGAGGCTCAAGATGCGCATGCAGCAAGGCGCGGGCTTGATTGGGGTTCAGAGCACCCGCGCCTACGCAGCGCTCGAAGAGCGGAGCCACTGCGTGATTCCATCCTAGGAGTGTGCAAGTGGCGGCTCAAGTACCGCCAGTCGCCCTGGCGGCGGCGCGTTCGACCATGGCCAGGATGGTCGCAAACAGTTCGTCACTGGCTTCTTGCGCGCTGATTTCACCGTTGGCGGCCGCGTGCGACAGCGCTTCGGCAGCGCCGAGCATGGCGCGCAATCCGGCCTGTGTGATCTGCCCGCCGCTGGCGTGCGGTGTCAGATCACGGCGGCATTTTTCGAGGAAGATCGCCTCGTACTCGCGCTTTATCTTCTCCAGTTCCGGGGAGCTCGCCAGCGCGGCGATGATCCCCGGAATTTCGTTGCCCTGCAGCATCACGCACTCAACGTACGCCTTGGCAATCACTGAGGCGAGGCCGGTCAGTGTCGGTTCGCTCTGGGCGATGGCGGCGTCCATTAGTACCGTTTGTCGTGCATCGAAATCCCGATAGAGCGCCGCGAGCAATCCGGAGCGCGTGACGAAATGGTCGTACACCACTGGTTTGGTCACCCCGGCTTTTTCCGCCAGATAGCCAAGTGTCAGGGCGTCGGTGCCTTCGGCGCGAATGATTAGCCAGGCGACATCGAGCAATTGACGCAGGCGGTCCTCGCGCGCCAAGCGACGACGTGGTTGCGCAGGGGTGTTTTGTTGAGATGTTTTACCGGTTGACATGCTTATCTACCAAACGTAGCTTACTGTTCGTAACTTACTCTGAGTATATAAGCCTCTGTGAGTAATCACCAACCGGAGAATTATCATGCACGCCTTGATTGTCGTCGCGCACCACGACCCACGCTCGCTGACCCACAGCGTCGCCGCGCAAATTGCCGCAAGCCTTGTTCAGGCCAACCCGGCCAACACCTTTGAAATCGCCGATCTCTATGCCGAGGGCTTCGAGCCACGGTTTGGCGCTGCGGATTTCGCCGTACATCACCGGGAGTCCACGCCGCCCGCCGATGTACTGGCCGAGCAGGCACGCATCGACCGCGCCGATACGTTGGTGCTGGTGTACCCGGTGTACTGGTGGTCGATGCCGGCGCTGCTCAAAGGCTGGATCGATCGGGTGTTCAGCAATGGTTGGGCCTTCGATTTCAGTGGTGACCTCAGGCATGTGAAGCTGCTGCAGCGCCTGCGTGTGCATCTGGTCGGCCTCGCCGGCGCGGATGCGCGGACCTACGAGCGCCATGGTTATGGCGCGGCGATGAAAGCGCAGATCGAACACGGGATTTTCGATTACTGCGGGGCGACGGTGCTGAGTTCGACGTTGCTGCCGGAATCGGAGTTGCGCGATCCACGGGAGCAGTTGGCGGTTGCAAGGGAACTCGGTAGCCAAATCTTCACATAGCTCTTTGTGGGAGCGAGCTTGCTCGCGAAGGCGGTGTGTCAGGCAATATTGAGATGACTGACACTCCGTCTTCGCGAGCAAGCTCGCTCCCACAGTTGAACTCGGGTGTTAGCGGGCGCCGGGCCAGCCTGATTTTTTGAGGGCGGCGAGCAAGGTTTCGGCATCCAGACCCGGCACTGAATGCCCGTTGCCCTCGGTGCTGTCGCTGGCCAGCAAGGCATTGATGATCGCTTCTTCAACTGCCTCGGTCGCGGCCAGAAACAACTCGCTGATGTGGTCATTGTTGACCATGCGCAAGCCGTCGCAGGTCGGTGCGCCTTTGCCTTCGTAGGCCGCCGGCGGAACGTGAGCGTTGCCGGTGGCAAAAGCGATAAAGATGTCGCCGCTGTGATCCTCGTTGCCGCCGCCGGTGCGCGCCAGACCTAGGCTCGCACGCTGCGCCAGACGCGTGCATTGATGCGGCAACAGCGGTGCGTCGGTTGCCAGGCAGACGACGATCGAACCCATGCCCGGATGCGGCAACGCTGCGCGCAAGAACGGCGAATCTTTCTGTTCCATGTAGCGCCCGACCGGGTAGCCATCGACCCGCAACTCGTTGCGAATACCGTGATTGGCCTGCACGATGGCGCCAACGGTCCAGCCACCCTGAGCACGGCTCAAACGCCGCGACGAAGTGCCGATGCCACCCTTGAATTCATGGCAGATCATGCCGCTGCCGCCGCCGATGGCACCTTCCGCCACGGGACCGTCGACGGCTGCTGCGAGCGCTTCGGCGACGTGTTCAGGCTGGACATGAAAACCATTGATGTCATTGAGCAAGCCGTCAAAGGTTTCCAGCACCACCGGCATGTTCCAGTAGAGGCGACCGTCGTCCGGCTGTTGCTGGCGATCGAGGACAACCAAGGCGTCGCGCACCACACCGAGGCTGTGGGTGTTGGTGAACGCGATCGGGCTGGTCAGCAGGCCCGCCTCGCGAATCCACTCAAGTCCGGTGGCATCACCATTGCCGTTGAGCACATGCACGCCGGCAAAACACGGTTGCTGATTGGTCGAGCCCGGGCGCGGTTCGATCAGCGTGACGCCGGTGCAAATGTCGCGCCCGGCGCCGCTGCGGCCGCGCACATTGCTGTGGCCGACGCGCACGCCGGGTACATCGGTGATGGCGTTGAGCGGGCCGGGATGCAATTGGCCGATGCGGATGTTGAGGTCGCGGGCACGAGGTTTCATTGATTGTTGTCTCTCTAAAAAATGCAGGGTTATTCGCCGCCCCCTGTGGGAGCGAGCTTGCTCGCGAAGGCAGTCGGACATTCAACATTGATGTCGACTGAGCCACCGCATTCGCAAGCAAGCTCGCTCCCACAGGGTTTTGTGAAATGTTCAAAAGGTCTTACTGGCCGTTCTTGACCTTGCTCCACACCCGCGTACGCAAGCGCTCGGTGGCTTTCGGCAAAGGCTCAAGCGTGTACAGCGTGGCCATCGCCGTGGCAGACGGATAAACCGCCGGGTTGTCCCGCGTGGCTTCGGCCACCAGCGCTGTCGCCGCGCGATTGCCATTGGGGTACGACAGATGATCACTGACCGGCGCGATCACTTCGGGGCGCAGCAGATAGTCGATAAAGGCCAGCCCTTGCTGGCGATTCGGCGCGTCCTTGAGCAGCACCAGCGTGTCGAACCACACCGGCGCGCCTTCCTTGGGCAGGCTGTAGGCGATCTTCACGCCGTTGTTGGCCTGCTCGGCATTGGTCTTGGCTTCCAGCATCGCCCCCGACCAACCGACCGCCACGCAAATGTTGCCGTTGGACAGGTCGCTGATGAATTTCGACGAGTTGAAGTAGGCAATGTGCGGGCGCAATTTCAGCAGCAGCGCTTCGGCTTTTTTATAGTCTTCAGGATCGGTGCTGTTCGGTGGCAAGCCGAGATAGTGCAGGGCCACCGGCAGCATCTCCGACGGCGAATCGAGCATCGCCACGCCGCACTGGCCGAGTTTGGCGAGGTTGGCTTCGTTGAACACCAGATCCCACGAATCCACCGGCGCCTTGTCGCCCAGCGCCGCGCGCACCTTGTCGACGTTGTAACCAATGCCGTTGGTGCCCCACAGGTACGGCACGGCGTATTGATTGCCGGGATCGTTGTTGGCCAGCTTCGCCAGCAAGTCGCTGTCGAGATTCTTCCAGCCCGGCAGTTGCTCGTGTGGCAGTGGGGCCAGGGCGCCGGCCTTGATCAGGGTAGGCAGACTGAAGTTGCTTGCCACCACCACGTCGTAGCCGCTGCGGCTGGTCATCAGTTTGCCTTCGAGGACTTCGGCACTGTCGAAGGTGTCGTAGACCGGCTGAATACCGCTGTCGCGCTGGAAATCGTGCAGGGTGTTCGGGCCGATGTAGTCGTACCAGTTGTAGACGTGCACGCTCGGTGAGTCGGCGGCCATGGCGATTGAGCTGGTGCTGAGACCGGCGAGCAGGCTCAGTTTTATGCCGAGGTTGATACAGCCACGGTGACGACGCATGATGCGGCACTCCTGGCCTGTGCAGGCCGGTGATAAACAGGAGTGCTCAGCCTATCGGGCCGGGCACGCCTGACCCATTCCCATCATGGGTTACTCAAAAGGGGTAGTGCGTGGACGCGTTGTTGCAGGAACTGCCGGTGCATCAAAGCCTGGCGCGGGTATTTGTCAGTGTCGGTCAGGACGGTTTCTGGCGCGCGCTGGTCGATACGTTACGGCTGCTGGTGCCGCTGGACAACGCGCTGGTGGCGTTGATGAAGGCCGGGCAGGCGCCGCAGTTGCTGATCGACTTCGATAGCAAGGGCCGCCCCGACGAGCAGGAAGAACTGGCCGGTTACAGCGCCGGGATGTACCTGCTCGATCCGTTTTACCAAACCGCATCGACCGGCATTGTCGACGGCTTGCACAGCCTCGCCTCGGTCGCGCCGGACCAGTTTCTGCACAGCGAGTATTACCAGAGCTATTTTCGTTCGGTGGTGGGCGAGGACGAGCTGCAGTTCATGATCAATGTCGACGGCGGCGTGCTCGGCTTGTCATTGGGTCGTTCTACGCCGTTCGACATGGCCGAGCAGGGCAGGTTGCTGTGCGTGCGCGATTGGGTGCTGGCGGCGATGCGTCGGCATGTGCAGTTGCTGCCGCCGCAGGGCGCGGTGGCGCAAACGCTGGTCGGTGATCTGGCGACGTTGCTCGACCGCTTCGATGCACGGCTGACGGTGCGAGAAGTCGACACGGCGCGGCTGATCTTGCAGGGCTTCTCCAGCAAGGCGATGGCCCAGCAGATGGGCATCTCGCCGGAGACGGTCAAGGTGCACCGGCGTAATCTGTATCACAAGCTCAATGTCACCGGGCATGGTGAGTTGTTTGCGCTGGTGCTGAGCCCTCACTGAAGATCATCGGTCGTACACATAAACCTGTGGGAGCGAGCTTGCTCGCGAATGCGGTAGATCAGTCAACCTCACTGGCGACTGACAAAACGCTTTCGCGAGCAAGCTCGCTCCCACAGGGGATGTGTGTTGTTCAGGGGATCTTCTGGGTGTCAGGCGGTGCGCTGGAAGACCAAAGCCTTGAGACCGCTTTCAGCATCAATGTCCGGAAACTCCGGCGGATTCTCCAGCCGCTCTACAAAACGCAGACTCGGCGCTTCCTGCATCACGCCATCAATCAGAAAGTCCGAACCGAACGCCGGATCGTTCATGCACGCCAGCACGGTGCCGTTGGTTGTAAGCAATTCCGGCAAACGACGCAGCACGCGCTGGTAATCCTTGGTCAGCAGGAAACTGCCTTTCTGGAACGATGGCGGATCGATGATCACCAGATCATACGGGCCGCTGTTGATCACCTTGCCCCAGGACTTGAACAGGTCGTGACCGAGGAAACTGACTTTGCTCAGATCATGGCCGTTCAAACGATGATTGTCGCGGCCCCGGTTCAGGGCCGCGCGGGACATGTCCAGATTGACTACATGGCTGGCGCCACCCTCGATGGCCGCCACGGAAAATCCGCAGGTGTAGGCAAACAGGTTGAGCACGCGTTTGCCGTTGGCCTGTTCGCGTACCCAATTGCGCCCGTAACGCATGTCGAGAAACAACCCGGCGTTCTGCTTGCGACCCAGATCGACGCGATACTGCAAGCCGCCCTCGACGATGCTCATTTCATCGATCTCATCACCGAGCAGCCATTCGGCGGTGCTCTGCGGCAAATAGCGATGCTGGATCAACAGCGTGTGCGCGCCAGACACTTTCCATTCGGCGGAAGCGGTGAGCGCCAGCAGCAGCGCCTTGAGATTGTCCAGTTGCTCAAGCGCCGGTTCCTTGAACAGCGACACCAGCACCACGCCTTGCAGCCAGTCCACGGTCAACTGCTCCAGCCCGGCCCAGCAGCGTCCGCGCCCGTGGAACAGGCGACGGGTTTCGCTCGGTGCGGTCGCGAGGGCCGGTAGCAGATGGGCGTGGAGGGTGGCGAGGGCTTCAGGGTTCATCGGTCAGGATCGGCAAGCAAAAGGGCCGGCATTTTAACCACAAATACGCCGTCGCGAACGATTGCCACCCTGGGGCAAAAACCACCTCTCGCAAAAGACCTGTATCAAAAATGAATTTCTCCAGAGCCCGCTGCTCATACCAGTTAAGCAGCGGATTCAAGCCGCTAAATCGTTAATGCAATTCAGGGAGTGCAGTTCCATGTGCCCAACACCTACGGCGAGCGCGCACCTTCCTGACGGATTGATTCTGGTGGTTGAGGACGATCCGTTGATTCTGGAGTTTCTCTGCGAAATTCTTCAGGAGGAAGGTTTCAAGGTCGAGCCGCATACCAGCGCCGATGCGGCCAAGCTTTATCTTGACGAGCATGCGCAGGAGGTTGGGCTGTTGCTCACCGACATCACCATGCCCGGTGAAATAAACGGGGCAGGCCTGGCCAACCTGGTCGGCGACCGCTGGCCGGACAAACCGGTAATGGTCATGTCCGGCTATGAAACGCCCGAGACTTCCGGGGTCAAGCATCCAGTAGCGTTCATCAAAAAGCCTTGGGCCATTGGTCAACTGCTCGACTGCGTGGACAGTGCGTTCAAGTCCAAAGCACCGCGCCTGCACTGACACGTTGGGTGGATCGGGCGGGCAAGTGCTACATTGCCCGCCCGGTCTTTTGCCAGAGGATGCGACCCTTTGTCTGCTCACACTTGTGTATTCGATCGCGCGTTCGGCGCGTTTCTGTTCGATATGGATGGCACCGTCCTCAATTCCATCGCCGCCGCCGAGCGCATCTGGGCAGCCTGGGCCGTGCGCCATGGCGTCGATGTGGAAACCTTTTTGCCGACCATTCATGGCGTGCGTGCGATCGACACCATCACCCGTCTGAACCTGCCGGGGGTGGATGCCGAGGCGCAAGCGGCGGTTATCACCGAGGCGGAAATCGAAGACGTCGAAGGCATAGTCGAGATCCCCGGAGCGGCGAAGTTTCTCAACAGCTTGCCGAAAGATCGCTGGGCAATGGTGACATCGGCGCCACGGGATCTGGCCTTGCGGCGCATGGCGGCAGCGGGAATTCCTGAGCCTGCGGTGATGATCACCGCTGAAGACGTAAAGGCTGGCAAACCCGATCCGTCCGGTTACTTACTGGCGGCAAAACGACTGGGCCTGGCGCCGCGTGATTGCCTGATTTTCGAAGACGCCACCGTCGGTATTCAGGCTGCCGAAGCGGCCGGCGCGCCGTTGATGATCATCACCACGACGCACCAGCATCCCGTGGAAACGGCCCATGCGACGCTGGCCAGTTATGCTGCGGTCAGCGTCAAAGTCGACAGTAACGGCCTGCACCTGCAACGCAACTGACACAACACAGATCCCTTCTGAACCTGTGGGAGCGAGCTTGCTCGCGAAAGCGTTGAGTCAGTCAAATTCGATGTTGGATGTGCCGGCCCCTTCGCGAGCAAGCTCGCTCCCACAGGGATCTGCGTCGTACACAGAATGCGAGATCACATCTGAAAGTGTGGGAGCGAGCCTGCTCGCGAAGGCGTTGGGTCAGTCAAATTCGATGTTGGATGTGCCGGCCCCTTCGCGAGCAGGCTCGCTCCCACAGGGATCTGTGTCGTACATAAAATGCGAGATCACCTTCTGAAACTGTGGGAGCGAGCTTGCTCGCGAAGGGGGCCTGTCAGTCAGCGGCTATTTCACCGTCAGTCAGGACTTTCCTGAAGGTCTCGACCAATGGCCGCAAATTGATCCGGTGCCACGCTGCCCACAACGGCGTGGTCAAGGTCAGCCACGGCAGTTCGCGCAGCACCACACCCGATGGGGCGTTATGGCTTAAACCCTTTTGAATCATCGCAATCCCCAGCCCCGACGCCACCAGTCCCAGCGCAGTAAACGGCTCACTCGCCTGCATGCGCACATCCGGGGTGAAGCCGGCGCGGATGCAGGCGCTGACGAACTCATCGTTGGCATCCTGACGCGGCTGCACGCCGATCCACTCCTGAGCGGCCAGATCCTCCGGCTTCAAAGACGCTTGCTGCGCCAGCGGATGATGTTCCGGCAACGCCAGCAGCATCGGCTCATCCAGCACCTGAAAGCCCAACAGATCCGCATCGTCGTCGGTCGGCGGCTCGCTCACCAAGGCAATATCGAGACTACGCTGTCGCAAGCCTTCCAATTGCTCGGCGGAACTGAGGTTGTACAGCGCGACGTGCACGTTGGGACGATCCGCGCGCAACACGCGCAAGGCATTGGGCAGCACGCCGGCGTGCATGGCGTTTTCGATATAGCCGATGCATAAACCGCCTTCTTCGCCACGGCCGAGCCGCTTGCCGAGGGATTCCAGGCGATTGGCGTGGGTGAGCAGGGCTCGGGTTTCGGCGAGGAAGGTCTGACCGTCGCGGGTCAGGCGAATGCGTTGCTGGCTGCGCTCGAACAGCGTCAGCCCCAGGCGTTCTTCGAGCTGAGCGATCTGCCGGCTCAGCGGTGACTGGGAAATATGCAGCCGTTCGGCGGCGCGGCCGACGTGTTCTTCCTCGGCGACTACAACGAAGTAGCGCAATTGGCGGATATCGATCATGTCAGACCTGTAGGGACTCAAGTGCTGCGCATTATGTCTTGGACGGTCTCGGTGTCGCAATCTAGGATCTGCTCAACGGTCACACAGACCCAGAACCTATCGAGGAAAAACCAATGAGCTTGAAAGACAAACTGCCCGGCCAGCTGGGCTTCGGCACCGCACCACTGGGCAACATGTTCCGCGCCATCCCCGAAGAAGAAGCGCAAGCCACCGTGCAGGCCGCGTGGGATGCCGGCGTGCGTTTCTTCGACACTGCGCCGTTTTACGGTTCGGGCCTGTCGGAGATCCGCCTCGGCGAAGCCCTGAAGCACTACAAGCGCGACGACTACGTGCTGAGCAGCAAGGTCGGCCGGGTGATTCTCGATGAAGTCGAAGACGCCGCCGCCCGTGATCTCGGCGAGAAAAGTGGCGTGTTCGAACACGGCCGTCCGAACAAGATCGTCAACGACTACAGCGCCGACGCAACCCTGCGCTCGATCGAAGACAGCCTCAAACGCCTGCAAACCGATCGCCTCGACATCGTCTGGGTGCACGACATCGCTCAAGACTTCTACGGCGATCAATGGCTGGAATACTTCAACCAGGCCCGCACCGGCGCGTTCAAAGTCCTCACCCGGTTGCGCGAAGAAGGCGTGATCAAGGGCTGGGGCCTGGGCGTGAACAAAGTCGAGCCGTGCGAATTGACCCTTGACCTCAGCGAAGCGCAGCCGGATGGTTTCCTGTTGGCCGGTCGCTACACGCTGCTCGATCACGAATGCCCGTTGCAACGCCTGATGGATGCAGCGCTGGCGCAGAACGTTGAAATCGTTGTCGGCGGTCCTTATAGCTCTGGGATTCTGGCCGGTGGCTCGCACTTCGAATACCAGCAGGCCAGCCCTGAAGTCATCGCCAGGGTTGAGCAGATCAAACGTATCGCCGCTGCTTACAACGTCGATGTGAAAGCCGCTGCGCTACAGTTTTCGCTGGCCAATCCTGCTGTTGCTGCAGTGATTCCCGGCGCGAGTAAACCGCAACGCATTGCCGAAGATGTTGCGGCTTTGTCAGCGACCATCCCTGCCGGTTTCTGGCAGGCGATGCGCGACGCCCAACTGGTTTCGGAACGTGCACCATTGCCAATCGATGAGGTGAAAGCATGAAGATTGACCTGAGTGGAAAACTGGCCATCGTCAGCGGCAGCACTGCGGGCATTGGTCTGGGCATCAGCCAGTCGCTGGCCGAGTCCGGCGCTACCGTGGTGGTGATCGGCCGCGATACGGCCAAGGTCGAGCAGGCGCTGGCGAGCATTCGCGAGAAAGTGCCGGGCGCGCAGTTGCGTGGTTTGACCGCAGATCTGGGCACCGCCGAAGGTGCGCAGAAACTCTTCGCCGCTGAGCCGCGTGCGGACATTCTGGTGAACAACCTCGGCATCTTTAATGATGTGGATTTCTTCGAAGCGCCGGACAGTGAGTGGACGCGTTTCTATGAGGTCAACGTGATTTCCGGCGTGCGTCTGGCGCGGCATTACGTGCCAGCGATGGTCGAGCAGGGCTGGGGCCGGGTGATCTTTCTGTCTTCGGAATCCGGCGTCGCCACGCCAGCGGACATGATCAATTACGGCGTGACCAAAAGCGCCAATCTGGCGGTGTCCCACGGCTTGGCCAAACGTCTGGCTGGCACCGGGGTGACCGTCAATGCGATCCTGCCGGGCCCGACCTTCACCGATGGCCTCGAAGACATGCTCAAGAATGCCGCCGCCGAATCCGGGCGCAACTTGCGCGATGAAGCCGACGCGTTTGTGCGCAAGGCTCGCCCGACCTCGATCATCCAGCGCGTAGCGGATGTCGAAGAGGTCGCGCATCTGGTGACCTACATTGCTTCGCCGCTGTCGTCGGCCACCACGGGCGCCGCGTTGCGCGTCGATGGCGGCGTGGTCGACAGCCTGACTATCTGAATTCTGGAGAGACGTTTATTTATGCCAACAGCATCCGCAACCATCGACATCCCGGCCTCGGCCGATCAGGTCTGGCAATTGATCGGCGGCTTTAACACGCTACCCGATTGGCTGCCATTTATTCCCAAGAGTGAACTGAGCGACGGCGGCCGCGTGCGCACTTTGCAAACCGCTGACGGCGCTGTGGTGATCGAGCGTCTGCAAGTGTTCGATAACGCGGCGAAGACTTACAGCTATTCGATTGAACAGGCACCGTTCCCGGCGACTGATTATCTGGCGACGATCAAGGTTGAAGCCCAAGGGCAGGGCGCGCGGGTGACGTGGTCGGGGCGTTTCAACGCCAAAGGCGTGAGTGATGAGGAAGTGGTGGCGCTGTTCAGCGGCATCTACCAGGGTGGCCTCGAGGCACTGCGCGCCAATTACCCCGCTTGATCATCCACCACGATAACCTGTGGGAGCGAGCTTGCTCGCGAAGAGGGAGTGTCAGGCAACATCTTTGTTGAATGACACACCGCCTTCGCGAGCAAGCTCGCTCCCACATTGATTGCATTCCAAGGTGGGAATCAGGAATTTTCGATCAGGCTCTGCCGGCAATCGAGCACCAGTTTCGCCCCGCCCAGATCACTGCTGCCGACTTCAAGACTGAAGCCATGCAGACTGACAATCGCCGCCACAATCGACAGCCCCAAGCCAAACCCACCCTGCGGCTGCCCTCCTTCGGCACGATAAAAGCGCTGGAACACCGCCTCACGCTCTTCCTCGGGAATCCCCGGCCCTGAGTCGTGCACTTCAATCCGCGTCTGCCCGCCCGCATTCACCCCACGCAGCATCACCGTACCGCCCGGCGGTGTGAACTTGATCGAGTTGCTGAGCAGATTCGCCAGCGCCTCGAACAATAACGCCCGATCACCGTTGAGTGGCGGCAGTGTCTCCGGCATGTTCAGGTCGAAACGCAGCTCGCCTTCCTCGGCCAGTGGCAGGTAAAACTCATACAACTCTTCGAGCAATTGCACCGGATCGAGTTGGACAAAACCTGAACGGCGCTGGCGATCCTCAAGCTCGGAAATCCGCAACAACCCGCGAAACCGCGCCATCAGCGTGTCCGCTTCGGCGAGCACCAGATCCAGTTGCGCCGCTTCCTGCGAACCTTCGCCGGCCTGTTGCTGCATGCGATACAACTGCGCGCGCAGGCGTGTCAGCGGGGTGCGCAAATCATGGGCGATGTTGTCGCAGACGCCTTTGACTTCATTCATCAAACGCTCGATGCGCTCCAGCATCGCGTTGACGATGGCCGCGAGCATGTCCAGTTCATCGCGGCGATTGGACAGTGGCAGGCGATGGGTCAGGTCGCCGGCAACAATTGCCTGGGCGCTGTCCTGAATCGCCCGGATGCGCCGCAACGGCCGACGGCGCAGCAGATGCCACCCGGCAATCCCCGGCAGAATCGTCAGCGACACGCCCCAGAAAAACGCATGCAAAATGATCCGCGTCACCGCGAACAGCGAACCGTTGTCGCGCAGCAGCACCAGCCAGCGGCCGTCGCGGGTTTGCGTGGCCACCGCGTCGCAGCTGTCATTGGGCAGGGTCGGGTCGTCGGAGTCGGCGCATTCGGCGAGCATGTGGATCTTGCCGTCCAGCGGCAGGCCTTCGGGGATCTGCTGCAAGGCGCCGCTGAGGTAAACGCCGTCAGCATCGAACAAGCCATAAGCGTCGATGCCGCGAATATCGAAAGTCATGCTGGCGGCGAGCGCGTCTTCCAGTTGCTCACCGCGAAAGTGCGAGAACAGGTGCTGACGTTGCATCAGCGAATGTTTGGCGAGGTTATCGAGGTAGCCGGAGACTTCGTAATACATGACCCCCATGAGGATCGCGCTCCAGGCCACGAACAGCGAACTGTACAGCGCCAGCAAACGGCTGCTGGAGGAGCGCCAGCCGTCAGACGGGTTCGGCAATGACATAACCCGAGCCCCGTACCGTGCGGATCAGCGGCACATGGCCGGCGGCGTCGATTTTCTTGCGCAGACGGCCAATATGCACGTCGATCAGGTTGGTGCCGGGGTCGAAGTGATAACCCCAGACCTCTTCGAAAATCATCATCCGCGAGAGGATCTGGCCGCTGTTGCGCATCAGGAATTCGAGCAGCTTGTACTCGGTCGGCAACAGCGTCAGCACTTGTTCGGCACGGCGTGCTTCATGGCTGATCAAGTCCAGTTCAAGGTCCGCCACTTGCAGCGTCGTCGCCTGAGTGGCGCCGCTGTTCTGCCGACGCAGCAACACTTCAACCCGCGCGGCCATTTCATCGGTGGCGAACGGTTTGGTCAGGTAATCATCGCCGCCGGCGCGCAAGCCGCGCACGCGCTCGTCGACATCGGAGAGGGCGCTGATCATCAGAATCGGCGTGGACACGCCCATGGTGCGCAGCGTGGTGACGATGGCCAGGCCATCGAGTTCGGGCAACATGCGGTCGAGGGTGATCAGGTCGTAGTTGCCGCTCACGGCACGGTCAAGGCCTTCGCGACCATTGTCGACCCAGTCGACGTCCAGCCCGTGGCTGCTCAGTTCGGCGACGATCTCCCGGGCGGTCACGGCGTCGTCTTCGATGGTCAAGATACGAGTCATAGGCAGGCCTGCTGATCGGTTCAAACGGAATGGCAGCATTTTGCCAAGAAAATCCGACGACGCTTTAAATTAACTTTCATGTTCACCTGTCACATACGCAAATTTCGCGCGCTATAGATGTTCGAGGCCAATGCATAAAACCCGCTGTTATCCGGCAGTTGTTGCAATTTGCAAGGTTTTCGGAAGTTCATTCTTTCTAACTAACTGAAAATAAAGGATTTATTTAATTTCTGCGAATGGCACGGTCGCTGCAATTCCTCTGATGACGAGTTGTAACACCATTTTTCATGCCTGGAGCAGAACAACAATGAATAGATCCCCTGATGGGTTTTATCCCGCCGTTGAAGAGTCGAGCAGTGTTTCGGGCGTGTCCTGGGGCGCGATCTTCGCAGGTGCTGCGGCTGCCGCTGCCCTGTCGATGATTCTGGTCCTGCTCGGGTTCGGTTTGGGTTTCTCTGCCGTTTCACCGTGGGCCGGAGAGGGCGTCAGTGCCAAGGGCCTGGGCATTTCGACAATCGTGTGGCTGGCGGCGACGCAGATCATCGCTTCCGGCATGGGCGGCTACATCGCCGGTCGCCTGCGGGTGAAGTGGGCGAACATGCACGGTGACGAGGTTTATTTCCGCGATACCGCGCACGGCTTCCTTGCCTGGTGCGTGGCGACTTTGGTTACCGCTGTGCTGGTGGTCGGTTCGGTCAGCAGCGTCATCAGTGGTGGTGTTCAGGCCGGTGCCAGTGTTGCTGGCGGTGCCGCCGGTGCCATGACTCAGGCAGCCGGTACTGCAGCGGCGAACACCGATAGCAATCAGTACGGCTACTACATCGACAGCCTGTTCCGCGATGATCGTCCGGCTTCCGTCAGCGATGACGCCGCCCATGGCGCCGTGGCCCGCATCTTTGCGCAAAGCCTGGCCAACGGTCAGATGAGCGCCGAAGACCGTACCTACCTCGCGCAACTGGTCGCCCAACGGACCAACCTGACTCAGGCCGATGCCGAGCGCCGCGTCGATGAAATCTACGCCCGCACTCAGAAAGCTCTGGCCGACGCCAAGCTGAAAGCTCAACAAGCCGCCGACACCGCTGCGAAAGTCGCTGCCTGGACCTCGCTGTGGATGTTCATCTCGCTGTTGGCCGGTGCGTTCTTCGCCAGCCTCGCGGCGACCTATGGCGGTCGTCGTCGGGATGCCGTCGAGTACGTTGAAGTCGACACCTACACCACGACCACTCCAGTCCGTTAAACAAGGAGCATGACCATGCGCTCACTACTGCTGTTTTTCCTCGGCGTACCGATCCCGATCATTATCCTGATCGCCCTGTTCGTGCACTGATTGCTCCATTGAGGCCCATGCCTCGGCCGCTTCCCCCTTCGGGTGGAAGCGGCTTTTTGCTGTCTGGCGATCTCGTTGGACAATCCAATCGTTTTCACTGGCCTGGATCAATATTTCGTCGGGCGATATCGCCTAACGTAAATGATCCAGGCCTTTGCTGAGGTATGAACTACAGTGCTTCTCGCGCACCTTGTTGCGCTGACGAAGTCGCTGCGTCGACGCACCAATCACAGCAACAATAAACGCGTCGACACGGAGTAGTGCAGCAAGGAGCTGACACCACCTCAACCGAACCCTCACGGATGAACATTGCAATGCACTGCCTAGAAAGAACCTTCGATATCCAGCCGTTGGCGCAGGCGGACATGACCGTCCACATCAACGGTCAAGCGGTCACCGCTGCTATCGGCGAAACCGTGCTCAGCGTTATTCAATCCCTCGGCGTACGCCAGATTGCCCGCAACGATCACAATCAGATCACGGGCGCCTACTGCGGCATGGGCGTGTGCCAGTGCTGCCTGGTGAAAATCAATGGCCGGCACAAACGCCGTGCCTGCCAGACCGTCGTGCGCGACGGCATGCAGATCGAAACCCAGGTCAACCGCATCACCGCGCAGGAGGTGCTCGTATGAGCCTGCAACCGGTGATCGTCGGCGGCGGACCGGCGGGGATGGCGGCGGCCATCGAACTCGCGCGCCACGGTGTGCGCTGCACCCTGCTCGAAGAAGCGTCGCGGCTTGGCGGCGTGGTCTATCGCGGGCCGTTGCGTGACGGCGTGCAACTGGACTATCTCGGCCCGCGCTACTCCGAAGCCCTGGGCAAACTGCACGGTGATTTTCAGGAGCAGGCCGGGCTGATCGATGTGCGCCTCAACCATCGTGTGGTCGGCGCCGAAGGCACCCGCGCTTTGGTGGTGCTTGATGGCGACGAGCAACTGCACGAAATCGAATATCCGCAATTGTTGTTGGCCGCCGGTTGCCATGAACGCAGCGTGCCATTTCCGGGCTGGACGGTGCCGGGGGTGATCATGCTCGGCGGCCTGCAACTGCAAATCAAAAGTGGTGTGGTCAAGCCGCAAGGGCCGGTAATCATCGCTGGCACCGGGCCCCTGCTGCCACTGGTGGCGACACAACTGCATGCCGCGGGCGTCAGCGTTGCGGGCGTGTATGAGGCCTGTGCGTTCGGCAAGATCGCCCGTGAGAGCCTGGCGCTGCTGAACAAGCCACAACTGTTCCTCGATGGCTTGAGCATGCTCGCCTACCTGAAACTGCACGGTATCTCGATGAACTACGGCTGGGGCGTGGTCGAAGCCCACGGCGAAGGCGAGCTGAAAAGCGTCAGCGTCGCGCCGTATTCGGCCACCTGGGAACCGGACATGAGCCGCGTCGAGCGCTTCGAAGCCAAAACCCTCGCGGTCGGTTACGGCTTTATTCCGCGTACGCAACTGAGCCAGCAGATGGGCCTGGATCATGGCTTCAGCGACGACGGTTACCTGCGCGCCAACGCGAATATCTGGCAGCAAAGCAACGAACCCCACGTGCATCTGGCCGGCGACATGGGCGGGATTCGCGGCGGTGAAGCGGCGATGCTCGCCGGCAAGATCGCCGCAACGTCGATTCTGCTGCAACGCGGCGTACTCGAAGAAGAGCTAGCGCGGGTCCGTCGCGACCGTTACCTGAGCAAACTCAAAGCCATCGTGCGCTTCCGTGCTGCCGTGGATCGCTACACCGAACGCGGCGTTGGCCAGACCGCATTGCCGGCCGCCGATACGGTGATCTGTCGTTGCGAACACGCCACCCGCGCCGACATCGATCTGGCGCTGGAGCAGGGCGTGCAAGACATCGCCAGCCTGAAAATGCGTACCCGCGTGAGCATGGGCGATTGTCAGGGACGGATGTGCGTCGGCTACTGCAGCGATCGCCTGCGTCAAGCGACCGGGCGCAAGGATGTCGGCTGGCTGCGCCCGCGTTTCCCGATCGATCCGATTCCTTTTTCTGCGTTTCAGTCTGTCGGCACGGAGGCCGCTGCCCATGAGTAAGTTCTACGACGTGATCATTGCCGGCGGCGGCGTGATCGGGGCGTCCTGCGCCTATCAATTGTCCAAGCGCAAAAACCTCAAAGTGGCGCTGATCGACGCCAAGCGTCCCGGCAACGCGACCCGTGCGTCGGCCGGTGGTTTGTGGGCGATCGGTGAGTCGGTCGGCCTCGGTTGCGGGGTGATTTTCTTCCGCATGATGTCGGCCAACCGCAAGCGCGAAACCCAGGGCGCGGCGGTGGCCGTGGACGCGAGCACGCCGCACATTCTGCCGGAGTCGTTCTTCGATTTCGCCTTGCAGTCCAACGCCCTGTACCCAGCGTTGCACCGCGAGCTGAAAGACAATCACGGCATGGATTTCAAGTTCGAAAAGACCGGGCTGAAATTCGTCATCTACGACGACGAAGACCGGCTCTACGCCGAGCATATCGTCGGCTGCATTCCACACTTGGCCGATCAGGTGCGCTGGCTCGATCAGGCAGCGCTGCGTGAGGCTGAACCGAGCGTCAGCCATGAAGCACGCGGGGCGCTGGAGTTTCTCTGCGACCATCAGGTCAGCCCGTTCCGCCTCGCCGACGCCTACATGGAAGGCGCGCGGCAAAACGGCGTCGACATCTTCGTCAACACCAACGTCACCGGTGTGTTGCACCACGGCAACCGCGTCACCGGTGTACAAACGGCCGAGGAGGGCGTGTTCCACTGCAAGACGCTGATCAACGCCAGCGGTGCCTGGGCGGCTGACTTGAGTGAGTGGGCGACGGGCATTCGCATCCCGGTGAAACCGGTGAAAGGCCAGATTCTGCTGACCGAGCGTATGCCGAAAATCCTCAACGGCTGCCTGACCACCAGCGACTGCTACGTAGCGCAGAAGGACAACGGCGAGATCCTGATTGGCAGCACCACCGAAGACAAAGGCTTCGACGTCACCACCACCTACCCGGAAATCACCGGGTTGGTGCAAGGGGCGGTGCGGTGTCTGCCGGAGTTGAAAGACGTCAATCTGAAACGCACGTGGGCGGGATTGCGTCCGGGGTCGCCGGATGAGTTGCCGATTCTCGGGCCGATGCGTGGGGTGGAGGGTTATCTGAATGCCTGCGGGCACTTCCGTACCGGGATTCTGACCTCGGCAATTACTGGCGTGCTGCTGGATAAACTGGTCAACGATGAGCCGCTACCGCTGGATATCACACCGTTTCTGGCGGACCGGTTTGAGGTGGCACCGGTCAAACCAACGCTGGAATTAGAACTGGCTTAGGCCTTGGCTATCACAGGTTTTGTGAGCACCGAAAATCACTGTGGGAGCGAGCTTGCTCGCGAAAGCGGTCTGTCAGTCAACATCTCAATGACTGACAGATTGCATTCGCGAGCAAGCTCGCTCCCACATGGGTTTTGTGCAGGGCTCAGGTTTGGCGGGACTCTTCTTCCAGTTGGTCGGACTCAAACAACCGCGCCAGCTCCGCCCGGGCTTCCTGGGCGGTTTGCAGGACTTTGGCCGCGTCGTCGTAGATCGCGTGTTGCGCCTCCAGCACCTGTTCGTCGTGATGTTTGAAACGCTTGATCCGCGCATCGGCCTGGGCCTGGGTCAAACCGAGACCGACGAGCGTACGCCGGCTCATCTCCAGACTCGAATAATAGGTCTCACGAATCGCCTCCGCGCCGACATCGACCAAGCGGTGCACGTGCTGGCGGTTACGGGCCCGGGCGATGATCTTCATGTGCGGATACAGCTTGCGCACCACCTCGGCCGTCTTGATGTTGGTCTCTGGGTCATCCGTGGCAATCACGAAATATTCCGCTTCGCCGGCCTTGGCCGCATTGAGGATTTCCGCGCGCATCGGGTCGCCGTAGAACACCGGCACTCCACCAAAACTGCGCGACAGTTCGATGGTTTCCACTGACGTATCCAGCGCAACGAACTTGATGTTCTGCGCACGCAGAATCCGCGCGACGATCTGGCCCATCCGGCCCATGCCAGCGATCACCACACGCGGCGTGTCAGTGTCGATCTCGCGGTATTTTTCCGGCACTTCCACCGGCTGCACTTTCGGGCTGACCAGCCGCGCACAGATCAACAGCAACAACGGCGTCACCGCCATCGACAGGGTGATGGTCAGCACCAGCAAGTCGTAGAGACGCGGTTCGAACAGGCCCTGATCGCGACCGATCTTGAACACCACAAACGCAAATTCACCACCGGCCGCCAAGACGATACCGAGGCGAATCGCACTGACCTTGTTCAAGCCACCGGCCAGCCGCCCGACGACAAACAGCAGCGGCAATTTCAGACCGATCAACAGCAGCGTCAGCCCCAACACGGTGATTGGCGCGCTGAGCAGCAAACTCAAGTTCGCTCCCATGCCGACGCTGATGAAAAACAGCCCGAGCAGCAGCCCTTTGAACGGTTCGATCTGCGCTTCCAGCTCATGGCGATATTCCGAATCCGCCAACAGCAGACCGGCGAGAAATGCGCCCAGTGCCATCGACACGCCGACCAGATCCATCAACCACGCCGTGCCGATCACCACCAGCAACGCCGTGGCAGTGGACACCTCCGGCAGACCGGTTTTCGCCACCACGCGAAACACCGGACGCAGCAGATAACGCCCGCCGACCACGACCACCGCGATACCGCCAAGCACTTGCAGGGCGTGATTCAGACTCTCGGAGTTGCTGGTGTCGTGCGCACCACCGACAAGCATCGGCACCAGCGCAATCAACGGGATCGCGGCGATGTCCTGAAACAGCAGAATCGCGAACGCCAGCCGACCGTGGGGGCTGGTCAGTTCTTTGCGCTCGGCGAGGCTTTGCAGGCCGAAAGCGGTAGAAGAAAGCGCCAGACCGAGACCCAGCACAATCGCGCTGTTCAGCGGTTGGCCAAACACCGACAACGCCAGCACGCCAATCACCGAAGCGGTCAACAGTACCTGCGCCAGACCAACGCCGAACACCGATTTGCGCATCACCCACAAACGTCGTGGCGACAGCTCAAGGCCGATGATGAACAGCAGCAACACCACGCCCAGTTCGGAAATATGCGCGACGCTTTGCGGGTTGCCGATCAGGCCCAGCACCGACGGGCCGATGATCACCCCGGCAAACAGGTAACCGAGCACGGCGCCCAGTTGCAGACGTTTGGCCAAAGGCACGGTGAGCACGGCCGCGAACAGAAAGACGACAGCGGCTTGCAACAGATTGCCTTCATGGGGCATGGGGGGTTACTCCTGACAACGGTACGGCGGGGGTGACAAGGATAAGGGCTACAAAGAGCTATAGGCCACTGGCGATCCAATGTGGGAGCGAGCTTGCTCGCGAAAGCGGAGTGTCAGTCAGCAGGTTTGTCACTGAAAGATCGCATTCGCGAGCAAGCTCGCTCCCACAGGGGATTTTCACCGTTTCTATAATAATTGGCATCAATTGGTTACATTTATAGCCTTAGCGTATCAATCTCTCGAGTCCCGCCATGGCCATCAACTTCGACCTCAACGACCTGCAAGCCTTTCGTGCCGTGGTCGAGCAGGGCAGTTTCCGCAAGGCCGCCGACACCGTGCGCCTGTCGCAACCGGCGTTGAGCCGGCGCATCGAAAAGCTCGAAGACGCCCTCGGCGTCAAACTCTTCGAACGCACCACCCGCAAGGTCAGCCTGACCCAGGCCGGGCGTGGTTTCATGCCCAGTGTCGAGCGTTTGCTCGATGATCTGGACGTGGCGTTGCTGGGCATCAGCGAAGTCGCATCGACGCGTTTGGGCCATGTCACCGTTGCCTGTGTGCCCTCGGCGGCTTACTACTTCATGCCCCGCGTGATCGCACGCTATCACCAGCAATTCCCACGCATCAAAGTCAAAGTGCTCGACTCCAGCGCGCACGATGTCTTGAGTGCGGTGGTCAATGGCGAGGCGGATTTCGGCTTGAGTTTTCTCGGCACGCAGGATGCCAAAGTCGAGTTCGAACCGCTTGTGCAGGAGTGCTACGTCGTCGCTTGTCGTCGTGATCATCCCCTGGCCGGGCGCAGCAGCGTGACGTGGGACGAGTTCTATCAGCAGGATTACATTTCGCTGGACAAAACGTCCGGCAATCGTTTTCTGCTCGATCAGGCGTTGAGCAGCGTGGCGCCGCAGCGCCCGAGCATCTGCGAAACCCGGCATGTGACGACGATGATCGGGCTTGTGGAGGCGGGGTTGGGTGTGGCGGCAGTGCCGCTGATGGCGATGCCCGGGCCGGATCATCCGATCCTGACGCGGGTGCCGCTGACCGATCCGCAAGTGATGCGCAGTGTCGGCATCATCAAGCGCCGGGGTCGTACCTTGACCCCGGCGGCACTGGAACTGGAGCGGCTGGTGGTGGAAATGAAGGTCCAGCCGCCGATTGTCAGCGCTTGACCGAGTCCAGCCCGGTGGCCTGCACGTCAGCTTGCGCGGCAGGCGCGGCGAGGTAAGCGAGCAACGCTTTGGCTTCTTGCGGATGCTGCGCGCCGACTGGAATTCCGGCGGCAAACCGCGTTACCGATTGCACCGATTCCGGAATCTTCGCGACGAAACTCACGCCCGGCACCGGCAGCAATTCACTGACCTGCTGGAAGCCCAATTGATAGTCGCCAGTGGCAACTACCGAGCCGACCGGGACTTTCGGAATCATCTTGGCCTTTGGTCTCAACTGCTCTTCGATGCCCAGCTTCTTGAACAACTGCTGCTCGATGTACACGCCGCTGGCGCTGTCGGAGTAGGCCACCGATTGTGCGTCGAGCAAGGTTTTCTTCAGGCTGTCGACGCTGCTGATGTCCGGTTTCGGCGCGCCTTCGCGCACCACAAGGCCGATCCGCGAATCCGCCAGCTCAACGCGCGAGGCCGGGTCGACCTTGCCTTGCTTGATCAGGTCATCGAGGGCGTAACCGACCATGATCACCACGTCGGCGTGCTCACCGCGCGCGAGGCGATTGGGGATCGCTTCGGGGGCTTTGCCCATCGACGGGCCGAGGCTGGTGGTCAATGTGTTGCCGCTGGCGGCGGCGAATTTCGGCCCGAGAATCTTGTAGGCGGCAGTGAAGCCCCCGGAGGTCATCACGCTCAACTCTTCGGCCTGGGCGGCGAGGTTGAAGGCGAGACCGGCGAGCAGGGCGGTGACAGTGAACAGTTTTTTCATGGCGAGTTTTCCTCAGGCTGCGACAGGTTGCAGACGACCACCGGCACGGCGGTACAGATAAAGAGTGGCGCACAAGGCACACAGCGCACCGATGCTCATCCAGTAACCCGGCGCGGCTTTGTCGCCGGTGTACTGAATCAGAAAGGTCGACATCGCCGGGGTGAAACCGCCAAAAATCGCCGTGGCCAGGCTGTAGGCGAGGGAGAAACCGGCAACCCGCACTTCGACCGGCATGATCTCGGTGAGCGCCGGAATCATCGCGCCGTTGTACAAGCCGTAGATAAACGACAGCCACAACAGCGACAGCAACATGTGGCTGAAGCTCGGCGCCTGCACCAGATACGACAGCGCCGGATAGGTGGTGGCCAGGGCCAGCAGCGACATGGCGATCAGCACCGGACGACGGCCGATACGGTCGGACAACAGGCCGCCAATCGGCAGCCAGAAGAAGTTCGACACACCGACCAGCAAGGTCACCAACAGTGCGTCGGAGGTGCTCAGATGCAGCACGGTTTTGCCGAAGGTCGGCGCGTACACGGTGATCAGGTAAAACGCGGTGGTGGTCAGCGCGACCATCAACATGCCGCCGAGGACCACGCCCCAGTTCTGGCCGAGGGTGCGGAACACTTCGCCCATGCTCGGGCGGTGTTTGCGCGCGGCGAACTCTTCGGTTTCCGCCAGGTTACGGCGCAGGAAAAAGATGAACGGCACGATCATGCAACCGACGAAAAACGGAATTCGCCAGCCCCAATCGGCCACCACCTCCGGCGCCATCCAGGCGTTCAAGGCATAGCCCAAAGCAGCGGCGACGATGATCGCCACTTGCTGACTGGCCGACTGCCAAGCGGTGAAGAAACCTTTGCGACCCGGCGTGGCGATCTCGGCGAGATACACCGACACACCGCCCAATTCCGCCCCGGCCGAGAAGCCTTGCAGTAAGCGTCCGATTAACACCAGAGCCGGCGCGAACAGGCCGATGCTTTCGTATCCGGGCACCAGCACGATCAATATCGTGCCGCTGGCCATGATCGACAGGGTGACGATCAAACCTTTGCGCCGACCGACATCATCGATGTAGGCACCGAGCACGATGGCGCCCAGTGGACGCATCAAGAAGCCTGCGCCAAATACGGCAAAGGTCATCATCAGGGAAGCGAACTCACTGCTCGCCGGAAAGAACACCGCCGCGATCTGCGTGGCGTAGAAGCCGAACAGAAAGAAATCGAACTGTTCGAGGAAGTTGCCCGAGGTCACCCGGAAAATGGCGCCGGCCCGCGAGCCGTTATGTGGGATTGAGGCTGTCATAGAAAAGTACTCCACCGCTTTTATGACGTGCGCGACGGGAGGGCGGCGCACGGTTTTTATTGAGGCGGATGGTGGCGCAGGTGTAACTAGATGTTAATTGCATTATTGGCATGGATTGATGTGCAAAGTGGATCAATCCGGGGCGGGCACCGCATGGACCTTGTGGGAGCGAGCTTGCTCGCGAAAGCGGTGGCCCAGGCAATGAAGATGTCGAATGTGCCGGCCCCTTCGCGAGCAGGCTCGCTCCCACAGGTTTTCGTGGCAACTGCAAATTCTGCTTACACCACGGAGTCTTTAGGCCTGCGCCAGCTCGCGATGGCGGCCCAACGGACAACTACAATCCCCAACCAGCCCAGACAAAAAAACAAGGAATGATTCCCGAACCCGGCAGTCCGAGTTCAGGTATCACATATCTCAGGAGGTTCACCGATGAACAGCAAAACCCTAATCGCCAGCCTGGCCCTTGTCGCCGGCTTTGCCGGGATCAGCCCACTTGTTCAAGCGGCGCAAACCTCAAATGAACAGGCCGTCCAATCGCCGACCAGCGACCGTGAGTTGAAGGTCAACGACCGTGCGCCTGAAATGTATCAGCGCAAGGACAAGGCCCTGCAAAACTGGAAAGCCAAAGGTCTGAAAGCACCGATCGAGCAGGCCCAATGGGTGCAGATCAACGACAAGTACGTGATGGTGATGATTACCAACGGGACAATTGTCGAGATGCAACCGGTCGAGCGTTAAGGCCGGTCACAATTGGCCACGGATGGCCGATTGCATTTCGGCCAAACAGAAAGCTTTGGCCCACGCAAATTGTCAGGCGTCGGTGCAGAAGACTCGCCTGCATGAATCACAGCAACTCCCCCTTGTCCCACAAATGCACCAGATCCCCCGGCGCCCGATCCTCCGGCACCTTCAACACCATTTCCCCGGACTGGTAGCGCACTTCTATCTGATAGAAGCGTTGATCTCCACGTCCGGATTCGCTGCTGTCCAATGGCAGGCAGCCCTCCAGCACCGAGCAGATCCTTGAACGCTGACTGATGTCGCATTGCGCAAATTCGATTTCACGTGGGCGGCTCAGGCTGTGAATCGCCGCAACGCCACCCTGGCGAGATACGCGCAAAACGGAATCGTCATCCAGCTCGGGTAGCGTTTTCATACAGCCTCCTCGAATTATTCGATGCCGACCTGTGCCCAGGCTTGCTGCACTGCGTCGGCTGCTTCAGCGCCAAAGCGCTGGCCCGCGTGATCGATGGTCAATTTTGCGAACGCGTCAAACGTTGCGTCCTGGCTCAAGCGGTTATCGCACAGCGTGTCGTACCAGATTCGTCCGGTCTTTTCCCAGGCGAAGCCGCCAAACGCTCGGGCGGCCAGATAAAACGCGCGGTTGGGAATGCCCGAATTGATGTGCACGCCGCCATTGTCTTCGCTGGTGATGACGAATTTGCGCATATGATCCGGTTGCGGATCCTTGCCCAACAGCGGGTCGTCATACGCCGTACCGGGGTGCGACATCGAGCGCAGGCCCTTGCCCTGGATCTTCGGCATCAGCAGGTCGGCACCGATCAACCAGTCTGCCTGTTCGGCTGTCTGGCCGAGCGCGTATTGCTTGATCAAGACGCCAAACACATCCGAGAGCGACTCGTTCAACGCGCCGGACTGGTTGGCATAAATCAGCCCGGCCTCGCTTTCGGTTACGCCGTGGGCCAGTTCATGGCCGATGACGTCGAGCGAGCGGGTGAAGCGCTGGAAGATTTCGCCATCGCCGTCGCCAAACACCATTTGCGCGCCATTCCAGAAAGCGTTTTCGTAACCCTGGCCGTAATGCACGCTGCCGATCAGGGCAAAACCCTGATTGTCGATTGAGTCGCGACCGAACACTTTCCAAAAGAAATCATAGCTGGCCCCCAGCGCATCGTAAGCCTCGTCGACCGCCGGATCACCAGCCGGCGGCTGACCTTCGAGGCGCACGATCTGGCCCGGCAAGAGCATTTTGTTTTGCGCATCGTGCACGCTGCGTTCAGCCAGACCCGGCTTGCTCTTCTCGGGCAGGATCGCCCGTGCCGGGGGGGGCGCGGGTGCGCCTGGATTGGGCAACAGGCTGCGTACATGGTTGAGCGTGAGCATCGCGGCCGAACGTTGCGGCGCTGAACCGTGAGCGATGATGCGGTTGAGGATGTACGGTGGAATGAAACTGCGCAGTAGTGAGTCGGTCATCAGAGCTTCCCTGGCTTAATACGATGTCGATAAACATGTGAGCGATGGCGCGAGTTTCGGTTCCATGGATTGCCATCGGCAGCGGATTCTGCGAAAAACGCCATCCGCGCCCGACGGGGCCAACCGCAAAGAGTCCACGAACATGACAGAACAACTGCAAGTCATCGATCTTCAGGTCGGCGAAGGTAAAGCCGCCGTCAAAGGCGCACTGATCACCACCCAATACACCGGTTGGCTGGAAGACGGCAGCGAGTTCGATTCTTCCTACAGCCGTGGCAAACCTTTTCAGTGCGTGATTGGCACCGGACGGGTGATCAAGGGGTGGGATCAGGGCTTGATGGGCATGCAGGTGGGGGGCAAGCGTAAATTGCTGGTGCCGGCGCATCTGGGGTACGGCGAACGGACGATGGGCAAGATTCCGCCGAATTCGAATCTGGTGTTTGAGATTGAATTGTTGGAAGTGCTGACGCGGGAGGATTGAGGTAGGGGACGTCGATTTGGATGAAGTCCGTTACTTCATCCAAATGCCGTCAGGGTGGATCAGGTGAATACGTCTATATCGTCAAGCGTGTCTTCAATGATTCCTTGCAGTGAAGGGTGCGTTTGCCTGGCTGATTCGAGTGCCGCAAAAACTGTTTCAGTATCCAGTTCGCCATGTCGGCGAGCGATGTGCCCGAGCGCAATAGCAGCAGCGGCCACAATTGCTTCGGTTTTGCTGGTGAGGTATTTCAGGCAGATGTCCTGAGCCCGGTTTCTATCGGTTTCATTCAGGCCAATGGATACGAGTGCGGTGATTACGTTTGCATCCGTGTCGCTGGCAAGGAGTCTTATGGCCTCGTCATGGCTTATGGATGGGTCTTGATAGATGAGGCTCATTGGCAAAGTTAACCCCTGATGCCGATAAAAAGATCGAGTTCCGATGGCAGTTGTTCGTTAATCGCCATGCCGATTTTTTGAGCTTGATCGAGTGTCAGCAGCCACTCGCCGTCGGGACTTTCATCAAGGCTTTTCCAACCCATTGCAGCCAAGACTGCCGGTTCAAATTTCGGCCCAACTGTAAGTTCGTATTTTAAGGTGTCGTCATCCTCGTCACCTTTTAAGAAACCGCTAATCCATAAAAACATCTGTAGCTTCTTGTCTGCCTCACCTATTGGAGTGGCTGGTCTGACGGGGGAGTTCTCTCTTGAAAGCGTGCGCCTTAACTTGGCCAGCAGGCGCATATTGGCGGCGTCCTGCGGTGTGTCTTCCAGTGCATCCCAGACACAAGTGAAACTTTGAAATCGGGAGGGATGTTCCTTCATGGTTTAAGCCTTCTTGGTATTTGGCTTTCAGATATTCGTCCGCAGAAAGAACGCTTTCGCGACCAGGCTCGCTCCCACATTGAAACGGCGGTGTACTCGAATGCCACGAGTCACCGCGAACAACTGTGGGAGCGAGCCTGCTCGCGAAGAACGATCACGCGGTCAATCAGGCTGCGTGCGCCATCTCGGCCAGTGTGTCGGCCACGGTTCTTTGTAGTGAAGGGAACCGGCGAGTCACGCGGCGCAGTGCGGGTAGCACGGCGTCGATTTCCAGTTCATCGAGTTGGGGAAGGGCGGTGACGGCGGAGGCGACGATGGTTTCGCGCTCGCTTTCGAAGAGCACCAGGCAGGCGTTTTGTGCCCAGCGTCCGTCGCGTTCGTTGAAGCCCATGGCCACCAAGGCTGCGACGACTTGTGCATCGGTTTTGTTGGACATGTTTATTGCCTCAGGGCGGGTTCGATTTTGTCGAGGGCGCGGTTGACCGCGAGTTCGCCGAGCATGACCACTTGCTGGATGCCGAGCACGGTGTTGCGGTAGGGCGAGTCGAGCAGGGCGGCGAAGTCGCTGAGCATGATGCTGGCCGAGGCCATGGATTCGCAGGCGTGGGCCATGAGGTCTTCGGCGCCGGTGTTGGGGTCGACGAGGAACATGGTGCTGGGTTTGCGTGGTGGCGCTGGGGGCGCGGGTTTCAGATAGTGATCGAGGGCGCGTTCGGCGGCTTCGTGGAGTTTTCTGGAGCCCGGTGCGGAGTAGGGGGACGTTGGATTTGGATCGATTTCCGCGTCTGTTTCGGGCGGATTCGGAGTGATTTTGAACATTTCTTAGAACCTTTTAATGAGGCCGACACGTTCATTGCGACTAAACAAATGGGTGGCAGCTATGCGCAGGTTAGTCGACCGGTGGTTCTAAGCAGTCCCGGCGCACCCGAAGGCGCCCTGCGCACAGCTACCATAAAGCTCAGGCGCGAGAATGCCTGACTGAACGGACTGTATGCTGCCAATAAACCACCGAGCGACTAAACCCGATCACTGAACATTCAGTGACGCGAACCAAGTTACCGGCAGCCCCCAAGCCGCACAAGCCGGCGGATTCTGGCGTAGTTGTAGGCAAAGGCGCAAGGCGCTGTAGCCTTGTGGCTGATGTCTAAATGATGCTGCGTTTTACCCGGCGCTTTCGCGAGCGAGCTCGCTCCCACCTTTGGAATGCGTACCCCCTGTGGGAGAGAGCTTGCTCGCGAAGGCGCCTTCAAAATCACCTCAGGATTCAACCCTCACGCCCCGCCCAAACCGCTCCCGATACACCGATGGCGGCACCCCCACCACGCCACGAAACGCCACACGAAAACTCTCCACCGACCGATAACCGCAACGCTCGGCAATCTGCTCGGTATTGTCCGGCGTGCTCTCCAGCAACTCCCGCGCCCGCGCTAACCGCTCATGCTGCAACCACGCCTTCGGCGACTGCCCACTGGCCTCGGTAAAACGCCGCAGAAACGTACGCTCACTCATCGCCGCTTCGCTGGCCAGATCGCGCACTTCCAGCGGTTCATGCAAACGCTCGCGCGCCCATTGCATCACCCGCGATAGATCATTGCGCGGCGTTGGGCTGACCGGTGTCGGAATAAATTGCGCTTGGCCGCCAGTGCGTTGCGGCGACATCACCAGACGCCGCGCCACCGAGTTGGCGACTTGGGTGCCGAAGTCCCGCGCCACCAGATGCAGGCAGGCGTCGATCCCGGCAGCGCTGCCCGCCGAAGTGATCAATTGACCGGAGTCGACATAAAGCACATCGGCATCGACCGCAATCGCCGGGAAGCGCTGCGCCAGTTCCGCCGTGTAACGCCAATGGGTGGTGGCACCGTGGCCGTCGAGCAGGCCGGTGGCCGCCAGCACAAATACACCGGAGCAGATCGACAGCAACCGCGCACCCCGGGCATGGGCCTGGCACAGCGCGTCGATCAATGCTGGAGGCACCGCTGCGTTGCGATCGCGCCAGCCGGGAATGATGATCGTGCGCGCCTCGGCCAACAATTCCAGGCCGCCGTCGGCCAGCACCTGAATCCCGCCCAAGGCGCGCATCGGGCCTTGATCGACCGCCGCAATGGCGTGGGTGTACCACGGGAAATCGAACTCCGGCCGGGTCAGGCCGAAGACCTCAACAGCGATGCCGAACTCGAATGTGCAGAGGCCGTCGTAGGCCAGAATCGCAACCAGACCAGGTGATGTCGGCATTTGGCGGAAAATTCCCGGTGAGTGTCTTGTGCGCCACTGTAGCCGCAAGCGACCGCTCGTTAAAGTCTGTTCACACCCGTTCAGACAAGGAGCCACACCCATGACCAGCCTCGTTCGCGACATCCCTGCCGCTCCGTCGGCGATCGCCCTGATGCACTTCAGCAATCGTCTGACTTTCGAAACCGATTGTTCCGACGTGTTCAGCAGCCAGGAGGCCGGCGAGATCGATTTTGTCCTGGTTGACGTGCGCGGGCCGCTGGCCTTTGAGCGCGGGCATGTGCCGGGCGCGATCAATATCCCGAACCGCTTGCTGACGGCGACAGAATTGGCCAGCTATCCGAAAACCACGCTGTTCGTGGTCTATTGCGCCGGCCCACATTGCAACGGCGCGAACAAGGCGGCGGTGAAACTGGCAGCGCTGGGTTACCCGGTCAAGGAGATGATCGGCGGGGTTACCGGATGGCTGGATGAAGGCTTTCAATTGAGCGTTGAGCAAGTCGGCAAAACCACCATCGGCTGCGAATGCTGACGTTCGTTTAGGAGAATTCCTGAGCAAAAAAAGCGCTTGTCCTACAGCCTTTGCACCACGACGGCGCACCCGTTGACCCCGGTCAATCGGTGCGCCGATCTTTCATAAGTATTTGTCGCTTAAACACAATTTACCCTGTGCGCGCCGCCATAGACTGCCGGCCACTTCGGTTTTTTGCAGCCAATTGGCCATGACCGAACGCTGAATCGAAAGCTGCCAATAAAAGCCTCCGCACACAGGAGTTATAAATGAAGAAGCTAGTGATGTTCGGTGCCCTGGCACTGTCGATGTTGTCCCTGACCGCCGTGGCCGAAGACGCCAAGCCGATCCGCATCGGTATCGAAGCCGGTTACCCGCCATTCTCGATGAAAACCCCTGACGGCAAACTCACCGGTTTCGACGTCGATATCGGCGATGCGCTGTGCGCGCAGATGAAAGTCAAATGCACCTGGGTCGAGCAGGAATTCGATGGCCTGATCCCGGCGCTGAAAGTGAAGAAGATCGACGCGATTCTGTCGTCGATGACTATCACTGATGACCGCAAGAAGAACGTCGATTTCACCATCAAGTACTACCACACCCCGGCGCGCTTCGTGATGAAGGAAGGCTCCGGTGTCAAAGACCCGCTGACCGAGCTTAAAGGCAAGAAAGTCGGTGTGCTGCGTGCCAGTACCCACGACCGTTACGCCACCGAAGTGCTGGTGCCGGCCGGGATCGACCTGGTGCGTTACGGTTCGCAGCAGGAAGCCAACCTCGACATGGTTTCCGGGCGTATCGACGCGATGCTGGCCGACTCGGTCAACCTGAGTGACGGTTTCCTGAAAACCGACGCCGGCAAAGGTTTTGAATTCGTTGGCCCGACTTACGAAGACGCCAAGTACTTCGGCGGCGGCGCCGGGATTGCGGTGCGCAAGGGCGATACCGCGCTGGCCGAGCAATTCAACAAAGCCATCACCGAAATCCGCGCCAATGGCGAGTACAAGAAAGTCCAGGACAAGTACTTCGACTTTGATGTGTACGGCCATTAATACGCCGTAGAAAAAAGTGGCCCCGTTTGCGCGGTGGCCACTTTTTTTATGCTTTCTTTCTACAGATGGAGATCCCTGTGGGAGCGAGCTAGCTCGCGAATTCGGTTTAACATTCAACATCTTTATTGACTGTCAAATTGCATTCGCGAGCAAGCTCGCTCCCACAGGGATCTCATTGATCCAGATCTACCAGACTGCAGGAGATTTTCCATGCAACGCATCGACCATGTTCTGCCCTGGAGCCACTTGGGCAGCGAGCGCTCGCTCAGTGTGTTTCGCTACGGCGCGGGCACCCGCAAGGTGTACATCCAGGCCAGCCTGCACGCCGATGAACTGCCGGGCATGCGCACCGCATGGGAACTCAAGCAACGCCTCAATGAACTCGAACAGCAAGGCCGCTTGCAGGGCGTGATCGAGTTGGTGCCAGTCGCCAATCCGATCGGCCTCGATCAACACGTGCAAGGCGCGCACATGGGCCGCTTCGAACTGGGCAGCGGCAAGAATTTCAACCGCGCTTTCGTCGAACTCAGCGCGCCGGTCGGGGCAATGATCGGTGAGCGTCTGGGTGCGGATGCTGAAGCCAACGTGGCGCTGATCCGTCAAGCCATGGGCCAGGTGTTCGATGAGCTGCCGGCCCCGGCCTCGCAACTGCAAGCGTTGCATCGTTTGTTGCTGCGCCATGCCTGCGATGCTGACATCACCCTCGATCTGCATTGTGATTTCGACGCGGCGATTCACTTGTACGCGCTGCCGCAGCACTGGCCACGGTGGCAATCGCTGGCGGCACGTTTGAAGGCCGGCGTGGCGCTGCTGTGTGAAGATTCCGGCGGCAGCTCGTTCGATGAATCCTGCTCGACGCCGTGGCTGCGTCTGGCGCGGGCATTTCCCAATGCTGCAATTCCGGCGGCGAACCTCGCGACCACGCTGGAACTGGGCAGCATGGGCGACACCCGGGTCGATCAGGCTCAGGCCAACTGTGAGGCGATCCTCGGTTTCCTCGCCGAGCAGGGTTTCATCAGCGGCGAATGGCCGGCGGCACCAAGCGAGTGCTGCGAAGGCCTGCCGTTCGAAGGCACCGAATACCTGTTCGCACCGCACCATGGCGTGGTGAGTTTTCTGCGCAATGCCGGCGAGTGGGTGGAGCAGGGCGATGCGCTGTTCGAGGTGGTCGATCCGTTGCAGGATCGCGTGACCACTGTTCGTGCCGGCACCAGTGGCGTGTTGTTTGCGCTGGATCGTGGGCGCTACACCGAGCCGGGGATCTGGCAAGCGAAAGTGGCGGGGCGGGTGGCGTTTCGGACGGGCAAACTGACCAACGACTGACGGATCTTCACTGGATTCACCGGCCCTTTCGCGAGCAAGCTCGCTCCCACAGGGGAATGTATTTCCAATGTGGGTGCGAGCTTGCTCGCGAAGGGGCCATCAGCAGCACCCAACATGTTGATCCACGCCGCAGGATGTTAGGCTGCCCCCGAACCCGACATTCCGTGAAGGAAGGCTCTATGTTGAAGGTCTTTGCTCTCTTGACCCTGCTGGCGTCCACCGCCGTACAGGCGCAAACCACGCTGCAATCCGATCTGCCGCTCAAGTACCTCGAACAGGTGCACGCCGACGCCGAAGCGCGTCCGCTGGTGATTTTCCTGCACGGTTACGGCAGTAACGAAGCCGATCTGATCGGCATGAAATTCCAGCTGCCGGCGCAATACAACTACCTGTCGGTGCAGGCGCCGTTGTCGTTGGGCGAAGGGCGTTTTCAGTGGTTTCGCAAGAAAGGTGAAGGTGCCTACAACGGCGAGACCGATGATCTGAAGGTCAGTGGCCAGAAGCTGCGCGACTTTATCGCGCAAGCAGCGCAGAAATATCACACCACCCCGGACAAGGTGTACCTGATCGGCTTCAGCCAGGGCGCGATGATGACCTACGAGGTCGGGCTGCGGCCGCCCGTCGCCGTTGGCGGAATCGCGGCGTTGAGCGGGCGTTTGTTGCCGGTGTTGAAGGCTGAACTCAAGGCCGAGCAGCAGCCGTTGCCACTGAGCATCTTTATCGGCCACGGCACGGCCGATGATCCGGTGCCGTATAAAAACGGCACCGAGGCTAACGCTCAGTTACAGAAACTCGGCTACAAACCGCAGTTCCACGCCTATCCCGGCGTTGGCCACAGTATCAGTGCGGCCGAGCTGCGCGATTTGAATGGCTGGCTGCAGCAGCTCAATCCTTGAGGATGGTTTTCACCAAAGCATCGTGACCCTTCTTGTCGCTGGCGCGGGAGATCACCTGCACCAGCGCCATCTTCGTGCCGGAGCCGGCCATCAGCGTGGTGTTGAGGGTCTGACCGCCGCCCTGGGTCGCGGTGCTGTCGACCTGACGCAAACCAAGGCCGGTGCCTTTCTGGGTCAGGCTTTTTTCGCTGAGCTTGTTGAAGTCCGGCAGGGCCTTGCGCTGGTCTTCGATGAAACTCGACACGCTGCCGTCGAGAAACTGCCCGTCGTTGTCCTTGACGTGCTGGCCTTCGGGGATCTTGTTTTCAGCGGTAATGACTACGGTTTTTGTGGCCTCGTTGGTGTACATCGTGCCCGTGGTCCCGCTCGGGCTGGTCGGCAGCGGGTCGGCGACGAAACCTTTAGGCAGCACAAAAGTAAACTTGCCCTCGAGCATCGAGACTTTTTCGGCGGAGGCTTTTTCCTTGGCCGCTTGCGCGTGGAGGGCGCCGAAACCGGCGAGGGCCGCCACCAGCAGAACGACGGCTTTTTTGCTCAACAATGACATGTGAATCTCCGGAGGATGGTCGCGCGAGGCGGGCGATCATCCCACGGAGGGGGCAGGGCGTTCCAGCGCGAATCGTCTGAGCGGTTACTGCGCCTGCGCTTTCGCCAACGGACGAGCCAGCAGGCGTTTGGTCACGCCGAGCATGGCCACCGACACCGCGACACCGACGGCAAATCCACCCAGCCCCATGCTCGGCAACGTCAGTGCCGAGACCAGACAAAACGCCGAGAACGAATACATGCCGGTCGCCGTCGCCCGTAACAATGCGGCGGTAAATGCCGGGCCGCGAGTCTGTTGCGAGAACACCGCCATGACGCTGCCGAGCACCGGGAACACCGCAAGCAAACCGCTCCAGCGCTCGCCGACGGTGCTGGCGAGCATCGTCACCACCAGCGTCAACGCGGCACCGGCAATCATCCGCCAGATCAGTTTGTCCGACTTCGGCGCCGGGCCGTTCAGCACCGGCTGCACCGCAGGAAACAGATACGGCGATGCCAGCAACGCAATAGCCGCCGCCAACACAGAGAATGGCAAGGACGCTGGAATCAATGACAGCACCCAAGCGATCACGGCCCAGACCGACAACGACGCGGTCAGCGCCAACGGCCAGTTCGCTCGCTGCGCAACCTGCGCGTAGGTGATGCAAAACGCAATCATCGCGAACATCGCCGATAACGCCGCCACCGCCGATTTCGCGGCAAACGCCGAACCCTGCTCGATGGCGAGGAAAAACAGAATCGGCCCGACCACCACCGGCAACCCCGACAGCCACCCGGCCACGCTCGGCCCCCAGCGTTTGCCCGCCAGGGAAATCAGCAGCAGAAATCCGGGAATCAGCAGCAGTTTTAGGATCAGCACGCAGGAGTCTCCATCCGTTGAAGGTTCGCCACGTTAGCATTGTCGTTAGGCGATTGCTGCCTATGTGCGCAGTTTTTGTATACAAAGTGCCGGCGACGATACCCGGCTATGCTTTGACTATCAGGGCTTGCCGGAGTCGATGCCGCGATGAACAGAACACCGAAGGTGTTGCGGGGATGCTGCGGCATCGGCTTGTGGGCACTATTGCTGACGCCAACCTGGGCCAATTGGCAGGACGCCGTGCCCGGCGCGCAAATCATCGGCACCGGCGATTTCAGCGTATTTGGTTTCGATGTCTACAACGCGCGTCTGTGGAGCGCCGCGCGGCCCTTGGTCGACGACCAGCCGTTTGCGCTGGAGCTGATCTACCGCCGCAATATCTCCCGCGACGACCTGGTCAAGGCCAGCGTCGATGAAATCAAACGGCTGGCCGGTGCCCGCATCAGCCCGGCGCAATTGGCCGGTTGGCAGATTCAGATGCAGCAATCGTTCGTCGATGTGCAGGCCGGTACGCGGATTACTGGTGTTTATCTGCCGGGGCAGGGCGCGCGGTTTTTTGTTGGTCAGCAATTGCAGCATGAGATCAATGACCCGCTGTTTGCCCGGGCGTTTTTTGATATCTGGCTTGATCCGCGCACACGCAGTCCGGAGTTGCGCGAGCAGTTATTGGGGGTGAGTCGATAGATTTTTTTGCGCTTCAAGGCTCGGGCGGAAACCTCTAAGCTGCGTCTTTCCGACTTGTTTCTGGATGTGTGCGTGAAATTCAGTTTGCCCAGAATTGCCACCGCGCCGTTTTGCCCGCCGGAAGTGGCTGGCAGTGTTGCGGTGGATCCCAATGCCTCGTTCTTCAAACGCGTGCTGTGCTTCGCCGGCCCCGGATTGCTGGTGTCGATCGGTTACATGGATCCCGGTAACTGGGCCACGGCCATCGAGGCCGGTTCACGTTTCGGTTACAGCCTGTTGTTTGTGGTGTTGCTGGCGAGTCTGGCGGGCATGGTCGTGCAGTGTCTGTGTTCGCGGCTGGGCATCGCCACCGGCCGCGATCTGGCGCAACTGTCCCGCGAGCGCTACAGCACGCCCACCGCGCGCTTGCAGTGGGTATTGGCGGAAATCTCGATCATCGCCACAGACCTCGCTGAAGTACTTGGTTGTGCGCTGGCGTTTCACTTGTTGCTCGGCTGTTCGCTGACCTTCGGCATTGCCCTGACGGCGTTCGATACCTTGCTGGTACTGGCCCTGCAAAATCGCGGTTTCCGCCGTCTGGAAGCGATCATGCTGGTATTGGTCGCAACCATTGGCGCGTGCTTCTTCGTCGAACTCCTGTTGATCAAACCTTATTGGCCGGACGTCGCCCAGGGTTTCAAACCATCGCTGGCGGCGATCAGCGAGGCGGCGCCGTTGTACCTGGCGATCGGTATTCTCGGCGCGACGGTGATGCCGCATAACCTCTATCTGCACACCTCGATCGTGCAGACGCGGATGATCGGCAAGGACCTGGCGAGCAAGCAGGACGCGGTGAAACTGGCGCGCATCGACACTATCGGTTCGCTGGCGTTGGCGTTGCTGGTCAATGCGGCGATCCTGATCCTCGCCGCGGCGGCGTTTCACCAGTCCGGGCACACCGATGTGGTCGACATCCAGGACGCCTACCACTTGCTCGATCCGCTGGTGGGCGGGGCGTTGGCCAGTGTGTTGTTCGGCGTCGCGCTGCTGGCGTCGGGGCAGAGTTCGACCTTCACCGGCACCATCGCCGGGCAAGTGATCATGGAGGGGTACCTGAACCTGCGGATCCCGTGCTGGCAGCGGCGTTTGATTACTCGTGGACTGGCGTTGATTCCGGCGTTTATCGGCGTGTGGCTGATGGGCGATAACGCGATCGGGAAGTTGCTGGTGTTGAGTCAGGTGGTGTTGAGTCTGCAATTGCCGTTTGCCTTGTATCCCCTGATCCGCATGACCAATGATCAAAAACTGATGGGGCCGTTTGTGAACCGCTGGCCGACACGGGTGTTGGCTTGGGGGTTGTTTGTGGTGATCAGTGGCGCGAATAGCTGGTTGATTTTGCAGTGGGCGGTTTGAGCCATATTTTGCAGTGATTGGGCTGGCCTCTTCGCGAGCAAGCTCGCTCCCACAGGGGTATCGGGTGTGCACACTAATGTGATCACCCGATAACTAATGTGGGAGCGAGCTTGCTCGCGAAGACGGACTGTCAGGCGCCCACGTCGCTGAACAATGGAATGCGCCCATTGAGCGAAGGCTTGTAGTGCCAATTCAGGCGATTCAGATCGATGCCTTTTGCGAGTATTTCCCGCACCGTCGCCCCGGCAATACTCATCGCCAACACTTGCCCCGGACACTGATGCCGGCCACTGCCGAAACTGAAACTGCGGCGGTTGGCGCGCTGCGGCAGAAACTGCTCCGGCTGTTCGTTGAGCGCCGGATCTCGATTGGCCGAGGCCAGCAGCACCAGAATCACATCACCCGCCTTGACGCGCACACCGGCAATCTCGCACGGCGCGGCGACAAAGCGCCGGGTGTTCTGCACGGGCGGGTCGAAGCGCTGGACTTCGTTGAGTAGGGCTTCGATGGATTCGCTGCGCAGTGCCGGCTGACGACGTAGCGCCAACAGCGTGTTGCCGATCAGTCCGGCGCAGGCTTCGAACGTCTGCGAGCAGAGGCCGATCAGGTTGGCGATCAGGATTTCTTCATCGCCGCTAAAGCGCTGCTGGATCGCGCTGAGCAAATCGCTGGCAGGTTCGGCGAGCAGTTCGATGAAGTAGCCGCGCAGGTGTTCAGCCGCCGCATCTGCTGCGGCCAATTGCAGGTCATCGCTCAATGGCGACAGGCAGGCGACGAAGTCCGCCGTCAGTTCACTGACCACCCGCGCCTGCGCCGGCGTGAATCCCAGGAGCGCCGCGACCACGCACACCGGGCCACGAAACATCGCCTGGTACACGCCGTGCGCATCCGCGGTGATCAACCGCGCGGCGACCAATGCGTTAACTGTGTCAGGGCCGAGCAAGGCCAACTCTGGTTCGATTGCCGAACGCGGGCAGCGCTGGCGTTCGCCGTCATTCATGCGCATCAGTTGGCCAAAGACTTTGCCGGCCATGCCTTTTGCAATCGCTTTGGGCACCGGCTCCTGCGCCGGACGTACCCGGCAATCGGGTTGGGCCAACACCGCACACACCGCACGGGCGCTGCTGGCGACCCACAGTTTCAGATCCGGATGAAACGTCAGTCCACCTGCTGCGCGCAGTTCGGCGTAGTAGGGGTAAGGATCGGCATGTGTTGCAGCGCTGATCGGGTTCATGGTGTGCATCCTTGTCGGTGGGGAAAGTGTTGCTACTATCTCCACTGCGCAGCGACGACGATTCGTCCGGGAGCGAACTATGCACGCAGAACATCAGGACATCGGCGTTTCCCAAGTGGCCGCCGCCATCGCCGAGCCGGCGCGAACAAAAATCCTCTGTTCGCTGATGGACGGCCACGCCCGCACCAGCACCGAGCTGGCGACGATTGCCGAAGTCAGCGCCTCCACCGCCAGTGTGCACTTGGCGAAACTCAAGGACCTGGCCCTGGTGCGCCTGCATGTGCAGGGCCGCCATCGCTATTACAGCCTCGCCGATCAGCGGGTGGCACAAGCGCTGGAAGCGCTGATGGTGATCGGCCAGAACGCCGCGCCGACATTCAAGCCTCACACCCCGGATCGCCTGCAATTCGCGCGCACCTGCTATGACCACATGGCCGGGACGCTGGCGGTGTTGCTGCATGACCGCTTGATCGCAGGCGGTTGGTTGGTGCAGACCGACGAGCAGGTGTATCGCTTGAGTGATACGGGCGAAGCGTTGTTTGTTGGACTGGGCATCGAAGTGCAGGATTTGACCACCCTGCGCCGCAAGTTTGCCTGCCCGTGCCTGGACTGGAGCATGCGTCGGCCGCATCTTGGTGGTTCGCTGGGCGCGGCGCTGTTGCAAACGGCCTTGAAGCGCAAGTGGGTGACACAGGATCTGGACAGTCGGGCGTTGGCGTTTACGGCGGTGGGGCGCAAGGAGATCGGTGCGCGGTTTGGTGTTGAGTGGCCGTTAGAAGCGCAAATCAAAAGATCGCGGCCCTCGTCAGTTCCTGCCCAATCAATCTAGGCGCTCATCGCCGGCGGCGATCTTTTTCATTCTGACCTCCTGCCGACGAGGGGTCATCTCTGATCTTGTGCCTGCTCGCCTGACCCTATACTGTATATGCAAACAGTATAGAGCCTGCGCCATGCAAATCATCGACAAGCTGAGCATCCTCGCCGACGCCGCCAAGTACGACGCCTCCTGCGCGAGCAGCGGTGCGCCCAAGCGCAGTTCCGAAGGCAAGAGCGGCTTGGGTTCGACCGATGGCATGGGCATTTGCCACAGCTACACGCCGGACGGGCGTTGCGTGTCGTTGTTGAAGATTCTGCTGACCAACTTCTGTCTTTACGATTGCCAGTATTGCGTGAACCGCCGCTCCAGCGATGTCCCGCGTGCACGCTTTACGCCTGAAGAGGTCGTGGCGCTGACCATGGATTTCTACCGCCGCAACTGCGTCAGCGGGCTGTTTCTCAGTTCCGGCATCATTCGTTCGGCGGACTACACCATGGAGCAACTGGTGCGGGTGGCGAAGCTGCTGCGCGAAGAGCATGAATTTCGCGGCTACATCCATCTCAAGACCATTCCCGAAGCCGATCCGGCATTGATCGAGGAGGCGGGGCGCTACGCCGATCGCCTGAGCGTCAACATCGAACTGCCGACCGATGCCAGCCTGCAAGTGCTGGCGCCGGAGAAAGACATCGCTTCGATCAAGCAGGCGATGAACACCATTTACACTGGCGTGCAGACCGTGTTGAACGAACCGCGCTCGGCGAAGTTCGCCCCGGCCGGGCAGAGCACGCAGTTGATCGTCGGCGCCGATGACACCGACGACAGCACCATCCTCCACAGCGCCCAGGCCTTGTACGGCAATTTCCGACTGCGCCGGGTCTATTATTCTGCCTTCAGCCCGATTCCCGACAGCCCGAAAAGCGTGCCGCTGGCCGCGCCGCCGCTGATGCGCGAGCACCGGTTGTATCAGGCCGATTTTCTCCTGCGCAGCTACGGCTACAGTGCCGATGAGTTGCTCAAGGGGCCGGGCAATCTGGCGCTGGACATCGACCCGAAACTGGCTTGGGCGTTGCAGAATCGCGAAGTGTTTCCGCTCGATCTGAACCGTGCCGAAGCGTCGTTGATCGCACGCATTCCCGGCATCGGACTGCGCACCACCGAACGTCTGGTCGAGCTGCGCCGCCAGCGGCGCATTCGTTACGAAGACGTCGCGCGCATGCGCTGCGTGCTGGCCAAGGCCAAGCCGTTCATTATCACCAGCGACTATCACCCGCAGCAGGCCGAAGTCACCAGCCACTTGCTCTATCAGCAATTGCGCGACCGGCCGATGCCACAGCAGATGGGGCTGTGGGGATGATCAATCTCGATTGCGACGACCTGTTCGACACGTGGCGCCAGCAGGCGCGCTGGCTGCTGAGCCATGAAGTCGATCCGAGTCTGGTGAGCTGGGCTTCGCAAGGCGTGGGTGACCTGTTTGCCAATGATGATCCGGTGCCTGAAGGGCAGGGGCCGTTTATGGCGAGAATCCCGCGTGCGCTGATCGACACCCTGGAACTAGCCTCGCGCTATCGCGGTGATCAGCGCTGGAGTTTGTTGTATGAGGTGTTGTGGCGCGTCAGCCACGGCGACCGTACCGCGATGATGGCCGGTGACAAACTCGGCAGCGAGTTGCAGCGACGGATCAAACAAGTGAATCGGGAAGCCCATCATCTGCATGCGTTTGTGCGTTTCATCGAGCGGCCGTCATCCAGCGCGGGTCCGCAATATGTGGCGTGGCACGAACCGGCCCATGACATTTTGCACAGTGCCAGTGAGCATTTCATCGGACGGATGGGCCGCCACCGCTGGTTGATCGCCACGCCGCGCGACGGGGTTTACTACGATGGCGAGCAATTGATCCATCAGCGGCAATGTCCGCTGGAATGGCAGCAGTTGGCACAGAACGTTGACGACCCCCATGGCGATCTGTGGCTGACTTATTACAGCCACATCTTTAATCCAGCGCGGTTGAACGAGAAGGTCATGCAGGGGCATTTGCCGGCGCGGTTCTGGAAGAATCTGCCGGAGGGGGAGTTGATTCCCGGGCTGATTACGCAGGCGCGGATGGGGAAGCAGCAGAATGGGCAGGCGAGTGGGATTGCTGATCGGCTTGGTAAACGAATTGCCTTGAAGAACGAAAAGCCTACCCTCACCCCAGCCCTCTCCCGGAGGGAGAGGGAGCCGACCGAGGTGTTCTCCCGCACTACACCGACCTGAAAGTTCGCGTCGAACTCAGATTTCAAATACCACAAAGTTCGGCTCCCTTTCACCCTCGCCCCCTTGGGGGAGAGGGCTGGGGTGATGGGGAAAGAATCTCAAGCACGCCCCAAATACTGCGCCAAACGCCTTAAAAAAAGCCCCCCACCAATCACTCGGTGGAGGGCTTCTCTACATCAGCACCCGTCGGATCAAACCTTGACGATCCAGCCCGCTGGCGCTTCGATGTCGCCGGTCTGCACGCCCGTCAGCTCTTTATAGAGCTTCTGAGTCACAGGACCCACTTCGGTCTCGCTGTGGAACACATGCAGATGATCGTTGTAGCTGATGCCACCGATCGGGGTGATCACCGCAGCAGTACCGCAAGCGCCGGCTTCCTTGAAGTCCGACAGTTTGTCGATCAGCACGTCGCCTTCAACCACTTCCAGGCCCAGACGCGATTTTGCCAGTTCGATCAACGACAGGCGGGTGATGCCCGGCAGAACCGACGGCGAGTTCGGAGTGACGAACTTGTTGTCGTGGGTGATCCCGAAGAAGTTGGCCGAGCCGACTTCTTCGATTTTGGTGTGGGTCATCGGATCGAGATAGATCGCGTCGGCGAAGTTGGCTTTCTTCGCTTTCGAGCCCGGCATCAGGCTGGCCGCGTAGTTGCCGCCGACCTTGGCTGCGCCGGTGCCTTGTGGGGCGGCGCGGTCGTAGCTGGAGATCTGGAAGTTGTGCGGGGTCAGGCCGCCCTTGAAGTAAGCACCGACTGGAATGCAGAAAATCGAGAAGATGAACTCGGGTGCGGTGCGCACGCCGATGTTGTCACCGACGCCAATCACGAACGGGCGCAGGTACAGCGCGCCGCCAGTGCCGTACGGCGGGATAAAGCGCTCGTTGGCGCGAACCACGGCTTTGCACGCTTCGATGAACTGCTCGGTGTCGACCGTCGGCATCAGCAGACGCGCGCAGCTGCGTTGCATGCGCAGGGCGTTCTGGTCCGGGCGGAACAGGTTGATCGAGCCGTCCTTGCAACGATAGGCCTTCATGCCTTCGAAGCACTGCTGGCCATAGTGAAGGGCCGTCGAGCCTTCGCTGATGTGCAGCACGTTATCTTCGGTCAGGGTGCCTTTGTCCCACTCGCCATCGCGAAAGTACGACAGATAGCGTTTGTCGGTCTTGATGTAATCAAAACCCAGCTTGTCCCAATTGATGCTTTCGTTACCCATGACACCCTCTATCACTGAACAACCGTCGAAACGGTTCAAGGCTTCTGACGTTTTTTGGATGGGCACAACAATACTTCATTCTTGAGCGGTTTCGCAGCCCGGACTATCGGATGACAGACAGATAAATCGTGTTGCCCTCAAGAATTCGCGAGCAGGCTCGCTCCCACATTTGAAATGCGTTCCCCCTGTGGGAGCGAGCTTGCTCGCGAAGGGGCCATCACTGCCACCGCCCATCACATATGTAACGCATGCCCGAGGGCACGCAACGCCGCCTCCTGCACCGCTTCACCCAGGGTCGGATGCGCATGAATGGTGCCGCCGATGTCTTCCAGCCGTGCGCCCATTTCCAGGCTTTGCGCGAACGCCGTCGATAACTCCGACACGCCAACGCCCACCGCCTGCCAGCCAACAATCACATGGTTATCCCGACGANCGACCACGCGCACGAAGCCGCTTTTCGACTCCAGCGTCATCGCCCGGCCATTGGCGGCGAACGGGAAACTGGAAACGATGCAGTCCAACCCGGCAGCCTTTGCCTCGTCCGGGGTCTTGCCGACCACCACCAGCTCCGGGTCGGTGAAGCACACGGCAGCAATGGCCGTCGGGTTGAATTCACGGGTTTTGCCGCTGATCAACTCGGCAACCATCTCGCCTTGGGCCATGGCGCGGTGGGCCAGCATCGGCTCGCCGCTCAAATCGCCGATGGCGTAAACGTTGCGCATGCTGGTCTGGCAACGGCTGTCGATCTTGATCGCCGAACCGTTCATGTCCAGATTCAGCGCTTCGAGGTTCCAGCCTTGCGTGTTCGGCTTGCGACCGACCGCGACCAGTACCTGGTCGGTTTCCAGGTTGAGGGTTTCGCCTTCCGGATCGCGCACCTGCAAAGTGCCGTCGAAACCGAGCACGCTGTGTTTCAGATACAGCTTCACGCCCAGTTGCTTCAACGCGTCATGCACCGGTTGCGTCAGTTCAGCGTCGTAGGCCGGCAAGATACGATCCTGCGCCTCGACCACACTCACTTCAGCGCCAAGCTTGCGATAAGCGATGCCCAGCTCCAGACCGATGTAACCACCGCCCACCACCACCAGACGTTTCGGCACGGACTTCGGTGCCAGTGCTTCGGTGGAGGAGATGACCGGCCCGCCAATCGGCAGGATCGGCAGATTGACGCTGGTCGAACCGGTGGCCAGCACCAGATGCTCGCACTGGATACGCGTGTCGCCGACGTCAACAGTCTTGCCGTCGATGACTTTGGCCCAGCCGTTGATGACCTGAACCTTGTTCTTCTTTAGCAATGCGGCAACGCCGGTGGTCAGGCGATCAACGATGCCGTCCTTCCACTCGACGCTTTTGGTGATATCGAGCGTCGGCGCGGCAACGCTGATGCCCAGCGCCGAATGCTGGCTGTGATGCTGAGTCTGGTGAAACTGCTCAGCCACATGAATCAGCGCTTTCGACGGGATGCAGCCGATGTTCAGGCACGTGCCGCCCAACGATTGGCCTTCAACCAGAATCGTCGAGATGCCCAGTTGGCCGGCGCGGATCGCCGTCACATAACCGCCGGGGCCGCCGCCGATGATCAGCAGCGTAGTGTTCAGAGATTGCATGCGCGCCTTACTCCACAAACAAAGTGGCAGGTTGTTCGATCAAGCCGCGAATGGCCTGGATAAAGAGTGCCGCGTCCATGCCGTCGACCACGCGGTGATCGAAGGAGCTGGAGAGGTTCATCATCTTGCGGATCACCACCTGGCCTTTGACGACCATTGGCCGTTCGACGATTTTGTTGACGCCGACGATCGCCACTTCCGGCAGGTTCAACACCGGCGTGCTGACAATGCCGCCCAGCGCACCGAGGCTAGTCAGGGTGATGGTCGAACCGGACAACTCGTCGCGGCTGGCCTTGCCATTGCGGGCGGCGTTGGCCAAACGCGAGATCTCCGCTGCGCTGTCCCACAGGCTGCGCGCCTCGGCATGACGCACCACCGGCACCATCAGGCCAACATCGCTTTGCGTGGCGACGCCGACATGCACCGCGCCGAGGCGAGTGATGACCTGGGCTTCGTCGTCGTAACGGGCGTTCATCTGCGGGAAGTCGCGCAGGGCGACGACCAAGGCGCGGACGAGGAACGGCAGCAAGGTCAACTTGCCACGGCTGGCGCCGTGTTTTTCATTCAGGTGCGCGCGCAGTTCTTCAATTGCGGTGACATCGATTTCTTCGACATAACTGAAGTGCGCGGCACGCTGCGTGGCGTCCTGCATGCGCTGGGCGATCTTGCGGCGCATGCCGATCACTTGAATCTGTTCTTCGTCGTTACGCTGGGCGTACGCGGCGGCAACCGGCGCCGAAGCGTTCGACTGACCTTGTGCCAGATAGGCTTCAAGGTCTTCGTGCAACACACGACCGGCCGGGCCGGAACCGCGCACCAGACGCAATTGAATGCCCAGATCCAGCGCATGTTTGCGCACGGCCGGGGAGGCGAGCGGGCGTTCGTCTGCTTCACGCGCAACTATCGGGCCTTGGCAAACCGCAGCCGGACGCGGGGCAGCTGGAGCAGGTTTGCTCTCAACAACGGCCTCAACTTTCGGCGCGACAGGCTCTTTCGTAACAACAGGAGCGGTGGACTCTTTCAAGTTACCGGCACCTTCAACCTCAATGCTGATCAGCACACTGCCGACCGCCATCACTTCACCCGGCTGACCACCGAGGGCAATCACCTTGCCGTGTACCGGCGACGGAATATCGACCATGGCCTTGTCGGTCATCACATCCGCCAGCACCTGATCTTCAACCACCAGATCGCCAACCTTGACGTGCCACTGCGACAGTTCTACTTCTGCGATGCCTTCGCCGATGTCCGGCATCTTGATAACGTGCGTGCCCATTCAGACCTCCATGACCCGTTTCAACGCCGCGCCCACTCGGGACGGCCCAGGGAAATACGCCCACTCCTGCGCGTGCGGGTAGGGGGTGTCCCAACCAGTGACGCGTTCGATCGGCGCTTCCAGGTGATGGAAGCAATGCTCTTGCACCAGCGACACCAGCTCGGCGCCGAAACCGCAGGTGCGCGTGGCTTCGTGAACCACTACGCAGCGGCCGGTCTTCTTCACCGATTTGACGATGGTTTCCAGGTCCAGCGGCCACAGGCTGCGCAGGTCGATCACTTCAGCATCAACACCGGATTCTTCGGCAGCGACTTGCGAGACATACACGGTGGTGCCGTAAGTCAGCACGGTCACGTCCTTGCCCGGACGGGTAATCGCGGCAACGTCCAGCGGCACGGTGTAGTAGCCGTCCGGGACCTGGGCTTGCGGGTGTTTCGACCACGGTGTTACCGGGCGGTCGTGGTGGCCGTCGAACGGGCCGTTGTACAGGCGTTTCGGCTCAAGGAAAATCACCGGGTCATCGTTTTCGATGGAGGCGATCAGCAGGCCTTTGGCGTCATACGGGTTGGACGGCATCACGGTGCGCAAGCCGCACACCTGAGTGAACATCGCCTCGATGCTCTGGCTGTGGGTCTGGCCGCCATAGATGCCGCCGCCGCAGGGCATGCGCAGAGTCATCGGCGCGGTGAACTCGCCGGCCGAGCGGTAACGCAGACGCGCCGCTTCGGAAATGATCTGGTCGGAGGCGGGGTAGACGTAGTCGGCGAACTGGATCTCGGCGACCGGACGCAGGCCGTAAGCGCCCATGCCGACGGCCACGCCGACGATGCCGCTTTCCGAGATCGGTGCATCGAATACGCGGGAGGTGCCGTACTTGGTCTGCAGGCCTTCGGTGCAACGGAACACGCCGCCGAAATAGCCGACGTCCTGACCGAACACGACGACATTGTCATCACGCTCAAGCATCACATCCATGGCCGAGCGCAGGGCCTGGATCATGGTCATGGTGGTCGTGGTCATGGCGGTTTCCAACTGAATATTGTTGTTGTGATCGTTCATGTCAGATCCCCAACTGCTGACGCTGGCGCTTCAAGTGCTCCGGCATCTCTTTGTAGACGTCTTCGAACATGGTCGCGGCGCTTGGAATCTGGCCGCCGGCGAGGGTGCCGTACTGTTCGGCCTGTTTCTGCGCGGCAATCACTTCGGCTTCAAGCTCGGCGCTGACGGCGGCGTGCTCTTCTTCCGACCAGTGACCGACCTTGATCAGATGCTGTTTGAGACGGGCAATCGGGTCGCCGAGCGGGAAGTGGCTCCAGTCATCGGCCGGACGATATTTGGATGGATCATCGGAGGTCGAGTGCGGGCCGGCGCGGTAGGTGACCCATTCGATCATGGTCGGGCCGAGGTTGCGGCGGGCGCGTTCGGCAGCCCAGGCGGAAGCGGCGTAGACCGCATAGAAATCGTTGCCGTCGACACGCAGCGAGGCGATGCCGCAACCCACGCCGCGTCCGGCGAAGGTGGTGGCTTCACCACCGGCGATGGCCTGGAAGGTCGAAATCGCCCATTGGTTGTTGACCACGTTGAGGATTACCGGCGCCCGGTAAACGTGAGCGAAGGTGAGGGCGGTGTGGAAGTCCGATTCGGCGGTAGCGCCGTCACCGATCCACGCCGAGGCGATTTTGGTGTCGCCCTTGATCGCCGAGGCCATGCCCCAGCCCACGCCCTGAATGAACTGCGTGGCGAGGTTGCCGGATATGGTGAAGAAACCCGCGTCCTTAACCGAATACATGATCGGCAACTGACGCCCCTTGAGCGGATCGCGCTCGTTGGACAGCAGTTGGCAGATCAGGTCGACGAGCGGCACATCGCGGGCCATCAGAATGCTTTGCTGGCGGTAGGTCGGGAAGCACATGTCGTCGATGTTCAAGGCCAAAGCCTGGGCACTACCGATGGCTTCTTCGCCAAGGCTCTGCATGTAGAACGACATCTTTTTCTGACGCTGGGCGACCACCATGCGGTTGTCGTAGATGCGCGTCTTGAGCATGGCGCGCATGCCTTTTCGCAGGATCTCGACCGGCACGTTCTCAGCCCAAGGGCCGAGGGCGTTGCCCTGATCGTCGAGCACGCGAATCAGCCCACGGGCCAGGTCGGCGGTGTCGGCAGGTTCTACATCGACAGGAGGTTTGCGCACCGTACCGGCATCGGTCAGATGCAGGTAGGAAAAATCGGTTTTGCAGCCTGGACGGCCCGAGGGTTCAGGGACGTGCAGACGCAGCGGTTCATACGCTTGGGTCATGGCTTCTACGCTCGATCTTGTGAATTTCTTGTAGTGAGCTGGCAGTCATTCTTCGGTAGAAGAAATCTTGTCCTACAACAATCATAGGCCCGGGCAAGAAGAATATTTATCTCTGTTTCGTTGCGCTGGCGATCATTTGCAGATAGAAATTCTGCATAAACATAAAAAACAGGTGGTTTTGTCTCATGCGCAAACTGGACCGTACCGACATCGGCATTCTCAACAGCCTTCAGGAGAATGCGCGCATCACCAACGCCGACCTCGCACGCTCGGTCAATCTGTCGCCGACGCCGTGCTTCAATCGGGTCAAGGCGATGGAGGAATTAGGGCTGATTCGCGAGCAGGTCACACTGCTGGATGCCGATCTGCTGGGGCTGCATGTGAATGTGTTCATTCATGTCAGCCTGGAGAAACAGGTCGAAGAGGCGCTGCAGCATTTTGAGGAAGCGATTTCCGATCGCCCCGAGGTGATGGAGTGCTACCTGATGGCCGGCGACCCGGATTACCTCATCCGGGTTCTGGTGCCGACCATTCAATCTCTCGAACGCTTCATGATGGACTTTCTGACCAAAGTGCCGGGGGTGGCGAACATCCGGTCGAGTTTTGCGCTGAAGCAGGTGAGATACAAAACTGCATTGCCGCTGCCGGCGAACGGTTTGACGTTGGGGGCGTGAAAATCAAAAGATCGCAGCCTGCGGCAACTCCTGCGGGGAAAACGCATTCCAAATGCAGGAGCTGCCGCAGGCTGCGATCTTTTGTCGTTAAAGCTTGTTGATCGGGATCTTCAGATACACCACGCCATTGTCTTCCGCCGCCGGCAGATTCCCCGCTCGCACATTGACCTGAATCGCCGGCAGCAATAGCGTCGGCATGCCCAGCCCGGCGTCACGTTTGGTGCGCATCTCGACGAACGCCGCTTCATCGATGCCGTCATGCACATGAATATTGCTTTTGCGCTGCTCGCCGACCGTGGTCTGGCACTGCGACTCGCGGCCCTCGGGCGGGTAATCGTGGCATACGTAGAGTTTCACGCTGGCGGGGAAGGCCAGCAGTTTGTGAATCGAGTTAAACAATTGGTGGGCGTTGCCACCGGGAAAGTCGCAACGCGCAGTGCCGACATCCGGCATGAACAGGGTGTCGCCCACCAGAATCTGCTCGCCATCGATCAGATAGGCCATGTCCGCCGGTGTATGCCCGGGCACGTGCAGGGCAGTGGCTTTGAGATTGCCGATCCTGAATGATTCGTTCGGCGCAAACAGGTGATCGAACTGCGAGCCGTCGACGCAGAACTCCGGCTCCAGATTGAACAGGGCCTTGAATACGTTCTGCACTTTGCTGATCGATTCGCCGATGGCGATTTTCCCACCCAGTTCCCGGCGCAAGTAAGGCGCGGCGGACAGGTGATCGGCGTGAGCGTGGGTTTCCAGCAGCCACTGCACCTGCAGGTTATGGGCGCGAACGAAGGCGATGATTTTGTCGGCCTGGGCGGTGCAGGTGCGTCCGGCGGCGCCGTCGTAATCGAGTACCGGATCGACGATTGCACATTGCCCACCATCGGCTTCATAGACCACATAGCTGTAGGTCGAAGAGGCGGGGTCGAGGAAAGCTTCAATCTGCGCGGGCATGGACACCAACCTGAACGAGGAAAATGGGTTGCAACACTTTATCTAAAAACATAATGTTCGCAGCTTAAGTGACCTTGAAGGCCTCGTGCAAATGCAATCCAGTCTGACCGAATGTGAAGTCGCCCAATTGCGCGCCTCGGCCTCCAAGGCCTGCGCGTTGCTCAAGGCCATGGCCAATGAGGATCGCCTGCTGATCCTCTGTCAACTGACCCAGGGTGAGCGCAACGTCGGCGAACTGGAAAAGATGACCGGTGTGCGCCAGCCGACGCTGTCCCAGCAACTGGGCATTCTGCGGGATGAAGGGCTGGTCGCGACCCGCCGTGAAGGCAAGTACATTTTCTATGGCCTTGCCAGTCCGGAAGTCATTCAGGTGATGAAGACTCTTTCAGGGCTTTATTGCGGCGCTGTTCTCAAGAGCTGGGAACTGCAATAAAAAGTCAGCCAGATCACATTTCCCCTGTGGGAGCGAGCTTGCTCGCGAAAGCGGAGTTTCAGTTTCCATCAATGTTGGCTGGCACTCCCTCTTCGCGAGCAAGCTCGCTCCCACATTGAGATTGATGTGTTGGCTAGAAAACTCCTTGCGTGCAGCAAAAGGAACAAGCAATGAACGATCAACACTGGGGCCCATCCATCAGTGCAGACATCGTGGTCATCGGCGGCGGTACGGCCGGTATCGGTTTCGTCGCCAGTCTGCTCAAGCGTGATCCACACCTGAAGATCACCGTCATCGACCCGAGCACCCAGCATTTCTATCAACCGGCGTGGACGCTGGTCGGCGGTGGCGCCTACGACGTCAAAGACACCGCCCGGCCGATGAACAAGGTCATGCCCAGACAAGCGAACTGGCTGCAAGCAGCAGTCACCGCGATCGACCCGGACCAGCGTCAGCTCACCCTCAACGATCAACGCACGGTCAGTTATCAGAACCTGATCGTCTGCCCCGGCCTGCGTCTGGCCTGGGAGAAGATCGAAGGCTTGCAAGAGAGCCTCGGCCAGCACGGCGTCACCTCCAATTACAGCTATCAGCACGCGCAGTACACCTGGGATCAGGTGCAGAAACTGCGCGGCGGCAAAGCCCTGTTCACCCAGCCGGCGATGCCGATCAAATGCGCCGGTGCGCCGCAAAAAGCGCTGTATCTGTCCTGCGATCACTGGCGCAAAACCGCCGTGCTGAACAACATCAGTGTCGAATTCAATCTGGCCGGCGCTGCGCTGTTCGGCGTGGCGACGTTCGTGCCGCCGTTGATGAAGTACATCGATAAATACAACGCGCAGTTGGCGTTCAATTCGAATCTGGTCAAGGTCGACGGCCCGGCGAAAACCGCGTGGTTCGAGATCAAGGATGCTGCTGGCAATGTCACGCTCGAAGCGAAAGCCTTCGATCTGCTCCATGTCGTGCCGCCGCAGGTTTCACCGGATTTCATCGCGCAAAGTCCTTTGGCGGACGCGGCCGGCTGGTGTGAAGTCAACCCGCACAGCCTGCAGCATCCGCGTTATCCCGAGGTGTTCGCACTGGGTGATGTCTGCGGCACCAGCAACGCGAAAACCGCCGCAGCCGTGCGTAAACAAGTGGTGGTGGTCGCGGAAAACCTGCTGGCCCTGCGCAAGCAACAACCGCTGCCGCTGAAGTACGACGGCTACGGCTCCTGCCCGCTGACGGTGGAGAAGGGCAAGGTGATCCTCGCCGAATTCGGTTATGCCGGGAAGTTGCTGCCGACTTTTCCTCTGGACCCGACCGTGGCGCGGCGTTCGGCGTGGTTTCTCAAGGCGACGCTGCTGCCGTGGTTCTACTGGAACGGCATGCTCAAGGGCCGCGAGTGGCTGACACGTCTGTCCCGGGTCGACTGAGAAAAACTTATGTTGCTGGCAAGTCTGTTTGGCGTGGTGATGGGGTTGGTCCTCGGCTTGACCGGGGCCGGTGGTGGCATTCTTGCAGTACCGGCGTTGGTCCTCGGCCTTGGCTGGACGATGACCCAGGCAGCGCCGGTCGCATTGTTTGCGGTGGGCAGTGCGGCGGCGGTCGGGGCTATCGATGGCTTGCGTCATGGCCTGGTGCGTTATCGCGCAGCGTTGTTGATTGCCGCGCTCGGCGCCGTGTTTTCGCCATTGGGGATCTACTTCGCGCATCAGTTGCCGGAGAAAATACTGATGGTCCTGTTCAGTCTGCTGATGGTCATGGTGGCCTGGCGCATGCTGCGCCGCGAGCGTCAGCAGGAAGGGCCGAGTGATCATGGCCATGCCAGTTGGGGCCAGAAGAACTGCATGCTCAATGAAGAAACCGGGCGTTTCGACTGGACCGCGAAATGCACCGCAACCCTCGCGGCATTGGGTGCGATCACCGGTGTGGTTTCCGGATTGCTCGGCGTCGGTGGCGGTTTTTTGATTGTGCCGGCATTCAAGCAACTGACCGATGTGCAGATGCGCGGGATTGTCGCGACGTCGTTGATGGTGATCAGCCTGATTTCGCTAATTGGCGTGGTCGGCTCGTTTCACGCCGGTGTGCGGATTGACGGGCAGGGCGCGGCGTTTATCGTCGCCAGCATTGTCGGCATGATCATCGGGCGCAAGCTCTGTGCGCGGGTGCCGGCGCGGACGTTGCAGGTGGGGTTTGCCAGTGTCTGTCTGGTGGTGGCGGGGTATATGTTGTTGCGGGCGTAAAGCAAAAACCGCAGCCCATCAAGGGCTGCGATTTTTTAACGGCTTACAACACCAAATGCGGCAACCACAGCGAAATCGCCGGAATGTAGGTGACCAGCATCAATACCAGAAACAGCACCGCGTAAAACGGCAGCAGCGCTTTCACGGTGCTCTCGATACTGACCTTGCCCACCGCGGAACCGACAAACAGCACCGCACCCACCGGCGGCGTTATCAATCCGATCCCGAGGTTGACCAGCATGATCATGCCGAACTGCACCGGATCAACGCCGATGCCAAGAATCACCGGCATCAGGATCGGCGTGAGGATCAGGATCAGCGGCGCCATGTCCATCACTGTGCCAAGCAACAGCAGCATGACGTTGATGCACATCAGGATCACGTAGCGGTTATCCGACAAGGTCAGGAACAGCGTGGTGATTTTCGCCGGGATCTGCATCAGGGTCATGATGTAGCCGAAGCTCGCGGCGAAACCGATCAGGATCATCACGATCGAAATCGTCCGCACCGTGCGGTGCATCAGTTTCGGCAGTTCGCGCCATTTGTAGTCGCGGTAGATGAACATGGTCACGAAGAACGACCACAGTACGGCGATCGCCGCCGACTCGGTCGCGGTGAAGATGCCGGACAGGATGCCGCCGAGGATGATCACCATCGCCATCATGCCCCAGAGGGCTTCGCCGACGATCTTCAGCGCCTGGCGCATCGGGATCACTTCGCCCTTTGGGTAGTTGCGCTTTTTCGCGAAGATCAGGCACAGCACCATCAGGCAGGCGCTCATCATCAGGCCCGGGACGATGCCGGCCATGAACAGCGAGGCAATCGAAACCGTGCCACCGGCGGCCAGGGAGTAGAGCACCGAATTATGGCTTGGCGGAGTCAGCAGGGCTTGCACCGAGCCGCTGACGGTCACGGCGGTGGAGAAATCCCGTGGATAGCCCTTGCGCTCCATTTCCGGGATCAGCACCGAACCCACCGACGCGGTGTCGGCCACCGACGAGCCGGAGATTGCGCCGAAAAAGGTCGAGGCGACAATGTTGACCAGCGACAGACCGCCGCGGACAAACCCCACCAGCACTCCGGCACACGCCACCAAACGGCGGGACATGCCGCCCTCGGCCATGATCGCGCCAGCCAGCACGAAGAACGGAATGGCCAGCAGCGAGAATTTGTTCACCCCCGAAGCGACCTGAATCATCACCGCCTGGAACGGAATGTCGATCCACCATGCACCGATCAGCGCGGCGGCGCCCAGCGCGTAGGCGACAGGCATGCCGATCAGGATCAATACGATAAAACTGCCCAGCAGTATCAGAGCGTCCATTAAGCGGCACCTTCACTTTCTTCAACCAGGTCGAACTGCACGACGCGTCGTTTGCTCTGGTCACCGAGCAAGAGTTTTTCCAGCACGAAAATCAGCGTCAGCAAGCCGCCCACGGGAATCGGCAGATAGGTCACGCCCACGCGCAGATCGGGCAGGGCGGCCATGAACTGATTCCAGGTGGACATGCACAGCTTGGCGCCCCAGATCGTCATGAAGATGCAGATCGCCGCCATCAGCAACTGGGAAAAAATCGCCGCGGCGGTTCTCAGCTGCGGCGGCATGCGATCGGTGAGCATGGCCACGGCCATGTGCGCGCCGGCGCGGTAACTGGCGGCGGCGCCGATGAAGGTAAACACCATCATCAGCAGGATCGCCGTGGGCTCGGGCCAGCTCGAACCGGTGCCCAGCACGTAGCGGGCGAACACGCCCCAGGGAATCATCAGGGAAATCGCCAAGACGGAAAGGCCGGCGACCCAGATGCACGTCATGTAGATCTTGTCGTTGATACGCAGCAGTAGATTCTTCATCGGGTTCCACCGTAACCGGGCGCGCCTGAGTCATCGGGCGCACCGGGCCTTGTTCATGAGGACGGAGCGGGAGGCGTTACTGAACGGCTTCGATTTTCTTGATCAGGTCGGCGTACTTAGCACCGTACTTTTCCCGCACCGGAGCGGTGGCGTCGTAGAAGGGTTTCTTGTCGACCTCGATGAACTCAACGCCGGCGGCCTTGAGTTTTTCTTCACTGGCAGCGGACTTCTTGTCCCACAGCACGCGCTCTTCGGCCTGGGCAGCCTTGGCGGCTGTCTTGACCAGCGCCTGCTGATCCGGGGTAAGTTTTTCCCAGGTGATTTTCGACATCACGATCGGTTCGGGCAGGATCAGGTGACCGGTCAGGCTGTAGTACTTCGCATTCTGGAAATGGTTGTGTTCGAGCAGGGTTGGCGGGTTGTTTTCCGCGCCGTCGATCACGCCGGTTTGCAGGGCGCTGAAGATCTCGCCGGTGTCCATGGCGATCCCGTTACCGCCCATGGCGTTCATCATGTCGATGAACATCGGGTTGCCTTGCACGCGGATTTTCATACCCTTGAGGTCTTCGAGCTTGCGTACCGGTTTTTTTGTGTAGACGTTGCGCGTGCCGCCGTCCATCCAGGCCAGGGCCACCAGGCCGAATTCGGAATTGGTGATTTTATCGAGGATTTCGTCGCCCACTGCGCCGTCGATGACGTTACGCATGTGTTGGTGATCGCGGAAGATGAACGGCATGTTGAACACGTTCACGTCCGGAACCACGGGGCCGACGATACCCAGGCTGACGCGAGACAGCTGTACGGCGCCGACCTGCATCTGCTCGATGACTTCCTTTTCGGAACCCAGCACACCGCCGGGGAAGTATTGGAAGGTCAGTTCGCCGTTGGTCTCCTTGGTCAGGGTCTTGCCCATGTTTTCTTCGGCCACCACGGTTGGATAACCGGCGGGGTGAATGTCAGCGAATTTGAGTTGCAGTGCCTGAACGGCACCGGCGAAGGTGAACATCAGCGGGAGTGCAGCGGCCAGCAAGGTGCGTTTGAAGTTCATGGGGGTGAGTCTCCAGTCTTGTTATTGTTGTGTTCAAGGCGCAGCGGTGCAGCAGAGGCGGGTGTTACGGCAACTCGTCGAAAACTGGTTCCGGCAGGCCTTTGACGCCGGGGTTGAGGGCGAACACGCCGCCGGCCAGTGACTGCGGATCGTGGTCGTCGCCGGGGCGAATCGAGGCGACGAACAGGGTGTCCATCCGGCTGCCGCCGAAGGCGCACATGGTCGGTTTTTTCACCGGCACTTCCAGCGAGAAGTCGAGCCGGCCGTCCGGCGCAAAGCGGTGAATCAGGCCGGCGTCATTCGCGCAGATCCAGTAGAAGCCTTCGGCGTCCACGGCGGCGCCATCGGGGCGACCGGGGAAGTGGTTCATGTCGACGAAGACGCGACGGTTCGACGGTGTACCGGTGTCCGTGTCGTAATCGAACGCCCAGATCAGTTGCACGTCGGGGTGCGAATCTGACAGGTACATGGTCTTGCCGTCAGGGCTGAAACCGAGGCCGTTGGGCACGATGAAACCGTCGAGCTGCGCTTCGATCACGCCAGACTGCCCGGCGCCGTAGCGATAGAGCCGGCCTTCGGGCGCATTCAGGCCCATGTTCAGCACCATGCTGCCGGCCCAGAAGCGGCCCTGACGATCGCAGCGACCATCGTTGAGGCGCATGTCTTCGCGGCTGTGCTCGACGTTGGCCAGCAGTTCGCTGTCGAGGCTGCCGTCGCTGTGCGGATGCAGATGAAAGAAGCCGCTTTCCATCCCGGCAACCCAGCCGCCACGGTTGTGACGGGCGATGCAGGCGAGCATTTGCGGGGCTTTCCAGGCATGCACGTGGCCGGTCTCGGCGCTCCAGCGTTGCAGCCCGCCGTTGGGAATATCCACCCAATACAGGGCGTTTTCCTGGGGCACCCAGACCGGGCTTTCGCCTACGGCGTTGCGTGCATCGACGATCAATTCGGCTTGCATACTCATTCCTTTGCGTCGTTGTCAGGGTGATCAGTCGCCGAACGGTCCGGCCGCGACAAACGCGCCGCCCTGATAGATCCGCGCCGGGTCATCGGTAGCCGGCATCGGCTGGGCTTCGACTTTTTCGCGGAACACTTCGGAGCTGTCCTTCGCCTCGAAGCCGAGGTGACTGGCGAAGCGGTTGTCCCACCACACGTCCTTATTGGCGGACATGCCGTAGACCACGGTGTGACCGACGTTCGGCGTGTACAGCGCGCGCTCGAGCAATTGTGTGAGGTCGTCGAAGCTCAGCCAGGTGTGCATCATTCGGCGGTTTTGCGGCTCGGGGAACGAGGAGCCGATGCGGATGCTGACGGTCTCGATGCCGTAGCGATCGAAGTAGAAACTGGCCATGTCTTCGCCGTAGGACTTGGACAAGCCGTAGTAGCCATCGGGGCGGCGTGCGGAGCTGGCGTCGAGCGGCTCGTCCTGTTTGTAGAAGCCGATGACGTGGTTGGAGCTGGCGAAGATCACCCGCTTCACGCCATGCCGGCGCGCCGCTTCGTAGATGTGGAAAACACCGCAGATGTTGGCGCCGAGAATCTCTTCGAACGGACGCTCAACGGAGACGCCGCCGAAGTGCAGGATCGCATCGACGCCTTCGACCAATTGGTGCACGGCGTGTTTGTCGGCGAGGTCGCAGACGACGATTTCTTCACGGTCATCGACAGCCGGGGTGAGGGCGGCGATGTCCGACAGGCGCAGGACACTGGCGTAAGGGCGAAGGCGTTCGCGCAGGACTTTACCCAAGCCGCCGGCAGCGCCGGTCAGCAGCAGGCGATTGAATGGAGCACGGGGTGTGGAAGTAGACGTCATGGCAATCCCTGAACACATTATTGTTAGGTTTGTTGTAGGTTGTCGTATGACTGCGCTGAAGTATCGGTAGGGTTTCCGGAACTTGTCAACGCGACTTTCGGTGTAGATGACGGAAGGGCCAGTCCAGTCGTCAGCCACCACAATTGCTTGTTTGGCAAAGCAACCCCTGTGGGAGCGAGCTTGCTCGCGAAAGCGGTGCGTCATTGAAAGATGAATTGACTGACCCGACGCATTCGCGAGCAAGCTCGCTCCCACAGGGAAACTTGGTGTGGCGAGTGGCCTTACAACAACGAAATCGGATAACTGATAAAGATCCTGTTCTCGTCGAACTCGTTGGTGCTGAAGTCCCGGCGAATCGTCGCGTTGCGCCATTTCACGTTGAGGTTTTTCAGCGGACCGCTCTGCACGGTGTAGGCCAGTTCCGACTCGCGGCCCCATTCCTTGCCGTCGGTGATCGTCCCGGTGTGCACGTTATCGCCGCTGATGTAACGGTTCATCAGGGTCAGACCGGGAACGCCGAGAGCGACGAAGTTGTAGTCATGGCGCAGTTGCCAGGAGCGCTCCTTGGCGTTGTCGTAACTGGCGTTGTAACTGTCGTTGGCGAGGGTGCCGCCGCTGGTGCCGTTGACCCGCATCCACGCGTCGTCGCCGCTGAGTTTTTGCAGGCCGACATAGAACGTGTTGCCGCCATAGCGGGCCGAGAGCATGGCGAATGCTGTCTTGTTGTCGAGGTCGCCAGCCTGGGCGCTGCCGTCTTCCTTGCCGGTGAAGAAACCGAGGTTGGCGCCCAGCGTCCAGTCGCCCAAAGGCTGGCTATGGCTGAGATTGAAATACTGCTGCTGGTATATGTCGCTGAGTTCGGCGTACCAAACGCCGACCAGGGTGCGCTTGTCGTTGAAGGTGTATTCACCGCCACCGAAGTTGAAACGGTCGGAAGTAAACGCACCGCGGCCATTCATTGACATGTCTTCCATGCTCGCATCGTTGCGCGGGCTGTTGCCGCGGAACTGGCCGCCGTAGACGGTCAGGCCGTTGATCTCGGTGGAGGTGATCTGGCCGCCGCGAAAGGTCTGCGGCAGGGAGCGGCCATCGTCGGAACGCAGGATCGGCAGCACCGGCATCCATTCGCCGACCTTCAGTTCAGTCTTCGAAACCTTGGCTTTCAGCGCCACACCAAGGCGCCCGAAATTGTCCGCCGGGCGCCCGTCATCGTGGATCGGCAACAATTGCGTGCCGCCCGTGCCTTTGCCGCCATCGAGCTTCTGCGAATACATCCCCAGCACATCGAGGCCGAAACCGACGGTGCCCTGCGTGAAGCCGGATTTGGCGTCGAGGATGAAGTTCTGTGTCCACTCTTCAGCCTTGCCTTGCGGGTTGGCCGGGTTGACGAAGTTGCGGTTGAAGTAGGCGTTGCGCAGGTTCAGCGTGGCTTTGCTGTCTTCGAGAAAGCCTTCGGCATCGGCGCTCATCGGTATGGCAAGGGCCAGGCTGCTGCAGCCGATCAGGCTCAGGGTGCAACGCGGGCGAATAACGGAAAAGCGGGAAGGGCGGACGGAATTGCGGACAAGTGTGCTCACTGTGACGCTCCCTGTAACGTTTGTTGTTTTTATTATTTGTCATACGTCGTCGTACAACATGGATGCGGATATTTCCTAGGTTTTGCGGGAATGTCAACAGCGAGTTATACGATGACTATTTGTCATCACACCGAACCCTTGTGGGAGCGAGCTTGCTCGCGAATGCGGACTTTCATCCACCGATGTTGTCGACTGACATACCGCTTTCGCGAGCAAGCTCGCTCCCACAGGGGGGAAAAGTGTTTTAGCAATGAATTTGCGGCAAACTTAACCACCTTCCGCACAAGGCCTTTCAATGGATCAATACGCCCCGCGCAACTGGCAGCCCCACGAAAAGCCCAGTCTGCCCGGTTCCCCTTCGACACCGTTGCACTCCACTCCCAAGCGCCTGGCCTATGCGCTGGTCGGCGTGCTGGTGGCGGTGACCGGTGGCTTGGGCAACTCGCTGGTGGTGGCCAACCTGCCTTATCTGCAAGGCGCACTCGGCGCGACCACGGCGGAAATGGCCTGGCTGCCGGCGGCATTCGTGATGACCAACGTGTCGATGAACCTGCTGCTGGTGAAGTTTCGTCAGCAGTTCGGTTTGCGCGCATTCACCGAGGTGTTTCTGGTGCTGTATGCGCTGGTGACCTTCGGCCATTTGTTCGTCAACGATCTGAATTCGGCGGTGGCGGTGCGTGCGGCCCACGGCATGGTCGGCGCGGCGCTGAGTTCGCTGGGCCTGTATTACATGGTCCAGGCCTTTCCGGCGAAGTGGCGGATGAAGGCGCTGGTGCTCGGCCTCGGCACGTCACAACTGGCGTTGCCGCTGGCGCGGTTGTTTTCCGAAGACTTGCTGCAGATCGCCGAATGGCGCGGCTTGTACCTGTTCGAACTGGGCATGGCACTGCTGTCGCTAGGCTGCGTATTGCTGCTCAAGTTGCCGCCCGGCGACCGCTTCAAAACTTTCGAAAAACTCGATTTTCTGACGTTCGCCATTCTCGCCACGGGCGTGGCGTTGTTGTGCGCGGTGTTGTCGCTGGGGCGGATAGATTGGTGGCTGGAGGCGGACTGGATTGGCGTTGCTCTGGCATCGTCCATCGCGTTGATTATCGCCGGTCTGGCCATCGAACATAACCGCAGCAACCCGCTGCTGATGACCCGCTGGCTGGGCAGCGGAACGATGATCCGTCTGGCGCTGGCGGTGACCCTGATTCGCATGGTCACCTCGGAGCAGTCCACCGGTGCGGTCGGTTTCATGCAAAACCTGAACATGGGCTATGAGCAGTTGCACAGCCTCTACGTGGTGATGCTGATCGGCAGCGTCGCGGGTTTGTTGACCAGCGCACTGACCATCGACCCCAAACACCTGCTGATGCCGTTGATCATCTCGCTGGGTCTGATGGCCACCGGGTCGGTGATGGACAGTTTTTCCAACAACCTGACCCGCCCGGAAAACCTCTACTTCAGTCAGTTCCTGCTGGCTTTCGGCAGCACGTTTTTCCTCGGCCCGACCATGGTTTTCGGCACGCGCAACGTGCTGACCAATCCGCGTAATCTGGTGAGCTTTTCCGTGCTGTTCGGGATCTGCAATAACCTCGGTGGCCTGCTGGGCGCGGCGCTGCTGGGCACGTTCCAGATCGTCCGGGAAAAATTTCATTCCAGTCACATTGTTGAGCACCTGACGCTGTCTGATCCCTTGGTGGCTGCACGCGTGCAGAGCGGCGGCTCGGCATACGGTTCGCTGTTGGCCGACCCGAGTCTGCGCAACCTTGCGGGGATTCGCAGCCTGGCCAACGCCGCCACCCGTGAGGCCAACGTGCTGGCCTACAACGATGTGTTCATGCTGATCGCCGTGATTGCGGTGCTGACCATGATCTGGCTGTCCATTCGTGCGCTGTGGCTGATGAGCACCACCAAAGCTGTCGCCCCTGCGCCATCCACACCTTCGAGCGGTGCCACTTCTTCATGACCGAACCGACCACCACAACCACCAACGCCATCGCTGCCACGCCTGAAGGTATGGCGCCGCCGTCATCGCCGAACACCGAGCCACGCTCGCTGCGGGTGCGGATCATTTCCTCGTTGGGCTTTGCCGCGATTGCCATCGTCGGCGTGTTGATCGTGCTCTATGCCTGGCAATTGCCGCCGTTCAGCAGTGCGGTCGAAACCACCGAAAACGCGTTGGTGCGCGGGCAGGTGACGATCATCGGCCCGCAACTCAGCGGTTATGTATTCGAAGTGCCGGTGCAGGATTTCCAGTACGTGAAGGCTGGCGATTTGCTTGTGCGCCTGGACGACCGTATCTATCAGCAGCGCCTCGACCAGTCGCTGGCGCAGCTGGCGGTGCAGAAAGCTGCATTGGCCAATGTGGTGCAGCAACGCAACAGCGCCGAGGCGACGATCAAGTTGCGTCAGGCGGTGCAGGCCGACAGCGAAGCGCAGTTGCGCAAGAGCGAGGCTGATTTGCGCCGCAACAAGGAATTGGTGAGCGACGGCTCAGTGTCGAAGCGTGAGATGGACGTGGCACTGGCGGCGAATGCGCAAAGCATTGCCGCGGTCGCACAAGCCAAGGCCAACGTGGAAATCGCCCGTCAGGATTTGCAGACAGTGATCGTCAATCGTGGTTCGCTGGAAGCATCCGTGGCCAGCGCGGAAGCGGCGGTGCAACTGGCGCGGATCGATTTGTCGAACACGCGCATTGTCGCGCCGCGTGACGGGCAATTGGGGCAGATCGGCGTGCGCCTCGGTGCCTACGTCAACTCCGGGGCGCAGTTGATGGCGTTGGTGCCGAACCAGAAATGGGTGATCGCCAACATGAAGGAAACCCAGATGGACAACGTGCGCGTCGGGCAACCCGTGCGCTTCACCGTCGATGCGCTGAACCACCGCAAATTCACCGGGCATGTGCAGCATATTTCGCCGGGGACAGGGTCGGAATTTGCCTTGCTGCAGGCGGATAACGCCACCGGCAACTTTGTGAAAATCGCTCAGCGGGTGCCGGTGCGGATCACCATTGATCCGGATCAGCAGGAAGAGGAACGGTTGCGTCCGGGGATGTCGGTGGTGGTCAGTATCGACACAGCCGCAGGCGACACCCAACCTCACTGACTCAATGCATAACACTGTGGGAGCGAGCTTGCTCGCGAAGGCGATGTATCAGTGACATTTATTTATCTGACACACCGCCTTCGCGAGCAAGCTCGCTCCCACATTTGAACTGTGTTTATCCCGCGATCATTGGCGGTAGGGTACCGAGCAGCGAGACGGCCGCCACCGCGCCAATGCCGAGCAGCCACTCCAGCATCACACTGCGCCTGATTGCGCCCATCCGCTGTTCGCAATCCTCCATGCGCAAGCGGTTGAACAGCGCCAGCCCCAGCATCCCCAGCACGATCAGCGCCTTGATCAACAGAATCAGCGCAAACCCGCTGAACAGCGGCGTCGGCCACCATTGGCCAGTCAGCACGCGGACGTTGATCAAACCGGTGATCAGCAGCCCCGCGACCAATGCATAACCGACGCCGCTGAAGCGCCGCAAAACCTCGCGCATCGGCTCACTCGGCTGACGCAGAATCAGCACCAGCAACCACAACCCGCCAAGCCACGCCGCCACGCAGGTCAGATGAACGATTTGGTTGAGAATCAGCAATTGCCCGCTCAACCCGTCGAGCATCGCACCATGCCCGACCGGTGCCAGGGTCGCGAGTAACAACGCGCTCAAGCCCAGTCGCAACGGCATGCTCGAGCGCCAAGGTGTGAGCAACAAGGCCAGCAGCGCAGCATTGATCAGCAGATGCCAGCGCCACACCTGACCAAAAAACGTATTGCCCAACACCAGGGCAACCGTGTCCGGATCGAACGCCGCCGCTGCCGAACCGGCCATGCTCGCGGTGATCAACAGCGCCCAGGCAATCCCGCTGAGCAATGCCACAGCAGCCAGCCAACGCGCCAGTCGCCGATCCACTTGCAGCGCTTCATCCTTGAGCAGCAAGGGCCTGAACAGCCAGGCCCCGAACAGCATCAACACCACGATGAAATGCACAAAGCGGCACAGCACCAGCGCTTCACTCATGAATTACTGACCCACCTTGAACTGATAAGCACCTTCGCTTTTGTGCGTATCGACCGACACCGCGTGCCATTCGACTTTGTACTCGCCGGTCGTTAGCGGAGCGGCGGGGGTGACGATCAAGGTCTTCTTGTCGCCTTCGGTGGTCAGTGCTTTGATGGCGACCGGCGTGCCATCGCGGGTCACGGTGACTTTGGTGAAACTGGCCTCGACACCTTCGGAAAAGGTCAGGCGCAAATCGGCCGGTGCCGTAACAGTGCTGTCGGCCGCCGGGGTCTGGCTTTTCAGGTGGGCGTGGGCAAATACCGAAGATGCGGCGAACAGCGAAGCGAGCAGGGCCGTGGCAGTCATGGCGTTCTTGAACAGCATCGCAAATACCTCTGAGGCAGGATCGAAGAAGCGTCAGTTTAGCCATCCGCTCACGCCAGTACGAAGTTTTGTTTGCAGCGGTCGCCCGCGGACCAGAGCGGATGCTAGTCTTGGGCAACGCTGTTGTCAGGGAGCCCTCATGGGCAATCACAAGATCGAGATTCGTCGCAGTAACGTCGAGAAAATTCTCCTGGCGGCGGAAAAAGTCTTCGCCGAAAAAGGCTTCGGCGGCACGGCCATGGCCGACATCGCGGCTGAAGTGCAACTGCCGCGCTCCAACCTGCATTACTACTTCTCAACCAAGAGCGAGCTGTACAGCGCGGTGCTCTTCGACCTGCTGGAGGTGTGGAAGCAGGACGCGTTGTGCTTCGAGATGTTCGATGATCCGCGGGTGGTGCTGAGCAGCTACATCCGCGCCAAGATGAACCACTCGCGCAGCCGGCCGTACGGCTCGAAAGTCTGGGCCAACGAGATCATCCACGGCGCGCCAACCTTGGGCGAGGCGCTGGATGTCAGCCTGTACGACTGGGCGAAGATGAAGGAAGCGAAGATTCGCCAGTGGGTCGAGGACAAGCGGATCTTGCCGGTGGAACCGTCGAGTCTGCTGTACATGATCTGGGCGTCGACGCAGCACTATGCTGACTTTGATCATCAGGTGAATATTCTGAATGAGCATCAGCCGTTGTCGGACATGCAGTTCGAGCGGGCGGTGCAGACGGTGACCAGCGTGATTTTGCGGGGGATCGGGCTGGAGCCCTGAAGATCACCGTCAACGGCCGACCCTCACCCCAGCCCTCTCCCGGAGGGAGAGGGGGCCGACCGAGGTGTCTCTCGAAGTACATCGACCTGAAAGATCGTATCGATTATGGATTCAGAACAGATCTTTCAAGTCGGTGCATCTCGCCAATATCCCCCAATCAGTCCCCTCTCCCTTTGGGAGAGGGTTAGGGTGAGGGGGCTGTTGGATCAGCCGCCGATCTAGACCGCAACGTGATACGGATTCCTCGGATCATGATTCCAGTCCAGAAACGGCTTGCCCGTTTCCATCGGCACCATCTCGATGCAATCCGCCACCGGACACGTGATCTGGCACAAGTTGCAACCCACACACTCCTCATCGATCACTTCATATTTATGCGTCCCGTCCGCCTGCTTCAGACTGCTGATCGCCTGGTGTGACGTGTCCTCACAAGCAATGTGGCAGCGCCCGCAACCAATGCACGCGTCCTGATCAATCCTGGCGATCACCTGATAGTTGATGTCGAGGTACTTCCAGTCCGTGGTATTGCCCACCGCACGCCCGGAAAACTCAGCGATGCTGGCGTAACCCTGACTGTCCATCCACCGCGACAGCCCGTCCTTCATCTCCTCGACAATTCTGAAACCATGCAGCATCGCCGCCGTGCACACCTGCACCGCGCCGCTGCCCAGCGCCATGAATTCCGCGGCATCGCGCCAACTGCCGATGCCGCCAATGCCGCAGATCGGCAGGCCCTGCGTCTCTGGATCGCGGGCGATTTCGGCGACCATGTTCAGCGCAATCGGCTTCACCGCCGAGCCACAGTAACCGCCGTGGGTGCTTTTGCTGCCGACGGTGGGCAGGGCGACCATGTGCTCCAGATCAACGCTGGTAATCGAGTTGATCGTATTGATCAGCGACACCGCATCAGCACCACCGCGATGGGCCGCGCGGGCGGCGACGCGGATGTCGGTGATGTTCGGCGTCAGCTTGACGATCACCGGCAGCGAGCAATAGGTCTTGCACCAGCGCGTGACCTGCTCGACGTATTCCGGCACCTGACCAACCGCCGCACCCATGCCGCGCTCGGGCATGCCGTGGGGGCAGCCGAAATTCAGTTCGATACCGTCAGCGCCCGTTGCTTCGACCAGCGGCAGAATGTGTTTCCACGACTCCTCGACGCACGGCACCATCAGCGAAACGATCAGCGCGCGATCCGGCCAGTCCTTCTTCACCTGAGTGATTTCGCGCAGGTTGATCTCCAGCGAACGGTCGGTGATCAGCTCGATATTGTTGATGCCCAACACTTCACGGTTATTGCCGTAATGCGCTGAGTAACGCGACGACACGTTGACCGCCGCCGGGTCCTCACCGAGGGTTTTCCAGACCACGCCACCCCAGCCCGCTTCAAAGGCACGGACCACGTTGTAAGCCTTGTCAGTCGGCGGCGCAGAGGCCAGCCAGAACGGATTCGGCGCTTTGATGCCAGCGAAGACAATCGACAGATCGGCCATTTACGCAGCCTCCACGTTAAGCATCAGTTGAACGTTGATTGCCTCGGCGGCGCGTTTGCCGTGCTGCACGGCTTGCACGGTGAGGTCTTGATCGAGGCTGGTGCAATCGCCACCGGCATATACACCGGGGATGCTGGTGCGCAGGTTTTCGTCGACCTGAATCCGTTCGCCCTGACGCTTGAGTTCGCGGGCCAGCGGGTCGGCGAGCGCGCTGCTGTCGAAGGACTGGCCGATGGCCTTGAAGATCGCGTCGGCGGCCAGTTCGAAGGTCTCGCCGGTGGTTTGCAGGCGACCGTCGACCAGATCGGTGCGGGCGAAACGCATGCCGCGCACATGGCCCTGAGCGTCGAGCAGTACCTCTTCCGGTTGCGCCCAGGTCAGCAGGCGTACCTGATTAGCTTTGGCGATGTCTTGTTCGTGACCGGTTGCGCCCATGTCGGCGGCACCACGGCGATACACCAGATTCACATCACGGGCACCGAGGCGGGCCATTTGCACGGCCATGTCGATCGCCGTGTTACCGGCGCCGAGCACGATGCAGCGCTCGGCCAGCGGCAGTTGCGTGAGGTCATCGGCCTGGCGCAATTCGCGGATGTAATCAGTGGCGGCTAGCAGGCCTGGGGCATCTTCGTGGGGTAGGCCGAGTTGTTTGCTGGCGTTGAGGCCGAGGCCGAGGAACACCGCGTCGAACTGTTGATGCAGTTCGCTCAGCGTCAGATTCTCACCAAGCTTCTGCCCGTGACGAATCTCGATGCCGCCAATCTGCAGGAGAAAATCCAGTTCCTTTTGCGCGTAGTCGTCGACCAGTTTGTACTTGGCGATCCCGTATTCGTTGAGACCGCCAGCCTTCTCCCGTGCTTCGAAAATCACCACGTCGTGACCGTGCATGGCACTGCGATGCGCGCAGGACAAACCGGCCGGCCCGGCACCTACCACGGCAATGCGTTTACCGGTAGTGGCGGCACGTTGGAACGGGTGCTCGGTGAAGTGCGCGTTATCGACGGCGTAGCGTTGCAGCAGGCCGATCAGCACCGGCGCGCATTCCTGAGCGTTGTTGCGCACGCAGGCTTGCTGGCAAAGGATTTCTGTCGGACAGACTCGGGCGCAACTGCCGCCAAGGATGTTCGCCGAGAGAATTTTCTGTGCCGCGCCGGGGACGTTGTCCTGATGAATGTTGCGGATGAACGACGGGATGTCGATCTCGCTCGGGCACGCATTGACGCATGGCGCGTCATAGCAATACAGGCAGCGCGAGGCTTCCAGATGCGCCTGCCGATCGTTGAGCGGCGGCGCCAGATCGGTGAAGTGCCCGGCGAGGGCGGCCGCGCTTTCGTGCGGGTGGGGGAGATGGTTCAGGGTCTCGATCACGGTTTTGTGCCTCACGGTTATTGAGGTTCTCTGCCTCTGATGGGCAGTGGTTTTTGTGTCGTTCGGGATGGCCTCTTCGCGAGCAAGCTCGCTCCCACATTTGGAATGCATTTCCCTGTGGGAGCGAGCTTGCTCGCGAAGGACGAAGGCCTGGATTTCAGCGTTTCACAGCAACTGGCTTATGTTGCTCAGCCCGCTTGCTCAGCAAATCAAACACCGCCGGGTACGCCGGCCGTTCGATATACCGCCCGGCGCCACGCTCGGCACGCAGGTCGCCATCGGCCCAGACCACCCGGCCCTGGCTGACGGTATGGCTGGGCACGCCGCGCACGGTCTTGCCTTCGAAGATGTTGAAGTCCACCTGCTGATGGTGGGTCTTGGCGGAAATGGTGCGGGTGCCTTGCGGATCCCACAGCACCAGGTCGGCATCGGCGCCGACGCGAATCGCACCTTTGCGCGGATAGACGTTGAAGATCTTCGCGGTGTTGGTGGAGGTGAGGGCGACGAAATCCTGCATCGACAAACGTCCACTGTTGACGCCTTCATCCCACAACACCGCCATGCGATCTTCGATACCGGCGGTGCCGTTGGGAATCTTGCTGAAGTCATCGCGCCCGGCGGCTTTTTGCTCGGCGCAAAAGCAGCAGTGGTCGGTGGCGGTGGTGTGCAGATTGCCATTCTGCAGGCCGTGCCACAGCGCCTCTTGATGACCACGCGGGCGGAACGGCGGGCTCATCACGTAACCGGCAGCGGTCTGCCAGTCCGGGTGTTGGTAAACGCTGTCGTCAAGCAGTAAATGCCCGGCGAGCACTTCGCCATAAACCGGTTGGCCCTTGCTGCGCGCATAGGTGATTTCGTCGAGGGCTTCCTTGGTCGAAACGTGCACCAGGTACAACGGCGTGCCGATGGTTTCAGCGATACGAATCGCCCGGCTCGCGGCTTCACCTTCGACTTGTGAGGGACGTGACAGCGGGTGCGCCTCCGGCCCGGTAATGCCTTGGGCCATCAACTTGCGTTGCAGGTGATAGACCAGTTCGCCGTTTTCCGCATGCACGGTCGGCACCGCACCGAGTTCCAGGCAGCGCTCGAAACTCGCCACCAGCGTGTCGTCGGCGGCCATGATCGCGTTCTTGTACGCCATGAAATGCTTGAAACTGTTGATGCCGTGATGGCTGACCAGTTCGGCCATCTCCTCGCGAACCTGCTCGCTCCACCAGGTGATTGCGACATGGAAGCCGTAATCGGAGGCGGATTTTTCCGCCCAGCCGCGCCACTGATGAAACGCCTCCATCAACGACTGTTGTGGATTGGGAATCACGAAATCGATGATCGACGTCGTGCCGCCGGCCAGACCTGCCGCCGTGCCGCTGTAAAAATCTTCGCTGGCGACGGTGCCCATGAAGGGGAGTTGCATGTGGGTGTGCGGATCGATGCCGCCGGGCATCAGGTATTGACCGCTGCCGTCGAGCACTTCGGCGCCGGCGGGAATATCAAGGTTTTCACCGATGGCTTTGATCACGCCGTCGGCGCAATAGACGTCGGCGCGATAACTTTCATCATGGGTAACAACGGTGGCGCCACGGATCAACAGAGACATTCCGAGTTCCTCGCAGGCATTGACCGACTTGTGTCGGTTCTAGATGTTTTATTGATGTACGGCGTTGCAGGGTGTATTCCTGTCAGCGCTGTCAGGAATAGAAACTAGTCGGAGATTTGCAATAGATCAAGAT
>NZ_UTHA01000201.1 GCF_900582195.1 Pseudomonas viridiflava
CCACAGGGGAATGCATTCCAAATGTGGGAGCGAGCTTGCTCGCGAAGGCGACCTCAAAGACACGCACCTCCAAGAGTCAGAAACAAAAATGCCAGGCGCAATGCCTGGCATTTTGTGTAGCCCATCTGCCGCCGAATGGCGAATCAGAATGGCAGTTTCATACCCGCTGGCAGGTTCATGCCGGCGGTCATGTTGCCCATTTTGTCCTGGCTGTTCTTTTCGATCTTGCGCACAGCGTCATTGACGGCAGAGGCGATAACCGCTTCCAGCATCTCTTTGTCATCTTCGCTCATGCCTTCGACCAGGCTCGGGTCGATGCTCACGCTTTTGACGTCGTGACGACCGGTCATCACCACGGTGACCATATCGCCGCCGGCCTTACCGGTGACTTCGGCGTTGGCCAGTTCTTCCTGCATCTTGGCCATTTTTTCCTGCATCTGCTGCGCCTGCTTCATCAGGCCGGCCATGCCACCTTTCATCATGGGAATCACCTCAAAGTACTTGGATCAAAACAGCGCCCGGCCAGCGCGGCCGGGCACCTTCAGTTATTAGCCTTGGGCGACCAAGGCGTCGACAGGTTCAATAGTATCGTGTCGCACCACCGCGCCGAACTGCTGAACCATCTGCTGGATGAACGGATCGCCATGGATCGACTCTTCCGCTTCGCGTTGACGGTTGGCGCGCCGACGAGAGGCAGCCTGGGCCGGGGTTTCCTGCTCGGGCTTGATCAGCTCGATGGTCAGGCTCAGCGTGCGACCGTGGAACTGGTTCAACGCATCGTTGAGACGCCGCTGTTGCGTGGCGTTGAACAGCGCGCTGTGCGCCGGGTCAAGGTGCATCAGCCAATGGTCGCCATCGACCGCGATCAATGTGCAGTTGGCGGCAATGCTGCCGGTCATGCCGGAAATCGGCAGTTTCGGGAACAGCTCCAGCCATTGCAACGCCAGACCTGTTGCCGGTGCAGCAGCAGGCTCTGGCTCGGGTTCCGGGGCAGGCTCGGCGGCGTGTTCGCTAGCCAGTTCGTCGAGGTAGCTGTAGGCCGAGTCCATGTCCGGCTCAATGTAATCCTCGTCCAGCGGCGGCTCGTCATCCAGGTCCATGCCCGGGGTAGCGGCATCGACGTCGGCGACCGACGGCTCGGGAATCGGCGCGGCGGCCCATTCTGGAGCCTCCGGAACGACGCTGTCCGGGGTCGGCAGCGGCATCGGCGGCAACTCGGGTTGCTCGGCGGTGGTTTCCAGCACCGGCTCGACGGCGGGTTGCTGCGCAGGCTCGGGTTCGGCCTCGGGCTCTACCGGGTCATTCCACGGCAGGTCGACGACTGCTTCGGCGACGACCGGCGCGGGTTCAGGTTCTGGCTCGGCAACCGGCGCAACCGGCACAGGCTCGGGAGCCGGTGCAGGTGCAGCCACTGGCGCAGGCGCTGCAGCAGACGTCGGCACAACAGCCGCAGCGACTACCGGCGCAGGTTTAGGCGCGGCAGCCACTGAGTTTGCGGAATCAACTGTGGCCTGGCTGATCCCCACTGGCTTTAGCGGTTGCCTCGGGGCGTCCGCGGTATCTGCCGGCCGGAAGGCGAGCATCCGCAGCAAGACCATTTCGAAGCCACCGCGCGGATCCGGCGCCAGCGGCAAATCGCGGCGGCCGATCAGGCCCATCTGGTAATAGAACTGCACGTCTTCGGCCGGCAAGGCCTGCGCCAGTGCCAACACGCGATCGCGGTCGCCATGGCCATTGTCGACACCTTCCGGTAACGCCTGAGCGATGGCCACGCGGTGCAGCACGTTGAGAATTTCCGAGAGCACGCCGTTCCAGTCCGGGCCTTGCTCGGCCAGGTGACGCACGGCTTCGAGCAACGCTTTGGCATCGCCCTCGATCAACGAATGCAGGACATCATAGACCTGACCATGATCCAGCGTGCCGAGCATCGCCCGCACGTCGGTGGCCAGAACCTTGCCTTCACCAAAAGCGATGGCCTGATCGGTCAGGCTCATGGCGTCACGCATCGAACCGTCAGCGGCGCGACCGAGCAGCCACAGTGCATCGTCTTCGAACGGCACGTTTTCGGCGGTCAGTACGTGGGTCAAATGCTCGACCACGCGCTCCGGCGTCATGTTCTTCAGCGAGAACTGCAGGCAGCGCGACAAAATCGTTGCCGGAAGTTTCTGCGGGTCAGTGGTCGCGAGGATGAACTTGACGTACGGCGGCGGCTCTTCGAGGGTTTTCAGCAGCGCATTGAAGGAATGGCTGGAAAGCATGTGCACTTCGTCGATCAGGTAGACCTTGAAACGCCCACGGCTCGGCGCGTACTGCACGTTGTCGAGCAGCTCGCGGGTGTCTTCGACCTTGGTGCGGCTCGCGGCGTCGATCTCGATCAGGTCGACGAAACGACCTTCGTCGATTTCCCGGCACACCGAGCACTCGCCACACGGGCTGGAAGTGATACCTGTCTCACAGTTCAGGCATTTGGCAATGATCCGCGCAATCGTGGTTTTACCCACCCCACGCGTACCGGTGAACAGGTACGCGTGGTGCAGCCGCTGGCTGTCCAAGGCATTGATCAGAGCCTTGAGCACATGGGTCTGGCCGACCATTTCGCGGAACGAGCGCGGACGCCATTTACGTGCAAGAACCTGATAACTCATCGAAAACCGTCGCAGCGAAGGAAGCAGAAGCGGCTAATGCTAGCGGAGCAAGGGCAAAATTGCATCCGGTGTCCTCGTCTAATATGGCTAAGCTGCATCAGCAGAGGCTTTTATCAGCTCGGGATCGGGAATTACCGGAGCGTTTATGCGGTGGACCGTGGGGGCGTTGCTGGGAATCAGCCTGAACGTGACGGCAGCGCAACCCCCGCTGCGCTTCGCCATGCCCGACAGTTGGGCGATGCCGATGGCGCAATACGAACGCGGCCGACCCACGCAAGGCATTCTCTACGACCTGATGCTCAGCCTGGCCACGCAGGTTGGCGTACCGGCCGAGTTTCACGTGCTGCCCCGCGCTCGTGTGCAGACGGCGATGGAACACGGCGAAATAGATGTGCGCTGCTATGCCGCACAGTCATGGCTGCCGAATCAGTCGGGGGACTACATCTGGAGTCTGCCGTTGTTCTTCCAGCGCGATCTATTGATCAGCCGCAAGGATCAATCTGCCAGCGCAGACCCCGCGCACCTGTCCCGCCAATCCATCGGCACCGTTCTGGGCTACACCTACTCGACCCTGCAACCATTGTTTGATGCTGATCGGCTGCAACGTGAAGATGCGCGCAATCAGGAGCAGGTGCTGGAGAAACTGCTGGCCGGGCGCTATCGCTATGCGGTGAGTAATCAGTGGACGCTGGATTGGTTTAACCAGCGCTTGATGCCTGAGCAGCAACTGCAGGGTGTCGCCGTGTTGCAGGAGCAAAAGGTCGGCTGCTATGTGCGGAATGACCCGAAGGTGCCGGTGCAGCGGATATTGCGCACGTTGTTGCGGATGAAAATGTCGGGGGAGATTGATGAGATTATTCAATTGTATACAGGCAACTCCGAAACGCCCCCATAATCCTGCAGGAAAAACAACTAACGTCCGGCAACCCCCCATTACTTCTCTCATCCTACTACCGCCAAATTACTCGAACACTATCCCAACATTGAAATCGGTCAACATTTTACGAAATGCCTCAACATATTCAGCACCCAAAATTGCTGAATCCTTATGCGCACTATAATCTATTGGATTAACACTACCCGTCTTCTTATACTTATCCTTAATATACTCTTCAGACTTTAAAGTCGAACTTAGAATTACCTGATTATCAAAACCACTCAAAATAGAAAGCATGATTTCTTCTTTCGCAGTAGAAATCTCCCCATCTCGAAAAGAATCAATCACGATAGGAAAATCGTGATTTAAAAAATCTCTCAAAGCCAAAACCTTGCAGAAGAAAAACTCTTGCTCTTCACTCCCAGAATAAGTCTCTCCTTTTTTAGTAAAAAGCGCACCAAACTCTAGCCGACCGCTAGGATCTAACATTTTATAATAACGATTCATCCCATCATATATACCAAGCAACACATTACTTCGCCTAGCTTTTTCAGCATCACTTATTGTACTACCACGCTCCAACTGAAATTCCAAATACCTAATTTCCTTTAAAAGCTCTGAAATTTCTTCGTCATATTTTTTCGCATCATCCAGACCTTCGCTAAACAGCACAAAGTCCCGAAAGGTAGGTGGGGACTTCTTTATCTCCTGACTAAGAAGAACTTGCTTATTCTCCACCTGCATACCGAGCTCAGAGATAATTCTCTGCTTATCTTGAATAGTATGTCTAATCGAACTCAATATCGAATCCTTAACAGTTTTATTGCTAACATCAAACTCTACATCTTTCGCCTTATAAAGTATTCTTTCACTACCACAATCTGCGCATATGACCAACCCTTCATCAAGACTTCTATTTAACGAGAGCAATTCTGACACAAGCGCCTCAAGCTTATTGACACGATTTAACTCTCGCGTCCTTTTTTTGCTCAAATCAGTCAAATCTACATATATGCCACTAATGTATTTTTTTCGTGCTTCAAACGAACCCGCACTTGAATTCGCCAAAGCTATTGCGCCAATCTCAGGGTCAATTCTTATCCGTTCCGAGTTCTTTTTAAGTACCGCTATCCTCTGACGCTTGGACTTTATAACTCCACGAATCTCTTCGATCCTTGCAGAGGAAAGGGCATCATTTACCAAAGATCCCATGGAAAATAGCATTTCGAAAAAGTCGTCATTTTTGTAAAAACCCTTATTGAATATATTTGAGGTATCCCGCTTATCTTGACCAACGAAGAACACCTCGTAAAACAATGACGGATCAACAACTCGCTCCAAGCCGTCTTTCAGTACCGTCGGCAGAAGAAAGACGCTATCATTCAGGAAATATTTAAAATCCGAAACTGAGCCAAAGA
>NZ_UTHA01000221.1 GCF_900582195.1 Pseudomonas viridiflava
GCTCAAGAAGCCCAGCGCGATATCAGCCACTTCTTGATGCATCGGTACAACTGGATTCGACCCCATCAATTCAACGGTGGGTTGGCGCCAGCTCGGGCCGAAGAAAAACTTAACGTCGTGTCCGGGATTAGTTGACCACTACATCGTCCGTTTTTCAGGTGACGTCCGTCCGTAATCCTTTCTCCCCCTCAAGGTGGGCGATTCGGGTTTCCACTTCCAGGGAAATTTCTCGTGACAAGCGGGTGGTGCCATGTTTTGCGAGGAGAGGGGAGGGCGTGTGGTGTTGATTGTTTTTCTGATAATCCCGCAATATAGCATCATGAAGTGCGCGGTCACCTGGCAATAAAGGTCACCGTTCTCCGTTCAAAAGCCCGCAAGAATTACATCAGTTGCAGGCTTCTATGCTGTAACTTTTATGTGCTTCTCCTCCCGCTCCCAAAAATTGCTTACTTAATTGGTAATGGGCCTTATCGGCTCATCAGAAGGATGGGCACCTTCGGAAAAATTATTCGCCGAAGTAAGCTCGAGTGACTGTTGCGGGGTCCGCATCCAATTTTACCTTTCCATGTTCCAGCCAGATGACTCGGTTGCAGGCATGCATAATAAGTTCGCGGGAGTGGCTGGCTATCACCAAAATATTGGTGGCTTTGACTAACTCGTTCATCCGCATTTCTGCTTTGTGCTTAAAGCCTTCGTCGCCAACAGATAGCCATTCATCCATAATAAGAATTTCTGGTCTGATCGTAGTTGATACCGCAAAGGCTAGGCGCAGATGCATGCCTGACGAGTAAGTTCGCACTGGCATATCGATGAAGTCGCCAAGTTCCGAAAACTCAATAATTTCCTCGAGTTTTGTTGAAATATCGCTTTTCGTCATTCCGAGAAGAATGCCTCGGATGAAGATGTTTTCTCTGCCGGTTGCTTCGGGGTCTATTCCGAGGGAAATATCAATTAGGGAAGCGACCTCCCCGTTGATTTTAGCGGTGCCGGATGAGGGGGCGTACACGCCGCTCAGCAGTCTGAGCAGCGTACTTTTCCCTGCACCGTTATGACCGAGTAATCCAATTCGGTCCCCGTCATTTAGAGAGAAAGTAAGATTTTCCAGTGCTCTTACGGTAACTTTTCCTTTTTCGTTGGTGTTGATTTTTCCACCGGTTGCAACTTCAATAAGTCGCTTTTTTAGCGAGCGTGCGTTTGTATTGTAAATGGGGAAATCAACGCACGCGTTATGAAATTCAATAGAAGCCATAATGTTTTCTTCTTAGATCCAGTATGCAATGCGGCGTTTGTAGTGGCCATAGATTATGATCGCTATGCACCAGCCAAGCAGAGCCATGGCACCCGCAACCAGCCAGCTAGTAGAGCTGACATCTTGTCCGAGTAAAGGAGCCCTGACAATTTGGATGAGGTGGTAGATGGGGTTGAAATCCAGCAAATAGGTGCCGGATCGGCCGGAAATCAGGCTCGGCAGCCACATGATTGGCGTGAGATAAAAGGCGATTTGCAAAATGCTGGCGATGATTTGCGGGAGGTCGCGGTATCGTGCGCAGAATACGCTCAGAATCAGACTGACCCAAGCCAGGTTCAGCGCCAGTAAAACCATGCCAGGAATGCTTAACAGTGCTTCAAAGCCCAGCGGCTTTTGTACAGCCAGCAGCACCAGGGGGAAGATCACAATGTTATGCGCGAGGATCAATGTGTTGCGCCACAGTGTGCGCAGAATGTGGACAAACAACGGAATGGGCAGTTGTTTGATAATACTTTCTGCAGCTATAAGACTGGTGCATCCCTCTTGCAGGCATGTGGCAATGAAGCTCCAGAGAATCATGCCGACAGCAAGAAAAGGCAGGAACTCTTTCATCGGGGTGTTGAAAATCTTGCCGAATACCAAGCCAATTGTGCCAATCATGACACCCATGCTGATGGTCAGCCAAAACGGTCCGACGGCAGAGCGTCTATAGCGTTGGCGAACATCTTGCCATCCAAGCATGCCAACGAGGGAATAGCGTTTTACCGCCGCCCCTATGTCCGTCAAGGCAGCATTTATTGAGTTGTTGAGCATTCAAATCACCGGGGTTTCAATACAGTCAAAGATTGTAATATTGTCTGAGGATGGAGTTACTTTTTCATCCCGTTAACACCCAGATTCCTGGTTATCGCGGGAGCCAAGCTCTGCGTAAAGGGTGAGCGCGGCCTCTTTCTGCTGTTCTTTCATGCAGGCGTGCTCCCCCTAGTCGCGTCATTGTGGGCGATGTGAGCTATTCAAAAAACCTGTACAAACGCACTTGGCATGCCCTTCAAGCGCTATTTCTTCCTGACGCATTCAAGAGACTTAGCTTATCATCCCACGCTGTGGGGCGCACGCCCAAGAATTTCCTTGTCGCAGGGTGTCAGGGCTTCAGCAGCCCCCTATGATCAGCACTGCGATGATGGTTCATGGTTTTTTGAACACAATTCGTCGACTCGCGCTGTAAATGCCAAGTCCTCGCTGTGGAAGTGTCGGGTGATCCTGTTGTCATTGGGGTTACAATGCTTCTTGACGACTGCTTACAGGAGGGGGCTACGTGCTCAACAGGCTGAATGGATAAAGTGCGCAGAGTTTTACTGGGTTTGCCTCGCCGGCAAAAAAGGCTGCTCCAGGTCGCCACCGATGTGGTCTTGGTATGGGGCGCGTTATGGCTCGCCTTTATCGTGCGCCTGGGCATAGATGATATGTATAACCCGCTGAAAGCTCACTTTTGGCTATTCATCAGTGCGCCGCTTATTGCGATCCCTCTTTTCATCCGTTTTGGCATGTATCGAGCCGTCATGCGCTACTTTGGCAATGATGCCCTGCTGGCCATTGTCAAGGCTGTGAGCCTGTCGTCGTTGATCCTGGCGCTTGTGGTCTACTGGTACAGCAACCATGAGACAGTCGTCCCGCGCTCGATCATTTTCAATTACTGGTGGCTCAGCCTCGTCATCATTGGAGGGCTGCGCCTATGCATGCGGCAATACTTCATGGGGGATTGGTTCACTGCTGCACAGCATGTACCGTTCACAAACAGGGATGATGGGCTTACTAAAGTCGCCATCTACGGCGCAGGCGTAGCAGGCAACCAATTGGTCGCAGCGTTGCGCATGGGCCGAACGTTGAGGCCTGTCGCCTTTATCGACGATGATGCGAGCATTGCTGACCGAGTGATTGCGGGATTGCAAGTCTACAAACCCAAACACATCCAGCAGATGATCGACGAATCCGGTGCGCAGGAAATTCTTCTGGCGCTGCCGTCGTCAACCCGGGCCCGACGCCGTGAAATTCTCACCATCCTGGAGCGTTTCCCGCTTCATATTCGAAGCGTGCCCAACTTCACTGATCTAGCCAGCGGACGAGTTAAGGTAGAAGACATCCAAGAGGTCGATATTGCCGACCTGCTTGGCCGTGACTCCGTTCCTGCTCAACCCGATTTGCTTGAGCGCTGTATTAAGGGCAAGACAGTGATGGTCACTGGCGCTGGCGGGTCGATTGGCGCAGAACTGTGTCGGCAAATTTTTGCACTGGAACCCACTACGCTTTTGCTGTTCGAGCACAGCGAGTTCAATCTCTACAGCATCTTGGCGGAGCTGGAGCAGCGTAGCGGCAGGGCGTCAGTTGCCGTGCGCTTGCTGCCGATCCTGGGCTCCATCCGGCATCAGGACAAGCTTCTTGATGTTATGAAGACCTGGGGTGTCGACACGGTTTATCACGCTGCTGCCTACAAGCACGTGCCCATGGTCGAACACAATATTGCCGAGGGTGTGCTTAACAACGTCATTGGCACGCTCAACACTGCTCAGGCTGCATTGCAGTCAGGCGTGTCCAACTTTGTGTTGATCTCTACTGATAAGGCTGTCCGCCCGACCAATGTAATGGGTAGCACCAAGCGCTTGGCCGAGTTGACTTTGCAAGCCCTCAGTCGTGAAATCGCTCCGGTGTTGTTTGGTGACAATGCCAACGTATCCCGGGTCAACAAGACTCGCTTCACTATGGTGCGCTTCGGTAACGTGTTGGGTTCTTCTGGCTCGGTGATTCCACTGTTCCACAGCCAGATCAAATCCGGTGGCCCGTTAACGGTCACCCACCCCAAAATCACCCGCTATTTCATGACCATTCCCGAAGCCGCGCAGTTGGTTATTCAGGCAGGTTCCATGGGGCAGGGTGGTGATGTGTTCGTTCTGGATATGGGCGAGCCGGTAAAAATTGTAGAGCTGGCAGAGAAGATGATCCATCTGTCTGGTTTGAGTGTTCGTTCGGAAAGGAATCTGCAAGGAGATATCTCCATCGAATTTACCGGGTTGCGTCCCGGTGAGAAGCTTTATGAAGAGCTGCTGATTGGCGATAACGTTGCTGCAACACAACATCCGATGATCATGAGCGCCAATGAAGATCATCTGCCTTGGGATGTACTCAAGGCCCGATTGAGAGCTTTGCTGGTCGCTGTTGAGCAAGACGATTACGACCGCGTCCGTCAGCTCCTGTGTGAAACCGTCAGCGGCTACACCCCCGACGGCGAGATCGTCGACTGGATCCACCAGCAGCGCCGCCTCGAGCCCTGATTGTTTCACATCCTGTAACGGACGCATTTTTGACTTGTCCCGATCATCGCCTATGTTTGAGGAGCAGCTTCGGAAAGCTGCTTTCTCAATTGATGATGGAGCGTCACTTATGCGTACCGGTTATTTCTACTCCCTGATTTTTGCCCTGCTTACCAGCGCCTCGATTGCTGCAATCGCTGCGCCTGTGGCGCCGTCCGATACGAGCAAGGCCCCTCTGGTGATGGATTCGTCAGCCACTTCCGACGTCCAGAAAGTCGATCTCAACGGGGCTGATGCCGCCACCCTTCAAAAAGAGCTGGCGGGCGTTGGAGAGGCCAAGTCCAAGGCGATTGTTGCATATCGTGAAATAAACGGGCCGTTTGCATCCGTGGATGAGTTGCTCGAAGTGAAGGGCATCGGCAAAGCGATTCTGGATCGCAATCGCGACAAGCTGGAAGTGAACTAAGCTGATTGTTCAACGCCAAGGGGCCGGTCATTGACCGGCCCTTTTTGCTTTCTGATTCCTGAGAGCGTCGCAGGACGGCGATTGCCTTTCCGTCGGATAATGAAAAATTACGGCTATCATATTGCTTTCGGATTATGCCTATAATAATTTCAGTCACCACTGAAGCCTCCCAGCTTTTGAGCGGTCGCATCAATACTTATGCACTCCAGGAGTATCGTCATGAATTTCCCGAAATCCCAAGGTACGGCGCTTGTCACGGGCGCATCTTCCGGCATTGGAGCGGTGTATGCCGATCGGTTGGCGGCACGTGGTTTTGATCTGTTGCTGGTGGCTCGCGATCAGGAGCGCCTGGAGTCTGCTGCCAGCAAATTGCGAGACGCGCATGGCGTTATGGTTGAGGTGCTGAAAGCCGATCTGACGCAAAAGGATGAAGTGCTCAAGCTTGAGCAGCGCCTGCGCAGCGACTCCGGCATCAGCCTGTTGGTCAACAATGCGGGGGTGGCGGTCAATGGTCTTCTGGCAAACGCCGATCCCGAAGTGCTGGAGCAACTGATTCAGTTGAATGTCACAACCCTCACCCGCCTGGCTGCCGCAGCGGCAGCCGCGTTCACCAGCGCCGGGCGCGGCACGATCATCAATATCGCGTCAGTGGTCGCCTTGTTCCCCGAGCGCTTCAATGCCACCTACAGTGCCAGCAAGGCCTATGTGTTGAGCCTCACTCAATCGCTGAATACGGAACTCGAAGGCACCGGGGTCAAGGTACAAGCGGTATTGCCGGGTGTGACCCGCACCGAAATCTGGGCGCGTTCCGGTTTTGATGCCAGCGGTATTCCGGCGGAGATGGTCATGGAGGCGGGCGAGATGGTGGATGCGGCGCTGTCGGGTCTGGACCAGGGCGAACTCGTGACGATTCCTTCGCTGCCCGATGCCGGTGAATGGCAAGCCTTCGTTGCTGCACGTCATGTGATGGCACCCAATCTGTCGCACAGCTCGGCGGCCAGCCGATACAAGTAAATGACTTTTGAGTCGTGAGAGGTCAACCCGATATGGATCAGCGTCGAGTAGTTGTCACGGGTATGGGCCTGGTGTCGCCTCTGGGCAGTGATGTCGAAATCGTCTGGCAGCGTTTGCTGGCCGGGCGTTCGGGATTGCGAAACCTTCCGGAGGCGGTCGTTGCGGATCTGCCGGCGCGGGTCGGCGGCGCGGTGCCGACAATGGAAGAGGACGCCGAAGCCGGTTTTGATCCGGATCGGGCTACGTCACCCAAAGAGCAGAAGAAAATGGATCGTTTCATTCTGTTTGCAATGGAGGCCGCTCGTCAGGCGCTTGAGCAGGCAGGCTGGTATCCGACCGATCCCCGTGCTCAGGAACGTACGGCGACCATCATTGGCTCCGGTGTCGGCGGCTTCGGTGCAATCGCCGATGCTGTACGCACCACCGACAGCCGTGGTCCGCGTCGCTTGTCGCCGTTCACTATCCCTTCGTTTCTGGTCAACCTCGCGGCGGGCCATGTCTCGATCCAGCACGGTCTGAAGGGCCCGCTAGGTGCGCCGGTCACCGCGTGTGCCGCTGGCGTACAGGCGATCGGTGACGCCGCTCGGCTGATTCGTGCCGGTGAGGCCGACATTGCCGTGTGCGGCGGTGCGGAAGCATGCATCGACCGCGTGAGCCTTGCCGGATTTGCAGCGGCGCGGGCGCTCTCCAGTGGCTACAACGACACGCCCGAGCGTGCTTCGCGTCCGTTCGACAGCGGGCGTGACGGTTTTGTGATGGGCGAGGGTGCCGGGTTGCTGGTGATCGAATCGCTGGATCACGCATTGGCCCGTGGTGCCAAACCATTGGCTGAACTGGTCGGCTACGGCACCAGCGCCGATGCCTATCACCTGACCGCCGGGCCGGAGGACGGAAGTGGTGCACGACGAGCCATGACGTTGGCGCTGGCTCAGGCCGGTATCACGCCGGATCAGGTGCAGCATCTGAATGCGCATGCGACCTCGACGCCGGTTGGCGACCTGGGTGAATTGGCTGCGATCAAGTCGGTGTTTGGAGCACAGAACAAAATCGCCGTGACTTCGACCAAGTCCGCCACCGGCCATTTATTGGGAGCTGCCGGTGGCCTTGAAGCCATCTTCACGCTGCTGGCTATCCGCGACCAGACCGTCCCGCCAACCCTCAACCTGGACAATCCCGACCCGTCCAGCGAAGGCGTGGACATCGTCCACGGTCAGGCGCGGTCAATGCCGATCGAATACGCGCTGTCCAACGGCTTCGGTTTCGGTGGGGTCAATGCCAGCGTGCTTTTCAAGCGCTGGCAGGCTTAGTCTTCGGAGCGCTTGAGGTGTTCGCGGGTGACGTCGAGGATCTGTTGGGCAAACCCGGCATCTGCGACGCTGCGTGAGAGCAGGAGTGCGCCCGCCAGTGTTGCCATGATGACGATGCTGCGCTCGGCCGCGTTCTCGCCTTCGAGGGTGTTCTGGATCTGATCCAGACGCGCCTTGAGCACAAGATCGCTGGTCGGGCTCGGTTGTCCGCGCAATCCCAGTTCCGAAGAAATGGTCAGCAGCGGGCAGCCTTCATGCGGAGAGGTCTGGTGCCACTCGGAGAGATACGTATCGATGAAGGCTTCCAGCGGTTTTTCCTGGGCGAACAACGCTTCGCACAAGCCTGCGACCTGATCGCCGGCCTCTTGCAGGGCCTTCTCAACCAACTCGTCCTTGGATTTGAAATGTGAATAGAAACCGCCATGGGTCAGACCCAGCGCTTTCATCAACGGTTGCAGGCCGGTCGCACCGATACCGTCCTTGCGAAAGCGCGCCGAGGCTTCCTTGATGATGCGCTGATGGGTCTGGGCTTTATGATCTGGCGAGTAACGCATGTGGAGCTCTCCGCGACGATGCTGCCATCTTAACCACGGAAGATTAAATGGTGACTGTACTTCTAAAATCTAAAAAGGCGAGCTGTTAGGTCTGATTGCGCTGGAAAAACCAACCCCGCCATTGCAGCGGGGTGGGTATCAGCGGTCCTGTGCGTCCTTGGCATCCGCTTCGGCATTGCGCTGTGCGACGCGCTTGCGTTCTTCATCGGTCAGTTCGACCTTGTTGGCGGTGTCGCGCAACATCATCAATCCGCCAACAATCGAGCCGATCGCAACGACCAGAATCAACCAGGCATACCAGGGCATAACGGCTCTCCTTAATGGCAGCTCGACGGACGAGGATTTCGCCACGGGATGCTGCATACCACCTTTGAGCGAAACGACTTCGCAGTGGTTCCATTCTAGGCCGCTTGTACCCGATACACTCGAATTCGCTTAGTGACCTGTCAGCATTGCATCGGCCGGTGCGTCGGCACGCAGTTGCCCGGTCAGCAGGAAGTAGCCGAAACCGACCGCCATGAAGCCAAGGAAGATCAAGCCGATCAACGCGTTGAACCAGGCCATCGCCACCAGACAAACCACCGCCAGCACCAATGCAATCATTGGAATCAACGGATAGCACGGCGCGCGGAAAGTACGCTCCAGATTCGGTTCCGATCTACGCAGTTTGAACAGGCTGAGCATGCTCATGATGTACATCACGATCGCACCGAACACGGCCATGGTGATCATCGCGGCGGTGAGGGTCATACCGCCGAGGTTGATCAAGCCGTCGCTGTAAATCGCGGCAATGCCGATGATGCCGCCGACAATGATGGCGCGATGCGGCGTCTGGAAGCGCGAGAGTTTCGCCAGCGAGGCCGGCAGGTAACCGGCGCGGGCCAGTGCGAAGAACTGCCGCGAGTAGCCGAGAATGATCCCGTGGAAACTGGCGACCAGACCGAACAGGCCGATCCACACCAGCATGTGCAGCCAGCCGGAGTTGTCGCCGACCACGGTTTTCATTGCCTGCGGCAATGGGTCGTTGATGTTGGCCAGGGTGCGCCAGTCACCGACGCCGCCGGCAAAGAACATCACGCCCATCGCCAGCAACACCAGGGTCAGGATGCCGCTGATGTAGGCCTTGGGAATCGTGCGCTTCGGATCCTTGGCTTCTTCGGCGGCCATCGCCGCGCCTTCAATGGCGAGGAAGAACCAGATCGCAAACGGAATGGCCGCGAACATCCCGGCAATTGCCGGTGCGCCAAACACATCCGACCCCGCCCAGCCATTGAGGGCGAAGTTGCTGAAGCTGAACGCTGGTGCGACCACGCCCATGAACACCAGCAACTCGGCAACGGCGAGCACGCAGACGATCAGCTCGAAGGTTGCTGCCAGTTTCACGCCAAGAATGTTCAGGCCCATGAACACGATGTAGGCCCCGACCGCTGCGTGTTTCGGATCAAGCGCCGGAAACTGCACATTGAGGTACGCGCCAATTGCCAGCGCGATCGCCGGTGGCGCAAAGACGAATTCGATCAGCGTCGCCAGACCGGCAATCAATCCGCCTTTCTCACCGAAGGCGCGACGGCTGTAGGCAAATGGCCCGCCGGCATGGGGAATGGCGGTAGTCAGTTCGGTGAAACTGAAGATAAAGCAGGTGTACATGGTCGCGACCATGAACGAGGTCACCAGGAAGCCCAGTGTTCCGGCCACGCCCCAGCCGTAACTCCAGCCGAAGTATTCCCCGGAAATCACCAGCCCTACGGCGATGCCCCACAGGTGCAAAGTGCCCAGTGTGGGTTTGAGTTGTGTGTTCATGCGGTTGCTCCCTGAACGGTTTGGAAAGCTCGGGGAAGGGCGTGTGCAGTGGGCGTGCCATTGCGGTGAAACAAGTCGTAATAAGTTGAAAGCTGTCGTATCGGGGATGTTCGCCGAGGGATAGCTGCATTTTGTGCGCCAGTTGGGTGCGATGTTTGCGGTTATGCCGTCTTCGCGAGCAAGCTCGCTCCCACAGGGGAATGCATTTCAAATTGTGGGAGCGAGCTTGCTCGCGAAGAGGCCAGCCCAGACGCCCCGACTTCTCCTGTAACGCCCGCATAAACCCACTCTTTACGCTTTCTTTATGCACAGCCAACCCCCTAGCTCTCGTTCCTTTACAGCCTCCTTTCCGACAATGCCTCCACACGCGGCAATACGCCGTAACACGGAGATCTTCCATGAGCGTTCTGGACGGGGTGTCACTGCTATTGGCAGTGGGGCTGTTCATTTATCTGTTGGTTGCGCTGTTGCGCGCGGATCGGAACTAGGAGCGGCTATGCACAGTTATGACTATTGGCTGATCCTCGCGTTTTTTGCGGTGGTCTTGCTGCCGGCGCCGCTGCTCGGGCGCTTCTACTACAAAGTGATGGAAGGTCAGCGCACCTGGCTGACGCCGGTTCTCGGCCCGGTCGAGCGCGGTTGCTACCGCATTGCCGGGGTCGATCCGCAGGCTGAGCAGAGCTGGCAGAAATACACGCTGGCGCTGCTCGCGTTTAACCTCGCCGGTTTCCTGCTGCTTTTCGCGATTCTGTTGTTCCAGGATCACTTGCCGCTGAACCCGCAGAACCTGCCGGGCCAGGAATGGACCCAAGCGTTCAACACCGCGGTCAGTTTCATGACCAACACCAACTGGCAGTCCTACAGCGGTGAAGCGACCCTCAGCTACCTGAGCCAGATGGTCGGCCTCACCGTGCAGAACTTCGTCAGCGCCGCCACCGGCCTCGCCGTGCTGGTTGCGTTGTGCCGTGGCATCGGCCGCAAGTCGACGAAAACCCTCGGCAACTTCTGGGTCGACATGACCCGCGCCACCCTCTACGGCCTGTTGCCGCTGTGCCTGTTGCTGGCGCTGTATCTGGTCTGGCAGGGCGTGCCACAAACTTTCGCGCAATATGTGAATGCAGTGACCATGCAGGGCGTCGATCAAGTGATCCCGCTCGGCCCTGCCGCCAGTCAGATTGCGATCAAGCAACTGGGCACCAACGGTGGTGGTTTCTTCGGCGTCAACTCGGCGCATCCATTCGAGAACCCGACCGCGTGGAGCAATCTGTTCGAAGTCGCTTCGATCATTCTGATCCCGGTGGCGCTGGTGTTCACTTTCGGTCACTACGTCAAAGACCTGCGTCAGAGCCGCGCGATCATCGCCTGCATGCTCGCGTTGTTCCTGATCGGTGGCGCGACGTCGCTGTGGGCCGAGTATCAGCCGAACCCGGCCCTGAACAACGCCGCCGTCGAACAGACCGCACCGCTGGAAGGTAAAGAAGCGCGCTTCGGCACCACTGCGACAGTGCTCTGGTCGGTGACGACGACGGCGGCCTCGAACGGCTCGGTCAACGGCATGCACGACAGCCTCAACCCGCTCAGCGGTATGGTGGCGCTGGTCAACATGATGGTCGGCGAAGTGATCTTCGGCGGCGTCGGTGCCGGCCTCTACGGCATGTTGCTCAACGTGCTGATCGCGGTGTTTCTCGCCGGTTTGATGATCGGGCGAACCCCGGAATACCTCGGCAAGAAACTGCAGGCGCGGGAAGTGCAATTGCTGGTGGTGACCCTGCTGGTGATGCCGGTCGGCGTGCTGGTGCTTGGCGCGATTGCCTCCGCGGTTCCCAGTGCTGCGGCGACCATCAGCAACCCCGGCCCGCACGGTTTCAGCCAGTTGCTCTACGCCTACACCTCCGCCAGTGCCAACAACGGTTCGGCGTTCGGTGGCCTGGGTGCCAACACACCGTTCCATAACCTGATGCTGGGTCTGGGCATGTTGATCGGTCGCTTCGGTTACATCCTCCCGGTTCTGGCACTGGCCGGCAGCCTGGCGATGAAGAAAACCGCACCGATCGGGCAGAACAGCTTCCCGACTCACGGCCCGCTGTTCGTGACCCTGTTGACCGTGACCATTTTGCTGGTGGGTGGCCTGACCTTTCTGCCAACTCTGGCGCTCGGCCCGATCGCCGAACATTTAAGTATGGGCTTCTAAGGAATCCATCATGAATATGCATGTTCCTGCAAAACCTGCAGCGCCGACCCAGTCGGCAGAAGCACCGAAAACCGCGATCTCGGCCCTGTGGCGGCCGGCGCTGGTGCAAGCCTTCGTCAAGCTCGACCCTCGGCAACTGAAGCGTTCGCCGGTGATGCTGGTGGTCGAACTGACGGCGATTTTCACCACCGTGCTGTGCTTTCTTCCTGACGCCGACGTGCCGACCTTCGTCGCGGCGCAAATTGCCTTGTGGCTGTGGTTCACCGTGCTGTTCGCCAATTTCGCCGAAGCCTTGGCCGAAGGTCGCGGCAAGGCCCGCGCCGACAGCCTCAAGGCGGGCAGCGAAGGCCTCAGCGCACGGCGCAAGCAGGCTAACGGCAGCTTTCAGGTAGTCCCGGCTACGAGCCTGCGCAAGGGCGATGTGGTGCGCGTCGAAGCCGGGGAGATGATCCCCGGTGACGGCGAAGTCATCGAAGGCATCGCAGCGGTCAACGAAGCGGCGATCACCGGTGAATCGGCGCCGGTGATTCGTGAGTCCGGCGGCGACCGTTCGGCCGTTACCGGCAACACGCGACTGGTGTCCGACTGGCTGCTGGTGCAGATCACCGCCAACCCCGGCGAGTCGACCCTCGACCGTATGATCGCGCTGGTCGAAGGCGCCAAACGCCAGAAAACCCCGAACGAAGTGGCGCTGGATATCCTGCTGATCGGCCTGACCCTGATCTTTCTGCTGGTGGTCGTGACCCTGCAACCGTTCGCCCATTTCGCCAATGGCAGCTTGCCGCTGGTGTTTCTGGTGGCGCTGTTGGTCACGCTGATTCCGACCACCATTGGCGGTCTGCTGTCGGCGATCGGTATCGCTGGGATGGATCGTCTGGTGCGCCTCAATGTGATCGCCAAATCCGGTCGTGCGGTGGAAGCAGCGGGCGACGTGCATGTGCTGTTGCTGGACAAGACCGGCACCATCACTTTCGGCAACCGTCGTTGCAGCGCGGTGTATGCCGCGCCCGGTGTGAGTGGTCGTGAGCTGGCCGAAGGTGCGTTGTTCGCTTCGCTGGCCGACGAAACCGCTGAAGGTAAATCCATCGTCGAGTACCTGCGCGGTCTGCATCCGCAGCCTGAGCCGGCGCCGGAAACCTTGACCGCGGTGCCGTTCAGCGCTGAAACCCGTTTGTCCGGTGTCGACTATCAGGGCCGTGTCTACCGCAAAGGCGCGGTGGATTCGCTGCTGAGTTTCCTCGGCCAGAAACGCTCGGATCTGGCTCCGGCCCTGTCGCGGGAAATCGACAAGATCGCCCAGAGCGGCGGCACGCCGTTGCTGGTCTGCGCTGACGGCAAACTGCTTGGCGCGATCCACCTCAAGGACGTGGTCAAACCGGGCATTCGCGAGCGTTTTGCCGAACTGCGCAAACTTGGGATTCGCACCGTGATGGTCACCGGCGACAACCCGCTGACCGCTGCCGCCATCGCCGCTGAAGCAGGCGTTGATGACGTCCTCGCCGAAGCCACCCCGGAGAAAAAACTCGCGCGCATTCGTCATGAGCAAAACGACGGTCGCCTGGTCGCGATGTGCGGCGACGGCGCCAACGATGCCCCGGCGCTGGCCCAGGCTGACGTCGGCATGGCGATGAACGACGGCACCCAGGCTGCCCGCGAAGCAGCGAACATGGTCGACCTCGACAGCGATCCGACCAAGCTGCTCGATGTGGTGCAGATCGGCAAGGAATTGCTGGTAACCCGTGGTGCGCTGACGACGTTTTCCATCGCCAACGACGTCGCCAAATACTTCGCGATCCTGCCGGCACTGTTCGCCTCGATTTATCCGCAACTGGGTGTGCTGAACATCATGCAGTTGACCAGCCCGCAGAGCGCGATCCTCTCGGCCATCGTCTTCAATGCCTTGATCATCGTCGTGCTGATTCCGCTGGCGCTGCGCGGTGTGCGCGTGCAGGCGGCGAGTGCGGCGGCGTTGCTGCGGCGCAATCTGTTGATCTATGGATTGGGCGGGATTCTGGTGCCGTTTGTGGGGATCAAGGCGATCGACATGTTGCTCACGGCGTTGCATCTGGTGTGAGGCTGACATCGCAGCCCCTCACCCTAACCCTCTCCCGTGGGAGAGGGGACTGACCGAGGTGTTTACGAGAGGTACATCGACCTGAAATACCGAGCCGAACTCAGGTTTTGAAAAGCACATAAATCGGCTCCCTTTCTCCCTCGCCCCCTTGGGGGAGAGGGCTGGGGTGAGGGGGGAAAGTTCTCCCTGACACCCCGCAAAAGTTTGCCCAACGAATTCGAGGATCCTGAAATGTCCACAATGATACGTCCGGCCCTGAGCCTGCTGGTGCTGATGACCCTGGTCACCGGCGTCGCCTATCCGCTGGTGGTGACCGGTGTTGCGCAAGTCGCGTTCCCCGCTCAAGCCAACGGCAGCCTGGTGCGAGACGCCGACGGCAAGGTCCGTGGCTCGTCGCTGATCGCCCAGGATTTCGTCGACGATGCGTGTTTCCATCCACGGCCATCTGCCGGCGCGTTTGCGACGGTTTCCAGCAGCGCCAGCAACCTGGCGCCGAGCAATCCGGCACTCGCCATGCGGGTGATCGATGACGCCAACAAGTTGCAGGTTCCAGGGCAAGGTCCGGTGCCATTGGCCTTGCTGACCACCTCCGGCAGCGGCCTCGATCCACACTTGCCACCAGCAGCAATTGCCTATCAACTGGCGCGTGTCGCAGCGGCGCGAAATCTGCCGGTATCGACTCTGCAGCAACTGCTCGATGCGCACATCGAACAGCCGCTGGTAGGGCCGCCGGTGGTGAATGTGCTTGAGCTGAATATGGCACTGGAAAAACTGTAGAAATTGATCGTTCCCACGCTCTGCGTGGGAATGCATCAATGGACGCTCCGCGTCCGCTTTGGTGGGACGCAGAGCGTCCCGGGCTGCATTCCCACGCAGAGCGTGGGAACGATCAATCAGGAAGAGAGAACATCAAGCATGAGCGACTCCGGCCGCGCCGACGCGCTGTTAGCAGACCTGCCCCGTGACGGCCGTGGCCGGCTCAAGGTTTTCCTCGGCGCCGCCCCCGGTGTCGGCAAGACCTACGCCATGCTTCAGGCCGCCCACACACAACTGCGCCAGGGCGTAAAGGTTATTGCGGGCGTCGTCGAAACCCACGGCCGCGCCGAAACCGAAGCGTTGCTTGGCGGCCTGCCGCAGCAACCGCTGGTGCGCTCGGAATACCGTGGCGTGATGCTCGAAGAAATGGACCTCGACGGCCTGCTCGCCGCCAAGCCGAAGCTTGTGCTGGTGGATGAGCTGGCCCACAGCAACGCCCCCGGCAGCCGCCACGCGAAACGCTGGCAAGACATTCAGGAATTGCTCGCTGCCGGTATCGACGTATTCACCACGGTTAACGTCCAGCACCTGGAAAGCCTCAACGATCAGGTGCGCGGCATCACCGGTGTGCAAGTGCGCGAAACCCTGCCGGACTGGGTGCTGCAAGAAGCCTACGAACTGCTGTTGATCGACCTGCCGCCGCGTGAACTGCTCGAGCGTCTGCGTGAAGGCAAGGTCTACGTGCCGGAACAGGCCCGCGCAGCGATCGATGCATTTTTCACCCAGACCAACCTCACCGCATTGCGCGAGCTGGCGATGCAAACCGCCGCTGCGCAGGTCGATAACGATCTCGCTCAAGGCTATCGCCAGCTCGGTCAGGCCGCCCCGGCGGTGCGAGGACGCCTGCTGGTCGGCGTCGATGGCGATGCGCAGGCCGAACGCCTGGTGCGCCACGCCAGTCGCGTTGCCCAGCGCCGGCATTTACCGTGGAGTCTGGTGCACGTCGATAACGGCAGCGTACGCGACGAGCAATCGCGCCTGCGCCTGCAAAGCGCCCAGCAACTGGCCGAACGCCTCGGTGGTGAAGTGGTGTTGCTGCGCGCCGGTGAGGTGGCGAAAACCCTGATCCAGCACGCTGCCGAACGCCGTGCGAGTCTGGTATTGGTCGGCCAGTCCCGGCCGCGTCTGCGCCGGCGTCTGTTCGGCGGCGGACTCGCGGCGCGCCTGCTGCGTCAGGCTCATGGGCTGGAGATCAACGTCCTCGACAGCGATCAGCAACAGCATCAACCGCGCCCGCGCAACGCGCTGACATTGGTGTGGTTCGACTATGCGTTGGCGCTGGTCGCCACCGTATTGGCCACTGCCCTGGCGTGGGCCGTGTCGAGCGTGCTGCCGCTGCCGAATATCTCGCTGGTGTTTCTTGCAGCCGTGTTGCTGGTCGCGGTGCGCAGCAGTCTCGGCCCGGCGCTGGCCTGTGCGGCGCTGTCGTTTCTGACCTATGACTTTCTGTTCATTCCGCCGAATTTTTCTTTCAGCATTCAGCGCGAAGAAGACGTGCTGACCTTATTGTTTTTCCTGCTGATGGCAGCGCTCACCGGCAACCTCGCGGCGCGTCAGCGTCGACAATTGCAAGCCTTGCGTGACACCCAGGAAGAAACCACCGAACTGCTCGACCTGTCGCGCAAGCTCACCGCCGCGACCGATCGTCAAGCGGTGGTCAGCGCTGCCGCGCAACACCTCAATGGCTGGAGCGATCTGCAACTGTGCCTGCTCAATCGCGACGGCCAGGGCGGCTGGAAAGTCGAGACCGGCGGGCCGCTGGATTTTACCGAGTCCGAACGCGCGGCTGCCGATTGGGCCTGGCAGCACGATCAACCGGCGGGCATGGGCACCGGCACGTTGCCGTTCGGACGCTGGTGGTGGTGGCCGCTGTCGGTCGAGGACGGGCCGCTGGCGTTGCTCGGTGTCTGCGCCAAAGAGGGCCAGACCTTGAGCGGTCAACGCCGGCGTTTGCTGACCGCGTTGAGTCAGCCGCTCGCCCAAGCGCTGGCGCGGGCACAGTTGGCCGATGACCTGGAAGCCGCGCGCCTGCACGGTGAAACCGAACAACTGCGCAGTGCCTTGCTGGCCTCGGTGTCCCACGACTTGCGCACGCCGTTGACCGCCATGCGCGGCAGCATCGACAGCCTGTTGGCCCTCGGCGAAGCGATCCCGCTGGAGGACCGTCGTGAATTGCTCGAAGGCACCCGCGATGAAGCCGAGCGCCTCGACCGTTACATCCAGAATCTGCTCGACATGACCCGCCTCGGCCACGGGGCGCTGAAGCTGGCGCGGGACTGGGTGTCGCCGGCCGACATCGTCGGCAGTTCGCTCAATCGTCTGCGCGCAGTGCTCGCGCCGTTGCAGGTCAGCACCGATGTGCCAAGTGAACTGCCTCTGCTGTTTGTCCACGCCGCGTTGATCGAGCAGGCGCTGGTCAATGTGCTGGAAAACGCCGCGCGTTTTTCGCCACCTCACGGACGTTTGCAGCTGAACGCGGGAGCGAATGACGAGGAAATTTTCTTCTCGGTCAGCGACGAGGGGCCAGGGATTCCCGAGGACGAGCGGGCGAAGATTTTCGACATGTTCTACACCGCTGCCCGGGGTGATCGCGGCGGCCAGGGCACCGGCCTGGGCCTGGCGATCTGTCAGGGCATGGTCGGTGCACACGGCGGTCGCATCAGTGTTGCCGACGGCATCGACGGACGTGGCACCTGCATCACCTTGCACTTGCCGTTGCAGACGCAACCGGGGATGGACGATGAAGGCTGAATCCGACTGCGCTACTCTCTTGCCACTCTTTTGTGTTGATGTGAATTCATGAGCCAGACCGCGACCATTTTGGTCATCGACGACGAACCGCAGATTCGCAAGTTCCTGCGCATCAGCCTCGCTTCCCAAGGCTACAAAGTGCTCGAGGCCGGCACCGGCGCCGAAGGCCTGGCGCAAGCGGCGCTGAACAAGCCGGACTTGCTGGTGCTCGATCTCGGCTTGCCGGACATGGACGGCCAACAGGTGCTTTGCGAGTTTCGCGAATGGGCCACGGCGCCGGTGCTGGTGCTCTCGGTGCGCGCCAGTGAGGGGCAGAAAGTCCAAGCGCTGGATGGCGGCGCCAATGACTATGTGACCAAGCCCTTTGGCATTCAGGAATTTCTCGCCCGGGTCCGCGCCTTGTTGCGTCAGGCGCCGGCGGGGGAGGCGCAGCAAGCGGCGTTGAGCTTCGGCCCGTTGACCGTGGATCTGGCTTATCGGCGGGTGTTGCTCGACGGTGTCGAAGTGGCGCTGACCCGCAAGGAATACGCGGTGCTGGCGCAGCTGGCGCGGCATCCGGGGCGGGTGATTACCCAGCAGCAATTGCTCAAGGATATCTGGGGGCCGACCCACACCGAGGACAGCCATTATTTGCGGATTGTGGTGGGGCACTTGCGCCAGAAACTGGCGGATGATCCGACCCGGCCGCGGTTTATTGTCACTGAGGCCGGGGTTGGCTATCGGCTGTTGAGTGACAACACTCTGTAGTTCTGTAGTGACCGATCTGGCGCTTTCGCGAGCAAGCTCGCTCCCACAGGGGAATGCATTCCAAATGTGGGAGCGAGCCTGCTCGCGAAGAGGCCATCAAACACACCCGAGAAATCAGGTCAGATCAACCCTGTTCACTCTCATACCGATCCAGCGTATCCCGCGCAATCTCCCGGCCCAGCGCGATCAGCTCCGGCGCCTTGTAAAACTCGAAAAACCGGCACACCCGCTTCGGCACGTTGATCAGGATATCCGGCGGATACCCGGCGATCTTGTACTGCGCCAGCGAGGTTTGCATCACCTCGAAACTCTGGTTGATCAAGTCCAGCAACGAGGCCGGCCCGACGTTGTCGATGATGAATGAACCGGTCGCCGATTTCGGTGCACCTTCACGCTCGGGCGCGGCGGCCGGTTGCTGGCTCTCCGGCTCGGCGCCTTCCAGCCAGGGGTTGATATCCGCCGCCTCGGCGCGCAGCGCTTCCTGCTCAAGCCGCAACAATTGTTCGGCTTGTTTACGGCGGAACGGCATTTTCGCCCCCAACGAATTGATCAGGCTGTCGAAGCGCGAGCGGAACGCCGCCGGGCGCTGGATCACCGGCAGTTTGTAATGGCGCTGGTTGGTCGAGTTGAGATTGACCGCAATGATCAGATCACAGTGGCTCGACACCACCGGCACGATCGGTAACGGGTTGAGAATGCCGCCATCGACCAGCATGCGATTGCCCTGCATCACCGGGGTGAACAGGCTGGGAATCGCCGCCGAGGCGCGCATCGCCTGATGCAGGCAGCCTTCCTGAAACCAGATTTCCTGCTGGTTGGTGAGGTCGGCGGCGACGGCGGTGTAGGGGATGCGCAAGTCTTCGATGTTGATTTCGCCGACGATCTTGCGGATCTGGCCGAAGACCTTTTCGCCGCGAATCGCACCGAGGCGAAAACTCACGTCGACCAGCCGCAGCACATCCAGATAGTCGAGACTTTCGATCCAGTTTTTGTAAACGTCGAGTTTGCCGGCGGCGTAGATCCCGCCAACTACCGCGCCCATCGAACACCCGGCAATGCAGGCGATGTCGTAACCGCGTCGTTCGATCTCTTCAATGACTCCGATATGGGCATAACCCCGGGCGCCACCGGAGCCCAGCACCAGTGCGACACGCTTTTTCATCAAACTTCCTCCCGACAAGGTTGCACAATGCACCCATCGTCGGGCTGGCTCAATCGCCGAGGTCGTTGAGTGCGCCGGTGACGTCGTTTTTTCGATACTGCATGACCCTTCGACGCTATCCTTCTCAGTTGCGCGGTTTCACCCGCCGGCAAGGCACTTTTTCGCAGCCTTACCGTCTTACCTGCACGACTGTTGACCTATTTTGAGGTGTGAGTGATGAAAGCCTGGATCTGTGTGCCGTTGATGGCTCTGGCATTGGCCGGTTGCGCCGGTAAAACCGCTTACCGCGACAGCTGCGGCAGCCAGCTCGACGCGGCCTGGCATGAGCTGGATCTGGCCAAGGCCGAAGGCTTTGCCGGCACCGTCAGCTACTCCAAAGCGTTGTCGCTGCTGACCGCTGCCAAGACCCAGCAGCAATTCGAGGGGTTTGAAGGCTGCAGCAAGAAAGCCGAGAAGGCGCGTTTCTACATTCGCGAATCCCGCGCTGGCCGCTAAGCTGCTGACGTGAAGCAAGGACGCTGCTTTGACTGAGCGGCAAAATGAACCTCGAAGCCATTTGAATCAGGAGCAAGTGATGTCTGCGTTGGTTGACCGGTTGGTGGCTCATGTCCTGAGTCTGGAGGTACGGCTGCTGGCCTGTCAGGCGCGATTGACGGCACGTACCGACCCTGAGGCGCTGCACGATCTGCGCACTACGGTGCGGCGCTTGCGCAGCCTGTTGCGGCCATTGCGTGGCTTGCCGGGTGTCGAGCAACTGGAAGACGCCGCTTCGGCAGTCGGCCAGTTGACCACGCCATGGCGCGATCGCGAAGTGTTGGCGGCGTACTTGCTTCAGCATGATCAGCCTGAAGCCGCGCAACGGCGCATGGCGCAAATGGCCGAGGCCTATCCGGCGCTGGCGGCGAGTGCCGAAGTGGCTTCGCTGCTGATGATTCTCGACGCTTTCCCGCGATTCCTGCGCGCCTCCCAGCGTCAGGGCTTGCTCAAGGGCTTGGACAAGCGCATCGAAAAGCGCTTGGGCAAGCAATGGCAGAAACTCGACGAGGCGCTGCACGACCCGGCCCACGATCGTCATCGCTTGCGTTTGCTGATCAAACGCGTGCGCTATGGCATCGAAGCCTATCCCGAACTGGACCGCTTGCCCGAGGCGGCGCTGGCGCGATTGAAGTCGGCCCAGGGCGCGTTGGGTGACTGGCACGATTGCTGGCAGTGGCTGGCGAAAGCCGAACTGGAGGCGGATTTGCAGCCCTGTGTCGCCACATGGCAGGCGACCATGATCAAAGCCGAAGCGAAGGCTGATCGCGTGCTGGAAAAACTCAGTTCAGCCTGTTTCAAATAATCCCGAATCACCACATCCCTTTGTGGGAGCGAGCTTGCTCGCGAATGCGTTCTGTCAGGCGGTACATTTTTACCTGACACACCGCTTTCCCGAGCAAGCTCGCTCCCACAGGGTTTTGTGTGCGTCCGGAAGCGCGGTAAGGCCTTTCTGTCAGCCCATTTGACCGGAATAGACGCTGCGGCGCTCTGCAGGTCTGGTTAAGATCGCTGCATTCCTTTCTCGTTTTCTGAGGTTGCCCCATGCGCTTTAGCGATCTGCTCGAGGCGGTCCGCCGCCAACCGGAACTGACCATTCCTGCCGAATGGGGCCAGGGTCGCGCCAGTTTCGGTGGTCTGGTGGCCGCGCTGCAATACGAAGCCATGCGCGCGCAAGTGCCGGTGGATCGCCCGGTGCGTTCGCTGGCGATCACCTTTGTCGGCCCGGTCGAGCCGGAAGTCCCGGTGAGTTTCGAAGTGGACGTGCTGCGCGAAGGCAAAGCGGTCAGCCAGGTCATGGGCCGGGCGATGCAGAATGGCCAGGTGGTGACCATCGTTCAGGGCAGCTTCGGTGCTTCGCGGCCCTCGGAAGTCGCTGTGGAAGCGTATCCGGCGCCGGCAATGAAACACTGGGATGAATGCCAGGAGTTGCCTTACATCAAAGGTGTGACCCCGGAATTCATGCGTCATCTGGCAATGCGCTGGAGTGTCGGCGGCATGCCGTTCACCGGCAATCAATCGCGGCTGATGGGCGGCTGGGTGCGTTTGCGTGGGGATGTCAAAGAAGAACCGGTCAACGAGGCGCATCTGCTGGCCTTGGTCGATGCGTGGCCACCCGCGCTGTTGCCATATCTGAAGAAGCCTGCGCCGGGCAGCACGCTGACCTGGACCATCGAATTCGTTCAGCCACTACGCGATTTGAGCACGCTGGACTGGTGCCAATACCTGGCCGACATCGAGTACGCCGCCGACGGCTACGGCCATGTCGCCGCCAAGCTGTGGAGCGCGGAAGGTGAGTTGATTGCGATGAGTCGCCAGACTGTCACGATCTTCGCCTGACTCAGTGCCGACGGTGGCGTTCACGCCAGGCGCGCCACCAGCCGCCACTGAGAAAGAAGCGCGGAAAGGTCAGAAACTGCTCGACCAATAGACGCGAGACCGCATCTTTACGATCACTGAACGGCTCGGAGGCTTGCGCCTCCAGGCTGTGGCCATGACGCTGCAAACCCAGCGCCGCGATGATGCCGATCACGCCGATGGCAACGCTGGCCAGACTCAGGCTGAACACCCCGGAGACGATCAGCAGAAACGCGACGATGAACAACGGCACGGCGATCAGGTGCAACACCAGATTGGTCGGATGCTGATGATTGCCCGGGTACGCGCGCCATTGCCACGCGGGAAGGTTGGGGTGACGTTTGCCCATGTTGATTACTCCTCGATCCATGTTGAACTCATGGTTGAAGAATAGGCCCGGGCGCGGAGGGCGGCGAATCAAGGTTGGCTATTGAAGTGATAGGCGTCATCGCAGGATTCGATGTCGCCCCGTCTAACGCCTTCGCGAGCAAGCTCGCTCCCACAGAGGATTTATGAACGCCCCAGATCCAATGTGGGAGCGAGCCTGCTCGCGAAAGGGCCTTCAGAGTTTCAACTGACCTATGGCCTTGCTCAATTCCCCAGCCAGCGTCGCCAGCTCATTACTGGTGGTCGCCGAATCCACCGTCTGCTGCACAGTGTTCTCGGTCACATCGCGAATACTCACCACCGCCCGGTTCATCTCCTCGGCGACCTGACTTTGCTGCTCCGCCGCCACGGCAATCTGCGTATTGCTTTCACGCATCTGCGCCACCGCCCCGGTGATTTCCGCCAGTGCTTCGCCGGCCTCCTGCGCCTGCTGTACGCAGTCGTCGGCCTTGTACGAACTTTCCTGCATGAAATCCACCGCGTCGCGAGTACCAGCCTGTAGGGCTGAAACCATCGTGGTGATCTCGTCGGTCGAGGTTTGCACGCGTTTGGCGAGGTTGCGTACCTCATCGGCGACCACGGCAAACCCCCGGCCCATCTCGCCGGCGCGCGCCGCTTCGATGGCGGCGTTGAGCGCGAGCAGATTGGTCTGCTCGGCAATGCTGTGAATCACGCTGACCACGCCGTTGATCTTCTGACTGTCTTCGGCCAGCCGTTGAATCATCTCGGCCGTCTGCTGTACGCCGCTGGATAGCCCGGCAATCGAATGCTGCACCCGAGCGACAACTTGCTGACCGCTGCCGGCGAGACCATCGGCGGTCTGCGACAGGTCGCGGGTGGCGCCGGCGTGCTGGGCGATGTGATAAACGGTGGCGGTCATTTCATTGATCGCGGTAGCGGCCTGATCGGTTTCGCTCTGCTGGCCGAGCATGCCGTGGCGCACCTCGTTCATGCTCGATGCCAGCCGCGCTGCGCCGACATCCAGTTGCCGCGCGGTATTGGCTACCGTGGTGACGACACGTTGATAACCGGCCTGCATCGCGTTGAACGCATTGGCCATCTGCCCGACCTCATCTTTGCCGGCCAGCGGCACTCGGGCCGAGAGATCGCCGCTTTTCTCAACGTGCAGCATCACGTCTTTCAGCGTGTTGAGCTGGCTGAGCAGAAAGCGGATCAGCAGTTGCGAGGCACAGAGCATGGCGAACATCAGGATGAACACCGCCACGGCGTAATTGGCGAAACGCTCGCTGAACACCTGACTCAAGCTCGGGCCATAGGCAATCACCGCGACCTGTTGGCCATCGGCGCGGCTGAACACCTCAGCGCCCATCAACGGATTTTCGCCAAACAGCGGCATGTGATTGATGTCGTTCCAGCCGTTGCTTTCAGTAATTTCCAGCAAGGGTTGATCATTCAGACGCGGAGCTTCGCCGCGTTTAAAGGTCAACACTTGATCAGCTTTCGGCAATGCCTGCCCGGCCGGCCAGGCCTTGAGCAATTGCGCCTGAGCTTGCGCCGACGCCTGTGATGCGTGACTGCGCGCCTGTTGTTCGAGCTGCACGGCGTACAGCACCAGCAACAGGGTGGTGACGAAGGCGACCGCATTGACCGCCCAGAATTTGTATTTCAGCGAGATATTGCTAAGCCAGGCACCCATGGAGGTCTTCTCTGATAGCGGGAACAGTTTTGGCAAGGTGCCATTATTGTGCCGCTACGCAGATCTGCGGATCTTGATGCACATCAACAGAACACATCGCTCCCACAAGGGAATCAGGGTGTGTCAGGAAGGGCGGGGAGGTTGTAGAACGCGCGGGCACACGCGGTGGTGTGCGCCGCCAGATCTTCCTCGGTTTCGCCGCGATGCAGCGCCACCTCGCGCAGCACTTCAGTCAGATACGCCGGCTCATTGCGCCCGTTCTTCGGTTTCGGTCGCAGCGTGCGCGGCAGCAGATACGGCGCGTCACTTTCCAGCATCAAACGCCCGCGCTTGATCTCTTTCACCAGCGGATGCAAATGCGTGCCCCGACGCTCGTCGCAGATCCAGCCGGTGATGCCGATGTGCAAATCCAGATCGAGGTAGCTGAACAACGCCTTTTGCTCGCCGGTAAAGCAGTGCACAACGGCGGCGGGCAGTTGATCTCGGAAGCCTTTGAGGATTTCCAGCAGACGCTGGCTGGCGTCACGCTCATGCAGGAACACCGGCAATTGCAGTTCAACGGCCATTGCCAGATGTTCTTCAAGGACTTTTTCCTGCTGTGGGCGTGGCGAGAAATCCCGATTGAAATCCAGACCGCATTCACCCACGGCTACCACGTTTTTCTCCTGCAGCAGACTGCGCAAACGACGCGCACTGTCGGCGTTCCAGTCACTGGCCGAATGCGGGTGAATACCGGCGGTGGCGAACAGGCGCTGGCCACTTTCATCGAGTTGCTGACACAGCTCCAAGGCTTGCTCACTGCCCTCGACGCTGGTGCCGGTCAGCACCAATTGGCACACGCCAGCGGCGTAGGCGCGATCGAGGACGGCCTGGTGTTTGTCGGCGAAACTGGGGTTGGTCAGGTTGACGCCGATATCGATGAGTTGCATGGTTGCTACCTTGGGCCGAAGGCCGGAAAGCATACCAGAGCTGTAGATTCATAAGAAAAGCCAAGAACTACAACGAGTTATAGCTGTCTGTTGATGCCGCGACGCAGACCGGTTTGGTAGAAATGCCATTACTGTGCCAGTCTCTCGCACGTTGCCAGCGCTCATGGCGCTCTGTTTTCGTTGGTGATTTCGACATTTCAAAGATGAAATCGCCCCGTTTTCTTTCCGGAGAGTGGATGGTTCGTCCCTCGGTTTTGCTCCTGTTGTGTGGATCGCTGCTACTGCCGATGACGGCGGTCGCGCGCCTGCCCGGGCCGTTACAAGCCGTGCCGGCCGCCAAGGTGCGGGACTTGTCCGAGATCCGCAGCAGCCGCGTATTGCGCGTTCTGGTCAATCAGAGCCGCAACAGCTCCGGCGAAGTTCAGGGCCAGGCCATCGGCGTCGAATACCATCGCCTGCGCGCCTTCGAGCAATACCTCAATGGCCACGCCCGCGATGGCCAGGAAATCACCCTCAAGATCATTCCGAAAGCCAAGGATCAACTGCTCGGCGCGTTGCAGCGTGGCGAGGGCGATCTGGTCGCGCCGGGTGAATTGCTTGATCTGCAACCGGGCTATGCCGTGGCCAGTAGCGAACCGATCGCCAGCAACGTGCCGCTGGTATTGGTCGGGATCAAGGGCGAGCGGCGTTACACCAAGGTCGAGCAGCTTTCCGGCAAAACCCTGGCGTTGCCCACCGGCAGTGCGGCGGGGGAGGCGGTCAGTCAGCTCAATCAGAAACTGGCGTTGCACAAACTGGCGCCGATCAAGATCGAATGGGTCGATCCGACCCTGGCGGTCGAGGATGTGCTGGAGATGGTTCAGGGCGGTATTTTTCACCTGACCATCGTCGAACTACCCATTGCCGAACGCTGGGGCAAGATCCTGCCGAAACTGCGCTTTGACCGGCAACTGATGATCAGCGAGCCGGGCGAGGAGTACTGGTTCGTGCGTCGCGATGCTTCGATGCTACGAGCGAGCATCGATCGCTTCCTCGGTGGTTACAAGAAACCCTCGAACGAAGATGCTGCGTTTTTGCGCATCTATCGCCGTCTCTATCAAGTCCACAATCCGTTGGCCAAGGCTGATCGCCAGCGCCTGGAAAAACTGCGCCCGACCCTGCAAAAGCATGCCGCTGCGCAGAACATGGACTGGTTGAATCTGGCCGCGCTGGCGTTCAAGGAATCACGCCTGCAACCCAATGCCCGCAGCGGCAGTGGCCCGACCGGGCTGATGCAGATCACGCCTTCCGCCGCGCAGCGAGTCGGCGTGAACAACATTCAGAATCTCGATGCGAATGTGCAGGCCGGGGCCAAGTACCTGGCGATGATCCGCCGCAAGTTCTTCAACAGCCCCAAGCTCAATGAACGCGAGCGCATGGCGTTCACCCTGGCGGCCTACAACATCGGCCCCGAGCGCGTGCAGGGCATGCGCGCTGAAGCGCGGCGGCGGGGGTTGAACCCCAATCAGTGGTTCTTCCAGGTCGAGCGCATTGCCATGGAGCAGGTAGGAATGGGGCCGGTCAGCTATGTTAATAGCGTGAACAAGTATTACTTGGCGTTCGACCGGGAGCGCGAGTCGTTGGAGCCCGGGGCGCAAAAAGTCGTCTCACGGAAATGATCTAATAAACTGATTGTTATGGCGGAATATTTGCGCTTTTAACATGAATTTTACTGATTAATATAGCGGCCAACCAACACACATAACTTCTCGCAAAAACAAGGAATGCCCCATGAGCTCTCTGATCAATAAAGTACTGTTCACCCGCGCTGGCTACGGTCTGACCATCCTGCGCATTGCTGTCGGCGTGATCTTCGCGGCTCACGGTTCGCAAAAACTTTTCGGGCTGTTCGGTGGTTACGGCTTGGCCGGCACCGCGCAGTGGATGGAAAGCATCGGCCTGACCCCGGGTTACCTGATGGCCTCGCTGGCGGGTGGCACTGAGTTCTTCGCCGGTCTGGCCCTGATCATCGGCCTGCTGGTTCGCCCGGCGGCGCTCGGTCTGGCGTTCCTCTCGCTGGTCGCGATTTTCTCGGTGCACATTGGCAACGGTCTGTTCATGGCCAACAACGGTTACGAGTTTGCCCTGGCCTTGCTGGCTGGCAGCCTCGCTGTACTGGTCGAAGGCGCCGGCAAGCTCTCGGTGGATCGTGCCATCGCCGGTTAAGCGCTCTGGCTCAAGGAAAAGGCCCGCATTGTGCGGGCCTTTTTTGTTGCGGCTGATTCTTGACACTGATCGGTCACGTTCTCTAGGATGTTGCCCATGCGCCGATTTAAACAGCTACTTGCGGGGCGCCAGGTGACTTCAACAGTTGCCGTCAGAAGCCGGAACAGGGCTTCGAAATACCGCTAAAGCGCTGGTTCGGTGTTGCCTCTCACCTGCCATGCAGACTTTTGAGGCAGAGACACGACACGATGAATGCACTACGCCCTCCAGCACGTCCCGCGCCGATCACGGCACATATCACCCAGCGCAACCCGAAAATTCTCCTTGGCGGCAAACATCAGCCGACGCTGTTGCGTTACCTCGATGGCTGGCCACGGCGCAGCGGCGGTCCTGCCGCGTTCCTGATCCAGTTTGTCGAAGACGGTGAGTCGCTGGCGCGTTTCGCCAGTGACAGTTTTGACCTGGCAGTTATTCAGGCGCCGAGTGCTGAAGATGCACCGCAAATGATCAAGCAACTGGTCCGCGTTGCGCGGCAGGGCCTGATCACTCGCCGCTGATACGCTTTACGGATAGTCGATAGCGACAATGTAAACGAACTGCTCACCGGTGGGTGTCTGCACCCTGACTTCTGCATCCAGCGCCTTGCCGATCAAGGCGCGGGCCAGGGGCGAGTCGATGCTGATCAGGCCCAGTTTCAGATCCAGTTCATCCGGGCCGACGATGCGGTAGCGCGATTGCTTGCCGTCCTCGTCTTCGATAGTCACCCACGCGCCGAAGTAAACCTTGTTCGGGTCGCTGGGTTTTTCACTGACGACTTTCAACGCTTCCAGGCGTTTGGTCAGAAAGCGCACGCGACTGTCGATTTCGCGCAGCATTTTCTTGCCGTAGGTGTACTCGGCGTTTTCCGAGCGATCACCCTGCGCCGCCGCCTCGCTGACCGATTGCGTCACTTGCGGGCGACGCACATGCCACAACTCATGGAATTCGGCGCGCATCCGCGCTTCACCCTCAGGGGTGATCAGCGCGGTGCCGGCGGGGCGGGGAGGGCGATAACGGCTCATGGCAACTTCTTGTGATTAAGACCGCTTGAGTCTATCAACCCTCGCGCAACACTGTCAGTGGACTTGCGTTGAGTGCCCGGCGCGTACCGAACACCCCGGCACCACCAATCAGCGCCGCGCCAATCAAGGGCAGCACCAACAACCACGGATGCGGATGCCACGGCAGATCGAACGCGTAGTGATACAACACCAGACTCACCACTTCCGAGCCGATCGCTGCGAGCAAACCGCTGACCGCACCGAGCAAACCGAACTCGATACGCCGCGCCTTGATCAGCAACTGCCGCTCCGCACCCAAGGCACGCAGCAGCGCGCCTTGGCGGATACGTTCATCCAGCGTCGACTGCAAACCGGAAAACAGTACGGCCATGCCCGCTGCCAAAACAAACAATAAAACGTATTCCACCGCCAGGGTGACCTGGGCGAGGATGCTGCGCAGTTGTTCAAGCAATGCTTCGACCTGAAGAATGGTCACCGCCGGGAAGGTCCGCGACAGTTCGACGATCTGTTGATCATGACCCGGCGCCAGATAGAAGCTGGTCAGATACGTCGCAGGTAGATCCTTCAACGTACCGGGCTGGAAGATCATGAAGAAATTCGGCTGGAAGTTGTCCCAGTTGATTTCGCGCAGGCTGGTGACCTTCGCTTCACGGTTGACCCCGCCGACGCTAAAGACCATGTGATCGCCGAGTTTGAGCTTGAGGCTTTCGGCGACTTTGCCTTCCACCGAGACACCGGGAACACCGTCGGTTGGCTGATCTTTCCACCATTCACCCGCCGTGAGCTTGTTGCCCGCTGGTAAATCAGCAGCCCAGGTCAGACTCAAATCTCTTTGAACCGCACGGTCGCCCGCCGAATCCTTGCTGACGATTTGCTGCACCGCTTCGCCGTTGATGCTGATCAGTCGGCCGGGCACCACCGGATACAGTGGCGCCGCTTGCGCGGAGACCTTGATCAGGTGATCGGTGAAGGCCTGCTTGTCTGCCGGCAGAATATTCAGGGCAAAGTAGTTCGGCGCGTTTTTCGGCAACTGGTTCTGCCAGGTGTCGAGCAGTTCGCCGCGCAGTAGGGCGATCAAAGCCATCGACAGCAAAATCAGGCCGAATGCCAGTGACTGACCGGCTGCTGCCAAAGGATGGCGCAGCAATTGGCCCAGACCCAGGCGCCACGGCAGCGAAGCGCGGGCGAGCATCCGCCGCAGGCTTTGCAGTAGCAACAACAGCAAGCCGCCCAACACCAGCGCAGCGACCACGCCACCGCCGAGCAGGGCGAATGTCAGCAGCAGATCCAGACTCAGGCGCCACATGATCAATCCGAGCGCACCCAGAGCGGCGCCGTAAACCATCCAGGTACTCGACGGGATCGGCAGCATGTCGCGGCGCAGTACACGCAGCGGCGGCACGCGACCCAATGCGGCCAGCGGCGGCAAGGCGAAACCGGCCAGCGCTACCAACCCTGTGCCGATCCCGGCGATGGCTGGAAACAGACCGCCCGGTGGCACATCGCTTGGCAGCAAATCATGTAGCAGTGCGAACAAACCCAACTGCGCCAACCAGCCGAGCAACGCCCCGCTGAGTGCAGCGAACAAGCCGAGCGCGGTCAACTGCAAGCTGAATAACACCATGGTTTCTCGCCGCGAAAGACCAAGGCAGCGCAGTAACGCACTGGCATCGAAGCGGCGACTGGCAAAACGGTTGGCCGACAACGCCACCGCTACACCGGCCAACAGCACGGCGACCAGACTGGCCATGTTCAGATATCGCTCGGCTTTGCCCAGTGCACCGCCAATCTGCCGGTTGCCATCGCGCGCATCCTGAATTCGCTGGTTCGCGGCGAGCCCGGGTTTGATCAATTGCCGATAGGTTTCCAGCGCCTGCGGTTCACCGCGCCACAGTTCGCGGTAACTCACGCGGCTGCCCGGTTGCACGACGCCGGTGGCGGCGAGGTCGTCGAGATTGATCATCACCCGGGGCGTGAGGCTGTAGAAGTTGCCGGCGCGATCCGGTTCGTAGGTCAGCACGCGGGTCATTTTCAATGTCTTCATGCCGACATCGATGCTGTCGCCGATCTTCAGGTTGAGTGCGGTCAGCAGACGTGCTTCGACCCAGGCTTCGCCGGGTTGCGGTTCACCGCCGGTTTCTTCGGCGGCGAACGGAGCAGGTGCGCTCTTCAGTTCACCGCGCAACGGGTAGGCGCGGTCGACGGCTTTGATGCTCGACAGCTGGATGCCGTTGTCGGTGGCGATGACGCTGGAGAACTCCACTACTTGTGCGTGATTCAGGCGCAGTTCGGTGCCGCTCCTGATCTGTTCTTCGCGTGCTGGCGAACTTCCCTCAAGCACCAGGTCGGCGCCGAGGAACTCGGTCGCGCGCAGCATCATCGCGCCATTCAGTCGGGCGCCGAAATAACCGATGGCGGTGCTCGCCGCCACCGCGACGACCAAGGCGAAAAACAACACGCGCAATTCGCCCGCGCGGGCATCGCGCATGAGTTGGCGTATGGCGAGACTAAACAGACGCAACAGCGGCAAACGTGCCATCAAGGCTCCAGAGGGGCGACCAACAGCCCGGCTTCAAGACGGATCAGGCGCCGGCAGCGATGGGCCAGGCGTTCGTCGTGGGTCACCAGCACCAGGGTGGTGCCGCGTTCCTTGTTCAATTCGAAGAGCAAGTCGCTGATGCGCTCACCGGTGTGGCTGTCGAGATTGCCGGTGGGTTCGTCGGCAAACAGCACATCGGGCTCGGCGGCAAAGGCTCGGGCAATCGCTACACGTTGTTGCTCGCCACCGGAGAGCTGGCGCGGCGAGTGCGTGAGGCGCTGGCCGAGGCCGACCCGTTGCAGCAGTTCAGTTGCGCGTTCCCGGGCATCTTTGCGGCCGTCGAGTTCCAGCGGCAGCATGACGTTTTCCAGCGCGTTGAGGCTGTCGAGCAACTGAAAGGACTGGAAGACGAATCCGACATGTTCGGCACGAATGCGTGCGCGCTGGTCTTCGTCGAGATTGCTCAGGCCCTGGCCGGCGAGTATGACTTCGCCACTGCTCGGCAGGTCGAGGCCGGCGAGCAGGCCGAGGAGGGTGGATTTACCGGAACCGGACGCGCCGACGATGGCAAGGCTGTCGCCCTTGTTCAGTTCCAGGCTGAGTTCGTGCAGGATAGTCAGTTCACCTTCCGCGCTGGGAACCACTTTGCTGAGGTTCTTCGCGGTGAGAATGCTTGCGCCCATGGAGAATCCGATGCGTGTGTGGTTTTTGAGTGCTGGCCTGGCCTTGATGTGCATGGCCCAGAACGCAGCGGCGGGTACTGTCCTGATCGTTGGCGATAGTATCAGCGCCGGTTTCGGGCTGGATACCCGCTTGGGGTGGGTGTCGTTGCTCGAACAACGGCTCAAACAGGAGGGTTTCGACGACAAAGTGGTCAATGCCTCGATCAGCGGCGACACCAGTGCCGGAGGCCAGGCGCGGCTGCCCGCGCTGCTTGCAGAGCATAAGCCGGAACTGGTGATCCTCGAACTGGGTGGCAACGATGGCTTGCGCGGAATGCCGCCAACTCAATTGCAACAAAATCTTGCCTCGATGATCGACAGTTCTCGTCAGAGTGGGGCCAAGGTGCTGCTGCTCGGCATGCAACTGCCGCCCAATTATGGCAAGCGTTACACCGATGCCTTCGCCGAGGTCTACGGCAAGCTTGCCGACGATAAAAACATCCCGCTGGTGCCGTTTTTCCTCGACGGCGTCGGCGGGCATCCGGACCTGATGCAGGCCGATGGTCTGCACCCGGCGGCCGGGGCTCAGGGCAAGTTGCTGGAAAATGTCTGGCCGACGCTAAAACCGCTGTTATGAGGCTTTTCTAAGGGCAGGCTTTCGGCTAATGTGGCGCCCCCTTATCTGGAGCCCCCGATGTCGCGTTCTGCCTGGTCCCTGTTTGCCTACCAACTGATCGAGCCTGACGAGCAGCTGGACCTGTTCGCCTGCCAGGAAGTGCGGGTGCATCTGGTGACGCGGCAACTCGAACTTGGTGGCTCGGCCGATCGCACTTTGTGCGGCAGTCTGCTGCCAGCGCAGCCGCGCTGGTCGAGTGTGGATCGCCGGGTGTTTCAGGATCAGCGCCTGTGCTCGCTGTGCCGGGCGATTCTGGAATCGCAGAAGCGCGGCACCTCGCCGATCTGGCCGGAATTGCGTTTCGAGCTCTGATTCTGTGGGAGCGACGGTGCGACGATTCGACCTGCTTGCGAAGGGGGCGTGTCAGTCAACATTTTCGGGGACTGATACACCGCATTCGCGAGCAGGCTCGCTCCCACCCCAAAAGCACCTTGTCGCCTGCATTGGGGTGATCTCCCCGAATATTCAAAGTGCGGTGTACAATCGCGTCCTTATACCCTTGTTGATCATGCGAAGGATTTTCCGGATGTTGCCGCGCTTTCCTGCCGTCACCCGCTGCCTGTCACTTGCCGCCCTGTGTGTGGCCGGTCCCGTTGCTGCATTGGAGTTTCCCCTGCCACCACCCGGTGAAGACATCATCGGCCAGGTTCAGGTGATCAAAGCCAAGTACGAAGATACCTTCGCCGATCTGGGCACGAAGTACGATCTGGGCTACTCGGAGATGGTCGCGGCCAACCCGGGCGTCGATGCCTGGTTGCCGGGCGCCGGCACCGAAATCGTCTTGCCGACCCGTTTCATTCTGCCGCCGGGCCCGCGTGAAGGCATCGTCATCAACCTTGCCGAATACCGTCTCTACTATTTCCCGAAAGGCCGCAACGTGGTGTACACGTTCCCGCTGGGTATCGGTCGTGAGGGCTGGGGTTCGCCGATTGCGCACACCTCGATCATCGCCAAGACGCCAAACCCGACCTGGACGCCTCCAGCGTCGATCAAGGCTGAGCACGCTGCAGATGGCGATCCGCTGCCAAACGTAGTGCCGGCCGGTCCGGACAACCCATTGGGCCCGTTCAAGTTCACCCTGGGCACGCCGGGTTACCTGATTCACGGCTCGAACAAGAAATTCGGTATCGGCATGCGCACCAGCCACGGCTGCTTCCGCATGTTCAACAACAACGTGCTGGAAATGGCCAGTATGGTGCCGGTCGGCACTTCGGTACGCATCCTCAACGATGCCTACAAGTTCGGCAGCAGTGGCGGCAAGGTCTATCTGGAAGCGCACACGCCGATCGACGACAAGGGCAACCCGTCAGTGGTCGACAAGCACACTGCGGTGATCAACGCGATGCTCAAGCGTGAAGACGTCACCAGCAACCTGCGGGTAAATTGGGATGTGGTGCGTGACGTGGTCGCGGCCGAAGATGGCCTGCCAACGGAAATCGGCACACCGAGTACCTCGGCGCCGATGGTCTCGAGTACACCGATCGACTTGCAGCAGTAAGTCGGGGTGCGGAACCCGCCGATGCGTGAAGCGTCGGCGGGTTTTTTATTGCCCGGGGAAAAGCATCGGACATAAAAAAGCCGACCCGAAAAATCGGGTCGGCTCGATAACAACCCCGAAGGATTATTACTTGCGGCTAGCTTTGTCCAGCATGCGCAGAGCACGCTCGTTAGCTTCGTCAGCAGTCTGTTGTGCTTTTTGAGCAGCAGCCAGAGCTTCATCAGCTTTACGGTAAGCTTCGTCTGCACGAGCCTGGGAGCGAGCAGCTGCGTCTTCAGTAGCGGTCAGACGTGCTTCGGTTTCTTTCGATGCGCTGCTGCAACCGGTAGCCAGAACTGCGGCCAGAGCCAGAGCAGAGAATTTCAGAACGTTGTTCATCGTGTTCCCCTTCAAGGACTTTCAAATTAAGTGGCTGTCTCCTCACGATTGAGGAAATAGCCGGCGTACATACTACCCATTACTTGTAGTAAGTAAACTGACGTAAGGCAAGAAGCAAAAAAAATTGTAGGCGTTGATTCTTTTTCGAGCAACTTTTAACTGCGTTGTTTAAAAAATGTCCAGCTGCAAGCCCCGAGCTGAGCGAGTTAATGAGAAAAAGTTCCCGTTGTTGCGGACTGTTTTTGCAGTCTTGGCTAAAGTCTTTCTAGATGAATTCGTCCACACTTTTGTTCCGATTCTGCGTGCTGCTTCGCTTATCTTTGTGCATGTTGAGGTGACTTTAAAAAAGGCTGCACGTCTTAAGTCTCAACATCCGGCAATGTTCAGGTGAACCGCCCGGGGAGATCTTCTCCCAGGCTTACCCTGCGTCTATCGGAGCAACCCCCGTCAACCCGCTTGATGACGAGCGTACCTTGAGCATTTTTGCCAATGGTGCCTACTATTTATCAAGTGCCAGGTTGCGCGAGATCGGTGTGGCTCTTCTCGGTGTCCATCAGGCACGGGGTGGCGTAGATGTTCCTTCGCCGGAAAAACATCGGTAAGGTAGGGGTCAGAATTCAAGACCCGCGAGGAGTAGTGATGAGCGAGGCGTTGTCCATCCACCATGACCAGGCTGGTCATCAGTTCGAGACCAATGTGGACGGTCATCGTGCCTACCTGACTTATATGGATCTGGGGAAACAGACCCTGGATATCTATCGCACGTTTGTGCCCAACGCTTTGCGCGGCCGTGGAATTGCCGCGGCGCTGACCGAAAGCGCGCTGCAGTACGCCGAAGAGATGGGTTACACGGTGATCCCGTCGTGCTCCTACGTCGAGCGCTACATGGAGCGCCATCAGCGCCGCGCCGCCAAGATCTGAATCGCACACACAAAAACGCCGGGCATTGCCCGGCGTTTTTTTATGCCTGGAAAACGCGTATCAGCTGCGCTGGCGTTTTGGCAGAACATCCTTGAGCTTGGCGTGCATGCTGCGCAGGGTGTTCTCGGTGGCGGACCAGTCGATGCAGGCATCGGTAATCGACACGCCGTATTGCAGATCGGCGAGGTCTTTCGGAATCGCCTGGCAACCCCAGTTCAGATGACTCTCGACCATCAGGCCGATGATCGACTGGTTGCCTTCGAGGATCTGGTTGGCGACGTTCTCCATGACCAGCGGTTGCAGCGCCGGATCCTTGTTGGAGTTGGCGTGGCTGCAATCGACCATGATGTTCGGCTTGATCTTCGCCTTGTTCAGCGCCTGCTCGCACAGGGCAACGCTGACCGAATCGTAGTTCGGCTTGCCGTTGCCGCCGCGCAGCACCACGTGACCGTAGGCGTTGCCTTTGGTAGTGACGATCGACACGCCACCTTCCTGGTTGATGCCGAGGAAACGGTGCGGGCTGGACACCGACTGCAAGGCGTTGATCGCCACAGTCAGGCCGCCATCGGTGCCGTTCTTGAAGCCGACGGCCGAGGACAGACCGGAAGCCATTTCCCGGTGAGTCTGCGATTCGGTGGTACGTGCACCGATCGCCGACCAGCTGATCAGGTCCTGCAGATACTGCGGGGAGATCGGGTCGAGGGCTTCGGTGGCGGTTGGCAGGCCTTTTTCGGCCAGGTCCAGCAGCAACTGACGACCGATGTGCAGACCGTCCTGGATCTTGAACGAGTCGTCCAGATACGGATCGTTGATCAGGCCTTTCCAGCCGACCGTGGTGCGTGGCTTCTCGAAATACACGCGCATGACCAGATACAGGGTGTCGGAAACTTCCGCCGCCAGCACCTTGAGGCGATCGGCGTATTCGTGGGCAGCCTTGATATCGTGGATCGAGCACGGGCCGATCACTACGAACAGACGGTGGTCGGTGCCATCAAGAATGTTGCGAATGACTTCGCGGCCCTTGGTGACGGTGCGCAGGGCAGCGTCGCTCAGAGGGATATCACGCTTGAGCTGATCGGGAGTGATCAGGGTCTCGTTAGAGGCGACGTTTAGGTCGTTGATCGGTAAATCAGCCATCGTTTACTCGTCAGGTCACGGGTGCCGGCCGCCAGCGATCCCCGCGCGGCGGAGCACAGCAGATTTAAGCGCGTCGGGGAGCGGAACCTTAGCGCGTAAAGCGCCTGCTCGACAATGGGCAAAAGGTGCTTTAGTCCAGCGCTGGCTGCGCAAAAGCCTTGCGCACGCTGTCGTGGGAGAACTCGTCGGCGTGTTGCTCGACCCATTGCAGGGCCACTGCCTGAATTTCTTGCAGGTCATCGTGGGTGTCGTGCATGCGGCAATAGCGCTCTATCTGACACACTTGCTCACCCATTCGCGCACTGAACAGTGTCTGCTCATCGGTAAACGCGATGCCCACCAGATAACCTTTCTTACGGCGCAGACACCACGCCACATAGCCCGGAAAACAGATGTCGGCATTGAGCGTCGGCATGCGCACTTGCAGGGCCGTGCCATGGCGCCAGGCACGGTGGTAATTGCAAGCGATGCCGCCGAGGCTGATAGTGTGCAGCTGTTGCCTGGAAATACACTCAGGCTTGAGCAAGGTTAATTCAACCGGCACCTCGTCCGGATGAGGAATGAAACGTCCCATGAGCACAGACTCCCTGTGTCGGCCATTTGACATTGTTTCCCCCAGTATAGTGGTCGAATCCGAACTGACCGATTTCGACGCCGATCAACGGCTATTGGCGATGAGCGGCGTTTCGCTGGTGATTTTCACCAGCGTCGGCTGCGCCAGTTGCCGTTATGCCCGCGAGGTGTTGCCGGGACTTGATCTGGCCATCGAGCAGCTGTGCTGGATCGATGCCGGCGACAACGGCGGCTTGGTCGAGCGTTATCAGGTCTTTCATCTGCCAGCGCTGTTCGTGGTGCGCGACGGTGAGTTCTTTGGGGCATTGCACACGCGCCTGACGGCCGCTGCGCTGAACGCGGCGCTGGTGCAGGCACTGGGTCGAATTGCAGAGGAGTTGCCATGATGGGGGCAGTGAGTAAACCGGTCGTAGGAATTATCGGCACCGGCGCAATTGGGGGTTTTTACGGTGTGATGCTGGCGCGCGCCGGTTTCGATGTGCACTTTCTGTTGCGCAGCGAGTTTTCGGCGGTGGCTGAGCGTGGTTTGCAAATCAACAGCGCGGTGCATGGCTCGCTGACGTTGCACCCGGCGCAGGCCTATTCGTCGGCCGAAGACATGCCCAAATGCGACTGGCTTTTGGTGGGGGCGAAAACCACCAGCAACGCCGGTCTCGCGCCTTCAATCATTCAAGCGGCCAAGCCGGATGCGAAAGTGCTGGTGCTGCAAAACGGTCTCGATGTCGAAGACAGCTTGCGTGAACTGCTCCCCGATTCCCTGCATCTGCTGGGCGGCTTGTGCCTGATTTGCGTACACCGCGAAGGTCCGGGTCTGGTCACCCATCAGGCACTCGGCGCCGTCAATGTTGGCTATCACAGTGGCCCGGCCGTGGATGATGGCACGCGCATGGCGATTGTCGAGGAGGGCGCCGGGTTGTTCCGCGCTGCCGGAATCGATTCCCAGGCAATGGCCAATCTGCAACAGGCGCGCTGGCAGAAACTGGTGTGGAATATTCCCTACAACGGACTCTCGGTGTTGCTCGGCGCCAGCACCACGCCGCTGATGGCCGATGCCGACAGCCGCGCGTTGATCCAGGCGTTGATGGCCGAAGTGGTGCAGGGCGCCAAGGCCTGCGGCCAGGACATACCGCCGGGATACGCCGACTACCTGTTCATGATGACCGAGAAAATGCCCGACTACTGGCCGAGCATGTACCACGACTTTTTACATAAGCGACCGCTGGAGCTGGAGGCGATCTACGCTCGGCCATTGGCGGCAGCGAAAGCCGCGGGTTGTGAGTTGCCACGCATCGAGGCGTTGTATCGCAATTTGAGTTTTATCGATCGGCGCAACATTTAAGCCGGTCGCTCTGGGGGGAAGGCATGGCCAAGAACATCGATGACAAACTGGTGCTGGCGATTTCGTCACGCGCCTTGTTCGACCTGAGCGAGAGCCACAAGGTCTATCTGTCGAGCGGCGTCGAAGCCTACCGGCAATATCAGATCGAGCACGAAGACGAAATTCTTGCACCCGGCGATGCCTTTCCGCTGGTGGAAAAACTCCTGAGCCTGAACAGTCGCCTCGGTCGTGCGCGGGTCGAGGTGATTCTGGTCTCGCGCAACAGCGCCGACACCGGCCTGCGCGTGTTCAACTCGATTCATCATTATGGTCTGGCGATTTCCCGTGCGGCGTTTGTCGGCGGGCGCAGCCCGTATCCTTATTTGAAAGCCTTCGGTTGTGACCTGTTTCTGTCTACCCACGCCGAAGATGTGCGCGCGGCGCTGGATGCCGGGTTCGCCGCTGCGACGATTCTTTCCGGTGGAGCGAGCCGTGCGGCCAGTGATGAATTGCGCATCGCCTTCGACGGCGACGCGGTGATTTTTTCCGACGAGTCGGAGCGCGTCTATCAGTCTGGCGGGCTGGAAGCGTTTCAGGCCAAGGAGCGCGAGTCGGCCCGCGAGCCGTTGCGCGGCGGACCCTTCAAAGGCTTTCTGGCGGCGCTCAATCTGCTGCAGCGCGAGTTTCCCGATGACGATTGCCCGATCCGCACGGCGCTGGTCACCGCGCGTTCGGCGCCGGCCCATGAACGGGTGATCCGCACCTTGCGCGAGTGGGACATTCGTCTCGACGAATCACTGTTCCTCGGTGGCCTGACCAAATCGGCATTTCTTGAAGCATTCGCCGCCGACGTGTTTTTCGACGATCAGGCCGGCCACTGTGAACTCGCCCGCGAAGTCGTTGCCACCGGCCACGTACCGCACGGCATCAGCAACGAACCGCCGGTCTAAAGCCCTTTGGTTCAAGACGTTGCGTCACACGTCGTAGTCGTCAAGGCACTGCTAAGCTGAATCAAATCTCCGCCATGTTGGCACGCGAGGAGGTCATATGATTCGTTCGATGCTGTATGCCACTGACCTCGGTCTGTACGCACCGTTAGTGATGCAGCATGCCCTGGCGTTGGCGCGAACGTTCAATGCCGATCTGTACGTGGTGCATGCGGTGGAGCCGATGGGACTGTTCGCCGAATCGGTGTTGCAGAGCTATCTCGACGAGCAGGCATTGAACGAATTTCACAGCCAGGGTCTGAAAACTGTCATCGCCAATATCGAGCAGCGGGTGCTGGAAAGCTTTCGCGAAGAGCTGGGGGATGACGGCGAGCAGGATCTGCAGCGCATTCGCGCCGTGCGCGTGCTGCAGGGCGATCCGTCGCAGGTGATTCTCGACCAGGTGCAGAAACTCTCTGTCGATTTGTTGATCGTAGGCAGTCACAGCCACGGGGTAGGTGCGGAAACGCCGTTGGGGCGTACGGCGGCGCGGGTTCTGCAATTGGCCAAAGTACCGGTTTACATGGTGCCGCTGGTGGAGCGGAGGCGGCGGGGGGATCGCTGAAGCACGAATAATGGCGCTTTGATAAAAAAGTTCTAGATTTATTATTCAAACCATTAATATAGTTATATACCGTCGCTGATGCCCGTGGCGTCTACCTGCTTTGAGGGATTCATATGAAGCTTCAACAATTGCGCTACATCTGGGAAGTGGCGCACCACGACCTCAACGTTTCCGCTACGGCCCAAAGCCTCTACACCTCGCAACCGGGCATCAGTAAACAAATCCGTCTGCTGGAAGACGAACTCGGCGTTGAAGTGTTTGCCCGCAGCGGCAAGCACCTGACCCGCGTGACCCCGGCCGGCGAGCGCATCATCACCACCGCTGGTGAGATTCTGCGCAAGGTCGAAAGCATCAAGCAGATCGCCCAGGAATTCTCCAACGAGAAGAAAGGCACTCTGTCGATCGCCACCACCCACACCCAGGCACGTTACGCACTGCCGCCGGTGATCAGCAATTTCATCAAGCAATACCCGGACGTGGCGCTGCACATGCATCAGGGTTCGCCGATGCAGATCGCCGAAATGGCGGCCGATGGAACTGTCGATTTCGCCATCGCCACCGAAGCGCTGGAGCTGTTCGGCGATCTGGTGATGATGCCGTGCTATCGCTGGAACCGTTGCGTGGTTGTGCCTCAGGGCCACCCGCTGACCAAGTTGCCGAAGCTGACCCTGGAAGCCCTGGCCGAATACCCGATCGTGACTTACGTATTCGGCTTCACCGGCCGTTCCAAGCTCGACGAAGCCTTCAGCCATCGCGGCCTGACGCCGAAAGTGGTGTTCACCGCCGCCGACGCCGACGTGATCAAGACCTACGTGCGTCTGGGTCTGGGGGTCGGCATCGTCGCTAAAATGGCGGTCGACACCAAACTCGACAACGATCTGGTGGTGCTGGATGCCAGCGAACTGTTCGAATCGAGCGTGACCAAGATCGGTTTCCGTCGCGGTACTTTCCTGCGTGGTTTCATGTGCGATTTCATCGAGAAGTTCGCCCCGCACCTGACCCGCGAAGTCATGGCCAAAGCCATTCAGTGCCACAACAAACAGGAACTGGAAGAGCTGTTCGACGGCGTCGAACTGCCGGTTCACTGATCAGCTGCCTCAAAGCACCTCGGTGACAGCAAACTGTTGCCGGGTGCCCGCCACCAGAATCTCCACCTCATCGCCCTCGAACTTGCCCAGCAGGCTTTTGCCCAGCGGCGAGCGCGGGGTGATGACGGTAATCGGCTGACCCACCACATCGACTTTCAGGCCTGCCCCATCGGGTGCCAGAAACAGCCATTGTTCGCGACCCTTTGCGTCTTCCAGACCGAGCAGGGCGCTGATTTCGATGCCACGGTTTTCGTCATAGGCGCGCAGTGTCAGGTTCTGGCACAGCGCCAGTGACTGACGAATTTCCTCGACCCGTTTCGCCTGACCTGCCGCTAGATACGACGCCTCAAGCCCCAGGGTGTCGTACTTGTTTTCGGCGATGTTCTCTTCGTGAGTCGCGGTTTCGTAAGCGGTTTGTGCGGCGCGTTCGGCGATGTCGAGGTCGATGCGCAATTTGTCGAGAATCAGTTGGTGGACGGCGTGCTTGTTCATGATCAATCGCAGAACTGCAAAACGTTGGCGCGGGATTTTTCGCTTGGAGCCGTCTGATCCTGTTGCAGCCAGAACTGGCACTTCGGATTTGACTGATTGCGAATGCTGCTGCGGGCCTGATCCATGCGCGCTTGCTGCTCGTTCTTGCGCAGATTTTCTTCGTACTGTTGGAACAGCGGGCTCTGCGGCGGAATATCCGGCTGCACCTGCACCGCCGGTGGATTAGCCAATTGCTGCACAGCCTGGGCGACCGGTGCCAGTTGTTCTTTGAACAGCAAATGCGACAGCAGCCAGCAGGTCAGCGCAATGGCGACGAAGCCCAGCCACATGCCCAAGGCAATACTGCCGGTCAAATGCAGCGCGCTAAGCTGAACAGGCAACGGGCGACGCGGGTTTGGACGGTAGGGCATGGCTGCCTCCTGGCGGGTGATTGCGGGCAAGTGGCGATTGTCGCACGAAGATTAATCGCCGTCGGCTCTTCTGCGCGAGGTCATTTATGCGGACAATCGCTGCTTTTGCCAACGGGAGTCTTGAATGCCGCAATTGAAACCCCGCTGGGATATTTTCTGCACCGTGGTCGACAACTTTGGCGACATCGGCGTGACCTGGCGTCTGGCCCGGCAATTGGCGGCCGAACACGGTTTGGCGGTGCGCTTGTGGGTCGATGATCTGCGCGCATTCGAGCGCATTTGCCCTGAAATCGATATCAACGCTGCACAGCAATGGCAGCAAGGCGTCGAAGTGCGGCACTGGCCGGCCGTGTGGTCGCACACTGACGCCGCTGATGTGGTGATCGCCGCGTTTGCCTGTCAATTACCGAGTGATTACATGGACGCGATGGCCGGGCGTGAGCAGCCACCGCTGTGGATGAATCTCGACTATCTCAGCGCCGAAAACTGGGTGATCGGCTGTCACGGGTTGCCGTCGGTCAAATACAAATCGGTGCAGAAGTTCTTCTTCTTTCCGGGGTTCCAGCCGGGCACTGGTGGGCTGTTGCGTGAGCGAGGTTTGCTCGAGCAGCGTCGGCAATTTCAGCAGGATGCCGAGGCTCAGCGCCAATTCCTGCAAGGTCTCGGGATCGATCGTGCGCCTGGCGCCCAGCTGATTTCGCTGTTTGCCTACGAGAACGCCGGGTTGGCCAGTTGGCTGGACGTTTTGGCGGCGGACGCTGCACCGACTCATCTGCTGGTGCCGGAAGGGCGAATTCTTGGCGATGTGGCGCGCTGGCTCGAGGTGGAAACCCTGGCGGTCGGTGCGATTCATGTGCGTCAGTCGCTCACCGTGCAAGTGCTGCCGTTCGTCCGACAGGATCAATATGATCACTTGCTCTGGTGCTGCGATTTCAACGCGGTGCGTGGGGAAGATTCGTTCGTGCGGGCGCAATGGGCGGGGCGGCCGCTGCTTTGGCACATCTATCAGCAGGACGAAGACATCCATCTGGACAAGCTCGATGCCTTCCTCGCGCTTTATACAAAAGGTCTGTCACCGGCCGCTGCCGAGGCGATGAACGGTCTCTGGCGAGCCTGGAGCGCCGGTCAGCCAATCGGTGAACACTGGCTCGACGCCCGTAATCATTGGCCAGAACTGCAGGAAAATGCCGAAGCGTGGTGTCTGGAACAAGGCTTGCAGGCCGATCTTGCCGCGGCGCTGGTACAGTTTTACCTAAATTGGATATGATACGCGGCCTAGATTTTTGTAAATCCCATCCAAATTCGGATATTCGCAATGAAAACTGGTAAAGAACTGAAACCCGGTACCGTGATCCGTCTCGAGAACGATCCTTGGCTGGTTCAGAAAGCTGAATTCACCAAGTCGGGCCGTAACAGCGCGATCATGAAGACCAAGCTGAAAAACCTGCTGACCGGTTACAAGACCGAGATCGTTTACAGCGCTGATGACAAACTGGACGACGTAATCCTCGACCGCAAAGAAGCGACCCTGTCCTTCATCAGCGGCGACACCTACACGTTCATGGACACCACCGACTACACCATGTACGAGCTGAACGCTGAAGACATCGAAGCTGTTCTGCCTTTCGTTGAAGAAGGCATGACCGATGTTTGCGAAGCGATCTTCTTCGAAGAGCGTCTGGTTTCCGTAGAGCTGCCGACCACCATCGTGCGCGTAGTTGACTACACCGAAGGTTCGGCTCGCGGCGACACTTCCGGCAAAGTCATGAAGCCAGCCAAACTGGCTAACGGTACTGAGCTGCAGGTTGCTGACTTCATCGAAATCGGTGACAAGATCGAGATCGACACCCGCGAAGGCGGTTCCTACAAAGGCCGTGCTAAATAAGCATCGGTTTTTGCGGAAAGAAAAAGCCCGACCATTGAGTCGGGCTTTTTTGTGCCTGTTAGAACCACTCTGAACCCTGTGGGAGCGAGCTTGCTCGCGAAAGCGGTGTGTCATTCAATGAAGCGTTGTCTGACAGGACGCCTTCGCGAGCAAGCTCGCTCCCACATTGGATGGGGTTTATTTCAGGTGTTCCTTCAACTCCTGCGAAGCCTGCAACATCGCCGAACGCACCGCCGGTACCTGACTGACCACGTTAAGCAAGCCGTAATCGTGAATCATGCCGTTGTACCGCACCGACGTCACCGCCACACCGGCCTCGTCGAGTTTGCGTGCGTAAGCTTCACCTTCATCACGCAACACATCGGCGCCGGCGGTCTGCACCAGTGCTGGCGGCAGGCCCTTCAGTTGCGCGGTGGTTGCCCGCAGCGGCGAGGCGTAGATCTCGTTTCGCTGTTTGGCGTCGGTTGTGTAGTTGTCCCAAAACCACTTCATCATGTTGCGCGTGAGGAAGTGCCCTTCGGCGTACTGGTTGTAGGAGCCGGTGTCGAAATTGGCGTCCGTCACTGGCCACAGCAGCACCTGGAATTTGATCGCCGGAGTGCCTTTGTCTTTGGCCATCAGTGCAACCACGGCCGCCATGTTGCCGCCGACGCTGTTGCCAGCGACGGCCAGACGCTTGCCGTCGACATTGATCTCTTTGCCGTGCTCTGCGACCCACTTCGTTGCGGCGTAAGCCTGGTTGATCGCCACCGGGTAATGCGCTTCCGGGGAAGGCGTGTAATTGACGAACACCGCCGCCGCTCCTGAGCCGACCACCAGATCCCGGACCAGCCGCTCGTGCGTCGGGAAATCGCCCAGCACCCAGCCACCGCCGTGGAAGAACATGAACACTGGCAGCTCGCCCTTGACCCCGGCCGGCCGGACGATGGTCAGGCTCAACGGTTGGCCATCGACCTGGATGGTCTTCTCGCTGACGTCCGCTTTGGGCAGCGTCAGCTTGACCCCGGACTGCGCGCCGACCAGCACGGCGCGGGCCTCTTTGGGGGTCAGCTGTTCCATCGGTTTGCCGGTGCCGGCGTTCAGCACATCGAGAAACGCCTGAGTGTTGTGTTCGACATCACTGGCGAAAGCGCTGTGGATGGACAGGGCGAGAAGGGTACCGGTCAAGACTTTGCTGAAAGTGTGCATGTTCATTTCCTGTTCGGGCCTGGGGCGTCAGTGATCAGACGGTAACGTGCAGACGCACATCGACGTTGCCACGGGTGGCGTTGGAGTAAGGGCAGACCTGGTGGGCCGCATCGACCAGTGATTGCGCGTCGGCTTGTTCCAGACCGGGCAGGCTGATGTGCAGGTCGATGTCCAGACCGAAGCCGCCGGGAATCTGACCAATACCGACATGGGCGGTGATCGAGGCGTCGTCCGGGATTTTGCGTTTGGTCTGGCTGGCGACGAATTTCAGTGCGCCGATGAAGCAGGCCGAATAGCCCGCAGCGAACAGTTGTTCTGGGTTGGTCGCCGCGCCGCCAGCACCGCCGAGTTCTTTCGGGGTGGCGAGTTTGACGTCGAGGACGTTGTCGCTGGAGATCGCACGACCATCACGGCCGCCAGTGGAGGTTGCGATTGCGGTGTAGAGAGTTTGCATGGTGTGAGCCTCATTGGGTGTGTTTGTGTGCGCTAATTGTTTGCGCGCTAAGTAAGTGCGAAATAAATGTATCTCGCTAATATCTTGTGCGCAAGATAAATTTTTGAAGAGACTGCACTTTTAAGAAGGAGCAGGTATGAGAGAGGGGCGGTAAGGCTTGAGTTAGAGCGGATTGGGCGGCAAATCAGGTGTTGAAAATATTTTGCTGGCGATGAAATCAATGTGGGGGCGAGCCTGCTCGCTCCCACAAGGGACTGTGTTGGGGTTAGATCAGGCTTTCTTGTAGATGGCTGCGCAGCGCCTGCAACTCTGATTGCAGGTTTTGCAGGCGTTCGAGAGAGAAACCGCTGGCGCCGAGAATACATTGCGGAATGGTCTGCGCCTTATCGCGCAGCGCGCGGCCTTGCTCGGTCAACTCGACAATCACCACCCGCTCATCCTCACGACTGCGCGTACGGCTGAGCAACCCTTCGCCTTCCAGGCGTTTGAGCAGCGGGGTCAGCGAGCCGGGATCCGTCAGCAACCGCGAGCTGATTTCTCCAACGGTCAAACCATCCTTTTCCCACAACACCATCATTGCCAGATACTGCGGGTAGGTCAGATTCAAGGCTTGCAGCAATGGCTTGTAGACCTTGGTCATCATCAGCGAGGTCGAGTGCAGGGCGAAGCACGCCTGATTATCGAGGAGCAGGTCGTCGCAGGTGTCGCGTTCGGAAGTCATTTCAGAGCCTTGTTCGGTGATGGTCATGAATCTAGCGCTCGAACCTTTAATGCGCCAGATAATTCTCCTTGTTTAGTGGCGTCCCAGATCCCGTTGCAGCGCCAGATCCCACGGCGGCACGGGACTGAATCGGCTCTTCAGGTATTCGAGGAGCAAACGGCTGCGCGAATTGGTTTGTTGCTCCATGCGCAGCGCGTAGATGCCGGTGGATTCTGCTCTTGGCAGGCCGTTTTCGCAGAACAGCGGCAGGAGTTCACCGCGCAGCAGGTATTCGCTGGCCAGCCATGTCGGCAGATGCGCGATGCCCAGTCCGGCGAGGGCGCCACACACCAGTGCCTCGGCATTGTTGGCGCTCATGCGGATCCGCGCCGGACGGTGCAATTGCATCTGGCCGTCCTGCTCGAAGCGCCAGGCGAAGGGCGGGGCGAGGCCTTCCCAATCCAGACCATCGTGCTCGTTCAGTTGGGCTGGATTGATAGGCACGCCTCGGCGTTTGAGATAGTCGGGACTGGCGCAGGCAATGCGCACCATGCTCGCCAATGGTGTCGCCACCAGGCGGGTATCAGCCATTTGCCCGGCACGTAGCACCAGGTCGACTTTGCCCAGATTCGCGCCGCTCATGTCGACGAAGCTGTCGATCAGGTGCAATTGCACATCCAGTCCCGGGTACAAAACGAGAAAGTCGGCGATCACCGGTGCCAGATGTCGCCGCCCGAAAGCCGCCGGGGCGTCGATGCGGATCAAACCTTCCGGCGCACTGCTCAAAGACACCGCCTCCGCGCGGGCCAGTTGCAACTCGGCAACAATTCGCCGCGCCCGCTCGGCAAAGGCCAGGCCCGCGGGCGTTGCGCGCACGGCATGCGTATTGCGGACAAACAACTGACTGCCGATAGCACTTTCGAGGTTGTCGATGCGTCGGGCGACGGCCGAGGGGGTCAGTGGATGCCGGCGCGAAGCGGCAGAAAAACTGCCACTCTCCAGCACATCGAGAAACAGCCCGAGTTGATCGGTCAATTGATTGGGATTCATGGTTGGTAACGCCTGTGCGAAATCGGCATAGCCATTGTGCGTTGCTGTGCGTTTCCCCGCCAGCCGCGACTGCGTAGGATGGATCGCCTGACGTAAGAGGAATTCGGCTGTGATGGAGTTTTTGTTGTACCTGTTGTTCGGCGCCGCCCTTGGCACACTTGGCGGCATCTTTGGCATCGGCGGCGGTTTGATTGCCATTCCGTTGCTCGGCGTGTGGTTTGGCCTTGATCAACAGATCGCCCAAGGCACGGCGCTGGTCATGGTGGTGCCGAACGTGATGCTGGCGCTGTGGCGTTATCACCAGCGCAATCGCATCGAGCTGCGCCATGCGCTACCCCTGGCTGTGATGGGTTTCTGCTTTGCCTGGATCGGTTCGATCTGGGCGGTGGGCATTGATGCGCAAACCATGCGCATCGGCTTCGTCGCGTTCCTGGTGGTGCTCTCGATCTACAACCTGTTGAAGATGTTCGGCAAGCAACCTGCTGCGACTTCCGAAATGCGCTATTCCTGGCCGTGGCTTGGCGTGCTTGGCGCGGCGTCTGGCACCATGGGTGGTTTGTTCGGTGTCGGCGGCGCGGTGGTGGCAACGCCGGTGCTGACCAGCCTGTTCGGCACCACGCAAGTCGTCGCCCAAGGCCTGTCGCTGGCGTTGGCCTTGCCAAGCACCGGCGTGACCCTGGTGACTTATGCGGTGCACCACGAAGTGGACTGGATGATCGGGCTGCCGTTGGCCATCGGCGGTCTGGCGAGCATCAGCTGGGGGGTGAAAGTCGCCCACGCCATGCCGGAAAAACTCCTGCGCGGGCTGTTTTGCGGTTTCCTGGTGCTGTGTGCGGTGATGCTCGCGTTTAAAGTTTGAAGCCTTCGACGATGTGCTCCGCCAGGCACTCGGTGATCGGCGACGGATTGTTCAGGTTGCGGATCAGCATGATGCTGGCCTCGGGCAACAGCGGCAGATCCTCGGCGGCGCCGAGAATGCGCATGTCCGGGGTAATCAGGCTTTCCAGTTGTGCGGTGATCGCCAGACCCGCGCTCACCACCGCCATCAAAGCCGAGAGACTGGTGCTGTTGTAAGCGATGCGGTATTCGCGGCCCATCGCATCCAGCGCATTGCACGCCCACAAGCGGCAGAAACAATCACTGTTGAACATCGCCAGCGGCAGCGGCGTTTGCTCATGGGCACTGAAATTCTGCGCCTCGGCCCAGACAAAGCGCTCCTTGCGCAGCAGTTGGCCGATCTCGTTGCCCGGCTCGCGGGTGACGATCGACAGATCCAGATCGGTACGCTGCAGCAGTTGTTTGGTCGACTCGCAGTGCACTTCGATCTGGATCAGCGGATAGAACTGCGCGAACCGCGAGAGAATCCCCGGCAGAAAACGCATTACGTAATCGTCCGGCGTACCGATCCGCACCGTGCCGACCATGTGCGGCTCGCGCAAGGTGTTGAACACTTCGCTGTGCAACTTGAGGATGCGCCGCGCGTAACCGAGCAGCACCTGGCCCTCGGCGGTCAGGCGCACCTGGCGTCCGTCGCGCTCGAACAACTGGCGTTGCAAGACGTCTTCTTCCAGACGCTTCATCTGCATGCTCACCGCCGATTGCGTGCGGTTGACCATTTCGCCGGCACGGGTAAAACCGCCCTGATCGGCAATCGCGACAAAGGTGCGCAGGACATCGGTATCGATACTGGGGTAGGCCGACAATTGATGAATCTCCGTGATGCATGCCATCAGAAACATTCGTTGGATTGATCGTAGCGCCAGCGCGAGACTTGAGCCATCCACAAAGGAGGCAACACGATGAAAGGTCAAAGAGAGTATGTAGACGAATCAAAATTTTCCGGCCACGGCCATATCGTTTCCGACCTGCTGCACAAGTTTAGCCGCTGGTACGAACTGCACCGTGAACGCGAATTGCTCGCCAGTCTGAGCGACGAAGCGTTGAAGGACATCGGCGTCAGTCGTGCCGACGTTGAACACGAAGCCGTGCGGCCGTTCTGGGATGACCCGATGCATAAGTGATGAACCCAGTGCTACACAAACCCTCTTCCGGTGAGGTAGGTTGCGAGCAGACAAGGAGATGCTCATGCCCGCGACTCTGGCCTTTTCCCTCAAACAGGCGCGACGACTGGCGCTGGCTGCCCAAGGCTTCAACGGGCGCCAGCCGCCGACCGTCAAGGCGCCGCACCTTAACCGGCTGATCGAACGGCTGGGCCTGCTGCAAATCGACTCCGTCAATGCCGTAGTGCGCTCGCACTACCTGCCGCTGTTTTCCCGTCTGGGTTCCTATTCTCCTGACTTGCTCGATCAGGCAGCGTGGAGTGCGGGGCGACGTCGTACGTTGTTCGAATACTGGGGGCACGAAGCCTCGTTACTGCCGATGGCGATGTATCCGTTGCTGGGCTGGCGCATGCAGCGGGCCAGACGTGGCGAGGATATTTATCAGCAACTGGCCAGATTCGGTCGTGAGCAGCAGGAAGTGGTTCGTCGGGTGTTGAATTCGGTTGAAGAGCAGGGCGCGCTGGGCGCCGGCAGCTTGTCGACTCGCGAAGACAAGGCCGGGCCTTGGTGGGACTGGAGCGCGGAAAAGCATGCGCTGGAATGGTTGTTCGCCGCCGGTGAAGTGACGGTAGCGGGGCGCCGCGGCTTTGAGCGTTTATATGATTTGCCGGAGCGGGTGATTCCTGCCTCGATTCTGCAACAACCTTTGCCGGATGAGGCCGAAGCACAGCGTGGCTTGCTGCTGCACGCGGCACAGGCCTTGGGTGTCGGCACTGAAAAAGATCTGCGTGATTACTTTCGCCTGAATCCGGCGGATGCGCGTCCACGTCTGGCGGAGTTGGTCGAGGCTGGGCAATTGCAGCTGTGCGAAGTCGCCGGTTGGCGGCAAATCGCCTATTGCCTGCCGGAGCCAAAAGTCCCGCGCAAGGTGTTGGCCAGCGCGTTGTTATCGCCGTTTGATTCGTTGATCTGGGAACGCAGCCGCACTGAGCGCTTGTTCGATTTCCGTTATCGACTGGAGATTTACACGCCGCAGGACAAGCGGGTTTACGGCTATTACGTATTGCCGTTTTTGCACAACGAGCGGATTGCCGCGCGGGTTGATCTGCGTGCCGAGCGGGCGTCGGGGCAGTTGGCGGTGCATGCGGTGCACGAGGAAGAGCAGGGACTGGATGAAGAAGGGATGTTGGCGCTGGCCGTTAATCTGCGGCGGATGGCAGATTGGCTGGGGCTTGCGCGGGTGCAGCTCAATTGTCAGCGTGAGAGTGCGGCGCGGTTGCGGGTGGCATTGGCCCAGGCCGGCTGTGACTGAGTTGGCCTCTTCGCGAGCAGGCTCGCTCCCACACGGGTTGTGTGTACGACACAGGTCCAGTGTGGGAGCGAGCTTGCTCGCGAAGGTGGCGACTCGGTCTAGCGGCGGACTTGTTTCAGCGTTTCGGCTATGAGGAACGCCAATTCCAGCGACTGATCGGCATTCATCCGCGGATCACAGTGCGTGTGATAGCGATCCGACAAGCCATCCTCAGTAATCGGCCGCGCGCCACCGATGCACTCGGTGACATTCTGCCCGGTCATCTCGATGTGAATGCCGCCGGCATAACTGCCTTCCGCTTCGTGCACCTGGAAGAACTGTTTCACCTCGCCAAGAATCTGCGCGAAGTCGCGGGTCTTGTAGCCGCTGCTGGCCTTGATGGTGTTGCCGTGCATCGGGTCGGAACTCCACAGCACTTGCTTGCCTTCACGCTGCACCGCGCGGATCAGCGCTGGCAGGTGATCGCCGACCTTGTTCGCACCCATCCGCGCAATCAGGTTCAGGCGCCCCGGATCGTTGTCCGGGTTGAGCACATCGATCAGGCGGATCAGATCGTCGGGGTCCATGCTTGGGCCGACTTTCACGCCGATCGGGTTATTCACGCCACGGAGGAATTCGACATGTGCGCCGTCGAGCTGGCGGGTGCGGTCGCCGATCCACAGCATGTGCGCCGAGCAATCGTAGTAATCGTTGGTCAGGCTGTCGCGACGCACAAAGGCTTCTTCGTAGTTCAGCAGCAACGCTTCGTGGGCGGTGAAGAAACTGGTTTCGCGCAGTTGCGGCGAGCTGTCCATGCCGCAGGCGCGCATGAACGCCAGGGTTTCATCGATGCGATCGGCGAGGTGGCTGTACTTCTCCGCCAGCGCGGAGTTGGCGATGAAATCGAGGTTCCACTTGTGCACCTGATGCAGGTCGGCAAAACCGCCCTGAGCAAAGGCGCGCAGCAGGTTCAGCGTGGCGGTGGACTGGTGATAGGACTGCAGCAGACGCTCCGGATCCGGCACGCGGCTCTTTTCGTCGAAGCCGATGCCGTTGACGATGTCGCCGCGATAAGCCGGCAGAGTCACGCCGTTGATGGTCTCGTCGTTGGCCGAACGCGGCTTGGCGAACTGACCGGCCATGCGCCCGACCTTGACCACCGGGCAGCCGGCGGCGAAGGTCATAACGATCGCCATTTGCAGCAACACTTTAAAAGTGTCGCGAATTTTTGCCGCGGAGAATTCAGCGAAGCTTTCCGCACAATCGCCGCCCTGTAATAGAAACGCGCGGCCCTGGGTCACTTCAGCGAACTGCCGGCGCAGCTCGCGCGCTTCGCCGGCGAACACCAGCGGCGGATAGCTGGCCAGGGTTTGCTCGACCTGGCGCAGGTGCGCGGCGTCGGGGTATTGCGGTTGTTGCTGGATCGGCAGGGCGCGCCAGCTGTCAGGGCTCCACGGTTGGCTCATCACGGTCTCTAATTGGTTCTACGCACGGGAAGCCCATGGTAGCAGCAATTAGTGCGTGACCTGCTCCCGCCCCATCGCCGACAATCGCCGCTTTGCCACGGCGCCACAGCGGTGCCATCGCGTCACCGCGCCCGGTGACCATCAGGAGACGAAATGACTGAGGAGCGCGTCGAGCATCTGCTCGCCGAAGTACAGGATGAGTTCGGCGTGATTCGCGTGCTGGAAGTGGCCGATTACCGCTTTCTCGAATTCGGCGATGCGATCGAGCAGAGCTGCGTGTTCACCGCCGATCCGAGCTGGCTCGAATACGATTACACCCGGGCGATGCTGATTGGCGCGTTGTGCCATGAGCAGCCGGAGAGTGCGCTGTTTCTCGGGCTCGGCGCCGGTACGTTGACTCAGGCCTGCCTCAAGTTCCTGCCGCTGGAAGATGTCGAAGCCATCGAACTGCGCCCGGACGTGCCCCGTCTGGCCATCGAATACCTCGGGCTGGACGATGATCCACGGTTGTATATCCGCGTCGGCGATGCGCTTGAATTGCTGCCGACGGCAGAGCCTGCGGATCTGATTTTCGTCGACCTGTACACCGATGTCGGGCCGGGCGTCGGGCATCTGGCCTGGAGTTTTCTCGGTGATTGCCAGAAACGTCTGAATCCCGGCGGCTGGCTGGTGATCAACCAGTGGGCCACCGATGATGGCAAGCCGTTGGGCGCGGCGTTGTTGCGCGGGCTCTATCACCGGCATTACTGGGAACTGCCGGTGAAGGAAGGCAATGTGATTCTGATTGTGCCGGCGGAGCTTGATCAGGCGCTGGACCTGCAGGCGCTGACTGCGCGGGCCGAATCGTTGGCGCCGAAGTTGGGGTATTCGTTGCAGTCGTTGATCAACAGTATTCGCCCAGCCACTTGAGGCATCTGTAATGGCCCCTTCGCGAGCAGGCTCGCTCCCACATTGGAATGCATTTACCTGTGGGAGCGAGCCTGCTCGCGAAGAGGGCCGATAACCTGCGAAAATTTCAGATCCCTTTGAAAATGCCAGAACGCCGCTCCACCAACGAGCGCACGCCTTCCTTGGCATCCTCACTGGCCAGCAGTTTCTTCACCAGCGCCGGCAACCCCTGCGCTGCCGCCGTCTCACCCTCATACCGTGCCTGCCGCGCCGACATCAACGTCGCTTGCACCCCCAGCGGCGCCTGCCGGGCAATCCGCTCAGCCAATTCAATTGCTCGTGGTAGCAGATCCTCGCTGGCCATCACTTCCTGCACCAGTCCCAAGTGCAAGGCTTCATGCGCATCAAATTCATCGCCGGTCAGCAACCAGCGCATCGCATTACCCCAACCGGCAATCTGCTGAAATCGCAAAGTCGCGCCACCAAAAGGAAAAATCCCACGCTGCACTTCCATCTGCGCGAAGCGGGTATTGCTCGCACACAGGTTGATATCCGCCGCCAGCATCAACTCGATACCAATGGTCAGGCAATAACCTTGCGCGGCGACAATCACCGGTTTGCTCACCCGCGGCCCGACGAAAACACCCCACGGATCGCAACCGCCGGTCGGAACCTGCCAGCCTTGGGCGAGTGCGCCGCTGGCATTCACCAGATCCAGACCAGCGGTAAAGTGTTCGCCATGTCCGAACACCACCGCTACCCGCGCCTCGCTGTCGGCCTCGAACTCGCCATAGGCCAGGCTCAGGTCATTGAGCAGGTCGAGATCGAAAGCATTGCGCTTGGCCGCTCGGTCAAGGCCAATCAGGTGAACGTGACCACGGCGTTCTCGGCTGACGCGGCCGGGGCAGGGCTGATTCATGGCGAAATCCTCGAGCGGGAAGGGCGGTGGCAGCGGCGGTATGCCGCATGTCGATGAATCGTTTTAGCGTCATCGCCCGCAGGGCCGGGCCTTTGAAAAATAGACCTTGGCGCGATTATCCGCAAAACCCCGTTACACAGCGGTGACACAGGTATTTTGACGATAAAAAAAGCTCCCTTTTTGGGCAAAATCCGGTATAGTGCGCGCCGGCCTTTAACCGGGCCGCGTTTAGGTAGCGCAATTTCCCGAAGTCAGCTTCGGCTGCACGTCCGCATTGCGGGCTCTTCCCGGACGATTCTTTTTTTCATTCATTCGTTTTCGCAAATCCCCGCCGACAAAGCTGCCAGGGCGACTCTTGAGTCTCAACACGGCATGCGCAGCTTTGGAGCATGGGTCTTTGCGGATGCACTTAGAGGCAGACCCATGACCCAGGAAACCGGCGGATTCGCCGCTTTTAATCTTAATCCGAATATTCTTGCAGCCGTCGCAGCGACCGGCTACGAAGAGCCTTCGGCGATTCAGCAGCAATCGATCCCGATCATCATGGCCGGCCAGGACATGATTGGCCAGGCGCAAACCGGTACCGGTAAAACCGCCGCGTTCGCACTGCCTATCCTGCACCGCATCGATCCTGCCAAGCGCGAACCGCAAGCCCTGATCCTGGCGCCAACTCGTGAGTTGGCGCTGCAAGTAGCAACCGCTTTCGAAACCTACGCCAAGCAAATGCCGGGCGTTACCGTTGTGGCCGTTTACGGCGGCGCGCCGATGGGCCCACAACTGAAAGCAATCCGTAATGGCGCACAGATCGTTGTCGCCACTCCGGGCCGTCTGTGCGACCACCTGCGTCGCGACGAAAAAGTGCTGTCGACCGTGAACCACCTGGTTCTCGACGAAGCTGACGAAATGTTGAAGCTGGGCTTCATGGATGACCTGGAAGTCATCTTCAAGGCTCTGCCAGCGACCCGTCAGACCGTTTTGTTCTCGGCGACCCTGCCGCAGTCGATCCGCGCCATTGCCGAACGCCATCTGCGCGATCCGCAACACGTGAAGATTCAGACCAAGACCCAGACCGTCACCGCAATCGAACAGGCTCACCTGTTGGTTCACGCTGACCAGAAGACTTCGGCCGTTCTCAGCTTGCTGGAAGTGGAAGACTTCGACGCGCTGATCATGTTCGTGCGCACCAAGCAAGCGACCCTGGATCTGGCCAGTGCCCTCGACGCCAAAGGCTACAAAGCCGCGGCGCTGAACGGTGACATCGCCCAGAACCAGCGTGAGCGCGTTATCGACTCGCTGAAAGATGGCCGTCTGGACATCGTTGTTGCGACCGACGTTGCTGCCCGTGGTCTGGACGTTCCGCGCATCACTCACGTGTTCAACGTTGACATGCCGTACGACCCGGAATCCTACGTTCACCGTATCGGCCGTACTGGCCGTGCCGGTCGCGAAGGTCGTGCACTGCTGCTGGTGACTCCACGTGAGCGCCGCATGCTGCAAGTGATCGAGCGTGTCACCGGTCAGAAAGTCGCTGAAGTTCGCCTGCCGGACGCTCAAGCTGTTCTCGATGCGCGCATCAAGAAACTGACCAACAGCCTGTCGCCGCTGGTCGCTGATGCCGAATCGACTCACGGTGAGCTGCTCGATCGTCTGACTGCAGACATCGGCTGCACCCCGCGTGCTCTGGCTGCTGCGCTGCTGCGCAAAGCCACCAACGGTCAAGCGCTGAACCTGGCCGCGATCGAGAAGGAACGTCCACTGGTGCCGAACAACGCACCGCGTGGCGACCGTCCTGAGCGCACCGGTGATCGTCCTGATCGTGGTGACCGCGAGCGTCGCGCGCCAATGCCTTTGGGCGAAGGCCGTGCTCGTTGCCGTACCGCGCTGGGTGCGCGTGACGGTATCGCTGCGAAGAACCTGCTGGGCGCCATCCTCAACGAAGGCGGTCTGGCCCGTGAAGCGATCGGTCGCATCCAGGTGCGTGACAGCTTCAGCCTCGTCGAGCTGCCGGAAGATGGTCTGGACAAACTCCTGACCAAACTGAAGGACACTCGCGTTGCCGGCAAGCAGCTGAAACTGCGTCGCTACCGCGAAGATTGATCCGCTCCCGGGCTGATTGATCGAACATAAAAAATCCCCGACTGGTTCGGGGATTTTTTATGCCTGCTTTTTGCCTTTGCGGGAGCGAGTCTGCTCGCGAAGGCGTCAACCGAAACGATAGATATCCATGCCCAGCGCACCCATCGTGAAGCCCTTGTGCGCCACGCTGAACTGACCACCCGCGCCCCGGGCAAAATACAGCGGCAACAAATGCTCATCACTCGGATGGCTGCGCACGGCATGCGGCGCCTGCTGGCGATAATCATGCAGCGCCGCCTCATCGTCGGCCGCCAACTTCTCGATCACCCAGTCACGAAAATCCCGCGCCCACGGCTCGACACTTTCCGGGCCGGCGTGCCAGTCCAGTTCGCGCAGGTTGTGCGTAATGCTGCCGGAACCGATCAGCAGAATGCCCTGATCACGCAGGCTTGCCAGCGCCCGGCCAACCCGGGTTTGCAGCGCCGGACCAGAACGGCTCGGTAGCGAAACCTGCACCACTGGAATATCCGCCTGCGGGTACATCAGCGACAGCGGCACCCAAACACCGTGATCGAACGGGCGTTGCGGATCGAGACGGGCAGGCAAGTTGTTGGCATTCAACAAATCGGCCACCTCAGCCGCCAGTTGCGGATCACCCGGCGCCGGATACTGAACTTCAAACAACGCGCGAGGGAAGCCGCCGAAGTCGTGCCAGGTCTCCGGTTGCGGATGACTGCTGACAAGCAGCTCATGGCTTTCCCAATGCGCAGAAACGATCACAATGGCTTTGGGTTTGGGTAATTCGGCGGCCAGACGCGCCAGCGCCGGGCCACTGGCGCCGGGCTCCAGTGCGAGCATGGGTGAACCATGGGAGATAAACAGGCTGGGAAACATGGACGGGTTCCTGAGCGTTAAGATGATTCATCTTCAGTCAGTTCATTGATCTAAATCTAATATAAGTTTTAACGCTTTTTGATCGAATTATTGGGAGTGATGCATGCAGCCTGAGTTTTGGCACAAGAAGTGGGCTTCGGGCCAGATCGGTTTCCATCTGCCCGAGGTGAATCCGTATCTGCAGCGGCACTGGGCGGTACCTGAAACGGCACGAGTGCTTGTGCCTTTGTGTGGGAAAAGTCTGGATCTGGCGTGGCTGGCCGGGCGCGGTCATCGGGTGCTCGGGATTGAACTGTCGGATAAGGCTATCGAAGACTTTTTCAGCGAGCATCGGATTGAGCCGGACATCAGCGAGAACGGCGCATTCAAGGTCTACCGTGGTGACGCCATCGAGCTGTGGTGCGGCGACTTCTTTGCGCTGACGGCAAGCGATGTGGCCGATTGCACAGCGTTGTACGACCGCGCCGCGCTGATTGCCTTGCCTGCGCCGATGCGTGAACGTTATGCGGCGCATCTTCAGCAGATTCTGCCGCAAGGCGTGCAAGGGTTGCTGATTACCCTGGATTACGATCAGACGCAGATGCCGGGGCCGCCGTTTGCGGTGGGGGATGATGAGGTGCAGCGGTTGCTGGAATGTGTCTGGCAGATGGAGGTGTTGGAAGAGCAGGATGTGCTGAGTGAGAGCGGGAAGTTCTTGCAGGCTGGCGTGACGCGGCTTGAGGAGCGCGTTTACCGGGTTTCCAGCCGATAGCTTTTTGTTGCACTTGATGGCCTCTTCGCGAGCAAGCTCGCTCCCACGGTGATTTGTGCTGCGTCAACGATTGTATAAACACCGCACAACCTGTGGGAGCGAGCTTGCTCGCGAAAGGGGCGGCACTGTCGGCGCACAATCCAGAGATATGAAAAAGGCCCGCATCACTGCGGGCCTCTTTCATGTTTACACCGGTCTGATCAACCGCGACGACGCAGCGCGTCGATACGCTCTTCCAGCGGTGGGTGGCTCATGAACATGCGGGCAAAGCCCTGTTTGATGCCACCGTTGATGCCAAAGGCGTTCAGGGTGTCCGGCATGTGCACCGGCAGGCCCTGTTCGGCACGCAGGCGTTGCAGTGCGCCGATCATCGCGCTGGTGCCGGCCAGACGTGCGCCGGCTTCGTCGGCACGGAATTCGCGCTTGCGCGAGAACCACATGACGATCGCACTGGCGAGAATGCCCAGTACCAGTTCGGCGAAGATGGTCGCCACATAGTAGGCGATGCCCTGGCCTTCTTCGTTCTTGAAGATCACCTTGTCGACGAAGTTGCCGATGATCCGCGCGAAGAACATCACGAAGGTGTTCACCACGCCCTGGATCAGCGCCAGGGTGACCATGTCGCCGTTGGCGACGTGGCCGATTTCGTGGGCCAGCACGGCTTTCACTTCATCGGGCGAAAAGCGTTCGAGCAGGCCCTGGCTGACCGCGACCAGTGCGTCGTTCTTGTTCCAGCCGGTGGCGAAGGCGTTTGCTTCGTAGGCCGGGAAAATACCGACTTCGGGCATCTTGATCCCGGCTTCGCGGGACAGTTGCTCGACAGTTTGCAGCAGCCATTGCTCATGCCGGGTACGTGGCTGGCTGATGATCTGGGTACCGGTGCTCATCTTCGCCATCCACTTGGAGATGAACAACGAGAACAGCGAGCCGGCGAAACCAAAGACTGCACAGAAAACCAGCAGCTGACTAAGGTCGAGATCAACCCCGTTGGCCGCCATGAACCCGTTGAAGCCGAAAAGGCTCAGGGTGATGCTGGCTATCAGCACGACCGCCAGGTTAGTGGCCAAAAACAGCAGGATGCGCATCATGGTTGTAGAAATCTCCTCAAGCTAAAGATGTAGCGTACTGCGGGGTATATAAGGTGCTGCACCGGGGTATTCAACTGAGTGACTATTTCAAACTGTGTCCTACAGCAGATTCTTCGGTGCACGGCATATTTCCCACGACAGATACCGATAGGGATGACGGCCAGCCGCGACCCGTCGTCATTACACCGGACGCAGGTAACCGGTATGAATCGCAAGTGTAGAAGGCGTGCGCGGAGGTATAACGCAGAAGTGTTGCTGAATCAGACAGTGCGCAACGTTTGACCATTGCGCACTGCTGGCCGGTTACTGGCGGTAGGATTTGAGGAAGTTGCCGATACGGCCGATGGCCATTTCCAGATCGTCGACGCGGGGCAGGGTAACCACGCGGAAGTGATCCGGCCACGGCCAGTTAAACGCCGTACCCTGAACCACCAGCAGCTTCTCGGAGAGCAGCAGGTCGAGGACAAATTTCTCGTCGTTGTGGATCGGGCAGACCTTCGGGTCGATTTTCGGGAACGCATACAACGCGCCCATCGGCTTGACGCAGCTTACGCCGGGAATGTCGTTGAGCAATTCCCAGGTGCGGTTGCGCTGCTCCAGCAGACGACCCTGCGGCAGCACCAGATCATTGATGCTCTGATAGCCACCCAATGCGGTCTGGATCGCATGCTGGCTCGGCACGTTGGCACACAGGCGCATGTTGGCCAGCATGTCGATGCCTTCGATGTAGCTCTGCGCATTGTGCTTCGGCCCGGAAATGGCGATCCAGCCAGAGCGGAAACCCGCCACGCGGTACGACTTCGACAGGCCGTTGAAGGTCAGGCACAGCAGGTCCGGGGCCAGCGACGCGGTGCAGATGTGCACGGCATCGTCGTACAGGATCTTGTCGTAGATCTCATCGGAGAACACCACCAGGTTGTGCGCACGGGCGATTTCCAGCATGCCCAGCAAGACTTCCTTCGAATACACCGCGCCGGTCGGGTTGTTCGGGTTGATGATCACCATCGCTTTGGTGTTCGGGGTGATCTTGGCCTTGATGTCGGCCAGATCCGGGAACCAGTCGGCACCCTCGTCGCACAGGTAATGCACGGCGTTACCACCGGCGAGGCTGACGGCGGCGGTCCACAGCGGATAGTCCGGGGCTGGCACCAGCACTTCGTCGCCGTTGTTGAGCAGCGCCTGCAGCGACATCACGATCAGTTCGGAAACGCCGTTGCCCAGATAGATGTCTTCGATGCCGACACCTTCGACATTCTTCTGCTGGTAGTACTGCATCACTGCTTTGCGCGCGCTGAACAGGCCTTTGGAGTCGCTGTAGCCTTGCGCGGTCGGCAGGTTGCGGATCACATCCTGAAGGATTTCGTCCGGCGCTTCGAAACCAAACGGCGCCGGGTTGCCGATGTTCAGCTTGAGGATGCGCTGGCCTTCCTCCTCCAGACGTTTGGCGTGCTTGAGCACCGGGCCGCGAATGTCGTAGCAGACGTTGGCGAGCTTGTTCGATTTGCTGAACTGCATGGCGATGTGATCCCGAAAATGAACGATCCAGGCGGCGAATGGACAACCGTACTGGGATTCCTGCGTCTTTACACAGGCGGACGTCTTGAGCCGTGGCTCCCATAATCCGTTTGAATGCGCCCGGTCTGGCTGCCAGACTGGTGCGTGACGAGGCGCAATCATACGTGCCGCCCGATCCGTGGAAAAGGTACAGATCGGGCTTTTTCAGCCGCTGAGGTGTGATGATGGAAAAGTTGGAAAAAACCCTGGAAGAATGGCGGGCGATGCTCGACCCCGAGCAATACAACGTTTGTCGCCTGAGTGCGACCGAGCGCCCGTTCTCCGGCAAATACAACGACACCAAAACCGACGGTGTCTACCACTGCGTTTGCTGCAACGAAGCGCTGTTCGATTCCAAGACCAAATTCGATTCCGGTTGCGGCTGGCCGAGCTTCTACGCGCCAATTGGCGAAAGCGCGATGACCGAAATCCGTGACACCACTCACGGCATGATCCGCACGGAAGTGAAGTGCGCGCGCTGTGATGCGCATCTGGGCCATGTGTTCCCCGATGGACCACCGCCGACCGGCCTGCGTTATTGCATCAATTCGGTGTGCCTGAATCTCGAACCTCGGGCATAAGCGATCAAGGGCGACCTCCGGGTCGCCTTGTTATTCGATAATTAAATTGCACGCAATTTAATTGCTCGCTATGTTTGGTCTTTCCCGACTGTCTGCGGAGCCCTATGCCATGAGCGACAACCTGCTGAACATCCCGTGCACCACCATTAAAGGTGAGCAAAAGACCCTCGCCGATTTCGCCGGCAAAGCCGTGTTGGTGGTCAACACCGCGAGCAAATGCGGTTTCACCCCGCAATACAAAGGCCTCGAAGAACTCTGGCAGACCTACAAGGATCAAGGCCTGGTGGTGTTGGGCTTCCCGTGCAATCAGTTCGGCAAGCAGGAGCCAGGTAACGAAGGGGCGATCAGCGAATTCTGCGAGCTGAACTTTGGTGTCAGCTTCCCGCTGTTCAAGAAGATCGAAGTCAACGGCGCCGGCGCGCATCCACTGTTCGTGCAGTTGAAGAAACGCGCCCCGGGCGTACTTGGTTCGCAAGGCATCAAGTGGAACTTCACCAAATTCCTCATCGGCAAGGACGGCCAGTTGGTCAAGCGCTTCGCCCCGGCCACCAAGCCGCAGGACCTGAGCCGCGAGATCGAAGCCCTGCTCAAATGAACAGCCTGCCGGTCGATTCGCTGAAGCTCGACAACCAGTTGTGCTTCAAGCTGTACGCCGCCTCCCGGGCGGTGATTCGTGCCTACAAGCCGATGCTCGATCAACTCGGCCTGACGTACCCGCAATACCTGGCGATGCTGGTGTTGTGGGAATGGCAGGACGCCGCGCCGGAGCAACCAACCGTCAAGGCGTTGGGCGAGCGCCTGGCACTGGACTCGGGCACGCTGACGCCATTGCTCAAGCGCCTGGAGCAGTTGCAGTGGGTGCAGCGCCAGCGTTCGACGCGTGACGAGCGCGAAGTGCACCTGAGCCTGACACCGGCAGGGCAAGCCTTGCGTGAGCAGGTCGGGCCGCTCAAGGCCCGACTCCTGTGCGACAGCGGGGTGGATCTGGACCGCCTCAATGAGTTGCGTGACGGTCTCGATCACTTGTTGGGGCAGATCAAGGCGCTGTCGTAGTCGGGATCCATTGATCGAGCAGCGCTGCCAGTTCTTCACGGCGGAACGGTTTGGCCAGATAGTCGCTCATGCCTGCCGCGCGGCAGCGCTCGCGTTCCTCAGACATCGCATTGGCGGTCAGGGCGACGATAGGCAGGTTCGGCCAGCGTCCGCTCTGGCGGATCTGCCGGCTGGCCTCGTAACCGTCCATGACGGGCATGTTGCAGTCCATCAGTACCAGATCGAATTCGTGATACTCCAGTTGATCCAGCGCTTCGGCACCGTGGGCGGCGACGATGACCTCGCAGCCCAGTTTGCCGAGCATGCCTTTGGCCACCAGTTGATTGACCGGGTTGTCTTCGACCAGCAATACCCGCCCGCGTCGCACCGAAGGAGCGGTTTCTAGCTGCGCGTCGTTAATGGCGACGACGTCCGGTTGCAGGGTGCGCCGCAGGTTCTGGTAAAGCGCGTTGCGCGCCAACGGTCGTGCCTGTTGTTGCAGAGGGGCGAGCGCAGCCGCTTCTTCGCTCGGCAGAAAACTGCCGTAGGCGGTCACCAGCAAAATCGGCGCTGCGAGCGTCGGGCGCAAGCCGAACAGGCATTCCGGACAATCGGTGATCACCACGTCCGGCGTCAGGCCCAGCAGTGAGTCATCGATGGTGCGCTGCTCATACGCAAGCCCCCAGACCGGCAGCAGGCTCTGCAACAGTTCCGCCAAGCCACTGCTGGCGGCGGTGATGGCCAGGATTTTCCCGTGTAGCGGCGCCGGGGGCAGCGCGCGGGTGTGATACGGCAGTGGCAACTCGGCACAGAACTGACTGCCGAAACCGGTCTCGGAACTGATGGTCAGGCGCCCCTGCATGGCTTCGCAAAGGTTGTAGGTCAGCGCCAGCCCCAGCCCGGTGCCGCCGTACTGACGAGTGATGCCGGCGCCCGCTTGAGTGAACGGCTGGAAGATTTTCAGCTGCGCATCCTGGGCGATGCCGATGCCGGTGTCGCAGACCTCTATGCGCACGCCCTCCTTGTAGGTCGACAAACGCACATCGACCCGGCCGAACCGAGTGAATTTCAGCGCGTTGGACAGCAGATTGCTGACGATCTGCCGCACGCGGGTCGGATCGCCCAGCACCAGAGCCGGGAAGTGCGGATCGATCAGGCAGGTCAGCTCGACGCTCGGCGCGGCATTCTGTGAGAGCAGGTTGGCGGTGTCTTCGATCAAGGAGCCCAGGTCGAACGGGATGTGCTCAAGCTCCAGTTGCCCGGCATCGAATTTCGACAGGTCGAGAATATCGTTGAGCAACTCGACCAGCACCTTGCCCGAATCGTGGGCGATTGACAGTTGTTGTTGCTGCTCGGCATTCAACGGGCCGTCGAGCGACAGCGCGATCATCCCCAGCAGCCCGTTGAGCGGTGTGCGGATCTCATGGCTCATGTTGGCGAGGAACGCCGAGCGGGCCTCGGCCATTTCCAGGGCGGTGCTGCGGGCGACTTCGAGTTCTTGATTGGACTGACTGAGCCGTGAGTTGATTGCCTTGAGTTCAGCGGTGCGCGCCGAGACGATGTTTTCCAGTTGTCCGAGGTAGTCGGTCAGGCGGTTTTCGGCGTTTCGCCGCTGCTGGATCTCGGTGGCAATATTCTCGAATTGCTGATTGGCGACTTTGACCAGCACGCCGATTTCATCGTTGCTGTGGCCGGACGGGCATTCCAGTGAGGTCGGCTCGGCGCTGCGTGGGTCGCGTCCGCTGAGTTCGCGGATCACTCGCACCAGCGGTTTGGTCAGCATCACGTAGAACAGCGCCAAGAGGATGCCGGTAAGAATCAGGCTGCGGGCGAAACCATTGAGCAGGGTTATCTCGGCCCGGCGCAGGAAACGGCTGCCAAAGGCATAAGTGTCGACCTCGAGGCTCAACACCCCCAGCGATTCGTTGGGCAGATGATCCAGGTACAGACGATCCTCGAACTGGCGTTTGGCGCCAAACAGGAAATCGCTGATCACCCGATAGCCGCTTTGCAGCTCCGGACGTTTGACGCTGGCCAGCACCGTACTGTTGTTGTCGATCAGTTGCGCTGAAATGATCGCCGGTGAGCGCAACAGGCCCAACGTCAATTCCTGCGCCAGCTCGGCGTCGATGTTGTAGGCGATCCGTGAGGCCGGGTTATGGCTGATTTCCAGCAACGACAGGATTTCACGGTTGATGGAGGCGTCTTCGCTGGCATAATCGATGCCGATTTGCAGCAGGCTGAGCAGCGTGCCCAGAATGAACCCGACCAGCACGGTAAGCCTGGCTTGCTTGTAAGACAGCCGGTGGGTGAATTTGATATCCATGGGGTGTTGAACCACTTCCGTTTCCCTTCGCTGCTCAAGCATAGTCGATCATGTATGGATACCGAGGTTCCCGAATCGCCTTGTAACAAGGCTTGGTAGGGTGATTTTTATCTGTGTGTCGTCACAGCAATCGCCATCATCACTGTGAACGTGCCCGAGGAGAAGACGTGGATTCCCGATTGAATGCTTTTCTTGAACGCGCCGAGTCGGTTCTGGCGCGGATCGAACCGCTGTTGCCGGCACCACGGCCGGTGATCGACTGGGGCACTTGTCTGGCTGCACGCTGGCAGCGTGACGGGCGCAGCGGCTACCTGTTGCCGCTGGAAGTCAGCCTCGACATGCGCCTGTCCGACCTGATCGGTGTCGACCGTCAGCTCGAACAACTGGGGCGCAACACCCAGCAATTTCTCGATGGCATGCCAGCCAACCACGCGTTGCTCTGGGGCTCGCGTGGTACCGGCAAGTCTTCGCTGGTGCGGGCGTTGCTGGCGGAACACGCCGCCGCAGGCCTGCGCCTGATCGAAATCGAGCGCGATCATCTGGCGGATCTGCCGCGGGTGGTCGAGCAGATCGGTAAACTGCCGCAACGATTCGTGCTGTTTTGCGATGACCTGTCGTTCGAATCCGGTGAGGGCGATTACCGCGTGCTCAAAAGCGTGCTCGACGGCTCGCTCGAGCAGGCCCCTGACAACGTTTTGCTGTACGCCACTTCGAACCGTCGCCACCTGGTGCCGGAGAAAGAGAGCGATAACGAAAACTGGAAACGCGTCGACGGCGAACTGCACCCCAGCGAAGCCGTGGAAGACAAGATCGCGCTGTCGGACCGTTTTGGTCTGTGGCTGTCGTTCTACCCGTTTACCCAAGAACACTTCCTCAACGTCGTCGAGCACTGGATCGGCCAATTGGCAGCCAGGGCCGGCCTGAGCTGGCAGCGCGATGAAGAGCTGGACATCCTTGCCGTGCGTTGGGCCACCGGCCGCGGTAATCGCAACGGACGTTGCGCGTACCAATTCGCCCGTTACTGGGTGGGACTGAAATTGTTGGAGCACAAGGCATGATTGATTTGCAACAAAGCGGCCAGGGCCTCGAAGGCTATGGCATGTTGGCCGCACAACTGGAGTCGCTGCTGGCGGATGAGCGCGATTTCATCGCCAACGCCGCGCAGTTTTCCGCGTTCCTGTTCAACCAGCTCGATGACCTGAACTGGGCGGGTTTTTACCTCAATCGTAACGAAGAGCTGGTGCTTGGCCCGTTCCAGGGGCAGATCGCCTGCGTGCGCATTCCGTTCGGCCGTGGCGTTTGCGGTGCGGCGGCGGCCACTCTGCAAACCCAGCGCGTTGAAGACGTACACGCGTTCCCCGGCCATATCGCTTGTGACAGCGCTTCGAACAGTGAGCTGGTCGTGCCGCTGGTCAAGGAAGGGCGTCTGATCGGTGTACTCGATCTCGACAGCCCGAAACTCGCGCGTTTTACCGCGCAGGATCAGGCCGGTATCGAGCAACTGGCGGCGATTTTCCTGCGTCTGACCGACTGCTGATCACGCGGTGAGGCCAGCCTTGTGCAACAGGCTGGCCGGATCCACGTTGTCGATCTGCCCGGGATCGAGAAAACGCTCGGCGTATTGCATGTACACGCCGTCGGTGATGAACAATTCAAACAGCTGGGCATCGATGTGCGCTTCGCGGCACATGGTGGCCATGATCGCCAACGCCTCACTCAAGGTTTTCGCTTTCTTGTACGGGCGATCAGCTGCGGTCAGCGCCTCGAAGATATCGGCAATCGCCATCATCCGCGCCGGCAGGCTCATGTCTTGACGCTTCAGGCGTTTCGGGTAACCGGTGCCGTCCATTTTTTCATGATGACCGCCGGCAATTTCGGCAATGCTGTCGAGGTGGCTTGGGAAGGGCAGGTGGCTGAGCATCATGATCGTCTGCACCATGTGGTGATTGATCACGTAACGTTCTTCGCGGGTCAGGGTGCCGCGATTGATGCTCAGGTTGTACAGCTCGCCGCGATTGTATTTGTAGTGCGGCACATCCAGCTTGAAGCCCCACGGATTGTCTTCGGGAATCAATTCGTTCGGGTCGCGCTCGAGCAAGTGCTCGGGCTTGTCTGCCAAAAGCCTTTCACTGACCGGCAAGCTCGGTGGTGGTGTGCGCGCCTGACGCCGGTTCTCTTCCCATGACACCCCCAGGCGGTCATCAAGGGTGCGCATCCAGGTGCGTTGCGCCAGATGCTCAAGGCGTCGCAGATCCGCTTCGGCCATGGCCTCACTGCCCAGATTGCAGCGCGCGACAAACGCGAAGTCGTCGTCGAGCGTCGCCAGCGTGGTGTCGCGCAATTGCGCCAGTGCTGGCTCATCGCCGCCCAAGGCCCGCGCCTGCCAATAGCTGATCCAGGCATCACGCTTGAGCACTTCGAAGCGGGTGCGGATTTCGTGGATGCGGTCGTTGATGGTTTCCAGTTTGGTTGCCTTGTCGACCACGTACTCCGGCGTCGTCACCTTGCCGCAGTCGTGCAGCCACGCGGCAATGTGCAAGGCTTCCCATTCATCCTCGCTGGGCTGGTAGGCACTGAAGGCGGGCGCCTGACTGGCCGCCGCAGCCTGGGCGAGCATCAGCGTCAGCTCTGGCACACGCTGACAATGCCCGCCGGTGTACGGACTCTTGGCGTCGATGGCACCGGCGAGCAACTGAATGAAGGCGTCGAGCAACTGCTTCTGGCGGGCTTGCAAGCGTTGACCCTCGATACTCACTGCCGCCGCGCCGGAGACCGCCTGCAGAAAAGCGATGCGGTCCGGCCGCAGTTTTTCCAGGTCAGCCGCCGCGCCGCTGTCGTTGACCAGCAGAATCAGCAGGCCGATGGTTTCGTTGTGACGGTTGTGCAAGCGGATGCCGATCAGATGAATGCGTGGTGATTGCATCGCCAGCAGGACTTTCTGCAGATCGCCGGCCTGATCGACGCCGAAATTGCTCACCACGTTGTTGGCGCTGACCAATTGTTCGAACCAGGCCGGGCCCCCGTTCTGCTGCAGGTCGTGCCCCTGAATGTCGAACGCCTCCAGCGCCTGAGGCGTGCCATCGATCACCAGCCCGTAAGGCTCCATGCGGCTGCTGTCACTTTCACGCAGGTAGATCAGGCCTGCCTGCGCCTGAGCAATCTGTACCGTTTCGAACAGCACCCGTTGCAGCAGGGGGGCGAAGCGGGTTTCGGCGCCGAGGGTGTCGGTGATCCGGAAGAAACTGGCCAGGGTGTCTTTCATCCGTGCCATCGAAACGCTCAACTGGTCGACTTCCAGCACCGGCGAGCGGCGTGCCAGCGGAAAATTGAAATCGAAACTGCGGATCGCGTCCGCTTCCTTGACCAGCGCATGCAGTGGCTTGACCAGAATTCGCGAAATCACCCAGCCCAGCGGCAGGCACAACAGCAGGGTCGCCAAGGTGATCAGCGCGCCTTGCCAGCGCAAGCGGTAGGCGTCGACCAGTAGCTCGTCTTCCGGCACCAGCAGCGCCAACTGCAAACCTTTCGGGCCACCCTCCTGAATGCTGCTGCGGGCGACGATCCACTGGCGGCCATCCGCTTGCAGGCGAGTGCCGGTATGTGCCCCGGACAACAGCGCGTGCAACCCAGGACTCAGATCCGCCGCTTTGGCCAGATGCGCCGTGCTGCCATCGACGATCAGGCGCTGGCTGTCGGGGTAGGCCACGGCGTTGCCGTCGGCATCGAACAGGGCAATGTCGGTGGACGGTGTGACGACATGTTTACTCAGCGCCGCCGACAGGGCGACCAGCGTCAGATCCGCGCCGATGACGGCGTTTTCGCCGCTGCGTCGGGCCAGTGTGGTGCCGACGTTGTGCGTGGAGAAAAACACGTAGGGCTCGGTGGTGATCTGTTGGTTTTGCTGGCGTGCATCGTTGAACCACGCACGGCTGCGCGGATCGTAGCGGTCCTCGGGGTTGTCGTGACGGCTGATCGGCGTCAGTGCCTGATCGAAGAACAGTGACTGCGAGTGCATCGCGCCCTGCGGGTCATGCTCGATACTCCAGACCTGATACGCCGCCGCTTCAGGGGCTTTGAGCAGCGCCTTCAGAGCGGCGCTGCGCAACGGCCGCACCATGAAAAAATCGCCATTGGCATAACCCAGGTACAGCGATGCCAGATTCGGGTTGTCGACGAGCGACTGGCTGAACGGTTTGAGCAAGGGCAAGCGTTGCTCAAGGCGATCGGCCTGAGTGGCAGGGTTTTCGGCCAGCAAACTCAGCAGATGGCGGATCGGCTGGTAGGTCGCGGACATGTCCAGCCGAACGTCCTGTTCGATCCGCTCGAACAGCTTCTCGCTGCTCGACAGGATGATCTGCGTGGTCTGGTGGTAATTGAACAGCCCCAGCACGACCCCGGTAAGCAGCAAGAGAAATGTGAACATGACGCTGATGTGCACATGCAGCGGGAACCGGCGTTGCTCCGGGCGCAGTGGGCTGGGCATTTCTGGCTCTCCATGGTGTTTAACTCACTGCTCAGCGCCAAGCATAGTTAAGGCAAGCTCATTGTGCTTTGATCCGACACCGCCAATTGTTGCTGCAAGGCATGCTCGAGATCGAGCATCGCCTGGTTGCTCGCCTCGCAACGGCGGGCAACTTCATCTGTCGACATTGCCTCGGCGCAGGCCAGCTCAAGAGCATCGCAACACTCGATCACGCGCGATGCCTGAGCGATCCGCGCGGCCCCTTTGATCTTGTGAGCGACCACCGCCAGCGCGCCGCGGTCATGTTCGGGCGACAGCGCGAGCAGTTCCTGTCGGTCCAGCCTGCTGCTTTTGAGCAACTCGACCAGCAGACGGCGAGCCTGCGCAGGGTTGCCGCCGGTCAGCATGTGCATGTTTTGCAGGTTGAAGGCCGGTGGCGCTGACGTCGGCGTGATGCCATCGACCCACTGGCTGAGCAGGCTCAAGCTCAGGGGTTTGAACAGGCAATCGTTCATGCCGGCCTGTTTGCAGCGCTGGATTTCCTCGGGTTGCGCATTGGCCGTGAAGCCCAGCACGGTGCAGGGCGGGCAGCGCGCCAGCAGTTCTTGCTGACGAATGGCGCGGGTCAGTTCATAGCCATTCATCAAGGGCATGTTGCAGTCGGCAATCACCAGATCGAAATGGCCGGCCTTCCATAGCTTCAGGCCCTCGCAGCCGTTCTCGGCAATGCTGAAGTGATGACCGAGAAACTCCAGTTGCTGACACATCAACAAGCGATTGGCGGGATGATCATCGACCACCAGCACCCGCAGAGGTGCCTGTGAGGTCTTGATCGCGGGTTCACTTTTCATCGTGTTCACCTGTATCGGCAGTGTTTCCAGGGCCAGAGAGATGCAGACCTGCGTGCCGATGCCCGGCTGACTGCTCAATTGCAATTGTCCGCCCATCATTTCGCACAGGTTACGACTGATCACCAGCCCCAGGCCTGCACCGCTTCTGCCTTGCTGGTTACTGTTTTCCGCTTGGGTAAACGGTTCGAACAAGCGCTGCTGATCCTCGGCACTGATGCCGACGCCGCTGTCCTGTACGGTCAGTTGCATCAGGGCGCGGGCAGGCACATCGGTGTTCATCAGATCCAGGGTGATCCGTACCTGTCCCTGTTCGGTGAATTTGATGGCATTGCTGACCAGATTCGACAGTACCTGCTTGAAACGCAGTGGATCGAGATACACATCGACGGCCAGATCCGGCGGATTGAAGATGACTTGCAGGCTGAGGTTTTTCTGCCGGGCGAGGCCGTCGAAGATCCTTGCCACTGACGCTACGGTGTCGACCAGATTGACCCGTTCGGGACAAAGGCTCAGGCGCCCGGATTCGATCCGGGCGATGTCGAGAATATCGCCGATCAAGCCCAGCAAGTCCTTGGCCGAATGGTAGGCGGTGTCGATCGAAGAGCGATCCGGGTGTTGTCGATCCATGCGTTCGAGCGTCAGTTCAAGCATGCCGATTACCGCATTCATCGGTGTACGGATTTCGTGACTCATGGTCGCCAGAAAGGTGCTTTTCGCCCGGTTGGCCTCATCCGCCCGTTCTTTGGCCGTACGCAGTTCATCGAACAACTGACGGCGCTCGCTGATGTCGATCCAGCCACCGATGATGCCTTTGACCTCCCCACTGGAGTCGCGGTACGGCAGTATCCAGTGATAGATCGTCAGCCTGCGGTTGCCGATGTGCAGAGGCCGGTCGACAACCATTGGCGTGCCCTCGGCGACGACGCGCTGGTAATCGGCCTGAAAGGCCCGGGCTTCGAAGGCGTTACTCAGGGTGCCTTCGATGACGCTCTTGCCGATGACGTCCTCGCGCCGCGCACTGAATGCTTCGAGATAGCTTTCGTTGCAACTTTGCAGCAGGCCCCGGCGGTCGCGCACATAAATCGGGTGAGGTGTGCCGTCGACCAGAGAACGCATGAATTCGAACTGGTCGTTCAGCGCACGCTCGGCAGCCTGGCGTTGTTTGATCTGGTGGCGCATGTAGGCGTTCCACGCCAAAAGCAGCAGCAGTAACAGGCACGCGCCGAGGATCACTTGATAGAACAGGCGCTGGTAGTTGTGCCAGATGTTCTGCGATGCCGTGGAGTAACCGCGCCAGCGGCCATTGATCACACCCAGTTCATCCGGCGCGATGCTCAACAAGGCCTTGTTGATGATCGACGCCAGTTCCGTGCTGTCGCTGGCGGTCGCCAGGGAAAACGCAGCCTGGCCGGTGCCGATGGTGGTGGTGATTTGCAATGGCTGGTTAAAAATCCGCGAAGAAATGAAGTAGTTGGCAATCACCAGCGAGTTCACCGCGCCGTCGACCTGGCCTTCCGCGAGCAGCGACACCGCGCTGAAAGTATCCGCGGTTTCGATCAAATGGATGCGTGGATACTCGCGGCGCAGGTACTCGACCATCGGATTGCCCTGAGCAATCGCCAGTTGCTTGTCTCTGAGCTGGCCCAGATTGGTCGGGCCATCGGCGCTTTTGCGGGTCAGCAGAACGTAGGAGTTTTCCAGGTACGGACGACTGAAGTTGAGGGTTTTTTCGCGCTCCGCTGTGGGCAGCAAGGCGGCGATCAGATCGGCTTGATGACGGTCTATCTGCTGGATCATTTCCGCGTCGTTGCGGCTGCGGCGGATCTCGAAACGCAGGCCGGTGCGCAGACGGATCAGCTCGAGCAGGTCGGCACTGATACCGCGAAAATTGCCGTCGTTGTCAAAGAACGTCAGCGGCGCGAACGCTTCATTGACCACCACGCTGACCACCGGGTGTTGTTTGAGCCAGGATTCTTCGCGTTGGGTCAGTTGCAGTTTCTGGTCAGTGAGCAACAGATCGCTGCCGGCGCTCCAGCGCTTGGCGATATTCTCGCGTTCGCTGGCCGGCACAGCCTTGAGTACGGCGTCGATGACGCCCAGCAGTTGTGGGTTGTCGCGGCGTACGGCGAAGCTGAATCCCTGGGCTTCCTGCTTGCCGAAATTGGCCATGCGCACGTTGTTCAGGTAGCCCTTGTTGATCATGTAATGCGTCGACAGGGTGTCGCCGAGAAAAACATCGGCCTGGTCGAATGCAACGGCGTTGATCGCATTCTGGTAGGAGGGGTAGCAGGTGATGAGTGCTTTGGGATACAGCGCTTTGACTTCGGGCAACGGCAAGTAGTGATAGACCATGCTCAATCGCAGCCCGGCGAGGCCTTCGCTGAGGGAGCGGGGTTCGTCTTCACGGGTGACCAGCACCGGCTGGTCAATGGCATAGGGCGTCGACAGCGCCAGGTTGGCATTGCTCGCTTCGAACCCGTTTGCAGTACCCAGCAGATCGACCTGGCCATCGAGGAGCGCGCGAATCGCCGCGTCCCGAGAGGGAAAACGTTGCACGCGGATCAGCAAGCCAGTGGCTTGACCGAGGAGTCCGGCGTAGTCGGCCGTCAGACCTTCGTAATCCTTGCCACTGACCGTCATGTCAAAGGGCGGGTAATCGGGCGCGGAGGTGCCCAGAACCAGTTCGTTACGCTCGAGCAGCCACTGCCGTTGGGACTGTTCGAAGGCAACCGGCACCGATTCGCTCGCCGACCGACTGAGTAAGGCATAGTCCGGTGAAGTGCCGGGCATGGCGAACACGTTACTGCTCAGGTAAAGACCTGCACTCAACGCAATTAAATAGTCCTTTAAACGGCTGGTCATGCGGGCTCTCACACGAGTGCGTTTCGTTTGGCCATCTCGATAAGTTCTACAAGGGATTTGGCCTTGAGTTTTTGCATCAGGCGTTTTTTGTAGGTGCTGACGGTCTTGTTACTCAGAAACATGCCTTTGGCGATTTCCTTGTTGGTGCGACCCTGAGCGAACAGTTGCAAGACCATCAACTCGCGATCATTGACGGATTTGAAAAGTTCCAGTTCGGCAAAACGGATATCGTCACTGCGCACCGGATTCAATGCCTGACTGGGGAAATAGTTGTAACCGGAAAGTACCGCTTTTATTGCGCTGACCAGTTCGCTCAATTCTTCCTGTTTACAGACATACCCCGATGCTCCGGATTGCATGCAGCGAATGCCGAACAGTGTCGGGCACTGTGCCGTCAGAATCAGGATTTTCAGGGGAGAACCCATGGCATTGAAGCGCGCCAGCACTTCCAGACCGTCCAGCTTGGGAATGCTCACATCGAGAATGACCAGGTCGGGCATGCACTCGCGCACCATTTGCATCGCGTCGACCCCGTTATCGCTTTCGCCAACGACCTTGTAACCTTCATGCTCCAGCAGCATTCGAACGGCGAGACGGATGACCGGGTGATCGTCGACAATAAAAACGGAGTTCATAATCAAATCCCATGCAAGCACGAATAAAGCGCGCACCTTAGCTCAGATGAATGAGCACTCGCATGGAGTGACATGGCTCCAGTTACGCTATCGGATTATTCCTACAATTAATGAGGAAACGGACTACGTTCAAACTAGGTTTGACGTAAGGAAGTGCAGGATATGAACGGGCTCATAGTTTGACTTCATTGATTTGCAAGTGCTGGTGTAAATGGGTTTTTACAGATGTTTAAAGTTGCTGATCCGACGTCGGGTTATTTGGGCTATCCCGGTGACAGCAGTCATTCGTCAGAAGCATGCCGGTAGACGATGACATGCGGGCGACCAATGATATGGCCGCCCGCATGTTTCGGGGTCAGTGACTGGAGCGGCCGGTCATTTCCAGTGCCATGTCGCTGGCGTAGCTGTCGGTCATGCCGGCAATGAAATCGATCATGCGCAGAAACGAGGTGTGTAACGAACCCCGCGGATCCGGTGCGTTACTGCCCAGCAGATCGAGAATGCGTCGGCTTTTGAACGACGGTGTGCGACCGTTGTGTTGTTCCAGCGCGGCGCCGCAGAACGAATTGAGCAGGATCTCCAGCGTGGTATACGCGCCGATTTCATGCAGGGTTTTGCGTTTGTCCTGAAAGATTTTCTTGCGGGCGATGTCCTTGGCATTCAACACGCAACGCTTGGCCGGGCCGTGCATGTGTTCGACCAGATCGCCGTGCAGCGTGCCGGCAAGCAGCGCGTCCTGTTGCTCGACAAACGCTCGCGCGGCGGCATTGGTCAAATGCTCGATGGCCTTGCCGCGCAGGATTGCCAGTTTGCGTCGGCGCGAATCCTGCGGGCCGAGCTGACGATAGGTTTCCGGCAGATCATCGCCGACCAGCCCGAGCAGCAGCGATTCGACTTCGGCGTACTGCAGCAGCTCCATTTCGAGGCCGTCTTCGAGATCGATCAGGGCGTAGCAGATATCGTCGGCAGCTTCCATCAGGTACACCAGCGGATGGCGTGCCCAGCGCTGGTCTTCGATTTGCGGCAGGCCGAGTTTATGGGCGATCTGCTCAAGCAACGGCAGCTCGCTCTGATAGCAGCCGAACTTGTGCTTCTTGTAGCCCAGGGAGTCGGCGTGGCGCGCGGTCCACGGGTATTTCAGGTAAGTGCCGAGGGTCGCGTAGGTCAGCCGCGTGCCGCCATCGAACTGGTGGTATTCAAGCTGAGTCAATACCCGAAAGCCCTGGGCATTGCCTTCGAAATTGAGAAAGTCAGCGCGCTCGGCTTCGCTCATGCCGTCGAGCCAGCCACGTCCGGCCGCCTGTTGGAACCAGTGGCGAATGGCATCTTCACCAGAGTGGCCGAACGGCGGATTGCCGATGTCGTGGGCCAGGCAAGCCGACTGCACCACCATGCCGAGATCGGCCGGGTCGCACCATTCGGGCAAGGCACTGCGCAGGGTCTCGCCCACGCGCATGCCCAACGAACGGCCGACGCAACTGACTTCCAGCGAGTGGGTCAGGCGCGTGTGAATATGGTCGTTGCTGGTGACCGGGTGCACCTGGGTCTTGCGTCCGAGACGGCGGAAGGCGCCGGAGAAAATGATTCGGTCATGGTCTTTGTGAAAAGGGCTGCGGCCAAGTTCTTGCGGGCTGTGCAGCGGCTTGCCGAGGCGTTCGCGGTTGAGCAGGGTATGCCAATCCAAGGCTGGTTCTCTCCGTCAGGTGACTGGGGGGTCGTTGACCCCTAGCTTCCCGGTTCACGCCCGCCCCTGCAAGCGCAACTACAATCCCGCCGCGTCGATGTCGATCAGCAGCAAACGCTCACCGTTGTCGAAAAATTGCCCTGCCGTCAGGCAGTACTGATTGCTGGTGGCATCGCGGTACGTACTGGAGAGCGTCAAACGCCGCTCCTCCCAGCCTTCGGCGAGCAAATGATAGAAGTACGGACGCCACGACCAGTTGTGTCCCAGGTAGCGATTGTCGGCGACCCAGCCATGCTGCCGCCATTCGAGGTTGGGCGTCAGCTGCGTGCCGTGGCGATCACATTGATAAAACCGCAGCAGCCAGGGGAAGGCGTCCAGCTGTGGCAACGCGCTCAACGGCGCGTGTGCCTGCGCCCAGGTTTGCAGGATCGACATCAGTTCGCCGAGTTGCTGGCGCATTTGCATCAGCCGCCCGCGTTCAGCGAGTTTCTGCCGGACATAGCGCTGGCGCAGCTCGGCGAAGCGTTGCACGAACGCATCGGTGGCGAAAAACGCTTCTTGCGCCCGCGCGAACAGAAAGCCCTGCACATAGCGCGATCCGCATTCCAGAGCGAAATTCAACTGCGCTTCGGTCTCGACGCCTTCGGCGATGATCCAGCAGCCGGTCTTCTCGGCCATCTGTGCGAGGGCCTTGACCACGTCGCTGCTCGGCCCGCCCAGTGCGGCGGCCTGGAACAGGCGCATATCGAGTTTGAGAATGTCCGGCTGCAGCGCCAGCACTCGATCCAGTTGCGAGTAGCCGGCGCCAAAGTCGTCGATGGCGATTCTCGCTCCCGCCTCGCGATACCGCGCGACCACTTCGGCCAGGCGTTGGCCATTGCCACCCAGTTCGGTGATCTCGAAGACGATACGTTGCGGATCGATAGCGTAGCGTGCCAGTTGCTTGAGGCTGGGCAGGGCTTGATCGGCGCGCAGGCGGCTGATCCAGCGCGGTGACATGTTCAGACTGAGAAACCAGTCTGTCGGTGCTGCGTGCAAGCGGCTCAAGGCGTTATCGCGGATCTGCCGGTCGAGACGGCGCAGGGCAATGGCGGGTGTGCGCGGGTCGGCGAACAATGGTCCGACCGAAGTCAGTTGACCGTCGGCCTGGCGCAAGCGGCCCAGCGCTTCGACGCCTGCTATGCGTCCCGTGGCGGTATCGATAAAAGGTTGAAAGCAGGCGAGCGGTTGCCCGTCGATCACGGGGCCTCCTTAGTGGTTCTTGTTCTAGTGAACCCCGCCGACCGGGTAGGCGCACGGGATTGAACCTCCGGATAAAGAGGTTCATCCCGCCGATAGTGCAAGAATGTAGCCAGATGTATCTGTTTAGCGTTTTGCCGAACTCTGCATTACCAGTTTGATCAGCGGGCCGAGGCTGGTGCCGAGCCGGATCAAGCGGGTCAACCCACCGGAGCCCCCGCTTTTCGCGCCTTTACCGGTGATGAAGCCCAATAACGTAACAGCGGCCACGCCCCACAATGGCGCGTGTTTGATGCCGAAACCACCTTGCAGGTTTTGCGTCATGCCGCGCATGCGATGCAGAGGCTGCAGCACTTGCCCGGCTTCATGACGGATTTCCTGACGATGCATTTCCATTCGCAGACGAATCAACGCCTTGCGCATTTCTCGACGCGAGCTGTTGTGTGGCAGTTCTGGCAGGCTCATGGCAACAGGCGCTCCCGGTCGTTGGCCAGCTCTTCGAGCGTGCCGTGGAAAGGCGAGGATTCATCGAAGATCGCAGCCTTGAGGCGTAGTCCGCAGAAGATCGAGGCCAGGGTATAAAAGACGCACAGGCCGATGATCGCGGCAAGCCGGTAAGTGTCCCAGAACACGATCATCACCAACGTCGATAAGCCCACCAGCAACAGAAGGGCAAAGACCAACGCCAGACCTGCGAACAGCAACAGGCTGACGGTTCGTGATTTCTGTTCCTGCAATTCGATGCCGAACAATTCGACATGGCTGTGCAGCAGACCCAGAACAGCGGCGCCCAAGCGTCGCGTGGAAGAGGCGGTGCCCGCAGTCGGGCCGGATTCACCGATCGACATAATCAGCGCCGAGTAGCCAGCAGGCCGATCAGAAAGCCGACACCGGCGGCAATGCCGACGGACTGCCAAGGGTTGGTCGACACGTAATCTTCAGTGGCGGTCACCGCAGCCTGACCGCGATCGCGCAGGGTTTCTTCGGTCAGTTTCAGGGTTTCGCGGGCGCGCAGCAGGCTGGAGTGAATCTGCTCGCGCAACTCATCGGCCTGATCGCCGGCCAGGGTGGCGGTGTGCTCGAGCAAGCGCTCGGTGTCGGCGACCAGAGTCTGGAAGTCGTTCATGAGGATTTCTTGAGCAGTTTTTGCCTTGATGCTGGCCATGGTTGGATCTCCGTAGGTGACGTCTGAAGCGTTCGAGTATGAGCCTTGCGCGAAGGTTCAGTACAAATGACTGGTACAACTTTTGCTGTGTCGTGGTGCGTCGTCCGGCGGTTGTGCGCTTTTGCCGGGCGAGCGCCGTGAGAAACCTTATCCCAAACAAGCCCGGTTCGTGTCAGGACATCGAGCTCGTGCGCCAAAGCAGTTCGCCGGCCCTTTGGATTGGTGGCTGTGCGGCCGCAACTTGGTGCATGAAATGTGCGCATGAACCGCTTTGGTGCCTTTTTCGCCTTTAGGTCTGCCTGCTTATGGAAAATCTGCAAAGCGCTGTGGACACGCTGGTTCACAGCTCCAATACCTTGTTCATTCTGATCGGCGCGGTGATGGTGCTGGCGATGCACGCCGGTTTCGCCTTTCTCGAAGTCGGTACGGTGCGCCAGAAAAACCAGGTGAATGCACTGTCGAAGATTCTCAGCGATTTCGCCGTCTCGACCCTGGCCTATTTCTTTATAGGCTATTGGATCTCCTACGGCGTGACGTTTATGCAACCGGCGGCGGTGCTGAGCGCCGATCACGGTTATGGGCTGGTGAAGTTTTTCTTCCTGCTGACCTTTGCAGCAGCGATCCCGGCGATCATCTCCGGCGGCATCGCCGAGCGCGCGCGTTTCGTGCCGCAGTTGTGCGCCACGGCGCTGATCGTTGCGTTCATCTATCCGTTCTTCGAAGGGATGATCTGGAATGGCAACTACGGTCTGCAAGCGTGGCTGACGACGCAGTTCGGTGCGGCTTTTCATGACTTCGCCGGTTCCGTCGTGGTGCACGCCATGGGCGGCTGGCTGGCGCTGGCGGCGGTGCTGCTGCTCGGGCCGCGCAATGGTCGTTACCGCGACGGCCGCCTGGTGGCATTTGCACCGTCGAGCATTCCCTTTCTGGCGTTGGGTTCGTGGATTCTGATTGTCGGCTGGTTCGGCTTCAACGTGATGAGCGCGCAGACGCTGCAAGGCGTCAGCGGTCTGGTGGCGGTCAACTCGTTGATGGCGATGGTCGGCGGCACCATGGCGGCGCTGCTCGTCGGGCGCAATGACCCGGGCTTCCTGCACAACGGCCCCTTGGCCGGGTTGGTGGCGATCTGCGCCGGCTCCGATCTGATGCATCCGGTCGGCGCGCTGGTGACCGGCGCGATCGCCGGTGCACTGTTTGTCTGGTGCTTTACCGCCGCGCAGGTGAAGTGGCGTATCGATGATGTGTTGGGTGTGTGGCCATTGCACGGTTTGTGCGGCGTCTGGGGCGGGATTGCCTGCGGGATTTTCGGCCAGACTGCGCTCGGCGGTATGGGCGGCGTCAGCCTGATCAGCCAGTTGATCGGCACCGTACTCGGCGTCGCTGTGGCGCTGATCGGTGGCTTCGTCGTATACGGCGTGATCAAGGCGCTGCACGGGCTGCGCCTGAGTCAGGAACAAGAGTATTACGGCGCGGATCTGTCGCTGCACAAGATCGGCGCGGTGAGTCAGGACTAAGTCTCGGCATCGTCGCTACCGGGATAAAAGCCGTGGAGCAGGCGATAGCGGTCGATGCGCACCTGATCGACTTTCTCCTGGACCTGATGCGCCGGCAGACCGAGCATGATCAAGGCGTGGGAGGCGAGCATCAGGCTTGACTCCAATAGCTCCGGCACCACTTCAGTGGCGCCGGCGGCTTTCAATTCGGCCCATTGGCTGTCGTCTCGGGTGCGTACAAGGATCGGCACATGGGCATTGAGCCGGCGTGCCTCCTTAAGGATACGCAGGGCAATGTCACTCTGATCCACGGCGACCACCAGCAGTTTTGCGCGCAGCAGGCCAACGGCAGTCAACAGATCACCACGCGAGGAATCGCCGTAGTGCACGTCGCTTTCTCCGCTGGCGGCTTCCTGGACCCGGACCGGGTCATTGTCCAGCGCGATAAAAGGCTGTTTGGCATTGCGCATGAAACGACCGATGGATTGGCCGACGCGGCCGTAGCCACAAATCACCACATGCTGGTTGAGGTCGGCGTTGAGTGCGCTGATCTCTTCGATCTGCGCTTCTTCATTGGGTTTGCGGTGCAGGACTGCCGCGATGCGTGGTGCGCCGCGCAATAGCAGTGGCGTCAGCAACATCGAGCAGAATGTCGCCGCGAGCAGCAGGTCGCCAAGCGCTTCGGGCATCATGCTGTTCTGCTGCATCTGCGCCATCAGTGCGAAGCAGAACTCGCCACCCTGGGCCAAGGCCAGACCGCTGCGCCACGCCGTTTCGCTGTCACTGCCGCGCCACTTCACCAACAAGGCCACGACGATGCCCTTGATCAGCATCAACCCGACGGTGAGTCCGAGGATCAACAGGCTGTGACTGAGGAACAGTTGCAGGTCGATGAGCATGCCGATGCTGACGAAAAACACCCCGAGGAGGATGTCGCGAAACGGTCGGATGTCCGCCTCGATCTGGTGCCGATAGTGGCTTTCACCGAGCAACATGCCGGCCAGAAATGCACCGAGGGCAGGGGACAGGCCGAGCAGGTGAGTCAGCCATGCGGTCAACAGCACAATCACCAGCGCCAGCAGCACGAACAACTCTGCCGAGCGTGACGCGGCCACTTCATGAAAGAGCCGTGGCAGCAACCAGCGACTGGCCAGTAGCAACCCGACAAACAGCACCACGGTTTTAGCCAGCGTCAGGGGCAACGCCCAGTACCAGGCCTGCTCACTGCTGCCGGCGAACACCGGCACCAACGTCAGTAGCAATACCGCAACCACGTCCTGAAACAGCAACACGCCAACGGCATTCTGCCCGTGGCTGCTGAATACCTCGCCGAGGCTGCTCAACTCTTTGGTCACAATCGCCGTTGATGACAGCGAAAGCCCGGCACCGAGCAACAGCGCCGGCGTCGTCGGCATGCCCAGCAGCATCAGCAGCAGACCGAGCAGCGCGGTGCTGATCAGCACCTGCTGACTGCCGAGACGAAAAACCACCTGGCGCAGAGCGATCATCTTCGACAGGGAAAACTCCAGACCCAGTGAAAACAACAGAAACACCACGCCCAATTCGGCCACATCAGGCAGGTGTTCGCTCTCGTTGACCCAGTCGAAGGCACTCGGCCCGACCAGCAGTCCCACGCACAGATAACCCAGAACCGGCGGCAACCGCAGCCGCCGGAACAGGGCAATCACCACGAGAGACGAGGCGAGGATGATCAACAGATTGGCAAACACTGGACGCTCCGAGGTCAGATTCAGGCTTTTTCAAGCGTAGAGGCAAAAAGACCGGGAGGATCGCGTAATTGGTTTTTGTGCGGACTGATTTGCGTCAGGGTTTTGCCTGTGAGTTCTTGCCCAGGCGCTGGAGCCTTTGGGCGGTGGCGGCTCGACGGGTTTCCAGGTGCGGCCTAGAATAGGCCGACTATTTTTTGGTTGAGTAATCATGCCTCCTGAATGTCAGTTGTTCGGCACCTTGGGGTGTCATCTGTGTGAAGTCGCTGAGGCTGAGCTGATGCCTTTTGTCGAGCATGGCTTGCTGGTTGAACTGGTCGATATTGCTGAGGATGAGTCTTGGTATGCGGCTTACAGCCTGCGAATTCCGGTATTGCGCCGCATTGACACTGGGGCTGAGCTGGACTGGCCATTCAGCGCTGATGAAGTCGTAGCATTTCTGCGTTAATCCGCTTTTCTGGTTTATCCCGCCGGTCGCCGCTGCCATCCATTCCTTGGCATTTTGCAGATTGTTCGGTTACTGTATGTTCATACAGTAAATGCGTCAGAGGGATGAACCGTGGTCAATGTCGAACAGTTGAAAAACAGCGTGAACCGGATGTCGGTTGACGTGGTGCGCGAGGCCGTTCACGAACTGCGCCTGGACGGGCTGGTCACGGAAGGCAAGACGCCGTTCAACAAGCTGCATTTCAACACTTGCTTTGCCGAAATCGAGGCCTTGTTTCAGCGTGCCGGTTACCACAAACAACTGGATGTGGTCGGTTATCAGGGTTTGCTTTACGCCTTGTATGACCCGGGCCGCTGGGAGGCCGTCGATGTGTTGCGCTGGCTCAAGGAGTTCACTGACGCGGCGGCGCTCAAGTCGATCCCGGCTTGAGCAATCTGCGCTAGGTTCGTCTCCCTCAGTGTTGGATAATGCCGAGCTGTATTGAGGGGCCGAATTTCCGTATGTCTACATCTACATTCTCTGCAGCTCAGAATCAGGCGAGCACGCTTTATCTGCCGCCCGGTGCCTGGCTGACCGTACTCGATTGCCTGTGCGAGCATTTCCGCGCCATTGACCGCGCGCAATGGCTGGACCGCATCGCCCGGGGACGGGTGCTGGATGGCCATGGTCAGCCGATCCCGGTGGATTTGCCCTACAAGGAAGGTTTGCGAATTCATTATTTTCGCGAAGTGCCGGACGAGAAACCGATCCCGGTGGTCGAGTCGATTCTGTACGCGGATGAACATCTGGTAGTGGCTGACAAACCGCATTTTCTGCCGGTGACGCCCGCCGGCGAATACGTAGAGCAAACCTTGTTGCGTCGGCTGATTCGTCGCTTGGACAATCCTCACCTGGTGCCGCTGCACCGTATCGACCGGCATACGGCCGGATTGGTCATTTTCTCGGCCAATCCGCAAACCCGATCGGCTTATCAGTCGCTGTTCCCCACGCGGCAGATCGACAAACGCTACGAGGCCATCGCACCGGCGCTGCCAGACCTGAATTTCCCCTTGGTGCACAAAAGCCGTCTGGTGGATGGCGAACCGTTTTTCCGCATGCAGGAAGGTGTGGGTGCCAGCAATACCGAAACGGCGGTGGAGGTTCGGGAGAAGCATGGCAATCTGTGGCGCTATGGGTTGTTTCCGGTGACCGGCAAGAAACATCAACTGCGCGTACACATGACTGCGCTGGGCGCGAGCATCTGCAACGATCCGTTTTATCCACAGGTGTTGAAAGACGTCGAGGACGATTACGCCAATCCGCTGAAGCTGCTGGCGCAGGGGCTGCGGTTTATTGACCCGGTGACCGGTGAAGAGCGTGAGTTCGAGAGCCGGATCACGCTGCAGTGGTGACATCGACGGCACTTTTCGAGCGCCCATGAAAAAGCCCGCAATCAATGCGGGCTTTTCTGTATCCGGTATCGACCCAGAGCTTACAGCTCTTTAACGGTACGAACCTGATCCTTGTTGATGCGGGTTTCTTTGCCGTCCAGCTGTTGGAACTCGTAGAAGCCCGAATCGTCATCGTATTTCGGGGTGTCGACGGCCTGGATTTCGCGACCGTCATTCAAGGTGATCACTGTAGGCGACGAGCAACCGGCGAGGGTAGCAAGGCCCAGTGCGAGCATGAAAGTGGCGAGGGTCCGTTGAGTCATGGGTGTGTCTCCGAATGGGAATTCTTTTGGTTACTGAGCTTGAGACGTATACAAGGCGTGAGAGTTCCTTGAATGGTGTCAGTCTGACACAGTGTTGTGGGAATTTAACAGTTCGGGGGTGTTGAGGTTGGCCAGTCGCGGGTCGTTGTCCGGGCACTCCAGGGCAATGGCGCCGAGATTGCGCATGACCCGGCCGGGGCTGCGTTCACCGGCGTACCAGGCATCTTCGAAGGCTTCTAGAAGGGCCACCGGAATAACACACAGCAACGGTTCCCAGTGCTCGTCATGGCGCAACATTAAAGGTTTTTCAGGATTCTGATTGGCCGTCTCGCGCATGCTGTGCAGCAACGCTTGGTCAATCCGCGGCACGTCGCAGGGTAAAACCAGCAGGTGACTGTGGCGCGCAGCTTTCAGACCTGCACGAATGCCTGCCAATGGCCCCGGGAAATCGTCTTGGTCATCAACCACCAATTGATCGGCGAACAGTGCGTAACGTTCGCGATTGCGGTTGCAGGAGATGATCAGATCGTCAGTCAATGCACGGACCTTGCGTTGCAAATGCGCGATCAACGGCTCGCCCTGCCACTCGACCAAGCCTTTGTCCTGACCGCCCATTCGTTGGCCGCGCCCACCTGCCAGGAGCAGAATGGAGCAGAGGGGCAGTGGCGTATTCAGGGGCATGGCAGCTCTCCAGAGGGGCGGCGAAAAAATGGGGCGCTGTGATATAACACCGGGCTGTTTCTCCTACAACTGGACGAGCCTATGAAAGCCAAGGCTGATGTACCTTTCGTGCCGCTCAATATTGCGGTGCTGACAGTCAGTGACACCCGCACTCTGGAAACCGACACTTCAGGTCAGGTCTTCGTCGACCGCTTGACGGCGGCGGGCCATTTTCTCGCGCAACGACTTTTGCTTAAAGATGACCTCTACAAAATACGCGCGCAAGTCGCCGCCTGGATTGCCGACGATGTCGTGCAGGTGGTGCTGATCACCGGCGGTACCGGTTTTACCGGTCGCGACAGCACACCGGAAGCGGTTGCCTGCCTGCTCGACAAACAGGTCGACGGATTTGGTGAATTGTTCCGGCAGATTTCGGTAGCCGATATCGGCACCTCCACGGTGCAGTCCCGAGCACTGGCCGGTCTGGCCAATGGCACGCTGGTTTGCTGCCTGCCGGGTTCGACCAATGCCGTACGCACCGGTTGGGACGGCATCCTGGGCGAGCAGTTGGATGCTCGTCACCGTCCGTGCAATTTCGTCACTCATTTGAAACAGGCGGCGCCTTGTGAATCCCGTGGGTAAGCCGGGCAAGACTGGAGCACTGATGCCGGTCGAGGTGGCGCTGGCGCGTCTGCTCGAGATGGCCGAAGCCTCGCCAATTGTCGAGCATGAATATTTGCCGCTGGCGCAGGTTCAGGGGCGTGTGCTGAGTGAAGACCTGATTTCAACGCTGGATCTGCCACCCTGGCCGAACAGTGCCATGGACGGTTATGCGCTGAACCTGGCTGACTGGACGGGCGAACCGATGCCGGTCAGTCAGAAGGTGTTTGCCGGGCAATCCCCCGAACCACTGAAGCCGGGCACCTGTGCACGGATTTTTACCGGTGCTCCGGTGCCTGCGGGCGCGGATTGTGTGGAAATGCAGGAAAACGTTGAGGTTCAAACCGATGAAACGGTGTGCTTTCTCGAACCGATGAAGGTCGGGCAGAACATACGCCCGCAAGGCCAGGAAACCACCGTCGGTGAGTTGATCCTGCCCGCCGGGACCCGCTTGGGTCCGATAGAGCAGGGGCTGGCTGCATCGCTGGGTTGCGCCGGGTTGAAGGTGGTGCGCCGGGTTCGCGTAGCGGTGATTTCCACCGGCGATGAATTGGTCGAACCAGGCCAGACGTTGGGGCCGGGTCAGATATACAACAGTAACCGGGTGCTATTGTGCAGTTGGCTGCAACGTCTGGGCTGTGAGGTGATCGATGCCGGTATTCTTCCGGACGATCTGGCCACGACCCGTGCGCGTCTGGGTGAGCTGCAGGATGTTGATCTGATCCTTTCCACCGGTGGCGTGTCGGTGGGGGAGGCGGATTTTCTCGGTATCGCTTTGCGTGAAGAAGGCGAGCTTGCCCTTTGGAAGCTGGCGATCAAGCCCGGTAAACCGCTCACGTTTGGCCATTTCCGCAGCGTGCCGGTTATTGGCCTGCCAGGTAATCCGGCGTCGACATTGGTGACCTTTGCGCTGCTCACGCGACCTTACCTGTTACGCCGGCAGGGCGTGCGGGACGTCGAGCCGCTGACGTTCACCGTACCTGCTGGTTTTGACTGGCCGGTGGCAGGCAATCGGCGTGAGTACCTGCGGGGCCGTCTGGAGCAAGGGCGAGCGACTGTCTACCGCAACCAGAGCTCAGGCGTGCTACGTAGCGCGGCGTGGGCAGATGGATTAGTCGAAGTGCTTGAAGGTCAGACGCTGAGCGCAGGAAACCCCGTAGTCTTCATTCCGCTGAGTGACTTGCTGGCCTGATCACTATCGTCCGGATGCAGGCGTCGGCTGACTCAGGCGGCGCCTGCAATGCTTATTCACTTAATTGCTGATCAATGCCACAAGCTGGTCGAATCGGCTGTTGGCCACCCATCCCAGCAGACCCAGCACGACCGCTGTTGCACCCGCCGAGTAGGCGAGCCGGTGTTTGATCGTTCTGACATCACTGCGGACTTCGTCCATGTCCCGCCGAAGGTATTTGAGATGGGTTTCAAGCTCGGTCACTCGGGGCTCCATATCAATTTCTCCAGTGGTTCTGGCGCTGTTTTTGAAATCGGACTTGTGTTTCGCACGACTTTCGACGATGGGTCCAACCGGACTCACTGGGATTCTGGCTTCATGGCTTGGCATGGAAGCATCCACCGGTTGATTCAAATGTTTGCTTGCAGCCTTTTCCAGCTCTGGAACTGACAAGAGCCTTGGGGGTGTATCCACTCATTACATGCACGTCCTTGTGTGTTGGATTGAAGATCGATGCCGCGAGCACACGGTGACCCAATGCTCGGACCGGGTCAATTAAGCCGATTCCGCATGTTATGTAAGAAAAAATACCGCTATGTAGGAAGCTGGCGCCAGAAGGTTGAATTAATCAGGGCGCTGACGGCTTTTTTGCGTGTCGCTGCGGTCAAGATGTGTCAACCGATTCGATTTTGGGAGTGACGTGATGAGTGAACGCCGGGCGCTGTTGATTCTGCATGGCAAGCAGGCACTCAACGAGGCGGTTCGCACCGCCGTCGAGGACAAGCGCAAGCAAGGCTGGGAGCTGGCCGTGCGTCTGACCTGGGAGGCAGGGGACGCTCAGCGCTGGGTGGAGCAGGCTCTGGCGGACGGCTACACGAAAATTATCGCTGGCGGTGGCGATGGCACCTTGCGTGACATTGCCGAGGCGCTCGCGGCGCATCCGGGCAAAGCCAGCCTGGTGCTTTTACCCTTGGGCACCGCTAACGACTTTTCCCGCGCCGCCGGTGTGCCACTGGAGCCTGCCGAAGCGCTTGAACTGCTTGATGTGCCGCCGCGTGATATCGATGTGGGCGAAGTCGGCGGACAGATTTTCCTCAATATGGCCACGGGTGGTTTCGGCAGTCAGGTCACGGCCAATACGTCCGAGGACCTGAAAAAAGTACTCGGTGGTGCAGCCTATCTGTTCACCGGTTTGTCACGATTCAGCGAGCTGCATGCTGCTTATGGTGAACTGCAGGGGCCGGACTTTCACTGGAGTGGCGAAATGCTCGCGCTGGGTATCGGCAATGGCCGTCAGGCCGGTGGCGGGCACGCCCTGTGCCCGGAAGCGCTGGCCGATGACGGTTTGCTGGATATCAGCATCCTGCCGGCGCCCCAGGAGCTGGTGAGCACATTGAAGACGCTGCTCAGCGATGGTTTCGGCATCGATAACATGTTTGTCCGAGCCCGTTTGCCATGGGTCGAAATCAAAGTGGCCGAGGGGCTCTGCATCAATCTGGATGGCGAGCCACTGGAAGGTGACAGCTTGCGATTTGAAGCGCGTCCGGCAGCGTTGCGCGTGCATTTGCCGGAGCATTCGCCATTGTTGAGCGCCGCCGGATCGATCAGTCGTCCAGGCTGATGATCTGTTCGCGTACGGCGAACAGCACCAGGCCCGCCACGTCGTAGATTTGCAGGCGCTTCATGATCTGTGAACGGTGGGTTTCGACAGTCTTGATGCTCAGTCCCAGGCCATTGGCGATTTCCCGGGTGGATTTGCCCCGCACGATCAAGCGCAGGATTTCCAGTTGGCGCGCGGTCAGATTGTGCGAGTCGGCGATTTCCGGCTGCTGCTTCTGATTGCGGGTCAGGGCCTGATTGATCACGGTATGGGCGATGGCCGGGCTCAAGTAGCGCTCGTTGTTGCGCAAGGCTTCCAGTGCATGTTCGAGTTCGGTGGCCGTGGTGTCTTTGAGCAGGTAGCCGTGGGCGCCGGACTCCAGTGCCTGCATGATCAGCGCCGGATCGGTATGCATCGACAGGATCAGCACCTTGCTCTGCGGACGGACTCGCTTGAGTCGCTGCAAAGCTTCCAGGCCACCGGTTTCTTTCATGGAGATATCCAGTAGCACGATATCCGGACTCAGTTGCTCGACCATTTCGAGCAACTGCGAGCCGTCATTGGCCTCGCCAATCACCGCGTAACCGGGAATATCCAGCACCAGAGCGCGCACGCCGGCCCTGATCAGCGAGTGGTCATCCACCAGAAGTAAGTTGCAAGTCAACGCATAACCTTATTCGTACTGGCCCGCTCGAGTGCGCGTGGCGCCCAGGGGAAGAGTGCTTCGATTTGGGTGCCTTTGCCCGGCTCGCTGATGACGTTCAGGGTGCCACCCAGTTGCTCGATACGTTCGGCCATCCCGGCCATGCCTCGTTGTCCTTCTCGACCCGGGTTGGCCGCCGGAGCGAACCCCAGGCCGTCATCGCTGATCAGCAGCGTCAGACCTTTGGGCAGACGTTGCACGCGTATCACCAGGTTTTTCGCCTGGGCGTGACGCAGGATATTGGTAACAGCCTCCTGGGTAATGCGAAAGGCAGCGACCGCCATTTCTTCCGGGATACCGTTAAGGCGCTGCTGGCAATCGAGGCTCCAGTGCACGCTGGTGTTGGCCAAAGTCTTGAGCAGATGCGCTCGCAGGCTGGCTTCAAGCCCAAGGCTGGTCAACTGGCGTGGATTGAGAATGGCCGAAACGTCGCGCACCTTGTTGAGGGTTTCTTCCAGGGTGTCGCACAGCGCCGTGCAGTGTTCCTGCAAGTCATCCGGCATGCGCCGCTTGAGCCACTCGCTTTGCAGTTTGGCAGCCGTCAGCAACTGGCCGATATCGTCATGGAGTTCGCGGCTGAGGCGATGGCGTTCGTTTTCCTGGACTTCCAGCAGGCGATCAGCGAGTTCTTGCGGCTGGAACTTGATCGATTTGCGTGACAGCCGATATTGCACCCAGACGCACGCGGTGGCGGCCATGTCGAGCAGTAGCAATCCCAGGCTGAGTGGTGTCGAAAGACCATAGGTCAGCAGGCTGCCGAGCGTAGCCGCGATGCACAGTATCAGTGTGAACCGGCGTGCATTTTCCCGGGAAGGTGGCCATGTGGTGATTGACTTGAGGCTGGCGTACATAACGGATGGAGCCAATGGATGTTCGCTGCGGGCAGACCGGCCGAAGTTTGGCGGGTCTCTGTCTGAAAATGCTGTCACTTATGTTATTGATTTCAACGCGGTTCGGTGAGCGCATTGACCGCCAACTTCAATGGATGGCTCTCTCTGAAATCACTATGCCATTAATTTGAAAGCAACTAATGGGCGGCATAATACCACTTAAGATACCGTTGGTCGCGCTCGCTATATATGTCCACTGCGTCAGGAAATACGTGATATTGGACGTAAGTTCCATAATGGAAAACAGACGGTTTATTGTCTTCGATAGATGTCGGTATTGCCCGAAGTTGTGCTTCTTAACACACAGGCAAACCCTGAGGCCGGCAGGAAACATTTGGTTCTGTCAGAGCTGATATTTAATTCGACTTGTCGCTGGCAGGTATGAGTTATTTCAAACACGACATTCAACGCTTGCGTCCTGACTGCCTGCGCGCGTTCAAAGTGATGATCAGGCTTGTCCTGAATAGGGCTGTTGAGGCAAACGTTTGCCCGCGAGTGCCGGCTGACGCTGGCTTTGGCCGACCTGAAAGGCGAACGCTTCGATCAGCGAGGCCTGTTCGCTTTCATCCAGACTCAACTGCCCGGTCTTCTGATCGATCAGTTCAAGTTGCCAGGCCATCAGCGTGAAGCAATCCTGCAATGCTTGCAGAGCCTGTTCGTGCAGGTCGATGCGATCCTGGGGCAGGTTGAGCAGGCTGTAAATGTGCAGCGAGAATTCGGAGATCGCTTCTAGCGCCAGGGCTTCAGCCCTGCGTGCAAGTTTGAGGAGGGTGCCGAGCATGCACTCGATAGCGTCCTTGTCATTGCTGATCAGTTGCAGATGGCTGAGGCATTCTTCGGACTTGGCCAGGAGTTTTTCGGCCTCGGCAAGGAATTCGGGGAAGCGTTCTACCCACTCTTTGCGGTCCATTGGCATGCTTATCTCCACCACGTCATGTCTGATGAGGGAATGCCGTGTGTGGCGACGATCATGAATCGTCGGGAGATCGCGCCCAGACGTGCAGGTGCACAGCCTGAGGGGTTCCAGAGGGCTTGTTTCCGCTGAATTGCGATCGCACACAATAGCCTGACTCCGTTCATGCAATGAGAATGGCGTCACATTAATGGCTATTGGATACTGCGAATATCAGGTTGGGCCTGATTGTTACTAGGGGAATCCCTTAGGCACGGGAACCTACCGTGCAAACCGAGGTCGCGCCGCAGAGAATGTAGCAGATGAAAATCACCGGGCCAGTAAAGCATGATGTTAATGTGACATCAATGCCTGATCATGGCATTTTTGACGGGGTCCGGCATGGCAATCAAGAACCGCCATTTGCCGCCGATAACCTCACATAGTGAATTCATCAGAACAAGCCCAGGAGTCATTGATGGCCGGCATTCTCGACACGGTAGACCAACGCACGCAACTGGTGGGTGAGAATCGCCTGGAAATTCTCATGTTTCGACTGGCCGGGCGTCAGTTGTTCGCGATCAACGTGTTCAAGGTTCAGGAAGTGCTGCAACTGCCGAAACTGACCTTGATGCCGCAGCGTCACCCGTTTGTGTGCGGCGTGGTCAATCTGCGCGGTCAGACCTTGCCGGTGATCGATCTGTCGCAGGCGATCGGCATGCGTCCATTGGTGCCGGGTCCGAACAGCACCATTATCGTCACTGAGTACAACCGCTCGGTACAGGCCTTCCTCGTCGGTGGCGTGGATCGCATCGTCAACATGAACTGGGAAGCCATTCTGCCGCCGCCGACCAGCGCCGGGCGTCAGCATTATCTGACCGCGATCAGCAAGGTCGACGATCAACTGGTAGAAATCATCGACGTCGAGAAAGTCCTCGCCGAAATCGTCCCTTACAACGCCAAGGTCTCGCGCGAAAAGCTTGATGATCCGGTGCTGGAGCGCGCCCGTGGCCGTGAAGTGCTGCTGGTGGACGACTCCAATGTAGCGCTTTCGCAATTGCGTGACACCCTCGGCCAGCTCGGCGTGAAAATGCACATCGCCAGCGATGGCCTGAAGGCGTTGAACATGCTCAAGGGCTGGGCTGATACCGGCGTGAACATGACCGACAAGCTGCTGATGATCTTCACCGATGCGGAAATGCCGGAAATGGACGGTTATCGCCTGACCACCGAAATTCGCAACGACCCGCGTCTGCGTGGTTTGTACGTGGTGTTGCACACCTCGCTGTCCGGCAGTTTCAACGACTCGATGGTGAAGAAGGTCGGTTGCGACAACTTCCTCTCGAAATTCCAGCCGGACAAACTCGTCGACGTGGTGCGTCAGCGCCTGATGCTCGACGAAGTCCCGGCCTGATCCAAACGCTTCAGCCGCCTGTGGGAGCAAGCTCGCTCCCACAAGGTTTGCAGCGCACAAACTCCTTTGATTCGCGGATAAAGCTCGTATAGGGTGGCGTTTTTATTCTCCAGGGAGCTGGTCATGTTGCGTCTGAGTGCGCTTTATCGTTACCCGTTGAAATCTGGCAAGGTCGATGTTCTACACAGCGTTGGTCTCGACAAGCTGGGGCTTGATGGCGACCGACGCTGGATGCTCGTGGATGAAACCAGTGGGCGTTTCCTGACCCAGCGCGCCGAAGCGAAGATGAGTCAATTGTCAGCACTGTGGAATGCGCAGGGCGGTCTGACCCTGAGCGCACCTGAACAGTCCCCCATCGACATCGCCTTGCCGGACAATGATGCAGAACTGCGCGGTGTGACGATCTGGCGCGACACCTTGCGCGTGCCGGATGCCGGTGATGAGGCCGCGCGCTGGGTCAGCGATTTCATCGGCAAACCGACCCGTCTGGTGCAGGTGCCGCTGGATCGTGCCCGCATGACGCAGGCAGGTTTCGGCAAGGATGACGACCAGGTCGCATTCGCCGACGGATTTCCCCTGCTGTTGATCGGCGAGGCGTCCCTGCAGGATCTCTCGCACAAGGTCGGTCGTCCGCTGGAAATGTTGCGTTTTCGGCCGAATCTGGTGATCGAAGGCAGTGAGGCGTATGCCGAAGATGGCTGGAAGCGCATTCGCATTGGCGATGTCGAGTTCCGTGTGGTCAAGCCGTGTTCGCGCTGCATCCTGACCACGATTGATCCGCAAACCGGTGAGCGCAGTGCCGATCGCGAGCCGCTGGCAACCTTGCAGAAATATCGTGCTCAAGCCGATGGCGCGATGTTTGGCCAGAACCTGGTGAATGACAGCAACGGTCGACTCGAAGTCGGCATGTCGGTGGAGATTCTCGAGTAGTGCGCCACTGAAACGAAAAATGCCCGTGTTCTTGGACACGGGCATTTTTTGTGGGTGCAGTGAAACTGCGGTTTTAGCCGCGGTATTCGCACAGGTAAGCGGTGTCGACCGCAACCTTCAGCTGGAACTTGCTGTTGGCCGGGACGTTGAACTGGCTGCCAGCGGCGAAGGTTTCCCAGTCGCTGCTGTCTGGCAGTTTGACCGTCAGTGCGCCAGACACCACGTGCATGATTTCACGTTGAGCGGTGCCGAATTCGTATTCGCCCGGGGCCATGACGCCAATGGTCGCCGGACCTTCAGCGGTGCCAAAGGCGATCGACTTGACGGTGCCGTCGAAGTACTCGTTGACTTTAAACATGGGCGATTCCTCGAAAAGGGCTAAAAATTGGAGGCGGCCAGTATGCACAAGGCGTTTGGCGCCGTCACCTGCCCGGCGTCTGTCCGCTGAGTTCTCGAACTGACCCTAGAGTGGCAATATCAGGGGCAACAGCCGCGCGGTGTTGCGCGCATCCTCCAGTGCCCGGTGCTGCTGACCGCTGAACTGCATGCCGGCCAGTTGCAGTGCACCGTTGAGGCCCAGCGGCCGCTCCAGGCGTCGAGCCTTGGCAAAGCGTTGTTTGAGGTTCATGTGCGGCACCCGGCTCAAGCCGCTGTCGATTTGCAGGCGCTGCCATTCCTGAAGCAATTGCTTGCGGTCGTAATCGCCCCAACTGGCCCAGCCTTCGAGGCGCGTCTGATGTTGCGCAAGCCAGCGTTCGAACGCCGGCCAGACTTCATTCAACGGCTGCGCCGAGTCGATATTTACTTGGGTGATGTGCGTCAGTTCACGACAAAATGGCGTCAACAACGGCCGTCGCGTTGGTTTGACGAAGCGCTGGAAGTGATCCTGCTCACGCCCGGCGCGATCGACCAGTGTGGCGCCGATCTCGATAATTTCCATTTCGGTGACCGGCCAGCCACCCTCATCGGTGGTGGCTTCCAGATCTATGACCAGCCAGTGGGGCATCGCAGGGTTCCTGATTTCCGCGTTCTGATAACTCAGAGCGTAGTCAAAACCCGCATGGGTGTGTGGGCGACTACTCGACCTGCAACAGAACCTGACGATTTTTTACCTGATCGCCGACCTTGACCTGCACCCGCTTGAGCACGCCGTCGATGCCGGCCTTGAGCGGGTGCTCCATTTTCATTGCCTCCAGCACCACCAGCAACTGACCTTTGCTGACCGGGCTGCCTTCACTGACGAGAACGTCGACGATGGCACCGTCCATCGGCGCTTTCAAAGTGCCGGAGCTGACGCTGGTCTGACTGTCGATCACCGCGTGAGTTCGATCCTCCAGGTGCAGACTGCCGGGATGGCTGAACAGCCAGAGGTGCCCGCTATCCAGTCGATACGCGTGACGCTGGCGCAAACCATCGATTTCCAGTGTCAGCGACTGCGTGTTCTGGTCGATGAGTGTTAGCTCGAGCGTGCGTTCGCCTATCTGCACGGTAAAGGCGCCTTGCGCTTGTGCGAGCAGTTGCACTGTCCAGTTCTGCTCATCGAGCCCGAGTCGATAATGCAGCGGCACACTGGCGTTGTTGCGCCAGCCGGTGAGTGGCGCGCGGTGGGCAAGGGCGCTGGTTTGATAAAAAAGCACTGTTGCGATCGCCAGTTCCTCGGCATCGGGGAGGTAGCGGTGCAGACAAGGGTGTTCGCTGAAGTGCCGGGCAATGAATGCCGTACTGAATTCGCCACTGATGAACTGCGGATGTTGCAACAGGCTGACGAGCAGGCGCTGATTGCTTTGCACCCCGAGCAGCACCGTGTCTTGCACCGCGCGCAACAGTTTGCGCCGGGCCTCTTCGCGGGTGGCGCCGTGGGCGATCAGTTTGCCGAGCATCGGGTCATAGAACGGGCTGACCGGTTGCCCTTCAAGCAAGCCATGATCGATTCGTGCACCGTGCTGCAGCGCCGGCTCCCAGGCCTCTACTCGACCGGTTTGCGGGAGGAAGTCTTGCGCGGGATCTTCGGCGTAAAGCCGCACTTCCATTGCATGCCCGTTGAGCTGAACCTGATCCTGGGTCAGTGGCAGTGGCTGACCTTCGGCAACCAATATTTGCCACGCCACCAGATCCAGCCCGGTGATCAATTCAGTCACCGGATGCTCGACTTGCAGGCGTGTATTCATCTCCAGAAAGTAGAACTGTCCCCGCGCATCGAGCAAAAACTCCACAGTGCCGGCGCCGACATAGTTCACTGCACGCCCAGCCTTCAATGCCGCTTCACCCATGGCCTGGCGCAGTTCGGCGGTCATCACCGGGCAGGGCGCTTCCTCGATGACTTTCTGATGGCGACGCTGGACCGAACAGTCGCGCTCGCCGAGGTAGATCAGGTTGCCGTGTTGATCGCCGAACAGCTGCACTTCGACATGCCGGGGTTCGACCAACGCTTGTTCGAGGATCAATTCGTCGCTGCCGAAACCGTTCAAGGCTTCTGAGCGCGCGGTACGCAGTTGCGCCGGCAGATCAGCGGCATCGTGCACCAGACGCATGCCGCGTCCACCGCCGCCAGCGCTGGCCTTGATCATCAACGGATAGCCGATGCGCTCGGCTTCCCGCAACAGGGTTGCGTCGTCCTGTTCAGCGCCTTGATAGCCGGCAATGCACGGTACACCGGCTTCGAGCATGGCGATTTTCGAGCGGCGTTTGCTGCCCATCAATTCGATGGCTTCTACGCTGGGGCCGATGAAGATCAGCCCGGCCTGTTCGCAGGCGCGGGCGAACTCGGCGTTCTCCGAGAGAAACCCGTAGCCGGGGTGGACGGCGTCAGCGCCACTGCGGCGGGCGGCGTCGAGGATCGCCGGGATATTCAGGTAGGACTGCTGCACCGGTGCCGGGCCGATACGCAGGGCTTGATCGGCCATTTGAACGTGCAGGGCATCGGCGTCGGCGTCGGAGAAAACGGCGACGGTGCGGTAGCCCAAGGCTTGGGCGGTGCGCTGGATGCGGCAGGCGATTTCACCGCGGTTGGCGATCAGGATTTTGTGGATGGCGGGCATGGGCTATTTCCTCGGAATTTGCGTTGCTTGTGCTGGCCTCTTCGCGAGCAAGCTCGCTCCCACAGGGGATTTTTGAGCGATACAGATCCAATGTGGGAGCGAGCGTGCTCGCGAAGCTTTTAGCTGGCCCACCGCGGTTTACGCTTTTGCACGAAAGCCATGGTGCCCTCGATCCCTTCGTCGCCAGTCACTGCTTCGCTAAACCACTGCGCCGCCTCATTGAGCAATTCACTCGAAGGCTGGCCGGCACTCGCCAACAACAATTTCTTGGTCATCGCATTCGCCTCCGGCGCGCAACACAGCACGTGTTGCAACACCTCATCCAAGCGCTCGGCGAGTGCTTGTGCATCCTGTTCGACAAAATGCACCAGACCCAGACGGCGCGCCTGATGCCCATCGAAACGCGCGGCGGTCAGCGCCAATCGGCGGGTTTCGGTCAGGCCGATGCGCTGCACCACAAACGGCGCAATCTGCGCTGGCAGCAAGCCGAGGCTGGTTTCCGGCAGGCCGAATTGCGCCTGATGGTCGGCAATCGCGATATCGCTGACACAGGCCAGCCCGAAACCGCCGCCAAGCACCGCGCCCTGCAGCACTGTGATCAGCACTTGCGGTGCGTGCTGTGCTTCCTCCAGCAGGGCGCCAAACGCGCGATTCAAATCGCGGTAAGCCTCGGTGCCCTGAGCGCGGGCGTTGGCCATGTCCTTGATATCGCCACCGGCACAGAAATGCCCACCGGCACCGCTGAGCACCAATGCCCGAACTGATCGGTCATCTCGAACTGCGCTCAACACGGCGCGTAATTCGTCGACCATCTGCAGGCTCATCGCATTACGACTGTCCGGCCGATGGAGAGTGATGTGCAGCACGCCGCCATGCAGTTCCAGCAACAGCGTCTGGCAATCCGGCAGGCTGCTCATTTCTTTTTCCCCGGGAGGATGCCCATCAGTTTGCAGATGATCCCCAGCATGATTTCGTCGGCGCCGCCGCCAATCGATACCAGCCGCACATCGCGATAGGCGCGGGCCACCGGGTTGTCCCACATGAAGCCCATGCCGCCCCAATATTGCAGGCAGCTGTCGCTGACTTCGCGACCGAGGCGCCCGGCCTTGAGCTTGGCCATTGACGCCAGCCGCGTAACGTCCTGGCCTTTTACATATTGCTCGGTGGCCTGATAAACCAGCGCGCGCAGGCATTCGATTTCGGTCTGCAATTCGGCGAGGCGGAAGTGAATGACCTGATTGTCGATCAGCGCATTGCCGAAGGTCTTGCGCTCCTTGCAGTATTCGATGGTGCTGTCGACGCAATATTCCAGGCCCTTGATCATGTTCGCTGCGCCGAACAGGCGTTCTTCCTGAAATTGCAGCATCTGCATCATGAACCCGGCGCCTTCGTGGCCGACGCGGTTGCGCTGCGGCACGCGCACGTTGTCGAAAAACACCTGGGCGGTTTCCGAACTGCGCATGCCGAGTTTGTCCAGGTGCGAACTGAGGCTGATCCCCGGCGTATTCATCGGCACCATGATCAGCGACTTGTTGATGTGCGGCTTGTCGTCCGAGGTGTTGGCCAGCAAGCAGATGAAATCGGCGCTCGGCGAGTTGGTGATCCACATCTTGCTGCCGTTGATCACATAGTCGTCGCCGTCCTTGCGCGCGGTGGTTTTCAGCCCGGCAACATCGGAACCGGCGCCGACTTCGGAAACACCGATGCAGCCGACCTGCTCGCCGCTGATCGCCGGACGCAGGAACTCTTCGCGCAGTTCATCGGAGCCGAAGCGGGCGAGGGCCGGCGTGCACATGTCGGTTTGCACGCCGATCGACATCGGAATGCCGCCGCAATGGATGGTGCCGAACTCTTCGGCGGCGACAATCGAATAGCTGTAATCGAGGCCCATGCCGCCGAATTTTTCCGGTTTGGAAATGCCGAGCAAACCGAGGTCACCGGCCTTGCGGAAAATTTCGTGAATGGGAAAGCGGCCGGCCTTTTCCCATTCATCGACGTGTGGGTTGATCTCGTGCTCGACGAACTGGCGGACGGTGCGGCGCAGGGCTTCGTGTTCCGGGGTGAAGATCATTGTTATTGTTCTCCGTAGAATCCGTGGCGGTCAGAACCGGCTGACGCCGAAGCTGTTGGGTTGCAACGTGCGAATGTCGGCTTCGTGGCATATATCGAGCAAATAACCGAGCAGGGTGCGCGTGTCACGCGGGTCAATCAGCCCGTCGTCCCACAGGTTGGCGCTGCCGTAGAGCGCGGTGGACTGGCTGTCGAGCTTCTGCGCGGTGACCTGTTCGAGCATGTCGAGCATCTTCGGGTCCGGCGTCAAACCATCCTTGAGCTGCTTGGCTTCGGTGACGATGCGCAAGACTTTGCCGGCCTGTGCACCGCCCATCACCGCCGTACGGCTGTTCGGCCAGGCGAAGATGAAGCGCGGATCGAGTCCGCGTCCGCACATCGCATAGTTGCCGGCACCGTAGGAGCCGCCGACGACTATCGTCAGTTTAGGCACCCGCGCATTGGCCACCGCTTGAATCAGTTTCGAGCCGTGTTTGATCACACCTTGCTGTTCCGATTCGGTGCCGACCATGAAACCGGTGGTGTTGTGGAAAAACAGCAGCGGGGTCTGGCTCTGGTCGCACAACTGGATGAACTGTGCCGCTTTGCTCGCACCGTTCGGGGTAATCGGGCCGTTGTTGCCGATGAAACCGCAGGCGCGGCCCTGAATCTTCAACTGGCCGCAAACAGTTTGCTGATCAAACTCGCCCTTGAATTCGACGAAGCAGGATTCGTCGGCAATGCGCGCGATGATTTCGCGCACGTCGTAAGGTTTTTTCGGATCATCGGGGATCAGCCCGAGCAATTCGTCGATGGGGTAAAGCGGCTCTTTGTATTGCGGCTCCGGCAGCCACGGCAGTTGCTCGTTCCACGGCAACATACGGAGGATTTCACGCACCTGGCGCACGCCGTCGGCATCGTTTTCAGCGAGGTATTCCGCCGTCCCGGCGACCTGTGCGTGCATCTCGGCGCCACCGAGTTCTTCATCGGTGGCGACTTCGCCGGTGGCCGCTTTCAGCAGCGGCGGGCCGGCCAAAAACAGCTTGGCCTTGCCGCGTACCACTACCACGTAATCCGACAGTCCCGGCTGATAAGCGCCGCCCGCCGTGGCCGAGCCGTGCACCACCGTGATCTGCGGCAAGCCCATTGCCGACATCCGTGCCTGATTGGCAAAACTGCGCGCGCCTTCGACGAAGATCTCGGCGGCGTAGTTGAGGTTGGCGCCACCGCTCTCAGCAAGGGTGATCACCGGCAGTTTGTTTTCCTGGGCGATCTGCTGCAGACGCAGGGATTTTTTCAGGCCGCTGGGCGAGATCGTGCCGCCCTTGATCGCGCTGTTGTTCGCCACAACCAGCGCGCGGATGCCGCAGACGTAGCCGATACCGGCGATCAGCCCGCCACCGGCCGAGCTGCCGTCCTTGTCGTCATGCAATTTGTAGCCGGCGAGGCTGGCCAGTTCGAGAAACGGTGCGCCGGGATCGAGCAACAGGTTCAAGCGCTCACGGGGCAGCAGTTGCCCGCGCTTGTCGAACCTGGCTTTGGCTTCGGCAGCCTTGTTCAGCAGATTCTGTTCGAGTTGCTGCACTTGTTCTATGGCCGTGAGCATCGCCGCACGGTTGCGCGCGAAAGCCTCGCTGTGCGGATCGAGTCGGGACTGAATTTGCGGCATGGCTTACTCCTTGTCCTTGAGCACATCTGGCAAGTACGCACGGTGAAAGCCGTTGAACGACTCGCTGTGCGTCGCCTTGTGCAACGGCCATGCACGGCTGCCGAGGCTGGCTGCGCCATCGATTTTCAAGGTGCTGCCACTGATGAATGCCGCCGCCGGGCTGAGCAGAAACACAATCGCGGCGCTGACTTCCGACTCGGTGCCAATACGCTTGAGCGGTACATGTTCACGCAGGGTTGGAATCACCGCTTTGAACGCGCCTTCATAGGTGTCCATGCCGCTGGAGGCGATCCAGCCCGGCGCCACCGCATTGACCCGCACGCCGGCATAACCCCACTCGAACGCGGCGGTTTTGGTGAAGTTGTCCATGCCTGACCGCGCCGCGCCCGAATGGCCCATGCCGGGCATGCCGCCCCACATGTCGGCGAGCATGTTGACGATGCTGCCGCCGTGTTTGCTCATCGACTGGTTGAACACTTCCCGCGCCATCAGAAAACCGCCGACCAGATTGGTGCGCAACACGGTTTCGAAACCTTTCTGATTGATCGAGGCCAAGGGCGACGGGTACTGGCCGCCGGCATTGTTGACCAGACCATGGATCGGCCCATGCTCGGCGATCAGTTCCTTGACCAGTTGTTTCACCGCTTCTTCATCGCGGATATCGCAGGCCTTCCAGTGCGCGCGGCCACCGTCCTCGGCGATTTCGGTGGCGACTTTTTCGAGCTTTTCCGGCTTGCGGCCGACCAGCAGCACATTGGCACCGAGCGCTGCCAGTTCATGCGCGGTGCAGCGGCCGATGCCGCTGCCGCCGCCGGTAACGATGATGGTCTGGCCGCTGAACAGATCGGCGTTGAAAATCGACGCGTAAGCCATGCACACCATCCTCTAGTCGAGTTGTTCGGCGATGCTCTGCGGCACCGGGATCTGGATTTCCAACAGTTGTTGGGCGAAGGCTTTGCCTTGCGGATCGATGCGCAGACTGGCGACACCGCCACCGCCGAGGGCGTTTTCCAGGAGAAAATTCAGGCTGTGGGTGCCGGGCAGATACCAGCGTTCGACCCGGCCGTGGATCGGATCGAGCACATGGCTCATCCAGTCAACGATGACGGCGGGGGTCAGCGCTTCGGCGATCCACGGCAGGTATTCGGGTTTGCGCGGCAGTACGCCGATGTTGCTGTGATTGCCCTTGTCGCCAGAACGCGCCACGGCCAGTTTCACCAACGCCACACTGGCATCGGCGCGGCCTTGAGGTTTGGGTGGTTGGTGGGCAATCGGCAATTCTTCCGTGTCGAGCGCCACGAGCGAGGGCAGGAGACAGGGATGTGTTTCACCGGCCATGTCGATTTGCAGGGTGCAAGCACTTTTATCAATCAGGAATGAAAACAGACGAATCAGCGGATACACCGTTGGCCGCCCGCCGACGATGCCGGTCAGCCCCGGCGCCATGCCGGTGGCGGCCTGGGCGATTTCCCGGGAGAACAGCAGCAGTGCCTGTTTGCTCGGATGACGCACTGCGAGCTTGATCACCACTTCACGGCTGTCGTGACGCTGACCGTGGGGGCCGTAGGTGGCTTCGCTGCCGAGCAGTTCGATATCGGTTTCGGTGTACGGCGCCCAGCCGCGCTGGCTGAACATTTCCGCTGTCCTGGCGATGATCGCCCAACTGACGCGTCGTGCCTTGTCCACCGCATCGATGCCGGCGATCAGGCAACTGGCGGTGCAGCGAAAACCGTCCGGATACGTGGCGCTGACCTTGTATTTATCAGTGGGCGGCAGGCCTTTGGCACCATGGACATGAACGAGGTTTTTGCCTTGCTGCTGCAGTTTGACCTGGGTGAAATCGCAGATCACGTCAGGCAACAGATACGCTTGTGGATCGCCGATTTCATACAGCATCTGTTCGCCGACGGTCAGCGGTGTGACCAGTCCGCCGCTGCCTTCAGGTTTGCTGACGATGAATTGGCCGTCGGCGCTGACTTCGACGATAGGGAAACCGATGTGTTCGTAATCCGGCACATCGCGCCAATCGGTGAAGTTGCCACCCGTGCATTGCGCACCGCATTCGATGATGTGCCCGGCCAGCGCGGCCTGGGCGAGTTTGTCGTAGTCGTGCCACGACCAGCCGAATTCGTGCACCAGCGCGGCGCTGACCACGGCGCTGTCGACCACGCGGCCAGTGATGACGATGTCGGCGCCCAGGCGCAACGCTTCGACGATGCCGGGGGCGCCGAGGTAGGCGTTGGTCGACACGCACATCGGCGGCAGCGGGGCGCCGCTGAACATCTCGCTGATGCCGCTGAGATGTTTGAGTTGTGGTTGCAGGTCATCGCCGAGCAACACGGCGATTTTCAGCGCGATGCCGGCCTTGTCGCATGCCTCTTGCAGGGCGGCGGCGCAGGCTTGTGGATTGACCCCACCGGCGTTGCTGATGACGCGGATGTTCTGCTCGGCCAACTGCGGCAAAAGGGGGGTGAGGACTTCGATGAAGTCGCCGGCAAACCCCGCCTGCGGATCCTTCATGCGTGCGCCGGCCATGATCGACAGGGTGATCTCGGCGAGGTAGTCGAACACCAGATAGTCGAGCTTGCCACCTTCCACTAATTGCGCGGCGGCGGTCGAGGTGTCACCCCAGAAGGCACTGGCACATCCGATACGGACGGTAGTGGGCATTTTTATCTCCGACTCAGCAACCTGCGACAGAAGTGTCTGGAGGCTACCAAGCAAGCGCTTGGTTTGTAAACAGCTGAACTAATCTTCTGCCCAAGCGCTTGCTTGGTTGCCGCTGGCGGCTTAAATTGCGCGCAACCCTGCGGTTTCAGGGGGCAACAGACTGATCGACTGTAGGAGAGAACGGGTGGACGAGCAAAAAGCCCTGAGGGTCATGCGCGATTTGGTCGACGAAGGCCAGTTGACCGACCCCGACAGCGCCCGCGGCAAATTGCTGCAAGTGGCGGCTCACCTGTTCCGCAACAAAGGCTACGAACGCACCACGGTGCGCGATCTGGCCGGTGCAGTTGGCATCCAGTCGGGAAGCATTTTTCATCACTTCAAAAGCAAGGACGAAATCCTCCGCGCGGTGATGGAAGAAACCATCCGCTACAACACTGCGTTGATGCGTGCAGCACTCGCCGATGCGGCTGATGTGCGCGAGCGCGTGCTGGCGCTGATCCGCTGCGAATTGCAGTCGATCATGGGCGGCAGCGGTGAAGCCATGGCGGTGCTGGTCTACGAATGGCGCTCGCTGTCCGAAGAAGGTCAGGCCAAAGTGCTGGCGCTGCGCGATGTTTACGAAGACATCTGGCTGCAAGTGCTGAGTGAAGCCAAGGACGCCGGATTCATTCGTGGCGATGTATTTATTACCCGACGTTTCCTCACTGGCGCACTGTCGTGGACGACCACCTGGTTCCGTGCCGGCGGCAGTTTGAGCCTTGATCAACTGGCCGATGAGGCGTTGATTCTGGTCCTCGAAGAACGTTGAAGCACTTTCTATCCGGCCGGGAAACTGGCTAACTGGGCGAAACCGCCTAGCTTGAATGCATTGATCGGTATTTTTTCGGGGAGTGGGGTGTTTTGAAGTCTTCGCCAATTCGGACGGCCGCGGGTTTGATGCTCGCAGCGCTGGCTGCATTTTGGGTATTGCCCGCTCAGGCAGCGCAATTGGTTCGGGTCGGCGCGGCGCATTTTCCGCCCTATACCATTCGTCCGGAAAACGGTGCCGATACAGGCCTCTTGCCGCAATTGGTCGAGGCTCTCAATCGCCTGCAAAGCGACTATCAGTTTGTCCTGGTGCCGACCTCGATTCCCCGCCGTTTCGGGGATTTCAAGCAGGGCCGGATCGACATGGCGATTTTCGAGAATCCCGATTGGGGCTGGAAGGAAATTCCCCACACGGATGTCGACATGGGCCTTGAGGATGCGGAGATTTTCGTCGCGCAACGCGAAGACGGTCGTCAGCAGAACTATTTTGCCGACCTGACCGGCAAGCGTCTGGCACTGTTCAGCGGTTATCACTACGAATTCGCCAACTTCAATGCCGACCCAAAATTCCTCGCGCAGAATTTCAACGCCACGCTGACCTATTCCCACGACAGTAACCTGCTGATGGTGCTGCGCTCGCGTGCGGATATTGCCCTGGTGACCCGCTCCTACCTGAGCGATTACCTGCTGCGTAACGAGAAGGTGCGCGACGAGTTGCTGGTGTCGCAGCGCATCGATCAGGTTTATCACCACTACGCCATTCTTCGTCCGACGGCGCCCATTACGGGCCCAGCGTTTGGAAAGTTACTTCAGGGTTTACGCGACAATGGCGAGATGCTGAAAATTTTCGATCCGTACAAGATTGCGGTAGTGCCGGTGCCTCATCGCTGAGGCACTGATTTTCCGCAAAGCCTAAATTTCCCCTTTCGGCTCACGTCACATCGTTGAACTGTCGACGATTATCGTGAGCCCGACCCATGTCCAATCTGAATGACCTGACTGCCCTGGCCTTGCCTTCGGGCAGTCAACTGATCGCTGATGCAACTGAAAGCCGTCTGAGCCTGAGTCTGGACGGACAACCGCTGATCCGCTTGCGCCTTGATCGGGAGGCCAAGGGGCCGATCCAGATCGATGAGCGCTTTGCGCTGCCGCCCGGGCAGGCGTTATGGGCGGCCTGTTACTGGCTGTTCGCCCGCGATCCGGCGTGCCAGCAATTGACCTGGCAACTGGATCAGCCGCCGACCGAAGCCTTGCTCAGTGGCTTGTTGGTGAACACCGAAGTGGCTGGCGAATATCGCTGCGAGCGCACGCTGTTCTGGCAGTTGCCGCAACCGTGGCTCGGCACTTCGCTGACCGGCAGCTATCCGCAGCAAATGGTCATCAGCCAGGGCAAGCGCCATCCGCTGCGACCGGTGAAGCCGCGGGGTGAGGTGTATCGGCGTTTCGATGCGCGTCTGGGGGCGTGGATTTCCCTGCACACGGTCGAGATCGAAGAGGATCTGCCGCGCTTCAACCGCTGGCAGAACAGCCCGCGCGTTGCCAGTTTCTGGCAGGAAGAGGGCAGTCTCGAGAAGCATCGCGAATACCTGAGCAAACTTGATGCCGATCCGCACACGCTGACGTTGATCGGCTGTTTCGATGATCAGCCGTTTGCCTATTTCGAAGCCTACTGGGCCAAGGAAGATCGCATCGCGCCGTTCTACGATGCCGACAATTACGATCGTGGCATTCACATGCTGGTGGGCGAGGAAGATCATCGCGGCCCGCATAAAGTGGCGAGCTGGTTATCGGCGCTGGTGCATTACCTGTTTCTCGATGATCCGCGCACGCAGCGCGTGGTCGCTGAGCCTCGGGCCGACAACGCGAAGATGATCGGCCACATGCAGAATCAGTGTTTCCACTGTGAGAAGGAGTTCGACTTCCCGCATAAACGCGCGGCGCTGATGATGCTGGGGCGTGAGCGGTTTTTTGATCGGTGCAAGTTGGCGTGAGGCGGTCGGGCTTGAGATTCATTGTGGTCTCGAGTCCGCCTTCGCGAGCAAGCTCGCTCCCACATTTGATCTCTGTACGCAGAACCAATGTGGGAGCGAGCTTGCTCGCGAATGGCTTGACGCCGAATTCAGATCTTAGCGACGACCGGCAATCACCGCATCCCGACGACTGCCCGAGACCTTGCGGCAATGCACCAGTGCATCACGAATCATGAAGTTGACCAAGGTTGGCGAAACGCCGAGTTCCTTGGCGATGTCCTTCTGCGGCACGCCGTGCAGGCGGTACATCTCGAACGCGTAGCGAGTGCGGCTGGGCAGCTCGGTCAGTGCATCGGCGATGTGTTCCAGGGTCGAGAAGTTGATGTGCGAAGTTTCCGGCGAAGCACCCTGAATGACCACATTCAGCCCTTCCTCTTCAGGGCCGGAGTACTTTTGCTCAAGCGCCTGTTTGCGATAGTGATCGATGGCGAGGTTGCGCACGATCTGGAACAGATAACTCAGTTGAGCCTTGATCGACGACGTGATCGGTGGCGCCGATTGCAGGCGGAAAAACGCATCCTGCACCACATCTTCGGCGCGTGACCGGCAGCCGGTAATACGGGCTGCAATCTTGACCAGAATCAGTCGATTGTCGACGAATGCCTGAAGTAGCGGTGAATCGCACCTGCTTGTGGATACTTGTTCCGTCATGGAAATCACCTTGCTGCCAAATAGGTTAGTGGGACGCCTTAAGGGGCGGGGCCGTCCTACACATCGAGCGACAAATTATGTTGAATGATAATGATTGTCAATTGAGAAAGAGAAGTAATGCGCTGCAAAGGTGCATTCTGAGAACTGCGGCACGCCGCCGCACCCCGGCCCTGTTGGCGCTCCCGCCCGCCGACTAATTATTTCAAGACGTCATCCGTTCTCATTGGTGAATGGTTCCGGGTGCACATCCCCGGCCAGACAGCATTCCGATGCCTTGCGCGGTCGGCACAGACCGCGCCCTGCATGCCCCTCGAGGGGTGTGACGCAGTAACCCGATTCCATTAGCAAGCCGAATTCAGGCAGGAAACCTCATGACCGACGCGTTCGAACTCCCCAGCACCCTGGTCCAAGCCCTCCAGCGCCGCGCGGCCCTGACCCCGGATCAACTGGCTTTGCGTTTTCTTGCCGAAAGCGAAGAGCAGGCTGTGGTACTCAGTTATCGCGAACTGGATGAACGCGCGCGCACCATTGCCGCCGCTCTGCAAGCCGAGGCGGCGTTCGGTGATCGCGCGGTGCTGCTGTTCCCGAGCGGCCCGGACTACGTCGCGGCGTTTTTTGGTTGCCTGTACGCCGGCGTGATCGCGGTGCCGGCTTATCCGCCGGAATCTGCGCGTCGTCACCATCAGGAGCGTTTGTTGTCGATCGTCGCCGACGCCGAACCGCGTCTGCTGCTGACCAGCGCCGACTTGCGCGATGCCTTGCAGCAGATCGAGGGCGCGCCACCGCTGCTGTGCGTCGATACCCTCGACAACTCGCTGGCAGACCAATGGGTTGAACCGGTCCTGCCGCAAGACCACATCGCCTTCCTGCAATACACCTCCGGCTCCACCGCGCTGCCCAAAGGCGTGCAAGTCAGCCACGGCAATCTGGTCGCCAACGAACTGTTGATCCGCCATGGTTTCGGTATCGATGTGAACCCGGACGACGTCATCGTCAGCTGGCTGCCGCTGTATCACGACATGGGTTTGATCGGTGGCTTGCTGCAGCCGATTTTCAGCGGCGTACCGTGCATCCTGATGTCGCCGGCGTATTTCCTCGGCCGGCCATTGCGCTGGCTGGAAGCGATCAGCGAGTACGGCGGGACCATCAGCGGCGGGCCGGACTTTGCCTATCGCTTGTGCAGCGAGCGGGTCAGCGAATCGGCGCTTGAGCGTCTCGATCTGAGCCGTTGGCGCGTGGCGTATTCCGGCTCCGAGCCGATCCGTCTCGACACCCTTGAACGCTTCGCCGAGAAGTTCGCGGCGAGCGGTTTCAGCGCAGACAATTTCATGGCTTCGTACGGTCTGGCCGAGGCGACGCTGTTCGTCGCCGGCACCCCGCGCGGCACCGGCATCCCGGCACTGCGAGTGGACGATCAGGCGCTGGCGCAAAATCGCGCGGAGCCGGGCGAAGGCAGCCCGATCATGAGTTGCGGCATCAGCCAGCCCGAGCATGCGGTGCTGATCGTCGAACCAAACTCCCTCGAAGAACTGGCCGATAACGCTGTCGGCGAAGTCTGGGCCGCCGGCCCGAGCATCGCCCTAGGGTACTGGCGCAATCCCGAAGCCAGCGCCAAGACTTTCGTGCAGCACGCCGGCCGCACTTGGCTACGTACCGGTGACTTGGGCTTCATGCGTGCAGGCGAGCTATTCATCACCGGTCGCCTGAAGGACATGCTGATCGTGCGCGGCCACAACCTGTATCCGCAGGACATCGAAAGGACTGTCGAGAACCAAGTGGAGGTGGTGCGCAAGGGCCGCGTCGCCGCGTTCGCCGTCAATCAGGATGGCGAGGAGGGCATCGGCATCGCGGCAGAAATAAGCCGCAGCGTGCAGAAAATCCTGCCGCCGGAGGCGTTGATCAAAGCCATACGCCAAGCGGTGGCCGAGGCTTATCAGCAAGCGCCGAGCGTGGTGGTGTTGCTCAACCCGGGCGCGCTGCCGAAAACCTCCAGCGGAAAGTTGCAACGTTCGGCGTGCCGCAATCGTCTGGCCGATGGCAGCCTCGACAGCTACGCAGTATTCCCGACGACGGCATCCGAAAGCCAAGAGGCAATCACCAGCGCATCCGAACTTGAAGCCCTGATCGCGAAAATCTGGGCCGAGCAACTCAACGTGAAACAGGTCAACGCCGACGACCACTTCTTCCTGCTCGGCGGTAACTCGATCGCCGCCACCCAAGTCATCGCCCGGGTTCGCGAAGAACTCGCTCTAGAGTTGAATCTGCGCCTGCTGTTCGAAGCACCTACCCTGTCTGCATTCGCTGCTGCCGTGGCGCAACAGCAGCAGGACGGCGGCAGCGCGCAAGGCGCAATCACCGCACTGTCGCGCAGCGAGCCGATGCCGCAATCGCTGGCACAAAATCGTCTGTGGATCACCTGGCAACTCGACCCGCAGAGCAGCGCCTACAACATTCCCGGTGCCCTGCGTCTGCGCGGCGAACTCGACGAAGACGCCTTGCGTGCAAGCTTCCAGCAACTGATCGAACGCCACGAATCCCTGCGCACACGTTTCTTCGAACGCGACGGCGTGGCCCTGCAACAAATCGATGCCACCGCTGAATTCAACCTGCAACTGATCGACATCAGCGATCTGCCAGCGCATGAGCGCGAAGCCCGCGCTCTGCAGATTCGCGAAGACGAAGCACGCACTCAGTTCGACCTGGAGAAAGGTCCGCTGCTGTGGGTGACGCTGGTGCGCCTCGATGACGAAGATCACCAACTGCTGGTGACGATGCACCACATCATCGCCGACGGCTGGTCGCTGAATGTATTGATCGACGAATTCTCGCGCCTGTACGCCGCCGCTTCGCAAGGCACGACGGTCAGTCTCACGCCGCTGCCAACCCAATACGCCGACTACGGCAACTGGCAGCGTCAATGGCTTGCGCAAGGCGAGGGCGAGCGGCAACTGGCGTACTGGAAAGCGCAGTTGGGCGAAGAACATCCGGCGCTGGAACTGGCCACCGATTACCCACGGTCGGCCAAGAAAATTCACAGCGCCGCGCGCCACACCGTGCGTCTCGGCGCCAGCCTCAGCGATGCGATCCGCAACACGGCGCAGGCGCACCAGTCGACGCCGTTCATGCTGCTGCTCTCGGCACTCCAGAGCCTTCTGCATCGCTACAGCGGTCAGCGTGACATCCGCATCGGCGTACCCAACGCCAACCGTCCGCGCCTGGAAACCCAGGGCCTGATCGGCTTCTTCATCAACACCCAAGTGCTGCGTGCAAAGATCGATTCGCGCCTGTCATTCGTTGCGCTGTTGGCCCAGACCCGCAACGCCGCACTCGGTGCCCAGGCGAATCAGGATCTGCCCTTCGAACAACTCCTCGAAGCGTTCCCGCAGGCCCGTGAGCAAGGCCTGTTCCAGGTCATGTTCAACCACCAGCAACGCGATCTGAGTGCGCTCAAGCGTCTGCCGGGACTGCTCGCCGAAGAACTGCCGTGGCACAGCCGCGAAGCCAAGTTCGACCTGCAACTGCACAGCGAAGAAGACCGTAACGGTCGCCTGACGCTGTCATTCGACTACGCCAGCGAACTGTTCGACGCCACGACTATCGAGCGTCTTGCCGAACACTTCAGCAACCTGTTGCGCGACGTCTGCGAACACCCGGAACACGCCATCGGTGACCTGCAACTGCTCACCGTCGGCGAGCACGATCAGCAAAAAAACTGGGGCGTTGCACCCTGCACCCCGGCGCAACAATGGCTGCCGGAACTGCTCAACGAACAGGCGCGTCAGACCCCGGAACGCACCGCGCTGGTGTGGGAGGGCGGCAGCCTCGACTTCGCTGAACTGCACACACAAGCCAACCGTCTCGCCCATTACCTGCGCGACAAAGGCGTTGGCCCGGATGTCTGCGTGGCCATCGCCGCCGAGCGTTCGCCGCAACTGCTGATCGGTTTGCTGGCGATCATCAAGGCCGGTGGCGCCTACGTGCCGCTGGACCCGGATTACCCGACGGATCGTCTGGCCTACATGCTCAGTGACAGCGGCGTCGAATTGCTCCTGACCCAGACTGAATTGCTCGAGCGCTTGCCGGCCAGCGACGGCGTCAGTGTCATCGCCATGGATGCGCTACACCTGGAAAACTGGCCGAGCCAGGCACCGGGTCTGCACCTGCACGGCGACAACCTCGCGTATGTGATTTACACCTCGGGTTCCACCGGCCAACCGAAAGGCGTCGGCAACACTCACGCCGCTTTGGCCGAACGCCTGCAATGGATGCAGAGCGCTTACGCCCTCAATGAAACCGATGTGCTGATGCAAAAGGCACCGATCAGTTTCGACGTGTCGGTGTGGGAATGCTTCTGGCCATTGATCACTGGCGCACGCCTGCTGATCGCCGGCCCCGGTGAACACCGCGATCCGCATCGCATTGCGCAGCTTGTGCAAACGTACGGCGTGACCACGCTGCACTTTGTGCCGCCGCTGCTCTCGCTGTTCATCGACGAGCCGCTGAGCGCCGAATGCACCAGCCTGCGCCGGCTCTTCTCCGGCGGCGAAGCGCTGCCCGCCGAACTGCGCAACCGCGTCCTCGCGCAACTGCCGGCGGTGCAATTGCACAACCGTTACGGCCCGACCGAAACCGCAATCAACGTCACTCACTGGCATTGCACCACCGCCGATGGCGAGCGCTCGCCGATTGGCCGTCCGCTGGGCAATGTGATTTGCCGCGTGCTCGACGCCGATCTCAATCCAGCGCCGGCCGGTATGCCGGGTGAGCTGTGCATCAGCGGTATCGGTCTGGCTCGGGGTTACCTCGGTCGTCCATCGTTGACCGCAGAGCGTTTTGTCGTCGATCCGCTGGGCGAGCAGGGCGCACGTTTGTACCGCACCGGCGACCGCGCACGCTGGACCGCCGATGGCGTGATCGAATACCTCGGCCGTCTCGATCAGCAGGTCAAACTGCGTGGCTTCCGCGTCGAACCGGAAGAAATCGAAGCGCGTCTGCTCGCCCAGGACGGCGTCGCTCAAGCCGTGGTGCTGGTGCGCGAAACGGCTGCCGGCGCACAGCTGATCGGCTACTTCACCGCGACTGATGCCAGTGAAAATCCTGACGAGCAAAGTGCTCGCCTGAAAGCCGCGCTGGCCGCCGAGCTGCCGGAATATATGGTCCCGGCGCAACTGATGCGTCTGGATGAAATGCCCCTGAGCCCGAGCGGCAAACTCGACCGCCGCGCCTTGCCCGAGCCGCAATGGCAAGTGCGCGAACACGTCGAACCGGTGACTGAATTGCAGCAGCAAATCGCCGCGATCTGGCGCGAAGTACTCGGCCTGACCCAAGTCGGCCTGCGCGACGACTTCTTCGCCCTCGGCGGTCACTCGCTGCTGGCCACGCAAATCATCTCGCGCAGCCGTCAGGCCTGCGACGTCGAACTGCCGTTGCGCGCCTTGTTTGAGCACAGTGAACTGGGTGACTTTGCCGAACAGATCCGCCTGATCCAGGCCAGCGGCCGCACCAACAAACAGCCGCCAATCGACAAGGTTGATCGCAGCAAATCGGTGCCGTTGTCCTACTCGCAACAGCGCATGTGGTTCCTCTGGCAGATGGAACCGGACAGCCCGGCGTACAACGTCGGTGGCATGGCGCGTCTGCGTGGCGTGTTGCATGTCGAGCGTTTCGAGGCGGCGTTGCAAGCGCTGATCCTGCGCCACGAAACCCTGCGCACCACATTCCCGAGTGTCGACGGCGTCGCCCGTCAGCAGGTGCATGCCGAGACCGGCGTGCGCATGGGCTGGAAGGACTTCTCCAGATTTGCCGCCGATGTGCGTGAGCAAAAGGTTCAGCAACTGGCCGATGAAGAAGCGCATTTGCCGTTCGACCTGGAAACCGGCCCGCTGCTGCGCGCCTGCCTGGTGAAAACCGCCGAGCAGGAGCATTACTTCGTTCTGACCCTGCACCACATCGTCACGGAAGGCTGGGCGATGGACATTTTCGCCCGCGAACTCAGCGCTCTGTACGAAGCGTTTGTCGACGACCGCGATTCGCCGCTGCAACCGTTGCCGGTGCAATACCTTGACTACAGCGTCTGGCAGCGCAACTGGCTGGAATCCGGTGAGCGTCAGCGTCAACTCGACTACTGGACCGCACAACTCGGCCGTGAACATCCGCTGCTGGAATTGCCGGGCGACCGTCCGCGTCCGCCGGTACAGAGCCATCAGGGCGAACTGTTCCGCTTTGATCTGAGCGACGACCTCGCCGCGCGGGTTCGTGCGTTCAACGCGCAAAACGGTCTGACCCTGTTCATGACCATGACCGCCGCGCTCGCCACATTGCTTTACCGCTACAGCGGCCAGACCGATCTGCGCATCGGCGCACCGGTGGCCAACCGTATTCGCCCGGAAAGCGAAGGGCTGATCGGTGCGTTCCTCAACACCCAAGTATTGCGTTGCCAGCTCGACGGCATGATGTCGGTCGGTGAACTGTTCGAGCAGGTGCGTCACACCGTGATCGAAGGCCAGTCCCATCAGGACCTGCCGTTCGATCATCTGGTTGAAGCCTTGCAACCGCCGCGCAGTGCCGCGTACAACCCGCTGTTCCAGGTGATGTGCAACGTGCAGCGCTGGGAGTTCCAGCAGAGCCGCATGCTTGCCGGCATGACCGTCGAGTACCTGGCCAACGATGCGCGGGCGACCAAGTTCGACCTCAATCTGGAAGTCACCGACCTCGACCATCGCCTCGGTTGCTGCCTGACTTACAGCACCGATCTGTTCGACGAGCCGACCATCGCGCGCATGGCCAGACATTGGCGCAACTTGCTTGAAGCATTGATCGCCGATCCGCAACAACGCCTCAGCGAATTGCCGCTGCTCGACCAGCCTGAGCAACAGCAACTGCTCGACAATCTTGGCATCGAGCCGGGCGAGCATCGTCTCGACCAGTGCATCCACCACCTGTTCGGCGAACAGGCGCTGGCGCGCAAAGACGCGCCGGCCCTGACCTTCGCCGGGCAAACCCTGAGCTACGCCGAACTCGACGCCCGCGCCAATCGTCTGGCCTGGGCCCTGCGTGAGCGTGGCGTCGGCCCGCAAGTGCGGGTGGGTCTGGCGCTGGAGCGTTCGCTGGAGATGGTCATTGGCTTGCTGGCGATTCTCAAAGCCGGTGGCGCGTATGTGCCGCTGGACCCGGAATACCCGCTCGACCGGTTGCATTACATGATCGAAGACAGCCGCATCGGCCTGCTGCTCAGTGATCGCGCGATGTTCAACGCTCTTGGCGATCTACCGCCAAGCGTGGCGCGCTGGTGCCTGGAGGAGGACAGCGCGGCACTCGCTGCTTATCCGGCCACTGAGCTGCCGTTTATCAGCCTCCCACAGCATCAGGCGTACCTGATTTACACCTCGGGCTCGACTGGCAAGCCGAAAGGCGTGGTGGTCTCCCACGGCGAAATCGCCATGCACTGCCAAGCGGTGATCGAGCGTTTCGGCATGCGCCCGGATGACTGCGAACTGCACTTCTATTCGATCAACTTCGACGCCGCCACCGAACGTCTGCTGGTGCCGTTGCTCAGCGGTGCGCAGGTGGTGTTGCGTGCGCAGGGTCAGTGGGACGCGGAAGACATCTGCGGTTTGATCCGCACGCATAAAGTCAACGTGCTCGGTTTCACCCCGAGCTACGGCAGCCAGTTGGCGCAGTTCCTCTCGACGCAAAACGAAATCCTCCCGGTACGGATGATCATCACCGGTGGCGAAGCATTGACCGGTGAACACCTGCAACGGATTCGCGCGGCGTTAAAACCAGCGATGTTCTTCAACGCCTACGGCCCGACCGAAACCGTGGTCATGCCACTGGCCAGTCTGGCGCCGGAGGTGCTGGAGGAAGGCGCTGGCAGTGTGCCGATCGGCAGCGTGATTGGTGCGCGTGTCGCCTACATTCTCGACGCCGATCTGGCGCTGGTGCCGCAAGGTGCGACCGGTGAATTGTTCGTCGGTGGCGCCGGTCTGGCCCAGGCCTATCACGACCGTCCGGGCATTACCGCCGAACGTTTTGTCGCCGACCCGTTTGCCACCGATGGCGGGCGTATGTATCGCACCGGCGATCTGGTGCGCCAGCGCGCAGATGGTTTGGTGGAATACCTGGGGCGAATCGACCATCAGGTGAAGATCCGTGGTTTCCGTATCGAACTCGGCGAAATCGAAACCCGTCTGCTCGATCATGACTCGATCCGCGAAGCGGTGGTGCTCGCACTCGATGCGCCAAGCGGAAAGCAATTGGTCGGTTACCTCGTCACTGAAGTCGCCGAACAAAACGAAGCCAGACAGGCTGAACTGCGTGACGCTCTCAAGGTGCACCTCAAGGCACAATTGCCGGATTACATGGTGCCGACGCACCTGATTCTGCTGGCGAGCATGCCGCTCACCGCCAACGGCAAACTCGACCGCCGTGCCTTGCCGGCGCCGGACCCTGAATTGAATCGTCAGGACTACGTCGCGCCAAGCAACGACATGGAACAGACCCTGGCGCAGATCTGGTGCGAGGTGCTCAACGTCGAACAGGTCGGCCTCAACGACAACTTCTTTGAGCTGGGCGGCGATTCGATTCTGTCGATTCAAGTAGTCAGCCGCGCACGGCAGCAGGGCATTCATTTCAGCCCGCGTGATCTGTTCCAGCACCAGACTGTGCAGACACTGGCCGCTGTGGCCAGCCGCACCGAGCAGGTGACGGCCGAGCAGGGCCTGGTGGCTGGCGAATCGGCCCTGACGCCGATTCAGCATTGGTTCTTCGACACGGAAATCCCTGAACGTCAGCACTGGAACCAGGCGTTGTTGCTGGAGCCAACTGTGGCGATGGAACCGCATCGTCTGGAGCAGGCGCTGCTGGCGGTGATCGAGCAGCATGATGCCCTGCGTCTGCGCTTCACCGAGGCCAATGCTGAGTGGCAAGCCACGCATCAACCGGTGTCCGACGTTGCTGTTCTCTGGCAAGTACGCGTCGCGTCGATGGACAAGTGCGAAGCGCTGTTCGCTGATGCCCAACGCAGCTTGAATCTTGCGCAAGGTCCGTTGTTGCGCGCCTTGCTGGTCGACGGCCCTGAAGGTCAGCAACGCCTGTTTATCGCGATCCATCACTTGGTGGTCGATGGCGTGTCGTGGCGCGTATTGCTCGATGATCTGCAAACCGTGTATCGCCAACTCGACGCCGAACAAGCAGTAAAACTGCCGGCGAAAACCAGCGCTTTCAAGGACTGGACGGCACGCCTGCAAGCCTACGCCGGCAGCGAATCCCTGCGCGAAGAACTCGACTGGTGGCAGACCCAACTGGCCGGTCCGAGCGCCGATCTGCCGTGCGAGAACCCGCAGGGCGGCCAGCAGAATCGTCACGCACAAACCGTTAGCGTGCGTCTCGATGCCGAGTACACCAGGCAACTGCTGCAACAGGCGCCAAGTGTCTACCGCACGCAGGTCAACGACCTGCTGCTGACCGCGCTGGCTCGCGTGCTGTGCCGCTGGAGCGGTCAGCCGTCGGCGCTGATTCAACTGGAAGGCCACGGTCGCGAAACCCTGTTCGACGAGATCGATCTGACTCGAACCGTCGGCTGGTTCACCAGCGCTTATCCGTTGCGCCTGACCCCGCACAACATCGAAGAAGCTGCGGGGCAGGGCGCTTCGATCAAGGCAATCAAGGAGCAATTGCGCGCCGTGCCGCACAAAGGTCTGGGCTACGGCGTGCTGCGTTATCTCGCCGATGACCTCAGCCAGCGCAGCATGGCCGCACTGCCGCAGGCGCCGGTCACGTTCAACTACCTCGGTCAGTTCGATCAGAGTTTTGGCAGCGATGCGCTGTTCCGTCCGCTCGATGAGCCGGTCGGTGCCGCCCACGATCCGCACGCGCCATTGCCGAACGAACTGAGCATCGACAGTCAGGTCTACGGCGGTGAATTGCTGCTGCGCTGGACCTTCAGCGGCGAGCGTTACGAGGCGCAAACCATCAACGATCTGGCCGACGCCTACCTCGGTGAACTGCAAAGCCTGATCGCCCATTGCCTGCAAGACGAGGCCGGTGGCCTGACGCCGTCGGACTTCCCGCTGGCCAGACTGACTCAGGCGCAACTCGATGCCTTGCCGGTGCCGGCCGCGCACATCGAAGACGTCTATCCGCTGACGCCAATGCAGGAAGGCATGTTGCTGCACACCTTGCTCGAGCCGGGGACCGGTCTGTACTACATGCAGGATCGTTACCGCATCAACAGCGAACTCGACCCCGAGCGTTTTGCCCAGGCGTGGCAAGCGGTGATCGCCCGCCATGAGGCACTGCGCGCGTCGTTCTGCTGGAACGTCGGCGAAGACATGCTGCAAGTGATTCACGCCCCGGGTCGCACGCCGATCGAATATCTGGACTGGAGCGCTATCGCTGAAATCGAGCAGGAACCGCAGCTGCAAGCGCTGCTGAAGAGCGAGCGCGAGGCTGGGTTCGATCTGCTCAATCAGGCGCCGTTCCACCTGCGTCTGATCAAGGTCGGTGCGGCGCGTTACTGGTTCATGATGAGCAACCACCACATCCTTATCGATGCCTGGTGCCGTTCGTTGCTGATGAACGACTTCTTCGAAATCTACACCGCCCTGGGTGAGGGGCGCGAAGCGCAACTCGCCGTGCCGCCGCGTTATCGCGATTACATCGGCTGGCTGCAACGCCAGAGCCTGGCCGACGCGCGGCAGTGGTGGCAGCAGAATCTGCGCGGGTTCGAGCGCACCACACCGATTCCGAGCGACCGGCCGTTCCTGCGCGAACACGCCGGTGAAAGCGGTGGCATGATCGTCGGCGATCGCTACACCCGCCTCAATGTCGAGGACGGAGCGCGTCTGCGCGAATTGGCGCAGGCCCATCAACTGACCATCAACACTTTCGCCCAAGCGGCGTGGGCTTTGGTGCTGCGGCGCATGAGCGGCGATCGCGACGTGCTCTTCGGTGTGACCGTGGCCGGGCGCCCGGTGGACATGCCGGAAATGCAACGCACCGTCGGCCTGTTCATCAACAGCATCGCGCTGCGGGTGCAGATGCCGGCTGATGATGAGCGCAGCAGCGTGCGTCAGTGGCTCAGTGGTTTGCTCGACAACAACATGCAGTTGCGCGAGTACGAATACCTGCCGCTGGTGAACATTCAGGAACAGAGCGAACTGCCGAAAGGCCAGCCGCTGTTCGACAGCCTGTTCGTCTTCGAAAACGCCCCGGTGGAAGTCTCGGTGCTCGATCGTGCGCAGAGCCTCAACGCGACCTCGGATTCCGGCCGTACCCACACCAACTTCCCGCTGACGGCGGTGTGTTACCCGGGCGATGACCTTGGTTTGCACCTGTCGTATGACCAGCGTTACTTCGACGAATCGACCATCGAGCGCATGCTCGGCGAGTTCAAACGTCTGCTGCTGGCGCTGGTCGATGGCTTCCATGGCGACATGGCTGACTTGCCGCTGCTGGGCGTCGAGGAACAGGACTTCCTGCTCCACGGTTGCAACCAGAGTGCGCATGAATATCCGCTGGAACAGAGCTACGTTGCGCTGTTCGAAGCGCAGGTTGCCGCGCATCCGCAACGCATCGCCGCCACGTGCCTGGATCAGCGACAGAGCTACGCCGAACTGAACCAGATTGCCAACCGCCTCGGTCATGCCCTGGTCGCGGCCGGTGTGCAGATGGATCAACCGGTAGCCTTGCTCGCCGAACGTAACCTTGATCTGCTCGGCATGATCATTGGTAGCTTCAAGGCTGGCGCGGGTTATCTGCCGCTGGATCCGGGCCTGCCGAGTCAACGTCTGCAACGCATCATCGAACTGAGCCGCACGCCGGTGCTGGTGTGCTCCAAAGCATGCCTTGAACAGGCGCAGACTTTGCTGGATGAGTTCAGCTGCGCCAATCGCCCGCGCTTGCTGGTGTGGGAAGAGATACAAGCGGCGGCGACATCGGCGCAGAACCCGGGGATTTACAGCGGCCCGGACAACCTCGCTTACGTGATCTATACCTCGGGTTCGACCGGCCTGCCGAAAGGCGTGATGGTCGAGCAGCGCGGCATGCTCAATAACCAGTTGAGCAAGGTGCCGTACTTGAATTTGAGCGACGCCGACGTGATTGCTCAGACCGCTTCGCAAAGCTTCGACATTTCGGTCTGGCAGTTCCTTGCTGCACCGTTGTTTGGCGCACGGGTGGACATCGTGCCGAACACCATCGCCCACGATCCGCAAGGGTTGCTGGTGCACGTGCAAGCGCAGGGCATCACCGTGCTGGAGAGCGTGCCGTCGCTGATTCAGGGCATGCTTGCGACCGATCGTTTGAGCCTCGATGGCTTGCGCTGGATGTTGCCGACTGGCGAGGCAATGCCGCCGGAGCTGGCGCACCAATGGCTGCTGCGTTACCCGGACATCGGTCTGGTCAACGCTTACGGCCCGGCGGAATGCTCGGACGACGTGGCGTTCTTCCGCGTCGACATGGCCTCGACGCGCGGCAGTTACTTGCCGATCGGTACGCCGACCGACAACAACTTGCTCTATCTGGTCGACGGCGCGCTGGAACTGGTGCCGCTGGGCGCGGTAGGTGAGTTGTGTGTAGCGGGGACGGGCGTCGGTCGCGGGTATGTCAGCGATCCGCTGCGCACCGCGCCAGTGTTTGTGCCGAACCCGTTCGGCGCGCCGGGCGAACGTCTGTATCGCACCGGTGACCTGGCGCGGCGCCGCAGCGACGGTGTGCTGGAGTACGTTGGCCGGGTAGACCATCAGGTGAAGATTCGCGGTTATCGCATCGAACTGGGTGAAATCGAAGCGCGCCTGCATGAACAACCGGAAGTGCGCGATGGCGCGGTCAGCGTGCAGGAAGGCGTCAACGGCAAACACTTGGTCGGCTATCTGGTGGCGGCCGATTCGGCACTCAATCCAAGCGAACGTCTGGAGCGGATCAAGCAGCGCCTGCGCGCCGAACTGCCGGAATACATGGTGCCGCTGCACTGGTTGTGGCTAGAGCGGATGCCGTTGAACGCCAATGGCAAACTGGATCGCAAAGCCTTGCCGGCGCTGGAGATCGGTCAGTTGCAGAGCCAGGATTACCTGGCCCCGCGCAATGATCTCGAGCAGACGCTGGCGGAAATCTGGGCCGAGGTGCTGAAGGTCGAGCAGGTCGGTGTGCGCGACAACTTCTTCGAGCTGGGCGGGCATTCGTTGCTGGCCACGCAGATCGCCTCGCGGGTGCAGAAAACCCTGCAACGTGATGTGCCGCTGCGGGCGATGTTCGAGTGCAGCACGGTTGAGGAACTGGCTGAGTACATCGATGGACTGGCGGCGAGTGATATCACCGAGGAGAAGGTTGATCGGTTGAATGATTTGATGGCGGAGCTGGAGGGCCTCTAGTTTTTTAGCGCCTGCATTGGCCGCTTCGCGAGCAGGCTCGCTCCCACACTTGGTACTGTGTACGCAGAACCAATGTGGGCGCGAGCCTGCTCGCGAAAGGGCCGGGACAATCGCGTACATTTCCAGGGTTGACGACCAGCAACCGGCAGCTCAGTCTGCCGGTTCTCTTTTTTGTCGCGGGGGTGGTCGATGCCATTTTTCACGGTGGACGGACAAGCGCTGCATTACATTGATCAAGGCACCGGTCCGGCGGTTTTGCTGGCCGGCAGCTATCTGTGGGATCAGGCCATGTGGGCGCCGCAGATCGCCGCGTTGTCACCGCACTATCGGGTGATTGCCCTGGATCTTTGGGGCCATGGCGAATCGGGCCGGTTGCCTGAAGGCACGACGTCCCTGAATGATATCGCCCGTCAGGCGCAAGCCCTGCTCGATCATCTGGATATCGACCGTGTCACCCTGGTTGGCCTGTCGGTCGGTGGCATGTGGGGCGTGCGTCTGGCGCTGTCGGTTCCGCAGCGGGTCAATGGTCTGGTGCTGATGGACACCTACGTCGGTGTCGAGCCTGAGCCGACCCGCCAGTACTACTTCTCACTGTTTAAACAGATCGAAGAAAGCGGCGAAATCTCCGAGCAGTTGCTCGATATCGTCGTGCCGATTTTCTTCCGCCCGGGCATCGATCCGCAGTCGACGCTGTATCAGGATTTCCGCGCGAAACTGGCGGCGTATTCGTCGGATCGACTGCGTGAAAGCATCGTACCGATGGGGCGTATCACCTTTGGCCGGGATGACTTGTTATCACGGCTGGGCGAATTGAATGCAGCGTCCACGCTGGTGCTGTGTGGCGATCAGGACAAGCCGCGACCACCGTCGGAAGCAAAGGAAATGGCGGAGTTGATCGGTTGCCCGTGGGTGCTGGTGCCGGAGGCGGGGCATATCTCCAATCTGGAGAATCCGCAGTTTGTCACCGAGGCGTTGCTTACCTTCCTCAGCGAGCGCAACCGACACACCGAATAGTCGTTCTTCGTCGGAACGCCGCCCGGAGACAAGCTCGCTCCCACATTTGGTTTTGTGTACGTAGAGCCAATGTGGGAGCGAGCTTGCTCGCGAAGAGGCCAGATCAGGCAATAAAGACTGAAAGATTATTTCGGTCCAAGAATTTTCACCAACTTGTCCGGCGAAGGCGCGCCTTGCTGCTGTTGCAGTTCACCCTTGTCATCCATATAGAAGATCGCCGGCGTCGCCTGTAAATCCAGGTCTTCCATCAACTGCATGTTCGCCGCCAGTTTGCTCTGCACGGCCACCGGAATATCTTTCAAGGCTTTCAGCGAGCTGCTTTTGCCAGCCTTTTCATGATCTTCCAATGCCTTGGCCGGATCCTTCGCGGCCAGCAACGCGGCCGATTTGCCCGGGCTGTCCTCACGAATGATGCCGACCATGATGTGCCGCAACTGCACCTTGCCAGCCTTGACCCATGGCCGCGCCTGTTCCCAGAACATGTTGCAGTACGGACAGTTCGGGTCGCTGAACAGGTACACGGTACGCGGTGCATCCTTGTTGCCGTCCTGAATCCAGTTGCTCGCCTCGAACTTGGCCCAGACTTCCTTGGCCATCGGCGCGTACACCAGTTTTTGCAGGGGCTCGCTGCTCAGGTCTTTGCCATCGGCGTTGTACATATTGCCGAGAATGACGTGTTTGCCATCCGGGGTCAGGTACAGCGCCATGCCCCGGTTCTGATATTGCGCCGCATAGCCGCGCAAGCCATCAGGGGCGTCGAACTGGCCGACGATTTTCGCGCCTTTGGCTTCGATCTGCTTGATCGCCGCAGGCAATTCTTCAGCGGCCTGCACCGACGGCAAGTGCAGCAGGGCGCTGCCCAGAGTCAGCGTCAGCAGGTGGCGGAGGCGGGGCATGGCAGTTTCCTTGCAGAGGTGGCCGGTGCAGTGGCCGGGTTCGAATTCAGGGTCGGCGTGGCGAAGTTTTCCAGCGCGCGCGCCAGGCTGGCGTTGGACAGCTCGCCCAGGTGGCTGGTCAGCAGTCGACCGTCAGGGCTATAGAACAGCGTAGTTGGCAAGGCCATGGAACCGACGGCCTGACCCAGCCGACCACTGCGGTCGAACAGCACATTGTTGAGGCTCAGGCCCTGGGTTTCGAGAAACGTCGCCACGCTTTGCATGCTTTCGGCCTGATTGACGAACAGGAAGGTCAGGTCCGGGCGTTGTTGCTGGGCATTCTCCAGGACTGGCATTTCGCGCCGACACGGCGGACACCAGGTCGCCCACAGATTGATCACCAGCGGGCCGCCCTGATAATCGCTGAGCTGGATGGTTTCTCCGGCCGCGTTGCGCAAGGAGATGTCCGGCAGTCGGGTGCCTTGTTCATAGATGTTCAACGACAGCGTCGCCAACAGCCAGAACGCCACACCGCTGGCCACACCAAAACCCAGCGGACGCCGCAGACCCGGACGACGCCAGCCGCGATACAGCGCCGCGAGCAACAGCACGATCACCCCCGGCCAGGCGAGGAAACCGCCGTCACGCAAATCGATGATCTGCCACGGGTCATTGCGATAGTGCGACCAGTACAGCAGCACAAAGGCACTCCGTGCCGCGAGCATGCCTAGCAGAAACAGGCTGAACAACGCCGACTCGGGGTTATCGCCACCACGCTTGGCCACCCGCCAGCCGACAAAGGTCGCCAGCGCCAGGGCACTGATCAGCAGCAGGTGGTTAAGCGCGATGGCAAAGGTGCCGAGGGTTAGCGTCAGCATTAATTGGCGTCCCGGGTGGTGGCCCAGCGTTGCAGGAACGTCTCGGCATCGACTTCACCGGTAATGCGCTGGCTGCGGCGTTCTTCGCCGTCGCTACCGATCCAGATGAACGTCGGTGGCCCCGGCACTTTATAGCGGCTGAGCAGTTCACGGCTGGCGGCATTATCGGCAGTCACATCGAGCCGCAGCAGGCGTACATCACTCAACGCCTGCATGACCTTGTCCTTGCCGAACACCTGCTTCTCCATGACTTTGCAGGACACGCACCAGTCGGCGTAGTAATCGAGCAGCACCCACTGGCCTTGAGCCTTGGCGGCATCGAGTTCGCGTTGCAGCGCCGCCGGTTCCTTGATCGTGATGAACGCATCGTGAGCCGATGGCGCCGCCGTACTGGCGCGGCCGGCACTGTAGACCTGCAACGGCTGATACGGATCATCGCTGCCGCCCGCCGCACCAATCACCAGCAAACTGCCCCACAGCCCGAGTAACAGCGAGGTTGCGCCGAACAACTGGGCAACGCGGCCATAACCTTCGGACTGTTTCCAGGCGCAGAACGCGGCGATCAACAGCAGTGCGCCGCACAGGCCCAGCCACAACGAAGCGTCCAGTACCGGGCGCAACATCAACAGCGCGGTGGCAAGGAAGAGGAAACCGAACACACCTTTGAGCAGGTTCATCCAGGCGCCGGGTTTGGGCAGGAAGCGATTGCCCACGGTGACCAGCAACAGCAACGGCACACCGATGCCAATACCCAGCGAGAACAGGATCAAGCCACCGTGCAGCGCGTTGCCGCTCTGCGCGATATATAGCAAAGCACCGGCCAGCGGCGCGGTCATGCACGGGCCGACCAGCAGACCGGACAACGCGCCGAGTACTCCGGCGCCGATCAGGCTGCCACCGCTGCGACTGCGCGATGCGTGTTCCAGGCGATCACGCAGGGCCACCGGCAATTGCAGTTCAAAGAATCCGAACATGGGCAAGGCCAACACCACGAAGATCGCGGCAAACGTGCCGAGCAGCCACGGATTCTGCAACCACGCTTGCAGGTTCGCGCCGAGCAGCGCGGCAATCACGCCCATCGCCGCATACACCAGCGCCATGCAGATCACATAACTGCCGGCCAGCGCGAATCCGCGACGCGGGGTGGCACCACTACCCACCACCATGCCGGCCAGAATCGGCAGCATCGGCAACGTGCAAGGCGTGAAGGCGAGCAACAGACCGAGACCAAAAAACACCAGCAAGCTCCAGCCCAGCGCGCGTTGCTGCAGGCTGCTGGCCAAAGCCTGATCCGGCGCTTCAACGCTGGCCGCCACCGCCGCTTTGCCGCCCAGATCAATGACCCGGGTCTGTGGTGGATAGCACAGACCGGCATCGGCACAACCCTGATAGCTGACCTTGATCTGACCTGTGGCGGTCGCCGGGATTTTCACTTCCAGCCCTTGGCGATAGACCGGTTGTTCCCCGAAGAACTCGTCGCTGTGGGATTCGCCTTCAGGCAGTGTTGGCTGCTGTGCTGCGCTCAGTCCGTCGAATTTCAGGCGTTTCTGATACAGGTAATAACCGTCGGTGATTTGCCAGAACAGCTGGGTTTCACCGGATTCCAGACGTTCGGAGGTGAGCACGAACGCCTTGTCGACGGGCAGAAACTCGGGTTTGGTATCAAACGGATTGTTCCCGGCCTGGGCCAGGCTGGAAATCAGCAGAGCAAACAAAAGAAAAAAATGACGCATGGAGGAGCCTTGTCCCTGTGCAAGTGAGGTGCAGAATGGGCGGCGGCGATTAACCGATAATTAACCCTATGCTACAAGGCTCTCCGGTTTCGGCCAATCAGCCGCGCAGCAGTCCTGGCCAGTTCTGGTCATTGATGGTTTGCGGGCCGGAGACCAGACGGTCGGACTGAATGTTGTAAGTCAGGTATTGGTTGTCGGTCAGGAAAATGTACCAGTAGCTGTCGGCGAAAGTCCGGTCATTTTGCGCTGCCGTGATGATGCGGTCCTTGTACGGTTTCAGCGCGCCAAGTTGATAATCCCCGAAAGATTTGTAAGTCAGGGTCTTTGTCTTGTAGTTAAACGATAGATAGTGACCGTCGTTGAGGATGAACCTGAACAGAAACGGGTGACCGGTGAGCTGGAACCAGGTGCCGGCGATGATCTTGTCGAAGTAGGGCAATATCGGCTTCCAGATCGAATCGGAAACTTTGTAGAAGGCATCGACCTTGTCTTTGTCCTGGTTGTATTTACACACCACGGGTGTTGTTCCCTGATAGAAGAACAACCAGGCGATATCTTCATCGGACGAGGTGTTCCAGCCGAATGAAGTGGTTGTCAGTCCGAAACGCAAGTCTTTGGCATGGGGATCAAAGCTGTCCCAGCTACCGCCGACCGGTGCGGGATAGTTGGCGGGAACCTTATTGTCACCGAGATCGAAGCGGGAATAGGTGTCGCTGTCCTTGAAGAAAAAATAAATACGGTCAGGGCCGGAGCGCCAATCGATCGCGACGAAGTTTTTCAGATTAGGCATGTTTATTAAGTCCTTTTAAAGTTGTTGTTGGTTGCCAGTCGAAAACTAAATGATCGAAGGGTTATTCCATAGGGCGAAACTGTTTCTTTATTAGTGGGAAAGTTTCAGCACCGGGTGAGTCCCCGCGTCAGGTGGCGCCCCGATGTTTTTACCCGGCTTTCCGTAAACGCCGGTGACGGCCATAATTGCCGCTTAATCCTCGCCTGCTTCACTCGCCTTTTTTATCCACGGAGCACCCATGCACGTACTGGTTTGCGAAGACGATGAGCTGATTGCCAGTGGCATCGTTGCCGGCCTGACGGCTCAAGGGCTGACGGTCGAGCACGTCAATACCGCGTCGAAAGCGCGGGCGATGCTCAAAGTCGCCGAATTTGACGTGATGGTGCTCGATCTCGGCCTGCCCGACGAAGATGGCCTCAAGTTGCTGCAACAATTGCGGCAGAGCGGCCTGGAGATTCCGGTGTTGATCCTCACCGCGCGCGACTCGGTTACCGACCGCGTTGACGGTCTGCAGGCCGGGGCTGACGATTACCTGCTCAAACCGTTCGATCTGCGTGAACTGTTTGCCCGCCTGCAAACCTTGTTGCGCCGGGTTGCCGGACGTAGCGTCAACCTGATCGAGCACGGTGCGCTGACCTACGACCCGAGCAGCCGCGAAACCACTTTGGCCGGGCAACCGGTGGATCTGTCGCGCCGCGAGCAATCGCTGTTGCAGGCGCTGCTGCACAATCGTGGCCGGGTGCTGTCCACCGAGCAGTTGAAAGACAGCGTCTACGGCTTCAACGACGAGCTGGAAAGCAACGCGCTGAACGTGCACATCCATCACCTGCGCAGCAAACTGGGCAAAGGTATCGTCGAAACCGTGCGCGGTCTGGGCTATCGCCTCGGCCCGGCCGACGGTGGAGATCAAGGCAAGTGATGAGTCTGCGCCTGCGCCTGAGCCTGACCCTCGGCGCTGCATTTGCACTGATCTGGGCGCTGGCGGCGGCCTGGATGCTCAGTGACCTGCGCAATCAGATGATGTTCTCCCTCGACCAGCGTCTGGTGGCGTCGGCGCGCATGGTTGCCGGGCTGCTGGAGCAGTTGCCGACACTGCCGAGCAAAGGCGAGGGCACGCATTTCAGTGCCGAACAGCTGAATATCCCCGGTGGCATGGCCTGTCAGGTCAGTTCCTTGCGCGGGGAAATTCTCGCGCGCAGCCACAACAATCCCGAACAAGCGCTGGAAGCCGAAAAAATGGGCTTCCATGACCAGATGATCGACGGCGCGCCGTGGCGCAGCTTCACCTTGGCCCGGGGCGATGTGCGCATTACCACCGCGGACCGGCAGATCGAGCGCGAAGCCCTGAACATGTCGATCCTGCTGGCGGCCTCAGTGCCGGTGGGCGTGGCGCTGCTCGGCTGCCTGTGCCTGTTGTGGCTGGGCATCGGTCAGGGTCTGGCGCCGCTCAATCGTCTGCGTGAAGCGCTGATGCGGCGCAATGCCGACTCCCTTGAGCCGTTGCAGATCCAGACCTTTCCCAGCGAATTGAAGCCGTTGCTCGAAACCCAGAACCAGTTGTTCCAGCGTATCGGCAAGACCATCGAGCGCGAGCGACGCCTGACCGGTGACGCGGCGCATGAATTGCGCAGTCCACTGACGGCGATCAAGACTCACCTGCAAGTCGCACGCATGACCGATGGCAGCGCCCGTGATCAGTCGCTGGCACGGGCCGAGGAGGGTGCCGACCGTCTGCATCGCACCCTCGAACAGTTGCTGTTGCTGGCGCGGGTCGAGGGCAGTCTGTCGTTCGACGACGGTTCGCAATGCAGCGCCGAGCAAGTGGCGCGCCTGGCCATTCAGGACGCCACGGGGGGCGAGCGCTTGCGCATCAAACTGCAACTGCCGGCTGAGCTTTCCGCTGCAGCGCTGCAGATGCCGGCCGTGCTGTCGATTGCGGCGCTGCGCAATCTGCTCGACAACGCCCTGCGGCATACCCCCGAGGACTGTGCGGTCGAGCTGAGTCTGGAAACCATTGGCAACCGCGTACGGTTTGTCGTGCGTGACCATGGCCCGGGGATCGCGCCGGATGATCTGCAACACCTGACGCAACGCTTCTGGCGCAACGGTCAAAGCACCGGTTGCGGCCTCGGTCTGGCGATTGTCCAAGCGATCGTTCAGCGTTGCGACTGTGCCCTGCATTTCGACAGCCGCCCGGATGGCCTGCGGGTCGAGCTGACCATGCCGCTGCAACCTGTCTGACCTCACCGCAAATCCCCTGTGGGAGCGAGCCTGCTCGCGAAGACGGCAGCACACTCTGCATTGATGTGGCTGCCAAACCGTTTTCGCGAGCAGGCTCGCTCCCACAGGGGAAGTTGTTGCGGCACATCAAATGTAACTTCTCGACATTCGCTATCCGGCCGGGGCGAGGGTAAGGTCAGCCCAGCTTTGACTCAATGGATTGAGGGAACTGCGCCATGGAAGCATCCATCTGTATTCGTCCGGCCAAACTGGCCGACGCCGGCATCATCAGCCGCATTATCGAACGTTCAATCCGCATCGGTTGTGCACTCGATCACCGTAACGATCCGCCGCTCGTCAGCAGATGGATCGGCCAGCAATCGGCCGACTTCATCAGTGCGCGGCTCGCCGACCCGCTGTTCTACCTGTGTATCGCCTTGCTTGAGGACAAACCGGTCGGTGTCGGCATGGCTCAGGCCAGTGGCGACATTCTGCTCTGTCATGTCCAGCCGGAGTCCTTTCGGCGCGGCGTCGGGCGGGCGCTGATGGAGGATCTGGAGGGCTGGTTGCGAGTTCGCGGAATTCCTCACGCTGACCTCAACAGCACGCGCACCGGACACGCTTTCTATCGTCGTCTGGGTTACCGCGACTCAGCGCTGCCCCTCAACGACCAAGGCTTGCAGACCCTGCCCATGCGCAAGCTGTTGGCATCGCCGGTCTGACAATTCGATCACGGGCTAAATCCTCGGGCCCCTGAAGCGTTTCCAGAACAGGAAAACCTGCAAGTGCGCCCCGTGACCGGAATGCGCACCTGTCCGGTGTGCTGTTTTGGTCACTATTCATAGCCAATTGAGGGGTCGAGAGATGTCAGTCGCCACCAGCCTTATCGAAGAGTCGTCGGCCCGGGTTAGCTCGGCCCCGGCCGAAACGTTGTACCAGTTCAACGAGTCGCCATTGCTGGCGCGTCAGGCCCGGCAGGAATCCAACGCACGCAGTTATCCACGACGTATTCCACTGGCCTTGAAACGCGCCAAAGGCCTGTATGTCGAAGACGTTGAAGGCCGCACCTTCATTGACTGCCTGGCCGGTGCCGGCACGCTCGCGCTGGGGCATAACCACCCGGTGGTGATCGAAGCGATCCAGCAGGTGCTGGCCGATGAATTGCCGCTACACACCCTCGACCTGACCACGCCGGTCAAGGATCAGTTCGTCCAGGATCTGTTTGGTCTGTTGCCATCGGCCCTGGCGGCTGAGGCGAAGATCCAGTTCTGCGGCCCCACCGGTACCGATGCTGTGGAGGCGGCGCTGAAGCTGGTGCGCACGGCGACCGGACGCAGCACCGTGCTGTCGTTCTCCGGCGGTTATCACGGCATGAGCCAAGGCGCGCTGAGCCTGATGGGCAGCCTGGGGCCGAAAAAACCGTTGGGCGCGCTGCTCAGCAGTGGCGTGCAGTTCATGCCGTTCCCGTATGACTACCGCTGCCCGTTCGGCCTTGGTGGCGCCGCCGGCGTGAAGGCTAATCTGAGTTATCTGGAGAATCTGCTCAACGATCCCGAAGCCGGCGTGCAACTGCCAGCGGCGGTGATCGTCGAAGCGGTGCAGGGCGAGGGCGGTGTGATTCCGGCGGACATCGAGTGGTTGCGCGGCTTGCGTCGAATCACCGAGAAGGCCGGTGTGGCGCTGATCGTCGACGAGATCCAGAGCGGGTTTGCCCGTACCGGCAAAATGTTTGCCTTCGAACACGCCGACATCACCCCGGATGTGGTGGTGTTGTCCAAAGCCATTGGCGGCAGCCTGCCATTGGCCGTGGTGGTCTACCGTGACTGGCTCGACACCTGGCAGCCCGGTGCGCATGCCGGCACCTTCCGTGGCAATCAGATGGCCATGGCGGCAGGTTCTGCGGTGATGCGTTATCTGGTCGAGCACAAGGTCTGCGAACACGCCGCCGCCATGGGGGAACGCCTGAGCGAGCACCTGCGCATCCTGCAACGGGACTTCCCGCAACTGGGTGACATTCGCGGTCGTGGCCTGATGCTCGGCGTCGAACTGGTCGAGCCGAACGGCACGCCGGATGCGCTCGGTCATCCGCCGGCGTTTGCGCGACTGGCGCCGCTGGTGCAGCGTGAATGCCTCAAACGCGGCCTGATTCTCGAGCTGGGTGGTCGGCATGGCGCGGTGGTGCGTTTCCTGCCACCACTGGTGATCACTGCCGCCGAAATCGACCGCGTTGCGGAAATCTTCGGTCGCGCTTTGGTCGCCGCAACCGCTGCGCTGTAAATTTTTCGCCGCGCCAAACGTTCTTTCTACATACCCGGCTGCGCCTCGCGTGCAGCCCACCCTTACAACGATGGAGAACCAGCATGACGTCAGTATTCGACCGCGAGGACATCCTCTTTCAGGTCGTGGTCAACCACGAAGAGCAGTACTCGATCTGGCCGGACTACAAAGCCGTGCCGCAAGGTTGGCGCACCGTGGGCAAGAGCGGCCTGAAAAAGGAATGCCTGGCCTATATCGAAGAAGTCTGGACCGACATGCGTCCACTGAGCCTGCGCCAGAAGATGGAAGGGCAGGCCGCCGCGCAATAAGCGGCCGGGTAAAAAGAAACCCGCTGGACTGGAGACAGTCAGCGGGTTTTTTCATGGCTGGAATTTGTGCTGTCAGGTCAGGCCTCTTCGCGAGCAAGCTCGCTCCCACAAGGGTGAACGACACCGATCCAATGTGGGAGCGAGCTTGCTCGCGAAGAACGATAACGCGGTTCCGGCTGAAACTAAGCCCCGCTCAAACCCTTCAACACCAAATCCACATTGCCTTCCAGCTCCGCCACCGGGTCCGCCGCATCGGTGCTCAACACCACCAGTCGGCTACCCGACTCGGCAATCGCCGCTTTCACCGCGTCCGATGGCTGCCGATGATGCAGGACCACCGCAACATCATTGTCCTTGAGGGTGGCCGTGAGTTTTTTCAGGTCTTCGGGCGTCCACTCGGCATCAGGCCGTGGATCCTCGCCGATCAGTTCCAGATTGAGGCTGCCGATCAGATAACCAAAGTGATCGCTGAGACTCATCACACTGAGATTGTCGGCACGGGCCAGTCGCGCTTCGCTATCGGCGCTGAGCTTCAACAGGCGCTGTTTCAAGGCAGCGAGGTTGGCCTCGATCTTTGGCTTTGCGCTGGGTGCCAGGCGCACCAGATCCGCCGCCATCACATCCGCCATGCGTCCCATGTTGTTGCTCGCCAGCCATGGCTGACTGTTCAAGCCATCGACCTTCAGATCCGGTTGTACGGCAATGCCCGGCAGGGCGCCGTCGACCGGGCGCGCCGCATCGACTTCAACGATGCGGATGTTGCTGCGGCGGGCGATCGGGTACAGCGGATCATCGGCCCACAGCGAGCGCACACCGATCACCGCATCGGCGCCAGTCGCCAGTTTGCTCAGTGCCGGGGCCCCGCGACCGGTGAAATACGCGGTCTGACGGCTGCCCGGCAGGTTCGCCGGTGCCGCACGTTCAAGGTTGACGTCAGTGCCTTTGAGCAGTACTTCGCCCAAGCCGTAAGTGATAGGCAACGAGGCCAGCACGCGCAGTGGTATAGCGGCTTCGGCAGCCATCAACGGCGTGCAGACCACGCCGCAGAGGGTCATGGCCAAGGTCAGTTTTCGCAGTGAAAAAGTCATTTATCCAAGATTCCCTTTCAGACTCGGGACAACCCCGCGCGCAATGGCGGCGAGGGCGAAGGCAATGCCGGCGACCAGAATGATCGCGGCGCCGGATGGAATCGGCAGGTCAAACACGATCGGCGCGAGAATCCCGCACAGCGTGCTGACCGTGGCGATCAGCACCGAGCACCAGAAGAAGCCCTTGAGCGACTGGCTGAGCAAACGCGCCGCTGCCGCAGGAATCACCAGTAGCGCGCCAACCAGAATCGCGCCAATGACTTTCACCGCCGCCACGGTGATCAGCGTCACCAGAATCACGAACAGATAATCCAGGGTCTTCACCGCCACCCCGCGCACTGCTGCCAGTTGCGGGTTGAAGCTGGCGAGCATGATGCGGTTGTACAACGGCAAGGCCAGAGCCATGACCAGCGAACCGACGATGGCCAGCACCGCCAGATCGTTGCCGTTGACGGTCAGCACTGAACCGAACAGCACGTTCTCGAGAATGTGCACATTGATCTTGCCCGCAAGAATCAGCAGCAGACTCGCGCCCAGTGCCAGTGACACCGAGAGGAATACGCCGATCAAGGTATCCGGCGCCAGGCCGGTACGGTTGCGCAGGTAATTGAGCAGAATGCCGAACAGCAGGCAGTAACCGAACAGGCTGCCATAGGGGCCGGTGTAAGGTTCGCCGAGCAGGATGCCGATGGCCACACCGGTCAGCGCCGCGTGGCCGACGGCTTCGGAGAAAAACGCGAAGCGCTTGACCACCACCAGCGTGCCGAGGCCGCCGAGTACCGGGCCGATCAGCAGGCCGGCGAGCAACGCATTGACCACGAAACCGTAGGCCAGCGCCTCCGGCAGATAACCGGACGAGGCCCAGCCTTGCACCATCAAACGAAAGGCTTCGTAACTCATCAGACAGCGCTCCGTGGATGGGTGGAAAACAGCGTGAGCAGACGTTCCGGTGTCAGGGCTTGTTGTGGCGTGGCGTCGAACAGCACACGACGGTTCAGACCGGTAACCCTATCCGCCAGACGCCCGACCGCTTCCAGATCGTGCTCGATCCACAACACGGTGATGCCCGCCGCGCGCCAGTCGTTGAGCAGGCGTTCAAAGACTTGAATCCCGGCTTCATCGAGGGCCGACATCGGCTCATCCAGCACCAGCAATTGCGGTGCAGGAATCAAGCCTTGTGCGAGCAGAACGCGCTGGCGTTCACCGCCGGAAAGTGCGCCCATGCGCCGCTTGCGTTTGTCCTGCATGCCGACGCGTTCCAGCGCGTCACCGATGGCACCGGCGTAACGCTTGCTCAAACCGAGAAACGCCGGGCGTCGCTGGCACATGGCGGCCATGAAATCGTCGACGGTCATTGGCAAGCCGCGATCGAACTCCAGCGCCTGCGGCACGTAACCGATGATGCCGGGATCGCCGGGCCATTGCAGGCTGAGCTGGCCCTGATGCGGCATTTGCCCGAGCAGGGTTTTGATCAGCGAACTCTTGCCACCACCGTTGGGGCCGACCAGGGCATGCACGCTGCCGGGCTGCACCTGGAAGGTGACGTTGTCCAAAATCGTCGTGCGCCCCAGCGTCAGACAAACCTCCGCAAAGTCCAAAGTCGGTCCTTGTGGGAGCGAGCCTGCTCGCGAATGCGGTGGGTCATTCGATAAAGATGTTGACTGACTCGGCGCCTTCGCGAGCAAGCTCGCTCCCACAGGGTTTTCGATGTGGTCGGCGATCAGGGTTTCTTTGGAAGTCATGCACCGGACTCCTGAATCGCCCGCACCACGGTGTTGAGGTTGCCGGTCATTTCCTTTTCGTACTTGTCGGCGGTGTATTCACCGTAGGAAATGTGCGACAGCGGATACAGCTTCACGCCGGATTCACGCTGAATCGTTTCGACGTAGGTGGAGGGGAAATCCATCTCCGAGAAGATCACTTTCACGTCCAGTTCACGCAATTGGTCGATGGTCTTCTTCAACTGGCTTGGGCTTGGCTCGATGCCGTGCGCCGGTTCAACCACGGCGGTCACTTCCAGGCCGAACTCCCGCAGCAGATAGTCGTAAGCGGCGTGCACGGTGGCCACGCGCAGTTCTGCGTTCGGCGCTTGAGTCAGTTTTGCCAGCGCGTCGGCGCGCATCTGCCGCAGGCGTTTGCCGTAGGCGCGGGCGTTCTGGGTGTAGGTCTTGGCGTTGTCCGGATCGAGTTTGCCCAGTTCGCGGGCAATGTTGTTGACCTGTGCAATGGAGGCGCTGATCGACAGGAACGTGTGCGGGTTCACCACTTTGCCGGCGCCGCGTGCGGCAACCCCGGTGGCGGCCAGCAGCGGCACGTTCTCGTTGGCTTCGATGGTTTTGATGTTCGGCGTTTCGCTGGCGGCGATCATGCGATCGGCGAAGTCGTCATGACCTACACCGTTGAGCACGATCACATCCAGCCCGCTGATGCGCTTGATGTCCTCGGCTCGTGGCTCGTAGGCATGCGGATTGAAGCCGGCGGGAATCAACGGAACCACCTCGGCCTTGTCGCCGACGATGTTCGCCACATAGCTGTAATAAGGGTGCAGGGTGATGCCGATGCGCAGGCGTTTGGCCTGATCGGCGCTGGCCAGTGGACTGAGCAGGCAGGCGCAGAGGCCGAGCAGAAACAGACGCAACAATGGACGGCGAGGCGATGAAATAGACATGGGCAAACGGTCTTCTCTCGGATGAGGGCGAGGAATCAATGGCGATGTTCGCGGGTAACCCCGGCATCGTATTGCGCGACGATCTGTTTCCAGCCAGAGGCGGACAGGGCGGCTTCGGTCAGTTCGGTCGGCGCTTGCAGATTGGCATCGCGGTTGAGCCAGATGTCCGGCGCAGCCTTGTCGTCGGCGCTGAGCAACATCACGAACGAACCGGCGACGGCTGTGCTCTGGCTGTGGCCGAAATAGGCGGTATTCCCGAGCAACTGCCAGGCATGCCCACCGCGGCTCACCGAACTCGCATCCCTGGCAAACGGGGCAAACCCTTCGTCTGCCAGGGTTTGCGGTGTCGGCAGGGCTTGCTGTTCTTCGCGCAGCAAGCGGATTTCGTCGAGGGTCACCCGCAGGTCGGCGTAGATGCCTTGTTCGGAAGCGCTGAGGTCGCGGCGCGCGTCGAGTTGATTCGTGGCCACCGGCTCCGGTTCATGGGAAACCCCGCGCCACGCGACGACTGAACCGGCGACCGCAAGGATCAACAGGCACAACAGCAGCACATTGAGGGTTTCATGACCGGCACCGGCCGGGCGCACAACGTGTGTGGTGGGCGTACTCATGGGGCTTCGATATCCGCTTGGTCGATTTCCACAACGTGGCCCGGACCTGCGTCGAACAGCACGTAGAACTCGGCGCCGGGTTTCTTGAAGGTCAGGGTCGAGTCACTGCCGAGTTTGCCCGGCACCAGAATGGTTTCGTCATAGCCGATCACATCGAGGGTCACCCCCGGCGCACCGCTGCCGTCGGAGAAACCGCCGGTGCATTTGATCTGCTCGGCGTCGATGGCTTTGCATTCGCACATCGGGTTGTGGGCCAGCGCACTGGCACTGAAGCCGGCGCCGAGCACCAGCAGCACGGCGCTCAGCCGCAGGCGGAAAGGGCGGGTCATGGTTTGGCTCCTTGTTGGTTCAACCAGGCGATGGTGGCGGGGGAGGCCTGACTCAGAGGGATCGAAGCCTGATGCATGCTGCCGTCCCAGCCTTCCATGGTGATCCACAGTTCGGCGTCGGCTTTGGTTTTTTCCGGCACTGGCAATTGCGCGCCCATGCGGTAGGGCGTGCCGAAGAAAATCACCCCGGCGGCGCGCAGGCTGCGGGGCTTGCCGATACGCAGGTAGGTAGCTTTGACCTGGTCGATGCAGGCATCGCAGAGGGCAGCGTTGAAACCTTTCATATGGCCCGCCGGGCCTTCGAGGCGCGGCGCTTCGTTGCGCAGCTCGGCCAGGCGCAAGCTCCAGGGACCGACCGTGACTTCGCCGACTTCTCGTTCACCGAGGCCGATATCACCCCGAAACAGCGCGGCATCGGCGAAGTATTTGGGCATGAAACCCAGCGGGATCAGCAGCAACAGCACGTTGATGTGAAAGCGCCATTTGTGCCAGAACAGGCTCAGGCGCGACGGTTGCGGTGCAGCGGTGGACTTGCTCACGGGTTGACCTCCGCCGCTTCACGATTCATGACCGGTTGCGCCTGGGCGCGGGATTTCTTCGACTCACGCTTGAGCGCATTGGCCGTTGCCAGCGCGGTGCGCTTGGTCCAGATCAACAAGCCGCTGAGCACCATCATGCTCAGTATCAGGCCGAAGAAGAACCAGATCAGTTTGATCCACAGTCCGCCAAAATCGCCGGTATGCAGCGGGCGCATGGATTCGGTGACGAACTCCAGCGAGCTGCGGTCGGACAACAGGCGAGAAGCGGCGACGTCACCGTTGAACGGGTTGAGGGTCGCGGTCTGGAACATCAGCGGATACCAGCCGCGACCGCCGAGGCTCATATGGCTGTAGGCATTGCCCGGCAAGCTGACGAAGCTGACTTCCAGGCCGGGAATTTTCTCTTGGGCGACTTCGATGGCGCGATCCAGGCTGATGCGCGGCGGTGGCGTGCCATCGGCCGAGATCGGCACGGCGTCACGGGCCATCGCCGGAATGACCGGCTCGCTGGAGATAGAGATGTGGTTATCGAACAGCATCGCCTCAATCAGGAACCAGGTGCCGGTGACCGAAATCACCGCAATGAACCAGATCGACCAGATACCGCTCAGACGGTGGAAATCGCCCCAGAAAATCCGCGCGCCGTGGCGAAAACGCAGGGTCGGACTAAAGAAACCCTTCCAGAAGCGTTTATAGACCACCAGCCCGGTGATCAAAGAAGCCAGCAGCGGCAGACCGAGGAACGACACCAGATACCAGCCCCAGCTGTAGCCATTGGTGAACGGCACCAGCCACCAGCCATGCAGGGCACGGGTGAAGGCTTTGAAGTTGAAGTCCGGTGCGCCGCCCTGAATCACGCCGGTGTACGGATTGACGTAAACGGTCTGCGCACGCCCGTCGGGGTAGCTGACAGCGACATCCAGGGCGAAATGCGATTCGTCGGGGCGGCTGATACTTTGGACGACGGTTTGCGGTTCGGCTTTCTTGATGGCGGCAAGAATCTGGTCATAGCTGAGCCGCGGTGCATCGTCCGATGGTTGGCTGGCGCGCATCTGCGGGTTGGCCAGCCAGACGATTTCCTGGCTGACCACCGCCAGGGTGCCGGTGACACAGACGATCAGGACAAAGAACCAGATCGGTAACGCCAGCCAGCTATGAACGAGGAACCACAGTTTGGAGCGGGATTTCTTCGACATGATTGCGCGTCTTGATAGCGGTGAAAGGGCGCGTGGCTACGGGCTTCGCAGCACGGGGTCCCCGAAAGACCGGACTTGGCTTTTGCCTACACGAACGGCCTGCATCTATATAGGACGGATGAGTGGGGCAAATCCTGAAAGGTGATATGAAAGCAAATGTTTCCCAATTCCCGGTGACCACGAATCCCCATGTGGGAGCGAGCTTGCTCGCTAAAGCGCCGGGTCAGTCACTTCATCCGTTGCCTGATCCACCGCTTTCGTGAGCAGGCTCTCTCCCACAGGGTTTTCCTGCGTACAGGGGATCAAACACGATTCATGGATGACGCCATCACTCTCTGCCAATTGATGGCCGACCCGTGCTGCCTATGATGGGAATCACCTGATTTCCCTGAGTGAGCGCCCTGATGAGTCCCAGAACCCTTTACGACAAACACATCGACTCACACACGGTGTGCCGCCTCGACGATCAGGGCCATGTCCTCTTGTATATCGATCGTCAGGTGATCAACGAATACACCAGCCCGCAGGCCTTCAGCGGTTTGCGTGCGGCCGGGCGCGACGTCTGGCGGCCGGGCACGGCGCTGGCGGTGGTCGATCACGTCAACCCGACCACGCCTGTGCGTGTCGCGGCAATGCCTGATGCGGGCGGCGCCCGACAAGTCTCGTATCTGGCGGAGAATTGCCGGGACTTCGGCATCGAGTTGCTGGACATCCTCGACAAACGTCAGGGCATCGAACATGTGATCGCCCCGGAGCAAGGTTTCATTCTGCCCGGCATGGTCATCGCCGCCGGCGACAGCCATACCACCACCTATGGCGCACTGGGCGCCTTCGGTTTCGGCATTGGCACCTCCGAGATTGAACACCTGCTGGCCTCGCAGACGCTGGTCTACAAACGTCTGAAAAGCCTGCGCGTGACCGTCGACGGCAACCTGGCGCCGGGCCTGACTTCAAAAGACGTGATCATGGCCCTGATCGGCCGCATCGGCGCTTCCGGTGCCAGCGGTTACGCGATCGAATTTTGCGGCTCGACCATCGATGCCTTGAGCGTTGAAGCACGCATGACTATTTGCAATATGGCGGTCGAGGCCGGCGCGCGCGGTGCATTCATGGCCCCCGATGAAAAGGTCTTCGCCTATCTCAAGGGCAAACCGCGTGCGCCTGATGGCGCGCTTTGGGAACAAGGCCTGAAGACATGGCGCGAACTGCGCAGCGATCCGGGCGCGGTGTTTGACCGCGAGATTCACCTCGATGCCAGCGTCCTAGAGCCGATGGTCACCTGGGGGACCAGCCCCGATCAGGCCGCTGCTATCGGTGCACGGGTGCCCGACCCGCAAGCGATCAGCGACCCGATCCTGCGCCAGGACATGCGCCGCGCCCTCAACTACATGGGTCTCGAAGCGGGCATGGCGCTCAGCGACATCGTTATCAGCCACGCCTTTATCGGTTCGTGCACCAACGCGCGAATCGAAGACTTGCGCGATGCCGCCAGCGTCGTGCGCGGTCAACACGTGGCCGGGCACGTACGGGCGATGATCGTCCCCGGCTCCAGTGAAGTTCGCGCGCAGGCCGAGGCCGAAGGGCTGGCGCAGATCTTTATCGATGCCGGTTTTGAATGGCGGCAGTCCGGCTGCTCGATGTGCCTGGCGATGAACGACGACGTCCTCGCCCCCGGCGACCGCTGCGCGTCCAGCACCAATCGCAACTTCGAAGGTCGTCAGGGCGCCGGTGCGCGCACTCACCTGATGAGCCCGGCGATGGTCGCCGCCGCTGCGATCAGCGGCCGCCTCACTGATATCCGCCACTTTGGAGTACGCCCATGAGCCTGCAACCCTTCACCCAGGTCAGCGGTCAGGCCGCGCCGTTACTGGCAGCCAATGTCGACACGGACGTGATCATGCCCAAGCAGTTCCTCAAAGGCATTGATCGTCAGGGACTCGATCGCGGCTTGTTTTTCGATCTGCGGTTTCTGCGCGATGGCAGCCCTGATCCCGATTTTGTGTTGAACAAACCGGCGTGGCAGGGCGCAAGTTTTCTGGTGGTCGGGCCGAACTTCGGCTGCGGATCGAGCCGTGAGCATGCGGTCTGGGGGTTGCAGCAGATGGGCATCCGCGCGTTGATCGGCAGCAGTTTTGCCGGGATCTTCTACGACAATTGCCAGCGCAACGGCGTGCTGTTGATCAGCCTGGAAGAGGCGCAGGTACAACGCATCGGACAGCTTGTCGGTGAGCCTGAAACGGCGCGGGTCAGTATTGATTTAGAGACACAGCAGATTGGCCTGGCGGATGGCACGGTGATCGAGTTCCAGATCGATACTTTGCGTAAAACCGCATTGCTGCTCGGCCTGGATGCCATCGGCAGCACCCTGCAACGGCGCGAACAGATCAAGGCCTTCGAACGCGAGCATCTGGCCAATAACCCTTGGCTTTGCTGACACACTACTGATCCCCTGTGGGAGCGAGCAGGCTCGCTCCCACATTTGAAATCGGGTGTTCCAGCTAAAGGGAAAGCCCTTTGAAATGCGCCTGCAAAAACTCCACACACGCGCGCAACTTTCCCGAATGCGCGAGCCGCGTCGGGTACACCGCCCAGACATTGGCACTCTGGCTGTAATCGTCCAGTACCTGCACCAGGCGTCCTTGCTCCAGCAACGGCTTCACATCCCACAGCGAGCGCAGCAACACCCCGCGCCCATCCAGCGCCCATTGCAAAACAATCTCGCCGTTGTTTGACGACAACGGCCCGCTGACCCGCACGCTCTCTTGCCCGCCATCGCGATCCAGATTCCAGATGCCGAAGGCGTTGTCGCGCTCTTTGATCACCAGGCAATCGTGCTGTTGCAGGTCGTCCAGCGTCTGCGGCGTGCCGCGGCGTTGCAGATAACCGGGTGCAGCGCACAGCACTCGTCGATTACTGACCAGGCGTCGACCGATGTGCTGGCCGGGCAGGTCATCGCCGACACGGATCTCCAGGTCGAAGCCTTCATTGATGATGTCCACTACCCGGTCAAACAGGTCGAGGCGAATTTCAAGTTCGGGATAACGTTCGGCCAGCAACGACACCGCCGGCGCCACGTGATTGCGACCGAAACCGAAGCTGCTGCAGATGTGCAAACGCCCACGCGGGGTGTCGTGGGCGTCGGACAATTCGTCGTGCAGTTGCTGGAAGTCATCGAGGATGCGCAACGCCCAGCGTTGCACGCGCTCACCGTCTTCGGTCAGCGAGACACGACGGCTGGTGCGGTGCAGCAGGCGAGTGCCAAGGGTGGTTTCAAGAATCTGGATGCGTTTGCTGACATAGGCCGGTGACAGGCCCAACTCATCGGCCGCAGCGGCAAAGCCGTTTTTGCGGATCACGGTGAGCAGCACGCGCAGGTCTTCGGGCAGGGGCACGGTGTCTTTCTTCTGGGACATGTCAAAACGAACACTGGCGGCACAAGCCGCCAGCATAGCACCGAGGCTCGATGCCTCTGCTCAGCGCAAAAAGGCCAGCGCTTCGGCCAGCAACAGCTCGGGAACTTCTTCGGCGAGGTAATGGCCGGTGGGCAATGCCTGACCGCTGACGTTGGCCGCCACTTGCTGCCATTCCTTGAGCGGCTCGAAGCAGCGTCCGACCGTGCCTTCGGCGCCCCACAACACGCGCAGTGGCAGATTCAGGTGATGCCCGGCCGCGATGTCGGCGCGGTCGTGCTCAAGATCGATGCCGGCGCTGGCGCGATAGTCTTCGCAGATGCCGCGCGCGCTGCCCGGTTGTTGCAGGCAGCGTCGATATTCCGCGAAGGCTGCATCGGTAAACGGCTTGAGACCGGCGCTGCGGCTGCCCATCACGCTGCGCAAATACCCTTCAGGGTCAGCCTCGATCAGAGTTTCCGGCAATGGCGCCGGGCGGATCAGAAAGAACCAGTGCCAATACGCACGGGCGAAGGCTTCGTTGGTTTGCGCGTACATCGACAGGGTCGGGGCGATGTCGAGCAGCATCATGCGCTGCACGGCGTTCGGATGATCGAGGGCGAGACGATGGGCGACCCGCGCGCCACGGTCGTGAGCGAGGATCGAAAACTGCTCGAAGCCCAGCGCCTGCATCAACTCGACATTGTCGCGGGCCATTTCGCGTTTCGAGTAATTGACGTGCAACTCATCCGCAGCCGGGCGACTGCTGTCGCCATAGCCGCGCAGGTCGGCGGCGACCACGCTGAAGTGCTCGGCCAATTGTTCGGCAATCTTGTGCCAGATCACATGGGTCTGCGGGTGGCCGTGCAAGAGCAGCAGGCCGGGGCCGCTGCCGCCGAGGCGGTAGGTGATGTCGACGCCGTTGACGCGACGCTGGTCTTTGCGGAATCCGGCAAACATCGGGCTGATCCTTATTCAGGGTACTTGTTGGCTGCATCCTGAAATCGTCCGGCGTTCGCGGCAAGGGGCAAAGCGTGGTGGGCAGGTTCATGAAGTGTGTTCGTGGAGTTTTGTGTCGCCTGTGCCGGCCCCTTCGCGAGCAAGCTCGCTCCCACAGAGTTCTGCGTTGTGACGACTGCATCTGCCACACCACAAAATCCTGTGGGAGCGAGCTTGCTCGCGAAAGGGCCAGCCCAGACAACCAAGAAGCTAGCCTTGGCTAAACATCTCCATCGCCCGCTGCTTGATCTGCTCTTCAGTCAGATCCTCCTTGCGCGAGGCCAGAAACCACAGATGCCCATACGGATCCTTCAACGTGCCGCTGCGATCACCGTAGAACTGATCCTTGACCTCGGACACCGTCGTCGCCCCGGCCTCCAGCGCCCGTTGAAATGACTTGTCGACATCCGTCACATACAGATGCAAACCAACCGACACGGCTTGATCCGGATTACTCAACGGTCCCTGATCGCACGGCGAACCGAGCATGATCGCGCTGTCGCCAATACGCAGTTCAGCGTGGCCGATACCGCCGTCGGGCATGGCCAGGCGCATGACTTCGGTGGCGCCGAAGGCTTTTTTATAGAAGTCGATGGCCTCGGCGGCTTTGTGGATGCCGAGATACGGGGTAATGCTGTGATACCCCTCGGGAATGGGTTTTACGCTCATGACGTTCTCCCTGAATTGTTGTTCTATGACACAGGACTCCACCGGATTTGTGGAAGAGTCACTATAGAACTGTCCTCGCGGTGCAGATTTTTGCCCGACGAGCAGTCAATCCTTGGGAAAGTGCGGCCCCGGTCCCTGTTCACCCAGCACATCACCCTGATTGCGCAGCGGGCAAGCCTCCATCGACAAACACCCGCAACCGATGCAGCCATTGAGCCGATCGCGCAGTAGCGTCAGTTGCTTGATTCGCTCATCCAGTTCTCGGCGCCATTGCTGCGAGAGGATTTTCCAGTCCGCCGCGCTGGGCGCACGATCATCCGGCAGAGCTTTCAGTGCTTGGCCAATCTCCGCCAATGGAATCCCCAGCCGCTGCGCGACTTTGATCAACGCCACCCGGCGCAGCACTTCACGCGGATAGCGTCGCTGGTTGCCGGCATTGCGCTGGCTCTTGATCAAACCTTTGGATTCATAAAAGTGCAGGGCGGTGACCGCCACGCCACTGCGCGCCGCGACTTCGCCAACCGTTAACTGTTTGTGCACATTTTCTTTGCTGATCATTTGAAGACAGCTCTTGACCTTGACTTAACTGGAGGTTTTACCCTGCAGGTCTTCGAGTCGCAAGGCTCGTCTTACGCTGAGTGGGGGCATTCCATGAACAACCGCAGTTTTACCCAATTGATCGAGTTTGAAATCGAACCACGCCAACAACCTGCGCTGGTCACCGCACTGTCAAGGCAAACCGAACGCCTGGCGCAACGTTATGCAGGTTTTGTCAGCGCCAGTGTGCAGGCCAGCGATGACGGCCGCCGTGTGCTGAGTTTTCTGCAATGGCAGTCCCGCGAGGCGGGGGAGGCGGCGTTTCGCAGCTTCGAGAGCGGCGAGCAGGATTTCTGGCAACTGATTCACACCCATCAGGCGAAAACCATCACCTTCAATTCGTTCCAGGTGCTGAGCAGCATCGCCCGCAGTCACGACGATGCGCTGCACTGCCACCTGGTCGGCTAGATCGACAACTGGATCAAGCGCTCGCCCTGCAAATTATCGGTAACTCGCCGCTTGTTCACCGCCAGTTCGCCGATCTTGATCAGTCTGGTGCGGGTGACGTTGCGACTCAGACCGAGCAATGCCGCAGTGTGCACCTGGTTGTAATGGCAAAAGCGATACGCCGCCCGCAGCAAAGCGTCTTCGACTTTTTCGTGCAACGCGCCGGCCTGTTGTGCGAACAGTTTTTGAAAGGCCTGTTCCAGCAATGCCTCCGGTGAATCGTCGGCACTGCTGTGCTGATCGTCCGGGCGTTCGATGCGCAGGTTCGACAGGCGCAAATCATCGCGTTCGATCACGCCGTTGCGGCAGATCAACAGGGTGTGGTGGATGACGTTTTCCAGCTCACGAATGTTCCCCGGCCAACTGTAGGCACGCAGCTTGTGCTCGGCGCCGGGGCTGATGCTGACACGGCCGTAACCGAGGCGCTGGCTGTAGGCTTCGATGAAATGTCGAGTGAGAGGGAGGATGTCGCCGGGACGGTCGCGCAGTGGGTTCAGTTCCAGATTGACCACGTTGAGTCGGTAATACAGATCCTCGCGGAAATGGCCGGCATTGATGGCTTTTTCCAGCTGCACGTTGGTCGCTGCCAGCACCCGCACATCGATGGGAATGCTTTTGCGCGAGCCCAGTCGCACCACTTCGCGTTCCTGCAACACCCGCAATAACTTCACCTGAATCGCCATCGGCAGATCGCCGATCTCATCGAGAAACAACGTGCCGCCGTCCGCTTCTTCGAACCACCCGGCCTTGGCGCTCAGTGCGCCGGTGAACGCACCTTTTTCATGACCGAACAATTCCGCCTCTACCAGCGATTCGGAAAACGCCCCGCAATTGACCGCGATAAACGGTCGATGACGGCGATTGCTCAGGTTATGAATATGCCGCGCCACCAGCTCTTTGCCGGTGCCGGTCTCGCCGATGATCAGCACACTGGCTTCACTCGGCGCGACCTGCTGCAAATGCGCGAGCAGGGCCTGGGACTTCGGGTCTTCGAAGACCTGCGCAGTGGCGCGGATCGACGTGGCGAGCGCGGGGGAGGGCGGTAGGGTCAGCAGTTGCATGGGCTCGTCCTTCTTTTTAGTTCAAATGCAGGCAGGTCAGGAATAGAAGGTCGGCAGCGGCAGCGACTGATTCAGCGCCCAGTCGCCCAGCTCATGGAGTTTGTAGTCCAGCGGGTCGTGCAGGGTTTGCGTGCGCAGGTTGCGCCAGTGGCGGTCAAGGCGCAGGGAGGCGTGGGTCGAGCGCGCGCCAGTCACTTCGAACAAACGGCTGCAAATGTCCAGGCCCTGGCGGCTGGCGGCGACTTTCGCGGTGGCAATCGCTGTCGCGACTTGGCCGCGCTCTTCGGCGCTGAGATTGGCGCCTTTGGCCCAGGCTTCATCGAGCAACGCCGCCGCGCGTTCGACCAACAGGCGAATGCCTTCCAGCGCCACCCAGAACTCGCCGTAATGCGCGAGCACGTACGGGTCTTCACGCACATCACGCGCCGAGGATTTATGCCAGAGCCGGGTTTCGCTGAGGGTGTATTGCCGCGCCTCCTCGAAAGCGCCTTCGGCAATCCCGAGAAACATATGCGTGAACGTCAGCTGCGCGATTAGCGGTCGCAAGCAGGCGAACGGCGTGCTTAGCGGGCCGGGATCGAGCAGCAGTTCCGACTCTTCGACGCGCACCCGTTCAAATGTCGCGCTGCCGCTGTCGGTCTGACGCTGACCGATATTGTTCCAGTCGTTGTGCAGGGTGATGCCACTGCGTCCGCTGGGAATCGCCGCGATCAGCAATTTGCCGCCCGCGCTTTCATCGACCGCCGAAGCGATCAGCATTTGTGAGTCGCTGGCGCCGGAGCAGAAGCTTTTCTTCCCGGAAAACTCGCGCCAGCCACCGAGATTCTTGACCACCGTGCGAGTGTCGAGCGGGTTCAGTGCGTTGCCCCAGAACCAGTTCTGCCGCGCGGTCTGTTCGAACCACGGCTGCCATTGTTCCGGCCGGGAAAACAGGCGCACGGTGGCGAGCATCAAATGATGAAAACCAAACACGTGGGCAATCGAGCTGTCGACCTTGGCGAATTCGCGGACGACCTGCAGGGTTTCACTCCAGCTCGCGCCGAGGCCGCCGTAGCGGGTGGGAATGCTCAGGGCCAGCAGGCCGCTGTCGCGCAGAGCATCGCGCTCGACCTTCGGCGTGCCGCCACGTTCGTCACGCTCGACGGCGGTCAGGGCAAACTCGGCGGCCAGTTGGCGGGCGGTCTGCAGCGGGGATAACAAAGTACTTTGTGGTTTGGCAGTCACACGGGGTTCCTCACAGAATCAACGCAGCCCCCCTGTGGGAGCAAACTCGCTCCACAGGAGATCCGGTTCAGGCACTGGCTTTTGTGGGCAACACATCATTGGCAATCATTTCGCCAAACGGCCCGGTCAGATTGGTCACGCCACGCCCGGCCAGACTGGCGTAAGGCTCGGGCAACCGCGGGAACACCAGCTCGGCAAAGCGGTAAGCCTCTTCCAGATGCGGATAACCGGAGAAGATGAAACTCTCGATGCCCAGATCCGCGTATTCCTTGATCCGCGCCGCCACTTGCTGCGGATTGCCGACCAGCGCCGTCCCGGCACCACCGCGCACCAGACCGACACCGGCCCACAGGTTCGGGGCAATTTCGAGGTTATCGCGACGGCCATCGTGCAACGCCGCCATGCGCCGTTGACCTTCGGAGTCGAAGCGCGAGAAGGATTTCTGCGCCGCTTCAATGGTCTCGTCGCTGATGTGTTCGATCAGTTTGTCCGCGGCTTTCCACGCCTCTTCGGCGGTCTCGCGCACGATCACATGCAGACGAATACCGAACTTCACCTTGCGCCCATGCCGCGCCGCACGTTCGCGCACATCGGCGAGTTTTTCCGCAACCGCGGCGGGTGGTTCGCCCCAGGTCAGGTAGACATCGACTTGTTCGGCGGCCAGATCATGCGCCGCGTCGGACGAACCACCGAAGTACAGCGGTGGATAAGGTTTCTGCACCGGCGGATACAACGCTTTGGCGTTCTGCACCTTCAGGTGTTTGCCGTCGAAATCCACCGCTTCGCCTTGCAACACGCGGCGCCAGATCTTCAGGAATTCATCGGTGACTTCATAGCGCTCGGCGTGGCTGAGGAAACTGCCGTCGCCACGGTTTTCATCCGGATCGCCGCCGGTCACCACGTTGATCAACAAGCGCCCGTTGGACAGTCGATCGAGGGTCGCGGCCATACGCGCAGAAACCGTCGGCGAAATGATCCCCGGACGGATCGCCACCAGATAGCGCAGGCGTTCGGTCAACGGCACCAGTGCCGAAGCGATGACCCACGAGTCCTCGCAGGAACGCCCGGTGGGAATCAGCACGCCGTGGTAGCCGAGGCTGTCAGCGGCCTGTGCCACTTGTTTCAGATAGTTGAGGGTGACCGGGCGCGCGCCTTGGGTGGTGCCCAGATAATGGCCATCACCGTGGGTCGGCAGGAACCAGAAAACATCCATGAACGGCTCCTCAGGCGATTTTCAGCAAGGGTTTGATTTGGGTGGCGAATAGCGGCGCTGCGCGTTCGGCGGCGAGGCGGATGCGCGCCTTCAACAGTTCGCTGGTGATCTGGTAATCGGCGAAGTCGGCTTCGGTGGCGTACACGCCGATTGGTAAGGTCATGGCCTGGAAGAAGCTGAACAGCGGCCGCAACTGGTGATCGAGCACCAGCGCATGACGTTCGCTACCGCCGGTAGCTGCGAGCAGAACCGGTGTGTCGATCAGTGCGTTGAGGTCGATCAGGTCGAACAAGTGCTTGAGCAGACCCGGGTAGGAACCGCGATAGACAGGCGCGGCGACGATCAGCAGATCGGCCTGTTCAATGGCCTGCAACTCGGCTTCAACTTCTGCACTGAGTTCCTGACGCGACAGCGCGCCGCCGAGCGGGCGGGCGATATCACCGAGTTCGATCAAATGGCTTTCAATGGACAAGTGCTCGGCCAGTTCGGCGAGCAAGGCTTGGGTCAGCACTAGGGTTCGGGACGGACGCCAGGTGCCGCCGGAGAGGGCGACGACTTTCAGGGGACGCGACATGATCAGTTCCTTTTTCAACAGTTGCTCAGCTAGCAGTGAGTGAGTCACCGGGTCTGAGCAAGCGCTGTACCAATTCCTGGAAGCCCCGGTTTACAAAGCGTTGAGCGTTAGCGTGGCGGTCGTCACTGTGAATATCAGGGCGCTTTGTTGAATCAGTGTTGGTTGAGCAACAGTTGCTGGAGCAACAGTGAGCGGCGCATGGATGGAGTTATAAAGGCTGTTTGTTATTCCGTAAAAGAACGTTAATCGATATTTATAGATCGTTAGGAGATATGCGGCAGCTTGTGTCGAATTCCTGATAGCCACTATTGAGAGCGTTGATTTCTGCGCGAGCGTGCCCGGGCGTAGCCTTTGTCCATCGACTCCCCATTGCTCGCCAGGACGCTCCCATGAATCGTTTACTGACTGTTTCCCTGCTGCTCGCTGTCTCCGTACTCGCCGGTTGTGCCGGACACGTTTCGCCGGAGCTGCGCCCTTACACCGATGAAGAATCCCGCGAATTGGCGATGGAAGCACTGAACCGCAGCGGCTTGTCTTTCGATGAATACCACGCGAAAAAAGCGCAATTGCTCGGTCAGACGCCGTTCGACAAAAAAGCTGAAATGAGTGCCGAACGTGCCGTACAGCTGCACGGCCGTCCTAGCTGATAACAAACTGTACTGCTGGAAGTTTTACCCAACTGTCCGTGGGCTTGCCGGGCGGCGTGGGATAGGGTCAACACCTGAATGACCCTGATGGATTGCCTGCCATGACCCTCTCGCTTGACCTGCTGTTGGGCTTTGCCCTGTTTGCCCTTGTCACCTCGATTACGCCGGGGCCGAACAACACCATGTTGCTCGCATCGGGGGTGAATTTCGGCTTCAACCGCACCATCCCGCACATGCTCGGAATTACTTGTGGCTTCTTCGTTCTGGTGGTCGCGGTGGGCTTTGGCCTCGGCGCGGTGTTTCAGAACTATCCGATTCTCTACACGGTTCTGCGCTATGTCGGCGCGGCGTACCTGTTGTATCTGGCGTGGAAAATTGCTAACTCGGGCCCCGTCAGCGACAGTGCCGCAGGCGAAGCGAAGCCGATCAGCTACCTTGGCGCCGCCGCGTTCCAGTGGGTCAATCCCAAGGCGTGGATCATGGCCATTGGCGCCATCAGCACCTACACACCGATGCAGGGCTATTTCACCAATGTCGTGGTGATTGCCGCGGTGTTTGCCATCATCAACCTGCCGAGCGTCGGCGTCTGGGCGGCCTGCGGTACGTTGTTGCGCAATGTGCTGAAGGATCCGCGCTGGTTGCGCGTGTTCAACTGGGGCATGGCGGCGCTGTTGGTGATTTCGCTGTACCCGTTACTTCTCGAAAGCTTTAGCTGACGCATCGCTTCAACCGCAGGCCGGATGCCTGTTAAGCTCGACTTCAGGAGCGTTCCTACGCACTTTTAAATGAAGTTGTTCTTCTTTAACGGCATCCGATCAGGTATTGATGACGCTCTCGAACCGACGCGCAGCTCACAAGGCTGCGCGGTGCCGTTTGCAGACACGAGCCTCCTGATCCCGGAACACGCTCTGCGAGTCTTTTATGAACACACGTCCGTTGTATTTCGATTACGCCGCCACCACCCCGGTCGACGAGCGGGTCATCCAGGTGATGATCGAGTGTCTGGGGTTTCACGGTAACTTTGGCAACCCGGCTTCCAGCTCCCACGCGTTCGGCCAGCAGGCCCGGCACACGGTCGAGCAGGCCCGCCAACAGGTCGCCGATCTGGTCGGCGCCAATGCCGAACAGATTGTCTGGACCTCCGGTGCCACCGAGTCCAATAACCTCGCCCTCAAAGGCGTAGCCCAGGCGCGCGGGGTTTCCGGCGGCCACATCATTACCAGTCAGATCGAACACAAAGCCATCCTCGATACCGCCCGCCAGTTGCAGGACGCCGGCATCGCCGTGACTTATCTGGTGCCGGACGCCGATGGCCTGATCACGCCGCAAGCGGTCAGTGAAGCCATGCGTGAGGACACCTTTCTGGTGTCGCTGATGCTGGTCAACAACGAATTAGGCACGGTCAACGATGTTCAAGCGATTGGCGCCGTTGTGCGTAGTCGGGAGGCGTTGTTCCATGTCGACGCGGCGCAAGGCGCCGGCAAAGTGGCCATCGATCTGAGGCAATGGCCGGTGGATCTGATGTCGTTTTCCGCACACAAACTTTACGGCCCCAAAGGCATCGGCGCGTTGTACGTCGGCCCACGAGCGCAGCAGCGGTTGCAGGCGCAGATTCACGGCGGTGGTCACGAGGGCGGTTTGCGCTCCGGGACCTTGGCGACGCACCAGATTGCCGGGATGGGTGCAGCGTTTGCCTTGGCCGCCCAGGCGTTCGATGCCGAGAAAAAAACCATCGTCGCACTGCGTGAGCGCTTGCTCGAACAACTGCTCGCTTTGCCGGGCGTGCGCCTGAACGGTTGCGCCACTCAGCGCATCCCGCACACCTTGAGCCTGACCTTCAGCGAAGGCGAATTCAACAGCGCGACGTTGAGTCATTCGATTGCCTTTTCCGCGACTTCGGCCTGCAATTCGGCGAGTAACGCGCCGTCCCACGTGCTATTGGCGCTGGGGCATGATGCGCATCTGGCCGGTCGCACCATTCGCCTGAGTCTCGGCCGCTTCACCACCGCCGACGATATCGACAAGGCCGTTCAACTGATCAAGAACGCCTGCGCCAGTGCTCCGGCATTCTGGGCGACAGGGCTTTAAACGAGCCGACCTCACGGCTACGAACAATAACGATGAAGTGATTAGCAGGAGACATGATGAGTACCCAGACCTCGACCGAAGGATCGGTGCCCCAGCGCTTGGCGCACACCCGTGAACTGATGCGCCGTGAAGGCATTCACGCATTGTTGGTGCCGTCCGCCGATCCGCATTTGTCGGAATATCTGCCGGGTTACTGGCAGGGCCGGCAGTGGTTGTCGGGCTTCCATGGTTCGGTCGGCACTTTGATTGTCACCGCTGATTTCGCCGGCGTCTGGGCCGACAGTCGTTACTGGGAACAGGCGACCAAGGAACTCAAGGGCAGCGGCATCGAGCTGGTCAAGTTGCAACCGGGTCAACCGAGCCCGCTGGACTGGCTTGCCGAGCAGACACCGGAAGGTGGCGTGGTCGCGGTTGACGGTGCGGTGATGGCGGTGGCGTCGGCGCGTACGCTGAGCAGCAAGCTCGAAGCACGCGGTGCACGTCTGCGCACCGACATCGATTTGCTGCAGGAAGTCTGGAGTGATCGCCCGAGCCTGCCGAATGCACCGATCTATCAGCATCTGCCCCCGCAAGCGACGGTCAGCCGTGGTGAGAAACTGGCCAAACTGCGCGAAACCCTGCAAGAGCGCGGCGCTGACTGGCATTTCATCGCCACTCTCGACGACATTGCCTGGCTGTTCAACCTGCGTGGCGGCGATGTGTCGTTCAATCCGGTGTTTGTTTCGTTTGCGCTGATCAGTCAGCAACAGGCCACGTTGTTCGTAGCGTTGAGCAAGGTCGACGCAGATTTGCGCGCGGTGCTGGAGACGGACGGCGTGACGCTGCGTGATTACAGCGAAGTGACCGATGCCCTGCGTGCCGTGCCGAGTGGCGCGAGCCTGCTGGTCGACCCGGCGCGAGTGACCAGTGGTTTGCTGGATAACCTCGACAGCACGGTGAAGCTGGTCGAAGGCCTGAACCCGACCACGTTGGCCAAGTCGCAGAAAAGTGAGGCGGACGCTGAACATATCCGCAAAGCGATGGAACAGGATGGTGCGGCGCTGTGCGAGTTTTTTGCCTGGCTGGAATCGGCTTGGGGTCGCGAGCGCATTACCGAATTGACCATCGACGAAAAGCTCACCGCTGCTCGTGAGCGTCGTCCGGATTATGTCTCGCTGAGTTTCAACACGATTGCCGCGTTCAACGCCAACGGCGCCATGCCGCATTACCACGCCACTGAAGAAGAACACGCGGTAATTGAGGGTGACGGCTTGCTGCTGATCGACTCGGGCGGTCAATACCTGGGCGGCACCACGGATATCACGCGGATGGTGCCGGTCGGTACACCGACCGAAGAGCAGAAACGCGATTGCACACGCGTGTTGAAAGGCGTGATTGCCCTGTCGCGAGCACAGTTCCCGAAAGGCATTCTCTCGCCGCTGCTCGATGCCATTGCCCGTGCGCCGATCTGGGCCGAAAGCGTCGATTACGGTCACGGCACCGGTCACGGCGTTGGCTACTTCCTCAACGTCCATGAAGGCCCACAGGTGATTGCGTATCAGGCTGCGCCTGCACCGCAGACGGCCATGCAGCCGGGGATGATCACTTCGATTGAGCCGGGTACGTATCGTCCGGGCCGTTGGGGCGTGCGGATCGAGAACCTGGCGATGAACCGCGAGGCGGGCAGCAGCGAATTCGGTGAATTCCTCAAGTTTGAAACCTTGACGCTGTGCCCGATCGACACGCGGTGCCTGCTGCCAGCGCTGCTGACGGAAGAAGAGAAACAGTGGTTCAACGGCTACCACGCGCAAGTGCGTGAGCGCTTGAGTCCGTTGCTTGAGGGTGCTGCGCTGGAATGGCTGAACACCCGCACTGCGGCCATCTGATCGGCTGGAATTCAGGCGCTGTTAGCAGCGCCTGAATGATCGCTTAGCCTTGGCGCAAAGCCTCTTCAACAAAGTCGAGCCGATCCTGGCCGAAGAACAGCTGATTGCCGATAAACATACTGGGGGCACCGAACACACCACGTTTAACCGCGGTCTCGGTGTTGTCCTTGAGTACGGCTTTGACGGACTCGTCGTTAGTCAGTGCCAGCACTTCAAGCGGATCGAAACCGTGTTCGCTTAGCACGGCGGCGACAGTCGCGGGTTCGTCGAGGCTGCGTCCTTCAACCCATAACGCTGTGAACAGACAATCGATAAACGCCCGAAAGCGTTCTGGCTGCCGCAACTGGATGCCAGTGACGGCACGCATCAACATCAGTGTGTTGATCGGGAAATGCGGATTGAATCTCAGCGGCACCCCGTAGCGTTTTGCGTAGCGGTCCAGATCCTCGAACATATACCGACCCTTCGCCGGAATCATCGCCGGCGATGCGTTGCCGGTTGCCTTGAAGACGCCACCCAGCAGCATCGGGATGTAGATCAGCTCACTGTTGGTCTCGGCGCAAATCCTTGGTAACTGGGTGTAGGCCAGATAGGTGGCAGGGCTGCCGAGGTCGAAGTAGAACTCCACGGTTTTGGTCATCTTCACTTCTCGCTATTTATTGTTATGGCGCGGGTTTACCAGCGTTCGTTCCAGGGGCGCAGATCCAGCTCGAACGTCCAGGCATCCCGTGGCTGGCTGTGCAGATACCAGTAATTCTCGGCAATGTGCTCGGGGTTGAGGATGCCATCCTGATCCTTGGTGGCGTATTTCTCGGGGAAGCTGTTGCGGATGAAATCGGTGTCGATCGCACCGTCAACTACTACGTGGGCGACATGGATGTTCATCGGCCCCAGTTCCCGCGCCATGCTTTGCGCCAGCGCGCGGATGCCGTGTTTGGCTCCGGCGAACGCGGCGAATCCGGAAGCACCGCGCAGTCCGGCGGTGGCTCCGGTGAAGAGAATCGTGCCGCGCTGGCGGGTGACCATGCGTTTGGCTACTTCACGAGCATTGAGGAAGCCAGAGAAGCAGGCCATTTCCCAAATCTTGAAATACTTGCGTGCGGTTTCTTCAAGAATGCTGCACGGCACGTTGGCGCCGATATTGAACACAAAGGCTTCGATCGGACCGAGGCGGGTTTCGATGTCTTCGATCAGGGCGATGACGTCTTCTTCCTTGCGCGCATCGCAGGCAAAACCATGGGCTTCGCCGCCTTCAGCCTTGATCGCGTCCACCAACGGTTGCAATTTGTCGGCGCTGCGCCGAGTGACGCAGGCGATGAATCCCTCACTGGCAAAACGCTTGGCAATCGCTCCGCCGGTTGCATCGCCTGCACCTACAACCAATACGACCTTCTTGTTGTTCATGGGTGAATCCCTTTATTAAACGATCGTTAAGTGAACGAACGTTATGCTAGGATCCAGACAACGTCAAGGCAGTCGATTCGAGGGCAAATACATGCGTTATTCCGCCAGTCACAAGCTGGAAACCCGGGAAAAGCTCTTGCAGAGCAGCGCGCTTTCAGCAAAGCGCTCGGGTTTTTCCACGGTGGGCGTCGATGGTTTGATGAAGGCTATCGGATTGAGTGGTGCGGCGTTCTACAGTCACTTCTCGTCCAAAGATGCGTTGTTCACTGCCATCGTCGAGCGAGAGTTGGGGCAAAGCCTTGAACGACTGGGGGGGGAGGGCGCGCAGGATCGTGAGCGACTGGAGCGTTGTCTCAAGCATTATCTGAGCATGGCCCACGTCGAACAACCTGAGGCCGGTTGCGCGTTGCCAGCGCTGGGCGCGGAAATTGCCCGATCGGATGTTCACATTCGCGAACAGGCCGAATTATGGATCTGTCGGCTGCAACAGCGCTGGGCGCAGATACTCCAGAGCGAGGCCCTGGCGTGGTCGGTGCTGTCGCAATGCGTTGGGGCATTGGTGGTGGCGCGTATGTTGGCCACGCCGGACGTTCAGCAAGCGGTTCTGAAGTCCAGCCATGAAGAGATTGGCCGACAGATTGCCGGGCAACGCTGATCTATTTACAGATGACGATCATGCTGCGGCTGGTGTAACCCGCAGGATTGAGACCGAACGGGTAGTCGCCGGGCTCTTCCACGGCGTCACCGGATTTGGCGATGACCTTGTAGCCTTTCGGCAAACACGCGTTGGCGGCGCTGGCGTAGCACTTGTCCCAGGAGGACGATAGCCCCGAACAATTGATGTGTAGCCCTTTCTTTCCGCGTTTTACCTGAGTTTCCGAAGTCGCCGCACAGCTCGCAACTGCAAGTATGGCGATCAGTATCAAAATTCGTTTCATTACCGTCCTTATAGCGGCCACGAGTCTGACGCTCGGGTTTGCCTGTGTTCGCTTGCGCTCTAAGCGTCTTGAAATCCCTGTCCGAAAAAATCCATGTCTGGCATTGGGTTACGGGTCTAAACATGGCCTAAATGCGCACCAATTGCCAGACCTTCGTCAAAACCTCTTTCAATCAGCCGCGATTGCGGGCTTCGCGGCGCTACCCATGGTCATGGTTGCGCCGACAGACGCCAGAATAATGCACAGGATCGCCATCCATTGTGACAGCGTGAGGAATTCATGCAGAAACAACAGGCCCGATAAGGCTCCGAAAGCCGGTTCGATACTCATCAGTGTGCCGAACGTGCGCGCTGGCATTCGGGTGAGGGCGACCATCTCAAGCGTGTAGGGAAGGGCGGTGGAGAGAATGGCGACGCCAATGGCAATCGGAATCAGGGAGGGGGTCAAGAGCGCTGCACCTGCATGCACGATGCCGATAGGAGCCACGAACAATGCGGCGATCATTACTCCTAATGCGGCGGTCGTCACACCGTTATCGGCACCGGCCTTTTGGCCGAACAGGATATACAACGCCCAGCAGACACCTGCTCCCAATGCATAACCGGCGCCTACCAGATCGATTCCGGCGCTGGTTGCGCCTGTTGGAATCAGCAACATCAATCCGGCGGCGGCGAGGGCGATCCAGAGAAAGTCGATGGCACGGCGGGACGCATAGATCGCTACCGCCAGTGGCCCGGTAAATTCGAGGGCAACGGCGATTCCCAGTGGAACTGTGCGCAATGACATATAGAAGAGGAAGTTCATACCGCCCAGCGCCATGCCATAGACGATGACCGTGCGCAGTGATTTGGCGGTTAACCTGGCTCGCCAGGGGCGCAGGATTAACAGCATGATCACGCTGGCAAAGATCAGGCGCAGCGTGGTGGTTCCCTGAGCTCCAACGATGGGGAACATGCTTTTGGCCAGCGAGGCGCCGGACTGGATCGATGCCATGGCTATTAATAGCAGGCCAACCGGGAAGAGCATTGAGGCGAGAGAGCGTGGCTGGTCATTCATTACGTGGCATCGTCCAAGGTAAGAGCAAGGCATTATTGTTGGCGTTGGGCAATATACTGCGCATTCACCAGAGTTACGTCTATATAGAAGAGGCCTTTTTCACCTGATCGATAGAAAAGCACAATTAATGGTTGACGGCAGATTTCAGATGTCTATAATTCGCCCCACTTCCGGCGCAGTCGAAACGGAAAACTCCTTGATATTCAATGAGTTATGCAGGTTTCGGCAGCAGGTTGCTTCAGTTCATCGAAGCCAAAAGGAAGTTGAAAAAGAGGTGTTGACAGCAGCGTGTAACGCTGAAG
>NZ_UTHA01000200.1 GCF_900582195.1 Pseudomonas viridiflava
ACGGCGCCAATCTGCCGCCGTACAAGCTGCCGGATTTCAAGACCCTGGCCACGGTCAAGAGCAAGGAATACAAGGGCAGCCGCGCCAACGAACTGCGCATCGACGACACCACCAGCGAGATCAGCATCGCGCTGCGCAGCGACCACGGCGCGAGTGCGATCAACCTCGGTTACCTGACCCATCCGCGCCCTAGCGGTGGGCAGCCGCGTGGTGAAGGGTTTGAATTGCGCACCGACCGCCACGGCGCAGTACGTGCGGCGGCCGGTTTACTGATCACCACCGAGCCACGGCCGAACGAATCCAAGCACCACAAGGATCTGCCGGAAACTGCCGAGCGTCTCGCCACGGCCAGCGATCAGCAGGATGGCTTCGCTGTTCAAGCCAAAGAGTTACAGGCCCAAGAGGCGGGCGATCAGGACGACGTCGCCAAAGCGCTGCATGCCCAGCATCAAGGTGTGCTCGGCAGCGGTCCGGCGAACCTCACCGCCAACGAATTCCCTGAATTCACCGAGCCGCATCTGGTCCTCGCCAGCCCGGCCGGTATCGCCCTGACCACGCCGCGCTCCAGCCACATCGCCACCGGCGAACACCTGGCCCTGAGCAGCACCGGCCACACCAGT
>NZ_UTHA01000199.1 GCF_900582195.1 Pseudomonas viridiflava
ATCTGGAAGTGCTGCTGCAAACCGGACAGCCGGGCAATCTGACGATAGAAGTGGTGACCTCAGTCAACGGCGCCTCGTTGCGTTGGAAACACCTGTTCGAACGCATGTTCGACGGCCAGATGCCGCCTGCGCTGAGCATCGATATTCATGACTTCGGCGCGACGCCGGGCGTGGTGCGACTGCGCATGGAACAGGGTTTTGAGGAGGTCGGCCATGACTGATACCGCACGCTTGCTCAACAGCACAGCTTCATCGAACTCGGCGCCCGCCAGCGCGTCCGCGCCTTGCTGGATGCGGGCAGTTTCCGCGAATTGATCGACCCGTTCGACCGGGTCATGTCGCCCTGGCTGGCGCGCCAGGGCGTGGTG
>NZ_UTHA01000094.1 GCF_900582195.1 Pseudomonas viridiflava
CAACTATCCGTTCCGCGGCAACTCGACCCGAGCCAGCAACCCTCGGCCGCCACGATTGCTCAACGTCAGTTCTCCACCCTGCTCCCGCACGATCGCCCGCGCGGCCGAAAGGCCCAGGCCAACGCCGCCGGTGTCGCGATTGCGCGAGGCTTCGAGGCGAAAGAACGGATCGAAAACCTGCTCAAGGGCTGCCTCGGGAATCCCCGGACCGTCGTCGCTGACCTCGATGCGGATCGAGTACTCATCACACGTCAATGCAATGCCCGGATGCTGCGCATACTTCAGCGCATTCTCCAGCAGATTGACGATCACCCGTTTGATCCCCAGCGGGCGGCCGTCATACACCAGATGTGCCGGGCCATCGAAATCGACGTGCAAGTGTTGATCGCGGTAGTCATCGACGATGGTCTGCAGCAGTTCCGACAGGTCGAACGCAGTGATTTGCTCGCGATGGGTGTCCTCGCGGAAGAACGCCAACGCGGCGTTGATCATCGATTGCATCTCCTCCACATCGCGAATCAGTTTGCCCTGATGATCGAGGTCTTCCATGAATTCACTGCGCAGACGCATGCGTGTCAGCGGTGCGCGCAAATCGTGGGAGATCGACGCGAGCATGTGCGTGCGCTCGGCGATGAAATGCTGGATCTGCGCCTGCATGGTATTGAAGGCGATGATCGCCTGACGGATTTCGTCGGGGCCTTCGAGCTTGATCGGCGGTGCGCGCAGGTCGGTGCCGAAACGTTTTGCTGCGCTGGCGAAACGCTGCAAAGGGTTGGCCAGCTGGCGCGTCGCGACCCAGGCCACCAGCAGCGTGGCAATCAGCCCCAACGCGATGACGATGACGATACGCACGCCAAATTCCAGGCCCCAACTGCGCTCGGGCGGGATAAATGACAACCAGCTACCGTCGACCAACTGCACGAGTGCAGCGTAATGCGCCCGAGGATTGTCGTCCGGCCAGTCGCCGGGGTTGAACACCTCGATTTTTCGATCATCCCCCAGCAGTTGCTCCAGCACCGGCACCCGGCTCGCTGGCAGGCGAAGCCCGTCACTGGGCAGGTCGAAGTCCGCGCGTTGTGCTTGCCACGATACTTGCAGCATGGCGCTGCTCGCCGCCGCAGCCAGTTGCGGGCGCAGGTTAGCCGGGGCCGCCTCGATCACCCGCGTAGTTGCGGCAATCTGCTCGAGCAGGCCAGTGCGTTCAATCGGTGGTCGCGCCCAGATGCCGGCGACTTGCACGAACAGTGCATTCAGCGCCAGTGACGCGATCATCGCGGCAATGATGGTCAGGGCGATATGCCGGCGCAGTGTATCGGCGCGAAATAGCCGGCGGATCACGGGCGGCTGACCTTGGCGGTGAACAGATAGCCGCCGTTGCGCACGGTACGAATCAGGTCCGGGCGTTTGCTGTCCGGCTCGATCTTGCGGCGCAAGCGACTGACTTGCACATCGATGCTGCGGTCGAAGGCGTCATGGCCGTGGCCGTGGGTCAGGTCGATCAGTTGCTCACGGGTCAGAATCCGTTGCGGATGATCGAGGAACACCACCAGCAAATCGAACTCGCCGCCGGACAGCGGAATCATCACGTTCTCCGGCGAGCGCAGTTCGCGACAGGTGATGTCCAGATGCCAACCGGCGAAGCCGATCACCGGGCGTGAAGGCTCGACCGGATTGCGCTGTTCACCGGCGCGGCGCTGCAAGGCGCGCACTCGGGCGAGCAATTCCTGCGGGGCGAACGGTTTGGTCAGGTAATCGTCCGCGCCCAGTTCCAGACCGACAATGCGATCACTCAGCTCGGCCATGGCCGTGAGCATGATGATCGGAATGCCCAGCTGTGCGCGCACCTTCTGGCACAGGCTCAGGCCACTTTCGCCGGGCATCATCACATCAAGAATGATCGTGTCCGGACGGTTCAGTGCGATCGCCGCCCACATAGCCTCGCCATGGGGCGCCACGTCGACTTCATAGGCGTGCTGCACGAAGAATTTCTTCAGCAGCGCGAGAATTTCCACGTCGTCGTCGACGAACAGCAGTCTGCTCACAGTTACAGAATCCATGCACCAAAAAAAGCCAATCTAAAGCCATTTCGCCGCCCGGGTCATTTATTTCAATCGAGCAACATTTCTACGCACCAGACATCAAGCGGACATTCTCTGGCAAAACCGCGCGGGCATTCTGCGGCCATTCCAATCCAGGGGGTTCGCATGAAGCTATTGAACGACAACCATTGCGCCGAGGGACGTAACAGCAGTCGTCCCTTGATCCTCAGCCAACGCACCGCCGCGCTCGGCCCCGACACACCGGTGGTGTTTCAGGAATCGTGCCTGGGCGTTTCCACTGATCAGAGCACGGTAGTGCTGCGCCGATACTTCGAGCATTTCAGCCCGACCAATGCGCACTGGGTTGAATACGTGCACAGCGTCAACACCGCCGATCTCATGAACTGGATCATGGCCCACGGTCGATTGCACATCGAATGCTCGGACAACATGACGCAAAACAAGGAAGCCGTTTGATGTCGCGCATTCGTTCACTGTCGCTGTCCATTGTCGCCACGCTGAGCCTGGCGGCGTGCAGCAGCAAAACACCGGAACACGCCGGGTTTCTGCGTGACTACAGCGTGTTGACCGAGCGCCGGTCGCCGTCCGGGCAGCCGGTGTTGGCGTGGGTCAGCCCGGCACTTGCCCGAGGTCGATACACTCAGGTGTATCTGGCGCCGAGTCAGTTCTACCCGAGTGCCGAGCCGACGCTGCGGATTCCGTTAAGCACGCTGTCCGGGGTCACCGACTACTACGACGCTGCGCTAAGGCTGGAATTGGGCAAGGTCATGCATCTGGTCAATCAACCGGGGCCGGACACGTTGGTGGTGCGCCCCGCCATCACCCAAGTGGCCACCAGCACCCAGGGTTTGCGCTTTTATGAATGGCTGCCGGTCACCCTCGTCGCGGCCGGTGTGAGCACGGCCACCGGCATCCGCGATCAGGACAGTGAAGTGGCCACCGAGGTGTCCTTCGAGGACGGTTCGACCGGCGAAGTGATTGCCGAGGTGGTGCGCAAAGGCACCGGTGTGCCGCTGGAGAACGACAAGCAGGTGCTGACTGCCGACGACGTCAAAGTGGTGCTGGATGGCTGGGCCAGCGACCTGCGGCAATCGTATACGGCCATCCGCCGGTAAACACACATCCTCTGCAGGAGCTGCCGAAGGCTGCGATCTTGTTGGGACGCGGAGCGTCCCCGGCTGCATTCCCACGCAGAGCGTGGGAACGATCAGCGTGGGAACGATCAAGATCGCAGCCTTCTGCAGCGCCCACACAGGTGCGCAAGGAAAAAAAGCGCCGAGCAGTGAATTATTTCGTGTCCTCATGTATCTGAGCCAAAGAGTACGCGCCATCAAAAAGATGGCATCTACGCTGTACGATGGATCAGCAAAGAGAAGACCCGGATGAAATCACGCAAAAAAACCGTCAAGCCGATCGGCCTGAACGACATCACCATTGTCGACGACGCCAAGATGCGCAAGGCGATCACCGCCGCCGCGCTGGGCAATGCCATGGAATGGTTCGACTTTGGTGTCTATGGCTTCGTCGCCTATGTGCTCGGCAAAGTGTTCTTCCCCGGCGCCGACCCCGGCACGCAAATGATCGCCGCGCTGGCGACGTTCTCGGTGCCTTTCCTGATCCGGCCGCTGGGCGGCTTGTTCTTCGGCGCGCTGGGCGACAAGTACGGACGGCAGAAAGTCCTCGCCGCGACCATCGTGATCATGTCGCTCAGCACCTTTGCCATCGGCCTGATTCCGTCCTATGCCTCGATCGGCATCTGGGCGCCGATCCTGCTGTTGCTGGCAAAAATGGCCCAGGGTTTCTCGGTCGGTGGTGAATACACCGGCGCGTCGATCTTCGTCGCCGAATACGCACCGGACCGCAAACGCGGCTTCCTCGGCAGTTGGCTGGACTTCGGCTCGATTGCCGGTTTCGTCCTCGGTGCCGGCGTGGTGGTGTTGATCTCGACGACGCTGGGCGAAGCCAAGTTCGAAGAATGGGGCTGGCGCCTGCCGTTCTTCCTTGCCTTGCCATTGGGCATGATTGGCCTTTATCTGCGTCACGCCCTGGAAGAAACCCCGGCGTTCCAGCAGCACGTCGAAAAGCTTGAGCAAGGCGATCGCGAAGGCCTGGCTGGTGGCCCGAAAGTGTCGTTCAAGGAGGTCGCGACCAAGCACTGGCGCAGCCTGATGACCTGCATTGGCGTGGTGGCGGTAACAAACGTCACCTACTACATGCTGCTCACCTACATGCCGAGCTACCTGTCGCACAACCTGCACTACAGCGAAAACCGTGGCGTGCTGATCATCATTGCGATCATGGTCGGCATGTTGTTCGTGCAGCCGCTGATCGGCTTCGTCAGCGACAAGATTGGCCGCAAGCCTTTCATCGTCGTCGGCAGCATCGGTCTGTTCATTCTGGCGATCCCGGCGTTTATGTTGATCAACAGCGGCACGATCGGTTTGATCTTCGCCGGTCTGCTGATGCTGGCCGTGTTGCTGAACTTCTTTATCGGCGTCATGGCCTCCACCCTGCCGGCGATGTTCCCCACGCACATTCGCTACAGTGCGCTGGCGGCAGCGTTCAACGTCTCGGTGCTGATCGCCGGCCTGACCCCGACCGTGGTCGCCTGGCTGGTCGAGACCACCAACGATCTGTACATGCCGGCGTATTACCTGATGGTCATCGCTGTGGTCGGTCTGGCCACCGGGGTGACCATGAAAGAAACCGCCAACAAACCGCTGCGTGGTGCCGCCCCGGCCGCTTCCGACCTTGAAGAAGCCAAGGAACTGCTGCAAGAACACCACGACAACATCGAACAGAAAATCGAAGACATCGACGCTGAAATCGCTGCGCTGGAAGCCAAGCGCAAGGAACTGGCGCAGCAGCATCCAAGGATTGACTGATTCCGCGCAACAACCGCAAACCCGGCACTGGCCGGGTTTGTGCCATCTGCAGCAAGGGCGCGGCGCCGCTCATCCCTTGTTTATCAGCTAGCCTTGAACCGGCGTCGCACGTCATTCAAGGAGCCGTCATGTTCAAGTTCATCAAGACCACCGTGATCGGCGGGCTGCTGTTCATCCTGCCGCTGGTGCTGATTGTCGTGCTGATCGAAAAAGCCATCCACCTGCTGCGCGGGCCGGTCGAGAAGTTGTTGCCGATGTTCAAGGGCTTTGACGTGGCGGGCGTGACATTGGTGAGTGTGGCGACGTTGTTGGGTCTGATCGTGCTGTGTTTTCTCGCCGGGCTGCTGGCACGCACGTCTGCGGCGGCGCGGGCGCTGGAGGCCACGGAAAACAAGCTGCTCAGCAACCTGCCCGGTTACCAGTTGTTCAAAGACACCACGGCGCGGTTTGCCGGGCTGGAAAACGAGGACGGTTCCAAAGTCGGCATGATCGCCGAGGGCGAAGGCTTTCGCCTGTGCCTGATCGTCGAAAGCGTGGATGACTGGCTGACGATTTTCATGCCGGACGGTGGCCCGGCCGGCGGCACCGCCGGTGAAGTGCGGCTTGTCCCGGCCGCACACGTCATTATCACTGACCTGTCGTGGCTGACCCTGGCCACCGGGTTGCGCCGTGGCGGCCGTGGCATGCTCGCGCAGATGCAACCCTGGGTACCGAAACCCTGATCACGGCGCATTGACCACCACATACGTCACATCACTGCCCTGATACTGCGGCTGGTACCAGGTTGAGCCGCACTGCATATACGCGACGTTGTAGCGAATCACCTGCACACAACTGCTGGGCATTTGCGCCGGAGTGAAGATTGCCCCTACCACCGCCGCCGTGACCGCGACGGTTGCCGTGACTGCCGCTGCGGTCGCCACCGGGTGGTAGTGATCGTCATAGCCATAACGGCCATGGCCGTCGACATCGATATCGACATCACGGTGGTTGTCGATATTGACGTTACGGTTGACGTTGCGATTGCTGTTGTTGACGTACGTACGGTTGCCGACGTTGTTGCCGGCATTGACCCGATTGCCCGAATTGACCCGATTACCGGCATTCACGTGATTGGCGCGTTGCGGCGCATTGATCCGCTGCGCCCGTTGCGCGTTCGGCGCCGGTGCGCGGTTGACGTTGGCGCGGGCATGTCCCTGAGCGCGTTGCCCCCGGGCATCGGCTTCGGCGACATAACCGGCGGTCAGCAGAGTGGCGGCGGCCAGCGATAACAACAGACTCCACGTCATCGACTTGTTCATATCACTGCCCTCCCTGATCGCTGACTTGTTTAAACGCAATCGCCACATCGCCTTTGCCCGGTTTGAAGGTGAATTGCGTGTCCGGGATGGTCGGCTTGAGGTTCCACTGATACACCGCGCTGTACTCGGGAAAACTCTTCTCGTCGGTGGTGGTGATCACCAGTTTGCACGGCAAGGGTTTGTCGGAGCGGGTCAGCCACAATTGCCAGTCGATGCCTTCCTGACGAAAGGCCAAATGGTCGCAGAGCTGGCCCTTGATGACCGACGGCCCTACGTACAGTGCGGCTTTCAAGGCATCGATCTGCGCCTGATCACTGCCGAACAGAAACAGGTCCTCCATCGGTACCTGCACACCGTAGTAGCTCTCGACCTTGTGCAGGGTTTCCGCGACGGTGGCCGGCGCATCGACGGTGGTGTAGTACTTCAGGTACGGCGAATACTGGGTGAGCTTCTTGCCGTTATAGAAGAACTCGCGAGTGCGCACATCGCCTTCGCTTTTCGCATACAAACGATCGTGACCGACCACTTTCAGGGTGTTGACGGATTCAGTCTTGATCTTCTGCCCGGACTCCAGAACCGTGTCCTGGGAGATTTGGGCGTCGACCTGAAATTTCGGCAGGCTACGCAGGTAGTTGCCCATGTCGATGAGCTTGTCGACCACTTGCGGGTTGATCAACGGCGCATCGTGCGGGGCCTCGGCAGCGGGTGCAGTTGGCGGATCTTCAGCGCGGGCTCCCGGCGCGAGCACCAGCGTGAACATCAGGCAGACAATACTGGCTGGGGCTTTCATCGGTTCCGCTCCTGTCCCTGCGTTGGCGTTGCGTCGCATGGGCGACTGACTGACCAGCCTAGACCTCACCCTTGCTGTGCGCCAATGCGCACAGACACAGCGCGAATTGATGGCCATAGGCTGTTATTCAGCCTCGCCGCAAGTGACTGAAGTTCGCTGGAAAACTGTAAGAAACGGCCTACGCTGAATTTGTCCGTCGCTTGGCGTCGGTACTCATTGGATGGATTCAGCAGGCAGTACGAGGCCGATCATGCAAGGTTCACGCAATGGATTGTCCGGCGCCCATTGGCGCCCGCAACGTCAGTCACTGGCGTTGGAACCGAGAATTCTGTTCGACGGCGCCGCCGCTTCGGCGGCTGCCGATCAACATCACAGCGATCCCGCTGCGCCGCCAGCAGCTGTGGACGCCCAGGTTCCTCACACCACGCCCACCGAGGGCCGCGCCAGCGAGCCAGCGCCCTCTGCTGCACGCAGTCTGCTAGTGATCGACAGCCGCATTGAAAACCGCGATCAACTGGTGGCGCAGTTGCCGGGCAATGTCACCGCGATCGTGGTGAATGTCGGCGAAGACGGTCTGGCCGCGATCTCTGCGGCGCTGGCGCAACTGGGCAAGGTCGACTCGATCCAGATCATGTCCCACGGCGCCTCGGGGCAATTCACCCTGGGCAACCGCACGGTCAGTTCGGACAACATCGATTCGCTGGGCAAGACCCTCGAACAATGGCGCAACAACCTGAGCCAAGGCGCGGACGTTCAGCTCTACGGTTGCGATGTCGGCGCCGGTGCGGCCGGGCAAACTCTCGTCAGCGAACTGGCACGCTGGACCGGCGCCGATGTCGGCGCTTCCAGCAACGACACCGGCAGCAGCCAGGCCGGCGGCGACTGGACCCTGGAAACCCGCGTCGGCGATCTCGACAAGAGCATTGCCATCAGCAGCCTCGCCATGGCGCATTTCGACGGTTTGCTGGCCGATGCCGCGCCGACCGCGACGGTGTCCACCGGCGGCAGCGATGTGCTGCTTGGCGACCGTTTCACGTTTACCGTGAACTTCAGCAACACCTCGACCCAGGTGGGTTACGCGCCATTCATCAACCTGGCGATGCCGGTCACCGGCAAGGATGGCGACGACGGCGTCAATTTCATTTCGGCCACCTACCTTGGGCAAAACCTCATCAGTCACGTGGTGACCTTCGATGCCAATGGCAACGCCACGCATCCACTGGCCAAAGACGCCAACGGCAACTTCCTGATCATCAACGCCGCCACCTACGGCATGCGCGCCGGCGACAAACTGGTGGTGATCGAGTTGCCTTTCGCCAGCGTCACCAACCAGCAACCGGTGATTGGCGTGCAGATCACCGCCAGCCTGAGCAATCTGGCCGACACGGCGTTTTCCAATGGCAGCCCCGACCTGACCATCCGCGCCAGTGGCGGCTTCGAATTCGGCAATGACGCGCTGGACAACCCGACCAACGATCCGAGCCTGATCCAGGCCGGCACTGCGGCTTTCGTCGTGCACCCGACGGTGATCACCGTCAGCGAAACGATCAATACCCCGGAGGGCGAGACTGCCACCGGCCCCAACTACGTGCGCACGCTGACCCTGTCGGCGACACCCGCGCCGGGCCAGACCCTGACCAACGTCGTCGTCACCCAGCCCCTGCCAGACAATATCCAGGTCAATTCGATTACCCCCGGTGCTGGCGGCCGGCTGACCTCGATCACCCTGCACGACGGCACGGTGGTCACCAATGCTGCAGAAATCGCTGTGCTGATCGCGGCCAACGACGTCTACATCAACTCGTTCACCGTCGCCTACGACAGCCTCTCTGGAAAGACCGACACTGTGGTTGCGTTCTACGTGCCGGAAGTCGATGCCAACGGCCAGCCGGTGATCAACCCGGTCACCGGCGACGCGGTGACCGTGACCCTGGGCCCGCCGACCGCTTCCGGGCAATGGGTGCCGCTCGATCCTCGCGACGTCACCGCACCGAACACCACTATCGATTTCAGCGGCACCGGCCAGAGCACGCAGTTCATCGCCAAATCGATCACGCTGCTGAAAACCGCGACGATGCAGAACGACATCGGCCACAGCGGCATCAGTCCCGGCGACACCCTGCAATACACCCTGAACCTGGCGATTTCCGACTACTTCGCCTTCGGCAAGGATTTCTTCAACGAAGGCCAACTGGTCATCCGCGACCAACTCAGCGATGGCCAGACCCTCAGCGGCACGCCGACTCTGACAGTGACCATCAACGGCGTCGTGCAGACCATCACCCTGGTCACCAGCGTCGTGAACAACGCCGATGGCAGCACCTCGATGGTGTTCGACATCGCCCAGTCGCTGCGCAATGCGTTCAGCAACACTCGCGGCTGGCTCAACGGTGATCTGGCCTTCGACGACACCTTGCAGGGCGCCGTGGTTGCGGTGTTGAGCTATTCGGCCATCGTCGGCCAGACTTACAAACCGCCTTCAGGCAACCCGCACCCGGACATCAACGAAGGTGACGAACTGGGCAACACCGCCACCGCAGACGGCACGCTGCTGGTCGATCGCTTCAACCTGACGGGCGAGAGCGAGACCGACGGTTCGACCACCACCAGCGTTATCCCGACCAGCAACGTCGATATCAATCTGGTCGAGGTCAATAACGGCGCACCGCCAGGCAACGGTGAACTGCGCCCTGGCGATGAAGTGACCTTCGAGCTGAGCTACGACCTGGTCACCGGGGATTACGAGCAATTCAAACTCACTGCCTACCTGCCGCTGCCGTTGTTCAACGTCAGCGGGATTACCTGGGGCTCGGGCAGTGACATTGGCCAGTGGGAGCTTGGCCCGGGCAATACCAATGCTGGTGGCGTGGTCAGCGTCACCAGCGCCGACGGCAACTCGGTGGTGTTCGATTTCGGCAGCTTTGCCACCAACACCACCACCGGCAGCCGCATCGTCCTTCGCTTCACGGTCCGGGTTGGCGATCAGCCGTTTGCCGACCAGCGCTCGCTGGACGTCCTCGCACAATCGAGCCAGCAGACCACCCTCACCGACCGCACGCTGGTTTCCTCCGATGTCGTCGCGATCGTGTCGGTCGCCGAGCCGGTGCTCAATATCAAGCACGGCGTGGTCTCCGGTTCCAACGGCACGGTGACCGGCACCACGGGTAGCTGGAACCCACCGGGCAGCACCGGTGTGCCCTTCAATGGCAGCGTTACCGACCTTTCGGCGGTCGACGGCAACATCAGCAACATCGACGGCGCCGACCGTTTGCGCCTGGTGACGGCCATTGAAAACAGCGGTGGCGGCGGCGCGTTTGACGTCAGCACCAGCATCACCCTGCCCTCCGGGCTGAGCTTCGTCGGCGGCAGTCTGGCGGCGGCCAATCTGCAGATTTATCGCGGTGACGGCACTTTGTTGGTGCTGGGCACCGATTACAGTGTGAGCGGTAACCAGATCACCTTCCTCGACGCTGGCGGCCAGGCCAGCCTATTGGCCGGGCGCAGCGGCACGGCGGCCGATACCAGCGGCGCCAACGTCGTGGTAATCAGCTATGACGTCGAGGTCAGCGCCACCATTGAGGCCAGTCGCAGCCTGCAATCCACCGCGACCCTGAGCAATTACGCCAGCGTTAACGGCGGTACCGATTTCACCCCGACCGACCTCACCGACCTGGCCAGTCAGCAGATTGCCGCGCCGGTTATCAGCAAAGTCTTTGCCGACGGCACACTGGACAATGGCGACTCCAGCGCCAGCCACACCAATGGCAGCGATCTGGTGGTCGGCGAAAGCATGCGCTACGACATCGTCATCACCCTGCCCGAAGGCACCACGCAGAACCTGCGCATCGAAGACCTGATTCCACCGGGCATGCGCCTGGACACCAGTTTCAACGGTGGTCTCGGTTACCAGATCATCACCACCCGTGCCGGCAGTGGCGCGCTCGGCGCCGATTTCGCTGGCAGCGTGCTGGTTGGTGGCTTTGCCGGGATTGGCGGCGCATTGGGCGGCGATGGCGTGGATGGACGCTGGACTTTCAGCGTCTCCAGCGTTTCGGCGGACAACCAGACCGGCAACAACACCTTCGTGATTCGTCTGCAACTGGTGGCCAACAACGTGATTGCCAACCAGGCCAACGTCTCGCTGCAAAACAATGCGCAGTTGGTTTACAGCGACCCGGATGGCGACACGCCGAACGGCGCGGTGGCGCTGGATCGCAACGTTGCCCTGAGCGGTGGCCAGCCGACGGTGACCGTGCGCGAACCGACCCTGCAAATCAATCAGGTGATCACTTCCACCTCGGGTCTGGGTGGGTATGACCAAGACGACACGGTGACTTTCAATATCACCATCAGTAACGGCAATGGCAGTACTGATTTCAGTGCGTTCGACATCAGTTTCCTCGACACCTTGCCGACCCAGCTCAGCAACGTCACGCTGGTGGGTGTGCTGTATCAGAACGGTGCGACCAACAACGGCGGTGTGGCATTCGAGATCGTCAATGGCCAGTTGCGCACGGCCAGCGGTGCCAATATCGACATCGCCAAGGGCGGCAGCATCGTTCTGCAACTGAGCGGCGTGGTCAACGCCAGCGCCGCTGCTCTGTCGAATATCGCCAACGTTGCCAGCGTGCAATGGACCAGCCTCGACGGCGGCAATGCCGGCGAACGAACCGGTGTCGACGGCACACTCAATGGCGGCACCCTCAACGATTACCGCAACCTGTCGACGTTGCTGATTCCTGTGGCTCAGGCCATCGAAATCTCCCGTGTCGGTGGTCTGCCGGACACGGCGGCGCCGAACCCGACCACCGCCACCGTTGAACAAGTCACCGTCGGCGAAGTGATTCGCTACCGCGTGGTGGTGCTGGTGCCCGAAGGCAACAACCCCAACTATCAGGTGCAGATCACCCTGGCCAACGGCTTGCAGTTCATCTCGCCGGATGCACTGGTCAATGCCCTGCGCATCGCCTTCATTTCCAATGGCGGGCTGAGCAGTGATGCCAACCTGATCGTCGGCGGCTCGCTCAATATCAACGGCAACGAAAACAGCCCTGAGGCCCTGCCGATCAATGCGGATCTGTCCGGACTGGCGCCGCAAGGCATCTTCGACCCGAGCCGGCTGACCGTCATCACCAACCCCGATGGCAGCCAGGTGGTGACGTTCAACCTCGGCAACGTGGTCAACGGCAATGGCGACGACGATGATCTGGAAGGTATCTCGATCGAGTTCAATGTGCGCGTGACCAACATCGCCGCCAATATTGCCGGTGCGCAACTGGCGGTGACCGCGCAGGAAATCGTCAACGGCGCCGGGCGTGCGGTCAGTGACACGGTGTTTGAACGGGTGGTTGAACCGAGTTTCAGCGGTCTCGACAAGCAGATCATCAATTTCAACCCGAACCCGAGCGGCACCGTTGGTAACGCCACGGTGCAGCTGAGCTTTACCCAGAACGGCGGCCTGCCGGCGTTCGATGCGCGCATCAGCGACGGCTTTGCCGGTGGCAGCAATTACACCCTGCTCAGCGTTAGCATCAATGGCGTGAGTTACGGCCCGGGCAATCTACCGGCCGGGATCAGTTTCAGCACCAGCGGCGGTTTGAGTGTCAATTTCGATCAACTGGATGTCGGCGCGCAGATTCAGGTGCGCTACTCGGTCGACCTGCCCAACTCGACGATTGTCGCCAGCAGCAACGCCACGCTGACCTGGAGCAGCCTGCCGGAAGACTTCACCAGTTGGGGCGGCAACAGCGTCGGGGTTGATGGCAGCACAACCGGTGAGCGCGATGGCAGCGCCGTCGGCCCGAACCAGTACATTTTGCGCGACACCGCCGGCCTCGGCGTGATCACCGGCACCTTGTGGAACGACACTGCCAGCCCGACCGCCAGCGCCACGCCGGACGGCACCGGTCTGGCCGGGCAAACCGTGACCCTGACCTGGGCCGGTGCCGACGGGCGCCTCGACACCAGCGCCGACAACCTGCAGTTCACGACCACGACCGATGCCAACGGCCAGTACCATTTCGGCGTGTTGCCGCTGGGCGTGTTCCGTATCGATGTGCCGGCGGGTCTGGTCAGTTATCCGCAACCGGTGGGTGATCTGCGCGTGCGCGTCGACAGCGATGCCGGCACCCTCGGCCAGATCACCATTACCCTGGGCGATGCCGATACACAAAGCGCCAACGCCGGTTACGTCGAACAGAACGACGCCCCGGTCAACACCCTCCCCGGCACGCAAAACGGCCTGGAAGACGTGGTGCTGAATATCGGCGGAATCAGCGTCGCCGATTCCGATGCCGACCGCGATCCGAACATCAACGATCGCGCCATCAGCGTCATTCTTACGGTCACTCACGGCACGCTGTTCCTCGGCACAACCGTGCCGGGTGTCACGGTCAGCGGGGCCAATACCGCGAGCATGACCCTGACCGGCAACCTCGCCGACATCAACACCGCGCTGGCCAGCCTGCAATATCTGGGCAACGCCAACTTCAACGGCACCGACACCCTGACCGTACTGAGCAACGACCGTGGCAACTACGGCGATGCCGATGGCGACGGTATTCCCGGCACGGCAGCCGATGCGCTGACCGACACCGACACCCTGCAAATCATCCTCGCCGCCGTGAATGACAACCCGGTCGGCGTCAACGACAGTGCCACGGCACTGGAGGCTGGCGGCACCAACAACGCCTCCGCCGGTATCGACCCGCGCGGTAATGTGCTGACCAATGACACCGACGTCGACATCGCCACCAACGCCGATCAGTTGCACGTGGTCTCCGTCGGCCCCGGCGCCGGCATTCAAACGCCAGTGCTCGGTGTGACTGTAATCAACGGCTTGTACGGCCAATTGGTGATTGGCAGCAACGGTTCCTATCAATATGTCGTCGATAACAACAACGCCGCCGTGCAAGCGCTGCGCGTGTCGGGCCAGACCTTGCAGGACAACTTCAATTACATCCTCGCTGACCTTGCCGGTGAAACCTCGACGGCCACATTGAGCGTGACTATTCAGGGCGCCAACGACACGCCGCAAGGCGTCGATGACGACGGTGTGGCCATCGAGGCCGGCGGCGTCAACAACGGCACACCGGGCAGTGACGCCACGGGCAACGTGTTGAGCAATGATCTGGACGTCGACAGCGTCGCCAATGGGGAAACCCGCACCGTAACCGGTATTCGCCCGGTAGCCGAGGCCGGCGCCGGCAACTTCACCGCCGTCAGCGGCGCTACGGCGATTGCCGGGCTCTACGGCACCTTGACCATCAATCCCGATGGCACCTACAGCTATGTGGTCAACAACACCAATGCCACGGTGCAGCGGCTCAGCGCCGGTCAACAATTGATCGAGTTCTTCAGCTATCGGCTGACCGATACCGGCGGGCTGGACGATGTCGCGCAACTGCGCATCGTCATTCAGGGCACCAACGACAACCCGGTGGCCAGCGATGATGCGGCGTCGGCACAAGCCGCTTCGAGCAATGGCACCGCCTCGGAAAGCAATCCGAGCGGCAACGTGATCCAGTTCCCCAGCCGCCCCGGGCCGATCACCCAGCCCGGCGGCAACGGCGTCGATCAGGATGTTGATGCCAACGATCAGCCAAGCAGCCAGTTGCTGGTCAACGGCGTGATCAACAAAAGCGAAGCCACCTACAACCCGGCCGTCGACGTGCTGAGTGGCGTGGCCGGCGGCACCACTTCTGCCAATGGCACCGTGGTGGCCGGTCTCTACGGCACCTTGCGCATCGGGGCCGATGGCTCGTTCTTCTATGACGTCGACAGCACCAATGCGGCGGTCCAGGCCTTGGCGCCGGGGCAGACTTTGACCGAGTTCTTCACTTACCGCGTGACCGACACCACCGGCCTGACCGACACCGCGCAGCTGGTGATTACCGTACACGGCGTCAACGATCCACCCGTGGCGCAAAACGTCATCGCCGTCGCCACCGAAGCCGGCGGGATCAACAACCTGACGCCGGGCGTCAACCCTTCGGGCGACGTCACGGCCAACGACACCGACCCCGATGGCGACCCGTTGACGGTCACGTTGATCAAGTCCGGTGCAAGTGGCGATCCGGGCACGCCGATCGCGGTGAATCTCGGCGGCACGGTGATTGCCGGGCTGTACGGCACGCTGACGATTTTCCCCGACGGCAGCTACGTCTATGAGGTCGACAACAGCAACCCCGACGTGCAGGCCCTGCGCCGCAGCGCGGACCTGCTCTCGGAGCGTTTCACCTACACCGTCAGCGATGGCGTCGGTGCTACTCCGGAAACCGACACCGCAGAAATCATCGTGCTGATTCGCGGACAGAACGACAACCCGATTGCCAGTGATGATTCCGGCGTAGCCATCGAGGCCGGCGGTTTGAACAACAGCCAGCCCGGCCAGGATCCCACCGGCAACGTGCTGGATAATGACAGCGATGTCGACGGCGGCGAAGTCCCGGGCGACCTGCCCAACTACGACTACGGCGAAACCCGCGCGGTATCCTCGGTGCGCACAGGCTCAGAGGCTGGCACCGGGACGGCGGGCACATTGGGCACGGAACTGCGCGGCACTTACGGTTGGCTGACACTGAATGCCGACGGCAGCTACAGCTATCGTCTCGACAACAGCATGGCCGCCGTGCAGGCCTTGCGCGCCGGCAATACGTTGCTCGATGCGTTCAGCTACGAGGTGTTCGACGCCGCCGGCACCAGCGATCGCGCGACGTTAAACATCACAATTCAAGGGCGCAATGACACCCCGATCGCGCAGAACGACAGCAACACCGCCGTTGAGGCTGGCGGCTTGAACAACGCCACGCCAGGCACTAATCCGAGCGGTAACGTGCTGAGCAATGACAGTGATGTCGACGGCAACGGCGAAGTGCTGAGTGTCATCGGCGTCAATCAAGGCTCCTCGGTGGGCCTGATCGGCAGCGGGTTCAATGGCACCTACGGCGTTCTCACCCTGAACGCCGATGGCAGTTACAGCTACGTGGTCGACAACCTCAATCCGCAGGTTCAGGCACTGCGCAGCAATGCCGACACCCTCACGGAAACCTTTACCTATCAGATCCGCGACCTGGCCGGCGCCACCAGCAGCGCGACGCTGACCATCACCGTGCGCGGGGCCAATGACAATCCGATCGCCAGCGACGACAGTGCCGTGGCGGTCGAGGCCGGCGGAACCTTCAACGGCACGCCCGGGGTCAACCCGAGCGGCAACGTGCTGAACAACGACAACGATGTCGATGCCAACGACGCCAAACTGGTCGCTGGTATCCGCACGGGTAGCGAAGCGGCCGGCGGTACCTTCACCAGCGTTGTCGGCGCGCAAACCTTCAACGGTTTGTACGGCACCCTGACCCTCAACACCGACGGCACTTACAGCTACGTGGTCAACAACAACCTCGCGGCGGTGCAGGCGCTGAAAGTCGGCGATTCGCTGGTGGAAACCTTCACCTATCGCCTGCGCGACATCGCCGGGGCTACCGACACCGCGCAACTGAGCATCCGCATCGACGGCGCCTGGGATGCGCCGGTCGCGGCCAACGACACCGCACTGGCCGTGGCCGACAACGGCAACGGCAACGGCGTCAACCCAAGCGGCAACGTGCTGCCCAATGACACCGACGTTGATCAGGGTGACAGCAAAACCGTCACCGGCATCCGTTTCGGCACTGAAGACGCCGGCGGCAGTCTGGCCGGGGTCACCGCAGGCACCGACAACAGCAACGGCACGTTGATCAACGGCCTCTACGGGCAATTGATCATCGGCGCCGATGGCAGCTTCACTTACAACCTCGACTCGAGCAATCCGGCCGTTCTGGCCTTGGGGCCGCTGCAATTTCTCAACGAGCGCTTCACCTATCAAGTCAGTGACCGTGGCGGGCAGACTGATCTAGCGGAAATCCACATCATCATTCGTGGCCGTAACGTTGCGCCGGTGGCCAACACTGACACCGCGACGGCGATCGAGGCCGGTGGCAGCAATAACGATCAACCCGGTCTCAACCCCGGCGGTAATGTGCTGGACAACGACACCGACGCCGAAAGCGATCCGCTGTCGGTGATCGGCATTCACACCGGCACCGTCGACGCAATCGGTACGGTCGGCAGCGTCGGCACTTCACTGCGCGGATTGTATGGTGACCTGCTGATCAACGCCGACGGCAGCTACAGCTACACCGTCGACAATAACCTCGCTGCCGTACAGGCCTTGCGTCAGAGCGGCCAGACCCTGAATGAAGTGTTCAGCTACACCATCGTCGACCGCTGGGGCGATACCAGCACCGCCGAACTGCGCATCACCGTCGACGGGCGCAACGACACCCCGGTCGCCGTCGATGACAGCGCCACGGCGGTCGAAGCCGGGGGTGTCAACAATGGCACGCCGGGCAGTAACGCCACGGGCAATGTGCTGGACAACGATACGGACGTCGACAGCGTCGCCAATGGCGAAGGCAAACAGGTGCAAAGCGTCAGCAATCAGGCCGGCCAGTCAACCGGTGCCGGACAGGTGTTGATCGGTCTCTACGGGCAACTGACGCTGAACGCCGATGGCAGTTATACCTACGTCATCGACAACAACAATCCTGTGGTACAAGCCTTGCGCACTGCGGGCGAAACCCTCAGCGAAACCTTCACCTATCGCATGGTCGATACGGCGGGCGCGACTTCCGATGCGCGCCTGACCGTGGTGATTCAGGGCGCCAACGATGCACCGGTCGCGCAAAACGACAGCGGGTTTGCCAGCGACCAGTCCCCTGCCCCGCAAACCACCGGCAACGTATTGCCCAACGATGGCGACGTCGATAACAACGACGGACTTGTCGTGGTCGGTATTCGTACCGGTACCGAAGCGGATGGCGGCAGCGCCGGAGTGGTCGGCCAGCCAATCATCGGCCTCTACGGCACGCTGGTGTTGAACGCCGACGGCAGCTACACCTACACCATCGACCAGAACAACCCCGCCGTCCTCGCTGCCGCCGGTCTCGGGCAGATTCTGCGCGACGTGTTCACCTACACCATCAACGACCGTGCCGGCGCCAGCGATCAGGCCGAACTGGTGATCACCCTCGACATCGCCACGCCGTTCATACCGGCACCCGGCGGCAACAACTTCGAGCGTGATCCGAACACCTTGAACCGCAATTTCCTGATTCCTGATCCACAACCGGCGATCTTCGTCACCCCGGTGGTCGAGCGCGCCGCTGAAATCTCCGAACTCTCGGCCTGGGGCGTCGATGGCAGCAACCTGCGTCTGGCGGCAGTCGGCGAGTTCACCAGCGAATCAGTGGGCAACGGTCTGGGCCTGGTGCCGGGGCAATTCGTCCAGCAAGCGGTTCGCACCAGCCGCCTCGAAAGTGAACTGGACCTGCTGTGGATTCAAGGGCGTCAGGGCCGTACCGGGCTGAGTGCCGATGGCTTGTTGAGCGATCCATCACTGTTCACCTTGAACCCGGCCGACATGACGCACAGCCCGGCACACGCTGAAAAACAACAGGAAAAACCACGGGGCAAGGGCTTCAGCGCGCAACTGCGCGATGCAGCACAGCGGCGCACGCCACGGTAACGCTGTCGACCTGAAGATAATTCGAAGAATGCAAAGGAATGAATATGCGTATACATGCGACCCGGCTTCTCAGTACCGCCATCGCTTCCGCACTGTTGCTCAGTGCTTGCTCATCAACGGAGCCGAAACCCTCCACCGATGAAGAAAACCGTCAACGCATCATTGCCGACCAGTCACGCATGTATTCCGGCCAGGAACCCGTCACCGCGCCGATTACCTTTTACGAAGCCGCTGCGCGGGCGCTGAAATACAACCTCGACTACCGCCTCAAACTCATGGAAAGCGCGCTGGCCTCGGATCTGCGCGACGTTTCCAGTCACGAAATGCTCCCGCGTCTGGTCGCCTCGGCCGGGTACGCCGGGCGTGACAACGATTCCGGCGGCACCTCGATCGGCATCGAAGACCGTCAGGTCAGCTTGCGTCCATCGACCTCGGAAGAGCGCTATCGCGAAGTCTACGGTTTGGGTCTGAGCTGGAGCCTGCTGGATTTCGGCGTCGCCTATTACCGCACGCAACAGAAATCCGACCAGATCCTCATGGCCGAAGAGCGCCGGCGCAAAGTCGCGCAGAACGTCCTGCAAGACGTGCGTAACGCCTACTGGCGGGCGCTCGGCGCCCAGCGTTTGATGCCGGAAGTCGACAAGCTGCTGATGCGCACCCACACCGCACTGACCTCGGCCCGGCAGGCGGAAACCCGTGGTCTGTTGCCGCGTCAGGAAATCCTTGCCTACCAGCGCGCACTGCTCGATTCGATCTACCTGCTGACCGTGCGCCGCCAGGATCTGGAGTTCGCTCAGGCTGAGCTGTCGGCGCTGATGTCGCTGCCACCGGGTTCGAAAATGATCCTCGCCGACATGCCCGACCCGCCGCTGCCAGAGGTCCGTCATAGCATGGCGCGGCTGGAACAGCTGTCGCTGGAGAACCGCCCGGAAATCATGGAAGAGTGGTACCGCAAACGCGTCAATCAAAAGGATCTGGAGATTGCCAAGGCGCAGCTGTGGCCGAATGTCAGCGTCGATTTCGGCTACAAATACGACTCCAACAAATACCTCTACAACAACGACTGGATGAGCACCGGTCTGCAAGTGTCGATGAACCTGATTCGCCTGCTGCAATTGCCGTCGCTGAACGCCGCAGAAAAATCCCAGGGCGAAACCGACGACACCCGACGCGTGGCGTTGTCGATGGCGATTCTCACCCAAGTGCGGGTCGGCACCCTGCGCTATCAACTGGCCCGGCAGGAAGTGGAGTTCGCCGAAGACAGCCTGCGCGTCGATCGTAGCCTGCTCGACTATGCGCAAGCAGCGAAAACCGGGGCGTTGGGTTCGGAACTGGAAGTGATCCGTTCCGAAGGTCGCTATCTGCTCTCGCGCTATCAGCGTGAAGCGGCGTTCTCCAGTGCTCAGGCCGCGTGGGGGCGGATGTACAACTCGGTCGGGCTGGACGTGCTGCCCAAGGAAATCTCGCAACACGACATCAAGACCCTGGCCCGGGAAATCCAGCGCACCTTGAACGAACAAGAACAACAACGCCTGCTCGCCTCTTCGCAAGGAACGCCGAATGCGCAAAATCGCCCTTGAGTCCCGTTTCGGGGCCCTGCTGTTGGCCAGTCTGATCCTCCCTGTCCATGCTGAAGAAACCTCTTCGGCGCCCACACTGGAAAGCGCCACTGCGATTCGCGTGCTGCTGGCTGCCGAACTGGAAACCACCCTGTCCAGCCAAATGGCCGGCACTTTGGGCGAACTGAAAGCCGGATTCGGTGAACAGGTCGCCAAGTCCGAATTGCTCGCCCGTTTCAACTGCAACGAGGCCGAAGCGCGCGCGAAAGTCGCGGCGGCAGAACTGGCGATGGCCAAACAAAACCTGCAAGCGAAACAGCAATTGCGCCAGCTCAACGCGGTGGGCGATATCGAAGTGTCGATGGCCAACACCGAAGTGCAAAAGGCCGACGGCGCGCGGGCCATGGGCGCGGCGCAAAGCAGTTACTGCCAGGTGCTCGCGCCGTTTTCCGGGCGTGTGGCCAAGGTTTACGTGAAGCCTTACCAAACCGTATCAGCCGGAACGCCACTGTTCGATCTGGTCAGTGACGGCGCGTTGAAAGTGCGCCTGAACGTGCCGTCCAACCTGCTGAAAACCCTCAAGCCCGGTTTGCCGCTGCAAGTCAGAATCCATGAAACCGGCAAGACCTATCCGGCGCATGTCAGCGGCATCAACTCTCGCGTCGATGCGGTGGCGCAAACCGTGGAACTGGAAGCGAAGCTCGACAACAAGTATCCCGACCTGGTGGCGGGCATGAGCGGCACCGCGCAGTTCGAGCAAGACGCGCGCCCATGACCATGAACGAGCCGTTGCCCCACCCTCACCTGCTGCTCGAACTCGATGCATTGCGGGATAAAGCCATGGCCGCCGACTCGCTGAACAGTCTGGCGTTCAGCATGGCCAACGACTTGTACCCGTTACTGCCGTTTCATCAGGCGCTGGTGTTTGCTCAACGCGAATCTTCATTGGAATTGCTGAACGTTTCGGGCCTGTCGCGGCCCAGCGAAGATTCGCCTTATCTGGTCTGGCTGCGCCGTGCCAGTCGCTGGGTCGCGGCACAGGTGCCCGACGCAGAACCGGTGTGGATCGCTCAGGACAGCGTCACGCCACCACCGGACATCGTCGAAGGCTGGAACGAATGGTGGCCGTCGGGGCTGTGGTGTGTGCCGGTACAGGATCGTGACCGGCAGCGGCTGGGCATGCTGATCATCTTGCTCGAGCAGGAACCGCCGGCCGTGTTGTGGCAACACCTCAAAGGCCTGGTCGCGACTTGGTCGTATTGCTGGTCCGCACTGACTCGGCGCAAGCGTTTCAATCGCTGGCGGCCGAATCGCAAGCAACTGCTGCTAGCGGCGATTGTGCTGGGTGCCTTGCTGTTGCTGCCGGTGCGCCAAAGCGCATTGGCACCGACAGAAATCGTTTCGCGGCAGGCGCAGATCATCAGCTCACCGATTGATGGCGTGATCGAAGAGATTCAGGTTCGGCCCAATCAACCGGTCGACGCCGGTACACCTTTGTTCTCGCTCGACGAAACCACCCTGCGCAGCCGCGCCGAAGTGCTCGGCAAAGAGGTCGCAGTGGCGGATGCCGAGTTGCAGGCGGCCAGCCAACGGGCCTTCGATAACCCGCAGAGCAAAAGCGAATTGACGTTGCTCGCCGGTCGGGCGCAACAGCGTCGCGCCGAACTGGCAGCGGTGCAGGCGCAACTGAAACGCACGCAAGTGCCGTCGCCAAAAGCCGGGGTTGCCGTGTTCAGCGACCCCAATGACTGGCTGGGCAAACCGGTGGTGACCGGCGAGCGCATCCTGCAAGTGGCTGACCCGACGCAACCGGCCATGCTGATTCAACTGGCCGTGGCCGATGCCATCGCCCTTGAACCGGGCGCCGAGGTCACATTGTTTCTGACCGCCTATCCGCTGACGCCACTCAAAGGGCAGATTCTGGAAACCAGTTATCAGGCGCGGCCCAGCGATGAAGGCGTGGTCGCCTACCGCTTGCTCGCCAGCATTGAGGGCGCCCCGGAGCACGCACGCCTCGGCCTGCACGGCACGGCGAAGATTTACGGCGGGCGGGTGATGCTCGGTTATTACCTGCTGCGCCGGCCCTTGGCGACGCTGCGTGCCTGGAGTGGCTGGTAATGCTCGACCCGACGGATCTGCCGGTGCCGCCCCTGCGCGAAGACTTGCGCCTGAGCGAAGCAGCCCACGGCAGCGACGGCGAACCGGCGTGGGTGATTCAGGATACGGTGATCAACCGGTTCTACCGTATCGGCTGGCTGGAATTCGAGTGCCTGCTGCGCTGGGGTCAGTCGCCACGCACGATCAGCGAACAGATTGCCGACGACACCGCCCTGAAACCGGATGTCGAGCAAGTCCTCGATTTCCGCCAGTTTCTGGAACAGCATCAGTTGCTGCGCGCCGGCCCCGCTGCGCTGGAGCGCCTGAAGAGCAAAAGCGAGGAAGGTAGCTGGCTGACGTGGCGCTGGTGGCTGCACCATTACCTGTTTTTCCGCATTCCGCTGCTGCGTCCGCAACAGCCGCTGCAGTATCTGGCGCGAGCGCTGGGTTGGCTGTTTCATCCGCTCACCGGGATGATCGTGCTGAGCCTGAGCCTGCTCGGGATCATTCTGGTGTTGCAGCAGTGGGACGTGTTCACCCACGCCGTGGTCGAGTCGTTTTCCACCGAGGGTCTGTTCAGTTTTGCACTGGCGCTGATCGTCGCGAAAACCCTGCATGAACTCGGCCATGCCTTGGTCGCGACGCGCCTGGGCTTGCGCGTCGGGCACATGGGCATCGCGTTTGTGGTGATGTGGCCGATGCTCTACACCGATACTGGCGAGAGCTGGAAACTCAGTCGGTCGCGGCAACGACTGGCGATTGCTTCTGCGGGGATCGTTACCGAGTTGTCACTGGCCGGGCTGTCGACGCTGGGCTGGGCGCTGTGTGATCCGGGTGCCTTACGCAATGCGCTGCTGTATCTGGCGACCACCAGTTGGTTGCTGTCACTGGCGCTGAATGCCAGTCCGTTCATGCGCTTTGACGGCTATTTCATCCTTTCCGATTTGCTCGACTTTCCCAACCTGCATGAACGCGCTTCGGCGCTGGCGCGCGTCACCCTGCGGCGCAATCTGTTGGGCTTGCAGGAAGACTGGCCGGAAACGTTTCCGAGCGGCCAACGGCGTTTGCTGGTGACCTTCGCGATCATCACCTGGGTATATCGATTGCTGCTGTTTCTGGGGATCGCACTGGCGGTCTATCTGTTTTTCTTCAAGGTTCTGGGGATCTTCCTGTTCATGGTCGAACTTTCGTGGTTTATCGCCCTGCCGGTGATGCGTGAGCTGGGCCACTGGTGGAAAAGTCGGGCGGCGATTCCCGGTCGCCGCAAACTGGCGTTCTACGCTGTGTTGGCTGCGATTCTAGTGGGGCTGGCGATACCTTGGCGCACGCAGATCGATGCAGTCGGCGTGGCTCGCGCGGAGCATCAATTGCGCGTGTACGCGCCCTACCCGGCGCGCCTGCAATCGATTCACCCGGACGGCCCGGTCAAGGCCGGGGAAACCCTGATCACCCTCGATGAACCGGACATCGCCTCGCGCCTGCAATCCAGCGAAGCCAATGCGCGCAGTTATGAAGCGAGACTGTCGGGGCTGATCGCCGATCCCGCAGGTCTGGCCGAAGACGCCGTGACCCGTCAGCGTCTCAACGTGCAGTTCGAAGAAGCCCGCGCCGCGCGCTCGGAAATCGCCCGGCTCAACCTGCAAACGCCATTTGCCGGGGTGTGGCTGGACGTCAACCCCGACTGGAAACCGGGGCAATGGGTCGGCCGTCAGGAATCGCTGGGCATGCTGATTGATCCGCGCAGCTGGCAGATCGACGCGTATGTTGCGCAGGATCAGGTGCATCGCATGGTCACCGGCGATCGCGTGCGCTTTTATCCGGATGGCCAGACCACGCCGCTCAGCGGTCGCGTGGTGCAGATCGGCAGTACCCGCGCCAGTCAGCTGTCGCACCGCATGTTGTCATCACGCTTTGGCGGCCCGGTGCCGACCACCAATGCGGAACATTCATTGATTCCGAGCAGCGCGTTGTTTCAGGTGTTGATTCAGCTCGATGAGCCGTTGCCGAACCTGCGCGAAACCCGTGGGCATCTGAAAATCGACGGCGAGCGGCGCAGCCTGCTCGCTGACGGCGCGACCCATGTGCTCGCGGTGCTGATGCGAGAGAGCGGCTTCTGACAAGCGAACCTAGCCGGCGACGACAAACACGATGATCGGCCCGCACACCGCGAGCAAGACGTTGGAAATCGCATAGCACACCGTGAAGCCGATCACTGGGGTGTTGCTCCCCGACTGCTCGATGATCTTGTTCATCGACGCCGCTTCCGTCTGCGCCCCGGCCAACGCGCCAAACAGAATCATCGGGTGCAGGCGCAGCACATAGCGGCCGAAGTACAACGCCACCAGTGGCGGCAGAATCGTCACCACCGCACCGGACAGCAACAGCGCCAGGCCTTGCTCTTTCATTGCGGCAAATGCTGCCGGCCCGGCAAGCAAACCGACCACTGCGCCAAACGCAGTCAAACCGAATTCGGAAAACGCCCATTGCGCCGCTGGCGGCAACGCGCCGATCTCCGGGTGGCGCGAGTTGTACCAGCCAATCACCAGCGCGGCGACCAGAACCCCGCCACCGATCCCCAGTTCTACCGGGATCATGCCAATGTGGGTCGACAACAACCCCAGCAACGAACCGAGCACCATGCCCAGGGTGTGCATGGCGATATCGCTTTTGTAGTTGTTCTTGCGGATGCGGCCCAGCCGATGGGCCATGGCTTCGACACTGGCGGTGCGCCCGGTCAGCGAGATCAAATCGCCGCGCCGCAGCACGGTGTTGGGCAGCAACGGCAAGTCGTAGCCCTGACGGCTGATGTTGTTGACGAAACATCCCAGGCGTCGATCGGTGGCAAGGCGCGATTTGGCTTGATGAATGGTTTTACCGGCGAACTCCGCCGAGGTCAGGACGATGTCCACCTGACGGGTCGGAAACGACAAGGCTTCGGGATGATCGATCTCCGGCCCGACCCAGTGACTGAGGTTGCCCACCGCATCGCGCAAGGCGTAAACGCCGATCACGTCGCCCGCCATGAGTACGAAGTCTTCGTCACGTTCGATGACTTTTCCGGCACGCATCACCCGCTCGACGGTCAGCGATTCGTGGGGTTTTTCCAGATCGATGATGCGCAACCCGTCGGCCTGACCGTTTTCCGCGACCTGGTGGGCGCGCACCACCATGCGCGTATAGGGCACGGTGATCGCCTCTTCTTCCTTGGCGATGCCCAATTCCAGCTCCAGCTCCCGCGCCGATTCGCGCAGGTTTACGCCGAGCAGCTTCGGCGCAATGCTGCCGACAAACACGATCAAGCCGATGGTGCCGAACAGATAGGTAATCGCGTAGGCAATCGCCATGTGGCTGTTGAGTTGCGCCTTGGACGCTGCATCGATTGTCAGTTGATTGATCGCACTGGTCGCGGTGCCCATGATCGCCGTGTCGGTCAACGCTCCGGCACCGAGCCCTGCGGTGAATCCTGCGTCGAAATTGAATACCGAATACATCAATAGAATCGCCCCCAACGCCGTGACGCACAGCACCACCGAGAGCAGCACCAGTTTCAGCGTGCCGCGATTGAGGCTGCCGAAAAACTCCGGGCCACTCTTGAAGCCCACGGCGTAGATGAACATCACGAAAAACACCGACTTCAAGCCGGCCGGTACTTCCAGACCGATCTGGCCGATCAGCAAGCCCATCAACAGCGCACCGGCCACCGAGCCGAGGTGAAAGCTACCGATACGAATCCGGCCGATAAAAACGCCCAAGGCAATTGCCAGAAACACGGCGATTTCCGGGTCAGTGCGCAAGGCGTGAAGGATAAATTCCAGCATGGGGCGAACTCCCTTTTTGCGGCGGTCACTGATCCTTCGGTGCTTGCGCAGGCGCGGTGTACCACTTGTCTCTTGGCACCCACTTGTCTTGTTGCGGATCGCCCAGATAGTGCGGCGACATGATCTGCACGCCGTACTCGTTGAACACGTCCTGAATATTGGCGTGCAGCATGCTCAGCAACACTGCGCGCGGGCGTGGCTGGCTCGGGATGGCCTGCGCGACCAGGCGGTATTCGGGATAGAAATCCGACAACGCGGTCTGGAACACTTGTGCGGGCGGCTCTTCGAGAACGCCCGGCGTGCGTTTCGCCGCTTCCAGCAACATCGCCTCGACCTGGCGCCATGGTGTGTCGTAGCCGATGGTTACCACCGTATCGACGACATAACCGGGGCCTTGCACAGTGCGCGAATAGTTCTTGGTGACGGTGCCGGTGATCATTGAATTGGGCAGCGTCAGCACTTCACCCAGACCGGTACGAATCCGTGTGGTGAACATGCCAAGCTCGGTGACCGTGCCCTCGTAATCGCCGATTTTCACGAACTCGCCGGGGCGCAAGGTGCGCGTGTAAGTGAGGATCAAACCGGCCGCCGCCTGCCCGACCACGCTGGTCGCGCCGAGGGAAATCATCAGACCGATCAGCACTGACAAACCCTTGAACGCGTCGGTGCCGGCGCCTGGCAAATAGGGATAGGCCATGGCCAAGGCAAACAGCCAGATCGCCAGTGCTGTCAGGCGTTGCGTTGGTTGCAGGGTTTCATGGTTCAACCAGCTGAATGTGCCCGGCATCGCCATGCGCCGCAGGATCCTTCGGGTAAACGCGGTGACGCCACGGGCAATAAAGAAGATTGCCAGGGCCACGCCCAATCCCGGAATCGCATCGACAATCCCTTGCAACAAATACCCGGCCAGTTCGAACAGGTAATTGTTGAGGCTTTCACCCCACGGCCGAGTGTAGGGAAACCGCGACAGGACAAAACCCAGCCACTCGTACGTCAGCAGCAAAATCAGCAGCCAGCGCAGCAACAGCAGCAAACGGCTGACCAAGGGATAGAGGAAGTTGGAATCGATCAGTTGCACGCGGCCGACTTTCAGCGCCCGGGTATGGCGATCCATCAGTGCGGGGAGTTTTGCCAGCAACTTGCGGCGCAAATATGCCAGACACCAGAGCAACGCAACGTAAATCAGCGTGGCCACGGCGGCCAGCCCCAGAGAGCGCAGGATCATCTGCAAGTTGCGCGCTTCATGGGTTTCAGTGACCACCTGGCGCAGTTTTTCAGCGGCGCCTTCGGCGGCCTGTTGCACTGATGAGTATTCGAGACTGTCGATGTCGTTGGGCGCGACAATGAAGGCACGCTTGTCACCGATCAGCACCATATAGCTGTTCTGGATCGAGTCGGTGGTGATGTTCAGCGTCGCGTTTTCGTCCAGCGCCTCGCTGATTACCATTTTTGCTCGCTTGACCCGCGAGGCCGGAGCCTCCCCCAGAATGGTCGCGCGAAACAGCATGATGCTGCGGTTGGCGACCTTCAGTTCCACCGCTTCGTCGGCCGGTTTTGCGGCGTCATCGGACGCCCAGCCGAGCCCGCTCCAGAGCGCCGCAAACACTACCATCCAAACCGCCAGCAGCCTGCTTTGCATGCGCCTGTTTCCTTACGCCCAAGTGTCAGAGAGGGATACGTAAGCCAGCGTAGTTGAGCGATGAACGGTTGTCAGATTCCCTCGCGGTGATAAGTGTCACGGCAGATTTTCCGTTGGGCTGTCTTCGACAACACGGCTGACATCGGCGGGTTGATACACCCAGCCGATGAACAATTCATAGCCGACTGCCAGAATCACCGGCCCCGTGAACAGGCCAATGATGCCGCTGGTGACCATCCCGCCCAACGCGCCGATCAGCACCACCGGCATTGGCACCGCGACGCCGCGCCCCAGCAGCATCGGTTTGAGCACGTTATCGGAGAGCCCGGCAACGATCATCCACACGGTAAATATGACGGTGCCGGCACTGACGCCGTCGTGGGCAAAGACATAGATCACCACCGGTATGGTAATCAGCAGTACCGGCAGTTGCATGATGCCTAACAGCAACACCATCAAGGCGAGAATGCCTGCCGCCGGAATGCCCATGATCACCAGCGCGACGCCGATCAACAGCATCTGGATAAAGGCGATCCCGACCACGCCTTGCGCCACCGCACGGATGGTCGAGGTGCACAGTTCGGCGATCTGCGGGCCGCGCACCGGACCGGAAATCCGGGTGGTGATGGCTACGGCGGTGCGGTGACCGCTTTCGCCGTGGGTCATGATGAGGCCCGCGACAATCAGCGCGACGACAAACACCACAATCCCCGCGCCGACACCGGCGGCCTGATGCAGCAGCACTTTGCCCCAATTGCTCAGGTGCGGCGCCAGTTCCTTGAACGCCCAGCTCAGATCCTGCGAAGCGTGCTGCCAGATGCCGAAGAGTGGCGCACCGATCAGCGGCCAGGTTTCGACGCTGGCCGGCGGCGGCGGAATCTCGAACGAGCCCGCCTCCAGCGTGTGCATGCCGACTTTCACCGAGTCAGCCACCGAAGCGCCGAGCAGACTCAGCGGCACCATCAGAATCAACAGCCCGAGCAGCACCAGCACGATCGCGGCCCAGCCATAGCGATTGCCGAGTCTGGCGCCGAGTTTCTGATTCAGCGGATACAAAGTGATGGCCAGGATCAACGCCCACAGCATCACATTGAGAAACGGATGGAAGATGTCGAAACAAAACAGCACCAGCACGGTAATCAGACCGGCACGTATGAGCACGTCCAGCAGTGCTCTGGAACTGTGAAACGCTATCAGCGGTTTGTCTTCCATTTCGGCTCTCCTGATTGGGCTACCGTTGAACCGATCTGAGCCTAGTTCACAAACGACCGATCGTCTCGACTGGTGTTCCAGCCAATTCCCGACTAAACCTGAAGGCTGATCTTCATTGATAAGGACGCCGGGATGAAATCTACGCATTCCCTGATTATTCTCGCGCTGGCTGGCTCAGGTGGTCAGGCGTTGGCAGGTGGTATCGATCTGTATGAAGCGGGTCAGGAAGGCGCAGGCTTGGCCAATGCCGGTTCCGCCGCGCTGGCCACTGACCCCAGCGTGTTGATGAGTAACCCGGCCGGCATCGCTGCACTCAAAGGCACGCAAATCAGCCTCACCGGTCAGGCCATTTTCGGTGGCCTGGGTTTTGATCGTGACAGCGACAATGACTTCTCCGGCAACGAGGGCGGCAATCCGCTGCCGATCCTGCCGGGCACGAGTTTCTTTATCAGCCATGAACTCAATGACCGCGCCAGTATCGGCTTCGGCATGTACGGCAACTTTGGCCTGAGCGTGAAATACGACGATGACTGGGCCGGGCGCTATTTCAGCCAGGAATCGACGCTGATCGGCATTTCGATGCAGCCGACCTTCGCCTACAAGATCACCGACGACCTGTCGATGGGCATTGGCCCGCGTCTGGTCTACGGCTACTACTACACAAAAATGGCCATCGACAATAACGCCTTCCTGCCGGGCACGCCGTTTCAGGAGGATGGCAAGTTGCAGTACAAGGACACCGACATCGGCACCGGGATCAACCTCGGCCTGCGGTATCAGGTGAACGAGCGCACCAGCGTCGGCCTGGCCTACACCAGCAAGGTCAAACTGGAGTTCAAGGATTCTCCCTCCGTGCACGGCGTGCGCAATCCGCTGCTCAATCTGGCGCTGTCGAGGCTGGACGTCGACGAACTTGAAATTGACATGAACATTCCGCAGACCGCGACCCTGAGCATCGCCCATCAATTGAACGAACAATGGACGCTGCTCAGTTCGGTGAACTGGCAGGACTGGAGCGAATTTGCCGACATCGGGGTGTCAGTGGATAGCGCCGCTGGCGATGTGTCCCGCTCGGTCGACCGCAAGTATCAGGACACCTGGCACCTGTCGATCGGCGCACAAAACCAGATCAGCCCCAAGCTGCGTTGGAACATGGGCGTGGGTTACGACAGCTCCGCCGTGAAGGACAAGGATCGCACCGTCGACAACCCGATGAGCGAGAACTGGCGGCTGGCAACCGGGCTGAGCTACAAACTGGCCGAAGACACTGACCTCAACCTCAATTACACGCTGGTCTGGCTGGGTGACATGGACGTGCAGCAGACCAAGCGCAATGGGCAGACGCTGTCGGGGAATTATCGCAATAGCGCGCTGCACATCGTTGGCGGTGGTGTGACCTGGCGTTTCTGAAGCTCTCACAGAAAATGCACAAGCCTTGTGGCGCGGGAGTACGGCGTGCTGTGATCGGCCGAGGTCATGCCTGTCTTATGTGAACTCCATAAGTCCCTGTGGGGGCCAGTAAGGTAGAAAATCGGCGGCAGATCGATCCCGTCGATTACTCCGCACGCCGCTTGGTGTTAAATAGGCGCCAGTCTTAACCTTGTCGCTTATAGCTGTGCAACGAGAACCAATATGAACACCTATTCCAGGAAAAACCTTGGCCAACCGCAAATGGCGGTGTCCGCATGATCGAAGTCACCGAAGTTTCCATTGCCCAGCTGCGCGCCGCGCTGGAGTCCGGACAGGCCACAGCAGTCGAGCTGGTGCAGGCCTATCTGGCACGTATCGACGCCTATGACGGCGCCGACACCCCCACCGCGCTGAATGCCGTGGTCGTGCGTAACCCTGAAGCGTTGAACGAAGCACAGGCCTCCGATGCGCGCCGTGCCAAAGGTGAAACCCTCGGCCCGCTCGACGGCATTCCCTACACCGCCAAGGATAGCTATCTGGTCAAGGGCCTGACGGCAGCGTCCGGCAGCCCGGCCTTCGCCGATCTGGTCGCCCATCGCGATGCCTTCACCATCGAACGCCTGCGCGCGGCCGGGGCGATTTGCCTGGGCAAGACCAACATGCCGCCGATGGCCAATGGCGGCATGCAACGCGGCGTTTACGGTCGCGCCGAAAGTCCTTACAACGCTGATTACCTGACCGCGCCGTTTGCTTCCGGCTCGTCGAACGGTGCCGGCACCGCCACTGCCGCCAGTTTCGCCGCGTTCGGTCTGGCGGAAGAAACCTGGTCGAGCGGGCGTGGCCCGGCGTCCAACAATGGTTTGTGCGCCTACACGCCGTCGCGCGGGGTGATCTCGGTGCGCGGCAACTGGCCGTTGACGCCGACCATGGACGTTGTCGTGCCTTACGCGCGGACCATGGCTGACCTGCTTGAAGTCCTCGATATCGTCGTCGCCGAAGACCCGGACACCCGTGGCGACCTCTGGCGCCTGCAACCGTGGGTGCCGATCCCGAGCGTCACCGAGGTGCGCCCCGCCGCTTACGCCGACCTGGCCGCCGACGCCAAAGCACTCGCCGGCAAGCGTTTCGCCGTACCGCGCATGTTCATCAATGCCGACCCTGAAGCCGGCACCAGCGAAGCACCGGGCATCGGTGGCCCGACCGGCCAGCGCATCAACACCCGCGCTTCCGTCATCGACTTGTGGAAGCAGGCGCGTCAGGCTCTCGAAGCCGCCGGTGCCGAAGTCATCGAAACCGATTTCCCGCTGGTCTCCAACTGCGAAGGCGACCGCCCCGGCGCCCCGACCGTGTTCACCCGGGGGCTGGTCTCGAAAGAGTTTCTTCACCATGAACTGTGGGACCTGACCGCGTGGGCGTTCGACGATTTTCTGCAAGCCAACGGCGATCCGAAACTCAATCGACTGGTTGACGTCGACGGGCCGAAAATCTTCCCGCACGACCCGGGCACCTTGCCCAACCGTGAAGGCGATCTGGCGGCAGGCATGGACGAATACGTGCGCATGGCCGAGCGCGGCATCACGCCGTGGAATGAAATTTCCACTGTGCCCGATGGCTTGCGCGGTCTGGAGCAGACTCGACGTATCGATCTTGAGGACTGGATGGACAAGCTGGGCCTCGACGCCGTGCTGTTCCCGACCGTCGCCGACGTCGGCCCGGCGGACGCGGACGTTAATCCGGAGTCGGCCGACATCGCCTGGAGCAACGGCATCTGGGTGGCCAACGGCAACCTCGCGATCCGCCACCTCGGCGTGCCGACCGTGACCGTGCCGATGGGCGTGATGGCCGACATTGGCATGCCGGTCGGCCTGACCTTCGCTGGCCGCGCTTACGACGACTCCAACCTGCTGCGTTTCGCCGCCGCGTTTGAATCGACCGGCAGCAAACGCCAGATCCCGCCACGCACGCCACCGCTGGCGTAACGCGGTCGAAAAGGTATGTCAGGCAACAAAAATGTTGCCTGACATACCGTAATTGCTGGCACAGGTTTCTGCTCCAGTCACAAAAGCCTCATACAACCCAAAACCCTGTGGGAGCGAGCTTGCTCGCGAAAGCGGAGTATCAGCCGGCAAAAATGTTGACTGATATACCGCCTTCGCGAGCAAGCTCGCTCCCACAGGGTTTCGTTTGATGCCATTCATTGAGCACATCCGCTCAATCTCCCGCGCTGCAAACACTCGATCATCCCAGCCATCTTAATTGCCGCTGGCCACCGACCATGATCGACCGCGCCCCTTCGCGTCTCACCCTCCTCGCGCTGCTCTGCGGCCTGACCACCACCGCCCACGCCAGCGGTTTCTTCGACGATGCCAAAAGCGAAGTGCTCAGCCGCAACTTTTACCTGAGCAACGACTATCGCTCGCCCTCACCGTCCGGCAAAAACTACAAACAGGAATGGGCTCAGGGCTTTATCGGCACCTTCTCATCCGGTTTCACTCCCGGCACAGTGGGTTTCGGCATCGATGCCCACGCCTTCGCCGGGCTGAAACTGGACGGTGGCAAAGGCCATTCCGGGACGGGGCTGCTGCCGGTCGACAGCGATGGTCGCAGTGAAAGCGACTACTCCAGCGCGGGCGGCGCGCTCAAATTGAAAGCCTCGCGCACCACCCTCGCCTTCGGTGAGATGACCGTGGAAACCCCGGTGTTCGACACCTCCGACAAACGCCTGCAACCGGAGTACGCCACAGGCTTCCTGCTCAACAGCGCCGAGTTCGACCACGTCAATCTGGTGGCCGGGCATTTCACCGCGTTCAAGAATCAGGACAGCTCATCGGGCAAAGGTGATTTCTACGGCTATGGCGCCAATACCGAAGCCGGCGGGATCAGTTTTCTCGGCGCCGACCTGTTCACCGATAGCCCCATCGGCGGCGCGTTATATGCCTCGGACCTGAGCGACACCTGGCACCAGTACTACGGCAATCTGCATTTCAAACAATCCGGCGTACTGCTCGACGCCAACCTCTACCA
>NZ_UTHA01000217.1 GCF_900582195.1 Pseudomonas viridiflava
GATCTGGCCTGTAAGGGAACTTTATTTTGCAAAATTCCTCCGCGCAGGGCATTCCATCTTCGTCAAATAAAATTTTCCCGTCATGGGTAAAGCTATTTATGATGTGGTGGTCGATTACCAATTCGGCATTTCGAGGATCTTCGTCACGCCATTCTGAGAGGTTGCCGCTAGCAACTCTGTAAACCGGGTAGCCTATTTTGCCTCTTACATATCTCTCAAATCTTCCGAGTTCTTCTTTTTCGACGTTTAAGTAGGCAAGATTGTAAGCCGTGAAAAGTAGGTAAAATGGATTCGAAGTTCTTCCTTCGAGAATTCTTTCGTGAGGGTTTTGTCTTGTGGTTATACCGATTTTGCACTGTCTAAAATTGCGAATGTCTATAGCTATGTAAAGCCATGCATTATGTCGGATATTTTTCATGCTAATTTTCTATAAGAGTGGAATCGGTTGTCGTTCCGTAGTGGGTTTTGTTCGAGTGATCACTCAAAGAGTTCAAGTAGCATTTGATTATGCAGCTTTTGCGTGGAGGAGTAGAGCATGCACCTATCCAATAGAATCCGCTTCATACTTCGGGCTGAGGCGAGATGCCTTGGCTCAACTGAGATCGTTGCGGTCTTGCCGCTTCGGACATCGCTGATTTCCAGGTTATAACGTCCAATCAAACCGTCATCACGTTGGGTGTGGCCTAAGCATTTGAAGGTGAGGATCAATTCTGACAAGCCGGAGTCCTTTAAATAATGGTAGAAGTCAGCTGTGATTGGATGGACCTTGGGTGAGCAGGTAGAACTCTAAACGGGTTAGTAGATGCGCCTTCCGCGACGTTTAATTTTACCTCTGTACTTTAATATGTCGTTGACTCTGCTAGAGGATTTTAGCCAGGCAATTTCAAAGAAGACCATTGGCGCTCCAGCAAATGAGCCAAATAAAAGCGCTAGAGAATAACTCTCATGAACAGCAGTAGGGGCCAGAGCAAAGCTCGCTACGCAACCCATTGCTGTTAGAATAAATATTGCTAGCAATATACCGCTGTTCACTATTTCTCGATTTATTCTTGCGCTATCAAATCGAATCGATTTTATTAGCTTTAATCGCTTTATGCGTTTGGCGGTAAAGTAACGACCAACTCGACCTTTAGCGTGTGACAGGAGCGGGTGGAGCCTCACTCGAAAAAATCCGAGTAATGCCGGCAAAGCAAGACCAATTGCTGCAGCTACCGTGTTACTGACCCACCACTGTGGATTGAACAAATCGCCCATTGAAAACTCATATTCAATTAAAATTCAAAATGCGTGAAGGCTAAATGCTACTATTTATGCTTAGCTCATCAATACTGGCAATCCATCCACGCTGGATGCCCAGACAGTAAGCGCTTGATGGCTTGCTGAAGATAGGGAATGATTGCAGATCGAATTTTAGGTTGATAAAGGTGGATTCATGTCGAGGTCGTACGAGAAAGGCCAATGGGGCGTTTACAAAGATCGTGCATCCACTGTGTTGATCGGTCTTTTGGTCGACGGGATAGGTAGGTCGATCCGCTTTGGTGAACGCACGTATGAGGTGGTGGAAGGCGTTCTGTTCTGCCCCGAAGGGAAGCGCCTAGGTCATTTGGCACGCCTGGACGATAACAGTTGGGTCGTTAACTACGGTGATCATGATCTAGGTCACGTTCTCCGAGCCATGCCTGAAAAAGTTTGACCTTTAAGGAAATCTATAACTCCGTTGGTTTTATTTTAACCACTTGGCGAACTAATGTATTTCCCACAGGAGTGACCTGCATGAAATTGATCGTAGGAGCGCTGGCGGTAGTGCTGTTGGCTGGGTGTGCATCGTCAGCTATTCCGGTTAGCCAGGCTGATCCAGTGCCGCGTGATGAGCTGTACGCGTTTCAGACCAAGCCAGCCGGCGAAAGCGGCAAGGTAACGGTTGTCCGGGACTCGGGAATGGTTGGATCTGGTTGTGACATCGTCGTGTATGTCAATGGCCGGAAGGCCGCGAAAATCGGCACTGGTCAACGCGCCTCCTTTTACCTGCCGCCGGGGAATCCAAGTATAGGAGCAGGTCTCGCTGGCTCCGGGCTGTGCGGCAGGGCAGCCATTCGTACGATTTCTGCCAATGTGCAAAGTGGCAAAGAAAGCCTCTACCGAATCAGTGGAGACATGAGCGGCTTCTTTCTCGGACCGTATGTCGATTATCAGTAAATCAATTCGCAATCAGCCGCCTTCGGGCGGTTTTTTTATGTCTGGAGAAAGTCATGCAATCGAGCGTTGCGCACTATCAGCCGATGACTACGATCAAGCTGTCTGGATCTCTTGCGGCCAAGTTTGGCAGAGTTCATCGTCGTGTATTGGATTCTGGCCAGACTTGGGAAGCCTTCCGAGCATTGAATGCGACGCTTGAGGGGTTCAAGGAGGAGATTCAGCGCCTTGATCGGCTGGGCATGCGATTTGCCGTGTTTCGCAATCGAAAGAACGTTGGCGAAGCGGAATTTGGCTTGGGTGGCGCAACCGACATTCGTATCGTGCCGGTCATCCACGGAAGCAAGAAGGCTGGGTTGATTCAAACCATTGTCGGTGCTGTTCTGATCGTTGCCGGTACGTTTCTTTCGACCACGCCATTTGGTGCGCCACTGATTGGCGCGGGTATCGGCCTTGTCGCCGGCGGCGTGATCCAGATGCTCAGCCCCCAAGCCTCGGGCCTTAAGCAAAGCGCATCACCTGAAAACGCTCCGTCCTACGCCTTCGGCAGCGCCAAGAACACCACGGCCAGCGGCAACCCGGTACCGATCTGCATCGGCGAGCGCCGCTGGGGTGGCATGATCATCTCAGCCTCCATCCTGGCTGAGGACAAAGTGTAAAAAGTTTATGACTGAGGGGAGGCGGAAGGGCGCGGTTGCTTCTTAAAGTTTGAGGTCCGAATGTACCTGGCAAGCATCCATAATCCGCTACCAACTGCAGCAAACACTAGAGCGAAAATCAATTCGGCCAATCCCTGACCAATCTGTTGAGGCGTTACATATCTGGAGAGCATTTTTACCGAAGAGGTGATGATTGTGTATGCAGTGAAAATCCACAACACGGCTGAAATTGCGTACACCGGAAGCGAAAGGATTGTTCGTAGCCAAGTTGGAGCTTTTTTCATCAGTACTTATTTCCTTGATGACTGAGTCGAGCGCCTCATCGTAGGAGGGCTCAGCATGCGAATTCTATCATCACGACTTTACAGAAATGCCATTAGGCCGCCCAAGAGGCGGTTTTTTTATGCCTGGAGGAAAGCATGGGCGCAGCAGCACAGATCGATATCAGCGGCGAGAAGGGTGGCAGCAGCAAGCCGAAGTCGCCGACCGAAGCCAGCGACAGCCTGCGCTCGACCAACCTGGCCAAGCTGCTGATCGCGGTGGGCGAGGGTGAGTTCGACAGCGTCCCGACCGATTACGACATCTACCTGGACAACACGCCGATCCGCGATGCCAGCGGCAACTACAACTTCCCGAACGTGAAGTGGGACTGGCGGCCGGGTTCGGTGGATCAGACCTACATCCCTGGCATTCCGTCCGTGGAGAATGAGACCTCGCTGAACATCGAGCTGCGCAGCGATTCGCCATGGGTGCGCTCGATCACCAACACTCAGCTATCCGCCGTGCGCATGCGGTTGGCCTGGCCAGCGCTGCAACGGTCTGATGACCAGGGTAATGTCGGCGGCTACCGCATCGAGTACGCGATCGATGTCGCTACCGATGGCGGCTCCTATCAGCAGGTGCTGGTGGATGCGGTCGACGGCAAAACCACCACGCGCTACGAGCGATCGCGCCGCATCGATTTGCCGGCCGCAACGACTGGCTGGCAGATCCGCGTGCGCCGCCTGACGCCGAACCAGAACACCAACAAGATCGCCGACACCATGCTGGTGGCCGGTTACACCGAAGTGATCGACGCCAAGCTGCGCTACCCAAACACTGCGCTGCTCTACATCGAATTCGACGCCGAGCAGTTCACCAACATCCCGGCGGTGACAGTGAAGTGCAAGGCACGTCGCTGGATGGTGCCGAGCAACTACGACCCGATCCTGCGCACCTATACCGGGGCTTGGGACGGTTCGATGAAATCGGCCTGGACCAATAACCCGGCTTGGATCACCTACGGCATCTGCACCGAGGAGCGGTTTGGCCTGGGCAAACGCATCAAGCCGTTCATGGTCGACAAGTGGGAGCTGTACCGCATCGCTCAATACTGCGACCAGCTGGTGCCGAACGGGCTCGGCGGTCAGGAGCCGCGCTTCCTCTGCGACATGAACCTGCAGGGCAAGGCTAATGCGTGGTCGCTGCTGCGCGATATCTCGGCGATCTACCGGGGCATGACGTACTGGGCGCAGGGCCAGTTGGTGATGCAGGCGGACATGCCGCGCGCGCAGGACTTCGACTATGTGTTCACACGGTCGAACGTGATCGACGGCAAGTTCTCCTATGGCAGCGCATCGGCGAAGACCCGTTACACCCGGGCGCTTGTCAGCTACGACAACCCGGCGAACAACTACGACACTGATGTCATTCCGTTCGCTGACCTGGATCTGCAACGCCGCTACGGCGACCGGCCGACCGAGCTGAGCGCCATTGGGTGCACCCGAGCCTCCGAGGCTCAACGCCGTGGCAAGTGGGCGATACTCAGCAACAACCAAGACCGCACCGTGTCGTTCAAGACCGGCATGGAAGGTGTGATTCCGCTGCCTGGGCACATCATCCCGGTGGCTGACTCGTTGCTGGCAGGCCGCGAAGTCGGCGGCCGGATCACGTCGGTGGCGGGGCGGGTTATCACGCTCGATCGCGACACCCAGGCCAAGGCTGGTGATCGTTTGATCATCAACCTGCCGGGTGGCCGTGCCGAAGGTCGCACCGTGCAAAGCGTCAACGGCCGCGCCGTGACGGTCACGGTCGCCTACAGCGAACCGCCGGTGGTGCAGTTGCAATGGGCGCTCGACGCTGATGATCTGGCCATTCCGCTGTATCGCGTGCTGCGCACCAAGCGCACCACCGAAGGTGACTACGAAATCAGCGCGCTGCAGTTCGAGCCAAGCAAGTTCGCATTCATCGACACCGGCGCACGCTTGGAAGAACGCCCGATCAGCGTGATCCCGATCACCGTTGTTCCGGCGCCGGCGAGCGTTTCTCTGTCGTCGACTTCATCGGTTGTGCAGGGTCTGGCCGTGGCCACCATGACCATCAACTGGCCAGCCGTAGATGGCGCGGTCGGCTACGACGTCGAATGGCGCAAGGACAGCGGCAACTGGATCAAGCTGCAACGCACCGGCATGACCAATGTGGACGTGGTCGGGATTTATGCCGGGGCATACGTGGCCCGAGTTCGCGCGGTGAGCGCTTTCGACATCACGTCGCCATGGCGCAACTCGATCCTGACCAACCTCAGCGGTAAGCAGGGGCTGCCACCGGCGCTGGCGTTCCTGACCGCAACACCGTTGCTGTTCGGCATCTATCTCAAGTGGGGTTTCCCTGCTGGTGCCGAAGACAGCCAACGCACGGAGATCTGGTACGGCCCGAGGACCGAACTGGATGCCGCGACCAAGCTCACAGACCTGGCCTATCCGCAGAGTGATTTCTCCATGCTCGGCCTGCGCGCCGGTGTGACCTTCTACTTCTGGGGCCGAATCGTCGACAAGATCGGTAACATCGGTCCGTGGTATCCGATCGGGCTTGGTGTGCAGGGGCAGTCCAGTTCGGATGCCGCTGCCATTCTGGAAATGATCGCCGGGCAAATTACGGAAACAGAGCTTGGCCAGGATCTGCGAGACGAGATCGACAAGATTCCGGGGTTGCAGGCGCAGATCGATGCTTTGGATGGCTTGAAGGGTTACGACCCCGAAGCCACCTATGAGGAGTACGACCTCGTAGTGCAGGGCAAGCGGATCTATCAGGCTACCGGTCCGGTACCAGTCGATACGCCACCGCCGAACCCTGACTACTGGCTTGACGTGGGTCAGACCGTGCAAACCGCCAACGGGCTTGCGCAACAGGTGGCGACCAACACCGCCGAGATTACCGAACTCGACGGCGTCGTCACGGCAACCTCAACGGCGTTCAATGCTTTGCGCGCCTCCTGGCGTGACGATGATGGACAAGGTGATCTGGATGGCGCGCTGAAGGAGTGGAGTAGTACATCCGCCATTGCCAACGAAGATCGAGTTCGATCTTCCGAAAACCTAGCCAGCGCGCAAAAGCTTACGAATCTCGACTCGAAGGTTGGCGAGAACGAGGCGAATGTGACCGATCTCCGGAAGACAGTTGCCACTGACAAGGAGGCCACTGCTACGGCGCTCACCCAGGTGAACGTGAAGGTCGGCGAGAACACCGCCGCGATTCAGGAAACCTCGGCAGCCTACGCGGACACCAGTGGGAAGCTGTCCACGATGTGGTCGGTGAAGATGCAGGTCAACCAGAACGGGCAGTACGTCGCGGCCGGCATTGGTCTCGGTATCGAGAACACGGGCGCTGGGTTGCAGAGCCAGTTCCTTGTCAGCGCTGACCGTTTTGCGATCGTCAACACCATTGCCGGCGGTGCCATTGCTGTGCCGTTTGCGGTGCAAGGCGGGCAGGTGTTCATGAACTCGGCGTTCATCCAGGACGCTTCGATTGGGAACGCCAAGATCGGGTTCTTCATCCAGTCGGACAACTACATTGCCGGCGTTCAGGGATGGCGGATCGATAAGGCCGGCAACTTCGAGTTGAACAGCCCTCTAGGCGGTGGCGCTCGTCAGGTCATCAACAACAACGGCGGCAAGGTGTTCGATGAGAACGGCGTGAAGCGCTATCAGTGGGGGAATCTAAACGCATGAGTTACGGCATACGAATCTGGGGCGCCGATGGGGCGCTTCAGCTGGATGAGAACTCTTTCACCATTCGAGTTGCCTTGTCGACGCTTGTCACTTTCCCGGTCGGCCCGAAAAGTAGTCAGGACTTTTCCGTCCCCGGCGTCGGCCCTGGAAATGGAACCGCTATCGTGATTCCCAACGGCACGTATGACAGCAATCAGATGCAGTTTGAGACTGAAATGCTCGATGGTGTGGCGCGAGTTTATAACCACACGCGAACCTACGCTGCGAGCAACGTTTCGTCCGGAACGATGCGCTTGATCGTAATGAGGTGGAGCTGATGAGTTACGGAGTTCAGTTCACCAATAAAAACAACGTTGTGACTTTGGATTCGGAGTTTTCAAGGTTGATGGTGATCGCGTCAGGGCGTTATGCGCCCACGCAGGAAGCGGGCCTCGGTTCGGTGACCACGTTTGCGCGACCAGTCACTTCCCAAGAGCCCCCTCTGGTATTCGTTCGCCCCGACACTTTCAACGGCGTAGCAGGGCTTTGCCGGATGAGGTTGCTTGGATCTGCAGGTAACTGGACTGGCTTTTATGTCAGGGCATACGACGTCAATGCTGCCGGTCTGAATGGGCGATATTTTGTAGCTGCGTTCGGTGCTCAGCCAGTGGCGCAGTACGGAATGAGGTTGTGGGATGGCGGCGGAAATCTGCTGTTTGACTCTGGTACGCCTAACGCAACATTCACCCGAGCATTTCAGAACTGGAACTACGTCCGCTACGACACCAGCCACCAGGGGCTGACACGCATTTTCTATAGCGTCCCGTTCAACTTTCCAGAGAACGAATTCATGCTGTTGAACACTTTCGGCATGCCCATGACTTCGGGAAGTGGCATTCCGCGCGAGCTTTACTGCTGGTGGGATTTCCCCAACAGCACGCTCTATGCCATCTCCGTTGCCGCATCGAACCCTTTCGCTTTCTTCCTGCCGGCAGTGTTCGCCAAACAAGCCGCATAACTCATTTATAGGATGCACACCATGCCCTGGTACAAAACGGGAACGGTCTCTGTCACCCAAAATTCCAACGCGGTCATCGGTTCCGGCACGGCATTCATTGCCAATAGCCGGGTCGGTGATGCTTTCCGAGGCCCCGACGGTGGCTGGTATGAGGTGACCAACATTGCCAGCGATACAGCACTGTCGATCTCGCCGAACTATCAAGGCTCGACCAACGTGTCTGGTGTTTACGCACTGGCGCCGATGCAGGGCTATGTCAAAGACTCGGCTGATGCTCTTCGCGCACTGGTGAATCGGTTCGGTGGGGTTATAGCCGTCCTTGGAAATGAACCAACGCAGGACGGGGTGCGCCAGGCGCTCAACCTTTCAACGGCTGACGGCCTGCCCGAGGGCGACACAAACAAATACTTTACAAATCCTCGCGTTCTAGCTGTGCCGATGACTGGGATCGATCTGAATACGCCGGGTTCCGTCGTCGCCACTGACACACTCGTCAAGGCGATTGGCAAGCTTCAGGCAAGCAAGGCCGACCTTGCGGGAGTGAACAAGACTGTTGCTATTACTCAGGGTGGCACGGGGGCAGCAACAGCGGCAGAAGCCAGGACAAACTTAGGTCTTGGGCCGGTGGCAACCTTAGATGTTGTACCCGTATCAAGCGGCGGAACAGGGGGGGTAACGGCTGCCACTGCTCGCGCCGGTATTGATGCAGCGAAGAAAGGTGATAATTCGGACATTTCTAGCCTGTCTTCATTAGTTTATGCAAGGGTCGGCGGTTCAGTAGCGCCTTCAGGGCAAGGCATGTACCTAATGTGGAACACGGGAATCGGCTCCATATCGGGTTCAGGCGACTTTGTGAACAATATAGGTCAGGGTTCTGGTGGGTTTACATGGCGCTCTACGAACGCAAGCAACACGCAAGGTGGTCCGATTTTAAATTACACCTATGCCGGAGCCCTAAACGTTCCAGGGCCAATCAACCAAAGCTCCGATGCCCGACTGAAGCGGAATCTCGTCGCCATCTCTGGAGGGCTAGAAAAGGTAAGCCAGCTTAGGGCTGTTGAGTACGAGCGGCGCGACTTCTTAGACTCTGACGAGTATCCGCATGTAGAGGCTGGACTGATTGCACAGGAAACCTTTGAAGTGTTACCGCTCGTGGTTACCCCTGCAGACCCTAGCAGCGAAAGCGATGTGTGGCGAATTAACTACCAAGCGGTCGTTCCATACCTCATTGCCGCTATTCAAGAGCTTAGCGCTCAGGTAGATGCTTTGAAAGACAAGCGCTCTCAGTAGCGCATTGGTAAACAGCCAATAACGCGAAAGACCGTACCCCGCCATTGAGCGGTTTTTGTGCCTAGATGGGTGAAAATTAATTAGAGCGTTCAGCCGACCCCCTTGGTCGCGTCAGGCGTTTACTAATCATGTGACTGCATCTGCCGTAAGTGCGACGCTGGATATGGTGGTGGACAGACTGCTGGCGGTGGCAGCCTCAGCAGTCAAGACTTGCGCCAAGTCCTTAAAGCAGCTGCGGATATCGATCTTCTGAGCAGCTCCATCCGTTCTTTTATTGAAGATAAACCTTACTCTGCCTGCTCGACCCGCATGGCTAGCCACGAGACTCCCGGAATGGTAGGTTGTCGATCACGTAATTTCGTCAACATGGAGTAACACCAATGGGATGCTCTGCTGCTACGTTCTTGAATAAGTACGCGCCCTCTATCGAGGGGTGGCTATTTGATGGTGCAGCATATGTGACGGAATACCTACTGGGCGCTCAAACATCAATGGATGTGAATGCTGGCTGTTTGGAGATAGGTGTCTACAAGGGGAAGTATCTTTCTTATCTTGCTGCGGCGAGCAATGTTCCTTGCGTGGGAATGGACGTGTTCATCTTTGATCAGGAAATCGAGGCTGAGCAGAATATAAAGCGCGTGATGAGCGCAACCGAATCGCAAAACTCGACCCAGCTTGTCAAGGTCAACACACGTACGCATACGGCAGACACATTCCGCGATGCGCTCACGGCGGCAGGTGTGAGCAAGTTGACATTTGCTAGCATCGATGGCGACCACAGTTGCGCTGGCGTGATGCATGATCTTCACCTCGTCGAAAAGAACCTGGCGCCCGGCGGAATTATCGCTATGGACGACATGTTCTCCGCTATGAGCCCTGCTGTATCTGAGGGCTTTTTCAACTACATGAAGTCTGGTTCAGAGTTGAAACCTATCGCATTCAGCGACAACAAGCTATTCATGACAACACCCGGATTCGACGAGCTTTATCAGATAAAGCTCATGGTGGAGATGTCGAAAGGAGAAAACCTGATTGGTGAACGATGGCTAGATGGCAATCAGTCCGGCCGCATTCGTCCTTTCCTGAAAGGAACAATGATTCATATCTAACAATCAATTCGACCGCTCAGGGAGCCGCTGATCAAATCGGTTTTTCTTAGCCGAGGCGCTCGGCAGTCCTTTTTTATTAGGGGGGCGGAATTGCTGGAATTTGAATTATTCAGCGGCTACCTCGACTGTCACCACCAGTGCGCATGCTGTCAAAATACTGAACCGCCCATGGCGGTTTTTTTATGCCCGGAGAAAAGTATGCCTATCACTCAGCAGCAGTTGCTGCAGATCCTCCCGAACGCCGGCGCCAAAGCCGGCGTTTTTGTTCCTGTCCTAAATACTGCCATGCAGCGCTACCAGATTGTCGGTACCAAGCGTGTCGCCGCATTCATCGCTCAGATCGGCCACGAGTCCGGCCAGTTGCGCTACTCGCGTGAGATCTGGGGGCCGACTGCTGCCCAGCGCGGGTACGAGGGTCGGGAAGACCTGGGTAACACCGTGCCGGGTGACGGCCGAAAGTATTGCGGGCGCGGCCTGATCCAGATCACCGGCCGGGCGAACTATGCCGTGTGCGGCGAGGCGTTGGGTCTGGACCTGATCAATCAGCCTGAACTGCTGGAGTTGCCGCAGCACGCTACGATGTCGGCAGCCTGGTGGTGGGCCACACACGGCCTTAACACGCTGGCCGATGCCGGCGACAACGCAAACATCGGCAGCATCATCAACACCGGTCGGCGCGGGCGCACTCCGAATGGTGCTGCTGAGCGCCAGGCTTTCTATGAGAAGGCTTTGCAGGTGTTGGCGTGATCGCCGTTCCGTGGAAAGCCGTCGGCGCGGTGATGCTGGTGCTGATCGGTGCAGCCAGTGCCTGGCAGTTGCAGGGATGGCGATACGGTAAGCAGCTGGCGGAGCAGGCCATGCTGCACGCCGAAACCCTCGATCAACTGACCCAAGCCGCGGCCACCGCGCAGCAGGCCGAGCAGGACAAGCGTCTGGCGCTCGAGCAGCGGCTGGCGTCCAGTGAGCAAACCCACTTCAGGAAAATGAGTGATGCCCAACGTGATCAGGATCGCCTGCGCGATCGCCTTGCCACTGCTGATGTGCGGTTGTCAGTTCTCCTCGACGCTACCGACGTTGCCAAAGGCTGCAAAGTGTCAACCACCGCCGGCACCGGCGGCGTGGATCATGCAGCCGTACGAGCCCGACTTGACCCGACGCATGCTCAACGAATTATCGCCATCACCGATGAAGGCGACCGGGGGTTGATCGCGCTGCAGGCCTGTCAGGCTTATGTGCGCGAGCTGGGCGATGGTTTTGTCACGAAGCCCTTTCCGGCACACGTCGAACAATCATCGCGCGAACAAAAATGATCGAGGCAGGCAGGGCACATGCAGAAGGTTGCAGACTCGATATGAGGCCGCACCTTTTCAAAAGCGCGCAGATTCCGATCTTCCTTAGCGACCTGAGCCACATCAACAAGAGCGCGGTAAGCGTCCGGATCGTCGATAGGCTTGTAGTCAACACCACTGATAACCCGCTCGGTCTCGATTAGCTGATACCGGCGCCCGTTCATTTCCAGCATCAGGCCCGAGATTGTCCCAATCTTCCGGGAAAGCCCTAAGGTAAGCCGCACCCCCTCCGCGTCAGAGTAGACCTTGCCGTCATAGGCGAAGGAAGCGCCGCGCGGTTCGTCATCGGCAGAGTTGAATATCGAGCGGCTGATAGTGCCCAGCAGATTCCCGTTGTCGATCTGAACGACGTCATAGGTCGAGGCGCCGCGGTAGTGCCCGGGCGAGTTCTGCAGCTCCTCGACGGCATGCCAGTACGCGGCGTCTGCCATCTCATTCATATCGAACTGTTCAAGCTGGTCGATCAGGCCCTCATCGCGGAGCGCAGATGCCATCTCGTGAAGGGTTTCCCGATGCCCTTCTGGGTTTTGCAAACGGAAGTCCTGATCGTCGAGAGTCGCGCGCCATCGCTGGAGCCGTAGAGTTTTTGCCTGGTTGAAATTCATGCTGCGGGGGTCGCTGTACAAAAGCTGTATGCATGTACAGTAATCTGGGCGAGGTAGGTTGGCGAGGGTGAGGCGACGAACTGCAGCGGTGCGGCTACTTTCGGCCAGAAGCGGATGTTTGCAAGCGACCGCTACCGGCCAATAGCGGTCATCCTTCACCGCTAGGTGTCGACTCATTGCGGCCATTCGCAGGAGCCCCCAAAATCGGAGGATTATTGGTGGTGAGGTGACGCATAGTGAGGATTGAAGTATCAGAAGAAGCCGACTGGAAGCTTTTCGAGGACGCGGCCCGGGTTCTTGAGAAAGGGCTAGGCGGTTGCTGGAAAGAGAGGCTCGATAGCCCGGACCAGCGCTATTGGGATCTGGTGGTGGATGAACACACGCTTACCCTGCACCTTGAACACTATTTAGGCATTTCAGTGGCCATTCCCGATGGCGCAGATGAGATCGCTCGAAGAGTATGTGCGTTACTCAAGCAGCCTACGTGCGGGTAAGCCCGCTCTAACAAAGATAACAACAGATCTAAATGGCAGCTGTGGGTCGATTGCTGCCTGTAGGTACCGTCAGCTTTTTGGCCGATTGGCGCCTGTCGCGAAGTGCGGTTATTGACCCATGCGAGACATCACTTCACGGGCCACTGGTGTAGATGAGCAAGGCTATGAATGCTGCGAATGGAGAGATCAGAATCAGCGCGCCGACGACAACTGCCCAGCCCCAGGCAAAACCACTTTCTCCCTTGAAGCGGCCGCCACTCAAGAGGCTCAGTACGTAGACGCCAACACGATGAGCTACCAAATCGAAAATGAAGTCCATTTGACCCTCACGCCTCCTAGTCGTGTTCCTAGATATCTCCGAACGATATTTCTGGCCGTCTATTCGTCAGTCGGGTGTCATCAGCACTGCAAGCGTCATCTTGATGAACTCTTCGTTCTTGTCGATCGCCCAGAGTGCGCCGCGCACATTCTCGGCGACGTCGGCCGATCCGCGTTGTTCGACCCAGTTCGACAACTCCATGATGGCGGCTTCGAGGGCGAGTTGGTTTTCGTTGATTTTGAAGAGAAGGGAAGGGAGCAGGTCGGAGTTGGGCATTTTTGGTTTCCTTGGCAGCCAAGGAATCAGCGTAGCACCGTGTTACATGAAGAGTGTTTTAACGATTGGCAGGACGCCGGAGAGGGGAAAACTCGGTCGAGTTATGGAACGCGTCCACAAAAGTTATGGAACGCATTCGGCTAGGCGGAAATTTTTCAGGACGCCAGAAACGACAAAGCCCTGAATAATCAGGGCTTTGTCGTACTTAAGATGGCGGAGGCGATGGGATTCGAACTCATGGACCTGTTACAGTCGACGGTTTTCAAGACCGTTGCCTTAAACCACTCGGCCACACCTCCGTTGCGTTGCGGGCGCCATAATACCTGAATGAAACACACTGTCAAACTCTCTGCATGGCTTGTTACAGAGCGTCTGTTATGATCTTTGCGACTGAACGTTTCAAACCAACAGGAGTGTCGCCATGCGCGAACAGGATTACGCAGTTAATAACAGCGTGCAGGCTGAGCAGCTAGAGGTTAGCCGCGTCCTGCGCAACACTTATGGCCTACTGGCTCTGACCCTCGCATTCAGCGGCGTCATGGCTTTTGTCGCTCAGCAGATGCGCGTTGGCTACCCGAACATTTTCGTGGTGCTGATCGGTTTCTACGGGCTGTTTTTCCTCACCAACAAACTCCGTGATTCCGCGTGGGGCCTGGTGTCCGCTTTTGCGCTGACCGGTTTCATGGGTTTCCTGCTCGGCCCGATCCTCAACCGTTACCTGGGCATGCAGGGCGGCGCTGAAGTGGTCAGCTCGGCGTTCGCGATGACCGCGCTGGTGTTCGGTGGTCTGTCGGCCTACGTGCTGATCACACGCAAGGACATGAGCTTCCTCGGTGGCTTCATCACCGCTGGCTTCTTCGTGTTGCTGGGTGCAACGCTGGCGAGCTTCTTCTTCCAGGTCAGCGGCCTGCAACTGGCGATCAGCGCAGGTTTCGTGCTGTTCTCGTCCGTATGCATCCTGTTCCAGACCAGCGCCATCATTCACGGCGGCGAGCGCAACTACATCATGGCGACCATCAGCCTGTATGTATCGATCTACAACCTGTTCATCAGCTTGTTGCAGATCTTCGGCATCATGAGCCGCGACGACTGATAGCCATCAGTGAAATAACGAAAAACCCGCCTCGGCGGGTTTTTTGTTGTCTGCAGGAATGCGCGTGCCCGGCGTTATTCAATTGATCACGATGCTGCCGTCAGAATGTTGCCTGTAGATGGTGTAGGGCAGCAACAAGGTGTCGAGCACGCCGGAAGCCACGGCATCAATCGCCCAGCCGGGCAGGGCTGCGTTGTACTTGTTACCTTCGTCTATTGGCGCATGCAGACTGCAGAAGTCATACATCACGCCACTGTAGATCCTTGGCACAGCCCCGCAATAGGACTTGTTCGATCTCAAATCGTCCACGGCGACCTGGTCATTACGCATCACCGTCTGCACGGTCCCGCATCCACCGAGCATTAACGCCGCCAGCATCATTACCTTGACTTTCATACCGCCAATCCTTCGCCGGAAAAACTTCAATCTACGTCAAACGTACTGAAAAAGCATTTATGCCATGGGCGGCAAACGGCGCTTGACCGGGGTCTTCTTGACGATTGCCGTGTTGGTTTCAGCCAGCGTATTGAGCCGGTCGAGCAGGGTATCCAGCTGTTCCATCGAGCGCACATGCAGGCGAGCGATAAAGCAGTCTTCGCCGGTGACCTTGTCGCATTCGGTGAATTCGGGAATCGACAGGATCTGCCGTTCTACTTCCTGCAATTGCCCCGGCAGCGGGCGCACCCGCACGATCGCCTGCAACTGATAGCCGAAGCATTTCGGGTCGATCTCCACGGTGTAGCCCTTGAGCACGCCGCGTTCTTCCAGTCGGCGCAAACGCTCGGCCACGCTCGGAGATGACAATCCGCTGATCTGCGCTAAGGCCTTGAGTGAGCGTCGCGAATCTTCCATGAGTGCGCTGATCAGAATCTGGTCGATGTCGTCGGTCATTAAGGTAATTCCCCGTATTAGGCAATTTCAAGAAATCACCCGTGATAAAAAAGGCAGATCAGCAGTTTAGCCTGCCTTTTGCGCTGGAGTGATGCCGTAATGGCTTGGCATACTTTTGCCATGCTTTCCCCACGCACTCAGGAGATTGATGATGGACCACACACTGCGTCGCGGCTCATTGGAGATGACCGCTGCCATGCTGATATCCGGGACGATCGGCTGGTTCGTGCTGGTCTCCGGGCAACCGGTGCTCGACGTGGTGTTCTGGCGCTGCGTGTTCGGGGCGGGCACCTTGCTTTTGATCTGTGCCGCTTTCGGCTTTCTGCGCCCGGGCATTCTGACCCGCAGCACATTCCTTCTCGCGGTGCTCAGCGGGATGGCGATTGTCGGTAACTGGGTGCTGTTGTTTGCTTCGTATTCCCGCGCCTCGATTGCCATTGGCACAGCGGTGTACAACGTGCAGCCGTTCATGCTGGTCGGGTTGGCGGCGCTGTTTCTCGGTGAAAAAATCACCCTGCAAAAGCTGTTCTGGCTGGCGATTTCCTTCATGGGGATGTTGGCGATTGTCAGTGCCCATGGCACCCAGAGTGAAAGCGGCAATGACTATCTGATGGGCATTGCGCTGGCCTTGGGTGCGGCGTTTCTCTATGCGATTGCTGCGCTGATCATCAAGCGCCTGACCGGCACGCCACCGCATCTGATTGCGCTGATTCAGGTCTGCACCGGAGTTCTGCTGCTGGCACCCTTTGCGCATTTCAGCGCGTTGCCGCAAGCGCCGAGTGCCTGGGCCAGCCTGGTGACGCTGGGCATCGTTCACACCGGTCTGATGTATGTGCTGCTGTACGGCGCGATCCAGAAGTTGCCGACTGCGTTGACCGGCGCACTGTCGTTTATCTACCCGATTGCGGCGATATTCGTCGACTGGTTTGCCTTCGGCCATCGCCTGGAAATCCTGCAATGGGTCGGCGTGGCGGCGATTCTGCTGGCCGCCGCCGGGATGCAACAAGGCTGGGGCTTGAAGACACGGCGACTGGCTACGCAGTAGTTTTCAGATGTTCCAGCGCGGTGCGGTTTTTGCCAGGCGCTGGCGCATCTCGGTAACGTTCGCTGCCAGTTGCCGGGTCAACAAACGATAGCCATCCAGCGCGCTGTAAACCGGGGTATCGAGGTTTGCCTCCGGTAACTCCACCGGCCTGTCCAGACGCTGCGAAGCGCCGGTTTTCAACGCCCGGGCCATGCCGATCAGTTGCACTCGAATCTGCCGGTGCTCGGTTTTCAACGCTGATTGCAAATGGGTCATGGCCTCGGGATCGTTGGCATCCGGGCGTATGTTGCCGAGGATCTCCAGCGTACTGATGCACATGCGCAGGTTGCGCTGAATGGCATCGAGTTCAGTCATGGAAATCTTCACTTCCTTGGACACCGACGGCATCAGCGAACGCAACTGCACCATCACCGCACCGAGACGGCCCATCAATTTCAGATGTTCATCGGCACTGACCGGCTGGCCGCTGATGATCCGCCCGTACACCGTGGCGCAATCGCGCAGTGCATCGGCGAGGTTATAGCGCCACGAATACACCGCATACAGCGGCAGGGCGAACGAGAAAGCCAGTGCCAGGGCGATGCCGATGAGAATATCGACGCCGCGCCACAAACCGTCGGTGATCGGATTGTCGCCATGCCCGGCGACGATGAACACGGTGATTGCCGAAAGCAGCGCGGTATAACCGCCCTTGCCGATGGCGTGATAAGAGAAGAAACCGCAGACCACCGCCATCGCAAAATACGTCAGCCACGGCATGCCGAGCCACGCCTGCTGTGCCACCAACAGCAACCCGACCCCGGCGCCGATCAAGGTGCCGGTGGCGCGTTCGGCAGCTTTCTTGCCGATGTTGCCGTGGTGCTGCAAACCGCCGATCACCACCAGCATGGTCACCGAGGCCCATTCGCCGTGGGGCAGGTTGATGCCGGTGGTCAGCAGGATCGTTGCGAGCAACCCGAGGGCCACGCGCACCGCATGAATCAGCCGCGCGTGCCGGTAACGTCGATAAGGATCAAGCAACGGACGCAAGACACGGCGCAGCAAGGGCGGCAGTCGATGGGTGCTGTAAGTACTCAGTGCGGGCCTCTCGTGAGTGGGCTTCAAGTCAATGGAAAGGGAAAATGTAATTCATCCATGCTGCCATACGCAGGAGGATTTTGCGCATCGTGCCAATGTGGTGGAAGTGCTGACTGTACAACGCGGCCTGCCCGTAAGCACCGCCCGGCATCAGCTTGCTGTACTGGGCGAAGGCTGGATCGGTGATTTCGATGATCACCGGCACACGCCCGGCCGGCGGCGAACCGGTATAGCCGATCAGCGTGCCGGAAGGTTGCACCTGACCTTCGGCAATCACCCCGATGACGTTTTTCACCCGGCCGGCGAACACCTTGCCGGGAATGCCGTCGAACGCGACTTCCGCCTCATCCCCGACGGTCAGGCGCAGCAGGCTGTTTTGGCGCATCCACGCAGCAAAATACTGGCCTTCTTCGGGGATGAACACCATCGACGGGCGCAACGGCAACTTGCTTGCCATCATCCCCGGACGTAGCGAAACATGGGTGACGAAGCCTTTGCTCGGCGCGCGGACGGTGGTGTTGTCCAGTTCGAACTGGGCGTTGTCCAGTTGCGCCTGCAAATCATCGGTGCGGGCGATGGCCGCATCGAGTTCGCGCTGGGTGCCGAAGTTGCGGCGGATCAACTCGGTGATGCGATAGCGGTCACCCTTGGCCGCCACCAATTGCGCTTTCAACGATTTCAACCGGTTTTCAAACGGTGTGGGATCAATGCGAAACAGCACGTCGCCTTTTTCCAGCGGCTCGTTCCCCTTCACCGGGACGTCGATCACTTGGCCGCTGATGATGGGAATCACCGGCACAGAAACGAAGTAAGTGCGCGCCACCTCGGAGTAGGGATGGTTGTAGTTCATGGTGAAAATCAAGGCGCCGATCATCAGGATGCCGCCCAGTACGGCGGTGGGCACCGTCCATTTGTTCAGCGGGATACGGAAGATCTTGAAAACTGCGACGCAGATCGCGGCGTAAGTCAGGATGAGCAGCAGATCCATGGCGTTCAGCCCTCCCGGTTGTGGGGAGCAGTGGCATTCAGCGCTTCGAGTCGCTCGAGGCGTCCTTGCAGTTCGATCACCTGTTGCTCCAGGCGAACGACATGGTTTTGCACGGATTTGCCGTCACCGAAGCCCCAGCCGCGATCTTCTCGATAGGCCATCGCCCATATCCACAGGAACGGCCAGAGCGCATGCAGCGTGAACAGACTGACCCAGCCAGTGGCATGGATTGCATCCTGATGCGGATGGTTTCGATGGACGGCGATTTCATAGGGAATGTCGTGCAACACGATGATCCCGTAAAACAGCACGAGCCCGGCAAACACCAACACGCCTAACGCGAAGTAATCGAGCATGATCAAGCTCCCGGCATCCAGCACAGTGCTGGCATCAGTGTAGACACTGATTTGCCGGGCGCTTGGCGACTTTGGATCAGAACCGCAGGCGGTCGCCTCCTTGCTTATTCATGATGCGGGTGACAGTGATCAGAAGATGTAATCGGTGGTCAGGAAGCTCGAATCACGGCCGCGAATGATCTCGCTGATCAGGTCCTTGTTGCTGTCCTGGAACTTGGTCGCCACCAGCGTACGGATCGAGAACACGCGCAGCGCATCGTGTACCGAAAGCGTACCTTCCGCCGAATTCTTGCGGCCGTTGAACGGGTAAGTGTCCGGCCCGCGCTGGCATTGCGCGTTGAGGTTGATCCGCCCGACCTGGTTGGCAAAGGTGTCGACCAGACGACCGACCGCCACCGGGTTGGTGCCAAAGATGCTCAACTGCTGACCGAAATCGGACTCCAGCACATAGTCGATCACGGTATCGAGATGACGGTACGGCACGATCGGCACGACCGGGCCGAACTGTTCCTCCTGATAGACGCGCATCTGCGGATTCACCGGGTACAGCACCGCCGGGTAGAAGAACGATGCGCGGGATTCGCCGCCATTGGGGTTGACCACTTCGGCACCTTTGCTGCGCGCATCGGCCACCAGTCCGTGCAAGTAATCGACCTTGCCCGACTCCGGCAGTGGCGTCAGCGAAACACCGCTGTCCCAAGGCATGCCCGGTTTCAGCGTGGCCAGTCTGGCGTTGAATTTCTCGATGAAGCTGTCGACCACGTCTTCGTGGACGAAGAGGATTTTCAGCGCGGTGCAGCGCTGACCGTTGAACGACAGTGAACCGGTGACCGCTTCACTGACAGCATTGTCGAGATCGACTTCCGGCAAGACGATGCCGGGGTTCTTCGCATCCAGCCCCAGGGCCGCACGCAAGCGGTGTGGTTTGGGGTGGAGTTTCTTCAGGTCGCTGGCGGCTTTGTTGGTGCCGATGAAGGCGAAGATGTCGATCTTGCCGCTGGCCATCAGCGCGCTGACGGTTTCACGGCCGCTGCCGTAGATGACGTTGATCACGCCGGTGGGGAAGCTGTCGCGGAACGCTTCGAGCAATGGACGGATCAGCAAAACGCCGAGCTTGGCCGGTTTGAACACCACGGTGTTGCCCATGATCAGCGCTGGAATCAGCGTGGTGAAGGTTTCGTTCAGCGGATAGTTGTAAGGGCCCATGCACAGGGCGACGCCGAGCGGCACGCGGCGTATCTGCCCGAGGGTGTCCTGTTCCAGCTCGAAACGGCTGGAGCGGCGGTCGAGTTCCTTGAGCGCATTGATGGTGTCGACGATGTAGTCACAGGTACGGTCGAACTCTTTTTCCGAGTCCTTGAGGTTCTTGCCGATTTCCCACATCAACAGTTTTACCACCGCGTCGCGCTGCTGACGCATGCGGCCGAGGAAGGCTTCGACGTGCTGGATGCGTTCGGCCACGCGCATGGTCGGCCACAGGCCCTGACCACGGTCATAGGCGCGCACGGCGGCGTCGAGAGCGGTGAGGGCGGTGTCGGCATCGAGCAGCGGTGTGCTGCCGAGAATCACCTGTTCGTCGCCATTTTCACCTTTCAGATAGACCGGACTGCGTACGGTGGCGAGCGGGCCGTCCCAGCGGCGCAACTGGCCGTCGACCAGATATTCGCGTTGCTCGACCTGAGCGTCGAGGCGGTATTTTTCCGGGATGTCGCTGACAGAAGGGAACAGATTGCCAAGGATGTTTGCTGTGGTCATGTCGCTACCCCGTGTTGATGTCCATATACAGATCAAAAAACCTTCACAGGTTATACGCCTGAATGCCCCGGAATTTAAACCCGCAAATGTCACCGGAACATGCACCCGGTTTTCCGGCTTGTGCCTGAACACCGCCGGCAAAGTACTGGTGCGGTGAATATTTCGGCGCTGGATGAAAAGTCGAGTTGTTCTCGTGGTCGACACCTGGCCCGTCTACACCTGACCCAAAATCACCCAAACACTGCAAAACCCTGTGGGAGCTGGCAAACCAGCTCCCATAGGGTTTTGTGGTGTCTGTGATTTCTCGACCAATCCTGTAATGAAGCTTTTATGACAAAAGTTCGGTAGCACATCGCCAGTCCGGTCATGCCTATGTAACGCGCTTGAGGGGCCCAACGGGGCGCTTTTCACAAGCCGAGGCGGGACGCCGGGAGTGAGGCAATGGGGACTATGGAACGCTACTCGAAAGTGGGCATGCAGGAACTCGATCAACGCCTGTCGAAGATCGTCGAGGCCGCGCGCAAGAAGCCGGTTTCGGTGTATCGCTACGGCGCGCCGTGGGTCTGGATCGTCTCGCAGGATGACTGGCAGGGCGCCTTGAAAGAGGTGTCGAGCTACATTCCGCCGGGCCATTCGCTGGTGTTGCTGCGCCCGCAGATCGACGACTTGCTCGACGCCCACCGCGACCTCCTGCACGACCTCAATGCGGAGCCGGGCATGCTGATCCCCGCGCAAACGGTGATGCACATCCTGCTCCTGCAACTGCTGTATTCAGTGCCCAGCGAGCAGCAGCTTTACGAACAGCTCAATTACAACCTGCTGTTCCGCTGGTTCGTGGGTCTTGGCCTGAACCAGAAAGTCTGGAGCTTCAACGCCCTCAGTCGCGACATCGCCACGCTGCTCAACGAGCCACGGGCGGTGCTGCTCATTCAAAAAATCATCGGCGAAGTGTTCTGCGGTGCCTTGCTGCAAATGCCCGAGTTCTCGCTGAACTTCGCGCTTTTGCACACATGGCTGGGCAAACACGCCTGCGCCTCGACAGCCGGCAATTGACGCCATACACGCGGCGTTCAAAACGCCAACAGGTCATCGTGAACTCAGGGGGTAGTGTGGAACCGATTTTCAAGTCACGGCTGGCGCTGTGGGGCTGGCTGCTGGTGACGGCGGGCGCGCAGCCGGTATTGGCCGAAGAAGCTGCGGAAAACGCAGCGGCGCAGCGTCTGGTCGACGTCAACGAATACTTCGTGCGCGGCAACACCGTGCTCGATGCACGGGCGATCGAAGAGGCGGTGTACCCGTTTCTCGGCCCGCAAAAAGCCCTCAGTGACATCGAAGGTGCGCGCGACGCGTTGCAGAAGGCCTATCAGCAACGCGGCTATCAATCAGTGTTCGTCGAGCTGCCGGAACAAGCCGTGGCCGACGGTATCGTCTACCTGCAAGTCAGCGAAACCAAGGTCGGCCGCGTACGTGTGGTCGGCGCCAAACACTATTCGCCGCTGGACATCCGCGACGACGTCCCGGCGCTGAAGGAAGGCGAGGTGCCGGACTTCGCCAAGGTCCAGGGCGAACTCGCACAGCTCAACAAAACCCCGGGCCGACAAGTCATGCCGCTGGTGCGCGAAGGTCAGCGCCCCGGCACCATGGACGTTGATTTGCAGGTCGAAGACCAGAACCCGTGGACCGCCAGCGTCGGCCTCAACAACGACTACAGCGCCGACACGGAAAAGCTGCGCACGGTCACCAGCCTCGGCTACAACAACCTCTGGCAACTCGGCCATAGCGTCAACCTGACGTTCTTCACCGCACCGCAGGAAACCGATAACGCCAAAGTCTGGTCGGGTTCCTACACTGCGCCGCTGACGGATCGCTGGAGTGTGCAGTTCTCCGGTTACCAGTCCGACAGCAACGTCGCCACCATCGGCGGCAGCAACGTGCTCGGCAAGGGCCACAGCTACGGTGTGTCGGCGATCTACACGCTGCCCTCCAGCGGCAACTGGTCGAACTCGCTGTCCGCCGGTATCGACTTCAAGGACTTCGACGAACGCCTGACCTTGTCCGGTGAGAGCGACAAAGTCCCGCTGCAATACGCACCCTTTACCTTCGCTTACAACGGCTATCGCTACAGCGAGAAGAGCCAGCTCGGCCTCGGCCTGAGCCTGGTCGCCGCCACCCGCAGCATTTTCGGTTACGGCAGCTCCGACGAAGATTTCGACTACAAGCGCTATCGCGCCAAACCGAGCTTTGCCGTGCTCAAGGGCGACACGAATTACACCTGGACCTTCGACAGCGACTGGCAGAGCGCAAGCAAAGCCGCGTTCCAGTTGGCGTCCGGGCCACTGGTTTCCAACGAACAATTCTCCGCCGGTGGCGCCACTTCAGTACGCGGCTATCTGGCCGCCGAACGCACCGGCGATGACGGCTTGCTACTCAGCCAGGAACTGCGCACGCCATCGCTGGCCAAGTACGCCGGCACGTGGATGCAGGACTGGCGTTTCTACGCCTTTGCCGAGGGCGCGCAACTTTACCTGCGCGACGAACTGCCGGACCAGGACGCCAATTACGCCTTGGCCAGTGTCGGTCTCGGCACCCGCGCCAGCCTGAGCAAATGGCTGTCCGGCAGCCTCGACTGGGGCTTCCCGCTACTCGAAGGGCCGAACACCTCGAAACAGGAATCGCGCCTGCACTTCAACCTTCAAGCCACTTTCTGACAAGGAGCACGTTCATGCAGCGCCTCTTTCTTTCGTTGTTGATCTGCCTGGGCTTCGTGCTCCCGGCCACGGCTCAGGCCTGGTGGCAGGACGACTGGCACTACCGCAAACAGATCGCTGTCGACACCACGCCACAAGGCGCGGCCATCAATCAGGCGCTCGGCCGCACCGCGCTGCTGGTGCGCCTGCACACCGGCAACTTCACCTTCGACGGCGTAAAAGAGGACGGCGCGGACCTGCGCTTTGTCGCCGCCGATGACAAGACCGTACTCAACCACCAGATCGAAAGCTTCGACGCACTAATGGGCATGGCGCTGATCTGGGTCGACGTGCCGAATGTCGAGGGCGGTCAGCGTCAGGACATCTGGATGTACTACGGCAATCAAAAGGCCCCGGCGACCGGCAATGGCCAACTGACCTTCGATCCGAATTACACCGCGCTGTATCACTTCGACAGCGCCACCGGCACACCGGCCAAAGACACCACCGCCTACGGCAATACCGCGCAGAGCGCGACCGGTGCGGCGATTGACGGTGTAGTAGGGCGCGCGTTGCAGTTCAGCGGTCAGCCGCTGTTGCTGCCGGCCAGCCCTTCGTTGCAACACAATGCGGGCAGTGCGTTCACCTTCAGCGCCTGGCTGCGACTGGATCAGGCCAATGGCGAACAACTGATTCTGGCGCGTCGTGAAGGGGCCAACAGCCTGCTGATCGGTGCCAACCAAGGTGTGCCATTCGTGGAAATCGATGGTCAACGTGCCGTCGCCACGCAAGCGCTGAATCCCGGCCAATGGCAACACGTCGCGCTCACGGCTGAAGGCTCGAAAGTGACCCTGTTCATCAACGGTCGCGAAGCTGCCACGCTCGCCCAGGCGATGCCGGCCTTCAATTCGGTCATGGCCATCGGCGCCGATCTGCACGAAGGCCCGTTCCAGCCGTTCGTGGGCGCCATCGACGAATTGCGCCTGTCGAAAGTCGCCCGGCCGGCGCCGTTGTTGCTGGCCGACGCCACTTCGCAAGGCGCCGAGTCGAAACTGGTCGCTTACGGCGTCGATGAAGAACAATCCGGTTTCGGTTTCGGCAGCCTCGGCTTCCTGCTCAACGCCGTGCCGATCGACGCTTGGGTGATCATCGCCGTGCTGGTGCTGATGATGTTCCAGTCGTGGATCATCATGCTGCGCAAGAACCGCAGCCTCAGCCGTGTATCTGCCGCCAACGAAGACTTCCGTGTGCAATTCGCCAAGGTCGGCACGCGTCTGGAGATGTTCGCCGACGACGCGCAACTCGCCCAGCGTTTGCAGTATTCGCCGCTGTGGCGCCTGTACCTGGTGGCGGTCAAAGAGATCCGCACCCGCCGCGAGCAGGGCGCCGATACCTCATCGGTGTCAGCGGCAACCATCGAAGCGATCCGCTGTTCGATGGACGGCGTACGTACCCGTGAAAACCAGCAGCTCAGCTCGAAACTCTCGACCCTGTCCAACGCCATCGCCGGCGGCCCGTACATCGGCCTGCTCGGCACCGTGCTGGGGATCATGGTGGTGTTCCTCGGCACGGCGATGGCCGGCGACGTCAACATCAACGCCATCGCACCGGGTATGGCTGCCGCGTTGCTCGCGACCGCGATGGGCCTGTTCGTCGCGATCCCGGCGCTGTTTGGCTACAACCGCCTGATCACCCGCAACAAGGAAGTCAGCGCCGACATGCGCGTGTTCGTCGACGAGTTCATCACGCGTCTGGCGGAGATGCACGGCGAGAGCCAGTTCAGTGAGGCGGCGCATCGCGGCCATCACGCCAATCACTCCGTACCGGCCTGAGGAGCACTGACATGGCGTCCGTAAATGCCTCCCACGACGATGATGACGATGCCGCGGTGGACAGCATCAACATCACCCCGCTGGTCGACGTGCTGATGGTGGTGCTGGTGATGTTCATCCTCACCGCCACCGCGCAGGTCTCCGGGATCCAGATCAACCTGCCCAAGGCCAGCGCTTCGGTGTCGCTGTCCGAGGCCAAGACCAAGGCGATTTCGGTCAACGACGGCGGCCAGGTGTTCCTCGACGCTTACCCGGTGACTTTGGCCGAGCTGGAAGAGCGCCTGCGCATCGAGAAGGCGCAGAGCCCGGACTTCCCGGTGATCGTGCGCGGCGATGCGACGGTGCAATACCAGAAAGTCATCGAAGTGCTGGATCTGCTGCGCCGGCTCGAACTGTCCCAGGTCGGTCTTGTGACCGGCAAACCGAGTCAGGGCTGAGTCATGACCGCACAACTCCCGATCGAGCCGCTGCCGGTGAAGAAACCAGCGCTGCGTTATGCAAAGTGGGGCGCCGGCTTGCTCATCGGCGCGCTCGCCGCGTGGTTCCTGTGGCAATGGGCTAACGACATGAGTGGCATCCGCCGCGAAGCGCCGAAGGTGCCGACGATCATTCCGTTGCCGCCACCGCCACCTCCGCCGCCGGAAAAACCACCGGAGCCGGAAACCCCGGTGGAAGAGAAAGTCGTCGAGCCCGAGCCAACGCCCGAGCCAGAAGAGGTCAAGCCCGAGGAAGAAGCGCCGCCATCGCCGGCGGACGATCTGGCCAACCCGATGCAAATGGACGGTGACGCGCAAAGCGGCAACGACGCCTTCAACATCGGCGCGGGCAAGGGCGGCGGCATGGCCGGTGCCGGCGGCGGACGCTTGGGCACGGGCACGTACAGCCAGTTTCTGGCGTTCACCTTCCAGCGCTTGCTGCGCGAAAACCCCGAGCTGCGCAACCTCGCGTTCTCGCTGCAGGCCGACGTGTGGCTGAGCAGCGTCGGCGAGATCACTCGAGTCGAGCTGATCAAGTCCAGCGGCAACCCCGAAATTGACACCCAGGTGTTGGCTGCGCTGCGCGGTGCCCCGGCCCTGAGCGAACGGCCTCCGGCCTCCATCACTTTGCCTGTGCGCCTGTCCCTGCAAGGGCGGCGTCCGGGTTAATTCACTTATTTACGCTTTGCCAAAAGGAGTTGTGTGCAGATGATTTCCAACGTGAATCGATTGTCCCTGGCGGTCGGCATGGTCATTGCGACCCTGGTCGGTCAGGCCGTGGCAGCGCCTGCGCCCTCGGAGAACGCCACGATCAATCTGATCCGCTTGCTGGTCGAGCAGGGCATTCTGAAGCAGGACAAGGCTGACGCGCTGATCGCTCAGGCGCAGAACGAAGCGGCGCAAGCCAAGCAGGCCGCCGCGTCTACCGCCGTGGCCGCCGGGCCAGTGGCGGCACCGGGCGACGTGCGCGTGCAATACGTACCGGCAGCGGTGCGCGACCAGATCCGCGATCAGGTCAAAGCCGAAGTCATGGCCACCGCCAAACAGGAAAACTGGGCCGCGCCCAACAGCTTCCCGGAATGGGCGGCGCGCATCAGTTTCGACGGCGACATTCGCCTGCGCAACGAGTCGCGCTACTACTCGGACAGCAACAGCAACGAGATCGTCGACTTCGCCAAGCTCAATAACAACGGCCCGTACGACGTAAACCCGAACAGCAGCACCAATCTGCCGCCGCTGCTCAACACCCGCGAAGACCGCACCAATCAGTTTCGCATCCGCGCACGGTTGGGCATGAAAGCGGAGATCTCGCCGCAATGGACCGCCGGCATTCGCATCGGCACCGGCTCGGACAACAACCCGGTGTCCACCACGCAAAGCCTCGGCGGCGGTTTCGCGAAAAAGGACATCTGGCTCGATCAGGGCTACCTGAACTGGAAGCCTACGGATGAATTGACCCTGACCGGCGGGCGCTTCGCTAACCCGTTCATGTCCACCGACATGCTCTATTCCAACGACTTGAACTTCGACGGCGTGGCGGCGATATTCGACCACAAACTCAACCGCGATTGGGGCGTGTTCGGCACCGTCGGTGCGTTCCCGGTGGATTACACCAACGACACCGCCAGCAGCAACGGCTTCGACAAGGAAGAGAGCGACAACAAGTGGCTGTACGGCGCGCAGATCGGCGCCAAGTGGGCGATCAACAGCAACAACCGCTTGAAAGGTGCGCTGGCGTACTACCGTTTCGACGATATTCAGGGCCAGCGCTCCAGCCCTTGCGAACCGTGGGCCGGCGCACCGGGCTGTGACAGCGATGGCAGCCGCGCAGCGTTCATGCAGAAGGGCAACAGCGTGTTCCTGTTGCGCGATATCACGCCGAACCCGCTCAACCCGACCACCACGCCGCAGCCGCAGTTTGTTGGCCTCGCTTCGGAATTCAATCTGCTGGACTTGAACGTGGTCTGGGACGCCGACCTGCCGGAGGATTTCAAACTGCGCAGCCAAGGCAACTACATCCACAACCTCGCGTACGACGAAGGCGACATGCGCAAGCGCTCGGCCGGGCAGATCGTCAACAACCTCGACAGCAACGGCGACATCGAAAGCGGCGCCAATGCGTGGATGGTGCAGTTCACCCTCGGCAGTGCGCTGGACCTGAAAAAGCAGGGCGACTGGAACATGTTCGCCGGCTACAAATACATCCAGCCTGACGCCTTGCCGGACGGCTTCAACGACTCGTCGTTCCACCTCGGCGGCACCAACGCCAAGGGTTATTTCATTGGCGGCAACTACGGTCTGGCGAAGAACGTTTATGCGACTGGCCGCTGGATGAGCACCGAAGCGGTGTACGGCGCGCCGTTCGACATCGACGTCTTGCAGCTTGAGATCAACACGCGCTTCTAAGGCGCCGGGAGAGGGTTATGAAAACGCGTTTTGTGTGGCTCGGGCTCGGGCTGTTGATCGCCACCGGGGCCAGTGCCGAAGGCATGGAAGAACGCCTGCGCACGCAATTGCGCAGCACCACGCAACAGTTGCAGGCCCTGCAAAGTCAGCAGGCCCAGGCCAGCGCCGCGCAACTGGCGGCGCAGAACGAAGCCAAGGCTGCGCAGGCGCAAATCAAGCAATTGAGCGCCGAACTGGCCAAGGCCAAAGGCCTCGCCGAGCAATTGGCCGGGCAGCAGCAGAGCCTGCACAGCCAGGCGCAAGCGCAAGTGGCGGCCAGCGCCGAGCAGACCGGCAAGTTCAAAAAGGCCTATGACGAGTTGCTGGTCATGGCCCGTGCCAAAGAGGCAGAACGGTCTAAGCTTCAAGCGCAATTGACTGAACGTGACACACAAGTGCAGCAATGTTCAGTCAAGAATCAGCAGATGTACGGCGTCGCCAAACAGATCCTCACTGCCTACGAAAACATCGACGTGGCCGAGGTGATGAAGATCCGCCAGCCCTTCGCGGGCAGTGCCCGGGTCAAGTTCGATGAACTGGCTCAGGGGTTCGGTGACGAGCTCTACAAGACTCAATTCGACGCGCCGCAAGCCGCGCTCACGCACTGATAAACAAGGAAGAAGTAATGACTCAATTGATCAGCCATGTTTCCCCACAATCCCTGACCGACGTCCTGCAAGCCGCCGGTTATCGCGTCAACCAGACCGAACAGAACGGCATCGTCCAGCTTCTCAGCGCCAGCCAGGGCATCGGCTACGCCGTGCGTTTCGGCAACCCGGCGGTGGAGCAGGGCAGCTACGTCGATTTCACCTTCAGCTGTGCGCTGCGGGTGCAAGGTGAGTTGCCGCCGGGTGTGGCCGAGCAGTGGAACGCGAGCCGTCGTTTTGCGCGGTTGTCGTTGCAGGGCGAGTTTCTGGTGATGGAAATGGACGTGGTGGTGGCGGCAGGTGTCAGCAACGATCACCTGCGAGGCAACCTGGAATTGTGGGATCGCCTGCTGCAGGAGTTCATCGTCTACCTGCGTGATTTCACTCAAGCCGCGCAAGCATCCACCGCGAAAGTGGCCGTCGCCGAGCAAGAGGAAGTCTCGCTGTGAAAAAGCCTGCCATGGTGATCAGCGCTGCGGCAGTGGCGCTGCTGGTGGTGGCCGTGGCGCTGGTGGTGCGACCGGGCAGTGACCCGGTCGCCGCCCAGCAAACGTCGCCAGTGGCGGCGGTTACTGCGGGGCCGGCGGTGGCGCGGCTGGGTAATCAGCAGGTAACCCCTGCGGAGCTTCAGGCGTTGCTGGCGACGGTGCCAGCGGAGACCCGCGAGCAACTGCGCGGCAATCGTGAGGCACTGGAGCGCTGGATTCGCACGCGTCTGGCCGAGAAAGCCGTGCTGGAGCAGGCCGATGCGCAGGGTTGGGCGCAGCGCCCGGAGGTTGCGCGGCAGACCCGGGCGGCGACTGAGCAGATTGTTTTCCGCGATTACTTGCGTTCGGTCAGCCAGGTGCCGACGGATTATCCGAGTGCTGCTGAGTTGCAGCAGGCCTATGACGCCGGCAAAGCGAATTGGCAGACACCCGCGTTGTATCGGGTCAGTCAGATTTTCCTCGGCGTCAATGATCCGCAGAATCTTGAATCGGTACGCAAGCAGGCGCTTGATCTGAGCAAGAAAGCGCAGGCGACGCCGGCGGAATTTGCTGCACTGGCGACGCAGTATTCGCAGGATCGCGTTACCGCTGAACGCGGCGGTGATAGTGGCCTGCAACCGTTGCAGCAACTGGTGCCAGAGGTGCGTGGCGCCGTGGCGCGGCTCAAGGTCGGCGCGGTTTCCGATCCCGTGCAAAGTGCTGCCGGGTTCCACGTGATCAAACTCACCGAGCAACAACCGGCACGTACCGCAACCCTCGATGAACTGCGCGATCAGCTGACCCAGGCCCTGCGTGCACAGCGCCAGGAACAGATCGCCCAGGCGTATCTGGACGGCATGCTCAACACCGCAACGCTGAGCATCGACGGCGCAGAACTCAACAAAGTCCTCGAGGAAAAACACTGATTTCACCTTCACCACAACCCCTGTGGGAGCGAGCCTGCTCGCGAAAGCGCCAGCACATTCAACATATTTGCTGACTGCCACTCCGCTTTCGCGAGCAAGCTCGCACCCACAGGGATCCATGGCGCACTCAAGACAAATACAAAGATCGACAGGGAGTCATCGATGTCATTCACCGAACCCGCAGGACGACCGGGCACCACTGATTACCGCTGGCCACAGGACAACAGCGAACCGTGGCTCGCACATGCCGCGACCATCGACAGCGACGTCGCCCAATACTTCCTGGTCAGCGCCCGCTGCGGCTGCTTCATGCAAGCCGCGCGCAGCCTCAACGTACGCTCGACCTTGCTGCGCAAACAACTGGCCCAGCTGGAGCAAGAACTGCAACACACCCTGTTCAGCTTTCAGGGCAGCGCACTGAGCCTCACTCGCGAAGGCCAGCAACTGCAGGCCAAACTGGTCGCGTTGGCGAATGAGCGCAAACTGCCGGTGATCGAACAACCGCTGATTCGCCTCGCCGTCGCCGAATCGATCCTGCACGACATCCTCGGCCGCGACCTCATCGCACTGCTGCGCCGCAATGCCAGCGTGCGTCTGGAAATCATCGCCCTCGACAGTGAGCTGTCGTTGCGCGCGGTCAGCGCCGACATCGTCCTCTGGCTAGCCCACGGCGAAACCCCACACCCCGGCCCGACCTTCGCCACCAGCGAACCGCAAGCGCTGGCGCGCCTCGACTACCTGCCACACATCGCCAAACGCTACTCCCGCGTCACTGCCCGCCCGGACACGCCTGATGACCTCGCCGATTTCATGCTGGTGCAATGGCAACATGACCGGCAGATACACAGTTTTCGCCCGTGGAATGAACTGGTCGAGCAGAGGCTGGCCGGGGTGGTGCAGATGCAGTCGTATGAACTGATGCTGGAGATGATCCGTTGCAGCGCGTGCATCGGCTTGCTGCCCATGTACATGAGTCGCTATGACCGTGGGCTGGTGGCGCTGCCGGGGCTGTTTGACCAGCCGATGCAGCTGAATGCCTGGCTGGCGGTGAACAGTGAGTCGCAGGAGGTAGGGGAGGTGCAGAGCTTGGTGGAGTTGATTCTGCGCACGTTCAATGAGCGACGGGAGTGGTTTAAATAGCAGCGTAAAAAACGGACGGACTTAGTGAATTAAATAAATCCGTCCCCTTAAATAGTCCCTTAAATATCCCTTCACATGAAATCGACAAGTTTCTTTGGATCGTCGACGTTACATCCATTTTATTCGATCAATCCACGATCCTGAGTCGACTTCATTCGAAGCATCCCATTCGAAAGATCCAATGAATCTCCCAGCGGGGGCGTAGTAGTAAAGGAGGGTCAGTCCTGCATCTGAATTTGGGATAACACTTTCCGAAAGCAGCAATCCATTAGTGTCGTAAAATCTAATCCTATTTCCTGAATTGGAGTTGTGTAGGTGATATAGCTCGACATATGTGGATTTTTGATAGTTCCAGCTGAATCTAATCCTGCAGTTGTAATAGATTAATAGAGATATTTTTCCTAGTTCGGGAAGTGCCTCTGTTGCAGCTAGATTGCAAAATCCACCATTCGTGGCTGCTCTAAGCACTGTAACGATCAATCCACTACGTAGTGAAATCGGTATTCCATTTGGGAGGTTTGTTCCTGCTGCCTCTCGCTCCCAGTCTTCAAAGCCTTGAGGAAATCCAGTCCCCACAACTTGAGCTTCGGCGGTTTTGGAAATTCCGATGACTTTGTCTGCCCTGTTCTGTTCGAACTTTACCCTGACCTGACTGTTGGCAACCACCTTCACATTGGGAATTGACCAGGAAAACTGCCCCGGAACATTGCCGATCGGCAAAGTCTCGTCATGGGTGGCGACCATGGCGCCGTTTAGCCACGCTTCGAACGTCAGATGAATTTGATCCGTCGCCTGCCATATCGAGGGGATCAGGTGAACCAACGCCCACAACGGCCCGCCATTCATCTTGCCCAGATCGACTTCCTTCGGATTGTCACCGTTTTCTCCAAGGACCTCCTGGAGGATGGCCTCGAGCAGTTCTACCCGATCCATATGCACATTAACCACGCAGTCCTTGGACCAGAATTCCTGCGGGTTGAATACTCCGTTCGATGACGTACCGGAAAAGTCGTCTATCTGACTGATGACGTTGTACTTGAATATGAACTGTGGGTCGTTGGGGGCATGGGCGAAATCCGCAGTTTTGAAGGTCAAGACCACTGGTTTGGTTTCGGGGTTGGGGTCCTGCGCAGTTGGCACCAGCCGATGGGTGAGGGTTTTACCGCCATAGTTGATGGTCAACAGGTCATACAGTTGCTTGCCCGGATAATCCATTGTCACGATCACGCCCGCTGCTGCCTCGGCCGGGCCGATACTCTTTGGAGTGACATCAATGTTCAGCAATGAATTTCCAGGATTCGGGTCCGTGTCATTGCCGGCAGGGTCGACTAGGGAATGCAACACGAACAGCTCTGACGAATCCTCATTGCCCGACTGGCGCTGGAGGCTGACTTTCAGATTGTTTACTCCGTCTGACAGCAACCCCAATGGAACGCGAAACTCAAGCTGTGAGGTCATATCTTTGGTGACCTCGGCCGGGATCGGCGCAGGTAAGCCATTGAGGTAAATCCGTCCGGTCTCATTGGGCACCTGACCCTCATAAGGCCCGAACAACACCAACAGTCCCTTCGAGTCCGCGTAATAGTTGAGCCGGGAGAGCCCGACTTGGGCGACCGGGTGAATGATCGGGTAGGTCTGGCGTGGAATATAGGGCGGTGTCAGTGCGAGGGCGACGACGGGGCCGCCGCTGGATGCGGGATTGTTCATGGTACGCAATTCCTTGGTAATTGATGTGCCATGAAAACCCTGTGCGATTCATTTCGTCTACTGTCAGATCTGACAGGTGAGGCTGGTTTTAAGACGGACGGTCATCAAACGGAGTCGTCCATACACTTCCCGCAGATAAAAAAACAGCCCGCAAAGGGCCGTTTCGGTTCCATCACTCAGGCGCGCGTCTCAGCCGCGACCTCCAGATTATCCAGCGCCCGATTCACCGCCAGTTCACCCAACATGATCATTTGCGCAGTGTGCAAATGCCGTTTCAGTCTGCCGAGATCTGGCGCCAGCGGCTGATGCCCGAAAACGAACGGATGGTGAAGCTGGTGGCGCTGCATCAAGGTGCGGTGATCGGGCATCTCGGGCTGGAGGCTTTTTCGCGGATTCGTCGCAGCCACGCCGCCAGCGTCGGTATGGCAGTCGCGGTCGCGTGGCAGGGCAAAGGCGTCGGTTCGAAGCTGTTGGCAGCGGCGCTGGATGTTGCCGACAACTGGATGAACCTGCACCGCGTTGAACTCTCGGTTTACGCCGACCACTAGGCCGCCATCGCGCTCTACCACAAATTCGGTTTCGAGACCGAGGGCCTGTTTCGTGATTACGCCGTGCGCGACGGGCAGTGGGTCGACACCCTGAGCATGGCCCGCCTGCGCAATCGCCCGAAAACCTGACTCAGTCGCCTAGCGCGAATGCCACCGCCGACTGTGCATGCAGTTCGGTGGTGTCGAGCAGGGGCAGGGCGCTGTGTTCGGGTTTGATCAACATGCCAATTTCCGTGCAACCGAGAATGATCGCCTGCGCTCCGCGTGCGGTCAGGGATTCAATGACCCGCTGATAGATTTGTCGCGACTGATCGCTGATCACACCGACGCAGAGTTCGTCGTAGATGATTCGGTGCACATCCTTGCGCTCTGTTTCGTCCGGTACCAACACGGTCAAACCCTTGGCGACCAGGCGTTGCTTGAGGAAATCCTGTTCCATGGTGAATGCGGTGCCGAGCAAACCGACGGTGCGGGCATCAATGTCCAGCGCAGCCTGCGCGGCCGGTTCGGCAATGTGCAGAAACGGAATGCTGATCGCCGCCTGAATCTGCTCGGCGACCTTGTGCATGGTGTTGGTACACAGCACCACGCATTCGGCGCCGCCGGCTTCGAGCCTGCGCGCGGCGTCCACCAGAATCGCTGCCGCATCGTTCCAGCGCCCGGCGTGCTGGGCCTGTTCGACAGGGCCGAAATCGACGCTGTACATCAGCAATTGCGCCGAGCGGAGCGGGCCGAGACGATCACGGACTTGCTGATTGATGAGTCGATAGTATTCGGCGCTGGATTCCCAGCTCATGCCGCCGATCAGGCCGATGGTGCGCATTGGATGTCCTCAGGCAAATGACAGTGTCGAGCGTTCAGGTCTGCCCGGAGTTTCCTTTTCTTCATGCTTCGATGCCAGCAGCAAGTGACTGTACCGCTGATCTTTCACGCAAGTGTCATGGTGCTTCATCGGGCCTGGTGCAGGTTAAACGTACGCCGGGGCTGGTATCTGCCACTATCGACCTTTGCAGGTCCTTTTCCGAGGAACACCGCTATGGACGACGTACAACAACTGGGCGAGATGCTTCGTCATTACGCCGAGAGCGAAGCGCACAAGAAACAACTGTTCGAGACGCAATCGGCCGCTTGGGCCACGCGGATTACCGCGCTGTTCGGGGAAATTCAGCAATGGCTGGAGCCGGTGCAGGCGCCGAATCTGCTGGAGGTGAGTCGCGAGGCCTATGTCGCGTTCGGGCCGAGTACGCCGGTGGAAACCTCGACCTTCAAGACTGAGAAATTGAGCATTGTGATTGCCGGCAAACCGGTTGAGTTCGTGCCGGATGTGATGGGCAGTGCGGGGCAGATTTCGCTTGCGGTGATGGGGCTGACGGCGGCGCGCTACGGCAGTATTTCGTTGGTAGGGCTGCCGAACGGTGAGTGGCAGTGGCGCAAGACCAATGGTTTGAAGGATCCGGATACGTTTGTGTTTGATGCGAATTTTCTGGCGCAGCAGTTGCAGAGTCTGATTCCCCGCGATCGCGTTTAAGATCAAGGGCTTACCCCCTCACCCCAACCCTCTCCCCCAGGGGGGCGAGGGGGAAAGGGGGCAGACCCAGTGCTGTTCAAAACTTGAGTTCGACTCGATATTTCAGGTCGGTGTAATCCGAAAGCACAACTCGGTCAGTTCCCTCTCCCTCTGGGAGAGGGCTAGGGTGAGGGCAACCCACCTGACAACCCTCACATATCGAGATTGACCCACCCCGGATTCGCCACCTCCGCCGCCACCGCTTTCACGGTTTTCCCGGTAGCCAGCTCAACCCGCCGCGCCACCTCGGGATCATCGGCAAACGGCACCATGCTCGCCTCATCCAGACTGTCCGCCGTCTCCCGCCGCAAGCAGTACTCCACCGCCAGCCACAGAAACACCACGCCCAACACATCAAAGAAAATCTCCATCACGCGCGGCTCCCTGCCTCAGGCGATCTGCGCTTCGCGGTGCGCCAGCGCGACGTCGGCAACCCGCACTGTGCGCCACACGTTATAAGCCATCAGCAACATCCCGGTGAGGAAGAACACCCCACCGGCAAAGCGCACGATGAACCCCGGATGACTGGCCTGCAGCGCTTCGACAAACGAGTAGGTCAGCGTGCCGTCCTCGTTGATCGCCCGCCACATCAGGCCCTGGGTGATGCCATTGACCCACATCGAGGCGATGTACAAAACGGTGCCGATGGTTGCCAGCCAGAAGTGCAGGTTGATCAGCGGCGTGCTGTACATCTGCTCGCGGCCAAAGACTTTCGGCACCATGTGATAGGTCGCGCCAAAGGTGATCATCGCCACCCAGCCCAATGCCCCAGCGTGGACGTGGCCGATGGTCCAGTCGGTGTAGTGGGAGAGGGCGTTGACGGTTTTGATCGCCATCATTGGCCCCTCAAACGTCGACATGCCGTAGAACGCCAGCGACAACACCAGAAAGCGCAGGATCGGATCGGTGCGCAACTTATGCCAGGCACCGGACAAGGTCATCATGCCGTTGATCATCCCGCCCCAGCTTGGCGCCAGCAGGATCAGGGACATGGCCATGCCCAGCGACTGTGCCCAGTCGGGCAGCGCGGTGTAGTGCAAATGGTGCGGGCCGGCCCAGATGTACAGGGTAATCAGCGCCCAGAAATGCACGATCGACAACCGATACGAATACACCGGCCGATTGACCTGTTTCGGCACGAAGTAATACATCATGCCGAGGAACCCGGTGGTCAGGAAGAAACCCACCGCGTTGTGCCCGTACCACCACTGCACCATCGCATCAGTGGCGCCGGAATACACTGGATACGACTTGAACCAGTCCACCGGAATCGACAGGTGATTGACCACATGAAGCATGGCGATCACCAGAATGAACGCGCCGAAAAACCAGTTGCCGACGTAGATATGTTTGGTCTTGCGCTGCACCACGGTGGTGAAAAACACCACGGCGTAAGCGACCCAGACCACGGCCATCCACACCGCGCCGGAGAATTCGATTTCGGCGTATTCCTTGGTGGTGGTGTAGCCCAGCGGCAGGGTGATCAGCATGATCACGATCACCGATTGCCACCCCCAGAAAGTGAACGCGGCGAGGGTGTCCGAGTACAGCCGCACCTGGCAGGTACGCTGCACCGCGTAGTAACTGGCGGCGAATTGCGCGCTGCCGGCGAAACCGAAAATCACCAGGCTGGTGTGCAGCGGTCGCAGGCGACCGAAGGTGGTCCATGGCAAATCCAGATTCATCTCTGGCCACACCAGTTGCGAGGCGATAAAAACCCCCATCGCCATGCCCACCACACCCCAGAAAATCGTCGCAATGACGAATTGGCGGACGACCTTGTAGTTGTAAGCCTGTCCGATTGTTGCTGTGCTCATGGTCAGTTCATCCACGGTTGCAAAGTCTTGCCAGGCCACCCGGTCTGGCATGAGCTGCACTGTAGAAACCCCGCCAGAAACAAAACAGGCTCAGGAATCTTTCATTTGTGCGGATCAGATTGAAGGGCTGACTGCGGCGTTCTGCCGCGCCCTGATATGGTTTTTATGACTTCAGGTGAATCTGTAACGTGCTGCGCTGTTCGGCCATAGTCTGGGAAAATCCTGTGGGAGCGAGCTTGCTCGCGAATGCGGTGTGTCAGACAACCTATTCGTTGCCTGACACACCGCATTCGCGAGCAAGCTCGCTCCCACAGTTTTGATCCGTGATCAATTCTGATGAGGTGGCAGTGGCATGTATCAATACGATGATTACGACCGGGCGCTGGTGTTCGAGCGTGTCGCGCAGTTTCGCGATCAGGTCGAGCGCTTCATGGCCGGGGAACTGAGCGAAGAGGAGTTCCTGCCGCTGCGTCTGCAAAACGGCCTGTACATGCAGAAGCACGCCTACATGCTTCGCGTGGCGATTCCCTACGGAACGTTGAGCGCCGAGCAGATGCGCACGCTGGCGAGCATTGCCAGCGATTACGATCGCGGTTACGGCCACTTCACCACGCGGCAGAACATGCAGTTCAACTGGATCGAACTGGCGGAGGTGCCGGACATTCTCGAGCGTCTGGCGCAGGTCAACATGCATGCGATCCAGACCTCCGGCAACTGCGTGCGCAACATCACCACCGAGGCGTTCGCCGGGGTCGCGGCGGACGAGTTGATCGACCCGCGCCCGCTGGCCGAAATCCTGCGACAGTGGTCAACGATCAACCCCGAATTTCTCTTTCTGCCGCGTAAATTCAAGATCGCCATCTGTTCGGCGAAGCAGGATCGCGCGGCGATCATGATGCACGACATCGGCCTGTACCTTTACCCCGGCCGCGACGGGCAGATGTTGCTGCGAGTCATCGTCGGCGGTGGTCTGGGACGCACGCCGATCCTCGGTTTGCAGATTCGTGAAGGTTTGCCGTGGCAGCATTTGCTGTCCTATGTCGAAGCGGTTCTGCGGGTGTACAACCGTCACGGTCGACGCGACAACAAGTACAAGGCGCGGATCAAGATTCTGGTCAAGGCGCTGGGCATCGAGGCGTTTGCCAAGGAAGTCGAAGAGGAATGGCAACACCTCAAGGACGGCCCGGCGCAACTGACCGAAGCCGAATACCAACGGGTTGCCAGCGCCTTCGTGCCGCCGGTTTATCACAGCCTGGCCGACACCGATCTGGACTTCGGCACGCGCCTGGCCGAGTGCCCGGCGTTCGCCCGTTGGGTCGCGCGCAATGTGCAGCCGCACAAAGTGCCGGGCTACACCAGCGTGGTGCTGTCGACCAAACCGGGCATGGCCTCACCGCCGGGGGATGTCACCGGCGTGCAGATGCTGGCGGTGGCCGACTGGTCGCAACGTTTCGGTTTTGGCGAGATCCGTATTGCCCATGAGCAGAACATCGTCCTGCCCGATGTGCCGAAAACCGACCTGTATGCGTTGTGGCAACTGGCGTGCAAACACGATCTGGGCAGCGCCAACGTCGGCTTGCTGACCGACATCATTGCCTGCCCCGGTGGCGATTTCTGCGCCTTGGCCAACGCCAAATCGATCCCGATCGCCCAGGCGATTCAGGCGCGTTTCGACGACCTCGATTACCTGCATGATCTGGGCGATATCAGCCTGAACATCTCCGGCTGCATGAACGCCTGCGGTCACCACCACATCGGCAATATTGGCATCCTTGGCGTCGATAAGAATGGCAGTGAGTGGTATCAGATCACCCTCGGCGGCGCCCAGGGCAAAAACAGCGCATTGGGTAAAGTCATCGGCCCGTCGTTCAGCGCCGCCGAAGTGCCGCAAGTGATCGAGCGCATCATTGGCACCTTTGTCCGTTATCGCGAACACGAGGAATTGTTTGTCGACACCGTGGCGCGGATTGGCCTGGAGCCGTTCAAGGAGCGGGTCTATCCGAAGACGCTGGAGGCCACGGCATGAATAATCTGTTGCGGCTGGAGCAGGGCGTGGCGCGAATCGTGACGGACGATCCATGGACGCTGGTGCGCGATCCCTCAATGCCGAGGCCCGACGGATTGTTGATGCTGCCGCTGGCGCACTGGCTGGAATCGCCGTCGACTCATGCGGTGTGGCTCGGCCCGGACGATGAGGTCGAAAGCCAGGTGCCATGGCTGGGCTCGTTGCCGCTGATCGCGCTGGATTTTCCGAGTTTTCGTGATGGCCGCGCTTACAGCCAGGCTTATCTGCTGCGCAGTCGGTTCGGCTGGGCAGGGGAGTTGCGTGCGATTGGCGATGTCTTGCGGGATCAGCTCAGCCATATGCGCCAGTGCGGGTTCGACAGTTTTGCGGTGCGTGAGGACAAATCCGCCGAGGATGCACTGAAGGGGTTGGCCGGGATGAGCGTGCTGTATGGGCGTTCGGTGATTGAACCGCGACCGCTTTTTCGGCGGCGCTAACCCTTTGCCCGGACAGGGGAAACCCTTAGGAACCTTACCGATTGGGCATTTTTCCTTGGGTCGATGGTGGCCTTTTGGTAGAGTCGCCGTCGCCAGCGGGTTTTCGGCTGGACGATGGAACCGAAGAAGGGAGTCTGATCAGTGAGTCCGGGCAAAAAAATCCTCGGCCTCACAGCGGTGCTTTTGATGCTGACGCTGTGGGCCAGTTACTTTTACGTATTCAAGGAAAACCGCGACGGCCAGCTCGGCGGCGTTGGTGAAAGCACCGCGTGGTGCGGCACGCCACCGTCCACGGAAGCGTCGGTGCAGGGCAAGGACCAACTGACCTTGCGCGTCACCAACAACCTGCGCGGCGAGTTCATGCTCAGCGGCTCCCTGGTGGTTTCGGAACGCACCTTCAACCGTTACGATCTCGGTCGCAACGAACTGCGCCTGCGCCTGGAACCGTTGCAGTGGTCCTACGGCGTCACGCCGATCTTCCTTGAGCAGGTCAAGGTGCAGCCGCTGAGCCGCAACCTGTCCGCCACCAACAAAAGCGCCTACGCCGAACTTGAACCGCGCCCGATCGGCGTGCAGGGTCAGGTCACCGAATTTCCTTTCGATACCTACCGCTACGGCTACAAACCGGTGCTCTATTACCTCAAGGGCAGCGAGCGCGTCGACCTGCGCTTCAAGAACATCACCACGCTGATGGAGATGTCCAATACCTTCACACCGATCCAGAAGTACAACCGCGTCGACTACATCAACGAGAAAACCTCGCTGATCCGCGACGAGGATTACAAGGCTTACGGGCCACACGAATGTGCCTTCAGCGTCGAGCGCAAAGGCTCGTTCAAGGTTGTCGTGCTGTCGCTGCTGTTGGTGTTGTGCCTGCCGTTGCTGCTGGTGTTCTACCGCAATGAGCCGGGGATCGACTTCCTCGCCACGCTGTTGGGCGCTGCGATCGTGCGGGTCCTGCTGATCGGGCCGGTGCAGGACTTTCAGCTGTACAACATCGATTTCCTGTTGGGGGCGGCGATTCTTTTGGTGGGCACGGTGTCGCTGATCAAGGCGATGCACATCAACAGTCGGCGGGAGATGGCGTTGTGCAGTGGTGAGACTTCTTCCTGGTAATGGGGTGAACCCTTAGAAGCCTCTCACCCTAACCCTCTCCCGGAGGGAGAGGGGACTGAATGGGGGATATTTGAGAGATACACCGACCTGAACGATTGGCTTTGAATCCATAGTCGACTCTTTTTTTCAGGTCGATGTATCTCGCCAGACAACTCGGTCGATCCCCTCTACCTCTGGGCGGTCCGACGTTTCGGGAGGGCTAGGGTGAGGGGACAACAATCTCCAGCCAATCACTTAAGCGCCGGATCGCCCATATTCATCTTCTTCCACCCCTGCAACAGCACTTGCGCCTTCGGCTCCTGCCCACTGTCGAGGTACCACTGGATCAGTGACAACCGCGCATTGCGGTTCGCCGGTTGCACCTTGAGCAGACCTTCCAGCACCGCACACGCCTCATCAACCTTGCCACTCTCATGCAAAGCCACCGCCAGCACATAACCGTACTGCGCGTTCTGTGGCTCCAGTTGTGCGGCTTTCTTCAGTGGTGCCATGGCTTCGCCGGCCTTGCCGGCGCGAATCAGCGACAAACCGCGAGTGTGCTGCAACAGCGCCGCGTCCGGATGCTGCTTGAGGCTGTCATCCAGCAGTGTCTGCGCCTCTTGACCACGGCCATTGGCCTCCAGCCATTGCACCAGCGTCACCAGTGCCGGGTAGAAATCCGGGTCGCGTTTGAGTGCCGAGCGCAGCAGACCCTCGACTTCCGAACCACGGCCGCTGGCTTGATACAACATTGCCAGATTCAGATTGGCCTCGGCACGCTCCAGCAGACTTTTCTGCACCGCTTCGTACTCGGCAATCGCAGCCTCCCAATTGGCTTGCGCAGCGCCAAGACCGTTGTTGCGCGCAACGCTCAACAGATCCCGCGCAGCCACAATGCGCACGGCTTTCACTGGATCACCCAGTAGCGGCGACAACAATGGCGCACGCTCCGGTGGCGGCAGGAATGCACTGATCGCTCGCGCAGCGCTTTCACGCACTTGCGGTGCCGGATTCTTCAAGTCCTGTGTCGCCAGCTTCAACGCTTGCTCACTCGGGTACAGCGGCAGCTCTGCGAGCAATGTAGCGCGCTGAATCGCCGGTAGATTGCTGCGCTGCAACTGTTCGTACAGCGCATCAGCAGCCCCCGGCTGGCCATTGCGGATCAGCCACAGGCTTTCGTCATAACGCGGCGCTTGCGGCGCGGTGGAAGCGCTCCACAGCTTGAACTGCGCGGTGACCTTGTCGCCGGCCTTGCCTTGGTGACAGGTCAGGCAGGCGTCCGGCGTGCCGAGCTTTTGCGCCCGTTCCGGGTTGGGAATGCTGAAGCTATGGTCATGCCTGAAGTCATTGCCCATATAGAACTTGCCGGGCATGTGGCAATCGACACACTGTGAACCGGGCTGACCCATGGTGTGGCGGGTGTGTTCGATGGAATCGTAGTTCTTCGCTTGCAAGCCCTTGCCATCAACGCCCTCGACCGAGGTCTTGCCTGCAGTGTTGTGGCATTGCAGGCACACCGCGTTGCCCGGGGCCTTCAGTTCGGTGCTGTGCGGGTTGTGGCAGTTGCTGCAACGCACACCCTTGTCGAACATCTTGCTTTGCAGGAATGAGCCATGTTCGAACACCTCATCCTTGATCTTGCCGTCCAGCGCATACAGCTCGCGGGTGAGGGTGCTCGGCAGGTAATCGTCCATGAGGCGTTTGCCGACGGTGTAACCATCGCCCAGCGGCGCACGACGCGCATGGCAACGGGCGCAGGTTTCGATCTCGACGGTGGCGTTCTTGTCCTTGAGGTCGAGGTCAAAACCCTGATGGATCAGATCGGTTTTTTTCTGCGTCCACTCCAGATGATTCGATGCCGGACCGTGACACGCCTGGCAGCCGACACCGAGGCTGTTCCACTGACTGTTGAAGGTGTTGCTCGATGCATCGAAATTGCGCTTGAACCCGGTGGTATGGCACTCGACGCACATGAAGTTGGCGTTCTGGCTCGGCTTGCTCCAGTGCAGCGGATTCTTGAAGTTGACGCCCTGGCCGGGGTAGAGATGAAACCAGCGATTTTTCTCGGTATCCCACGCCACGCCGAGCGCCTGCAAGCGACCTTCGCCAACTTCGATCAGGTATTGCTGCAGCGGTGCGATGCCGAAGGTGTAGGCGACTTTGAAGTCAGCGTTCTTGCCGTCGATGCCCGGCGTGTTGACCCAGAATTCAGCGGCCTTGCGTGAGAAGCGTGTGGTCTCGTTTTCGGCCTTGAAAGTGACGTTATTGAAATCGCCGAGCACGGTTTCAGCATTCGCTGGTTGCATTGCCAATTGGTGATGCGAACCTTGCCAGTCCTTGACCTGTTCGGTGTGGCAGCCTTGGCATTGCTGCTCATCGACCAGCGTTGCCGGTTTAGCAGCGATGACCGGTCGGGGCTTGGCGGGCGCGGCGACGGGTGCGCTGATCGGCGCGGGTTTCGTCGGTGCCGGTGCAGGTTTGAACAGGAACCAGCCGATTCCCGCCACGGCGGCCAGGAGCACTGCGATGGTGATCGGGAACAGGTATTTTGCAATTGAAGGTCGGGTCGAATCAGGGTCAGGTTGTGCTGTTTTGTTTTTATGCTTGGGCATTGCGACTTCCGTAGTCCAGGTGCATTTGCCGTCTGGCGTGCGTTCAAGCTCGATGCAGCTTTGCCGGATCATCCGCGTCTGTCAAATGACGGTTGTGATCCGCTGCGCAGCCTTGCGTGAATATTGTGCTTTGCAATCGCAATTACTGAGGTTTTAGCTATACCTGTAATTCCCCCGGGCAAAGTTTTGGCCTTCTGACAGGAGTTACAGCATGAAGCTAGCAGTAATGATGGGCACTCTGTGCATTGCCACCGTCGCAATGGTGGGTTGTTCCAGCAAAACCGTCGACCCGAAAGAGTACTCCGGCTTCCTCAAGGACTACAGCCAGCTCAAGGAGGCCAAATCACCGTCCGGTGCAGAGGTGATGCGCTGGATCGATCCCAAGGTCGACATCAAAAAATTCACCAGTGTGTACATCGAGCCGACTCAGCTTTACCCGAAACCTCAGCCAACCGCGAAGATCTCCCAGCAGACTCTCAATGGCATCACCTCCTACTACGATCAGGCACTCAAGCGTGAAATCGGCAAGGACCTGCCATTGGCGACCGGTCCGGGACCGGGCGTGATTGTGGTGCGTGCGGCGATCACCGCCGTGAGCAGCAAGACCGAAGGCTTGCACGCGTATGAAGTGATTCCGATTGCTCTGGTTGCCGCAGCGGTCAGCACCGCCAGCGGTATCCGCGATCAGGAAACCACCCTGGCCACCGAAGCAGTGTTCCTCGACGGCGCGAGCAACAAGGTCGTCGCCCAAGTGGTGCGCAAAGGCACCGGCAAGCCGCTGGAAAATGATTCCCAGGCGATGACGGCCAATGACGTCAAACCTGTCATCGATGGCTGGGCATCGGACATGCGTCAGTCGTATCTGAAGCTCAAGTCCGGATCAAAATGATCCAGCACTGCTGATGGCGCTATCGCGGGCTTGCCCGCGATGGTGTTGGCTCAGGCGCTACCTCATTGCCCGGTAAACCAGCGGAAATACGGATTCCCCCCGTCCCACCGCATCACCTCGCGCATATCCCGCCCCCACGCGTCGCGATCGCCATCATAGGCATGCAGACTCGCCCGGTAAAACTGCATCAGGCGCTGGCGATGGGTATCCATGCGCTCAATGAATCCGGTATCGGCATTCACCAGCGGCGGCGCCTGATACAGGTCCAGTAGCGCCGGCAACACCCGCGTGATTTCCTTGCTGCGCACCCATGGCGCATATTCGATCCGAGGTTGATCATCGGTCACCGCAGGCGCATCGGCAGCGAAGCGTTCAAGTCCGGCGCGGTCGGTGACCCAGGTCGCGAGCAGCGCAGCGGCCGAGCCGATACCGACGTCCTGCAAGGTGCTGCGCACGCTGTCCTGCTGGAAACGCGCGGTGATTTTTGCGGCGTCCAGTTCCATTGGTGTCATTGAGCCGACCAACAACATCTCGTGAAACTCGCTGGTCCACAGCGAGGCATACGGGAACACATCAAGGAAACTGCGCACCAGTGAACGCGAGTCGTCTATGTTCTGCGTCGGCAGTGGCAGCCACTGCGCGACGATGCCTTTGTCCTCCAGACGACTGGCCGCCAACTGGTAGAAATCCCGCGAATACAAATTGACCACGCCGGCGGCGGAGGGCGGTGGCGGTTCAAGGGTGATCAGGTCATAGGTTTGCGCGCTGCGCAGCAGTTCCTGGCGCCCGTCGCGCAGGCGTACATCAACGCCGGGATCGCTGGCGGCATTGAAGTTGCCATTGAACAGCGGTGCGGCTTTGACCACCGACGGCAGCAACTCGGCGACCACCCGATGTTCCAGCCCCGGGTAGCGCAGCATGGCCCCAGCGGTGATGCCCGTGCCGAAACCGATCACCAACGTCGAGCGCGGTTCGCCGTTGTGAATCAGCAGCGGCAATAGTGCCTGAATGCGCATATAGCGCAGCGACGGCATGGCATCGCCGGTGTTCGATACGCCTTGAATGTACAAACGGTGGAAAGTGTTGTCGCCGCGACCTTGGGCAACCACCGCCACCGTACCGCCACGGCCCTCTTCGTAGAACGCCAGGCTGCCGTTGCGCGCACCGGGCAACAGGCTGGCGAGTTTGTCGACCGGGGTGAACACGGCCACGACAACCGAGGACAGGGCGAGGGCAATCACGGCCTGACGCCGGCCTTTCTTCACGTGATGACCCTTACGCACCGCGAAGTAGCCGATGCCGGCAGCAATGATCGCCAGCAGGCCCAGCGTGCGCACCAGCCCCAATAGCGGGATCAGCAGGAAGCCGCAGAGCATCACCCCGACAATCCCGCCGAGGGTATTGAACGCCACCACGGCGCCGACATCACGGCCGACACGCTCATTGCCGACACTCAGACGCAAAGCCAGTGGAAACGCCGCACCGAGCAACAGCGTCGGCACAAAAACGATGCTCAATGCCGCCACCGCAAAGCGTGCACTCATGCCGGCCAGCTCACTCGCCCCCAGGCTCAACAGCCACATTTCCGCCTGACTCTGCGCAATCACCAGCCAGCGTCCGAGCACGGCGATTTCCAGCAACGCGACCAGCCCGGCGCCGGCAATCAGCAAACCGAACACCCCCCACGGATCACGGATGCGCTCGACCCGGCGGGCGAGCAGGGCGCTGCCGATAAACAACCCGCTCAGATAAGTCGCCAGCACCACGGCAAACGCATAGGTGCGCGTGCTCATGAACTGCACGATCGATTGCGACCAGACCACTTCATAGCCGAGCGCAACGCCACCGGCGATGGAGTACAGCCACAGCGCGGTGCGATCCGTGGCTTTCTCTGCATGATGTTGTGCAGCAGTTGTCTCGGGGGCCGGACGTTGTCGGGCAAACCACAACGCACCAGCAGCCGCCAGCAGATTGAGCATTGCGGCAAACAACGCACTGCCACGCACACCCAGGCTGGCAATCAGCACGAACGCCGCAAGCAGGGTGCCGACAATCGCCCCCAAGGTGTTCGCCGCGTACAACTGACCGCCGGCCTTGCCCGGGGCAGCGCCCAGCGAGCGCACCAGCACCGGCAGGGTTCCACCCATCAACACCGCAGGAATGCCGACCAGCGCGAAGGGCAACAACCATGCAACCACCCCGACGTGTCCTTGCAACCAGGCAAACGGGCTGGCCGCAAGACTCATGGCCACTGTCGCGCCGACAGCCAATATCGCCACCAGCACTTCCAGCCCGGCATACAGCAACACCGGCTGCTGCAAGCGATCGGCCCAGCGCCCGAACAGCCAGCCACCGAGGGCCAGCCCGGCGAAAAATGCGCTGATACCGGTGGTGATCGCGTACACCTCGACCCCGACCACCAGCGACAACTGCTTGATCCACAGTACCTGATAGACCAACGCCGCCGCGCCGGAAATGCACAGCAGCAGGGCGGGGATCAGCAAGGCGGGGGCGGTGGTTTGCGCGACGGGTATGGCCGATGGCTTGCTGGCGATACGTGAGGACATGCGGTTGCCTTAATTCAAGAGGAACTGTGCCTGTGCTGGCCTCTTCGCGAGCAAGCTCGCTCCCACAGTGGATTTGGGGACGCCACAGATCCCCTGTGGGAGCGAGCCTGCTCGCGAAGAAGCTGACACAGTAACAAGTCAAAAAAAGGGCCACCCGCCAGTGAAGGCGGGCGGCAGTCGAGCGGTGTTACTGGGCTTTTTTCATTTTCTCTTCGATGCGGCGATCCACGTCCTCACGGATCTGGTCGATGCTGAAGCTCGCCGGACGCTGGCTTGGTGGATAGTCGACGAAGGTCTGCAGGAACTTCGCAGCCCTGCGGGTGCCATCGAAAATCAGATAGTCGTTTTTCGTCAGCCAGTCATAGTATTGGTCAGACACGATGTCAGCCCGTTCGTACGGGTCCATGCGCAGGTTGAACATTTTCGGTACACGCAGGCACACGAACGGTTCGCTCCACACTTCCAGGCCACCGGGAGCACGCTGCTCACAGAAGACCAGTTTCCAATCGTTGAAACGCATGCTGACCAGCACACCGTCATCGTTGAAGTAGTAGAACTCGTCGCGCGCGCTCTTGTCGGTCTTGCCAGTCAGGTAATCCAGCTGGTTGTAACCATCCAGATGCACCTTGAAGTTCTTGCCGCCGACGTCGGCACCCTTGAGCAGGCGGTCCTTGATATCGGTGTCGCCGACCGCAGCCAACAGCGTCGGGAACCAGTCCAGACCCGAGAACAGCTGCGTCGAAACTTCACCGGCCTTGACTTTACCCGGCCAGCGAATCATCGCAGGCACTCGATACGCACCCTCCCAGTTGGAGTTTTTCTCGTTGCGGAACGGTGTGGTTGCCGCATCCGGCCATGACCACTGGTTAGGGCCATTGTCGGTGGTGTAGACCACGATGGTGTTGTCGGTAAGCTTCAGATCATCAAGGGTCTTGAGCAGTTTGCCGACGTCGCCGTCGTGCTCAAGCATGCCGTCGGCATATTCGTTGCCGACCATGCCGCTTTGGCCTTGCATCGACTCACGTACGTGGGTGAAAGCGTGCATGCGGGTGGTGTTCATCCAGACGAAGAACGGTTTGTTCGCCTTCGATTGCTTCTCGATAAACGCCTGAGCGGCGGCAGTGGTTTCGTCGTCGATGGTCTCCATGCGTTTTTTGGTCAACGCGCCGGTGTCTTCGATCTTGCCATCGGCAAAACTGTGAATCACGCCACGCGGAGAGGCTGCCTTGACGAACTCGGCGTCATTCTTGGGCCAGTACGGACGCTCCGGCTCTTCTTCGGCGTTGAGGTGATAGAGGTTGCCGAAGAATTCGTCGAAACCATGGTTGGTCGGCAGATATTCATCTTTGTCGCCGAGGTGGTTTTTACCGAACTGGCCCGTTGCGTAACCTTGGGCTTTCAGTGCCTGGGCGATGGTCACATCGCGGGCCTGCAGGCCGACCGGCACGCCAGGCATGCCGACTTTCGACAGACCGGTACGCAGCGGCGTCTGGCCCGTAATGAAGGAGGATCGACCTGCCGTGCAACTGTTCTCCGCATAGTAGTCGGTGAAGATCATGCCTTCTTTGGCGATGCGGTCGATGTTCGGGGTCTTGTAGCCAACCACTCCCATCGAATAGGCGCTGATATTGGTCTGGCCGATGTCATCGCCGAAGATCACCAGAATGTTGGGTTTTTCAGCCGCTGTGGCCGTTGCCGACAGCGCCATGACCGAAGTCGCCACTAAGGCGAGCTTGGGTAGCCACTTGCGTATGCGAGTCATATGACTAGCTCCTTTTCGCGGGGGTCGTTTATTGCGACTAACGTTTATTGCAGTCCTGCATCACGCTTTCTTATTGCACCTGCCCGGTGACCGCAGGCTCGAACGGGTAGATCCGGCGCCACTCCGACGCCATGTCGACCACGGTCCAGCCACGGGAATTTGCTTCATCGAGGGCCTTGTCGAGCCGGCCGATATCGGATTTACGGTCATACGCCCATTCGCGCTTGGCGTCGGTGTGGTGCACCAGTCCCATGAAGCGCTTGCCGGAACCGGCGGCGGTCCACTGCAGCATCTGCAGGTCGCCGTCGGAATTGCCGAAGGCGAGGATCGGCCGTTTGCCGATCACCGCGTCGATGCTTTCCGGTTTGCCGGGGCCATCGTCGTTATGCGCCAGTTTCGCTGTGCGCACGATCGAGGCCTTGCCGTCCTTGTATTGAAATGAAGTGATGAACGTGGTGCCGATCACCTGTTCCGGTGGTATGCCGTAGACCTTCTCGGCGAAGGCGCGCATGAACCCGGTGTCGCCGCCGGAGACGATGTAGGTCTTGAAGTCCTGTTTGCGCAGGTAGTCGAGCATCTCCAGCATCGGCTGGAAGATCATCTCGGTGTACGGCTTGCCGGTTTTTGGATGCCGTGCCTGACTGAGCCAGGTCCTGGCGTAGTCATCGAAGGCTTCGGTGGTCATGCCGGTGTGGGTCGCACCGACGATTTTCAGCAGGCCTTCCATGCCTGAGGCGGCCAAGGCCTTGTGATCGTTCTCGAGTACAGCTTTGAACGGTTGGGTGGTCTTCCATTCCGGGTGCTGCGCGGCAGTACGCTTGATCTCATCGAAGGCGAACAGCAATTCGAAATAGGCCGGTTGTTCACTCCACAAGGTGCCGTCGTTGTCGAACACGGCGATACGGTCGCCCGGTTTGACGAAGTCCTTGCTGGTCTGGTCGGTCACGGTCTGCACGAATTCGATAATGCTCTTCTTCGCTGGGCCGTCATTCCACGACGGCAGCGGCTCGTTGGCCTGGGCCAGCAGCGGCAGGGCGAGGCCAAACAACAGGGCCAGTGCGAAACGTTGGCGGTGCAGTAGCGCAGTCGTCATGGGAAATCCTTCTCGTGAACGGGGTTAAGCGGGCGCAGGGCCGAGGCCGGTTTCGCGTGTTGCTGTTCGGCCTGACTGTGAAGCGTAGTCAATGATTCGCGCAGTTGAACGAGTGTTTGCTCGGTACTGGGCTGGCGGCCGTAAAGCCCGCGTAACAGTCCTTGCAGGCGCGGGCCGGCATCCACCAGTTTCAGGCCCAGCCGACTGCGCCGCAGCCATAGATACAGCGCGCTCAATTGTGCAGGCCGTGCTTGCAGTTGCGCGTTGACTTGCTGCCAGGCGAAGTCAGGGGATTGCTGCCAGGCCCGTTGTTGCGCCTGCCGGCGTGTTTGCCACTGTTGCCTGGCGCGGATGAACGCAGGACGCAGCAGATAAGCCGCGGCAACGACAGCGGCGATCAGCGTCAGCCACAACAGCCAGCGCGTGGAGAAACGCAGGTGATTCTGGCCCAGTTGTTTAAGGTCTTCGCTGATCGAAAACACCGGTTTGTAGGCCGTGCCGGCCGCTGCTTCGAAGGTCACCGCCGGCACTTGCGCGGTGCGCGATTGGCGAGTGCTGGCGTCCCACCATTTCAGTTCAATGGCTGGCAGCGTGTGCGAGCCGGCCTTGTCGATGCGGTAGGTGACGCTGTCGATGCGCTGCCCGCCGAGAATGTCGCCGCGACCGTCATCCAGCGCAGTGACTTGCGGGGTTTTGGTATAGCGGCTCAGACCGGGGATATCACCGAGTGTTGGAATCGGCAGGGCCATCGCCAATGCGCCGTCCGCTTGCAGGGTCAGTTGGCGGGTGATGCTGTCACCGACTTTTAACGGCGTGGCTGAGTTGACGAGGGTTTGAGTGAAGCGCAAACCGGTAGCCACCAACGGTGTTTCCCCGGGTTTGAAACCGGGCGGTTGTGCGGCGCTGAACTGCACCGGTTGGCTTTGCGCAGTGATTTCGGTCGTGGCTTGGCCGGGTGTCGCACGCACGGTCAGAGAAGGGATATCAAACGTGCGCGCAACGTTCGGGGTGATCAGGTAGCTGTAGCGCAAACCGCTGAAGGCCTGACCGTCGATGGTTTGATTGAGGTGCTGGGCCTGACCGTCCGGCGGCATGACCAGGGCGCCGTCGAGTTTCAGGTCGGGCAGGGTGGCCGCACTGGTGAACCATGTGTCGGTGAGGACGTCGATTTGCAGTTCGACGAGGCCGCCGACCATGGCGCCTTCGGCGGGTTGCAGGTGGGCCTGGACTTTGAGTTGGGGTTCGGCGGCAAAAGCCTGGAGTGTGAGCAGGCCACAGGCTAGACCTATCAGCAGAGCTGTGCTGATCCGGCGTGCCCCTTCGCGAGCAAGCTCGCTCCCACAGGGGGGCTGCGGTGTACACAAGTCCACTGTGGGAGCGAGCTTGCTCGCGAAGGCGGCAGGAGGGTTTGGACGGTTCATGGCCTGGCCTCCTGTTGATCCTGCAAGCTGAACTTCTGCTTGAGAAACTTCGCCGGCGAAGTAGTCAGGTTCTGCAACCACAAAGCATCGGACGCGGCCTGTTCGGTCTCGACCTTTTTGCTCTGACCCTTGCCCGGTGCCTTGTCGAATTTCACCTCATCGGGTTTGGTCTCCGGGGCGTTTTTCCCGGCGCTTTCGGTGTCCTTGAGCAGCGCCTGCGCCAGGGCCAGATTGGCCGTGGCTTCGGGGAACTGCGGTTGCAGCTTCAAGGCCTGGGTATACGCGGCGATGGCTTCATCGAACTTGAAGCGGCGCACGTAAATATTGCCCAGATAGAAATACGCCTGCGGCGTGTCGAGCCGCGCGAATGTCGCCAATGCGAGGTCGTAATCGGCGGCGTGATACGCCGCGACACCTTTCCAGTACGGGTCGATAAACAGCGCGGCAGCCTGCGGCAAATGCTCATGTTCGAACGCCCAGCGGCCTTGCTGATCGCGGGTGAAAAACGCATCGGTCAATGCATTCGCCTGTGCCGGCGCTGCTGGCCAGCCCAAGCCTGCTGCCAATGCCAGCGCGGGCATCCAGTTGACGCTCCAGCCTTTGCGCACATTGAACAGCGCCAACAGCAACAGCGGCCAGCACAGCCAATAGCCGGCGTCTTTCCAGTGCAATTCGCGCTGTTCGGCACTGGCGCTCTGAAAGTGCTGTTGCGCATGCAGTTCGATCCAGTCCAGATCATCGTCATTGACGGTCAGGCTGCCCAGCGGCGCATCGAGGGCTGAGGCCAGTTGCTTGATGGCCGCCTGATCGAAGCTGCCCAGTGCCGGACGCCCATTGGCATCGGTGCGCGGCTGGCCGTTGGCATCGTGGATGATGCCGCCGTCCTCACTGCCGACGGCCAGTACCAGCACTTGCAACGGACTGTCGCCCACCCGCTTGCCGAGGCTGTCGAGTTCTGCAGTGTCGGCGCCGTCGGTGATCAGCAGCAGAGTGCCGGGCGTTTTCTCCGCGCTGAGCAAGCGTTTAGCCTGATCGATCACCGCGCCAACATCTTTCCCCGGTTTATCGATCAACCCGCTGCCCAAGGCTTGAATGAAGGTGTCGAGCAGCGCCGGATCGTCGGTCGGCGGCAACACCAGATGCGCGCTGCCGGCGTAGGCGATCAGCGCAGTACGGGCACCCGCGCGACGCTGGATCAGGTCGTGCAGTTTGTGTTTCGCCGCTTCCAGTCGGCTCGGCTGCACATCACTGGCGTCCATCGACGGCGACAGGTCCACGGCGACCATCAGCGGCGCACGATTTTCAAGGAAGTCCGGTCGATCCTGTTCCCAGGTCGGCCCGGCGGCCGCGACGGCGCCGAGGATCAACAGCGCGCACAACAGATGCACCGGGCGCAGGCGCTGATGGTCCTGCGGCGTTACCAGGAGGTGTGGCAACAAGTGCTCGGCGATATTGCCGCGCAGCCGTCGTTGCAGATCGCGACCGCGCCGCCAGAGCAGCGGCAGCACGGCGCCGAACAGCGCAAGCAGCAGCCATAGGGGGCGGAGGAAGTGGAAGTCGCTGAGGTTAATCTCCATCTCAAGCCTCCTGCCGTCGACGGGCGAAGGCCAGGCGTACACGCAGCAGCGCGCCGAGGTGATAGAGAGCCACCAAGGCCATCGCCGCACCCAACGGCCAGTAGAACAACTCGCGCTGTGGTTGATGGCTGAGGGTTTTCACCTGGTGCGGCGTGAGGCGATCGAGGGTGCTGTAGACCTGATCCAGTGCGTTGCGGTCTTCGGCGCGGAAGAACTGGCCGCCAGTGGTTTTGGCGATCTGTTCCAGCGCCGACAAGTTGACCTTGGCTTCACCGGACGCGCTCGGGTCACCGATGCCGATGGTGTGAATGATCACGCCTTTGTTGGCGGCCATTTCGGCGGCGTGATCCGGGGTGATCGCGCTGCTGGTGTCGTTGCCGTCGGTGAGCAGGATCAGCACCTTTTCCTGTTCATGAGCGTTGTCCAGCAGCTTCAGGCTCAACCCGATTGCGTCTCCGATCGCGGTGTTGGGGCCGGCCATGCCGATACCGGTGTCGGCCAGCAGCAGCGAGAGGCTGGCGTGATCGAGGGTCAGCGGCGCCTGCGGATACGCGCCGGTACCGAACACGATCAGACCGAGGCGGTCGTCCTTGCGCTTGTCGATAAAGCCCCGCACCACTTCTTTGACGGCGGCGAGGCGATTGATTTTTTCGCCGTTGGCGTTGGTGAAATCTTCAGTTTCCATTGACTGCGAAAGGTCGATGGCGAGCATCAGATCGCGCACCGGTTGTTGCTTTTCTATGGGCTTTTCGACGAATACCGGGCGTGCGGCGGCCAGCAGAATCAAGGCCCAGACCAGAACATTCAGCAGCAGTTGCCAATGGTTGCGACGGTTGCCGACGACGCCCGGCGCCTCACCGACTGCGCGGCTCATGGCTGCGAAAAATGGCACCCGCACGGCGCCCCGAGCCTCGTTGTACGCAGGCAGGTAGCGGTAAGCCAGCCAGGGCAGCGGCAGCAGGAGCAAAAGCCACGGGTAATCAAGCTGCCACATGGTGATGCTCCATCCAGTATTGGCAGGTCTCGAATAGCGCCAGGCGTTGCGGCGCGGGGAGGGCGCGCAGGGTGTCGTCGGGGGCGTAGGCGAGTTGTGCGAGTTGTTCGCTGAAGTCGGCCGGGAGCTTTTTCTTACAGTGTTGCTGCAAAAAGACTTGCCAATCTTCCCGCCCAAGCGCCGCAACCTCCTGTGGGAGCGAGCTTGCTCGCGAAAGCGGTGCACCAGACACCACAGATGTTGGATGTGCCGGCCTCTTCGCGAGCAAGCTCGCTCCCACAGGGTTCGCATTCCACAAGAATGGTTTGTGTGTGGGCATCGAGAGCGCCACACGTTTGAGCAGTTCCGGCAATTCACGTAAGGCATTGAGGTCTTCACTGCGGCTGCGCAATTGCGCCAGACGCGCCAGGCCTTCACGCCGATAAGCGTCCCTGCGCCATTGCACGTAGCGCCGAATGCCGATCAACAACGCGGCCAAAACCAAAACACCGAGCAACACCCACCAACCCCACGTCTGCGGCGCATAACTGACCGGCTCGGGCAGGCCCAGCTCTTTGAGCTGTTCAATGCTCGGGACATTCGGATTCACCGCTGTGCTCCGGCGCTTTTGCCCAGTTCGGCGCGCAGTTGCACATGCGCCTCTTCGGCAGTACTGAACATCATCAACGGCACCTGACTGCGGCGCAGCAGGGTCGCGACGTCCTGGAGCCGGCCACTGAGAAAGTCCCCCAGCGGCTGGTGCACGTTGCGTTTCTCGATGGCCAGTTCCACCTGCAACTCGCCCTGGGTGACCAGCAGGCGACCGTTGCTTGGCAGCTTCATCGCCAGCGGGTCGTAGACTTGCAGCGCGATCACATCGTTGTGCGCCGACAATTGCCGCATCAGTTGCAAGGTCCGCTCGCCGGCCCCGGCGAAGTCGCTGACGATGCAGATCAAATGGTCGTGTCCGGCCAGGGCGAGGCAGCGCTGCAAGACCTTGTCCAGTTGATCGCCGTCTTCAGCGTCAGGGTTGGCCGCGCTCAATGCCTGATTCTGTTCAGCAATTCGGCTGAGCAAGGCTTCCACACGTTTACGGCTGCGCAGCGGCGCAATGCTGTCGATACGTTGATCGTTGAACACCAGCCCGCCGACCCGATCACCGGCGTTGAACACCATCCACGCCGCCAGTGCCGCGAGTTCGGCGCCGAGGGCGGACTTGAAGCTGCGCTGTGAGCCAAAGAACATCGACATACGCTGATCAACCACGATCAACGCCGGGCGGTCGCGCTCTTCGGTGAACGTGCGCACCACCGGTTTGCCGGTGCGCAACGAGGCGCGCCAGTCGAGGTGGCGCAAGTCGTCGCCCGGTTGATAGCGGCGTAACTCATCGAAATTCAGGCCGCGCCCGCGCAGGCGCGAGGCATGGTTGCCGGCGAGAATGCTGCCGCGCGGCTGACGGGCGAGAAAACTCAGGTCACGGGCCTTGAACTCCAGCGCCATCAATTGCGCCAGAGAGACGTAGACCAGACCTTCATCCTTCATGCCGGAATCGCCACTTTGTCGAGAATGCGATCAAGCACCTGATCGGCACTCACACCGTCAGCCACCGCGTCGTAGCTCAATTGCAGGCGATGACGAAGTACCGGATGCACCACCGCGCGTACGTTGTCCGGCGAAACAAAGTCCTGACCCTGCAACCACGCATCGGCACGCGCGCAACGGTCCAGGCCAATGCCGCCACGCGGGCTGGCGCCGATGGCAATCCAGCGGGCGAGGTCTTCGTCGTAATCGGCGGGATGGCGGGTGGCGTTGATCAGGTCGATCAAATAGCTGTCGATGGCAGGCGACACGTGTACCGCGCTGACTTCCTTGCGTGCGGCGAAGATCACGTCCTGCGGCAGGCTGAAACCCTTGGCGGACGTTGTGTTTGCGCCTTGGGCGAACTCTTCGTTGCGCAACAGGCGCAGCACCTGGCTCTCGTTTTCCGCGCTCGGGTAATCGAGCAGGACTTTCATCAGAAAGCGATCCATCTGCGCTTCCGGCAGCGGATAGGTGCCTTCCTGTTCGATCGGGTTTTGCGTCGCCACCACAATGAACAGATCGGGCAGGACGTGGCTGTTGCCGGCCACCGTGATCTGCCGTTCTTCCATGGCCTCAAGCAGCGCCGCTTGCACTTTAGCCGGCGCGCGGTTGATCTCGTCGGCGAGGATCAGATTGCCGAACAACGGCCCCGGCTGAAAACGGATTTCGTTTTTGCCTTCGACCTGATGCAGCACTTCGGCACCGGTGATGTCCGAGGGCAGCAGATCCGGAGTGAACTGGATGCGGCTCATCTTCGCATCGAGGTGTTTGGCCAGCGCCTTGACCGTGCGGGTCTTGGCCAGCCCCGGCAGACTTTCCAGCAGCAAGTGACCGTTGGCCAACAACCCGAGGAGGATCTGGCGGATCACCTGATCCTGGCCAAGTACGGCTTCGGCGATGCTGGCTTGCAGGGCGTTGAGGTCGGTAAGTGCAGTCATCGGGGCATTCCTTTGTGTCCGGTCTAGAAAAACGCCAGGGTCAGGTTGACGCTGAAGCCGTTGCCTTCAGGGCGGTTCTTGGTGTCGAACTCCGGCACCCAGCGCGCACTGATGTTGGCTTGCGCGTCGGCGAATTTACCGGCCCAACCCACGACCGGGCCGGCGCCTACAGAGCGTCCGCGATAACCGTTGAAAGTGTCGGCGGTCTGGCCTTTGTCATCGGTGAGTTGCTGGATGTAGCCGGCCGCAACTCCTGCGCTCCAGCCATCACCAAAACCAAGGGTCCACAGCGCATCGAGGGTGAAGATGTTGCCGTTGCGATAGTCAGTGGCGTCGTTCTCGGTATAGAACTCAAGACCGCTGGACAGCGTGAATTCACCGCCCTTGCCATCCAGATGGGTGAACGCCACGGTCGGCATGAACGTGTAGTTGTTCTGCCCGGGGTTCGCCAGCCGATCATCGTTATAGGCGCCGGTCGGCACGTAGATCGGCAGGGACAGCGAAATGTGGTTCAGTTCGTCAAAGTGGTAACCGGCGGCAATCGGCGTGATCAAGGCGTCGGCGAATTGTGTACCTGAGTCACTGTCACCCAACGTCCGCCCGCGCGGGCCGGTGATGCTGGCTTTGATGTCGGTGTATTGCACGGGGATCCCCACGGCCGAGGCATAGTTCCAGCGGCCCTTGCCGGTGTCCCAGACATGAGTGAAGTTGCCCATGGTGTAGGAGACTTTCACGTCGATCCCGCCGCTGACGGCGCCGGAAATCGGTGCGCCTTTACTGCCCTTCAGCGAGCCGTCGTACCAGATGCTGGTGAGCGACATGACCCAACCCGGCTCGGGCGGGACGATCCCGGCGTTGGAAAACACCTGCTGGCCGGTGATCGGTCGGCCGACGCCGCCCTCGGCTGCGTAAAGCAGAGGACTGCCGATCATGCACAGCGCCAACAGCGGGCGCACAACGTTGGGCTTGATCATCAATCAATGACTCCGCTTATTGTTTTGAGTTGACCGGGATCAGTGGCGGCATTTTCCATTCGCCGCTGGCCACTTCCGGTTTTGGCAGATAAAGACGCAGGATCCCGTAGAACGGCCCGTTGGGCGCTGGCAGCCAGTTGGCCTGTTTGTCCTTGCCCGGGTTCTTGTGCTGCACATACAGGGTCAGGCCGCCGTCGGCATCCAGCGCAAGATCCGGCAGCATTCGCGAGTTGATCAGGTAGCGATTCAGCGGGTTGGCCACCAGCAATTTGTTCTTGCCGTCATACATCGTCAGCGACCAGAACGCGTCGGCCGGGGGCAGGGCGCCCTTGTCGAAATGCAGGGTGTAATCGTGTTTTGAAGCGTCGGCCGGCTGGCCGTCCTTATCGACGAAATAGCCGATGTAATTCGCTTCTTCGGCGGAGTTGCCGAATATGCCCATGTTGGCGCCGGCGTAGCGGTACAGGTAATTGCCCTTGAGGTGATCGCGGGTGCCGAAGAAATCCCCGCTGGTCACTTGATGGGTGTCGACCTTGTCCTTTTTGAACGCGGCAAATTCGGCTTTGGCATCGCTGATACCGTCTTCGAGCGCTTTGCGCTGCTCGGCGGAGAGTCTCTTCAGGTCGAACGGCTGGCCGGCGCCGATGCCGATTTTGCTGAAGCGTGCGAGCAGATCTTTTTCGACATCCTGCGGCGGCGTGAACGCCAGCATGAAATTCAGGTAACGAAACAGCTCCGGGGTTTCGCTCATGGTCGGCGTGGGTTTCGGCCAGTTGACCTTGGGTGCCGGGACCGGGGCTTTTTGTTTGAGGTAGTGACTGAGGGTTTCGACCTTGTAGCCTTTCTGGATCTGCTTGACCTTGGCCAGGTCCTTTTCATCGAACAACTGCGTGCGGTATAGCGCGTAGGTGATGTTGCTTTCGCTGCGCAGCAGGCGGTCGATGTTGACCGGTTGCTGACCTTGCCAGTCCGGCCCGGCAATCATGAAATGCCCACCCTTGTTGCCGGTGCTGCGTGTGCCCAGATAGGCGAAGTTCTGCGTGTAGGCGTCGATCAGTTGCACCGAGTAATAACGGTGTTCTTCGATCGGCGGCAGGGTCAGGATCAGCGGCTCGGTGCGCAGGTCCATCCAGACGAAGGAGTAGGGCGTGTCGGCGTTGGGTGTGACAAACGCGGTGTCCTTGGCGGTGAACGCCTTCGCCGTGTTGCCGATCTGGTTCAGCGGCGCCTTGTAGTTGGGGCTTTTACTGTCGATGGCCTGGGTGTAGAGGGTTTTGTACATCTCCACCACCGGGAAGCCGTAGAGGTAGGCCTCTTTGGCAATCCCTCGGGCCTCTTCCGGGCTGGCGGTGAAATCCTGGGCACCGACGCCGCAACTGACGAACATCGTCATCAAGCTGTAACCGGCGGCTTTGAGAGCAGCGTGCATAGCGAATTCCTTACTTGCCGAATGTCACGTTGATGCCGGTGTACACAACGAACTGCGGCAGTCCGTCACCCTTGCGATCGACCGTCCACTGCGGCTCGACGAAGGCGTTGAGGATGTTGCTGCCGGACTTCCAGGCCTTGCCGACACCGAAGCCGAGCGGGATGTAGTGGGTGTCGTTTTTCAGGTCGAAGGTCCAGGTGCCGGTGGAGCGCAGATACCAGCCTTTTTCCAGGTTATGGATAATGAACGGCTGCATGGTGGCGCTCTCGACGTGCGGGCGGTCGTTGTCACCAGCGAAGGAACTTTGATACTGCACGAGGGCGCCGAGCAGCCCGCCCGGTGAGGCGTCGATGGCCACAGCAGCGAGGCCACCTTGCCATTTGCCGGTACCGAGCTCGTCCTGTTCGGCGGTCGGCGCCGTGATCAGCGGGCCAATGCCCAACTGAACGCCGTCGGTCTTCAGAATGAAGATGTCGAACAGGTTCAGATCGCCGATACCGGTGCTGTAACCGTTGTGCGGATCGGGGCGGGTGCTGATCGGCAACGTGGCGCGAACCAGTTGCGGCACACCGATGAAATCGTTCGGCGCGATCGGCAAGGTGCCGCGCAGCAACACGTCATTGCTGTGCGCGTTGCTGTCGTAGAGTTTAGGGGTGTAGTAATCCTGCAGATTCGCGCCCGGTGCGACGTTCAACGGGTTGTTGCTTTTGTTCGAATCCTCGGCGTTATCCGCCTGCGCGCCACACGCAGCCGCCAGCAAACCCGCCAGAAAAAGAGTCTTCCCCACTCGATTGAACATCATCCCCGATTCCCTGGTGGCTTATGGACACTTGGCGCTAGTCGGCCGTTACTGCGTAATCCCTTTCTTATCAAGCCCGTAGGACACGTCTGAATGACGCTAGCAGCTAATCGGGAGTTAGCCAGCCGAAGGGATTAATTCTTTGGTTTTGTGTACGGGGTCACAGGTGATTGTGTACTAAACATTCCATTGCTCATGGTGTAGGAGCTGTCGAGTGAGATGAGGCTGCTACATATGCGTATTTCAATTCGGGATGTTTAAAGGTTGTTTCGATTTTGCGGAACGTTCCCACAAGGTTTTCAGGTTGTCCGTCGGACGTCGGGTCTCTAGCCTGTGTTCGTCGCTGCCAAATCAGCGACCGGGACTGGAAACCCCGGGGGAAAACTGAACGCAACAGCACCGTTCATGACGTATGCTTGCGCACCTTTTCTGGTGCGTACTTAGTTATGGCGGCTGTGCGTGGGGGACCTTCGGGTCGTCCGGGTTTCTCTGTCCCCCGGGTTTCCAGCCTGCGTACAGCTGCCACCCATTCGACCGGAAGCCGAATGGGCCAGCTCCACCGTTCGGATAGAGAAAACACTATGAAGAAGCCAACACCCAACCCCCCAGAATCAGACGCCGACACCACATCCCCCTACGCCTCAGTCGACAGTAAAAAACTCCACGAAGCCGCCGACCGCGCCCTCGACTACTACCTCAATCCCGCCGCCCGCATCATGTCCAGCGCCAACGAGCCTGAACCCATGTACCTCGCCAATCCCAGGTACAACACCGAATCCCTGTTAGCCAACGCCAGCGAAACCCTCGGCTCGGCCAGCGAAATGCTGATCAACTTCGCCGCCTCGCTGGAAACCTCACAGCGCACTGGGAATCGCACAGGTCGTCATGCTGGGTGAACTTGCGGTGAATCAAGCCTTGGATCACGTCGAGCTCAATGACTGATCTCTATTGAATGATCGTTCCCACGCGCAGCAAAGGAATGCAGCCCTTGACGCTCTGCGTCAAATTCGCAAGCTGAACGCAGAGCGTCCCTTGAAAGACGGTTGGGCATAACCGTGACAATTGCAGGAGCAAAGGCTTGATAAGGAAAATGGTTACAAACAGGCGGATTAGCCTATGGCTGGTGGCAGTTTTATCCGTCAATGCGGTTTTTTTGGCTTTTCTGATTTTTGGTGATATTGGGAAAGGGCACGACAGGAAAATGATCAAAACCAAGGAGCCGTTGCTGATTGAAGGGCCAAATGGCGACGAGAACTACTATGTCCTGCCTTTGGGTACCACGCTTTATCACGATAAAAGCTTTCCTGAAGGGCATGACCGTTATGTGGTGTATCTCAACCATAAAGGCGCAATTGCACACGAAGAAGTACCCATGAGGCCTGAGTATGGCGGCTCATTAATCGATCCCCTCTGGCTGGCCAATGTTAATGAGGAAACCTTGAAAGACATTTTCAAACGTTTTCCGCTTTCCAAAGAAGATGTCGCCGCTGCGATCAAGGCCAATGAAATAACCAAGGATGATCTGGCCGACATCATCCGATCGATGCCCGACTGACGGTTTTGCAGGTGTCGAGTGAAACGAGGCTGTGATCTTTTGACTTTGCTTTTCAAGATCAAAAGATCGCAGCCTTCGGCAGCTCCTGCATGTGATATCCGGTTCAACCGTTTTTCTTGGCCTGTTCGCGGATGCGTTCTTCTTGTTCCCGCGCTTCGGGGGTGAACTCGGCACCGAAGTCTTCGGCAGAGAATATCTGGCGGATTTCAATTTCAGAATCGCCCGGCATCGGGTTAGGGCAGCGC
>NZ_UTHA01000092.1 GCF_900582195.1 Pseudomonas viridiflava
GGCAGGTCCAGTGAAGTGGTCTTGATCTGCAGGCGTCTGACCATGTCTTCGGCCAGACGGGTTTCCTTGCGTGCGTCGATCAGCGACCAGGTCGACAGACGCTTGTACGCCGAGAGGGCAATGTTGGAGAGAATGCTGCTGGAAAGCACCAGGCCGCTGTCCTTGCGGTCTTCGGTCACCAGCGACATGCCTGCGCGTATCGTCGCCTTGGGCAGGCCGACCGGCAAGGGCTTGCCCTGCAGGGTAACGGTGCCTGAGTCCGGCGTGGTCAGTCCGTATAT
>NZ_UTHA01000036.1 GCF_900582195.1 Pseudomonas viridiflava
CCCATCGGCATAACATCGACAAAATCGACAAGATCATCGAACTCTGTCTGGCCCTTGAGGCGGATTTTGTCGAGCTGGCGACCTGTCAGTTTTACGGCTGGGCGCACCTGAACCGCATCGGCCTGCTGCCGACCAAGGATCAACTGGTGCGCGCCGAAGCCGTCACCAGTCAATACCGTGAACAGCTGGAAGCGGAAAATCATCCGTGCTAACTGATTTTCGTCACTCCCGATTACTATGAAGAACGGCCCAAGGCCTGCATGAACGGCTGGGGCAGCATCTTCCTGACCGTGACACCCGACGGCACCGCCCTGCCGCGCCACGGCGCGCGTCAGATGCCTATCCAGTTTCCCAACGTGCGCGAGCACAGCATGCAACACATCTGGTATGACTCGTT
>NZ_UTHA01000237.1 GCF_900582195.1 Pseudomonas viridiflava
GTCCCTATTCAACAGTCAGGCAGTGATTTCCGACTATACGCTACAGAGCAATTGTTTCAGCGGATGTGAGCAAGCACACCTTGCAACTCATCCAGCGAGTTGTAGCGGATCACCAATTGCCCTTTTCCCTTCTGCCCGTGGCGGATCTGGACCGCAGACCCCAAACGCTCGGCCAGACGCTGCTCGAGGCGGCTGATGTCGGGGTCGGCCTTGGCAGGTTCCGCAGGGGTTTCCTTGCCGCTGAGCCACTGCCTGACCAGTGCTTCCGTCTGGCGTACGGTCAGCCCGCGTGCGACAACGTGTCGCGCTCCTTTTACCTGCCTTTCTTCCGGCAGACCGAGCAGGGCACGTGCATGGCCCATCTCCAGGTCGCCGTGGGACAGCA
>NZ_UTHA01000095.1 GCF_900582195.1 Pseudomonas viridiflava
ATCTTCTCCAACGAAGACGGGACGATGAGCGAGCTGTTCCTCAACCGCGTCGGCGGTCTGCAGAAATTCATTCCCGAGCTGCTGCCGCTGTTCGCGCCCAACGTGAACTCGTTCCGGCGCTTTCTGCCGGACACCTCTGCGCCCGTAAACGTGGAGTGGGGCGAAGAAAACCGCACCGTCGGCCTGCGCGTGCTGGATGCCGGGCCGCAGAACCGCCGGGTGGAAAACCGCCTGCCGGGCGCCGACGCCAACCCGTACCTGGCCATTGCGGCCAGCCTGCTGTGCGGTTTCATCGGCATGGTCGAAGGCATCAACCCGAGCGCGCCTGTGGTGGGCCGTGGTTACGAGCGCCGCAACCTGCGCTTGCCGCTGACCATCGAGGATGCGCTGGAGCGGATGGAAAACAGCAAGACCATCGAAAAGTACCTGGGCAAGAAATTCATCATGGGCTACGTCGCGGTCAAGCGCGCCGAGCATGAGAATCTCAAGCGCGTGATCAGCTCCTGGGAACGCGAGTTCCTGCTGTTCGCCGTCTGACCCGGCAGGGCGTCGCTGCCTGAAGCGGTGACGTCCCGCTTACTGACC
>NZ_UTHA01000083.1 GCF_900582195.1 Pseudomonas viridiflava
GACTGCGTGGACGATGGCCTGACGTTCTACGGCGCCGACGGCCGCGACCACAGCTATCCGTTGCCAAAAGTCGGCCTGTTCCACTACGACGCCATCGAAAACATCACCCTGGTCCGCAACAGCGAAGATCAACTGCTGCTGTGCCGTGGTTTCGAGCGCAAGGAAACCTACGTCCGCCGTGGCCAGCGTTTTGTGCTGAGCAATATCTCGCTGCGCAACGGCGCCGGAGTGATGCTGCATTACGAGCATCGTCACGGCGAACACTCGCTGCTCTCCGACCTGCTCACCTATCAGGAAAACGATTTCACCAAAGTCCATTTGCACCTCGGCACGATGATCGACGATCACGGCCGGTTTATCGGCCTCTGGCAGATCGTTGACGGCGAACCGCTGCGCCAGCTCTGCGCCTATCAGTACGACGCCTATGGCGACCTGATTCAGGCGCAGGACGAGAACGGTGCAGTCTGGTCGTATCAGTTCCAGCATCACCTGATCACCCGCTACACCGACCGCACCGGGCGCGGCATGAACCTGCAATGGGACGGTTCAAGCGCCAAGGCCAAAGCCGTGCGCGAATGGGCCGATGACGGCAGCTTCGACACACGTCTGGAGTGGGACGAAAACATTCGTCTGACCTACGTCACCGACGCGCTCGGTAACGAGACCTGGCACTACTACGACATCCTTGGCTACACCTATCGCATTCGCTACGCGGACGAGCGTTCGGAATGGTTCTTCCGCGACGAGGCGAAGAACATCGTGCGCCGTGTGAATGCCGACGGCAGCACCGATCGCTACAGCTACGATGAGCGCAGCAACCTGCTCGAACACATTCGCGCCGATCACACCGTGATGCATTACGCCTACGATGATCAGGATCTGCTGATCAAGATCAGCGATGCCGAGGGCGGTCAGTGGCAGCGCGCCTATGACGACCAAGGCAACCTGGTCGAAGCGCTGGATCCGCTCGGCAACAAAACCGAATACGCCTACAACGAATCCGGCCAGCCCACCGCGATCAAGGACGCCAACGGCAACGAAAAGACGTTGGACTACAACGACGCCGGGCAACTGGTCGAGTACGTCGATTGCTCGGGCAAAACCAGCGCCTGGGAGTACAACGAACTCGGGCAGATGATCTGCTTCACCGACGCCGCCGGCAACGCCACCGAATACGAATACAAGGCCGGCCAACTGGTGCTGATCAAGCACCCGGACAAGACCGAAGAGCGCTTTGAGCGTGATGCCGAAGGTCGGCTGTTGGCGCACGTTGATGGACTCGATCGCTGCACCACTTGGAGCTATAGCGCCGCCGGTTTGATCGCCGAACGCATCGATGCCGCCGAGCAAACCCTGCGCTATCGCTGGGACCGTCTCGGACGGTTAACGGTGCTGGAAAACGAAAACGAACAACGCGCGCACT
>NZ_UTHA01000225.1 GCF_900582195.1 Pseudomonas viridiflava
GTGATCATGCGGGTGATGAAGATGCCCAGCAGAATCGCCACGATGAACGCGATCACGACGCCGATTTCCAGCATCATCACGGACTTGTTTCTCAGCTCCGCAGCCGCTACAGAGCCTTCCTTGATCTGGCGGTTATTGGAATCGATGATGGTGCGCAGATAAGCGCGAATTTTCACAAACCCTTCGGTGGATAGGGTGTTTAACCGGGTCCTGGCGTTCTGCAGATCACCGGCCCTCATCATCTCGATCACTTGCTGCGAACCGGCAATGTAGGCAGGCAACATCTGCTCAAGC
>NZ_UTHA01000209.1 GCF_900582195.1 Pseudomonas viridiflava
CAGTCATTGCGCTGCATGCCGAACCGCTGGTGCTCGCCTGGACAGGCGATGCAGACGCCGCGCGCTGGAGCCGGCCGATCCTGAGTTGGTACGCGCTGGGCAGCGCGATCATGGCGGCCAGCGCCTTTCAGTTCTACCTGCAGTACGCCTACGGCCAGATGCACCTGCACCTCTGGTACAGCGTGATATCGACGCTGATCAGCGTGCCCGCGATGTGCCTGGCGATTCATTGGCAGGGCGTGCACGGCGCGGCGCTGGCGTGGTTTTTCCTGCGTGCAACATCGTTCGCCATCTGGCCGGCCATCGTGCATCAGCGCCTGGCACCCGGCATC
>NZ_UTHA01000063.1 GCF_900582195.1 Pseudomonas viridiflava
GAGTTGGGACATGTTGGAGAAGGGCAAGGGCATGGCGCAAACAGGGATGAGTGCGATGCAGACGGCGCAAGGTGCGATGCAAACAGCGCAGCAAGTGAAAGGCGTGGTGCAGGGTGGTGTAGCCGGGTTGCCGAAGCTGGCGAGTGCGGCGTTGCCGAGTGCGTCGGGGGTTCTTGGGGCGGCGAGCAAGGCGGGCAAATTGCCGAGTCTGCCAGCGCCGACGATTTCGAAATCTGTTGTTAAAACTCCAAGCCTCCTGACTGGAGAAGTACTGTCATGACTGAAGCAGCCGGTGCGCAAAAACGTGAACCACAGGTCGCCGTTGTACCGTTGAACACTCTGGATGTGCAGGATGTCGGGCGCGGTGCGGCTCGATTTGATGCCTGGCTGCGATCTATCAGTGGCGATGTGGTTACGCTGGATCGTATCAAGGGTGTAGCTGGAGCCCTGCCTGTTGTCGGCAACATCATGGCGCTGGTTGATGCGCTTGGCGATATCGTGACCCTCACCAAAAGCAAGCAGCGCGAACTGCTCGACTGGGTGAGCCTGGGCATCAACCTGATTGGTGTCTTGCCCGCGCCTCCCACGATGGCTGCAGCGCGCATGAGCTTGCGTCCGACCCTGTTTCTTGTTCGTCAGGAACTGCGCAACAGCGTCAAAATGCTGTTGGGCGATTCAATGATTGAAGTATTGGTCGGTCATTTGAATGCAACCATCGTCGGCACGATTGATGACTTCGTCAAACAAGCCCAAGGAAAGCTTTCCGGGATACTCGCTGACGCTGGAAAACTGGGCGAAAGCGCGGTCAGCGAAATTGCCAAAGGGCTTGAGGCCGTCGTCAACGGCAAGCTTGACGCGAAAGGCGATGCACGCGCGGCCAGTCAGAAAATCACCACGGCGGGCAATCAACTGCTCAGTGATCCTAAAGCGGCCATCGGGAACATTTTTGGTGCCGCCTTCAGTGCTTACAAAGCAGTAGGTAAGGGTGTCGCCAACAGTGCAGCCAGGAATCTGCTTCCGGATCAAGCCAAGAAGCTGGTTTTGACGCATACCGGAACCTTGCGAGCCATGGGGCCTGAGATAAAAACCCAACTGAGCAAGTTGGGGGATCCAGGTACACGTCATTCGATCGGCTGGTTATTGCAAATGCTCAGCGGCGCTGTTTTGACGTGGCGCAAGCGCCGTGGGCATGGTCAGAGCGCGAGCGTCAAACCCAATGCGACCAGCAAGGCACAACGCAAGGCCGGGGAAGGTCGATTAGAGGCCTCCAGTCATCAAGCACCGGCCAAAGGTGCAGCCAATCCAAACAAGAACGTCGCTTGTACGGGGACCTGCCACAGTATTAGTTTTTCGCTGGGCTCAGAGCTACTTCGTCATACCGACTTCAGTCTGCCCGGTGCCTTTCCAATCGAGTGGTCGAGAACCTATAACTCTCGACTGGATGCCTATGACCAAGGCTCATTGGGTGCACGCTGGGTAACCGAACTGAGCACACGCTTCGATTGCCGAGAAGAGGGTCTGGTCTTTTTTGGCTCCGATGGCAGAAGCCACGACTACCCACTCCCCAAGGTCGGACTGTTTCACTATGACCCTGTAGAGAACGTCACGCTGATCCGCAGCAGAGAAGATCAGTTGCTGTTATGCCGCGGCTTTGAGCGCAAGGAAACCTACGTCCGACATGGTCGGCGCTATATGTTGGCTGGCGTTGTACTTCGTAACGGTGCCGGGATCATGCTTCATTACGAGCATCGTCACGGTGACGAATCGATCCTGTCGGACTTGATGACTTATCAGGACGAAGTCACTCAAGTGCTTTCGCATCTGGGTACGTTAATTGATGATCACGGACGTCTCACCGGTTTGTGGGAAATCAAGGATGGCGTGCCTCAGCGTCAACTGTGCAGTTATCAATATGACACCTTCGGCAATCTGATTCTGGCCCAGGATGAAAATGGAGCTGCCTGGTCGTATCAGTACGAGCATCACTTGATCACTCGCTATACCGATCGAACCGCCCGGGGCATGAACATCGAATGGCAGGGGCGTGGCGCCGACGCAAAGGCTATTCGGGAATGGGCGGACGATGGCAGCTTCGATACGCGTCTTGAGTGGGATGACAATATTCGTTTGACCTATGTGACGGACGCGTATGGCAACGAGACCTGGCATTACTACGACATCCTTGGCTATACCTATCGCATCCGTCATCCGGATGAGCGCTCTGAATGGTTCTTCCGTGACGACGCCAAAAATCTGGTTCGTCATGTTCATACAGATGGAAGTACCGATCGCTTCAGCTACGACGCCCGCGGGAATATGGTTGAACACATCCGCCCGGATGACAGCGTCGAGTACTACGCGTTTGACGACCATGATCAACTGATCAAAATCAGTGACGCAGAAGGTGGTCAGTGGCAAAGAGGGTATGACGACCGCGGCAACCTTGTTGAGGCGATAGATCCTTTAGGCAACAAGACGGAGTACGCCTATAACAAGGCCGGACTGCCAATTGCCATCAAAGATGCCAACGGCAATGAAAAAGCGATCGAATACAACGACGCCGGTCAACTGACCAAGTACGTTGACTGTTCTGGCAAGGCCAGCGCATGGACGTACGATGCGCGTGGCCAGATGATCTGCTTCACTGACGCCGCCGGACAAAGCACTGAATACGAATACAGAAATGGTCAGCTGGTGCTGATCAAACATCCTGACAAAACGGAAGAGCGTTTTGAGCGGGACGCAGAGGGGCGACTGCTGGCGCACGTTGATGCATTGGGGCAATGCACGACTTGGAGTTACACCGCGGCCGGGTTCGTCAGTGAGCGTGTAGATGCCGCCGAGCAGAGCCTGCGTTACAGCTGGGACCGTTTGGGTCGTCTGGTTGCCTTGGAGAACGAGAACGAACAACGCGCCCACTTTCACTACGATCCGCTTGGCCGCTTGTTGGAGGAGAGGGGGTTCGACGGACGCACGACTCGCTATCAATACAATCCTGAAACCGGGCGCCTGGATAGCAAGTTCAATGGCCAGCGTGTCATCAAGTTCAACTTCGACTCCATGGGGCGCCTGACTGATCGTCATGCAAATCTGGGCGGTGAGTCTCAAAGTGAAGCGTATGCCTATGACGGAAATGGTCGTCTGGTCATGGCCAGCAACGGCAACAGTCGCCTGAACTGGTTTCATGATCCTGCCGGCAATCTTGTTCGTGAACACCAGCACTATCTGGATCTCGACAAGCCTCTTGTCGCTGTCTGGAAACATGAATATGACGTTCTCAATCTACGCATAGCGACGGTTCGCCCAGACGGGCACAAGGTGAGCTGGTTGACCTACGGAAGTGGCCACCTTCTGGGATTACGACTGGACGATCATGATCTGATTGCATACGAGCGCGACGATCTGCACCGTGAAGTGGCACGCCATCAAGGTAATCGGCTACTACAAACCCAGAAGTGGGATCCGGCTGGGCGGCTTCAGGAGCAACTGCTGGGGCACTCTGACGACAAATCGACTCTACTCAAGCGCGAGTATAAGTACGATGCAGTGGGCCAGTTGACCGCGATTAACGACACTCGGCGGGGCCCATTGGCGTACCGCTACGACCCGGTTGGCCGTCTCATCAGTGCCGTCAGCCGACTGGGCACCGAAACATTTGCATTCGATCCGGCCAGTAATCTGTTGGATGACGCGGTTACGCAGGTTCGACGACCGCTTGATCAGGACACGCCGCGCAGCAAGTTGCTCGATAACCTCCTGCGTGAATACGCCGGTACTCACTATGAGTACGACGAGCGTGGCAATCTTATCCAGCGATGGCACAACGGAAGTTACAGCCGTATGCGCTGGGATCTGTTTGATCGAATGGTGAATTTCGACGATGCACGTTTGAGTGTCGATTTCGCTTATGACGCGTTGGGCCGGCGCCTGTACAAAAACTCCAATGCTCACTACAAGGAGCGTCCAGAGGCAGGGTCTCAGTGGAATCACAACGAACATGCTCGTAAACAAAGAGAGTTAGGCTGCGGTTTCACGTTATTTGGCTGGGACGGAGATAACCTGGCGTGGGAAAGCAGTCCTGCTCAAGCAGATGACGGAACGGGGAGAACGGTTCATTACGTTTTTGAGCCAGGCACTTACATTCCGGTAGCCCAGGCTGTTTCCAACGGCTCGATACAACTGTCAGGACTGCCCGATTATGTTGGCGACTACACGCTCGACGACGATCCCTTGTGGAATCACCAACCGACTGTACAAAGTTTCGATGCGATTGCCTGGTACCAGTGCGATCGTCTGGGGACACCATTAGAACTCACTGATGAGAACGGTGAGATTGCCTGGAGTGCTCACTACAAGGCATGGGGAGAGGTTCGTGAGCAACGTTCCGCTCGAGCACAGCAGTTGGGGTTGGCCAACCCGATACGGTTCCAGGGGCAGTACCACGATGTCGAGACCGGCCTGCATTACAACCGCCATCGCTACTATGACCCTGGTGTCGGTCGATTCATAAGCAAGGACCCGGTAGGTTATGCAGGTGGTTTGAACACCTACGCTTACGCGCCTAACCCCACAGGCTGGATTGACCCTCTAGGCTTGACGAATACCCCAGACGGTACGGGGAAAACCGTTCCGATGAACAATCTGGGCATTCCCGACAAGAGTCAATTTGCTCCAAAACCTGGCATTACAAAGCCTTACGCTCGAAGTTCGGCGTGTGGGCCTACTACGGCGCAAACCGCCTCGGTACAGGGCCTACCTTGTGTGGTGTGTGGAACCGTGGCGCCTAAAATGGTCGCTGATCACAAAGATGCCTTGGTGGTGGAGTATTATCGAACGGGCACTAACGATGTGACGCATCAGTCCTCGTTGTTGGCTGTGCAGTCACACTGCCCCGTCTGCTCAAAAAAACAGGGTGGGCATGCATCATCGTATTCAAAATGTATGAAAACCAAGCTGGGGATCTGATTTATGCAAAAGGCTGACGCTGTTTATCCGGACGACGCGCAGGAAAAAATCTGTAGCAAGTATGGAATGCCTGTGCAAGCGCCCGAAGAGATGGTCGCGATCGCTATTGACTCGCTTGGCAAGTCGCCGATTTATGGCTCAAGAGTTCAATTACCGGGAGACGGCAATATCAGCTGGTTTATTCACTGTGGTGAGTTCTCTGACGCGGATGACTTCTACAAGCCTGTCCATGTTCACCACCTGAGTGAAATGCTGCCCCAGGTTGTGAATTATCTTTGTCTGCCCACTGGCGCAAAATTCATCATCGATACAGCCGGCTATGAAGATGTCTGGATGGCTGAGTAAGGAGTATTGAAGCCGGTTCACCACCGGTTTCGCGTTTGATTGATCCCGTGGATCAATTGGAATATCAGCGGCTTGGTCAAAGGAGTGACAACATGAAAGACGCCATTCGCTTGGGCGACTCCACCACCCACGGTGGCAAGGTGCTCGAAGCCTTTTCTCAGACCGACCTCAACGGCAAGCCGATTGCCGGTGTCGGTCACAAGGTCAGTTGCCCGTTGTGCAAAGGGATGTTCCCGATTGCCGAGGGCAGCAGCACCTACACCGTCGATGGCACGCCCATCGCGCTCGATGGCATGAAAACAGCCTGTGGCGCTGCGCTGATTGCCAGTGGCCCGAAGGGTGCGGTCGTCAGCTGAGTGCTGTAATGGGAATTGGCGCATGCGCACATGCCGGCCACGTCTCAAGCCAGCAACTGCGCGATCCATTCAGCCTGTCGCGTGATCTCTCGTACCTTCGCCTCGGGCAAAGCCTGCTGCGCCCGGGCGAACTGACCGAGGGTCTTTTGCTTTTCGTTCAGTATGCGTTGCCACTTGGCCAGAAACTCCGGACTGCGTGCCTGCATCTGTAGCGGGCCGAAGTACAGTTCTTGACCGCTGTAGGTCACGGGGGCTGCGCGTTCGGCGACGATGATTTCGTAATCGAAACGGTTTTCCCGCAGCACTTCTTCGCTGAGGATGCGGTAGCCGTTTTCCATCAGCCATTGGCGCAACGGTTGCTCGCCGCCGTTGGGTTGCAGGATCAGACGTTCCTCGCCGCTGAGGTGGGCCTTGCCGCTGTCGAGGATGTCACGGATGGTTTCACCGCCCATGCCGCAGATGCTGACGGCGGTGATGCCGTCGTCAGGTTTGATCGCCGCCAGACCATCGGCCCGGCGCACGCTGATCTGCTGCTGCAGATCATTTTCGCGCACGGTGCGTTCAGCCGCGTGGAACGGCGTCGACGCGACTTCGCCCGCCACCGCCGCGCTGATCAAGCCACGACGCATCAGCGCCACCGGCAGATAGCCGTGGTCCGAGCCGATATCCGCCAGCCGTGCACCGGCAGGTACGTGGGCAGCCACGCGCTCAAGGCGCATGGACAATGTCTGTTCGTTCAACGGCAACCCCTTTGTGGCCGGCAAAGGGGTGCGACTCTGGCGAGCAACGCCGGACCTGTCAAATCCCGGCGACGGAATTCCATGGCCCATTGGCTGCGCTGAACGGCCAATGGGCGCTGAGGCTTAGCCAGCCAAGGTTGCGTTGTCGATCACGAAGCGATATTTCACGTCACCCTTGAGCATGCGTTCATAGGCATCGTTGATCTGGTCGGCGCGGATCAGTTCGATGTCGGAAACGATGCCATGCTCGGCGCAGAAGTCGAGCATTTCCTGAGTTTCAGGAATGCCGCCGATCATCGAACCGGCAATCGTGCGACGTTTCATGATCAGGTTGAACACGTTCGGCGACGGGTGCGAGGTGGCCGGTGCCCCCACCAGTGTCAAGGCCCCGTCACGCTTGAGCAGCACGAGGAAGGCATCGAGATCGTGCGGCGCGGCGACGGTGTTAAGGATCAAGTCGAAGCTCTTGGCGTGTGCGGCCATTTCTTCCGCGTTGCGCGACACCACCACTTCATCGGCGCCCAGCGCTTTCGCCGCTTCGCGTTTGGATTCAGAGGTGGTGAACGCGACAACGTGCGCGCCCAGAGCGTGGGCCAGCTTGATGCCCATGTGGCCGAGGCCGCCGATGCCGACCACGCCGACTTTTTTGCCCGGGCCGGCGTTCCAGTGGCGCAGCGGCGAGTAAGTGGTGATGCCGGCACACAGCAGCGGCGCGACGGCGGCCAATTGCGCTTCAGGATGACGGATGCGCAGCACGTAGCGTTCATGCACGACGATGTTTTGCGAGTAGCCGCCCAGCGTCCAGCCCGGTGCATCCGGGGTCGGGAAGTTGTAGGTGCCGATCATGCCGTCGCAGTAGTTTTCCAGGCCGGTTTCGCAGTCGTCGCAATGTTTGCAGCTGTCGACGATGCAGCCGACGCCGACCAGATCACCGATTTTGTAGTCCGACACATGTGCGCCGACGGCGGAAACCCGGCCGACGATTTCGTGGCCCGGCACGCACGGGAACTGCGTACCGGCCCATTCCGCGCGGACCTGATGCAGATCGGAGTGGCAGATGCCACAGAACGCGATGTCGATCTGCACATCATGGGCGGCCGGCGCGCGGCGGTTGATCTGCATCGGCTCAAGGGGTTTGTCGCCCGCGTGGGCACCGTAGGCTTGTACAAGCATGGGAACATCCTCGATCGGTTTGTCGTAAGGCATTGTTTCTGCTTCAGCGCTTCGGGCACTAGTGCATTCCTGTGCAATCCTTGCCTGATCCTGTGCGTTGTTGTGACATTGCGCGGACAGACGCTCGTGGCGTTTGCAGGTAATCTCCCGGTTCACTGACGACAACAAAATCAAAACAGGAGTCATTGATGCAACCAATCCGTCTCGGTCTGGTGGGCTACGGCAAGATCGCCCAGGATCAACACGTCCCGGCTATCCTCGCCAATCCCGCTTTCCAGTTGGTCTCCGTCGCTACCCAAGGCAAGCCTTGCGCTGGGGTTGAGAATTTCCAATCGTTGAGTGAATTGCTGGAAAACGGCCCGGCGGTGGATGCGATCGCCTTCTGCACGCCGCCACAAGGGCGCTTTGCCTTGGTGCAGCAAGCGCTGGCCGCTGGCAAACACGTGCTGGTAGAAAAACCACCGTGCGCCACGTTGGGCGAGGCGCTGGCCTTGGTCGATCAGGCCGCAGAGCAGGGCGTCAGCGCGTTGTTTGCCTGGCATTCACGCTACGCGCCCGGCATCGAAGCCGCTCGCGAATGGCTCGCCTCGCGCACCCTGCAAAGCGTGCAGATCGACTGGAAAGAAGACGTGCGCAAATGGCACCCCGGGCAGACCTGGATCTGGCAACCCGGCGGCCTCGGTGTGTTCGATCCGGGGATCAATGCCCTGTCGATCGTCACACATTTGCTGGCGCTGCCGCTGTTTGTCGAATCGGCTGAGTTGCGCGTACCGAGCAACTGCCAGTCGCCGATTGCCGCCTCGATCAAAATGTCTGACGCCCGCCGCCTCGATGTGCGCGCGGAGTTTGATTTTGATCATGGCCATGATGAACTGTGGAGTATCGAGGTGCGTTGCGCTGAAGGCGTGTTGCGCCTGGATAACGGCGGTGCGCTGTTGAGCATCGACGGTGTCCGCCAGGCCGTGTCGGAGGAGGGCGAGTACGCAGCGGTGTATCGACATTTCCAACAGTTGATCGGCGACAAGGTCAGTGACCTGGATGTGCAGCCGTTGCGGTTGGTGGCGGACAGTTTTTTTGTCGCCAGCCGAGTGTCGGTCGAGGCGTTTTACGATTAGCGTCCGGCCGGCCCGGCACGGTTATTTCAGTCGCCAAGCGAAAGCCTGCCCTGAACGGCAGGCTTTTTTCGTTGGAGCACCGTTCGTCCATTGCCCGGCACTTGCGCGGTGCCGTTGCCTCTCACGTTTAAGCGCGGATATCCCGCGTACAAGCACGGAGAAACAAGCATGGACATCGATGAAAATGCACCGGGCAACCGGTCACAGCAAGACGTGACACGGACGACGGACAATGAGACGGGGCATGATCCGAAACGCAGCCCGCCCGAGGTTCCATTGCCCGCCGATGACGAGTCGCCGGCCGATGAAGACATGACGGATGTGGCGGCCAACAACTCGGTGTCGAGCGAACATCCTGAGTCGCAATGACCGAACTGAATAAGTGTGGGGGGACAGGCCATGAACACGCCATTCAAGGTTGGCGACGCGGTTCACTGGAACAGCGAGGCCGGCGAGATTCGCGGCAAGGTGGTCAAGGTGCACACCCGGGATGTCGAGTTCATGGGCCGCCATCGGCCTGCTTCAAAGGACGAGCCGCAGTACGAAGTCAAAAGTGACAAGACCGGGCACCTGGCGATGCACCACAGCGCAGCGCTTCATCCCGCGAAATGACCGGTCTAGTGCGACGATACGAATTCGGAAGGCGTTGTCGGCGGCGGCAATGAGTACGTCGCCTTCATCCATTCAACCTCTGCCAGCGGTGTCCGGCCGAAAAACCGTTTGAACTCGCGACTGAATTGCGAGGCGCTTTCATAACCGACGTCGAACGCGGCCGCCGATGCGCTCATGGAATGGCGCAGCATCAGCAGCCGCGCCTGATGCAAGCGTGTCGATTTCAGGTATTGCATCGGCGAGGTATCGGTCACGTTGCGAAAGTGCAGGTGAAAATTCGGTACGCTCATGCTCGCTTCGTGGGCCAATTGCTCCACGTCGAGGCGCTGCTGATAACAGCTGTGAATCTTGCGGATCGCCCGGCTCACCTTGCCGAAATGCCCGCGACGATGCAGCGCGGCACGCATTGATCCACCTTGCTCGCCCGTGAGAATGCGGTAATAGATCTCACGCACCAGCGCCGGCCCGAGAATTTGCGCTTCACCGGCGACGCTCATCGCCTCCAGAAAACGCAAGGTCGTGGTGCGCAGCGCGTCGTCCATCGGCGAGGCGTACATGCCTTTTGGCTCAGCATCGCTGACGCCATGCACCTCATCGACTTGCAACATCAACTCGCTGGCCAACTGAAAGTCCAGTTGCATGTAAATCGCGAGCATCGGCTCGGCTGCCGTGGCGTCGGTCTCCATGGTGAAGGGGATGGGCACGGACACCACCAGATAATGCTGCGCGTCATAGACGTAGGTGTCCTCACCCAGATAACCGCGCTTGCGACCCTGGCAGAGGATGACAATGCCGGGGTCGTACAACACCGGCGTGCGGGTCAGTGGGCGATTCGAGCGAAGGAAGCGCACGTCATCGAGCGCGCTGAGGTTGTAGCCCTCGACCGGCGCGAGGACTTCCATCAGTTGCACCATGCGCGCGGTGCTGCCATCGGCCGGCGTCATTGCTTTCTCTCTCAGTGATCGGTGGAGCAGCTCAGCGCCTGCCATTGATCAATATCGTCGAGCGCCTGTTGCAGTCGGTCACGCACCAGTCCCAACGCATCACTGCCGAGTAACAAATGGGCGGGAGGCTCGGGACAATCGATGATCTGCAGCATCGCTTGCGCAGCCTTTTGCGGGTCGCCGAGCTGCTTGCCGCTTTTTGCTTCCCGGGCTTGGCGGATCGGGTCGAAACTGGCGTCGTAGTCGGCAATGCTGCGCGCGGTGCGTTGCATTGAACGGCCGGCCCAGTCGGTGCGAAACGAGCCTGGTGCCACGGCGGTGACGAAGATGTTGAATGGCCGCAGCTCCTTGCTCAGGGTATCGGAGATCCCTTCGAGGGCAAATTTGCTGCCGCAGTAATAGGCGATGCCCGGCATCGTGATGGTGCCGCCCATGGAGGTGATGTTGAGAATGTGGCCGGCGCGACGCTGGCGCAAGTAGGGCAGGAAGGCCTTGGTCATGGCCACCGCGCCGAACACATTGACGTCGAACTGACGGCGCATGTCCTCCAGCGGCGATTCTTCAAAAATGCCTTCGTGACCGTAACCGGCATTGTTGACCAGCACATCGACCGGGCCATGCGTCGCTTCGACTTGCGCAATGACGCTGTCGATCCGCTCAAAGTCAGTGACGTCCAGCAGCACGCCGTAAGCGTTCTCCGGGGACAGCGCCTGGAAGTTTTTCAGGTCGGTTCCATTACGCACAGTACCGATGACGCGGTGGCCGTTGGCAATGGCTTCCTTGGCCAGTGCATGGCCGAAACCGCTGCTGACGCCGGTGATGAACAGGGTTTTAGTGTGAGTCATGTCGAGCTCCCATTGGATCAGGTCTGAGGCCATGGTAGCGATCAACAAACGGGGCACCTATGCCGGTTTATCTTCGAGCATTGCCTATTCCTATCAGGTTGAGTTTCTACGACGGCCACCACTCTACTGAAAACAGACAGCATCGGCCCGACTCGAAGGAAGCGCCTGCTTGCGCGAATTGTCTCGCAACAGGCTTCGGGCTTCACATTCCTTTGTGGCTGTTCGACAATGCGCGCTCTGTTCCGGGGTAGTTCAGCGGTGGAACACTCGGCTCTTAACCGGGTGGGCGCTGGTTCGAATCCAGCCCCCGGACCCATTACATTGCAGGGTCACAAGGAAGTATGTCCAGGGACGACGGTGAGTTCGGCGAGCACGATGGGGTGAATGCAGGTTATGCGGTGTTCCAGCTCTCACGGGCATTGACCGCTACACAGCGCGACGCTGACCCGCAGGCACGCAACCGGGTCGAGCGCTGGCAGCGGGTAGTCGAGCACCTGATGCAGGGCAGCGCACAATACGGTTCACGTGTGCCTTTCGCCGATTTGCCGCAGTGGGTCACGCTGGACGTGGCGACGGGTGGATTTGCCACCGGGCAACTTCCGGCCGGTGGCGCTTTGACTTCATATGAGCGCCACTTGGCCGCGTCGATCCCCGGCATCCGTGCCGGTCATGAACGGTTCGATCTCAACATCTGGCATCTATCGGATGTGGGCGTCGCAATGCTGCAAGAGCGTTTGGCGAACGGAACCTATCAAATTGACGTTCCGGAGGAAGCCGCACTGCTGACATTGTCATGGCTTTTGCGGCTTCAGCGTACTGACGAGGCGCGAACGCTGATCGAGCAGATCGTACCTTTCTTCGATCGCCTGCGTTTCTTCCCGACTGCCGTTGACGAGCCGCCGATTTCCACGGCTGAGGTGCACGTTTTTGATAGCGCCAGTATCAGGCAGCGGCTGAACCGGCAATTGGCTCAACCGCGTCTGGCCATCCAAAAGCATGTGATTGAAAATCGTCTGCCTCTCTACGACGCTGCGGTCTCACTGTTTCTTTTGACCTGTCAGGATGGCTGGCCTTGCAGACACTATCCTGAAGGCTGGTTCGAACGCGCAACGGCACTCGAGGCGCAGATCGCTCGGAACTGTAGCGTTGAACGCCGCGGTAACGGTCCCTTCAAAACCCGGGCGGCGGAACTGTTTGCGTTGCTCGGTCAGTGTTTGCGCGATCAAGCATCATTGACGGGCCGCCAGGTCGGTCGCATCCGGCGCATTGTTGATGACTTTGTGGCCAAACACGGGCATCCCGATTCCGCCGCACATTCCCTTAAACGAGCAGAGCAGCGCCAACATGTGGCGGCCCCCGGGCATCATTTGATCGCCCGCGCTGTCTCGGCACGTTTGGCTAGTTACCCGGGTTCGGACGGCGTCAGTGACTTTCTGCCGCTGCTTGAACCGATCACCGATGAGGAGGCGAAGCGTCACCGGCTGACCCTTGGGGCGATGATTCCGCCTGCGGTTCGCCGCCGCCTCGAGCGTTGCCGCAAGGGGACCATTACCGAGTTGATTGATCATGGCTTGATCTCATCCGCCGATACCGTGGCGCAGGTTCTGCCTGCAATGACAGCGCAAATCTGTAGCAGCGTATACCGGGACGGGATGCTGCAGTCGTTGGCGAGTGCAACGTATCGCGCCTTCCGTCGTCGGCGCTCCTTGCTGCTGCTTAACCTGCAAAGTCAGGTCAAAATTGCCGAGCTACCGTGGGTCGCGGCTTTAGAGGGTGAGCGTGAGGCGAGTGCCATTTCCGCCACGGGTGCCAGGCAGACGTTGGTCGAGGCCTCTGCAATGACCCTCTCGGCGTTTCCGCAGGCCATTCTTCCGAACAAGCTACTGCAGGAGTTTGTTTCACTGGCTGAAACGGCGAATCTGGATCTGCCTTTCGTCGACGAGGTGGCGGCTGACATTTTTATGGGCGCGTTCTCCAACAAGTTCACGAGAGCAGCCAGGCAATCGGCCAGATTTATAGCCGGAACGCTTTACGCTCGTTATTACGACATTGATACGGATGGCCTGGCAGGCCTTCCCGATCAGCGCCGATCTCGGCGCAGAAGCAACAGCCGTGATGCGTTAGCGACGCTGTGCGCACAGCGGGCAAACGCCACCTTTGGCACGTGGCGGCCAGCGGTCAACGGTACGATCCTCGAACAGCAGCAGATTCTGACGACGCAAAACCTCGCGCTCCTGTTCGGCGAATTGAACCTGAAAACACTGCTGCATCATCGTTTGAGCGCGCTGGCGCGGGCGTGCTTCGAGTGGATTTGCAAGCGGCAACAAATGCACATCACGCATTACCATGCACGTCTGGTGATGTTGAAGAACACGGCTTATGCCTGGCGTCAGATGATGTTTTACTTGTCGATGCTGGATGGCGAGCTGTTGCGTGCTGCGCTCGATAGCGTTGAGTCGCATTTTGCAGCGCAATCCAGCGAATTCCGCGAAAGGTTTCTGCCCGCCATGATTGGCTTGCGTGTTGCCGCTACCGGGCATCGGCTGACGTTGAGTCGCCAGAAAGATGAGGGCGCGAGGGTTTTTCTGGGATGGACCATTGAGCGACACTGGTTAATGCCTTTGTAACGCCTGCCGATCTGCCAGTGCGCGGCCACCAGCCTGCGCCGGAAAGCAGGCTTGTGGGTCAGAGACTTCCTTTCAGAAACGATCGAGCCTGTAATGTTCGTTGAGTGGTAGCCTGCAGGCTTCTTTTGCAGTCGCAGGCACAGCCATCCGCACCACCATCTCCGCCGTCACCGCCGCCTGCGTCAGCCCCAGATGCTGATGCCCAAACGCAAGCAACACCTTGCCCTCACAGACCTGATCAATCACCGGCAACGAATCGGGCAATGACGGTCGAAAACCCATCCACGGCGTCGCCGCTTCAGCACTCAGATCCTTGCGAAACAAGCCCTGACTCAACCGGTGCAACTGCATCGCGCGCTCCATGCTCGCTGGCTTTTCCAGACCGGCGAACTCGACGGTGCCGGCCAGGCGCAGCCCTTCGGACATCGGCGTCATGATGAACTTGCGCTCCAGCGAGGTGACGGGGAAGGGCAGTCGGTCGTGTTCCTGCGGCAGCATCAGGTGGTAACCGCGCTCGGTGTCCAGCGGTACTTTTTTGCCGGTGAGGGCGGCGGTGAGTTTCGCCGAATGTGCGCCGCAGGCGATCAGCACCCGGCTGGCAGTCAAACCACCCGATCCGGTGATCAGCGATACACCGTGCTCCTGTACATGGCCGCCCTGAACCTGCTGCTGGACAAAACTCACACCACTGGCCTTGGCTGCTTCGACCAATTCGCACACCACGCGGTAGGGATCGATGAAGTGCCCGGTGCGCGGGAAGAACAAGCCGCCCTGAATCTGTTCGCTGAGCTGCGGCGCGGTTTCGCGGATGGCGCCGGCCTGCCAGTAGTCGACCGGCACCTGCTGCTGATGCATTCGGGTATGTAGTGCCTGGATTGCCTGACGCGATTCGGGGCGTTCGAACACCAGCAGCGAGCCATCGATCTTCAGAAGGTCCGACCGCTGGATATCGGCGAGCAAGCGCTGCCAGGCCTGCAGGCTGCTTTCATTAAGCGCGCGCAATCCGGCCACGGTGTTCTGAAAAGGCGCCGGGCGCAGATTCAGTAGTAGCCGCGTAAACCAGGGCAAGGCGCGCGGCAGGTACTTCCAGTCCAGCCGCAATGGCCCCATCGGATCCATCAACATGGCCGGCAGGCGCTTGAGGATGGACGCGTCGGCAATCGGAAACACTTGCTCGGTCGCCAGATGCCCGGCGTTGCCGAACGAAGCGCCGTGGCCGGGTTGCTGCTGGTCAATCACGACCACTCGCAACCCTTGCCGAGCCAGACGCAATGCACAGGCGACGCCGATGATGCCGGCGCCGGCCACGGCGATGTCGTGGGAGACGTTATTCGCCATGGCGCTGCGCTTCCCTTTGCCCATCGAGCAGACGCCGCAATTGCAGCGGATTGCCTTGTTTCAATGCGTCAGGCAACAAGCTGTCGGGAAAGTCCTGATAGCAGACCGGGCGCAGGAAACGCAGAATCGCCGCGGTACCGACAGAGGTCGTACGTGCGTCAGAGGTGGCCGGGAACGGCCCGCCATGCACCATCGCGTCACACACCTCGACCCCGGTGGGCCAGCCGTTGACCAGCAAGCGACCGGCCCTGCGCTCGAGCGTCGGCAGCAATGCACGCGCCTGTTGCAGGTCTTGGTCATCCAGATGCAACGTGGCGGTCAACTGGCCTTCCAGATGTTCGGTGACCTCGCGGATTTCAGCCTCACTGCTGCATTGCACGATCAGCGCCGCCGCCCCGAATGCTTCGGCTTGCAGGCGGTGATCGGCGAGAAAGTCAGCGGCCTCGGTCACGAATACATGGGCCTGACATTGATTCGGGCCGTTGCCGATCTGACCAACACCCGCGATGTTTGCATTGGCATTCTCAGCCAGCGCATTCACGGCAGACTCATAAGCACTGAAGATGCCCGGTGTCAGCATCGTTTGCGCGGGGCTGCGTTGAATGACTTCGGCGGTGGCGGCGATGAACTTGTCCAGCGCTGGTCCTTTCTGCGCGATCACTAATCCCGGGTTGGTACAGAACTGGCCCGCGCCCAATGTCAGCGAAGCCCCAAATCCTTCAGCCAATGCCTGCGTGCGATTATCCAGCGCCGCTGGAAACAGCAGCACCGGATTGATCGAACTCATTTCCGCGTACACCGGAATCGGTTCGGGCCTGGCCTGCGCCGCTTGAATCAACGCCAAACCGCCGCTGCGCGAACCGGTGAAGCCCACCGCTTTGACCCGTGGATCAGTGACCAGCGCAATGCCCACTTCGCGGCCGGAGCCGTACAGCAACGAGAACACACCTTCCGGCAATCCACAGGCTTCTACCGCCCGAGCTATCGCGCGGCCGACCAGTTCGCTGGTGCCGGGATGCGCACTGTGCGCCTTGACGATCACCGGGCAACCGGCGGCCAAGGCCGAAGCGGTGTCACCGCCCGCGACCGAAAACGCCAACGGGAAGTTGCTCGCGCCAAATACCGCGACCGGCCCCAGCGCGATCTGCCGCTGACGCAGATCAGCACGCGGCAGCGGTTGACGTTGCGGCTGCGCACGATCGACGCGCACGTCCAGCCATTCACCGGCGCGAACCGTACGGGCGAACATTCTCAATTGTTGGCAAGTACGCCCGCGTTCACCTAGCAGGCGCGCGCGCGGCAGCCCCGTTTCGGCGTGGGCACGGTCGATCAGTTCATCACCGAGGGCTTCGATTTCCTCGGCAATGCTTTCAATAAATTCGGCGCGGACATTCAGTGCTGTCTCGCGATAAATATCGAACGCTGCCCAAGCCAGTGCACAGGCCTGCTCAACATGCTCGGCCGACCCACCGGCGTACGCCGGCTCCAGCGCTTCATTCGTAGCCGGATTGATCCCGCGAATAGCCTCGCGATTGCCCGCAATGGGTTGCTGCCCGATCAGCATTTGGCCCGTCAGAGTCATGGTGTCTTCCTGATAAAAAGAGAAGGGGCTGCCGCGAATCACAAGGCTTCACGGCAGATGGGGGGATCAGGCGAAGTTCTGCTCTGCCGACCAGTTCTCGTACCAGTGACGGAACAGCGAGTACTGCTTCTCGGCATAACGCCGTTGCGAGTCGCTCAACGCATCGGTTTCATTGAAGTGCAGGGTGTATTCCTTGTCGCCGTTGAGCACCATCAGGTGTTTGTAATACAGCACCAGATCGCAGCCTTCATCGAACGACGACAGTACCGCCAGCGCCGATTCCAGCTCCCGCGCCTGACGCCGGGCCTTGGCATCACCCTTGGCCGCTTGCTTGCTCAGGGCCACCAGTTGCAGTACTTCGCGGGGAAGGGCATTGCCGATGCCGGTGATGGCGCCGGTGGCGTTGCAGTTGACGAAACCGTGCACCACTTGCGTGTCGACGCCGACCATCAGGGTCACGTCATCGTCCTTGGACGTGATGTTTTCGGCGGCGTAACGCAGGTCGGCGCCACCGCCGAACTCCTTGAAGCCGATCAGGTTCGGGTGCTCGCGACGCAGTTCGAAGAACAGATCGGCGCGGGTGGCGAAGCCGTAGTAGGGGCTGTTGTAGATCACCGCCGGCAGGTTCGGCGCTGCTTGCAGGATCGCGGCAAAGTGGGCTTTTTGCGCGGCTGGCGAAGCACCACGGGACAGCACACGCGGAATCACCATCAAACCCTGCGCGCCGACTTTTGCCGCGTGCGCTGCATGGGAAACTGCTTCGCGGGAATTCACCGCGCCGGTGCCGACAATCGTTGGAATCCCGGCGGCCACCAGACGCGCCACGCCTTCCTGACGCTCGGCCTCGGTCAGCAGCGGCCAGTCGCCCATCGAGCCGCAATAAACCACGGCGCTCATGCCGATATCGATCAGTTCGCGACCCTTGGCCACCAAGGCATCGAAGTCCGGTTTGCGCTGGGCGGTGCACGGGGTCATCAGGGCCGGCATGCAACCGGTGAAGATGTTATCGCTCATTGTTTTAACTCCTTGGCACATCGTTCAAATTGAGGTGAAAAGTCAGCGTGGCGGTTCAGATGCCCCACGCGAACGGGTCTGCTTCGTCGATCAGCAAGGTGCTGTCGGCGGTCATGTAAGCGCGGCCGGTGATGTACGGGCGAATGCGTTCGCCTTGCCATTCGAAGCGGCCTTCGAACTGGCTGCCGGTGATGCTCGCCTGCACCCAGGTCGCACCGGGTTGCAGCTTGTCGTCGGCGGCCAGACAGGCGAGTTTGGCGCTGGTGCCGGTGCCGCACGGGGAGCGGTCGTAGGCTTTGCCGGGGCACATGACGAAGTTGCGGCTGTCGGCCTGATCGTCATCGGCGAACAGTTCGATGTGATCGATGACAGCACCGTCTTCACCGTAAATGCCTTGGTCTTCGAGTGCCTTGAGCATGGCCCAGGTGTAGGCCGTGAGGTGTTCGACGTTGTCCATCGTCAGCGTCTGGCCGTGTTCGGAAACGAGGAAGAACCAGTTGCCGCCATAGGCGATATCGCCGAAGACGCGGCCGAAGCCCGGGACGTCCACCGGCACCTGTTTGCGGTGGCGATAAGCGGGCACGTTGCCCAATGTCACCGAGCCGTCGTCATGCAACGTGGCGCTGACCGGGCCGACGGGCGTGTCGATTTTGTGTACGCCCGGCTCGATTTTTCCCAGGTACTGCAACGAATTGATCAGGCCGATGGTGCCGTGGCCACACATGCCGAGGAAGCCGGCGTTGTTGAAGAAGATCACCCCGCACGTGGCGTCCGGCGAGACCGGCTCGCAATACAACGCGCCGACCAGCACATCGTTGCCACGGGGCTCCAGCAGGCAGGCGCGGCGCCATTGGTCATGCTGCGTGCGCAGGGCATCGCGTTTTTCCACCATGCTGTTGCCGGGCAGCTCGGGGAAGCCGTTCATCACCAGGCGCGTCGGTTCACCGCCGGTGTGGGAATCGATGACGTGTACTCGTTTCATGAATGTGTCCCGTTGAATGATTTCAGTAGGCGCCGGCAGGGCTCGCAGATACCGTCGAGGCGTGGGCGGCGACTTCGCTTTCTTCGTCGTCGTCCTCCAGACGCAGCAAATGCGCCGGTACACCGGTCGCCGCGCCCCAGTAATAAATACCGGTGGCGCAAGCGGCGACGACGATCGTGTCGAACGGATGAGCGAGGATGCCCAGGCCGCCAAAGGTGCCGAGTTTCGACAACACAATGGTCACCGCGTAGAAGGCGATCAACCACGCCGAGGAGCGCACCTGACGCGCCAGATTCAGGTGCGCGGTCGGCACAAAACGGCCGCACAGCAGATAGACGACGAACATCAGAATTTGCAGGCCGAGCAGCCACGACACGGTGTTCCAGCCCGACCAGTAGACAATCAGCGCGGCGATTATGAACGACACCGGCCCGAGCACACCCATGCACTTGACCCGGAACGGCCGTGGCATGTCTGGCGCATTGCGGCGCAGCGCGGCCACGGAAACGGGGGCCACGGCGTAGCTCAACACCAGCGCCGCTGAGACGACGTTGATCAGCGCTTCCCACGACGGGAACGGCAGCGTCCAGAACACCGACAAGGCGAAGGTCAGCCACAGCGCCGGACGGGGGATGCCAGACTTCTCATCGATATGGGTGAAGACCTTGAAGAAGGTGCCGGTCTGCGCCCAACCGTAAATCACTCGTGGAGTTGCATTCATGTAGATGTTGCCGCAGCCGCTCGGCGAGATCACCGCGTCGGCGACCACCAGATACGCCAGCCAGCCCACGCCCAGCGCCAAGGCGATGTCGCGGTATGGCAGAGCAAACTCCTTGCTGATGCCGGCCCAGCCATTGGCGAGCATTTCCGTTGGGATGCTGCCGAGAAAGGCCATTTGCAGCAGTACATAAATCAGTGTCGACAGCAGTACCGAGAGGATCAGCGCGATGGGAATGGTGCGCTGTGGATTCTTCACTTCACTGGCCACGGAGATGATCGGTGTCAGCCCCAGATACGCGAAAATGACACCACCCGCCGATACCGCCATTTCGATACCGGACAAGCCGAACGGGGCGAAGCCTTGCACCTCGAAGTTGGCCGGTTTGAAAAAGGTGAACAGCACGCCGATCACCAGCAACGGCACGATGAACTTGAACACGCTGACCAGATTGTTGGCCTTGGCGAAGGTCTTCACGCTGCGGTAGTTGAGCAGGAAGAAAATGCAGAGCAGGCCGAACTGCACCAGCCAGCCCACAATCGTCGGGTCGCCAGTGCCAGCCTTGGTCAGGCCGGGAAACCACGCCGCCGCGTATTGGCGTGAAGCAACCACTTCAATCGCGACCAGACTGGAAAACGCAATCAGGGTGATGAAACCCATCAAGTAGCCGAGTAGCGGCCCGTGAGAGTAAACCGGATAACGCACCACGCCGCCGGCGCGTGGCAGTGCAGCGCCGAGTTCGCAGTAGACGATGCCCAGCAACAACACGGCAAAGCCGCCCAGCAGCCAGGAAAAGATCCCTGCCGGCCCGGCAATCGCGGACACATGACTGGCCGCGAACAACCAGCCGGAACCGAAGATCGCCCCCAGCCCGATAAATGTGAGGTCGATCAGTGAAAGCTGTTTTTTGAACTTGCCTTGGCCTGACATGGCATCGCCTTCTTGTGAGTTATTGGATAGGCAGTTGTGTCACTCGGACGGCCAGACTTTGAACTCATCAACGGTGTGGCGATTGATGTTTTGCGGCGGCTTCGATGACGAAATCAGCACAATCACGTTGACGAAACGAGGCGCTCGACACGCCTCCAACGATGCTGCAATCTGCACGCGAAGGCCGCATGGCGGGTGCTTCGTCCATCCACGTTACGAGGGGATTGTTTGATGCAGCAGGCGTTTTCGATCCTGGCTCAAGGCATTGATGGGCATCGTCCGCAGACACTGGAGGAACTGTTGGCCGGTGCGGCGCTGTTGTTGCCGATGCTCGATGTGATCCCCAATGCGGCGATTTTCATCAAGGATGTGCAGGCCCGTTATGTGCTCGCCAACCGTACGCTGGTGCAGCGCTGTGGCTTGAAGGATTTGCATCCGTTACTGGGCAAGACCAGCGCGCAGGTGTTCCCGGCGCAACTCGGTCCGGGCTACACCGAACAGGATCGCAAGGTGCTGGAGGAGGGCTTCGTGCTGGAGGATCAGCTGGAACTGCATCTGTACGGCAGTCGCGAACCGGGCTGGTGCCTGACGCACAAGCAGCCGCTGTACAACCGTGACGGGGTGATCATTGGTCTGGCGGGGATTTCCGTGGATCTGCAATCGGCTAGTGAAACCCACCCGGCATTCGAGCGGCTGGCGGCTGTCGATGAGCATATCCGCGCGCATTTCAATCGTCGGGTCACCCTCAGTGAACTGACCCGAATCGCCGGCATTTCAGTCGCGCAACTGGAGCGTTACTGCAAGCGCGTATTTCACCTGACACCACGGCAGATGATCCAGAAAGTGCGCCTCGAACACGCGCACCGCTTGCTCCACACCGATCTGCCGATTACCGATGTGGCGCTGCAATGCGGCTACACCGATCACAGCGCCTTCACACGGCAGTTCAAGGCCTCGACCGGTTTTACTCCGCGCGAGTATCGGCAGGCCACGGGGCGTTAAGCCAGGACGGTCAGCCAGGCCGAGAGCAGTAGCAACAGCGCCAGTGCCGCATTCATCCGCTTGAACGCCTGTGGCGATTCCATCAGTCGCGCGCTGCCCACACCCAGCAACGCCCACAACGTCATGCACGGCAATGACACCAGCAAAAACGCCAGCGACAGCACCAGCAGTCGCAAGGTCTTGTCACCCCCGCCGACAAACACGCTGACCACCGCCACAGCCATCATCCACACCTTGGGGTTGACCAGTTGCAACATGGCCGCGCCCAGCACAGTGAAACCTTCCTTCTGTGTATCAGCCAGATCCAGCGATGGCGGCGTGCTGCGAAAGATCTGCCACGCCAGCCAGCTCAACCAGAGCACGCCACCCCAAGCCATGGCTTGCTGCACACGCGGATAGCGCAGCAGCGTTTCACCGGCACCGAGGCCGACCACCAGCACGATCAATGCCGCCGCCGCGCAGGCGCCAAAAATGATCGGCAACGTGGCGAGGAGGCCTTGGCGCGAACTGTGGCTCAACACCAGAATATTGGTCGGCCCCGGCGTGATCGAGGCAACGAAAGCAAACAGCAGAAAGGGCAGTAATGACGCCATGATCCGGATTCCCTGAAAATCAATACAGGTATCCATGATCGCCAGGTGGCGGACGTCAGTCTGGAAGGTTTGAGCAGCGCTTGCGGTAATCCGCCGGCGTCAGTTGATAGGCGCGTCGGAACCAGCGGCCCAGGTGACTCTGATCGGCAAAACCGAGCGCGCTGGCGACCTGCGCCGGCGTTTCACCACGCGCCAGCAACTGCCGCGCCTTGGCCAGGCGCAACTGGATCAGGTACGCGTGCGGTGCCAGGCCAAAAGCAGACTTGAAGGCGCGGCTCAGACGAAAACGATCCACCCCGCAGACCCGCGCGAGATCATCGAGACCAATATCCTCATAGGTATGCGCGTGCAGATAGTCGCGCGCCATTTGCGCCACCAGCGGCAGGCGCGGATCGAAAGCCTGCCGCTTGCGCCAGTCGAGATGACGCGTGAGTGAACCCAGCAACCCGTCGATGGCAGTTTGCCGGACAATGCGCAGATCACCGTCATGAAGCGCATGGAAAGCGTGACTGATCGCCGTGGCCAGGAGCGGATCCTGGCTCAGCGTGTCGGCAAATCCGGGCTGGCTGTCGGACGGCGCGTCTTCGAACAGCGCGTGCATTTCACGCTCAAGCCACTGCGGATCGAGGTAGAGCATCGAATAAGTAAAACCTTCCTCGGTCGGCGCCTGGCCGTCGTGGATTTCCCCCGGCTCCAGCAGGAATACGTTGCCCGGTGTACTGCGATGGCGCACTCGGCGGCAATTGAATTGCTGCACACCTTGCTCGGTAACGCCGACCAGGAAGCTGTCATGCCAGTGCGGATCGTAGGCATGGCCCTGAAAATGAGCGCGAATCGACTCAATCCCGGTGTCGACATCCTGGGACAACTCGATCCAGTTGCGTTTGTCCACGAAGGCTCCAGTGTTCGCCAATGAAAGGTGCGGCCCCATAAAATACCGCGCAATGGTGAAGGGCGTTTAGAAGATTTGTGCAGGTGAGGGGGCTAGACTCTTTAGGTAACGATCCCTTTGGCGGCAGGTGAAATACGATGCTTAACCGATGCTCGCGCTGGGGCGTGCTCACCTTGATCGGCCTGAGCCTGGCGCTCACCGCAGGCTGCTCCAGCCGAAAACACTATCCACCGTCAGGTGTTGGCGATGCCTGCTACGCCAAAGCCTTGCCGTCAGTCGGCGAGGGTGGTCTGGCCTGGGGTTCCAGTCTGAACATGGCCCGGCAGAAGTCGATGAACAACTGCATTCGCTATGCGGGGCGCTCCGGGGGCACGCCGGACACCTGTCAGGTGGTGTTGGCCAAGTGCCGATAGTTTGCTGAGTCGCATCATCAGCGGTTTCGAGAAGCGCGGGCTGATTCAAGTCCCGCCGCCAACCGACGCCCGCGCTGCACAATTGCACCTTGCTGACTCGGGCCGTGACATTCTGATCCCGCTGGAAAACGCTTCCCGTGAATACGGTTGGAATTCGAGGCGCGGGCGTTGTGATTTTTTTTTGTCGGGGGTGCAGTGAAAAGGCAGACGAAAAAAAACCGCCTTTGCGGGGCGGTTCTTTTGTAAACCTTGGTTTGCGGCCGAGGTTTGTTGCTTCACTAGCTGCTATGACCTGCGCCTATGGTATGAATCTTTCCGCTCCCTCGCAACATTATTATTCTGTTTCAGGTAGCTGTTTTCGATTTTCGATTTTTTGAAGAGGCTGACAGAAATAACGTTTTACAAAGCTGCTGAGTGACTTTATCCGGTGTCGTCTGATTGAGGGTTATGATGCCGACGCTCACATGTCGGTGCAGCGATGAGGTTTGGCTGGCAATTCAACGGTTTCATTCCCTCTGACACGGTTTTGCACCCGTGCCGGAATGATACTTCGGAGGGCTTTCAACCGGCCGCCTCGCTAGCTGCTACGACCTGCCAGCTGAAGGCAAGCGTGATCCGGTAAGTTTGCTGGAGGTTTGGCCCCCAGCCCTGGAGGCCAAAACGTATGAAGCTCTTGCTGCGTACGCTGAGCCTTGTATGGAGATTGTTTAAAGCGTTTCGCTTTTACGAGTTCCTGCGAGACCACTTTGACGACCTGAAGTAACGGCCGTTGAGGTGGGAAAAGCCCGTTTCGGTTTTGACTGGAACGGGCTTTTTTTGTCCTTGTATAACTGTCAAAAGTGGGATTTTTCTTTATTTGATTTTTTGGTGCGTAGGACTTTCCTTTGGCGAGTGTAGGCATAGTCCAAAGCCCTCATGCTAACCCAATATTCCATGCCACCGCCTCACCGATTCATTACGCACTCGCCGGTGGTTTCGCCAATGCAATCTCTGCTGCACCCAGCCGCTTGAGAATCTCGAACAGCAAATCACTTTTGGTCACGCCGACAATCCTCGGGCTGCCCACGTACCCTGTGACCGTCAAAGTAATCCCGTCCGGCGACAACTTGCTGAAGCGCACGAACGGTGCCGGTTTGTCGAGGATGGTTTCGTTCTCCCGATAAGTTGTGAGCAACAGCTCTTTGACCTCTTCAGGATCGATGTCCAGCGGGAACACCAACTCCAGCGATGCCACGCCTTGCGCGCTGCCGCCCAGTGTCACGTTGCGCAGGTTCTGCGAGATCAATTGCGAATTGGGCACGATGACGATCGAACGGTCGCTGAGCTGGATTTCCGTGGCCCGTACATTGATGCGACGAATGTCGCCTTCGACGCCGCTGATGCTGATCAAGTCGCCGACCTTCACTGGCCGTTCAGTCAGCAGAATCAGCCCCGAGACAAAGTTCTTCACGATTTCCTGCAAACCAAAGCCGATCCCCACAGACAGCGCACTGACGATCCAGGCCAGGTTGGTCCACTGCACGCCCAGCGAGGACAGCGTCAGCAGAATCACGAAGGCGTAACCGATGTTGGAAAACAGCGTGCTCAGCGAGGCGCACATGCCCGGGTCCATGTCGGTCTTGGGCAGGAACTCATTGTCGAGCCAGCGGCGCAGGGCTCTGATCAGCCAGATGCCGATCATCAGCGCCAGCATGGCGTTGAGCAGGTGGCCGGGGACGATGTTCAGCTTGCGTAAGCCGGCGCCGCCGAGGATCGCCATGATGTTGCTCGCCAGTTGCCCGAGCGTGGTGCCTATGCCGCCGACAAACAGGGCAATGACGGCCAGCAACAACAACGCGGCTCGACTGAAACCGGACAGCAGGATCGAAATCTGATCGAGTCGCCGGTCACCGATTCCCAATAGCTGTTTGAGCGCTTTGCCGCTCGCATGCCGGGTTGAAAACACGTGCTCGCAGACATCTTTGATCAACTGGATCAGCAGGTAAAAACCTGACAGTACGATGTACGCCCACACCAGCTCATAGCTGATGAACCGCGCCAGCGATACGTAGCCGGCGAGCAGGGCAATCGCCGAGACAAACATCGAGACGCTGGCGAGGGTGTAAATCACCCCGGCAAATGTACTGTTTGCCGCTGCCGCATCATTGGCCGCGACCAGCGCCTTGCGCACTTTGCCGACGCGCAACAGCAGGATCGTGACGATTGCCAGTACAACGATGGAAATCACCCCGCGCCCGGCAATCACGATCTGGCTGCTCATGCCGGTGGCGTTGCTGACCTGCACCAGCGTCACCAGCACCAGTAAAGTGCAGGACAGAATGCGCGGGTAAGGTTTGAGCGCCAGCGCTACCTGATCGGCAATCGCCGGCAAGCGCCACGAGGGATGCTCGGTCGACAGCAACGCGCGGCTCAAACCGGTGAGCAGCACGCAGGCATACACGACCTTCTCGAACTCTTCGGAGAAGGTTTCCAGCACGGGTGGCAAAGGTTGGTGGCGGGTGCAGGCGTAGAACAGCAGTTGCAAAGCAATGCCGGTGGTGGCGATGGTCGCCAGCGCCGAGGCGAACGCCAGTGCACTGCGGCGCAGGCGACCCTCCGGCATGCGGTGAATGCACACCCAGGTCAGACCCCGTTCCGCGAGCCTGCGGCCGAATGTCCAGATGACCAGTGCCAGCAACACCAGCACACTGGTGTAGAGCCGCTGTCCCGGCGCCCACACGGTGGCCCAGGTGTCGCGCACTTGAGCGACGAAAAAGCGCAAGCGCTGACGATCATCCTCGGTCGGACTCACCAGCGGCAACCAGAAACGCGGACTTAGAACACTGTCAGTGCCCAGCGTCAGTTCGCTCTCCAGTAACGTGCGGCGGATGCCGGCGATCTGCGCAATCAGATCCGCCGCGTTCTGCTTCAACGCCGCCAGGCTCTTCAGCGTTCCGTCGACCTTATTCTTCTGCTCAGCCAGCGAGGCTCGCTGCGCGATGATATCCGCCTGCTCTGCCGCTACCTCGGCATCCGGCGCGGCCCCCAGCACGCCCAACTGCACGGCCAACTGTGCCTGCTGCGGCAGCAACGCCGCCGACAACCGATCGACATCCAGAATGAACGCTTGCACGCGATCCTGCGGACCTTCGAGCTGGTTGTAATTGTTCGCCGCGGAAATCTGTTGTTTGAGACCGTCGAGGCGTTGTTGCAGGGCTTGCAGATCGCTTTGCGAAATCACCGGCAGCGGCGCGGCGGCGGTCGTTGCCGGCGCTGGCAAGTCGGCTGCCCACAGCGTCGGGCTACCGCCAGCGAGCAATATGAATACGACAAAAAACAACGACTTCAATGTGTTGCGCATGGGTGGGACGGCTCGAGTGGATCACACAGTCTATGAGGTTAGGTGATCGGGCCGGTTGGGGAGGAAAAGTTTCGGGCAGAGCAGGGCAAGTGAGCGGATCTTCCAGACGAAAAAAGCCCGACGGATGAGGTCGGGCCTTTCTTCGGTGACTGCGATGAAGCGCTGCATTCAGACGGCGCGGCGTTCGAGCAAGCGGTCTGAACCACCTTCGGCAATGGCATCACTGAACAGAGGGTCGGTTTCGGTGGCGGCGACTGCGTCACTGAACAGTGGATCGGTTTCAGTGGCGGCGGCGACGGCATCGCTGAACAGTGGATCTGTCTGGGTCGCGGCGGCTACTGCATCGCTGAACAGCGGATCTGTCTGGGTGGCAGGTTCAGCGGCAAATGCATTCAGGGCGAACAGCGAGAAAGCGATGCTGAAAAGGGCTTGGCGTTTCATGATGAGTGCTCCGTGGTGTAGTGGGTTTGTCTGGAGCCGATCTTACGCCGCGCTGTTGATAAGAGAACTTCATTGAATTAATGGTTGTTATTGATGCAGTTAATGATCCTGTTTTTTGAACCCATTTGGGATTGAGCCGGGGTTCACCTGAGCACTGATCAGTTCAGCCAACATCCGCACAGGTTCGGTGAAGGTCTGCGTAGATCGGTGCACCAACCCGATATCCCGGTGAAAGGTGTGCTGATCGAGGTCGAGTACCCGGACCCCGACGGGCCATGCAAAGTCGGGCGCCGTCTGCGGCACCAGCGCCACGCCTACGCCGTTTTCGACCAGTCTGATGATCGCCTCCAGTTCATCCAGCTCGCAGACTTCGTGCAGGGTGAAATGCATCTGCCGCAGAAAACGGTCGACCTGCCTGCCGCCGAAGGAGGATCGGTCATAGCGAATGAACGGCTGGCTGGAAAGCAATTGGGCCCAGTCATCGCCCGGCATATCGCGTGGCACGATCAACCGGTAAGGCTCCAGCGCCAGGGTGGTCCAGCGCAGATCACTCTGCAGTGAGAAGGGTGGGCGGATGATCACGGCCATGTCGATCTCGCCAGTATCAACGAGGTTGACCAGTTCCATCGACAACCCCGGCACCACGCGGGATCTGCAGTGCGGGCAGTGTTGGTGAAACTTCGCCAGGGCATCAGGCAGATAAGAGCGCTGCACCGACGCAATCGCGCCAATGTTGACCAGCACGCTGGGCGGCAGTCCCACCGTTGTCGTACCGAGACTGTCGTAGAGCCGCAGCAGTTCTTGCGCTTGCAGCAGTATCTGGTGGCCCATCCTGTTGAGATGGGCCGAACGCCCCTTTCTGTCGAAAAGCTCAAAGCCGAGTTCGGCTTCCAGACGCTGAATCTGTGCGCTGACGGCAGCCTGCGTGAGGCCGATTCTGTTTCCGGCAGCAGCGAATGTGCCTTCGCGCGCTACGGCGATGAGTGTCTTCAGTTCTTTGATCATTCACAAATATTAATTGTGTTTCTGAGAAATATATATTGATTTTTATGTTGGGTTTTCCGTCCTAGGATGTTTCCCATCCCCGCCAGCGGCTGAACCGAAAGCGCCGATGACGGTAGGACTGTTCGCCAACCCACAAGAATATGATCGGAGTTCTGATGAGCCTCTCGCCTTTTCATCTCGCAATCCCCGTTTACGATCTGGCTGCAGCGCGCACCTTTTACGGTGAAGTCTTTGGTCTTGCAGAAGGGCGCTCCAGCCATCAGTGGGTCGACTTCGACTTCTATGGTCATCAACTGGTCATTCACGAACACCCGAAAACCGCCTCCCAGGAGAGTGTTCACAGTAACCCGGTCGATGGTCACGACGTTCCTGTGCCGCACTTCGGCATCATTCTGGGCTGGCAAGAGTGGGAAGCGTTGGCCGAGCGCCTGAAGTCCTTTGGCACTCAGTTTGTGATCGAACCTTACATCCGCTTTCAAGGGCAGGTTGGCGAGCAAGCCACCATGTTCCTGTTTGATCCGTGCGGCAACGCTCTTGAATTCAAGGCTTTCAAGGATATGAGCCAGCTCTTCGCTAAGTGACAACTGTCTTGGCACAACCCGGTTGTGCCATTTGGCCTCTAGTGAGCTGGAAGCTCATGACTCTAGCAACTGCCCATAACGCAGACCTTTCATTCCAACAAAAAGGCTAGACATGAAACGTATTCCCTTGGTGTGGCAAATCGTTGCCGGGCTATTGCTTGGCGTGCTCGTCGGTTGGTATTTCAATACCCATCCGCAGTATCAAACGTGGGTGAGTGCGGAGATTCTCAAACCCCTCGGTGACATCTTTATCAAGATGATGAAGATGGTGGTGGTACCGATTGTGTTCTGTTGCATGATTCTGGGCATTGCCGGCGGCGGCGATAACAAGTCGTTTGGCCGCATGGGTATCAAGTCGCTGGGATATTTCTTTGCGATTACCGCGCTGGCCATCGTCGTCGGCTTGTGTTTCGCGAACATCTTCGAGCCGGGCACCGGTACCGATATTTCCGGCCTGTCCCACGGTACGGCATCGATCAGCATGGAGCCGTCAAAAGGCGCGCTGGTGATCTTGCAGAACATCGTGCCGGACAATGTTCTGGTGGCGATGGCGGAAGCGAAATTGCTTTCGGTGCTGTTCTTCGCCGTGCTGTTCGGCCTCGCGCTGAATGCGCTGCCGCGAGAAAAAAGTGCACCTGCAATCGCGCTGGTTCAGAGCATTTCCGATGCGATGTTCAAGGTCGTCTCAATGGTTATGGCCTACGCGCCGATTGGGGTCTTCGGCATGATCGGCGCAACGGTCGCGACGTTTGGTTTTGCCTCGTTGTTGCCGTTGCTCAAGTTGATAGGGGTGGTTTACCTGGCGCTGATTGTTTTCGCCTTGGTGATACTCGGCGGCATTTGCTACTTGATTGGCGAAAACATTTTCAAGTTGATTCGCTACTTCCGCAGTGAACTGATTCTGGCGTTCTCGAGTGCTGCTTCAGCCGCGGTCATGCCGCAGTTGATGACCCGATTGGAGAGTTACGGTGTACCGCGTCGGATCGTCAGTTTCGTGGTGCCGGTGGGTTATGCATTCAACCTGGACGGCGCTTCGATCTTCCTCGGAGTCGCGACGATCTTCGTCGCGCAGCTCTATGGCATCGACCTGTCGTTGTCGCAGCAAATCCTGCTGGTGGTGACGATGGTGCTGACATCCAAAGGGGCGGCGGGGGTGCCCGGGTTTGCCATCATCATCCTCTCCGCGACGTTGGCGTCGGCTGGGCTGCCCTTGGAAGGCGTCGCGTTGATCGCGGGTATTTTCAGGATCATCGACAGCGGTACGACGACGCTGAACGTCTTGGGCAATGCCATCGCGCCGTTGGTGATAGCCAAGTGGGAGAGGGCTTCTCTTGAACCCTCAGGTGCTCGTAGCACAGCCGAAGCGTGACTGAACACGCCGGACATTAACGTTTGAAACCGCACTGATATCGAGTGCTCGCCCGCTGGCACAGGGGCGTTTTTTTGGGTTGTTTTACTAGACGACCGGTCTATTGATGTGGGGTTTTTATGCTTGATAACGCTGTTGATACCGACCTTTTTTCCCCCATGGCCATGGGCGCGCTGCAATTGGCCAATCGAATTGTCATGGCCCCGGTGACACGTAGCCGCATGGCCGAAGACGGCGTGCCGAATGAAATGCACGCGACTTACTACGCCCAGCGCGCCAGTGCAGGCTTGATCATCGCCGAAGCGACGAACATTTCCGCTCAGGGGCGCGGCTATGCCATGACCCCGGGTATCTGGTCGCAAGAGCAAGTCGCCGGGTGGAAGAAAGTCACCGATGCCGTACACGCCGCCGGCGGAAAAATCGTCAGTCAGCTGTGGCACGTCGGGCGTTTTTCCAGTATCGAGTTGCAGCCCGATGGCCAGGCACCGGTCGCGCCTTCGGCGATCAAGGCTGAGGGCAGCACTTACACCGAGAAAGGTTTCGTCGAAGTGTCGATGCCGCGCGCACTTGAGACCTCGGAAATTCCGGGAATCATCGAGCAGTACAAGCTTGCCGCCGAGAATGCCAAGCGAGCTGGTTTCGACGGTGTGGAAGTGCATTCCGCCAACAGTTATCTGCTCGACCAGTTCCTGCGCGATTCGACCAATCAGCGCACCGATCAGTACGGCGGCTCCATCGAAAATCGTGCCCGGCTGACGCTGGAAGTCACCGAAGCGGTGGTGTCCATCTGGGGCAGCGACCGCGTCGGCATCCGCCTGTCGCCGGTCACCCCCGATGCCGGCAACACGCCGCCGGACAGCAACGTTATGGCGACTTACGGCTACCTGATCCAGCAACTCAATCGATTCAATCTGGCCTACCTGCATTTCGTTGAAGGCGCCACGGCCACTTCGCGCACCGTGCCGGCGGGCGTGGATCTGGACGCGTTGAGCGCGCAGTTCAAGGGCGCGTTCATTGGCAACAACAACTATGACCTGGCGATGGCGCTAGAACGACGGGCGCAGGGCCGCATCGATGCGGTGGCGTTTGGTCGTTTGTTTATTGCCAACCCCGACCTGGTGGAGCGTCTGAGGCGCGGTCTCGAACTGACCATTGCGCCGCGTGAGAGTTACTACGGCGGCGGCGCCAAGGGCTACATCGATTGGCCCACCGCTAACACCTGAATGACCGACCTGACGCCGAGAAAGCGTGATCGCATTCACTGTAAAGAGGAACCGAGCATGAATTATCTGCACAACAAAGTCGCCATCGTCACCGGTGCTTCGTCCGGTATCGGGGCGGCCACCACACGGGCACTGGCGGCTCACGGCGTTCGCGTCGTTGCCGCCGCGCTGGATGAACAGGGTCTGGCAGCCTTCGTCGCCGAGTTGCGCGCGGCTGGAAATGACGTGGTCGCTTTCACCACTGACGTTACGCAATTGGATCAAACCCGGGCGCTGGCCAGATTCGCTCAGGACACCTATGGAGCTGTCGACATTCTGGTGAATAACGCCGGGCTGATGCTGTTCTCCAACTGGGTCGATCTGGCCGTAGAGGATTGGGACAAGATGATCGACGTAAACATCAAGGGCTATCTCAATGCCACAGCAGCGGTGCTGCCAATGATGCTGGAGCACAAGTCCGGGCAGATCCTCAATATGGATTCGGTGGCCGGCCATCAGGTCGGTCCGGCGGCGGGCGTTTACAGCGCCACCAAATTTTTTGTGCAAGCCATGACCGAGTCGATGCGCAAGGAATTGGGCGTACAGCACGGCATTCGCGTCAGTACGGTCAGCCCCGGCGTTATCAATACCGGTTGGGCGGACAAGGTCAGTGATCCACAAGGGCGCAAAGCCGCCCAGGAACTCAACCGCATCGCCATCGCGCCTGACGATATTGCGCGTGCCGTGATTTACGCGCTCAACCAGCCGGAAAACGTCACCGTCAACGACCTGATCATTTCGCCGACGCGCCAGGATTGGTGAGTGTCGGCTGCTTCTGCCGCCGGCTGCCAACCTCGGCTTCCGGTGGCCTCTGTAACTCACCTTCAACGAAAGGAAACAACCATGTCGCAGAACATCAAAGCCGTACCGACCGCCGAATACACCGCTGTTATCGCTACCGCCAATCAATACGTCGAAGGTCTTCGGATCGGTGATGCTCAAGGCGTCGCTCAAGCCTTCCATAAAGAGGCGGTGATGTACGGTTTCACCAACGGCGAATTACTCGGCGGCCCGATCAAGAACCTGTTTGATTTCGTCGAGAAAAATGGCGCAGCCCCCAAAATCAGCACACGTCTTGATGTGCTGGCGATCACGCCGACCACCGCAGTGGTGCGCGTAGACATGGAAACCGATGCGATTGGTGCCGATTACAACGACTATCTGACTTTGATCAAAATTGACGGGGTCTGGAAGGTCATTGCCAAGGTTTATCACCAGTTCGAGGCCTGAGTAACGTTCGATCCCGGTAGTTCGCTGCCGGGGGCGGCGAATGATCAATCAGAAGAGGAAGCGAGATGTCGAAGGTTGAGTTTTCCGCTGTCGTGGATGGCGCTGCACAACAGGTCTGGAATGTGGTGAAGCAGTTTGGTGAGATCAAGAACTGGCACCCTTCGATTGTGGACAGCCATATCGAAGGCGCAGGACCCGAGACGGTGGGGTGCATTCGCGCGCTCACTTTGAGCGATGGCGCCGTTGTCAGAGAGCGCTTGTTGTCGGTTGATGACTCGGCGTTAACGCTGTCCTACTGCTTTGAAGAGGCACCTTTACCGCTGGACAATTATGTGGCCAGCGTGAAGTTGGTGGCTTTGACCGGGCAAGACAAAACACTGCTCAGTTGGCTGGCCAGTTTCGATCTTCGAGAGCCGAACAGTGCTGAGCACTATCAGACACTGATCCGCGGCCTGATCGTCGATGGTCACAATGGGTTGCAAGCATTGCTTGCTCGGTAATACACAACACAGGTTCCCACGCCCGCATTCCCTTGAGGAATGCGGGGCATGAACCGAATGAATTTTTCCTCGCGTTCACTTCGGCGTAGCGTGCTCCAAAACAAGGAGCATTACCGTGAGCCAAACCTCGACCAGCCCCGCAGAAAAATTCGACACCTCGCGTGCCAGTGAATACGCCCGACAAAGCCGCATTGCCCTGGCGGGCTACGACGCCTGTCACGATCTGGCGGCTTGCATGCTGGCGGCGAGTTTCGGCAGTTCCCGTGCGGCCAACATTCTGGTGGTCGGTGCCGGCGGCACGGCGCAGGAAATCATTGCGATGGCGGCGCTGGAACCGCAGTGGCGCTTCATCGCGGTTGACCCTTCCGCGCCGATGCTGGAAACCGCCACAGAGCAATTGCAGGCCCACGACTTGTTGCACCGAACCCAGGTGCATCTCGGGCATGTCGAGGACTTGCCGGCGGATGCGCAATTCGACGCGGCGACGTTGATCGGTGTGCTCCATCATCTGAACGGTGATGAGCCCAAGCGCCAGATCCTGCAATCGATTCAGGCGCGTCTCAAACCGTGCGCGCCGCTGATTGTCGCCGGCAATCATTACGCCTATGCCAGTCAGCCGTTGTTGCTCCAGGCATGGGGGCAGCGTTGGCGGCAGCAGGGCGCCAGCGCGCAAGAGGTGCAAGCCAGGCTTGGCAAGATTCTGCAAGGCGCCGATCCGCCGCATTCCGAAGCGGCGGTTCAGGCGCTTTTGCGTGAATCCGGGTTTGGCGAGGCGACGCGGTTCTTCAGCAGTTTGTTCTGGGGGGCGTGGCTGACGTGTAAAGCGTCTTCTTGATGCGGACTGACTCGTAAGGTGCGCTCAGACATGCCGTTAACGGAACCGTACGCGCTCGATCCATTGCTCCCTGGTCAGTCCATAGCACTTGCACAGGGTCGGTGCACCGGAGAGGTTCAACTCGGCATCATACAAGTGCACGGCGCCGATTTTCAGCAGCGCTTTTTGTGATCGGCTGTTGGCGGGGCCGACGTGGAAATAGACGATGTCGTAGACCCTGAATGCATGTTCCAGCATCAGTGCCTTCAACTCACGATTGGCATCACCACCCCATTTTGTCCGCGTCAGAAAGGTGTAGCCGATGGCGATACTTTCGGGCTGATCGGGTGGCGTGTAGTAGCTCGACATACCGACGATCTGCCCTGATTCGATATCGATGACGGCGAGTGTTTTTGCGCTGGCCAGTCGAGCCGCGAAGTACTTCTCAAACACCTGCCGCTCATAGCGATCGTGGGCGGGATGTCCGGCCCAGATGAGCGGGTCGCTCGCCGCTGAAAACAACGCTTCGAAGTCACTGGCGGTCAGCGCCCTGAGTGTTAGCGTGCTTCCATGAAGAACGGGTTGGCAGTCGAATTCACGTACCGGCATGGTGTCTTCCTGGTCGATCCGAGGAGTGCGACCAGTCTAGGGTGGCAACGGGTTAAGGAAAGATCCAATTCGGTGGTTATTCATGGAGCCAACGGTCTACGGGATTCGCTGCCTGAGCTGGTGCAGCTTTTGCTTGGGTGGAGACAAGAGGCGTCTGTTGACAGGCAACGACCTCGACTCGAGACCCCGCAGGCCAATATCGGCGCAGAAAAGGAGAACGCCCATCATGAGTCTTTCCACTATGGCTGTTTTATACCGATGGAAACTGCACAGCGGCAAAGAGGACGCGTTCAAGCAAGCCTGGGCTTTGCTATCTGAACAATTGATACAAAGAGGCTCGCTTGGGTCTCGTTTGCACCGAGGTGCTGACGGCTGGTGGTACAGCTATGCCGCGTGGCCGAGCGTCGCGTCTCGCGATGAGGCATTCAATCGGGAACCTCTTGATGCCGGCGCTTTGACGATCATGAGGGCGGCAGTGGCGGAGTCTTGTCCGGAAGTGGTGCTCGAGCCGGTGGTGGATCTGTTGCTATGAAAGGCGCCGCTCGACCCGGGCGCCGCCGTGGGCCAATTGCCCGCACGGTGCCAAGCGAGGGGGACTTCAGCTTTCGCGGGTTTCGACTGGCCCTGCCGCCTCGGCTTCCATCTTCGCCCGGTCAGCCTTGCTGATGTATTTAGGCTTTTTCGGCGCGAGTTTGGCGCTGGCCTTTTTGGCCTTTTCCTTGAACAACTGTTTCAGTTTTTTCTGGCGATTCATGTGTTCTGCTCTGTGTGTAAGGGTAAATATCGACTAGCGAAGGGCGTAAACGAAATCAGCAATTGTCATACCCGGTTAAACGAATAGACGCTCCACGTTCGCTTCTTGCGCTCGAAAAAGGGCGAATCCTGACGTAAGCCTCGGGCCAAGGCAATGCCAATTCCTCACATGGCGATAAAGTCGCGCACAGCCTTGATGGTCGGTGTCGGGGCTTCTTCCATCAACCAGTGCCCGCCAGCGGCTGGACCAGCATGAAGCGCTCCTGGCCGATCAACGCGACCGCATAGCGTACGTGCAGGCCCCCGCGATTCCAGATCTGCGTGGTCGAGATCCGCGCTGTCATCGACGATCAGTCAGCCGGAATAAACTAAGCTGATGTGTAACGTCAAGATGACACAGGAGCAACTCACCATGAAGGCGCGCCGCATGATCAAGTCACGCACGTTGATTGCAACGGTTTCTTCGCTGGCGCTGGTTTTCAGCTCGGCGATGGCACTGGCCGATCCCGGCAACGGAAAGGGGCAAGGGCCGGGCAATGGCAAGGGCAATCCGCAGAACATGCAAGGCCACGGTAACCAGAAAGGTAATGGCAACAAGGGCAACAATTCTGGCGGTGACTGGAGTCATGGGCCAAGCATCGATCGCGGCAATGTGCTGGGAATTGTTGGCGGCTATCGCGACTACTGGAGCCCGGGGCCTGCGCTGCCACCGGGCATCCAAAAGAATCTTGCGCGCGGCAAACCGCTGCCGCCCGGTATCGCGAAGAAGCTTGATGGACGCCTGGTCGGTCACCTGCCGCATTACGATGGCTACGAATGGCAACAGGTGGGCACGGATCTGATCCTGGTCGCGCTGGCGACCGGCCTGATTTATGAGGTGCTCAACGGCGCGTTTGATTAGCCGTAGCGCTGAGCCGAGGTCGCCGCTAGCCGTGGTTGATGTGCGATTGAATTGCTGCAAAATACGCAGCAATTATCTGCATGTGGAGGGTCTTGTTCGTCGACTGATCGGTTATCAGACTGGAACCACTGACGTTGAAGCAGCTTCCAGAAAGGAGAGATAACCATGGTTTCCGTGATCCGGTTTGAGCAGTTTGGCAATCAAGACGTACTGCAAATGCAGACAACCGACCGGCAGGCACCGGGGCCCGGTGAGGTCTGGCTTGAGCAGGAAGCCGTAGGTGTCAACTTTCTTGACGTGACCCAACGCAAGGGCGCGGTCGCGGTTCCTCTGCCTTCCGGCCTTGGACTGGAGGGCGCAGGACGTGTGGCTGCGACTGGCACAGGTGTGAGCAACGTAAGCGTCGGCGATCGTGTCGCCTACGCCACGGGGCCATTGGGGGCTTACGCCTCGGCGCGGCTCTTCCCCGCGGAGCGTCTGGTTAAAATGCCCGACACCTTGTCCTGCGACGCGGCAGCGGCGGTGATGTTCAAGGGCATCACCGCGCAGTATTTGCTGAAATCCACTTTTCCCGTAGGGCCGGACACCACGCTTTTGCTTTACGGGGTGGCGGGCGGTTTGGGGGCGATCATGGCGTCATGGGCCAAGCATCTGGGAGCAACGGTGATCGGTGTGGTGTCTAAACAGGCCAGTGTCGAAAAGGCTCGGGCGTCGGGTTGTGACGAGGTGCTGGTGTTCGACGCCGAGACCCTGGCAGCGGACGTCGCGCGCTTCACTGATGGGCAGAAGGTCGATGTGGTGTACGACCCGATCGGGCGGGTGTCTTTTCAGGCGTCACTGGACAGCTTGCGTCCGCGTGGTTTGATGGTGTCGTTCGGCGCCTCATCCGGTGCGCCGGCAGCGGTGGAACTGGCGACACTCAACAGCAAGGGCTCGTTGTTTTTGACGCGTCCCTCACTGGCCGCGCACACGGCAACGGTCGCTGAGTATCAGGCGCGCGCGCAGGATGTTCTGGCCGCTGTCGCAGCCGGTATTATCCAACCGCAGATCTGGGCAAGCTATCCATTGGCCGATGCCGCGTTGGCCCATGCCGACCTGGAATCGGGCCGATCTTCAGGGGCGATCATCCTAAAACCATGAATCTCGATGTTCTGAGCAATCAGCACGGCGACGAAATCGCTGCATTCCTCGCCGTCGCCTCGCAGGGTTCTTTTGTCGCGGCGGGTCGGCTGCTGCAACGCCATCCGACGATTATCTCCAAGCGCCTTGCCGCCATGGAGCAGCGCCTGGGCGTTCGCCTTGTCGAGCGCTCGACGCGTCAGGTGCGCATCACCGAGGCCGGCGCCCAACTCGAACAGCGCCTGCGCTCGGCCGTCGAGCTGATGAACGACGCGCAGCAGCAAGCGGCGCAGGGTGCCGGCGAACTTCGCGGCACGTTGCGCCTCGCATTGCCGGCGGCCATGGGCCGACTCTGGCTGGGGCCGATGTTGCCGGAGTTTCTCAAGGCGTATCCGCAGGTCTCGATTATTGCCGACTACAGCGAGGGGCTGGTCGACATCATCGAGCAGGGTTTTGACGCCGCCATTCGTATTGGCGAGCTGGAGGATAATCGGCTGATCGCGACGAAGCTTTGCGACCATCGGCGGATTCTGTGCGCCTCGCCAGCCTATCTCCAGGCGCAGGGTGTGCCCGCAACACCTGAGGATTTACTTCAGCACAACTGCCTGCGCTTCAGTGGGTTGGCCTCTTTCCCGCTGTGGCGCCTTCATCGTGGTCATGAACTGCAAACCGTTCCCGTCAAAGGCAATCTGACCGCCAGTGACAGCGAGTCGCTGCTTGCCGCTGCCCGAGCGGATACCGGCATTCTGGGCGCCGGAGACTGGTTGATGAGCCGCGATATCGCCGCCGGAAAGCTGATTCATGTCCTGCCTGACTGGCAACTCGACAGCGCTGGAGGCGTTTATCTGGTCAGACCATCGGCGCGGTTTCCAACGGCGGTGGTCGTCGCCTTCAAGCAATGGCTGGAAGCGAAGTTTGCGCCCGCGCCACCGTGGGCGTTTTGATGGCTGGCAGTGGCGTGCAGATGGCGCGAGTGACCGCAGATTTGCCTGCAACACTTCGCGCCACCCACCTCGATCAAACGATTTTCAAAGCACTCAGCACAATCAGCGATTGCTCGGCAAAAGCCTGAGCCTGTTCGGTCAGTGCGGCGATGTTGGCTTCGGCGGTGGTCAGCGCTTTGCCGTCCTTGACCAACACTTCGTTCTGTTCGGCGATGACGCTCCACGCCAGTTGCGCCCACTCCGCCGGGTGCTGTTGGCCTTGGCGGATTGCGATCAGGAACAGTTGCTGGAAGCGGCTGACCATGACGCCGCCACCGGTGACCGGGCTGCTCAACACCTGAATGTCGGCGTTGAACAACGCGCGCTTGCACAGTTGCAGGTTGAACGCGGCGCAACGCTCGTACACCAACGCCTCGGCGGTTTCGCTCTGGCAAGGGGCTACCGCGCCCATGCTGACCAGGATGGCGATGGCCTGTTCCAGATCGTCGTAGGCCATTGGTGATACCGCATCGAGCAACTGCTGCATCGTTTTGGCTTCATATGTCTGGCCCGCGAGTGCATCGAGGACCGGGCCATAAATTTCTGGCTGCAGTGACGCTTCGCCTGCGGGGCCGGTGACGCTTGACGCTACGTTTTCTACCGGTTGCATCAGGACGAAACGCGTATTGAGCATGCGCGACCGGCGCTCGGCGGCGCTGAGTCGGTTGGCACCGCGCACGTACAGATCGCGACGGAAAGCCTGGTTGACGAAATAGTCACGCGCCTGCTCGCGCATCACCGGGTGTTCGATCCCGTCGAGAAACGCCAGGCCTTCGGCGCTCAGGTTGAGTACGTCGACCGAATCCAGTGGCACCGCCGTCGTGACGTAATCGAGCTTGGCCGGCGCCAGTGCATCAACCATGTCGGCGAAATACATGCAGTTCCAGTCGCGATTGAAATATTCGTGGGCGACGTATTGGCGATCCTGACCTTTGATCGTCTGCAGTCGGGCGCCCAGGCTCGGCGCGGCCAAAGCGTACTTGGGGTTGGCCGCCAGCAGCGCTGAGGAAAACTGCAACGCGGCATCGATGCGCTGATCCGCCCGCGTCGAGTGATTGGCAAAACGGTCGTGCAGGCTGAACAACTGGCGCAACGGCGCTGAAGGCGACCAGCCCGGGAAGGCGTTATAGCTGACGTACAGATGACCACCCGGTTTGAGGTGGCGCCGGGCGAATTCGACAATCAGCTTCTGGTTGTCACGGCTGACCCAGGTCCAGATGCCATGCAGGCTGATGCTGTCGAACTGCGGCAAATCATGGCGCGCCAGCAGTTGCTCGAAGCTGTCGTCATACAGCCGCGCACCGTTGTTGCCCAGCGCTGCGAGTTCAATGGCATGGGCCGCCTGACCGGGGTGGAAGTCCGTACCAACGAAGCCGGCAGGGTTGGCCGTGGCGTGAATATTGATCGACACACCCTGACCAAAACCGAGTTCGCAGTGATAGCCGTCGGGATTGTCCAGGCCGGCAAAGCCGCGCAACAACAGGCAGTAACGCTGGAAAACCGGATTGATCTCCCGGCTATAGCTGTAGGTGTAGCCTTCGTCGGTGAAATAACCTTCGTTCCAGGCATTGCTCATGGGTGCAGCCTCTTGAATCGTAATGGACAGTGGCACTTATAAAGAGGTGGACTTGCGTCCTGAAAACCTCTTGCTGCTCACCAGGATGTTGTCGGCAGGATGGAACCATTCGATAGGGTTCATGCGGATATTTCGCAGGGGTTATTGATGAGCGGACCTGGCCGCTCCTGACAAACGCACGCCCATCTCCAGGGCGCGGTTCTCGAACCCGAACTCGGCATACATGCGCACCGCGCGCTCGTTGAAGGGCCATACAGTCAAACGCAAATCCTGCGCATCGTGCTCGATGGCCCAGTCCTTCACGGCTTGAATCAGCGTACGACCGATACCTTTGCCCCAGAACGGTTCGGCGACACACACCGAACCGATGCGCACCACATTCTGCGGCTGCACCCGCGGGCCGGAAATGGCGGACAGGATGGCCGTGATGAACGCGACGGGCCGGTCACCGGCGCTGGCGATGAAGACAATCTGGCCGGGCTTTTCGAATACCCCGGCCCAGTGCGGCAAGTCGCGGGCGAAGTCTTCGGTGGCGGCGGCATAGATATCGGGGCGGGCGGCGTGGTGAACCGAGTTGAGCAATTGGCCCAGCTCGCACATCGCCAGGGCATCTTCGGCAGTGGCGGTGCGGTAGGTAATGACTTCTTCCATGAAAGGCGCTCCTGTGTTGTTCGGGAATCGTAGCGTTGCGTCAGGGTAAAGCTCAAATGGCTCGTTCACCCAAACGCTCTACCAGTCTGACCAGATACCCATCGGGATCCTGAACGATGAATTCGCGTTGGCCGACTTCAACGTTGTCAGCGCGATACCAAGTGTCTTGGCAATCACGGTAAAGCACAAAACCTGCCTGCCCGAGATGACGGATGATCGAAGCGACTTCGGCGACGTCGATCTGCAGGTTGATGCCTCGTCCGAACGGCTTGCTCAGCGGAGCCGTCAACCATTGGCCGGCATCTGGATCAACTTGTTCGAGCATGACCTGTGCGCCATTCAGATTCAGGTAGGCAAAACCGTCTTCGGGCCGCTGATAAGCGATGCTGAATCCCAGGCAAGACACCCAGAAGCGCAGGCTGTTTTGCAGGTTGGTCACCATCAATTCCGGGACCAGTCTGTTGCGTTCGAGCATGAGGTGACTTCCGTTTCGAGTTGTAAGCTGTGATCAAAATCGATCGGTTGAATCCTTCGTAAGCTTCGTATCCTGCGGTAAACGGCTGAATAAAACATCCAGGCTGCTATCGGCATTTCACCGAGAGCGTCCGAAGCCGGGTGCACCTGAGTCGCTTTTTCAGGCAAATCTGTGCATTGAATGTTTTTACGTCAGGCGAATAATCGAGCGCTCGAAACCTTTTGGATTGAGCACTGTATGAAAGATTTTCGCGTTGATTTCGGCGACATTTATCGTTTGTGGACGGCTGTCTCAAGGAGTCGCCCATGAGCCTGCATACCCGCACCAAACGCCTGACCGTGCCGCAACTGGTCTCGATGAAAGGCCAACAGAAAATTGTCTCGCTGACGGCGTATTCCAGCAGTATCGCCAAATTGATCGACCCGATCGTCGACTTTATTCTGGTCGGCGATTCCACGGCCATGGTCGGTTATGGCCGCGCCTCGACACTGAGCATGCAGCTTGAAGAAATCATCGGCCACACGCGGGCGGTGGTCGATAGCACGCGTCTGGCCTGTGTGGTGGCCGACATGCCCTTTGGCAGTTATCAGGAATCTCACGAGCAGGCCTTTCGTAATTGCGCTCAGGTATTGGCGCGTACCGGTTGCGACGCGGTGAAGCTGGAGGCTAACAAGGCCTTGGCACCAACGGTCGAGTTTCTGGTGGCACGTGGTATTCCGGTCATGGCCCATGTCGGGTTAATGCCGCAGTTCGTCAATGTCATGGGCGGCTTCAAGGCCCAGGGCCTGACCGCTGAAACCGGCGCAGTGATTGCCGAGGATGCCCAGGCCAATCTCGAGGCAGGCGCCTTCAGCCTGTTGCTAGAAGGTGTGGCTGAAGGCGTGGCACGGCAGATCACGCTGGACTCGAAAATGCCCACCATCGGCATTGGTGCCTCACCGGCCTGCGACGGCCAGGTGCTGGTCACCGAAGATGTGCTCGGCCTGGGCGGTGAGCATCTGCCGCGTTTCGTCAAACGCTACGCCGATGTCGGCGCGGTGATCAGCGAGGCGTGCGCACAGTTTGCCGAGGATGTGCGCCATGGGCGGTTTCCTGAAGCGCGGCATTGTTATGGACTTTAAACGCGGTGTTCTTGCTGATCGCCTGCGCCAGTCGTTCCACCGCGTGGCCGATGTCCTTGTCCCAGTCGAGGGTGTAGCTCAGGCGCAGATACTGTTTCCAGGCGCCTTGCTGGCTGAAGATCTCGCCGGGGGCGATCACGATCCGTTCCGCCAGCAAGCGCTCGAACACCGGCTGCATGTCGATCGGGCGCACAGCCTTGAGCCAGAAGCTCGCGCCACCTTGCGGGACGACCAGCTGCCACTGGCCGTTACCGTGTTCTTCCAGCAAGGCGTGCAGCTGTTTCATGCGCTTGAACAACATCGCTCGCAGGGTGCTCAGGTGCTGGTCGATGCGCCTGGAGCTGTAGAGTCTGGCGATCGCTTTCTGGCGAACAGGCGAGAGGCGAAATCCACGCTGCATAAACAATCGATGAAACTGCGCGGCATGCTGACGACACAGCACATAACCGTACGGCGCTTCGCCGCCAATCATCTTGTCGAACGTCGAGAACACCAGCAATTTGTCCGGGTCGGCAAAATCGCGATAGCGCGCCGGTGAAGCGGAGAAACACAACTCGCCCCACGTATCGTTTTCGAACAGCCAGATATCGCGCTCGGCCAGCCAGTGGCAGATCTGCTGTTTATCCTGCGCCGGCATCAACTGGCCTTGGGGCAGATTCACCGTGGAGGAGAGCACCGCCAGGCGCACCGGTTCGCGCGTGAGCAGCGCTTTGAGCGCGGGCAGATCGAAGCGGCCGTCATCGCCGAGGGGCATTTCGATGACGCGGATATTGGCCGCCTGCAATTGGCGCAGAATCGCCCACGAGCAAGGCGACTCCACCAGTGCCACGCTGCCGCCCAAGTTCAAGGCACTGAGCGATAATTCCAGCACGCTACGCAGGTCCGCACCGATATACACCTGCTCGGCCTGCCAGTGGCTGTGTGCGGAACGGGTGTAGCGCTCAGCCAGGGCCGCGCGCAATTCCGGCTCGCCGAGGGGCTGATAGAGCGGTGCGTGAGAGCGTGGGTATTGGCGGGTCAGTTCGCGCTCCATCGTCAACAACGGTCCTTGCAGCGACAGCAGCATGGCCGGCGCATCGCTGCTCAGGGCCAGCATGCCGGGCTGACGGGCGCTGGCAAATACGGTGTCCAGCAGGTTGCCTGAACTGGCGATTACCGGCGCCGCCGGTATGGGCCGCGTGAAATAGCCGAACCGGGCTTTGGCGTGAATCCGGCCTTCGTCTTCAAGCAGTGCATAGGCGTACTTGGTCGTCGACACTGAAACCCCAAGGCGCAGAGCCAGTTGTCGCAGCGACGGCAGTTTGTGTTCACCCATGCCACTGGCGGCCTCTACCAGACCGAGCAGGTAGTGATAGGCCGTTTGATAGGCGAACGCGGTGTCCTTGGGGGCCGGCAATGTTGTTCTCCTTTTCACTACGGTTATCCGGTGCCCGGGTTGCGCAAAATGACGATGCGTTGCCTGTGCGCATTCCTTGCTGCAAAACGTCGGCGAGTCTGATTCAAGCGCCGCCTGAGTTCTGAAAAAAGCGCTGAGGACGGCACGGCTCAAGGGCGGCAGATGTCTGGCGATCAAGGATTTCTTCGCTGGCGAGGCGTCCGACGATCGCTGCCAGCGTCACACCGGGATGCATTGCGCACACGTAAACCCCGCCAATATCAGGCAGGAAGCCGACGATGGGAATGCCATCAGCGGGCATGGGCCTGAACCCGACAGTGACGGTTTGCGGCTCAATGGAGGCAACGCCGTGAAGTTCCTCTTGTATGGCTTCGGCAGTACGCCAGGCGATCTCTGTCAGCGAGTTGCCCAGCGTCTCTGCCGGATAATCTTCAGCAGCCAGCAACGTCCCGTCGACGCTTTGCCGAATCTCCATGGCAGGGCTGGAAATGATGCCTTTCACGAGGTCCGGTTGGGTCTGGTAGCGGATGAGAATGGCCGGCGAGGCCTCGATGGGAAGGGAAGCGTTGAGCATCTGCGTCAACGGCCTGATGCCAGTTCCTGCGGCCAGCACCACCAGATCGGCATCGATCGTGGTCGTTGCAGTTTCAACACCGGTGACGTGTGTACCGCAGGTTCGCAAACCCGTCACTCGCGTTTGTGTGAGTAGCTCCGCACCTGACGCCTGGGCGCCGGCAATCAAGACGCGGGTGGCGTGCACCGCATCGAGTGCGCCTTCTTCCGCGCGGAACAACGCGTGATGCGGTGGATGTTTCAGGTTGGGTTCGCGAGCAAGAATCCCGGCGCCGGATAACAGCGTCGCCGAAGCGGGGACCTCTGCCGATTCGTTGTACGTCAGCGCCCCGGTCCAGCGAATCTGCAGATCGGGCAATTCGCTTTGCAGACGGCGGTATGCATCGATGGCGGCGGCGCGCAACTGCGCAGCAGGATCAGCGCCGGCGTGCGCAGTAGTGATCCAGGCGAAGGAACGTCCGGTCACGCCGCTCGCGATTTCGCCCGCCTCGATCAACGTGACGTGCGCGCCCTTGCGTGAAAGGTGGTACGCAAGGGACGCGCCGACAATGCCCGCACCAATCACCACGATGCGCTGAGGTACTTTGTATTTCATTTCAACATTCCCTGTTGTCAACGGCTGATCGTGCAGCAGGGAAGGGGTTTGAGCAACCAGAAAAAAGCCCGGCCAAAGCCGGGCTGGTGCATGTACAACGGTTCAAGCGGCCATATTCCCGGCGGCCATTTCTTTCTTGCAGCTGGCCTTCATCGCCTCCATCTGCACGCCCAACTCTTCGAGTTTGGCCTTGCCCAGGAGTTTTTTCGCCTGAGGAAACATTTCCGTTTCCTCCTCCTCGATATGGTGCTCGAGCAATTCCTTGACCACTTTTACCCGGCCGGCAAACTCCGGGGTTCCCGGATCGGTGAGTTTCAGATCCGGCAGCACCAGTGAATCGACGGTGCGGTGCTCTTCCTTGGCCTCGAAATACATGATGTCCTGTTCCTTGCTGCCTGCTTCCTTGAAGGCGGGATAGAGAATTTCCTCTTCGAGCCGGGTATGGATGGTGATTTCCATTTCCAGTTTGCCCAGCAGTTCCACACGCTTTTTCAGCGCCCGCTCCGTCGAGTCGCTGAGTTGGCTGAGGATGTCTTTGACTTTTGCATGATCGGCTTTGAGAAGGTCGATGGCGTTCATTATGGTTCCTCGGCTGTCACGGAGTTAACACAGGCCGTTGTCTCACGGCGCTGTGCATGCTCTGTAACTGTGGCATTTGCCATGCCAATTCATCGATCCGGAAGAATACCGCTGCTTCAAAGGCTTACAGCGCCTGAGGCAAAGTGCCTTCGTGCAGCCTGCATGACCTGCGTCGTGCGCGCATTGCAGTTCACAGCCTCGGCTGAATTTGCACGCCGACGCAGCTGTCCAACGCGCATCCGGGAGTTCTTCGAGGTGAACGTCATGCTGAGCGAGAGGCTGATCGACGCAAGCGGTCAGAGGCTGGTTTCGTCACTGAGCCACTTGCATGGACATCGCTGATTCCGCCCTGATGGCGGCACGCGCGCAGTTTGCGCTCACCATCAGTTTTCATATCGTGCTCGCGGCGTTCAGCATTGGCCTGGCCAATTTTCTGATGGTCCTCGAGGCGCTCTGGTTGCGCACTGGGCGCAAGGTTTATCTGGATGTCTATCGTTACTGGCTCAAGATATTTGCGCTCAATGTCGCGGTGGGCACCGCGTCCGGGCTGATCCTGGAATATCAGTTCGGGCTGAACTGGTCGCGGCTATCAGTGCAGGCCGGGGATATCCTTGGCCCGCTGATGTTCTACGAAGTGCTCGCGGCATTTTTTCTTGAGGCAGGCTTTCTCGGCATCATGTTGTTTGGGCTGAAAAAGGTGGGTCCGCGTCTGCATTTCTTTGCCACCTGTGCCGTCGCGGCGGGCTCCCTGATCAGCGCGTTCTGGATTCTTTCGGCCAATTCCTGGATGCACACGCCGGCCGGCTATTCGATCGCCGCCGATGGACGCTTCATCGCCCAGGACTGGTGGGCGATCATTTTCAATCCTTCCTTTCCCTATCGGCTGGCGCACATGACGCTGGCAACATTACTCGGCACGGCGACACTGGTCGCAGGTGCCGGCGCGTGGCAACTGTTGAAAGCGTCCGAGAATCCCCGGGCACGTTTGCAGTTTTCGATGGCGCTCTGGGCGATTGTGATAATGGCGCCGTTGCAGATCGTGATCGGTGATCTGCATGGTCAGCACAGCCTGAAGGTCCAGCCGCAAAAAGTGGCGGCCATCGAAGGCAGTTGGACACGTCCACCTCAAGGTGCGGGCGAACCCATGCGCCTGTTGGCATGGCCGGACATGAGCGAGCGGCGCAACCACTGGGAAATCGCGATTCCGCGCATCGGCTCCCTGTACCTGCGGCACGATCTGAGCGGCACCATTGCCGCGCTGGACGAGTTCGCGCCGCAGGACATTCCGCCGGTGACGCCAGTGTTCTTTGCCTTTCGTTTGATGGTAGGACTGGGGTTGCTGATGCTGGGGCAGGGCGTGATCAGTCTGCTGTTGCGCCGCCGGCAACGCCTCTATGTCGCGCGCCGCTGGTTGTGGGGCTGCGTGTTCATGGCACCGTCCGGTTTTCTGGCCATGCTCAGTGGCTGGACGGTCACCGAGGTCGGCCGCCAGCCCTATACCGTCTACGGACTGTTGCGCACGGCGGACAGTCTGTCGCCGGTCTCGCGTGAACAGGTGCTGGGGTCGACTGTGCTGATTCTGGCGTTTTATCTGTTGGTCTTCGGCATCGGGCTCTGGGTTCTGTTGCGCTTGCTGCGTGAGCCTGCGCATGAAGACGAATCCGGCCCGCAGCCGACGCTGGCCGAAGAAACCGGGCATTCCGAGGAGCGGACGCATGGACACTGACTGGATCACCCTGCTGTGCGCCGCCGCCCTCGGTTTTTCGGTGCTGAACTACGTGTTGCTCGATGGCACCGACCTCGGTGTCGGTGTCTTGATGGGGCTGACCCCGAGCAGCGACCATCGGCGCGCCATGGCTGTGACGATTCTGCCGATCTGGGACGCCAACGAAACCTGGCTGGTGCTCGGCGGCGGCGGGCTGCTGGCGTTGTTTCCATTGGCCTACGCGATTTTGCTGCCCGCGCTGTACTTGCCGTTCATTCTGATGTTTCTGGCGTTGATGCTCAGAGCGCTGGCGCTGGAATTTCGCGACCACTCACCCGGCGAGCACAGCAAGCGCTGGGTGGATCGTGTGTTGATGAGCGGTTCGCTGTTGACCGGCGCGATCCAGGGCGTTGTGCTCGGCACGCTGATGCAAGGCGTGCCGCACAGGGGCGGTCAATACATTGGCGACGGCAGCGAATGGTTGCGCGTGTTTCCGTGGTTTTGTGGCCTGGTGCTGGTGCTGGGCTACACGTGGCTGGGCACCTGCTGGCTGTATTGGCGAACCGTCGATGAACTGCAACGCCGCTCCGCGCGACAGGCGCGAGGCCTGGCTGTGCTGACCGTCCTGGGGCTGGTGCTGCTGGTCATCTGGAGCGCAACGTTGCACGCGCAGTATGCGCAACGATTGAGCGACCCTCGCGTCTGGATCCCCGCCACAGCGCTGCTCGGTGTCTGCTTGCTGGTGTTCTTCTGCGGGTTCGCCGGGCGCTTTGATTTTCTGCCATTGTTTGCCGCACTTGGCGTCTTTGTACTGGCCTCCGCGCTGATGCTGGTGGCCTTGTATCCGCTGATCATCCCGCCAAGTCTGACCCTGCAAGCCGCGTCGTCCAGCCCGAAAAGCCAAATGTTCATGCTGGTCGGATTTGCCGTGTTGATCCCGGTGACATTGATCTACAACACGTTTGGCTTTCGGGTCTTCAGTGGAAAAGTCCGCGTGCGTGGAGAGGGTGATCCCCGCTGATCCGGTTTCTGCAAAATCTCACTGAACTCGTCCTGACGCTGTCCTGCCGTATTTGAAGCAGCAGCCAAATTCATCCATCAGTGCGAGGGCTAAGCCATGCGAGCAATGACCTACCACGGCGCTCACGATGTGAGAGTCGAGAGCGTGCCTGATCCGAAACTCGAAGCGCCTGACGATATTATTCTGCGCGTCACTGCGACCGCCATTTGCGGCTCGGACCTGCACCTGTATCGGGGCAAGATTCCGACCGTCGAGCATGGCGATATCTTCGGCCATGAGTTCATGGGCATCGTCGAGGAAACCGGTTCCGCGGTGACCGCGGTGCAGCCCGGTGACCGCGTGGTGATTCCATTCGTGATTGCCTGCGGTGACTGTTTTTTCTGTCAGCAGGAGTTGTATGCCGCGTGCGAAACCACCAACGCCGGCACGGGGGCGGCGATGAACAAAAAACGCATTCCGCCGCCGGCCGCGTTGTTCGGTTATAGCCGGATGTACGGCGGCATTCCCGGAGGCCAGGCAGAGTTGGTGCGCGTGCCCAAGGCCAACACCGGCCCCTTCAAAGTGCCGGGCACGTTGGCGGACGAGAAAGTCCTGTTCCTCTCCGACATTCTGCCGACCGCCTGGCAAGCGGTAATCAATGGGCAGGTCGGCCAAGGGTCGAGCGTGGCCATTTATGGCGCTGGCCCGGTGGGGCTGCTCAGCGCGGCCTGCGCGAAAATGCTCGGTGCTGACCGTATCTTCATGGTCGATCATCACCCGTATCGACTGGAGTACGCGCAACGCACATACGGCGTCATACCCATCAACTTCGATGACGACGATGATCCGGCGGATACCATCATTCGCCAGACCCCGGGCAGCCGTGGTGTCGATGCCGTCATTGATGCTGTGGGTTTCGAAGCCAAAGGCAGTACCACCGAAACCGTACTGGCCACGCTGAAACTCGAAGGCAGCAGCGGTAAGGCTTTGCGTCAATGCATTGCGGCGGTGCGGCGCGGCGGGGTGGTCAGCGTGCCGGGCGTCTATGCCGGATTCATCCATGGTTTTCTGTTCGGCGACGCGTTCGACAAGGGCCTGACGTTCAAGATGGGCCAGACCCATGTGCAGCGGTATCTACCGGAACTGCTCGGTTACATCGAAACCGGCGCCTTGCAACCCGACGCGATCATTACCCACAGGCTGTCGCTTGAGCAGGCTGCCGAGGGTTACAGGATTTTCGACAAGAAACAGGAAAACTGCCGCAAGGTCATTCTGACCCCCGGCAGCAGCGACGTCCCGCTGGCGCAAATGGAAGAGATGCCGCCGTTGGTGCCCGTCAGTTGAGCAACCATGAACAGCGGGGCGATGCCGATGGCAAGCCCCGCACGATGGTTAATGAATCAGCTTACGACGCCGAATGCTGGCTGACGTGTTTTGGCCCTGCCAACGCCCAGGCAATCAACCCGAACAACGGCACAAACACGATCAGCACGATCCACACGCCTTTATTGCTCGCTTTCCCCTCGCTCTTGCGCACCCGATTGATGGCCCAGAGTTCGATAAGCAGAAGAACTGCCGCCAGTACGATCCACACGGTTTCGATTTGCATTGGCTACCTCCTGATGGTCTGTTCGTTAGGTGGCATGTGCTGCGGCGGGTTCATTTATTTTTCTTCAGGGCATTGAGTCGGCGAGCCAGTTCGAGGGCTACTTGACCACTGTTGAAGGTGGGCAGCAGGTGGGTGAAGGGGATGTCGATCATTCGGTTCTCGCGCACGGCGCGCAGTTGTGACAGCACCGGGTCGTGGGTCAACAGATGGCGTTTGCGACTGGCCGGGGACCATTGCGCGTCAGCCAGCAGGATTACGTCGGGGTCGCTGGCCAGCAGGGTTTCGCTGTTGGCGGTCACGCGATAAAGATTGATGTCGGCGAACACATTGCGCGCACCGGCGGCGGCCAGTAGCGGGGTGACAAACCCGCGTTGACCTTCGCTGTCGAGGCCTTTTACTTCGCTGTCGAGATAGAACACTGACAGCGGTTTACCCGAACCGGCCAACGCTCGGGCGCTGGCGAGATTGGCGTCCATAGCCTCACTCAATTGCCGCGCCTTTGCCTGTTTGTGCAGCAGTTTGCCCAGCGTCAGCAAGTCATTGCGCACATGCGCGAAGTAATCCAGCGAGTGCCCGTTGCAGGCCGACTCCAATAGATACGAACCGACGCCATTGCGCGCCAGCCCCGAGCGCGAGGTCACACCGTCGCCGAACGCCGTGGCAAAACCACCGATCACCAGGTCTGGCTTCTGCGCGTAAAGCACTTCACTGGCCGGGTACTGGCGGGCTATCACCGGCACGCCGAAGTACGCGGATGTTCGCTGACCGGCCTCGGTGTCATCCAGATAGGCCACGCCAACCAATGCAGGCCCCGCGCCCAGCGCCAGAACGAGATCCGCCGCATGCTGATTGAGCGCGACGATGCGCGCGGGCTGCACGACGCTCCATTCCTCGCCGCAATTACGGTAACTGTGAGCGAGTACAGGCATTGAACAGAGCAGGGCACCAAGCGCTATCAGGGTCGATCTCATGTTCGCGCCTTGATCAGCAAACCCGCGACCACTTCACCGCCAATCAGATGCCCTTCGACCAGTCGCTGCACATCGTCCTTGCTGTGTACGCCATACCAGCAGCGTTCCGGATACACCGTGACGATCGGCCCCAGATTGCACGGAAACTGGCAGTGGGTGCGGGTCAGCAAAACGCCGCCCGGGGTCTCGATACGGTCGTTCGACAGCAAATCCCGGCGCAGGGTTTTCCATAACTGCAAGGCACCGCGCTGGGTGCAGCGCGGCCCGGTGCAGAGGAACACATGGCGCGTATGCTCGGGCACCTGCGACCAGTCGGGGTGGGTGTCGACGCCGTCGATGGTTTTGATTTCACTCATCAGAAGCGGTACGTGTAGCGTACTTCGGAGGTGAACGGCCGGCCGAGGTTGTCGACGTTGCTTGAGCGGCTGGTGACGTAATCACGGTCGAGGAAGTTTTCCACCAGCAGGCTAACGCGGTGGTGGTGGGCGTTGTCGAGGTAGCGATAAGCGTCGGCATCGACCACCGAATAATGGCCGTACTCCACCTGTTTCGAACTGGTGATGTCGCGGATGTAGCGGATCGCGCCGCCGGCACCCCATAGGCGATTTTCCGCTTCATAACCCACGCGTGAACGGGCGAAGAAGCTCGGAATGTCGTTGATGGTCGCCCCCGTGCGCGATTCGGTGAGATTACGCGTCATGTCCGCTTGCAGGCTCCACTGCTCGTTGAGCACCAGTTTCGCGTCGGCCTCGAAACCGCGCATACGCACCTGGCCTTCACCGTTGACCCACTGAATGTCATCGAGGGTGATCAGGTCGTCGATCTTGCGTTTGAACAGGGTCACGCTGGCGCTGAATTCGCGGTCGAGCAAGAAGCCTTTGTAGTCGACGCCGAGTTCAGCGTTGCGGCTTTTTTCCGGTTTCAGGTTGCGATTGCCGATCTCGTCGCCCGGTTCATTGACGAACAATTGCTCGGCGTTCGGCAGTTTGTAGGCGCTGCCGTATTGACCGCGCACCGACCAGTTGTCGTTGAGGTCATACAGCGAAGTGAGCATGCCGACTGTGGCGCTGTCGCCGCCGCTCATGGCTTCGTGGCGCACACCGATGCTCGGATGCCAGTCGGGCAGGGCGTCGATTTGCGGGCGCAGTTGCGTGTAGAGCGCGTGGGCTTCGGCCTTGTCGTTATCGATGATCAGTACATCGTCCTGGCCCTTGAACCATTGGTTGTCGGTACCGAACACCAGCACATGGCCGCCGGGCAATTCAGCCTTGCCTTCGGCTTGCACACCCCAGTCGGTGAAACCCCAATAGTCGTTGTGGTTGATGACTTTGGTCCCGCCGCCGGCGACGTTGTTGACCCGGGTGTAGCGCGTGTCCCAGTCGTTGATATGGGCTTTGACGAAGTAGCTCAGGCGTTCGTTGAGGGTTTGCTCGAAGGTCGCCGTGGCGATCTGCTGCACGCGGTCGTTGGTGGTCTTGTGATTGTCGACCGGGCGGGCGAAGTCGAGGTTGGCGTCGGCATACTGGTAGAACAGTTCCAGCCGCGCATCGTCGCCGAAGGACTGGATCGCCTTGCCGCCGAAGGTGGTGACTTCGTAGGCACGCTTCTTTTCGCTGACGTTTTTCATGTCGCGGTTGCGATAGGGCTGGTAACCGTCGGAAACGTTGTGGCTGACGTACGCCAGCAAGCCGAGATCGCCGAAGCCATTGGTGAAGATATTCTCGACCCGCGCATCCTCGGTGGTGCCGCCAAAGCTGTCCACGCCCAGGTTCACTTCACCGGAGGCTTTGCGCGATTGCGGGCTGCGGGTAACGATGTTGATGACGCCAGACACGGCTTGGGTGCCGAACAACAGGCTCTGGCCGCCTTTGAGCACTTCGATGCGCTCGATGGCGTTGGCTGGCAGGGTGTCCAGATAGAGGCCGCCGTACAGGCGATTGTTCAGGCGCACGCCGTCGAGCAGGATCAGTGTGTCGTCGTTGCGCCCGCCCAGCAACGAATAGGTGCCGTAGTCGAACGGGCCGTTTTTCGGCGCCACATACAGGCCGGGGATGAACATCTGCATGACGCGGCTGACATCGGCACTGGGGCCGGCGCGTTCGATCTGTTCGCGGCTGACGATTTCGACCTTGCTGCCGAACTTCGCCATTTCGGCGACCGTGGTGGACTCCACCGACGGTGCGGAAACGATCTGCTGATTGAGTTCCAGCGGCGCGTCGTCGGCCAGCAGCAGCGGGCTGAACAGGCAGCCAAACAAAAGGGTTGGAGCAGAAGTGTTGAAAGGTCGAATCATTGTCTTCTCGAAAAGGATCTTCGCAGAAGAGCATGCAGGAGAAGGCATCGCGCACAGCCAATACCGGCCCATGCCCGCCCACCGCAGGATTTTGCCAAACGAAATTCCAGGCCGGTCTCCGGGCTCGCGCGTATCGAGGCTTTCACCTTCCCATGGCCCAGTGGCCACAGTGGTCTGTCGAAAGCATCACGCGCATACCGTTGCGGGGGCAGCACCGGACTTGTTCGAAAAGAACGTACCGGTTTCCCGTTTCACCCCATGCACGGCGGCATGGGACACCTGAAACTGGCCGGCATCTGAACATTCGACAGACCGTTCGTCAACTTTTCGGGATCCGGGTGACTGGCCGGAAAATGGCCCGGGTTGCCTATTGCCAAGCACCCGTCGCGCACCAGACAATAAGAGTCATTATCACTCGCGAATTATTCCAGCCTCATGTCCGCCGACGATTTATCCCTGCGCAGCGCCGTCAATGACCTGTATTGCGACCATCACGGGTGGTTGAAAGGCTGGTTGCGCAAGCGTCTGAGCAACTCTTTCGATGCGGCCGACCTGGCGCAGGACACCTTTGTCCGGGTCATCAAGGCCCGAAGCGCTCTGGACATCCGCGAGCCGCGTCCTTACCTGTCGATGATCGCCAAAGGTTTGCTTGTTGACCTGTTCCGCCGGCGTTCGCTGGAGCAATCCTGGCTGGAAGCTTTGGCGGCCATGCCACAGGAGCAACAGCCTTCGCTGGAAGAGCAGGCGATCCTGTTACAGGCGCTGGTGGAAATCGACCGTCTGCTGCAAGGGCTGGGGCCGAAGGTCAAGCAGACCTTCATCCTGTCGCAATTCGACGGTCTGACCTACCCGCAGATTGCCGAGCGCTTGAACATCAGCGTGCGCAGCGTCAACAACTACATGGCCAAAGCCATGGAGCATTGCTGTCTGATGCAGATTCAGATGCAACTGACATGAGCCTGTCGCCCGCCGAACTACAAGCGATCAGCGCCGCCGCCCGCTGGTACGCGCGTCTGCATTCCGGCATCGCCAACGAGGCCGATCGCGCTGCGTGGAACGACTGGTTGCGCGCCGACCCTGCCCATCAGCAAGCCTGGCAACACATGGCGGCCGTCGGCGAACAAATGGCCAGTGTGCCAGGCGCGTTGGCGGCACCGGCGTTGCGCGGGGTCGAGCGATCCCGGCGGCAGGTATTGCGCAGCGTAGTGCTGCTGGCCTCGGCGGGTTCGCTGGGCTGGCTCGGCTGGCGCAGTGAGCCCTCGCAAAACCTGCTTGCCGATTTCCGTACCGGCGTGGGCGAGCGACGTCAGTTTCGTCTGGCCGATGGCAGTTCCTTGCTGCTCAACACCGACACCTCGGTCAATCTGCGTTTCGACGGTCGCCAGCGCACCCTGGAATTACTGTCGGGCGAGATTCTGGTGAGCACCGCGGCCGATCCGTCGCAACGTCCGTTCAAAGTAATGACCCGGCATGGACAAGTGCTGGCGTTGGGCACGCGGTTCATCGTCCGCTCACAAGAGCGCGGTGGCGAGGTGTCGGTGCTCGAGAAGGCGGTCGAAGTCAGCTCGGCGGGCGGTGGCTCGACGGTGCGTCTGGAAGCCGGGCAATCGCTGGATTTCAATGCCCGCTCGGTGAGCGCGATTCTCCGCAACGATGCGTCGGTTGGTGCCTGGCAGCAAGGCAGCATCATCGCGCTCAACCGTCCTCTGGCCGAGTTGCTGGCGGATATTTCGCGTTATAGACGCGGTGTGTTGCGCTGCGATCCACGCATCGGCCAACTGAAAATTTCCGGTGCATTCCCGATCGATAACACCGACCTCGCACTGGCGGCGCTGGAGAGTGGATTCTCCCTGCGCATCAACCAGTACAGCCGTTATTGGGTGAATGTTGCGCCGCCTGCCCAGTGATGGGCGCCGTGAACCGGAAATATTTTTTACAGCGTTTGCACTTTTCGCGCACACCGTTCGGCTCATCCCTCAATGAGTTTTTATTGAGCGTTTCTGGGGGAGGGTAAGCATGTCTCGGGTTTACAAGTCTGGTCGTCTGGCGACCGCAGTGAAGGTCGGACTACTGGCGGCAACGACGGCCGGGGTCTGGTCGACAACGACATTGGCCGCGCCAGTGTCGGCGCAACAGCGTTCGGTTAAATCCTTCGACATTGCTGCCGGCAGCCTGACCGAGGTACTCAGCCATTTCGCCAGTGCGGCGGGGGCAGCGATTTCATTCGATGCGCAGCAGACCGATGACTTGAAATCCCCCGGACTCAAAGGCGCGTTCGGCACCAGCGAAGGCTTTGCGCGGATCCTCGGTGGCAGCGGCCTGCAAGCCGAACCGCAGGCCAATGGCACCTACGTGCTGCGCCCCGCGCCGGCAGTTGGCTCGGCGCTGGAGTTGGGGGCAACCAACATCAACGGCCAGATGCTCGGCGCGACCACCGAAAACAGCGGCTCGTACACCACCGGCGCGGTGACCATCGGCAAAGGCGAGCACTCGCTGCGGGAGACGCCGCAATCGGTCACAGTGATGACGCGCAAAATGCTCGACGACCAGAACCTCAACACCATCGACCAAGTGATGGAAAAGACCCCGGGGATCACCGTCTACGACTCGACCATGGGCGGTAAGTATTTCTACTCCCGGGGCTTTCGCATGTCGGGCCAGTATCAGTACGACGGCGTGCCGCTGGACATGGGCAATCTCTACGTTCAGGCCGACAGTTTCAGTGGCGACATGGCCTATTACGACCGCGTCGAGGTCCTTCGCGGCGCGGCCGGGATGATGAAAGGTTCGGGCGGCACCGCCGGCGGGGTTAACTTTGTGCGCAAGCGCGGACAGGCGACAGCGCAAACCGAGATCACCCTGTCGGGCGGCAGTTGGGACAACTATCGCGGACAAGTCGACACCGGTGGCCCGTTGAACGACGCTGGCACGATACGTGGCCGCGCCGTGGTCGCCGAGCAGAGCCGGCATTACTTTGTCGACGACGCCAGCCGCAAGGATCAGGTGTATTACGGTGCGCTCGACTTTGACGTCAGCCCCGACACCACGCTCGGACTGGGTGTCGCCTATGAAGACGTTGATGCCAATCCGTGCTGGGGCGGTCTGCCGCGCTACAAGGATCGGAGCGATCTGAAACTCGGCCGTTCGACTTGCCTCGATCCGTCGTGGAATACCTGGCGCAGCCAGCGCACGACGGTATTCAGTGATCTCAAGCATCAAATCAACGACGACTGGAGCCTGAAGGTCGCCAGCGTTTATACAAAAAACACCCAGGACATCAAATACGCGTTCGCCTCCGGTGCGGTGACGCCGGGCGTCAACACCACCGGCATGCTGGGCAGCATGTACGACTACGATCAGGTCGATTACGGCCTGGATGCGTACGTCGATGGCAAGTTCGACGCATTCGGTCAGCAACATGAACTGATCGTCGGCGCCAACGCCAGCCGTTCGAAAAAGAACGACTTCTATTCCGTGGCGTTTTTGCCGCAGCGGCAAAACGTGTTCAATCCCGACAAACATATTCCTGAGCCGGACGACAGTTACTTCATCGAAAACTCATCGCGCGGCGGCCCGGTCAATTCGTTGACCAAGCAGAAGGGCGTCTACTCGACGTTACGCCTGAAACTCGCAGATCCGTTGACGCTGGTCGTCGGTGGGCGGGTCAGCTGGTACAGCTCTGAGACTGATTCGGACTTCATCAACAGCGGCACTTCGGAGCATTCCAGCTCGACGGAAACCGGCCAGGTCACACCGTTTGCCGGTGTGCTGCTGGACTTGAACGAAAACCTGACCGCATACGCCAGCTATTCGGACATCTTCACGCCGCAAGGCAACTACCGTTCCGAAGACGGCTCGGCGCTCAAGCCGCTGGTAGGCCAGAGTTATGAACTGGGGATCAAGGGTGCCTGGTACGACGGTCGCCTCAACGGCTCGTTCAACCTGTTCCGCACGATTCAGAAAGATCAGGCGCAAACCGACTACAACTCGTCTTGCCCGTCGTCCGATGGCTATTGCTACCTCAATGCCGGCAAGGTTCGCGCGCAGGGTTTTGAAGCCGAGATCAGCGGTGAAGTCATCGAACGCCTGCAACTGCTCGCGGGGTACACATACACGCAGACCAAGACCCTCGACGACATCGACAGCAGCCTGACCGGTGCTGCGTTCAATACGTATGTGCCGCGACACGTGCTGCGCATGTGGGGCGATTACGCGCTGAGCGGAACCCTTGAGCGCTTTACGATCGGCGCCGGGGTCAATGCGCAAAGCGACAACTTCCGCGTCTCACCCGCCAGTGGCGAGAAAATCAGCCAGTCGGGTTATGCGATCTGGAACGGTCGCATCGGCTACCGCATCGATGACACCTGGTCGGTCGCGCTCAACGGCAACAACCTGTTCGACAAGCGCTACTACTCGACCATCGGTACCGAGACGTTCGGCAGTTACTACGGCGATCCGCGTAACTTCATGGTGTCGGTCAAGGCGAGTTTCTAGTCCAGCCTGAATTGATTGCGAGCGCCGGTCCGTCTTGCGTGCAGAGCTCTGCCTGCGGGTTCAGTACCTTCCGCTCACTCTGCGTGCGCGTACCGGCCGCTCTGCTGTGAGGCCGGCTGTGACGCGATGCTGGGGTTCAAGATCAATTTCTAGTCCTGTGCAGACACCAAAGAACCCTGTGGGAGCTGGTATGCACAAAACCCGTGTACATCCTTTTCGCCAGACACTTGAATGGCTTGCCGACGTTCGGCCCTATATCCTGCACGCCTGTTTGATCGGATGACTTAGGGAAGAATTGCATGCCGTTCAGGGTGATGGTGGTCGGTGGTTACGGAAATTTCGGCAGCATCGTGTGCAGGCATCTGGCGCTGATGCCGGACATCGGGCTGGTGCTTTCGGGGCGTGATCCGCGCAAGTTGCAGCGCAAAGTCGATGAGCTGAACGGTCAATCGGGTAACGTCTGCGAAGGTTGGTGCGGCGACGCCATGGGCGCGGAGTTCGAAGCCGCGTTGCGTGCGCTGAACATTCAGTTGGTCGTGCATACCGGCGGGCCGTTTCAGGGGCAATCCTATGCGCTTGCCGAGAGCTGCATCGACGCCGGCGTGAACTACTGTGATCTGGCTGACTGCCGCACTTTCGTCAACGGCGTCCATGTTCTCGACGCGAAAGCAAAGCAGGCCGGCGTGGCCATCCTCAGCGGTTGCAGTTCGGTGCCGACGCTGTCCTCCGCCATCATCGATGAGCAGCGCCAGCGCTTTTCACGCATTGACTCGATCGAGCATGGCATTTCTTCGTCGGCAAAAATGCCGGGGCGGTCGACCATCGAAGGTGTGCTGGCCTACGCCGGCAAACCGATCAAGCAACTGAAAAACGGAAGAGTCCACGAAGTGTCGGGCTGGCTGGATCTGACCTTGCGCAAGATGCCGAAGATGGGCACGCGGCTGCTGGCCAACGTCGATGTGCCGGACATGGATATTTTCGCCGACCGTTATGGCGCGCAGACCCTGAAGTTCAAGGCAGGCGCCGGGCTTAAACTCGGCGGCATCGCCAACGGTCTGCTAGCCCAGGCATTGAAGATCGGCCTGGTGCGCGACCATGCTCTTTGGGCTGCAAGATTGCATCGCCTCGGCCTGCGCTTCGAACGTTTCGGCGATGGCAAAAGTGCGATGTACATCGACGTTCAAGGCCTCGGCGTAGACGGCAAATCGCTGTCGATGACTGCGCAACTCACCGCTCTGAACGACAAAGGCCCGGAAATCCCCAGCTGCGCCGCCGTCGCGCTGGCTACGAAAATGGCTCAAGGCTACACGCCGCCACCCGGCGCCCGACCGTGCGTGGGCGAAATCAGCGTCGCCGAATACATGGCCGCGATCAACGACCCGGACAACCTGAGCCTGGCCGTGCACTTCTCGGACGGGCAGCGCTGACATGCTCTATCTGTGCCTGAAATACCTGCACATCATCGCCGCGATTTTCCTGTTCGGTTTCGGCATGGGCTCCTACCTCTACCTGATCGCCGCCAGCCGCACGCGCAACCCGCAAGTGATTGCCCATGTCGCCCGCATGGTCGTACGTTTCGACACCTGGATCACCACACCGGCGGGGTTGGTACAGATCATCACGGGTTATCTGCTGATGCGCCTGTCAGGGTTGTCGATGAGCACCGAGTGGGTGCTGACATCGTTGATCATCTTCCTCTGCGTGGGCTCGCTGTGGTTGCCGGTGCTGTTGTTGCAGAAGCGGCTGTGTGTGATGGCGACGAGTGCCAGCGAGGCGGGCGCGCGGCTTGATGAACGATATCAGGCGGTTTACCGCAAATGGTTCTGGATGGGCGTGCTCGGTTTTTCCGGGATGTTTGTCATCGTGCTGATGATGGTCACGAAGATGACACCGGTGCAGTTGATTGGCTTTCTGGCGTAGATATTTTCAGAAAGCGCTGTTCATGATCAGCGTTCGGCAGCAGGCAGGTATCGTATTTGCCGAACAGCCGATAGCGGTTCAGCGCGATGCGGTCATAGGCCCAATCGCGCAGGCCACGGGGCAATACGCGCAGTAGCCGCAATGGCTGCCAGCATGTGGGCAATTGGCCGATGACCTCGAAGAAAGCGTCTGAGCGTTCCCAGTAGTGACGGTCACGAATGACGGCCATGGTGTCGAACTGATCCACCGGCAACCCGGCCCACGCCAGAAGTGCCTGCCCCTCGGGGGATTGCACGGCGGCCAGGCGCACGCGGTGCTGGTGGTCGTGGCGAATGAGGAACCGCGCCCAGCCGTTGCAGAGTTTGCACACGCCGTCGAACAGAACCACGGATTCGCCGGGGTTGAGCAGCGGGGCGGGGGTAGGGCGGGTTTTTGAGGTGGGCATTGGGTTGGGTTCGGGAGAGGCTGGAATACTGCGATCATAGCCTCAGGAAGAGCGATCCGCGAATGGCCGTATTCGGTGAAAACCGGGCGGGTGCCCGAACCTCAGCGCTCAGGCACTCCGGGAGGTCATAGATCAACTACAGTTTCCTTTACTTAACTTTCAGGAAACTTTGCTATGGCAGTGGATCAGGATCGTTTTTCGCGCGCTTTCAGTTTTGTCCTCCACAATGGCACTGAGTTGTTCCCGGTGAGTATGAAGCGCAGGGATACTGGCGTGGTTGCCTATCGCATATCAAAAGGGGGAATGGGCGGAAATAAACTGGAGGCAGGAGAGGAGGTTGATGAAGAGACAATGATTCATAAGGTCTTGAAACTTGGCTATGCAGTCCGCTGCTCTTCGCTCGATGGGAGTACCAACGGTTTATACAAACAAGGTGGGCGTTCTGTACGCGAGATACGTTGATAAGGCTGTTTGTAACGTTGGGTGGGACTAAGGGACAGACCACGTTTAGAGGCGTGATCTGTCTCCTGTTGCCGTTACACCGCTGTTTCACCGCCGCGCAATTCACTGACCCGACCTTTCACACCCGCCCGAAGTGTATGCCGAAGCTTCAGCGCCGGCCGTTCGACGCAGTAGTACGAAACACCACTCAGCAAGAACGACAGCACCAACACCATCGCAACCTTTTGCCAGTCGAAAGAAGTGATCGGCCAGAGACCGTGCAAGAAGTAAATCACCACAAAGTGATTCAGGAACACGCCGTAGCTGATGTTCCCCAGAAACTCGTCAATCCGGTGAAACTTGAGCTTCGTCAGCAAGTACACGGCGGGGATGCCCAGCGCGATGCCAGCGGCGACTTCGGCGTTGGACGGTCGGCGCTCGATCCAGCCCGCCATGATCGCCACAAAGATCAATGCTGCCGCCACGGCGGTCGCTGCAGCGATGGCTAAACCCTTTACCCGGGGTTTGTAGAGGTAGCTGCCGCACAGGAAGATGAACAGGACGCCCGGCAACAGACGGTAGCCGTAGTAGTCGGTGTTGATCAATCCAAGGCAGGCGGGGATGAAAACCGCAACGGACAAGGCGAAGGCAATGCCTCGCACTCTGTAGATGATCAGGAACGGGATCACCAGGTAGAAACACATCTCAAGTCCGAGCGACCACGCCGGGGGCACAATCCACGTTCCGGTCGCACCGAACATATAGAAACCGAGGGGCACGATGGCCAGGCTCGCGGCGATGTTGCTGACGGTCAGTTCGGCCCATTGCGGCGTGCCGGGCAACAGGAAGTAGATCACCACACAAGAGACGACAAAGTAGAACAGGAATTGCGGGTAAAGGCGCAGGGCGCGGTCGAGGTAGAACCGGCTGACTTTCTCGGGCGCCTTGTAGTTGCGTTCGATCAGTGAGGTCATCACGAAACCACTGATGAGCAGGAAGGAAATCACCGCAACCACACCCGGGTTGAATCCCATGAACGTCTTGCCCATATGCGAAACAGCGACCAGCACGGCCAACAGCAAACGGTAGGCTCCCACCTGTATCCCCAAACGACCTTGTAGTTATGGCGGATAAATTACGATGCTTTGTGGGTGGATAACAGGTTTTTCTCTGCGCTCGGGATTAGAGGATTTTGGCGATGGATCAGGTTGGGAAGCGAGGCCAGTCGCCATGGACCTTATCGTTGCGTGACGAATGTCAGCTCAGGCCAGATCTCATGCCAGGCTTTGGATCGAACGCGATCCAGGAACAGGGGGTACTTTTCGTTTTTGAATCGGTCGGTCGGGCGTACCACTCCCGAGAACAAGTCTTCCAGCCCCAACGGCGCTGAAACCCCAATTGCATCCTCATGATCAAGCCTGACACCGACGGCTGTTGCGGTTTCGGGCCAGCAGGTCATTGCATCGGCAGCGGATCGATAAGGGGCATCGGCGTTGCGCAGGTGCATTCGCGCCTGATTCTTTACAGACCAGTTCATTTCACTGCACAGGCCCGAAAGCTTTCTTTCCAAAGCCGAATCCGTTTCTGCAGTGGCACGTACCGGGTCGAACCAGATGACGTCAATGTCCTCGGGCAGCGCTGAAGGCTTGCGTTGATGCAGGTGATCCCATACCAGACCGCGCACGAAGCCGGCGGCGATCCAGCAGTCGGGCAAGTTCAGATCGCGAGCGATGCGCAGGATTTTCATCCTGACGGGGTCGTGAGTGAGCAAGGCCTTTAGTTGTCCTTCGTGCTTCATCGCGTGTTCTCTCTCACATCCAGTGAGAGCTTCGGAGCCAGCATGGGCATTGGCTGCTGCCTGCTTTCGACCAAGAGCCGACAGTCTCTGTCGTGGCGAGTAGCCCGTCGGCCGCCAATGCCCTGGCCGGTGTCACCCCTTGGTCAGATCAACCAACGGCGTCTGCCGCACCTCAGTCTCGCGCCCACCCTGAATCTCGCTCACCTGCTTCAAGGCCTTATCCACTGCCGCCTTATCCGCCAACAAGCTGTAGTTGATGCGGAACTGCTTGTGTTCCTTCGGCCCAATTGTCGGTACCAGGTTCAGTGGCCGCTGATAACGGCGGTTGTAGGAAAAACTTGTTCCCGGCTCCAGCCCCGTGACATATCCCTGGCCTTGGGTATCGGTGTTTTTCCACAGGGAAAACACCGGCAGTGTCTGCGTATTGAAGCCAACCGAAACGCCCAGGCTGCCGGCCTTGTTATGCAGCACGGTCAACGTATCGCCCTTGGCATCGGCGTACGGCACCACGTTGTAAACCGTTTCGTCGTAGTCCTTGGTCGGTGCGCGGTAGGTTTGCCATTCGGGCAGATCGCCCTTGGCCTTGTCGTTGAACGGCGACACTTGCTTCACCGGCGCGGCGAAACGAGCGCCTTGCTCCAGGAACGGGGTGCTGAAGTTACTGTGATACAGCGCCTGGTATTCCTTCGGATAGTCGCCGTTGTTGGTCAGGGTGTCGTTGAGGGCGAACACGACGCTGCCGGGTTCGGTGACCAGTTCCGTCGCGACGGAGAAGTCGATCTTCTTGAACGCCTGCTCTTTCAGTTCGCCGCGCAGGGTGATGGCGTACGGTGGTGTTTCATCGATGTGCAGGGTGACTTTGTTCGCAGGAATGTTGGCGGCTCGACCGTGCAGGGTCAGCAGTTCGCCGTTGTCGACGCCGGGGTGGCCGACCCATTCGTATCCGCATCGGGTGACCAGCTCATTGAAACCTTCCAGCCAGCCCAGACCACCGCGACCATTGAGTTCGATGAAGGACGGATTGACCACTTCCTTGACCGGCGAATCCCAGCCCATGCGCACATTGCCGACCGAGGCCTGCAAGACATTCATTCCCCGTGTCGGCACTACCGAGAGTTTCATCGTACCGTTATTGATGTCGACAATGCTGACGCCTTCCTGCCGACCGCCATGCAAGGTGCGCAGGGTCACGCTGAAGGGTTTGTCGGTTTTTATGCCGAGTTGCTGGCTGGTGATCTGCCAGTTCTGGGCGGCTTTGTCGGTGTCGAGCAGAACGTAATCCCACGCCATGGCGTGGGAGGCAGCGGACAGTGCGCTGAGGGCAACAACGAGTTTGAACGGGGTCATGGCAGCAGCCTTTCTTGGAGTTGTGTGCTTTTTATAAACTTGATGAAACGTTTCAGCAAGCTTAAATGTCGCCCACTGTGAGCGGATAGTGGCCGCTCAGGGACCTCCGCTTTCGGACGAAAGCTGTCATTTACAGGCCGCTACAGACATAGATTGCGATTGGACAATAACTACGGGTGGCGACGAGCAGCACCGCTGCCGATTCAGCAAATGAACTAAGTTTCTACTGTCAGCTACTCTACGGAACACTGCCGACTCTTTAATAATTCAAGGGAATGAAAATGGGCTTTAGGGTCGATTTGGTCTGCTCAATGGTTTTGGTGGCTCTTGTTCTGGCATACGCATCGGCTGCCGGGAACACGCTCTATTTAGGCTATTGGTACCTCACGCTCGTGCCGATAGTCATATTGCTTCCGGGTTTGATTCTAAGCGCTCGGCCACTGTTTCTGACTGGAACGACAACCGCAGTCGTTGTCACGCTTCTGGTCTACATGACGATCGTATCCAGCTCGGGACGTGATGGCGGTCTCGTTGGATTGGGGCATTTGTTTTCTGCCCCGGGAATGGTCGTCGGCACCAGTATTTCGGCCTGGTTGTTGAGGTTCCGTGTGCAGGCGAGATTGCCATGGATCGTCGCGGGCATCGCATTTTTGGGAGCAGGCTTCGGTTTCCTGTTTGCCCAAATTATTGTGTGCACCACAGCTATGTACTGCGGTGCACTCTCGATGGGTGTCTGGACTTGACTGAACGGGCGTCAGCTTCTGGCCAAAAGCAATCTTCTTTTTCCTGTTGGGTGGCCGCCGCACCGAGCTACTAAACAATGGCGCAAGACGTTGTAGCCTCAAGCAGGTAACGCGACGTGTCTTTTAAACAACCGCGAAAAACGCCTAAACACGCCTCATCAACACGCCGTTCAAAATGACATTCGTCGGTCCGCCCTGTAGCTCGGACAATGGCTTGGAACCCTCACGCCCGGGAGCGCACCAACACTAAGTTGCAACCCAAAAAGACGAGGAGGGATACCGATGTCAGTTCATCCGATTCTGTTCCTGGGCGGCTCCGGCGCAATCGGTCACCGTTCTGCCAAAGCCTTACGCGCCGCTCATCCCGACGTTCCTTTATTGATCGGCGGCCGCGACCTGGCCAAGGCGCAACAAGCCGCCGAGGAAATGGGCGGGGCGCGGGGCGTGGTCATTGATCCTGCTGCCGATGACCTGGGGCTGGGCGATCGTCCGGTCAGCGCCGTGGCGGTTTTCTACATGGATCATTCTCTTGCCGGGCTGCGTTTCGCGCAGCAGCGCAAAATTCCGCACCTGAGCATTTCTTCCGGCGTGTTCGAGATTGCGCCGCAAATCGCCAGTTTCATCCATCGCCCTGACGCGGCGCCCATCGTGCTCGGTTACGAGTGGATGGTGGGTGGGACAACGGTGACGACGCTGCACCTTGCCGAGGCCTTTTCCCGGGTGCGCGATATCCGTATCGACGCACTGGTTGACGAGCAGGATGGCGGCGGGCCGACAGTGGCCAAGGACTTCGAGCACCTGAACAAGATGCTGCCTGCCGCCCTGACTCGGCGCGACGGGGATTACATCTGGCGCGAAGGAGAGGACAAGAACGTCAGCTTCCGTGCGCTGGACGGGACGCCGATGCAAGCCAGCGGTTTTTCATCCATCGACGTCACAGGGCTGGCGGCCGCCACCGATGCGCCGAATGTGCAGTTCAATCTCGCCAGCGGGGTCAGCTCTTCGCGGCGTGCGGGTCGGCCGATGTCGACCGAGATTCTCATCGAAATGCTTGGCGAAGATCGGCAGGGGCGACCGTTGCACACTCGGCATGCCCTCGTTCACCCGGCAGGTGCCGCAGCGCTTACGGGCCTGAGCGTCGCCATGGTGTTGGAGCGATTGCTCGGGCTGGAGGGTCAGCCGCCCACTCCGGCAGGTCTTTATTTCCCTTATCAGTTGCTCGATGCCGGTGCATTTCTGCAGCGTTTGAGCAAAGAGGGCGGTGAGTTGCTTGAACTGAAAGTGCATTAAGGCTGGTTTCTTTCGGTACGGCGCCGCAATGGCAGCTGGCACGATGGTCACGGCGGATCAGCGTATCACCGATCTGTTTGAGCATGACTAAGCCTCCATCCAGTCCACCGTTGCGGTTTCGCGCCATTTCACTTCGGTGATGCCATACCGCTCGGCCTGGGGTTTGGAGATGACTTTCAGCGGTGGTTTGCCGGGCTTGGGAATCGGGGCAATGCCGGCATCACAACTCGCCCAATGCCATGCGTCCGCGTTGCGCATGGTTTTTGCGCGGATGACGAATGACTTTGGCTGGCCGTGAAGTTTGTATTCGATGACGAAGATGTCGACGTTACTCATGCGTTCCTCCTTACGCTCATACGCAAATGAGTTTTGTCGACGAAAAAAATTCAAAGGATTTGCGCAGGATTGTTTCAGGCCCTGCGCTGTTGTTTTGTTTTGAACACTCCGGTCGGTCGTGAGCCTAACGATCAATCGTTCGCCAAGTCGATAAGGGGCTTTCATGTCGCTACCTTCAACGTCACTCACCGCACCTTTGCGTGCCTGGCTTGTTCAAATGACTCGATCCGGTTGGGGCGCCCGGCTGTTCTGGCTGATTCTGGTGTGCGTGACGGCATTGCTGATGGTGAGCGGCTATGGCGCTTTCGTCGGCGACAACAAGGACAACCTGCGTTTGGCGTTGCTCGGCGGTTTGTCGGGTTTTGCCGCGACAGCGGTGGGGGCGCTGGCGGCCATTGTGCTGCGTAACATTGCGGCGCGCACGCAAGACATCATGCTCGGTTTTGCCGCCGGGATGATGCTGGCTGCCAGTTCGTTTTCGCTGATCCTGCCCGGTATCGAAGCGGCGCAGGCGCTGAGTGGCAGCAATGTGCTGGCAGCCGGCATCGTGGTGCTGGGGCTGGCGCTGGGCGTGGCATTGATGATGGGTCTGGATCGCTTCGTTCCGCATGAACATGAGAAGAGCGGGCGGCGCGGGCCGGAAGCCAAACGCATCAACCGGGTATGGCTGTTTGTGCTGGCAATTACCCTGCATAACCTGCCGGAAGGAATGGCGATCGGGGTCAGCTTCGCGACGGGGGATATGCAGGTCGGCATTCCGCTGACCACAGCGATTGCCATTCAGGACATTCCCGAAGGGCTGGCCGTCGCGTTAGCGTTGAGGGTGACCGGCATTTCGGCAGGGCGCGCGGCACTGATAGCCGTTGGTTCCGGTTTGATGGAGCCGTTTGGTGCGTTGGTCGGTTTGGGCATCTCCAGTGCTTTCGCGTTGGGTTATCCCATTGCCCTGGGCCTTGCTGCCGGCGCGATGATCTTTGTGGTGTCCCACGAGGTCATTCCCGAAACGCATCGCAACGGCCATGAAACGCCCGCCACCCTGGGCCTGATGCTGGGATTCGGGGTCATGATGTTCCTCGACAATGCATTGGGATAGAGCTGCCCTGGTTGGGGCCGTCAGCAGGCTCAACTGCCACTGACCTTCCAGTGCTTCACGTCGTCGGCAAACACCATTTGCTTCATCTCGTGGGCAATGCCATAGGCCAGCGATTCGTGTGCGGCGATGACTTTTTCCTCTGCCGACAGGCAGTGAAAAATATCCAGTTGGGTCGGCGCCGCTGCACTGGCCGGGCTTCGCCGTCAGTCGTCTGTGCACATTTTATTTGGAACCAATGGTCCGATTCCGCTCGTCGCGAGCCACGGCATTTGGTTCAAACTTTCAAGGCTTGGCCGCCCTCCGAATTAAACGAGCCAATGCTCGTGCCAACCATGTAGAGGTGAACAGAAATGGCCAATACAGGGCATAACAATCCCGGCAATTTCAGTAATGACCGGGAAAAAGCCTCCGAAGCCGGTCGCAAAGGTGGCGAGCATAGCGGTGGTGGGCAGCGTAAATCTTGATGCTCACCGGTCTCAACAAACCCCGATGTAATAGCCCAGACCAACGCCAACCACACAGTCCGGGAGAGGCGCGGTGAACAAAACGATCAGCGCAACGGACCTCAACATCCGACTTGAGCGCAATGATGACGGTGCACTGTTCAAATGGTTGCTGGCCAGTTTCCTGATGGGCAAACGCATCCAGGCCGAGATCGCCGTGCAAGCCTATCGGGTGATCGTCGACACCCACGGCCGCGATACACCTCGCAAGCTCGCTCATTGCACCCACCGTGAGTTGGTCACGATGCTCGGGCAAGCGCATTACGTGCGTTATGACGAGACCACCGCCGAGCGTCTGCGGGCGCTGGCACGCAAACTCAATGATGATTATGCCGGCAAGGTCAGCCATATGGTCGAGGCCAGCACCGATCGCCGAGCCTTCGAGCAACGTTTGGCGGCGTTTGACGGCATCGGTCCGAAAACCGTGGAAATCTTCATGCGCGATGCCAGTGCTGTACTTTTTTGAAAGCGAAAGGAGAACGTCATGAAAACTCTGTGTGCTTGCCTTGGGCTGTGTTCGATGTTGCTGTTGCAGGGCTGCTTTGAAAGCTCCCACGATTCCCCTAACAAGGATGGTGACAAGAGCAAGGCCTCGTTGCAGATGCAGCAAGGCAAAACGGAGGAAAACAAATAGTTCGTGATTGTCCGCCGTGTTCTGCCGCTAATCGCGGACAGTGAGCCTGATCCGGTCACTGTCCGCGTCGTGCAAAACTATCTGGCTCGACCGCGAGCACGATTGAGCGCCAACAGGCAAACCCCCACCAGCAATGCTGCACCTGCTACCAGTAGCGCAGAAGGCTGTATCGGCTGCCCCATTTTTTTACGGCGCAGAGGTTTCGCCGAGGAGGGGGTGAGAGAGGTCACATAGTCCAGCGGTGCGGATGGCGTATCCATTTCTGCCTGGTAGGGCAATTCTTCGATGCTCAGGCGCAGACCATCGCTCAGCGCCAGGGTCAGTCCGTCGATGGTACCGACGATTCTGTCTGGATAAACCGGATCGCCATTGGGATCGAGTTGGTCATACACGAACTTTTGCCCTTCGAGCCAGCCGACGGCTGTTTGCAATTCGGGGCCCAGGTAATATTTTCCGTCGAGAAAAAATCCAGGAAATTGCGGCGCGCGTTCGACGCTTTCAATGCGATAACGCTCGCCCGGTTTCATACCGGTTTCAGGGGCAATCATGGTCAATCCCTCCGTTGTAGGTTCAGCGGTAGAGAACAAGGATCGACCGTCGTTCCATGTAAAAGAGGAAAGGTAGTTGTTGTCTGAATCATCAACCCGGATCACTCAGGAGAGCAAACGCACACCTGAGCGAATCAGGCCCTTTACCGTCAATTGCCGGATCTTTTCTCGCAATGCTTCGCGCTCGGCCTTGGGCGTTACCGGATCGACAATCAGATACTGCCTGTCGCACCACGATTCGATTTGGCCGAGCCAGTAGGTTTGTCCGGCGTGGCCCGTGTCGAGGCGTCCCAGCAAGTCGCCGATTTGTTGCCATGTCGGCAGCAGGCGAAAAATGGCGCGACGCCGCGTCAGCGTGAGTTCATGCCAGTCTCGATCGAGTCTGGCTATTAATCCGTGGCGCAACAACGGCCAGGAAACCTTGTCCAGTTGCGCCACCACCACCGAGAAAACCTTGTCCGACGGATCATCGAGTGCCGCCAACAGTTCAGGCAGTTGATCATCGCGAAGCAGGCGCGCTGCTGCCTGTCGCAGTCACAGAAGCCGAGTGTAATGCGGTGGCATGCCAGTGCTCTGGCAACGTCGCACTCGCCGACACCGCCATCAGCCGTACGGTCAACTCGCGATGCGTCAGAGCGCTGCGGAGCAGGGTTTCGGGGTTCTGAGGATTTTCCAGCAACAGCGTAAACAGATAACGCGCGGATTTGCCCTGGCGATTCAAGAAGTCGGCGTACACCTCATCCCGGCATTCCGCCGATTGCAGCATTGCGCGTATCGTCGACAGCGTCTGGCTGTGGTCGACCCGGCGTTGCGCTGCCAATGCCATCAACGGGCCGAGTGCGGACAACCAAACCTGGATGTGGGCGGGCGACAGGTAGTGTTGCAAGCCTGCTGCTGCCAGGTCGCGAACCTGCGGGACCCAATCGTTCATACGTTCGATCAGCACCGCCAATGCTTCGGCAGACGGCTGCCTGCACAGTTCTCGCACAGCGACTTCCCGAACAAAACCGTTGGCGTGATTGCTCACGTCCGCCCATGTGCCGGTGTTGCCGAAGTGCGCGAGTATCTCCAGCGCCTCGTTGCGCCGATAGTCCTCATAAGTGGCAGGCTGTCCTTGCTTGCGTGCCAACCGGGTCAGCCAGTCTTGTGTGGTGTTCATGGGCAGTCCTGTGCGTCCTTGCGGGGGCAAATTGTTTGCGCAAAAGCGCCAGCCTACGCGACTGGCGCCGGAGGGCAAAAAAACCTTACTTTTCTAGAGACCTCATCTCCGCCAGGAGCGAGTTGATTTTTTCAAGCTCCTCAAACGTTACCTCATGAGTGACGACTATTTTTTCGATTGGTAGTGGTTTGGGGGCTAGAAGCCTGTGTAGGCATTGCCATGTCTTTGATAGAAAGAACAATGCTGCCATGTAAGCGATGAGGTAAAAGATGAATACAAAAATGGGTGTAAAGACAAGTCCCGCAGAAAATTGAATGACCAAATTGGAAACCTGGCCCGCGCCACTTGTATTTTTCCAGCTCAATAACCTTCCATAAACAACACCGCTTCCAGTTGTCGGGCGCTATACGCCAAGCCTGACCGCGCATGCAGCGCGCGCAAGATGGCCGCAACAAGGCGGTTTGCGTCGAGCTGCGCCGGCCAGGACATGTAGGCATTGTGCCAACCGGCACGGGTCGCTCGTGGGCGGCTACCGCCACGCCCGGCGATAAGACCCAAATCAGGATATTGCGCCTTGAAGCTATCGAGCTCGGCATCGTCGAGCACCGCCTCGGCAATGCCCACCAATGCAGTGGCTACGCGTGAGTCGTAGATCACGAAGGCATCCGGATAAAACATGGCGTAAAGCTTCGTCCATGCACTGTTCATCGCGGCTGGCTGCCGAGGGTTGCGGTTTGCAGCGCGCTGCAGGTTGGCGACGACTGCATTGGCATCTTGCGTGGGCACACGCACTCCGCCCCACTTGCAAATGGCCGCGAACAACGCCAGCACCGAGTCGGCATTATCGGCTAGATGGGGAATGAGTTTCTGCGCCCGCTCGATATAACCCTGCAACTCTTGCTCGGTGGCTGCAAAACTCACGCCTGGCGAGGGCCAGAAGTAGCTGTTCAATCGCGCCTCCAGCCCAACGACCGCCTTGGCTGGGTAGAGTTTCCGGCGACGGCGATCGTAAATTTGAAAGGGTTTATGTTCAAGGTAACAGGCAAACCGCGCTTCCAAAGATGTCAGACTTCGGCAGCTCGGGGAGACAGGTATTTCGCAATCTGGTTCTACTTCCGCCGTCAGCTCTTGCGTCTCATCGAGGCCAAGCAACTCATACACGCCCTTGGCTACCCGCCGGTAACGCGCTGCTTGACCGTTGCGCGTAAAGAAACCGGTGTGTTCGCAAAGATTTGCCGGCTGCGTATTGATCGTGTTGGCGGCGAAGAAATCCAGACCCACGCGGTAGCGATGGTTGGCGTCGGTGGGGCTTAGGTAAACCCTGCGTTCAGTGGTTTTAAGGTCTGCGGCGCGGAAATGTCGCGGGAGTGCGCCGGCGTGGATTTCAAGGGCGATTGCGTCGTGCAGTGCCATTAGGCATTCCAAATGCTGAGGGGAGATTTTCGAAACGGTCGTAGATTACTCGGCCTCACGCGTGCATTCCACCTGGTAACCCTACATCTGTGTATTCGCAACTTCGCCCGACAAAGGCCGGGCGAAGGTGTACACCGCAATCGCGATCAGTAATCCCAGATCGCCGGAATCCAGCGGAATGCATCGCCGTTTACGGACACTCGGCCGACCGAAGGGAAGGGCAGGTGCGTGGCAACAAACAGTTCGCCACTGGCGGCGGCCTCCTGTAGCAGGCGCACGCGCACACGCACCGCTTCCTCGGGGTCGTGCTCGAAGCCGTTGTGCCAGTCCGGGTGGTCGAAGGCCACTGGGAACAGGGCATCACCGGCGAAGGTCAGGTGTTCGTCGCCGGAGGTTACGTAGACCACGCAGTGGCCCGGGGTGTGGCCGCCGGTGAGTCTGGCAACCACGCCGGGCGCGACTTCGAACTCATCTTCGAAGATGCGCAGCTTGTTTTGGTACTGTTGAATGAACGCATTGGCGGTGGAGCGCAGTACGTCCGGTACCGGTGCCGGCATGTCGGTGCAGGTGAAGTCCGGCGAGGTCCAGAAGTCGACTTCGGTAGCGGTGACGTGGATGCGCACGTCGTCGCGCAGACGGTTTCTCACCGCATCGACGAGCAAGCCGCCGATGTGGTCCATGTGCATGTGGGTGATGACGATGTCGGTGACGTCCGCGAGGTCGATCCCGGCGGCCGCGAGACGTTTGGGAAACTGCCCGGCACGGGGGAAACCGGGGAACTGGCCGCCGAGGCCGGCGTCGACGAGGATGACCTGCGCGCCGCTGCGCACTACCAGCACATTGAGTGCCCAGTCGAACGCATCCGGGCCCAGATACATCTCTTTGAACCACGCAGCGCGAGCGGCGGGATCGGCGTTGGTCGACATGGTCTGGGTCGGCAGCGGCAGGACACCGTCGCTGATCACCATTACGTCGATGTCACCCAGGCGCAGCGCGTAGCGCGACGGCACCAGCTCTTCGGTCGGGGTTTGCAGGGTGGCGCTGTTGGCGGTGAAGGAATCCAGGTGCATGGTCATGGTGTTCTCCTTTTTATCAGGCAAGACATCGGTTCTTGGGCGCGCGGGGCAGATCAGGCCACCGGAATCGCCGGGTCGGCAGCGGCCAGAGCGGCGCTACGCTCGGCGACCGGCGGGTAGATCCACACGCTGTTGATTTGCGTCTTCAGTTCCTTGGCTTCGTCTTTCACCAGTTTCAGCTGTCGATCCCAGCCCTCGGTGTACACCGCGCCCCAGGCGCCCAGGTCGAGGCAGGTCACGTACTTCGGCTGACGGTAGGTGGTCGGCGCCACGCCAAGCAGATCGGCAATCGCGTTGTTGCCAGCATGACGACCAAGGCTGATCGCGTGCTGGCAGGACATCACCGAGAAATTGCCGACGTCGTCGGTGGCGGCGCGGGCGACATCGCCGGCGGCGAACACGTGCTCGAGACCTTGCACTTTGAGGTTGCCGTCGACATGCAGACGACCCTGAGCATCGCGCTCGGCGTTGAGCTGTTCAGTCAGCGGGCTGGCGCGGAAACCGACGGTCCAGATCACCGTGTTGCTCTCGATGTGGCGGCCGTCGGCGAGGGTCACGCCGTGGGCATCCACGCCGGCGACCGTGGCGTCGACGATCCACTCGATGCCCAGTTCTTTGGAGGCCTCGATGATGGACGGGCGGATGCCGTCGCCCATGGTCGCGGCGATGTCTTTGCTGCGGTCGACGATGATCACCCGGACGTCTTGCTCCTCGCCGAGAATGGCGCGCAGACGGCTGGGCATTTCGGTCGCGGTTTCGATTCCGGTGAAGCCACCACCGGCGATGACCACGGTGTTGCGGGCCGTGCTGGCCGGCTGACTGGCCAGCGAGATCAGGTGGCGTTCCAGGCGTGCCGACGATTCGATCTGGTCGACATCGAACGCATGTTCTTTAAGACCGGGTACCGGCGGACGCGCCAGTCGACTGCCGCTGGCCAACACCAGACGATCGTAGGTCAGCTCACCGGGGCGGCCGGCCTCATCGCGATAAGCGACACGCCGCGCCTGGCCGTCGATGCTGTCGGCGGTGCCTTTGACGAAGCGCACACCCACGGCAGCGAGCAGCGCATCGAGCGGCGCGTACATGTTGTGGACTTCGGGTTCGTAGAAACGCGGACGGATGCGCAGTTCGGCTTGCGGGGCGAGCAGTGTGATCTCCACATCGTGGCGGTCATGCATGTCCAGCAAACGCGCGGCGCTCAACGTGCTCCACAGCCCGCCGAACCCTGCGCCGATCACCAATAATTGCTGTTTCATAATGTGCTCCCTGACGCTGATGGATGGATATACCCGAGTCGATTTCGACTCTGGCGTGACGATCACTGGCCGCTGCAAAACTGCTTGCCGAACTGTCTGGCGCTTAATCGCCCGCTGTCGAAAGCAATGCTATGGCGTGGAAGGCGAGGGCGCAGTTGTCCATCGGTGTGTGCGGATTACGCAGGGGTCGAAGGGAGGTATACGAAGGTATCGGGCCGGTACGCCGAACTGTAGGAACTGCCGAAGGCTGCGATCTTTTAAAAGCAAGATCAAAAGATCGCAGCCTTCGGCAGCACCTACAGAGGAAGTGTCCGGTTCAGGGCAATGTCGATTTGGCTGAGGAGGATGTCGGGCGCGAAGGGTTTGGGCAGGCAAGCGATCACGCCGGACGCGCGGGTATGTATTTCATCGGCATGCGCGGTGACGAATATCAGCGGAATACGCCAGCCTTGCGCGCGTAAGGCTAGGTGCAGTTGCGGGCCGCTGATGCCGGACATCTGGATGTCGGAGATCAGGCAATGCGTCTGCGCCGGACCGTCTGACTCAAGGAACGCCTGCGCGCCCGGATAGCTGAGCACCCGATAACCACTGGCGCGCAACAAGCTTTCCAGCGCACTGCGAATGGCCTCGTCGTCGTCAACCACGGCAATGACAACCTTATGCTGCATAGGACTCCCTGGCCGGATGGGCATGCATGGCGACTCCTGTCGTTCTTGCACCATACGCCGTCGGCAGCGGCGCAAAACTATACCTAGGTATAGCCTGCCGAGACCCATTGGTGGTCGGCGATCAGGGGATCAGCCTGCGCGGCTGAAACGGCTGCGATAGTCACGCGGTGAAATCGACAGGTGACGCTGGAAGCAGGCGCGCAGACGCTCTTCATCACCGAAACCGCAGAGGCGCGCGACCTTGTCGATGTTGTGCGCCGAGTTCTCCAGCAAACGCCTGGCCGCTTCTAGGCGGAACACTTCGATGGCTTTGGAAGGCGTGCGGCCGGTGCTCTGTTTGTAGACGCGGGTGAAATTGCGCAGGCTCATTCTTGCCTGTTCGGCGAGGCGCTCCACGGTCAGCTTCGGATCGTCGAGGTGATCGATCAGCCAAAGGTGCAACGGCTCGAACTGCGGGCTGTCCTGCACCTGTGATTGCAACAGCGTGCTGTATTGCGCCTGACCACCGGGACGTTTGAGGTACACCACCAGTTCGCGGGCGACCTGCAACGCAACCTCGCGGCCGCCATCGGCCTCGACCAGCGCCAGCGCCAGATCGATACCGGCGGTGACACCTGCCGATGTCCAGACTGCGCCCTGCTGGATGAAGATCGCGTCGCCATCCACTTCGATCGCCGGAAAGCGCTCGCGCAACGTGTCGCACATGGCCCAATGCGTCGCCGCACGGCAGCCGTCGAGCAAACCGGCCTGGGCCAGCAGGAAAGCGCCGCTGCACACCGACACCACGCGTCGGGCGCTTGGGGCTTGGTGATGGAGCCAATCGGTGAGCCGGACATGCTCGCCTAGCGTCTGGCAGATGTCCGGTGCACCGGGCACGACGAGGGTGTCCAGTGCGGTGATGTCCAGTTCACGCAGCGCGCGGGTGTCCACGGCCAAACCTTCAACGCTGTTGACCAAGCCGCCTTCAAGGCTGGCGGTGTGCAGTTGGTAACCGGGTTGGCCACGCTCGGCCAGGGCTTTGCTCGCTGCCCAGAACACCGTTTGCGCGCCGCTGAGGTCGAGCAGACTCATTCGCGGGTAGGCGATGAACACCACGTCACGTGGTTTTGAGGGAAAAGTGCGAGGTACGGCGGATACGCTGGACATCGAAATCGTGCCTGTTCAAGCGGCTGCAGAGGGGCGGTGGCGGCATGGCCGATTTTCAGGGGTTTCTGGCCTGTCGGCAATGCACACTGACTGCTAGCCTGCTGCGCGGCCGTTTGGCCGGCATCTGGCTGCGTTGGCCATCATGGACTAGATTTAATCACCTGCACATCGCACGCGTTGCGATCTCGCCGAGGACACACGATGACCCTGTGGTCGCATTCCAGCCCCAGCGCAACCCCGCCCGTGTTGAGGGAGCCGGTGGTTTATGTGGTCGACGACGACGCCTCCATGCGTCAAGCCCTCGACGGTTTGCTGCGCTCGATCGGGCTGCAGGTGCAGACATTCGAAACCTCCCAGGATTTTCTGGCTTCGGCCAAACGTGACGTGCCCGGTTGCCTGGTGCTCGATGTGCGCCTGCGCGGTGAAAGCGGCCTGACCTTTCAGGAACAGATGGAAAAAAACGGCCTGCGCACGCCCATCGTGTTCATGACCGGACACGGTGATATCGCCATGACCGTCAAGGCGATGAAGGCCGGCGCGGTGGATTTTCTGACCAAACCTTTTCGTGATCAGGACATGCTCGACGCGGTGGCCAGTGCCTTGGCCCGCGACAGTGCGCGACTGCTCGCCGAACAGTCCGGCGCGGCCCTGCGCCTGGCTTACGAAACGCTGACTGGGCGTGAGCGCGAGGTGCTCGGGTTCGTCATCGGCGGGCTGATGAACAAGCAGATCGCCGCGCAACTCAACCTCAGCGAAGTGACGGTGAAAGTCCATCGTGGGCAGGTCATGAGGAAACTGGCGGCCCGTTCGGTCGCCGATCTGGTGCGTATTGCCGAAGCGCTCGGTATTGAGCCTGCGCGGCGGACCCGTTGAGCTGATTTTCACCGCGTAGCAAAAAAACCTTTGACGGTGTCGACTCAGATGGCCAGCAAAAAGCAGATTTTGTGGGACGACGGCGAGCGGGTGTTCACCCGCGAACGAGATCCGGGGGAGGGCAGTGTCAGCAAGCTGATGGTGCGTCCGGCACTGGCTCAGCCGCTGCCGGCAACGCTTGATCGACTGGTACACGAATACGGCCTCAAAGACGATCTGCACCGTGAATGGGCACTGCAACCGCAAGCCCTGGACCGTGTGGGCGGGACCACGCGCCTGCTGTTCGACGATCCTGGAGGCGAGCCGCTGTCGCGCTTGCTGGTCGCGCCGCTGGACATTGAAACCTGCCTGTTGCACGCCATCAACATTGCCGTGGCGCTCGGCCGTCTGCACCAGTGCGGATTGGTGCACAAGGATCTCAAACCGCAGCACATTCTCGTCCGTTGCGATGACGGCCAGGCGCGGCTGACCGGTTTCGGTCTGGCCTCGCGTCTGCCGCGCGAACGTCAGGCGCCCACGCCGCCGGAAACCATCGCCGGCACTCTGGCCTACATGGCCCCCGAACAAACCGGGCGGATGAACCGCTCGATCGATTCGCGCAGCGATTTATATGCCTTCGGCGTGACGCTGTATCAGATGCTCACCGGCTCACTGCCGTTCAGTGCCAGCGACCCGATGGAGTGGGTGCATTGCCACATCGCTCGTTTGCCGATGCCAGCCTGCGAAAGGGTGGCCACCGTTCCGGTGATGCTCTCGCGCGTGGTCATGAAGCTGTTGGCCAAGACCGCCGAAGAGCGCTACCAAAGCGCAGCCGGTGTCGAACATGATCTGCGCCGTTGTCTCGACGATTGGCAGCGAACGCGGCAGATCAACGTGTTCACGTTGAACGAGCAGGGCGCGATCGATCGCTTGCTGATCCCGGAAAAACTCTACGGTCGTGAGCGCGAAGTGCAAACGCTGATCGACGCCTTCGCCCAAGTGGTGCAGACCCCTAAGCCGAAACTGGTGCTGGTGTCCGGTTATTCCGGCATTGGCAAGTCCTCGGTGGTCAGTGAGCTGCACAAAGTGTTGGTGCCGTCGCGGGGATTGTTCGCCGCCGGCAAGTTCGATCAGTACAAGCGCGACATTCCCTATGCGACGCTGGTCCAGGCATTTCAGGGACTGGTGCGCACGCTGCTGGGCAAGCGCCGTGAGGTGCTCGCTGACTGGCGCGCCGCGCTGTTGCAGGCACTGTCGCCAAATGCACGGTTGATGACCGAGCTGATCCCGGAACTCAAGCTGATTATTGGTGAGCCGCCGCCGGTGCCGGAGCTGGAACCGCAACAAGCGCAGCAGCGCTTCATGCAGGTGTTGCAGGGGTTTATCGGCGTGTTTGCCCGGCCCGAGCACCCGTTGGCGCTGTTCCTTGATGACCTGCAATGGCTCGATGCGGCGACCCTCGATCTGTTGGAGGTTCTGCTGACCCGCGCCGAGCTTGGGCACCTGTTGCTGGTGGGGGCGTACCGTAACAACGAGGTCGATGGCGACCACCCGCTCAGCGGCAAACTCAAAGCCATTCGCAATGCCGGCGTACACATCGACGAAATCCGCCTGACCTCGCTCGCCGGCGTGCACATCGAACAACTGATCGCCGAATCCCTGCGCTGCCCACCCGCGAGCATCGTGGCGCTGGCACGGCTGGTGCTGGACAAGACCGGCGGCAATCCGTTTTTCGTCATTCAGTTTCTGCACGCTCTGGCCGAAGAAGAGCTGCTGGTTTACGAGCATCAGTCCAGCCGCTGGCGCTGGGATCTGCAATTGATCAACGCCAAAGGCTACACCGACAACGTCGTCGATCTGATGGTCGACAAACTGGCGCGGCTGCCGCTCGACACGCGCCAGGCCCTGCAACAATTGGCCTGCCTGGGCAACGTGGCGCGGCTCGACACGCTGGCCACCGTGCTCGACCTGTCGACGGCGCGCGTGCACGCGGCGCTGTGGCCGGCGGTGCGCCAGGAAGTGGTGGAATTGCACGAAGGCGCCTGTGCGTTTGCCCACGACCGCATTCATGAAGCGGCCTATTCGCTGATCGCCGAAGGCGTGCGTGCGCAGACTCACCTGCGCATCGGTCGTTTGCTCGCGCTGCAAACGTCGGTGGAAGGACGCGAAGACGCGATCTTTGAAATCGTCGGCCAGCTCAATCGCGGCGCGAGCCTGATCAGCGCCCGTGCCGAACGTGAACAACTGGCCGAGTTCAACCTGCTCGCCGGCCAGCGCGCCAAGGCTTCGACCGCTTACACATCGGCGCTGAACTACTTGGGCGCGGGCGCGGCGGTGCTCGGCGAACAAGGCTATGACAGTCGCCATGAACTGGGCTTTGCCCTGGAGCTGAACCGCGCCGAGTGCGAATTCCTTACCGGGCAACTGGCACTGGCCGACGCGCGTCTGACCACATTGGCCGAGCGCGCCACGACCACGGTGGAGCGGGCGGCGGTCACGTGTTTGCAGATGGACGTTTTTCTGCTGCTTGATCGCAGTGATCGCGCAGTGAGTGTGTGCCTGACGTATTTGCGTCAGGTCGGCATCGACTGGACTGCGCATCCGGACGATCAGCAAGTGCGTCAAGAGTACGAGCAGATCTGGACGCAACTGGGTGAGCGCAGCATCGAACAGTTGATCGACCTGCCACTGATGCAGGATCGCGCTTCACTGGCCACGCTGGATGCGTTGAGCAAACTCTTCGCCCCAGCGTTGCAGTCTGATGCAAACCTCGCCTGCCTGACCATTTGCAAGGCTGTGAGTTTGAGTCTGCAACATGGCAACTGCGACGCCTCTTGCATGCTCTACGCCAACGTTGTGCGCGTCGCCGGCCGACGTTTCGGCGACTATGCCGCCGGTTACCGCTTTGGCCGTCTGGGCTGCGATCTGGTCGACCGCCGTGGCCTGACGCGATACGAAGCACGCACCTACCTGTGCTTCTCGATTTTTGTGGTGCGCTGGATGCGACCGGTGCGCGAGTGCCGCGAATGGCTGCGGCGTGCGCTCAGCGCCGGCAACCGCCTCGGCGATTTGCCCTATGCGGCGTATGCCGGCAACAGCCTGATTTCCGACTTGCTGTTTATTGGCGAGCCGCTGGCGCAAGTGCAGGTTCAGACTGAAGCGGGGCTGGCCTACGCGGAAAAAATCCGTTTCGGCCTGGTGGTGAGTTTCATGAGTTGCCAACGGGCGCTGATCCGCATGCTGCGTGGGCAGACACCGATGTTCGGCAGCTTCAACGATGAACATTTTTCTGAGGCGAGCTTCGAGGCGAACCTTGCCGCCCCGGACCTGGCGCTGGCTCGCGGCAAGTATTGGGTGCGCAAGTTGCAGGCGCGCTATCTGGCGGGGGATTACCCGGCAGCCGCCGAGTGCGCGGCTCAGGCCAAGGAATTGTTGTGGGTGATTTCGTCGTTTTTCGAGGAGGCCGAATATCACTTCTACGCGGCGTTAACCCTGGCCGCCCGCACCGAGGCGGATGCTGATCAGTTGCAACGTTTGCGTGAACACCACGAGCAACTGCAAACCTGGGCGCAACAGTGTGCGGAAACCTTTGCCAGTCAGACGGCGCTGGTCGCAGCTGAAATCGCTCGGGTCGCCGGGCAGTTGATCGAAGCCGAGTCGCTGTACGAGCAAGCGATTCAACTGGCCCGGGACAACAGCTTCGTGCATGTCGAAGCCTTGGCCAATGAACTTGCCGCGCGGTTCTACAGCGGTCGTGGCCTCGGCAAAATTGCTCGCATGTATCTGCAGGATGCGCGTTACGGTTACCTGCGCTGGGGCGCCGATGGCAAGGTGCGACAACTGGAACGACGCCACCGTTATTTGCGCAATGAAGAAACAGCCCCCGGCCTGACTGCGACCATTACCACCCCGGTCGAGCATCTGGATCTGGCCACGGTGCTCAAGGTTTCTCAAGCGGTCTCAGGCGAAATCGTTCTGGATCGACTGATCGAAATGATCATGCGCACCGCCATCGAACAGGCCGGCGCCGAGCACGGCCTGCTGGTTCTGACGCAAGGTGAGGCGCCGTACATCGCCGCGCGAATCAGTGTCGACGACTGCATGCGGTTGTGCAATGAGCCAGTGAGTGCGGCGGTGCTGGCCGAATCGGTGCTCTACCAGACCCTGCGCACGGGCGAAAATCTGTGCCTGGACGATGCCGTCGCCGATCCGGCATTTGCCGCGGATTCGTACATTCACCAGCGTGGTGCCCGCTCGATCCTCTGTCTGCCGTTGATGAATCAGGCGCGGGTGGCGGGAGCGCTGTACCTGGAAAATAACCTGTCTGCCGGTGTGTTCAGCCCGGCGCGCATCGCCGTGCTGCGACTGGTGGCTTCGCAGGCCGCGATTTCGCTGGATAACGCGCGGCTGTATCGCGACGTCGCCGAGCGCGAGGCAAAGATTCGCCGTCTGGTCGACGCCAACATCATCGGCATCATCGTCTGGAGTATTGAAGGTGAAATCATCGAGGCCAATGATGCGTTTCTACGCATGGTCGGTTACGAGCGCGATGATCTGCTGTCGGGCAGCGTGCACTGGCGCGACATGACACCGGCGCCACTGCGCACGCAAAGCGAAACGGCGCTGGCGACTGCGATTCGCACTGGGCGCGCCCAGCCGTTCGAAAAGGAATACATCCGCAAGGACGGCAGTCGCCTGCCGGTGATTGTCGGTCTGGCCGCGTTTGAGGCCAGTCAGCAACAGGGTGTAGCGTTCGTGCTCGACCTGAGCGAACGCAAACACGCTGAAGAACAAGTGCGCGAGGGCGAACTCCGCTATCGGCAGGTCCAGACGGAACTGGCCCACGCCAACCGCGTGGCGACCATGGGCCAGTTAGCGGCGTCCATCGCCCACGAAGTCAATCAGCCCATCGCGGCTACCGTGACCAATGCCAACGCGGCGCTGCGCTGGCTCGGCGCGCAACCGCCGAACACCGATGAAGTCGAACAGGGCCTCAGGCGCATCATCAACGATGGCAACCGCGCGGCCGACGTGCTCGGGCGCATCCGCGCGCTGATCCGCAAGACGCCACCGCAACGTCATGCGGTGGACCTCAATGCGCTGGTGGGCGAGATGGTCGGGTTCACGCGTGTTGAAGCGGCCCGATCCGCGGCTGAGGTCACTACACAACTGGCCAGCGACTTGCCCGCCGTGATGGCTGATCGGGTGGAGTTGCAGCAGGTCCTGCTCAATCTGCTGGTCAATGCCCTGGAGGCGATGGCTGTGATGGAGGAGGGCGAACGTCGGTTATTCATCTCCAGTAAGGCTGTCGACGAAGATGTGCAAATTGAGGTCAGCGACTCCGGGCCGGGATTCGCCTGCGAGCGTGCCGAAGAAGTCTTCACCGCGTTCTACACCACCAAAACCACCGGGTTGGGGATGGGGCTGTCGATCTGCCGCACGATTATCGAGGCCCATGGCGGGCGCTTGTGGGCGGAGGCAAACACGCCGCGTGGGGCGCGGGTAGTTTTTACGTTGCCGGGGTGTGCGGGGAGGTGAGGGCGAGATGGGGAGTCAGTCGTCAGATATTTTGTGACTTGTCGGTGTTCATTGCGACCTATTGGTTTCGGTATGTCGATATCAGACACAACCATGGCGCAATCAGGCTACTGAATCATCTGACAGGCCGGGTATGGTGACGCGTCTTCACATCAAAATAACCCCATCAAGATCATGGGGTTAATAAGAACTGCGGCGGTTGGACGGACTTCTTTCGGGAGGTTCAGCAGGCAACGATCGTGCTCGTTTGCTCAGTCAACTTGCTTAAATGTCGTTCAGCAGAGAATAAAAAAACCAATGATCAGCCCGAACTCCATGGATTCGAGTAGCCAATTGGCGCAGGGCTTCAAGCCTCGTCACGTCACCATGCTGTCCATCGCCGGGATTATCGGCGCTGGATTGTTCGTAGGTTCAGGACATGCCATCGCGGCGGCGGGGCCGGCGGTTCTTCTGGCCTATCTGTTCTCCGGTTTGCTCGTCGTGCTGGTCATGCGCATGCTCGGTGAAATGGCGGTGGCCAATCCCGACACCGGCTCGTTTTCCACCTATGCTGACCAGGCCATCGGGCGCTGGGCCGGATTTACCATCGGTTGGTTGTACTGGTGGTTCTGGGTGTTGGTGATTCCTATCGAAGCGCTCGCCGCCGGGCATGTGCTCAACCAATGGTTTCCGCAGATTGATGCGTGGCTGTTCGCGTTGGGCTCGATCATTGCGCTGGTGGTGACCAACCTGTTCAGCGTGTCGAAGTACGGTGAGTTCGAATTCTGGTTCGCCATGGCCAAAGTCGTCGCGATCATTGGGTTTATCGGTGTCGGTTTTGCCGTGTTGATGGGCTGGATTCCCGACAGGGAAGTCAGCGGTTTGAGCGGGTTGATGGCCGAGCACGGCGGGTTTGCGCCCAACGGTTTGTCAGCGGTGGTCGGCGCTTTCATCACCATCATGTTCAGTTTCATCGGTACCGAAGCGGTGACCATCGCCGCCGCCGAATCGAATGATCCGTCACGAAACATCGCCAAGGCCACGCGATCGGTGATCTGGCGCATCGGCGTGTTTTACCTGCTGTCGATCTTCGTCGTTATCTCTGTGGTGCCGTGGAATGATCCGTTGCTGGCCTCGGTAGGTTCCTATCAGCGTGCTCTGGAAATCATGAACATTCCTCACGCCAAGTTCATGGTCGACGTCGTCGTGCTGATCGCCGTGGCCAGTTGCATGAACTCCTCGATCTACATTGCCTCGCGGATGTTGTACTCGCTGGGCCGGCGTGGCGATGCGCCGAAGATGCTCAAGGCGACGTCCTCGGAGGGTGTTCCGCGCGCAGCGGTCATCGCCAGCACCGTGATCGGTGCGTCAATCACCGTGTGGAGCTATTTCATGCCTGCCGGGCTGTTTCAATTCCTGCTGGCCAGCTCTGGGGCGATTGCCTTGCTGGTGTATCTCGCCATCGCGGTGTCGCAGTTGCGCATGCGGCGGATTTTGCAACAGCGCAACGTTGAGCTGACCTTTCGCATGTGGCTGTTCCCCTGGCTGACGTGGCTGGTGATCGTGTTTATCTGCGCAGCGCTGGCGGTGATGATGATCACCCCGCAACACCGCACCGAAGTCACCACAACGATCGGCCTGGCGCTGGCGATTTCCTTTATCGGCCTGGTGACGTCGCGTCATCCTGCGCCGGCGGCGAGGGTCTCGTCAGCGGGGTAGGCGTTTGCGCCGAACCTCATAATCCCCTCGCGAAAAGCGCGGGGGGAATGACAGACGCCTGTGCCGCACACCGATTCTTATGAGGACATGATGTCATCGACCCCTGCCGTGGCCGACGCTACCACTCAATCCGTTGGTTTCCTGCTGTTGGACAAATTCACGCTTATGTCCCTGGCGTCCGCCGTGGAGCCATTGCGCATGGCCAATCAATTGACGGGACGCACGCTGTATCGCTGGCATACCTTCAGCCCCGGTGGCGTACCGGTCTGGGCCAGTGACGGTGTGCCGATCACGCCGGATGGATCGTGGAGCAATCCCGCTGTGGCAGACACGGTCATTGTGTGCGGTGGTGTCGGTATCCAGAGCGTGATTACTCGCGAGCACACGACCTGGCTGCAAGCCTTGGCGCGCCAATCGAAGCGCTTGGGCGGGGTCTGCACCGGTAGCTGGGCGCTCGCCAAGGCCGGACTGCTCGACGGCTACGAGTGCAGCGTGCATTGGGAGTTTCTGGCGGCCATGCAGGAAGCTTTCCCGCGTGTCAGCGTCAGTACCAGCCTTTTTACCCTCGACCGCAACCGCTTCACCAGCTCTGGCGGCACCGCGCCGCTGGACATGATGTTGCACCTGATTGCCCGCGATCATGGCCGTGAGTTATCCGCCGCCATTTCCGAGATGTTTGTGTATGAGCGCATCCGCAACGAGCGGGACCATCAGCGTGTGCCGCTCAAGCATGTGGTCGGTACGCATCAGCCCAAGCTGCAAGAGGTCGTTGCGTTGATGGAGGCCAATCTCGAAGAACCGATCGACCTGGATAACCTGGCCGAATACGTCGACCTGTCTCGGCGGCAGCTGGAGCGACTGTTTCAGAAATACCTGCAATGCACGCCGTCGCGCTACTACTTGCGGTTGCGGCTGATTCGAGCGCGGCAACTGCTCAAGCAAACCAACTTGTCGATTGTCGAGCTGGCGTACGTCTGCGGTTTCGTCTCCACGCCGCATTTCTCCAAATGCTATCGCGAGCACTTTGGCGTGCCGCCGAGTGACGAGCGATCAGGTTCTGAGACGAGCCGTAAACCGGTCACGCAGCCATCAACGATCAAACCGCTGACAACGCTCGACCAGGCGCGTAACGAATCGACGTTTGCCAGTGTCCGGATGATGGAGCGGGGCGATCTGGCATCAACGGGCTGATCGGGGCGAGTCGTTTTGAATGACTGTATTCGACCAAGTGTAATCGATGTATCGCCATGCTATGATTTGCAACTTGTTGTCATGTTTTCATTTTATGAGTTTAAAGAGCATATTCCATGTTGGATTCTAAGATCTCCGTTATTATTGCTGCATATAATGTAGAAAATTATATAGTCGAGACGATGGAATCGCTCTTGGGGCAAACTGTTCAAGCATCGGAAATAGTGATTGTTAACGATGGGTCGACAGATGGAACACTGGCGTTAATTAACTCGAAGTATGGCCATGACCGCAGGATAAGAATCATCACCCAGGAAAATATGGGCGTCGGTGGGGCCCGCGTGACGGGATTCAATGCCGCTACAGGCGACTACTTGTTTTTTTGCGACCCGGATGATGTGGTCAGTCTTGATCTTTTTGCAGGTTTCAATAAAGCAGTACATGAAAACAGTGATTTAGAACTTTATTACTTCTCGAAACGTTCTTTTGTTGATTCGAATGGCAAGCGTAATTACTTAAGGCGCGATACTGCACCTTCCCGCGAGGGCTGGTTCAGCAAGGGCGTGGAACTGTTCGAGGATCTGATCCTCAGCAATAAATACAAGGCCACGACGTGGCAGTACATTTTCAAAAAAACCGTGACTGAACGCTTCGACGTGACTTTCAAGGGGCGTGCGCACGAGGATCAGTTGTTCAGCATGAACATCTATCTTCATAGCAAGCTCTGCTACGCAACGCAGGCCGACCGATATTTTCAAAGGGTGCGTCAAGGGTCGCTGACCAATAGCGTCAAAGACGAGCACCATGTCCTGACAAGCTACGACGCTTACCGGGACACCCTGGCTGCGCTCAAACCTCATCTTCATCTCTTCAACCTCAAGCGTCAGGTCGCAACGGCTTATATGAGGCGAGGTGTCACCTGGACGATCAAGGGATGCATTCGAAACCGTGTGAGGTTGCCACACCGCTTTTTTGCGCTCACGCGCAAGGATTCCCGCGAGTGTGGCGTGGGGCGCGAGGGCGGCCTGCTATTGGCCCTGCCGGAATGGCATTTTCTCGCGAAGAAAGTCAGCTTCGAGTTGAAGCGCCGTTTTCGCCGGGGCCGCACTGGCGCTGTCTGACTGCCGGCTTGCTCGTGAACACCTGACCGGATTTGACCGAAAGCAGTCGCTCATTAGCGGCTGCTCCCAACCCGCCCCCTCAAGCCTGATCCATCGCCGCCGCCACGCCCTGATCCTCCCCGAGAAACCCGCCACTCTGATGCTGCCAGAGCCGTGCATAAATGCCGTTTTTGCTGAGCAATTCAGTGTGCGTCCCTTGCTCGATAATCCGCCCTTCATCCATGACGATCAGTCGATCCATCGCGGCAATCGTCGACAGCCGATGGGCGATGGCGATGACGGTTTTGCCCTGCATCATTTCATCGAGGCTTTCCTGAATGGCCACTTCGACTTCGGAGTCCAGGGCACTGGTGGCTTCGTCGAGCAGCAGGATCGGTGCGTTTTTCAGCATCACTCGCGCAATGGCGATGCGTTGGCGCTGGCCGCCTGATAGCTTGATGCCGCGCTCGCCGACCAGTGTGTCGTAGCCGCTGTGGCCTTGCTTGTCGCTGAGTTGGCTGATGAAACCGTCGGCCTGGGCATTGGCGGCGGCGCGGCGGATATCTTCGTCGGTAGCGTCCGGACGGCCGTAGGCGATGTTGTCGCGAATCGAGCGGTGCAGCAGGGACGTGTCCTGGGTGACCATGCCGATCGCGCTGCGCAGACTGTCTTGGGTCACGTGCGCGATGTTTTGGCCGTCGATGCAAATCTTGCCGCTGTCGACGTCATAGAAGCGCAGCAGCAGATTGATCAGCGTCGACTTGCCCGCACCAGAGCGGCCAACCAGACCGATTTTTTCGCCGGGGCGGATGTTCAGGCTCAGGTTGTCGAGCACCTGACGTTCGCCGTTGTAATTGAAGTTCACTTTGTCGAACGTCACCGCGCCGCCCGCCGGCATCAGCACGCTGGCGTTCGGCGCATCCTGAACCTTAGGGCCCCGGGTGAGGGTGGCCATGCCGTCCTGCACGGTGCCGATGTTTTCGAACAGCGACGTCATCTGCCACATGATCCAGTGGGACATGCCGTTGATGCGCAGCGCCATCGCGGTGATCGCCGCCACCGCACCGGTGCCGACCTGGCCCAGATGCCACAGCCACAGGGCGTAGCCGCCGGCGCCGATAATCAACCCGACCACCAGCGCCTGATTGACGATTTCGAACTGGCTGACCAGACGCATCTGGCGAAAACCGGTGAGTTTGAAATCCTCCATCGCCGCACGGGCGAAGTGCGCTTCACGCTTGGAGTGCGAGAACAGTTTCACCGTGGTGATGTTGGTGTAGGCGTCGGCAATCCGCCCGGTCATCGACGATCGTGCATCGGCCTGTTCCTGGCCGACTTTCCCCAAGCGGGGCACGAAGTACAGCATGGCCAGCCCGAACAACGCGAGCCAGGCAATGAACGGCAACATGAGTTTCAGGGCAAATCCGCCGGCCAGGGCGATGATCGCAATGAAATAAACGCCGATGCCCGGTGCGATCTCGATGAGGGTGAACAAGACTTCGCGCACGGCCAGCGCGGTCTGCATGACCTTGGTCGTGACCCGTCCGGAGAACTCATCGGAAAAGAATGAGAGGCTTTGCCGCAGCATCAACCGGTGGAAGTCCCAGCGCAGCCGCAACGGCAGATTGATCGCCAGTATCTGGTGCTGGACCATGGTCCGTAGCGCCACCAAGCCGATGCTGATCAGCAACACGATGCCGATGCCCCACAGCACGCGACTTTCCTGCGCGTTGACACCGCCGCCGGCCTGCCACGTCGAGAGCAGATCGACGACCTGACCGAGAAAGGAAAACAGCCACGCTTCGTAGATCGACACGCTGGCGCTGAGCAGCGCCAGCGCAAGGATATAACCGCGTGCACCGCGCGTGCAGGCCCACAGGAACCGCATCAGGCCGACGGGCGGGGGTGGTGCTTCGTCGGGCGGGAAGGGGTCGAGTCGTTGTTCAAACACGCGCAGCATTGTGGTCTCCGAAATCATCAGGGTCAGGGGATTCTGCCATTGAATGGCGGCTTTGCGGGTTTGCATGTCAACGCTTGTCCCCACTAAGTGTTATTGCCCGCATCATCGTGGTGCCCAATCCCACGGATTCAGGGCGTGTGCCGATCAGCTACGCTATCTGCTCAAATGACGTGAGCAGCGCAAGATGCAGCGAACACACCGGGATCCATGTTGGGAGTCGATGGACAAAGGAAATGTTTAATTTCTTTTTGACGTTTTTGTTCGTGCTCATTCCCACGGCGTCGCTATCACTCGACAGTTACCTGCGCTATCGAGTCGCCAGAAACCAACCAGTGAGCAATGTCTGGAAGGGGTGTAATCACTTGCTTTCCATCTTGCTGCTCATGCAGTTGCTTGGCTTGGCGCTGTACTTCTTTTACCTCGCCTGAGCCTGAACGTTTACGCCAGTTCGTCTTGCACCTTAACGGCCTCGACACGCGCCGAAATCCATTTCCGGCTGTACGCCAGCACGCCTTGAGCGATGGCCGTGGGGAAGTGGATAAAGCCGTGGGGTGAGGAGGGCAACATGTACATCTCGACCGGCGCTGATTGCGCCCAGCGCTTGGCGATGGCGAGGGTGTCGTCGCGCAGCGGATCGAGTTCGCCGGCAAACAGTAGCGCGGGCGGGAAACCGCTGAAGTCGCCATATAGTGGAGACAGCGGCGGCTGGCGGCGCTGCTCGTCGGTCAGTTCGGGCGTGAGCAGGCGCAGCGCCTCGACCATACCCGGGCCGTCCAGCACCAGTGTGTCTGCAGGCGCGGAACGTACACTTGGTGTTCCGGTCAGGTCGTAGACGCCGTAATACAGGAGTGCGCCGCTGATGCGTTGCAGCAAATCGGGCCATTGCTTCAGCGCCAACAAGGTCGCCGCTGCCAGATGGCCACCCGCCGATTCACCGACCACCACGACGGGCAGACCGGCGAACTCAGCCTCTTGTAACAACCAACGAGTGGCGTTGAGGCAATCCTCCAGCACGCCTTCGATGGGCGTGGACACGGCCAGTCGATATTCCACCGAGACCACAACCACTTCGCAACTTTCGACGATGGCCGCGTTGAAATGGTCATCCATCTGCGCATTGCCGATCACCCAGCCGCCGCCGTGGAAGTCCAGCACCACGCCTTTCGCCGGGCCTTTGGGGCGGATGATGCGCACAGGCACATCATCAATCAGCTTGCGCTCGGCCGTCAGGCCAAACCTGCGCAACGCACCCGAGCCGCCCATCTGGCTTAGGCGCAACAGCGCCTGAATCAAGCGCGGCGTCAGGCGATTGCGGATCTTGAAACGTGGCAGCCAGGCGAGCTTCCTGTTGAAGGCCCGCACCTGCGCCAACTCACGCTCACCTTGCGGCCACGGTGTTTCACTACCCCAGTTGGCACTGGTCATCAGCGGTTCTTGATCAGGATGGAAAAATTCAACGCCGCCGCCACGCACAGCCACGCCAGATAAGGAAACAGGATCAAACCCGTAATCAGGTCCAGTTGTATCGCCAGCACCACCATCGCCGCGACCACCAGCCACAACACCGTGAGAATCACCATCGCCGCCAGCACCTGATGCGCACCGAAGAACACCGGCGTCCACAATGTGTTCAGCGCAATCTGCGCCGCCCACAACGCCAGCACGGTCTGGCTGCCGGGGATCAGGCTCAAGCGGTAACCGGCCCAGGCCAGCAACAGGTAGATAATCGTCCAGGCCACCGGGAACGCCCAATTGGGCGGGGTGAAACCGGGTTTGTTCAGCCCTTCGTACCACGGCCCCGGTTTGAACATCACGCCGGTGGTTGCCGCCGCTGCGCAGGCCAGAAGAAAAATAAAAAAGGTCATCGCCAGTCCTTGGCTGAAATCAGCCGGTTGGGGGTTTAAGAAAGGGACGCCTCGGCAAGGAAAAAGTTTGCCATGAAATTCAGATTCGCCAGAGAGGCGATTCAATTTGAACTAAAAACTGACCACTGCATCAGGATATTCAGTTGCCTTTTTCTACTGACGCGGATGACATCATGCACAGCTATCGCATCGAATACCGATTTAACGACGAGCCTCGTGATCACTCGTTTGAACTCAAAGAACAGCAGTTGCCTGTCCACGAAGCCGCGATGCATTTGCTGGAACTGCATCTGGGCGACGCGGAAAACAGTTTGATCATGCCTACAGCGGATTCAACAGCCGAGCAGATTCTTGAACATGCCGTGCGGGTAGGGATTACGGACATCAAGGTGGTCAGCCAGACCAACTGACGCGGGCTCTCAGCAAACCCATCACGCGACCGAAGATGGGTTTGCCCGGGTGTTTATGCGCGCTTAAATCGGCATCGCTGCTTCCAGTGCATCCTGCTCAACCGCCACGTTCGTACGCTCTCGAAAGAAGCGCAAAAACGCATCCGCCGGCATCGCCTTGCCAAACAGCCAGCCCTGCCCAAACTGCACACCTTGACCGCGCAGGTAATCGCGCTGCGCTTCGGTCTCGATGCCTTCAGCAACGATCTGCAGACGCAGGCTCTTGGCCATTTCGATAATGTGGCCAGTCACTGATCCGGTGGCTGCATCCTGATCGATGTTGTCGACGAACGATTTGTCGATCTTCAGCACATCCAGCGGCAATTGCTGCAAATGCTGAAGACTCGAAAAACCCGTGCCGAAATCGTCAATGGCCGCCAGATAACCCAGCTCGCGGGCGCGATTGACGGTGGTGCGGGCAGCGTCGATCTCGACGAAACCGCGTTCAGTCGCTTCCAGCCAGATCTGCTTCTGCTGCACATCGGCGCGACGCAATGCGGCTTCCAGTTTCGGCAGGAAGCGGCCACTGCTGACGTCCTTCGCCGCCAGATTGATCGCCACGTGCAAGCTGCGCTCCTTGACCAGCAACGGGCCGAGGTCACGCATCACATTGTCGATCACCTGATCGGTAATCGGCAGAATCAAACCACTGTGCTCGGCCAATGGAATAAACGCGTCGGGACACACCTGCGAGCCATCCGGATGCTGCCAGCGCACCAGTGCCTCCGCGCCGACGCAGGCACCGTCGCTGAGGCGCATGATCGGTTGATAGTGAACGACGAACTCGCGATTGCGCACCGCCAGTTGCAATTCGGCCAGCGGTGACAGACGTTGTCGGGTGCGGCGCACGAGAAGCAACACCAGCACCCCCGCGAGCAAGCCACCGATGGGCAACAGCATTAATTCGCGGCGGATCAGCCCTTGCATCAGCTCATGGCGCGACAGCGCGGCGATGGCGACCCAGTCGCCGCTGTGGACGAGGGTGTAAAGGTAACCGTCGGCAAGTCCTGAATGCGGGCCGGAATGCACGCGAGCAAGAAAGTGTTCTGCGCCCGGACGCGAGGCGCTGACCAATTGCCCGGCAGCAGTGCCGACCGCCAGGTGCAGATCCTCATCTAGCATCACCTGCAAAAACTGCTCGGGATCGACCAGCACGTTGAACGCCGCATACTGCAGCGCCATCATCGGCTTGGCCGCAACGATGCGCGACTGCACACCGAGCGACACACGCACGCCATCCGAGGTGGTGAAGTCTTCACGCCACGGCGCCGCATGCTGCCCGACCGGGCCCCAGGAACCGCAGGCGTAAATCTCTTCTTCGACATAACCGATCGACTTTACCGAGAGCGTGTTGATGGTCAACAGACGCATCTCGTCGATGCTTTCCGGCGTGCACGGTGCGAGACGCGAGCCGGCGATGGATTTCAGCGAGCCGGCCGCTTCACTGAAAGTGCCATGGGCACGACTGGAAGCGACGGATGCGAGGGTTTCCAGGCGTTGTTGAGCCGCTGCCAGATTCAACATCCAGGCGACGTAACCCATCAAAAGGACCGGAAGCAAGACACACGGAAGGCCCAGGAGAATGCTCCCCCAGACAATGCGTTTTTTGTTCATTTAGCGCCACCTTGGCCTCAAGGCCTGTGACGTGCGCACAGCACGGCTGTTTTCAGCCATTGCAGATTACGGCTGCCGTGTAGGGTAAATACTGCTCCAGATCAATTTAACTGACTGCCCGGATTGTTTGGTTTCTCTGCGTTCTGTGAGCTGCGTGACCGGGCCTCATTGCTGGCAAGCCAGCGTCCACAAGGACCGTAATCAGAGTCTGTATCCCGCAAATCCGAGCTGTCTGTATCTATCGGCACAATTCCCTCGTTGATACCTTGCGCGCTTCGCGAACATCAACGAGGTAACCATGGATCTCACCGTCATTCCTTTCGGTACCACCGACTGGTCAACCATAGAACCGGTGGCGCATGCCGGGGTAACCGGCACGGCCTGGTGGCGAACCTGCCAGTTTGGCGCAACGCGCGTGCGGATGGTCGAGTACAGTCCCGGCTACCTCGCTGATCATTGGTGCTGGCGCGGCCATATCCTCCTGTGCCTGGAAGGGCAGTTGCAGACCGAACTGGAGGATGGCCGCCAGTTCACATTGACTCCCGGCATGAGTTACCAGGTAGGCAACGACGCCGAAGGTCATCGATCCTTCACCGCCACTGGCGCGAAACTGTTCATCGTCGATTGAGTTCGCGCTGATGCCTTCAGGTCTTTTTCTGCTCGTGATGGGGGGCTTTTCAGTCAACACCACCTCAGCTGGCCGGCCGCCATCGCGAGCAGGCTCACTGCTGCAATGGTTCTACGGTGGGTTCGGTACTGCCATCACCATTGCTTTTGCATGATGATCGTACGTTCGGCGCCGTGATATTCGTCTCGAACCCTGTCGAACCCAAGCGATCGATAAAATCCTTCAGCCGTGATCGAAGAGGGTACATGCAGCTTGGTGAAACCCTGGCTAACGGCAACAGACTGGAGTCTTTCCATCAGCCGCTTACCCAGTCCTTTACCCTGACAGCCCGGCTCGACAAACACGCTGCGAACCACGTCCTGATCAAGACTGGCGGTTGCCACGATGTGTTGATTCAAAGTCGCCACATAAACCTGACGTTTGCCCAGCAAGCCCAGAACTGCCTGTGGTGAAAAGCTACGCTGCACCTGCGCAATAACATCTGGCGAATAGTCGCGCCCATTGGACACACGCAAAGTATTCACGATGAGCTCACTGATGTTCGCGGCATCTTCGCGCGTTGCCATTCGAATCAGATCTTCCATTTTCGTTATCCCTGAGACTTTCTCTGCCGGTGGATGGACCGATCACGCACCCCACGGCCCGATCACGCAGCCATTTCCATTCAAAGCAAAACTGTCATATTCAGTATCACTTGCCTACCCATAGTGACTAGCCCAACGCTTAAACAATGAGGCTGCACTGTGTTTCAACGTCTTCTGTGTTCGCTGTCCGTACTGAGCCTGTCCATCGCCGCCGCCCATGCTGCCGAGCCTCTGCCGCTCGATACACCGCGTCTGACAGGTATGGACAATTTTCGCGATGTCGCCGGCACCACCACCGCGTATTCCACCGCTCACGACGGCACCATGCGCGCCGGGGTGTTCTATCGTGCCAACGCGGTGACTCCAACAGCGGCTGACCTGGCGACCCTCAGCAGCCTCGGCATCAAAGCCGTTTACGACCTGCGCACCCCGAGCGAAATCGCCGCGACCCCGGACACAATGATCAGTGGCGCGACCTACCAGAACATCGACATCATCGGCAGCACCACGTCCGGCGCGAACATCACCAATATCTCCTTCAAAAGCGCCGCCGACGCCATCGCGATGATGGAGCAAACCAACCGCGCCTTCGTCAGCGACGCCGGCATGCGCGGCCAGTTCGGCGTGCTGTTCAATGAACTGGCCAGTGTCGACGCTGCGCAACTGTTCCACTGCACCGCCGGCAAGGATCGCACCGGCTGGACCGCCGCCGTGTTGCAGAGCATCGCCGGGGTCGACGATGCGACCATCATGGCCAACTACCTCGCGACCAACGATTACACCGCCGCCCGAGTTGCCGCCACGCTCAAGGCGCTGCCGCCAAGCATGGCCGCCATCTACGAGCCACTGCTCGGCGTCCAGGCCAGTTACTTGCAGGCCGGTCTCGACGAAGTCACCGCGCAATACGGCAGCATGGACAACTACCTCAAACAAGGCCTCGGCCTGTCGCAGGAAACCATTTACGTGCTGCGCGGCAAACTCGTCGAATACAACAGCCTCCCAGGCCAGGCCGGGCTGATCGGCAACGCCGCTGCTGGCGCCGAATTGCTTCGCCAATTGCAAAACACCGATCTGTCCGGCACCTACAGCGCCTACAACTACTACCTGCAATCGGCCATCGACGCCGGCACCCTCGGCGGTGTCGAATCCCAGGTCGGCGGCCAGGTACACGCCGATGCCACCAGCTACCTGCTGCGCCAAAACGCGATGATCGAACAAGCCGCCGCACCGTTCGCCAGCGGCACTGATCTCAAGGTCGGCCAATACCGCCTCTGGACCACCGCGCTCGCCGGCTACCTCGGTACCGACGGCTCAAACCACGCCGAGAGCAGCAACGAACACAGCCAAGGCCTGATGGTCGGCATCACCCAGCGCTTCAGCGAACAACTCAGCGCACGCGGCGGCTTCGGCTACAGCAAAGGCACGGTCGGCGGTGCAGGTGGCGAAGCCGATACCGACTTCACCTTCCTCAACGTCGGCGCCCGCTACGGCTTCACCAGCCTCGAACAAGGCCTGTTCCTCGACGCCAACGCCAGCGCCGGCTACATCGACTACAACAGCAAACGAGATCTCGGCGGCGGCCTCGGCACCGCGAAAGGCGATACCCACGGCAACCTCACCGGCGCCACCGTAGCCCTCGGCTACCGCGCCCCGGTCAACGGCATGACTTTCGAGCCGAGCCTTGGTTTCCGCGTCAGCCACCTCGACCTCAACGGCTTCAAAGAGAAGGGCAGCGAACTGGCGCTCGAAGTCGACGACAACACTGCCACCCGCCGCAGCGCCGTCGCCAACCTCAACGTCGCCTTCGCCCCGGTGGCGATGGGCGCATGGCAACTGGTGCCAGGCGTGCAAGTCGGTTACGAACGCACACTCGGCGACAACCAGGTCGACAGCCAAAGCCACCTGCTGGGACTCGACATCGAACAACGCGCGGCTTTTGATAATCGCGACCAGTTCAGCGGCGGCGTCAACCTCATGGCAAGCCTCGGCGCCCTGAGCCTGGGCGCAGAAGTCGGCGCCAATGGCGGCGGCGACAGCCACGGCTTCAACGGCGGCCTGAAAGCCAGCTACGCCTTCTAAAACACCCACGGGATCAAGGATGCCCCCCAATCCAACCACCACCCCAAAACCCAATGTGGGAGCGAGCCTGCTCGCGAAAGCGCCAGATCAGCCAACATCAACATCGACTGACCCAACGCCTTCGCGAGCAAGCTCGCTCCCACAAAAAGCTTTCTAACTTGAAAACTGAATCAACGCCGATCTCGTCAATCAT
>NZ_UTHA01000054.1 GCF_900582195.1 Pseudomonas viridiflava
TCTCGGTATAGCCCAGCGAGGCATGGCTGCCTTTCTCGGCGCAGTAGTAGGCTTCGGTCTCGATGATGCGCGCCGCCAGCCACAGCTCGCCGACCTTGTGCCGGATGACCTTGCCCAGCAGCTCGCGCGCCAGGGTCTGGGCGTCGCGATGAAAGAAGCTGTCGGGAAGCGCGGTCGGCATAGGCTGGCAACTGAAATAGGAGGCTGCCGATAATAACAAGCGCTGCTTGAATTGCAGCTGAATGTGTCGTGTAGGCAAACTTTGTTGTTTCTGAAAGTGA
>NZ_UTHA01000305.1 GCF_900582195.1 Pseudomonas viridiflava
GCCTGATCGATGCTGCGGTCGTCGGTGTAGACGCGCTGGAACACGAACCCCTGAGGCGGATTGACCTGGTGGTAGTAGGTTTCCTCGAGAAAGCTCTCGTGAGGCAGGTTGTCCAGGTCATGTTTGTGGGGCGGGTAGCTCGAGGAATGGCCGGACGGCGTGCGCACTTCGACAACCAGCAGCGAATGGGCGACTTCGGTGTCCGGCAGGATGTCGCACACGTAACGGGTGTTGGCGTTCTTGCCGCGCACGCTGCGCTTCATGCTGTCGGGTGTGATCAGCCGCG
>NZ_UTHA01000098.1 GCF_900582195.1 Pseudomonas viridiflava
TGTCTGTAATGGAGCCTTGGCGAGCAGGCTCGCTACAACAGGGGAATGCGTTTCAACTGTGGGAGCGAGCCTGCTCGCGAAGACAATTTCACAGTCGACAAAAATACCCGCTTGACCAAGGAGAACATTCGTTCTACTGTTCGCCACATGAACGAAATCACTAGCAACGACACACGCGACATCATTCTGGATGTCACCGAAAAGTTGATCTACAAAAGTGGCATCGCTGCCACCAGCATGGATCTTCTGGTGAAAACCGCCGGCGTCTCCAGAAAAAGCATCTACCGTTACTTTGCCGACAAGGACGCCCTGACCGTCGCTGCTCTGCAACGCCGTGACGTGCGCTGGATGCACTGGTACCGCAGCGCTGTCGATCAGGCCGAAACCCCGGCCGATCGCCTGCTCAACCTGTTTACCGTGCTCAAGAGCTGGTTTGCCTCGGAAGGCTTTCGCGGCTGCGCCTTCATCAACACCAGCGGCGAAACCGGTGACCCGCAAGACCCGGTGCGGCTGGTCGCCAAAGAACACAAACAGAAGCTGCTCGACTACGTGTGCGAGCTGTGTACCGAACATGGTGCCGAGGATCCGCAACTGCTGGCCAAACAGCTGCTGATCCTGATTGACGGCGCCATTACCGTAGCGCTTGTGATGGGTGATCACAGTGCCGCCGATAATGCGCAATGCATGGCGCGAAAGTTATTGGACCTGTAACGCCTTAATAAGCCGGACTTGTTGTTCAATTATTAATTAGATCGGGAGACTGAACATGTCTACTGCAGCCCAGGTACGTCCGCCATTGCCGCCCTTCAACCGTGAATCAGCCATCGAGAAAGTTCGACTGGCCGAGGATGGCTGGAACTCTCGCGACCCGGAACGGGTATCGCTGGCCTATACCCTCGACACCCAATGGCGTAACCGCGCCGAGTTCGCCCACAACCGCGAAGAAGCCAAGGCCTTCCTGACCCGTAAATGGGCGAAGGAGCTGGATTATCGTTTGATCAAGGAACTGTGGGCTTACTCGGATACCCGCATCGCCGTGCGCTACGCCTACGAGTGGCACGATGACTCAGGCAACTGGTTCCGCTCGTACGGCAACGAAAACTGGGAATTCGATGAGCAAGGCCTGATGTTCCAGCGCTACGCCTGCATCAACGACATGCCGATCAAGGAGAGCGAACGCAAGTTCCACTGGCCATTGGGCCGCCGCCCGGATGATCATCCGAGCCTGTCCGACCTCGGTCTCTAAGACCCCGTAGATCTAATGTGGGAGCGAGCTTGCTCGCGAATGCGGTGTATCAGTAATCAAAATATTTACTGAAAGGACGCCTTCGCGAGCAAGCTCGCTCCCACAGGTTTTGCATAGTTTCAGGCGACAGTGGCAGTCTTTTCGGCCTCCAGTTCGCGCACCAGCGGCAACACCCGCCGCCCGAAATATTCGACCTCTTCCTGAAAGTGCAGAAACCCCGCCAGCACCAGATCCACACCCACTGCTTTCAACGCCACAATCCGCTCGGCAATCTGCAGCGGCGTGCCAATCAGATTGGTCTTGAAGCCATCGTTGTACTGCACCAGATCCTCAAACGTCGATTTCGCCCAGTTACCCTCACCCTCCGGTGAAGCCCGGCCCGCCTGTTTCGCCGCATCGCCAAAAGCGTTTACCGCTTCCGGATCAGCCTGATCGATGATCTGCGCCAGCACGGCTCTTGCCTCTTCTTCGGTATCACGGGCGATGACAAAGGCATTCACACCAACCTTCACCGAATGATTATTCGCCGCCGCTTTCTGACGAATATCGTCGACCTGCGCCTTGATCCCCTCGACGCTGTTGCCATTGGTGAAATACCAGTCCGAAACCCGCGCGGCCATGTCCCGCGCTGCACGGGAACTGCCGCCCTGGAAGATCTCAGGACGGCCCAAGGGTTTCGGTTTCAGGCTGTAATTGTCGAAGCGGTAGAAATCGCCGCGAAAGCTGAAGTTGTCCTGACTCCACACGCCTCGTAGCGAGCGAATGAACTCTTCGGAACGGCGATAACGCTCGTCGTGCTCCAGCCAGTGCTCGCCGATGGCCCGGAACTCGCCTTTGAACCAGCCGCTGACGATGTTTACCGCGATGCGGCCGTTGGTGAGTTGATCGATCGTCGCCAGTTGCTTGGCCGCCAGCGCCGGTTGCCACGGGCCGGGCAGGATTGCCGCGATCACTTTGAGTTTGCTGGTGGCCGCGAGTAACGCGTGGCTGAACGCGACTGACTCATGCTGAAACTCGGCACCGTAACCGGCGGTGAAGCGAATCTGCGTCAGCGCATATTCGAACCCGGCCGCTTCGGCGATCTGTGCCAGTTTGCGGTTGTAGTCGATGCCCCAATCGGTGCGCTGTTCGATCTTGCTGACCACCAGCCCACCACTGACGTTCGGCACCCAGTAGGCAAATTTCACGGCTTGCTGACTCATTGGCGTGTCCTCGGGACATTTGCGGAGATGAGAGTGGTAGAGCAGCAAGCGTGCCAGGCCTGGAATACCTGGTTTTATTGATGTTTGGCGTGGAGTAGATGTTTTGTAGAGGGGGAATTTGTTGGCTGGATGTTGAGTGGGCAACAGTAGATTTTGCAGTGGCTGGAAAGCCGCCTTCGCGAGCAAGCTCGCTCCCACAGGGGATTTGTAGTGAATATCGATATTGCGAACTACCCAGAAACTGTGGGAGCGAGCTTGCTCGCGAAGGCTTCAAGCGGGTCGCCGCAACAGTTGGATACAGGTAACATGACCGCCCTCCCCGCAGTCAAATCTGCGCCCTGCCGAATAAGCCGATTCCATGCCTTTCGAACTCAGCGTTGACCTCACCACCCTCGCCATTCTGGCCCTTGTCGCTTTCATTGCCGGTTTCATCGATGCCATCGCCGGCGGTGGCGGTCTGTTGACCACGCCTGCACTGCTGACGGCTGGCCTGCCGCCGCATCTGGTGCTGGGTACCAACAAACTCAGCTCGACGTTCGGCTCGGCCACCGCCAGCTTTACCTTCTACAAACGCAAGCTGTTCCACCCGCGACAGTGGACCCACGCCATCGTCGGCACGTTGGTCGGCGCATTGACCGGTGCGATCGTCGCCCATTACCTGCCGGCGGAATGGCTGAACAAAATGCTCCCGGTGATCGTGTTCGCCTGCGGTCTGTACCTGTTGTTCGGCGGCACACCGAAAGCGCCGCTGGACAGCGACGCGCCGATCAAAAAGAAATGGCAGTCGACCCAGGGTTTCAGCCTCGGGTTCTACGACGGTGTAGCCGGCCCCGGCACTGGCGCATTCTGGACCGTCAGCAGTCTGTTGCTCTACCCGATCGACCTGGTCAAGGCCAGCGGCGTCGCGCGCAGCATGAACTTCGTCAGCAACATTGCGGCGCTGTCGGTGTTTGTGTTTTCCGGGCAGGTGGACTGGATCATCGGCCTGAGCATGGGCCTGTCGGTCATGGTCGGCGCGTTCTTTGGCGCGCGCACCGCAATCAGCGGTGGCGCCAAGTTCATTCGCCCGGTGTTCATCACCGTGGTCCTGGGTTTGACCGTGCGCCTAGCCTGGCAGCACTGGTTCAGCGTGGCCTAAACGCCGCGCCACGTAGACGTCGATCAGGTAACGGGCAATCGACTTGGACGCCGGCAGCGGCGGCAGGTCGTGCACGTTGAACCACTGAGCGTCTTCGATCTCGTCTTCCTGACAGACAATTTCGCCACCGGCGTATTCGGCATGGAAGCCGAGCATCATCGAATGCGGGAACGGCCAGCACTGGCTGCCCATGTACTGAATGTTCTTCACCTCGATCTGCACTTCTTCGCGCACTTCCCGAATCAGGCAATCCTCGGCGGACTCGCCCGGCTCGGCGAACCCGGCCAGCGTGCTGTAAACCCCGGTGACAAACCGTGGTGAGCGCGCCAGCAGAATCTCGTCGCCACGGGTGATCAGCACAATCATGCTCGGCGAAATGCGCGGATAACTGCGCAGGTCGCACGGCTGGCAGTACATCGCCCGCTCGCGCGGCACTTGGGTCATCGCCTGACCGCAATTGCCGCAAAAACGGTGCTCACGGGCCCAGGTGCCGATCTGTGCGGCATACCCAAGCACTTTGTAGATCGTGTGATCGCCATCGAGCATGAACGCCCGCAGACCTTTCCAGTTACAACCCGACACTTCGCTGGCACTGCGCAGCTCCAGCAAGTACACCGGCTCGCCATCGAGATGGCCAATGCCGTGCTCGGCGAGAACCGACAAGTCCTGACGCTTGAGCCATTCGCGCGGAAACAGCGCGCCGTTGTCGTCGAACAAAAAGCCTTCCGGGCTGCGCGCCACGGCCCAGCCGCCGGGTTGATCGGTGTCCAGTACTGCAGTGGTCCAGCGAGATGTCATGGTTTCTCAGTCCAGAAATTCGGGTTTCTGTTTGCTCATATGGGCGGCCATGGCCACGCGCAAGTCGGTGGATTGCAACATGGCGGCGTTCCAGGTGGCAACGTATTCGAGGCCGTCGTCAATGCGATGGTCGCGCATGTAGCTGATCATTTCCTTGGTGCCGGTGACCGCGATCGGCGACTTCGATGCGATCTCGCGGGCGATGTCCAGCACGCCTTCAAGCAGCGCGTCTTTGTCGTTGTAGACGCGATTGACCAGGCCGATGCTGCGCGCTTCTTCGGCGCCGAAGGTGCGACCCGTGTAAGCCAGCTCACGCAGCATGCCGTCACCGATGATCCGTGGCAACCGTTGCAAAGTGCCAACATCGGCGGCCATGCCGATATCGATTTCCTTGATCGAGAATTGCGCGTCTTCGGCGGCATAACGCATATCGCACGCCGCGATCAGATCGATGGCGCCACCCAGGCAATAACCTTGAATGGCGGCAAGCACCGGTTTGCGGCAGTTGTCGACGGCGTTGAACGAGGCTTGCAGGGTCAGAATTTTTTTACGCAGCAGGCGCGCGTTGCGGCCGACGTCCTTGCCCAGTTCATTGGCGACGCCGGCGAGCATCATCAGGTCGATGCCCGAGGAGAAATGTTTACCGTTGCCGCTGAGCACCACCACGCGCACTTCGTCGGTGTCGTCGATCCACTGAAAGATCTCGACGATCTCGCTCCAGAACGCCGCGTTCATGGAGTTGATCTTTTCCGGACGATTGATCTGCACATGGGCGATGTTGTCGGCCAGTTCGACGCTGAAAGCGGAGTATTGAGTCATGGCAGTGATCCTTTACCGGGCAGAAAATGAGGCCCGAACTATAACAAGGCATCACGGTGGCGGTTCGGCCAAATGCGGGACTGCAGCGCGCGTTCTCTGTAGGAGCTGCCGAAGGCTGCGATCTTTTGATTTTGTTTTTAAGAGCCAAGATCAAAAGATCGCAGCCTTCGGCAGCTCCTACATAGGTTGTTTGCACAAGCCGATTATTTGGCCAAACGCCGCAACCCAAACAACATCCCCCCCGCCCCCAGCAACATCACCGCCAGAAACACCGGATAGGAAACCCACCACGGCGTCCCCGCCGTCATCATGCTGAACTCCGACATGCCGCCAATACTGGCAATCAGGTTTAACGGCAGAAACACCACGTTGATCAAGGTCAGCTTGCGCAGCAGGTTGTTCATGCTGTTGTTCATCAGATTGCCACGCGCATCGATCAGCCCGGAAAACACCGTGGAGTAGATTTCCGCCTGTTTGTAGCACTGGTTGTTTTCGATGATCAGGTCGTCGATCAGGCCGAGCGCTTCACTGCCGAAGTGCTGTTTTTCCGCATGATTGCGCAGCCGCGTCAGTACCGCGCCGTTGCTGTGTAGCGCGTTGATGTAATAGATCAGGCTTTCGCTGAGGTTGAACATCTGCACCAGATGCTGGTTCTGCATCGAGGCGTTGAATTTGTGCTGCAACTCTCGGGCGACCAGTTTGATCACCTTCAGGTGCCCGAGGTAGTGGTGGATGTTGTTGAACAGCAGATCGAGCAAGACATCCAGCGGCGTGTTCAGCGGCTGGCGGGTGCCGAGGCCGTGCAGCGGCGTGTCGTCGGTGGCGATCACCAGCAATTGTCCGGGTGCAAACAGCAATCCGCAGGACGACACTTCAAATGCCAGACTGCCACCGCCGGAATAGTTTTCCGGGCGTTTCCAGATCAGGAACAGATGGTCGGGATGGAACTCGATGCGCGAGACCTCGTCCGGGTCCAGCGCTGACGCCAGTGCGTGCTCATCGACCTTGAAATGGCTGTGCAGCAAGTCGCGCTCTGCGGCGTCGGGGTTGCTGAACAGCATCACTTCGGCGTCCAGTCGTTCGACCCGCTGCAGGGCGCCGTGGCTCAGTGCGAAGCTGTTGATCATCGGCGCCTCACCACGCCTGGCCGCGACGCTTGAGTTCCAGGCGGCGCACGAACTCTTCCAGCACCAGTGCGTACAGATCGTCGTGCAAATAGGCGTCTTCGATGCCGGCGTCGAGGTTGGGGTTGTCGTTGACTTCGATCACCACCACTTTGTCGCCGGCTTGCTTCAGATCGACACCGTAGAGACCGTCGCCGATCAGATTCGCGGTTTTTACCGCCAACTCGACCACCGCGCGCGGCGCCTCGTGGATCGCCATCGTCCGGCATTCGCCGTTGACGTCCTGACCTTTGGCCTTGTGGTTATAGATTTGCCAGTGACCTTTGGACATGAAGTACTGGCAGGCGAAGATCGGTTTGCGGTTAAGCACGCCGATGCGCCAGTCGTACTCGGTGTAGAAAAACTCCTGCGCCAGCAGCAACACCGAGTGTTCAAACAACTCGGCGGTGGCTTCGAGCAACGCCTGCTGGCTTTCGACCTTGATCACACCCCGCGAGAAACAGCCGTCGGGAATCTTCAGCACCAACGGAAAACCGAGGCGCTCGCCGACTCGTTCGAAGTCTTCGGGTCGTTCTTTGTAAAGGATTTCGGTGGCGGGCATGCCGAGTTGATGGCTGTTGAGCAGGTCGGTCAGATAGACCTTGTTGGTGCAGCGCAGAATCGACGTCGGGTCATCCATGACCACCAGCCCCTCGCTTTCGGCCTTCTTGGCGAAGCGATAAGTGTGGTTGTCGACGCTGGTGGTTTCGCGGATCAGCAAGCCGTCGTACTCGGCCAGGCGTGCGTAATCCTTGCGCTCAATCAGTTCGACGTCGATGCCCATGCCTTTGCCAACCCGGACGAAATTCGCCAGTGCTTTGCTGTTGGACGGGGGTAAGGCTTCTTGTGGATCGTGCAGAATCGCCAGGTCGTAGCGCGCCACTTGCGGCGAGCGTGGCACCCGCCAGACTTTGCGGCTAAAACCGTCCAGCGCATTGGCGAATTGATCTTCCTGATCATCGCGCAACTTGTGCAAGGCGCCAGACTTTATACCTTCGATGTGCCAGCCGTTAGTTCGGCGAAACTCAACTAACAGAATCGGACAGGGAAATACTTCAAACAACTGCCGGGCCAGATCCTGTAACGGCTCGATATGAGTCCGACCGAAATACAGGGTCAGCGTAAAGCCTTCTGTATCACTGTAAAGATGATGACTAAGGGCTTTTTCGAGGGTCTTATCGAGGTCATCCAGCGCCAGGCCGTACAGTGACTTCTTCGTCAGTTCGCTGATGGTCCGTACCGACGGAATCACCTTGTGCCCCCGTGCTTCAGCCAGCAGCGAACAGTAGTAACCGTGGCCCAGATACTTGTAGCTGCGGCACAGATTGATCACCTGCACGCGTTTGCCCGGCTCACTGTCGCGGCTACGCTCGAGATATTCCTGCGCCGTCAGGATGTCTTCGCTGGGGAAGTATGAGGCCCAGTCTTCCTTGCGTTCGACAATAATCAATACTTGGCTTGAGGCCTTAATCGCCGAACTTAAATAAGTTGCCGCCGACAAACTTTGCTCGGATACTTCGCGCCAATGACCCTGTACCGCTGACATAGAGATTGATCCGTTGGAGAACAAGACCTTTTCTATTAAGCACGAAGTTTTTTGAAAGTCTCGTTTCGTTACGCAACTTTTACGGTGGTCATATGAAGGCTGTTTTTCGTTTGGCGGTAGTTGAAGACTTGCCAGCGCTGCTGGCACTGGAAATGCAATGTTTCACCACGGACCGGCTCACCAGTCGCAGCTTTCAGTGGATGATCACCCGCGCTCACGGGCAGTTGCTGGTGGCCGAATGCGACGGTCGGTTGCTGGGCTACGCATTGGTATTGTTTCATCGCGGCACATCCCTTGCGCGGCTGTATTCCATTGCCCTGGCCGTCGAGGCGCGCGGCACGGGCCTGAGCAAGCAGCTGCTGCAACGTATTGAAGCAATGGCGCTGGAACACGACTGCGCCTACCTGCGTCTGGAGGTGCGCATCGACAACTCTGCAGCCATTGCGCTGTATGAACGCAATGGCTACCGGCGTTTTGCGCTGATTCACGATTACTACGAAGATCATGCCGACGCGCTACGCCTGGAGAAACGCATTCTCCAGCACCGCGACTCGCGCAGCATCAAGGTGCCCTACTACCGGCAAACCACTGATTTCACCTGTGGCCCGGCATGTCTGTTGATGGCCATGGGCGCACTGCAATCTGGGCGCTTGCTGGAGCGGCGCGAAGAATTGCAGATCTGGCGTGAGGCGACCACGGTGTTCATGACCTCCGGCCACGGCGGTTGCAGTCCGCAGGGACTGGCGTTGGCGGCGTGGCGTCGGGGTTACAAGGTGGGTTTGCAACTGAGCCTGACCGGGCCATTGTTCCTCGACGGAGTGCGTGATGCGCATAAAAAAGACGTCATGCGTTTGGTGCATGAAGAGTTCTCGGCGCAATTGCAAGAGACCGATGTCGAGTGTGTGATCGGTGCTTCAATGGATCTGCCGCGACTGCTGGATGCCGGTGGGCAGCCGCTGGTATTGATCAGCAGCTATCGACTGACCCGCTCCAAGTCGCCGCACTGGGTGGTCGTGACCGATTGCGACGAGGATTTCGTTTACCTGCATGACCCGGATGTCGACCACAGCCAGCATCGACAACCCATGGATTGCCAGCATGTACCGGTGAGTCATGGGGAGTTCGAGAAAATGTGCCGGTTTGGCCGGGGTAAATTGCGCGCGGCGGTGGTGTTGTATTCCCGCGAAACGTAAATCTCCACATGTAGGAGCTGCCGCAGGCTGCGATCTTTTGATTTTGAAAACCGAGATCAAAAGATCGCTGCCTCGTTACACCCGACAACTCCTACAGGGGCCTCCCCGTCAAAGTGTGGGCTTCAGGCCGACTCTGTACAAAGAACCCTTCTCTTCATCCGTCAGCACGTACAAGTAACCGTCCGGCCCTTGCCGCACATCACGAATCCGCTGCTTGAGTTCGCCCAGCAAGCGCTCTTCATGCACTACCTTGTCGCCATCGAACTGCAAACGAATCAGTTCCTGAGTCACCAGCGCGCCGACAAACGCATTGTGTTGCCACGGTTTAAAGCGATCGGCATCGTAAAACGCCATGCCGGTGACCCCCGGCGACTTCTCCCACACATGGCGCGGTGCGACAGTGCCTTCGGCGGTTTTACCCTGGGCTTCCGGGATCGGCTGCATCGAATAATTGATGCCGTGGGTCGCCAGCGGCCAACCGTAGTTCTTGCCGCGCTCGATGATGTTTACTTCGTCGCCACCGCGCGGGCCGTGCTCGTTCTCCCACAGCGTACCGGTCCATGGGTTGAGTGCCGCGCCTTGCGGGTTGCGCAGGCCGTAGGCCCAGATCTCGGGCCGTACGCCGGACTGACCAACAAAGGGGTTGTCATCCGGCACCTTGCCGTCCGGGTAGATGCGCACGACCTTGCCTTGCAACTTGTCGAGGTCCTGTGCGGTCGGTCGATCGTTGTTTTCACCCAGGGTGATGAACAGATAGCCGTCACGGTCAAACACCAGTCGCGAGCCGAAATGGTTGCCAACCGAAAGCTTCGGTTCCTGGCGGAAGATCACTTTGAAATCCTTCAGTGTTTTCAAGTCATCAGAGAGCCGTCCGCGACCGACGGCGGTGCCGGCCTTGTCTCCGGCCCCACCCCCTTCGGCATAGGACAGATAGACCAGACGATCCTGTTTGAAGTCCGGCGACAACACGACATCCAGCAACCCGCCCTGCCCCTTGGCCCAGACCTGCGGCACGCCGGAGATTGGCGCCGACAGTGTGCCGTCGGCTGCTACCACGCGCAGATTGCCGGGCCGTTCGGTGACCAGCATGCCTTGGCGGTCCGGCAGAAACGCCAGTGCCCAGGGATGCTCAAGGCCTGCGGTGATGGTCGTGACTTCGAGGGTGCCCTGTTCGCTTGGCAGCTCTTTGGGGGCGGCGGCAAAGGCCGGAGCACTGATCAGCGCACCGGCACACAGTGTGGCTAGAAGGGTTTTACGCAACATGCACGATTCCTTTTGTTCGTTTCAAGGGCCGACAGAACCTCGGTCCTGCCGCTCAACGGTTGCTGCCTCCGCTGCGCGAAGGGGGATTGGGAATGAATGTGGGCGGTGTACTCGGCACCGAGCGAATCGGCTGGCCATTGCCGATGCCACGGTTCTCGACGGTGGGCTGACGCGATGTCGGTACCGTGTTCGGCCCGCGAATGGGCGGAGCGCTGGGCTGAGTGCCCTGCATGCTGTTGGGGTTGGCCCGGCGGATCGGACTGTTGTAAGGGTTATTGCTGTTGCCGGTCGGACTTTGCGCCAGCAAGACGTCGGCATGAACCAGACCGCCACTGAGGGTCAGGACGACGATGCCAAGCAGAATTCGGTTCATGACGCTGCCTCTCGATGGGCCGGGGATAGAGCCTTCGAGTCCACGCTACGCCGTGGGTTCGGATTTGTTAACCCGTCAGCCTTAAACAACATGTAACACGGCTTGACCAAGTCATCGCCACCCCCGGCATTTCAGGGAAACTTTCCGCCAAGGCCGCAGGTCATCCGATCATCACTCGGAGAACTCACCATGGCTCGGGCAATCTGGAAAGGCGCAATCAGTTTCGGACTGGTGCACATCCCTGTCGCATTGGTCTCGGCGACCTCGTCGCAGGGCGTCGATTTCGATTGGCTCGACAGCCGCAGCATGGATCCGGTGGGTTACAAACGGGTCAACAAGGTCACCGGCAAGGAAGTCACCAAAGAACACATCGTCAAAGGCGTGGCCTATGAAAAAGGCCGCTATGTAGTGCTCAGCGAAGAGGAAATTCGCTCGGCGCACCCCGTCTCGACACAGACCATCGACATATTCTCCTTTGTCGATGCCGAACAGATCCCTTTGCAAAACATTGACACCCCTTACTACCTGGCGCCGGACAAGCGTGGCGGCAAGGTTTACGCATTGCTGCGCGAAACCCTGAGCAAGACCAACAAAGTTGCCCTCGCGCGCGTCGTTGTGCATACACGGCAATACCTCGCGGCGTTGATGCCGCTCGAGTCTGCCTTGGTGCTGGTGAAGTTGCGCTGGCCGCAGGAGGTTCGCAGCCTCGATGCGCTGGAACTGGGCAGCGAAGTGACCAAGCCGCAGCTGGCCAAGGGTGAACTGGACATGGCCAAACGGCTGGTGCAGGACATGAGCGCGGACTGGAAGCCCGAAGACTACAAGGATGAATTTGAAGACAAGATCATGGCCCTGGTCGAGAAAAAGGCCCATGAAGGCAAGATCGAGGATGTTGAATCGGTCGGTGGCGAGGAAGAGCGCAAAACCGCTGATGTTATCGATCTGACCGAACTGCTTAAACGCAGCCTGGGCGGGAAAGCGGTGGCGAAGCCAAAAGCGAAAGCCGCCAGCAAGTCTGCGCCAGCCAAGAGGGCAAAGAAGGCCTCCGGTGAATGACAATCCAAGGATCGTCAGGCAACTGACAGGTTGTATTTGAGAGAGTCTTCGCGAGCAAGCTAGCTCCCACAGGGTTCTGAGTTGAATGCGAAACTCGCATTCACCCAATTCCACTGTGGGAGCGAGCTTGCTCGCGAAGGCGTAAGTTAACTCACTACATTGATCAGATCAGAATAAAGATCGCCAGCAAACCACCGAAGATCGCCCACTTTTCCATGTAGTAACGCTTGCGATTGCGCTTTTTCAGCTCTTTACCACGCAGGCGGATCTTGTAGATCCGGGTAAACAACCGGTTGATTCCGCCAGTACGGTCGCCAGCATCGTTGGGCGCGCCCGCCGCCGACATCACCGTACGGCTGAACCAGGCGTTGAACGCCGCAGCCCAGCGGTACTTCATCGGCCGCTCAATGTCGCAGAACAGGATGATGCGGTTCTTGTCGGTGGTGTTTTCGGCGTAATGAATAAAGGTTTCATCAAACATCACCGCTTCGCCGTCACGCCAGTGATAGTTCTCACCGTCGACATTGATGTAGCAGCCAGCATCGTTCGGCGTGTCCAGGCCCAGATGATAGCGATAGGAGCCGGCATACGGGTCGCGGTGACGCACCAGTTTCGAACCCGGTGGCAGCTCGGCAAACATGGCCGCTTTGATCGAGCCGATGCTCTGCACCAGTTCAGTCGTGCGCGGGCACAGCTTCATCGCCGACGGATGGCTCTCGCCGTACCACTTCAGGTAGAAACGCTTCCAGCCGCTTTTGAAGAACGAGTTGAAACCGACGTCGTCATATTGATTGGAGCGCTTGATCTCGCCGGCACGCAGCAGGTTCTGCCCTTCTTCGCGGATTTCTTCCCAGTGCGCCTGCAACGGGCTCAAGTCCGGAAACTCGCTCGGGTCGAGGTATGGCTTGTTGGGTTTTTTCGAAAACAGATACAGAAAGCAGTTGATCGGCGCGAGAAACGTCGAATGGTCGCTCAGCTGTCGACCGAGCTTGTGGCGCACACGGCCACGCAGGTGAACGTATGCAATCGAAATGACATAAATAGCAGCAATGATGAGTTTCACGGAAATCGTCACACGTCAGAAGTGAACAAACTGCGCGCCGTCGGCCTGAGCCCCGCGTCTTATGCAGTGGTCTGAATACACATGGCACGTCCTTGGCCCGCGCCGTTACCGGACGCTCGGTGAAAGGTGGCATTTTAGCCACAGTTTGTAACCGATAGTGAACCTTCATCTGTGAAAAACTGTCCGGTGTTTGCGCCAATCGGCGATCCGGGCGTCATCGCCCTATCGTTTAAAGAGCCAGACCAGTACAATCGCCGCCAAACTTTACGCGCCCCCCTTGGTTGATGACGGGACTTCCCCGCTTCAGCGCACTTTGACTCGGGCCAAGCGCTCCAGCCGCACCCTCGCTACTCAGAATGCTTCGCAGGAAAAACTCTTGATCTCTACAGCTAACATCACGATGCAGTTCGGCGCCAAGCCGCTCTTCGAAAACGTTTCGGTCAAATTCGGCGCGGGCAACCGCTACGGCCTGATCGGCGCCAACGGTTGCGGCAAGTCGACCTTCATGAAAATCCTCGGCGGCGACCTCGATCCGTCCGGTGGTCAGGTCATGCTCGAGCCGAACGTGCGTCTGGGTAAATTGCGCCAGGACCAGTTCGCTTACGAAGAATTCACCGTGATCGACACCGTGATCATGGGTCACGAAGAGCTGTGGAAGGTCAAGGCCGAGCGCGACCGCATCTACTCGCTGGCGGAAATGTCGGAAGAAGACGGCATGGCCGTGGCCGAGCTGGAAACCGAATTCGCCGAGATGGACGGCTACACTGCCGAATCCCGTGCCGGCGAACTGTTGCTGGGCCTGGGTATCGGCATCGAGCAGCACTTCGGCCCGATGAGCGAAGTCTCGCCAGGCTGGAAACTGCGCGTTTTGCTGGCGCAGGCGCTGTTCTCCGATCCGGAAGTGCTGTTGCTCGACGAACCGACCAACCACCTGGACATCAACACCATTCGCTGGCTGGAAAACGTGCTGACCCAGCGCAACAGCCTGATGATCATCATCTCCCACGACCGTCACTTCCTGAACAGCGTGTGCACGCACATGGCTGACCTGGATTACGGCGAGCTGCGTCTGTTCCCGGGCAACTACGACGAGTACATGACCGTGGCGACCCAGTCGCGCGAGCAACTGCTGTCGGACAACGCCAAGAAGAAAGCACAGATTTCCGAGCTGCAATCGTTCGTCAGCCGCTTCTCGGCCAACGCCTCGAAAGCCAAACAGGCTACTTCCCGCGCCAAGGCGATCGACAAGATCCAGCTGGCCGAGGTCAAGCCTTCGAGCCGCGTGAGCCCGTTCATCCGCTTCGATCAGAACAAGAAGCTGCACCGCCAGGCGGTCATCGTCGAGAAAATGGCCAAAGGATTCGACGGCAAGCCGTTGTTCAAAGACTTCAGCTTCCAGGTAGAAGCTGGCGAGCGCGTGGCGATCATCGGCCCGAACGGTATCGGCAAAACCACCCTGCTGCGCACTCTGGTCAACGAACTGACCCCGGACGCCGGCAGCATCAAGTGGACCGACGCCGCCGAACTGGGTTACTACGCCCAGGACCACGCGCACGATTTCGAAGACGACGTCACTTTGTTCGACTGGATGGGTCAGTGGACTCAGGGCGAGCAGATGATTCGCGGCACTTTGGGTCGGATGCTGTTTTCCAACGACGAGATCCTCAAGTCGGTCAAAGTGATTTCCGGTGGTGAGCAAGGTCGCATGCTGTTCGGCAAGCTGATCCTGCAAAAGCCGAACGTGCTGATCATGGACGAACCGACCAACCACTTGGACATGGAATCGATCGAGGCGCTGAACCTGGCGCTGGAAAACTACCCGGGCACGCTGATCTTCGTCAGCCACGACCGTGAGTTCGTATCGTCCCTGGCCACGCGCATCATCGAGCTGAGCCCGGATGGCGTGACCGACTTCAGCGGCACTTACGATGACTACCTGCGTAGTCAGGGCGTAGTGTTCTAAAAAGCTGCTGCAAACTGAAAAGCCCTGTCCGTGTGACAGGGCTTTTTGCATTCAGGACGCTGATCGTTCCCACGCTCTGCGTGGGAATGCATCCCGTGACGCTCCGCGTCACACGAGCGGGACGCGGAGCGTCCGTTGCGGCGTTACCACGCAGAGCGTGGGAACGATCGGCGGGGTGAAAAATAGTTAGCCTGCTTTCTTTTATCTGACACCCACGCCATGATGCGAACTCTCCCACCGCCGCCCGCGAACGAGTCCTCATGTCTGCGCAGCAACTGCCACCGCAAAGCTCCATGGCGATCACCCTGCAGATCGTTTCCATCGTGTTCTACACCTTTGTTGCGTTTCTGTGCATCGGCTTGCCGATCGCGGTGTTGCCAGGTTATGTGCACGAGCAACTGGGTTTCAGCGCGGTGATTGCCGGGCTGGTGATTGGCTCGCAATATCTGGCCACGCTGCTCAGCCGGCCGATGGCGGGACGCATGTCGGATACGGTCGGAACTAAACGGGCGATCATTTATGGTTTGTGGGGGATTGTTATCAGCGGTTTGCTGACCCTGCTTTCCACGCTGTTGCAGGACTTCCCGCTGGCCAGCCTGATCATTTTGATTGTCGGGCGCTTGTTGCTCGGTATCGCCCAAGGGCTGATCGGCGTCGGTACCATCAGTTGGTGCATGGGTCAGGTTGGTGTCGAACACACGGCGAAATCCATCGGCTGGAACGGTATCGCTTCCTATGGCGCGATTGCGATAGGTGCGCCATTGGGCGTGGTGATGGTCGCCGATTACGGTTTCACCAGCCTCGGCATCGCCCTGGCGGTGCTGGCGGCTGGCGCACTGCTGCTGATTCGCAATAAACCGTCGGTGCCGGTGATCCGTGGCGAACGCCTGCCGTTCCGGGCGGTGTTCGGGCGAATCGCACCGTATGGCGCCAGCCTGACCCTGGCCTCAATCGGCTACGGCACGCTGACCACCTTCATCACCCTGTATTACCTCAACCGTGGCTGGAGCGGCGCGGCGTATTGCCTGACCGTGTTCGGTGTGTGCTTCATCCTGTCGCGACTGCTGTTTATCTCGGCGATCAGTCGCTTTGGTGGCTTCCAGTCTGCCATCGCCTGCATGACCATCGAAACCGTGGGGCTGGTGCTGCTGTGGCTGGCGCCGTCTACCGCTTTCGCCTTGATCGGCGCAGGGCTGGCCGGGTTTGGTCTGTCGTTGGTGTATCCGGCATTGGGTGTCGAGGCGATCAAACAGGTGCCGAGTTCCAGTCGCGGCTCGGGATTGGGGGCCTATGCGGTGTTTTTCGATCTGGCGCTGGCGATTGCCGGGCCGTTGATGGGCGCGGTGGCGCTCAATCTGGGGTATTCGTGGATATTCTTCTGTGCGGCGCTGTTGTCGGTGATCGGGCTGGGGTTGACCTTGCTGCTCCAGCGCCGGGCAACGACCTGAATCATCGACGCAAACCAATGTGGGAGCGAGCCTGCTCGCGAAGGCGTAGTGTCAGTCGATACATGTGCTGACCGATTCACCGCTTTCGCGAGCAAGCTCGCTCCCACAGTGGTTCTGTGGCTGACTATTGATCTGCGGTTTGCATACCGGCCCGGGTCGGTCTGCCCAACGCGTGAGAGAAGAATCGCCCGGCCTCGGAGATCAGGTTGCGATGAATATCCTCGCGATCCACCCCATCAGCATCGGTACACAACGCCGGCATGGCGCGGATCTGCTCTTCGTTGCACGGCGCCATAAAGACGAAGTGCCCTGCCCCGGCCAGTAATTTGAAATCCGGCGCTGTCGGCAGTTTGCGCGCCAGCGCCGCCGCGTTCTTGTCGAACGCCACCAGTTTGTCGCCATCGCCGCTGTAAAGCAGCACCGGCACATGCACATCGGCCAAAGTATGACGGCCAAACTTCAAACTCAGCGGCGCCATCAACAGCAAGGCATGCACGCGCGGATCGGCGACCGGTTGCAGGTCATCGCGATCAACGATCAATTCACCCTGCGTATTACAGGCATCACGATCATCCGGACGTTCCTGGCAATAGCGACGCAGACGATCCAGATCCGGTTGCGCTCCGGACAGAATCAACGCCGTCTCGCCACCCGCGGAATAACCGATCACCCCGACCTGATCCGCATTGACGTAGGGCGCGAGCATGCGGTCGCCAAGCGTCGCGGTAATCGCTTCGGAAATCTGGATCGGCCGGCCGTAGAGATTGCTCAGGGTGCCGAGCCGACTGTGGTCTTTGGAGTTATCGCCGGGATGAATCACTGCCACCACCACAAAGCCTTTGCGCGCCAGGGATGTCGCGAGGTCGTGCAGCGCCAGCGGCGTGCCGGTGTTGCCGTGGGAGAGCATCAGCATTGGAAAACGGCCGATGGCGACTTTTGTGTCTTCGCCGGCCTCCACCGAGTAGCCTTCGAGCAGGCTCACGTGTTCGCGGTCGCTGGACGGATAGAACGCAATGGCGCGCATCGGTTGCAGGTCCAGCGGATCGAGGAAGGTCATCTCGTGAAAACCGACGCTCCAGACCGGGTGTCGCCCAGGCGCAGCCTGCACTGAATTCAGGCTGCCAAGCAGGCAAATCAGTAACGCTGCACAAAGACGCATCATGGGATGCCCCACCCTGTTGTTACTCAATCGAAAGATCCGGTGCGTTGCGGGCCAGAAACGCCGGGGATTCGGTGTTCCGGTACGACAATGCACTCAGACACTGATTGTGTGATTGCATAACCCGGGCCAGATTATGTAACAACCAGAAACAAAAAACTCCGTATTCGCCCCTTGCGGAACCAGAATACAGAGTTTTTTGAGTGTTACCTGAATATCAGCTGTTCTTTACGCAAGCCTTACGCGGCCGCGAACAGTTGCTCGCTGATCTTCGCTTGCGCAGCGCTCATCGCGTTGTTACGCACTTCTTCGCCATACGCCAGGCCTTCGGCACGGACGATTTCGATGTCGGTGATGCCGAGGAAGCCGAGTACCAGCTTCAGATATTCTTCGTGAGCGATGCCGCTGGCCTGACCGGCATGGATACCGCCGGAAGTGGACACGATCACCACTTTCTTGCCACCGCACAGACCTTCAGGGCCGGCTTCGGTGTAACGGAAGGTTTGACCGGCTACGGCAACGCGGTCGATCCACGCCTTGAGCTGGGTCGGAACGGTGAAGTTGTACATCGGAGCCGCGATAACTACGGCGTCGGCGGCGATGAACTCGGCCAAAGTCGAAGCACTCAGTTCGGCTTCGTGCTGTTGTGCGGCGTTGCGCAGTTCAGCAGTGGTGCCGGCAGCAACCAGGGTGGTCGAAGAGAAGTGGCTGATGGCGTCGGCGGCCAGGTCGCGGTAGGTCACCACGGCGCTTGGCTCGGCGGCTTGCCAGGCTTTGACGACTTCGCCGCTCAACTGACGGGAAGCCGAGTTGTCGCCCAGAATGCTCGAATCGATATGCAGCAGTTTCATGTGGAATCTCCTGGAAGGAATCGCCGGTGGCGACGGAATGGAGACAATCCTACGCAAGAAACCAATGGATGATTAGCCGGCTGAAATGCGATAGTTTGTCCCACTGATAGAACAGCTGGATTTCCCTATGCAAGACCTCAACGATCTCTACTATTTCGCCAAAGTCGTCGAAGCCGGCGGTTTTGCCGCGGCCGGGCGATTGCTGGGGATTCCCAAGTCACGGCTGTCGCGGCGCATTGCCGAATTGGAAGAACGCCTGGGCGCGCGCTTGTTGCAACGCACCACCCGGCAACTCAATCTCACGGCGGTGGGCGAACGCTATCTGCGTCATTGCCAGGCGATGTTGCTGGAAGCGGAAATGGCCGATGAGGCGGTGGCAAGCATGTCCAGTGAGCCGCGCGGGCGACTGCGCGTCTCCTGCCCTACCGGTCTGGCCCGGGAAATGTTGCCGTGGGTCATCAGCGAATTCCTCGGCAAATTCCCTCAGGTGCAGCTGGAAGTGGTATTGCTCAACCGCCGCGTCGATCTGGTTGGCGAAGGCTTTGATGTGGCGCTGCGCGTGCGTGAACACGGAGATGAGGATCCGTTGCTGGTGACCCGACGTTTGCGTCAGGCGCAAATGGTCGTGGTGGCCAGTCCGGCGTTTTTGCAGGGCCACAAGGTCAACCACCCGCAAGACCTGAAGAATCTGCCGGTGCTGGGTGCGCTGGAGGCGGATCGCATGGTGCATGTGCGCTTGCTGGATCAGTTGGGCAACAGTTTCGAGCTGAACATGGAAGCACGGCTGGGCATTGATGATTTTGTGGTACGCAAGGCCTGCGTCCTCGCGGGTCAGGGCTTCACGCTGTTGCCGATGATGTATTGCGAAGAGGAACTGAGAAGCGGCACGCTGGTGCAAATGCTGCCCGAGTGGTCGCTGCCCGGTGGTTGGCTGCAAGCGGTGTATCCGCATCGACGCGGGGTGATGCCGGCGGTGCGCGCATGGATCGATCATCTGGTCGAATCGTTCAATGCCTGTGGGGAGCGGTTGTTATGAGCAAGGGAAAGATGAGCGAGGCCGACGTTGCGGCGTTCTGCCTGGCATTGCCAGGCGCTCGGGAAGATTACAAATGGGGTGGCGTGCGGGTGTTTTCGATTGCCGGCAACAAGATGTTTGCCTTGCAGGGGCTGCGCGGGGATTCACTGGCGTTCAAGGTCGACAAGGATCTGTTTCTCGGCCATTGCGACCGTCCAGGCATACACCCGGCGCCGTATCTGGCACGGGCGCAGTGGATCATCATGCATCCGCCCTACCCGCTGGGTGCCGAGGAATTGAAGGGGTTGTTGCAGCGCTCGCATCAATTAGTGGTGAGCAAGTTGCCGAAAAAGACCCAGGTGGGATTAGTGCTCTAACCCCCCAATCCCACATTGGTTTTTTGCAGTGCTTTAGAACAGCGTCAGCAAGTTCGAGCCGAGATACAACTGGTCGATCCAGAACACCTGATGCAGCAGCACAATCACCCAGAACAGAATCTGAAACGACACCTTGCGCGTCTTGTGCCGGAACACCTGCTGGGCAATCAACGCGCCCGGCCAACCGCCGGCCAGTTCCACGGCATGCAGGACGTTCTCCGGCGTACGCCAGGCATCCGTGCGCGCCTTGCGCTTGTCGGCCCAGTACATGAAGAACGCCAGCACACTGACGACGCCGTAAGCCGCCAGCGGCACCAGTGAAATCCCCCGTAGCCACATCGACAGCGAGCCGAACAACGGCAGTGCGCAGACGATCAGCAGAACCAGCAGTTTCAGCTTCATATTCTGAATATTGTTGCCGCCCGAAGGTCGCCCTTCAGGCCGGCGTGCACGGGAATCACTCATGGCCGGGCCGCCGCCCAGTCAACCCAGCCAAACTGCCAGGTCGCCAGAATCAGCAGACCGAAGACGATCCGGTACCAGGCAAATGCCGCATAGCTGTGGCTGGCAATGAACTTGAGCAAGCCGCGCACGGCGATCATGGCGAAGATGAACGCGGTGACGAAACCGATGGCGAACACCGGGAAGTCCGCTGGCACAAACAGGTCGCGGTACTTGTAGCCCGAGTAAACCGCCGCACCGACCATGGTCGGCATGGCGAGAAAGAACGAGAACTCGGTGGCAGTCTTGCGCGACAGGCCGAACAGCAACCCGCCAATGATCGTCGAGCCGGAACGCGAAGTACCGGGAATCATCGCCAGACACTGGGCGAAGCCGACTTTCAATGCATCCTTCCAGGTGATCTCGTCGACCGTCTCAGCGTGCACTTCATGCTGACGCTTTTCCGCCCACAACATGATAATGCCGCCCACCACCAGCGCGGCCGCGACGGTAATCGGGTTGAACAGGTATTCGTGGATCAGGTCGGCGAAGATCACGCCCAGCACCACAGCGGGCAGAAACGCGATCAGCAGGTTGGCGGTAAAACGCCGTGCGCTTGGCTGGGTCGGCAAACCGATGACCACATCGAAGATCTTGCGTCGAAACTCCCAGACCACCGCGAGAATCGCGCCGAGCTGGATGATGATATTGAACGCCATGGCTCGTTCGCCGCCGAATTCCAGCAAGTCGGCAACAATGATCTGGTGTCCGGTACTGGAAATGGGCAAAAACTCCGTCAGCCCTTCTACAACTCCTAGTATCAGTGCCTGCAAGGCCGTCCAAAGATCCATCAATCCCCCAAAGAGCGATGCACGCGGGCATGCCCCGATAGTATTTTTCTCGTTCACTGCGATCAGCGTAGCTGGTTATGGCTGTACCGATTCCGCGCGCACAGGATCCACACGAAACAGTCAAAATTCCGTGAAATATCAATTTGGATTCAGGTTTTCACGCGCGGGGCCGAAATCCTAACAGACAAGCCTTAATAGCGCTGCCGCGTTATACGACTTGGGTCGCGTATGCCCGCTCAAAAAATCGTGGTTGGATGCTGGCGGTCGTTTATTACAAGAAAAAGAATCCGGAGTGACAGCGTTATGAACAGCTTGCGCAGTGTGTCGATCAGCCGACGCTTGTGGCTCATCTTGATTGTGGCGGTGGTCATGTTGCTGACCTTGGGCGTGTTGATGCTCAAGCAGATCCACGAAGACCTGTATCACGCCAAAGCCCAGAAAACCCAGCACGTGGTACAGACGGCCAGCGGCCTGCTGACCTATTACCACGACCTCGAAACCTCCGGCACCCTCAGCAAGGAGGCCGCGCAGAAACAGGCCCTCACCGCCATTCGTGGTCTGCGCTATGACCAGAGCGATTACTTCTGGATCAACGACCTCACGCCCGTGATGGTCATGCACCCCACCAACCCGAAACTCGAAGGCCAGAACCTTTCGGCGATCCGCGATCCGGACGGCTTTGCGGTGTTCAACGAAATGGTCGCCATCGCCAAGGCCAAAGGCGCCGGCATGGTCGACTACCGCTGGCCGAAACCGGGTGCCAGTGAGCCGGTGGCCAAGACTTCCTACGTCAAACTGTTCGAGCCGTGGGGCTGGGTGCTCGGCTCCGGGGTTTACGTCGACGACGTCCAGGCCGAATTCCAGGGCCAGGTGATCAAGGCTACGGTCATCGGTCTGGCGATTGCGCTGATCATGGCGCTGCTGGTGATTCTGATTGCGCGCAGCATCGTCCGTCCGCTACAGGAAACCGTGAACGCCATGGCTAACATCGCCAGCGGCGAAAGCGATCTGACCCGTAGCCTCGATACCCACGGCAAGGATGAAGTCACCGAGCTGGCGCATCACTTCAACGCGTTCACCGCCAAACTGCGCCGGGTGATTGGTGACTTGCAGGTGTCGGCCAGTGCCCTGGGCCAGTCGTCCAGCGAACTGGGGAACGACGCCTCGCAGGCCCAGCAACGCAGCCAGCAGCAGTCGCAGCAGATGGAACTGGTGGCCACAGCGATCAACGAGGTGACCTATGGCGTGCAGGACGTGGCGAAGAACGCCGAGCACGCCGCTGCGGAAATGCGTGATGCCGAGGCGCAGGCGCAACAGGGCCAGATCAACATCGATGGCAGCTTGCAGCAGATCGACAAGTTGTCCGGGACCATCGATCAAGCCGTTGAAGTGATTCGCACCCTGGCGGCCGAAAGCACCCAGATCGGCAGCGTGCTGGAAGTGATCCGCTCGATTGCCGAGCAGACCAACCTGCTCGCGCTCAACGCCGCAATCGAAGCGGCGCGGGCCGGCGAGCAGGGTCGCGGCTTTGCCGTGGTGGCCGATGAAGTGCGCTTGTTGGCGCAGCGTACACAGAAATCGACCGCGGAAATCCAGTCGATGATCGAACGTCTGCAGAACCATTCCGAAGCCGCCGTAAAGGTAATCGGCGACAGCAGCAAGGCGTCGCAATTAACCATCGAACAAGCGGGACTGGCCGGGGCGAGTCTGAATGCCATCGGCCAGGCACTGCGCAATCTCAATGGTCTGAATGCGTCGATTGCCAGCGCCACGCTGCAACAGGCGCATGTGGTCGAGGACATCAATCAGAACGTGACGCAGGCTGCTGGCCTCTCGCACAGCACGGCGATCGCGGCCGAGCAGTCGAGTGCGGCCAGTCTGCGCCTCGGCCAATTGAGCGAACAACTGAACGGCCTTCTGCGCCAGTTCCGCGTCTGACCCGTGTAACTGTGGTGAGCCCGCCCCTCACCCCAGCCCTCTCCCCGAGGAGAGGGGGCCGACCGAGGTGTCTCAAGCTATACGTCGACCTGAAAAATCGAGTCGATTATAGATTCAACGCAGAAAGATCAGGTCGGCGTATCTCGAAAATCCAACTCGGTCAGTCCCCTCTCCCTCTGGGAGAGGGTTAGGGTGAGGGGCTTTTGATCTACAGCGATCATCAGTGTCTGGGCGAATGCAGTACAATCCGCCCCCTTCTTTCACTCCCCCAAGGAACCCCCATGTCCGGGCTTGAACTGTTTGCCGCCGCCCTCGGCGTGATCGCCGTATGGCTGACGGTCAAACAGAATCCGTGGTGCTGGCCGATCGGTCTGGTCATGGTGTTGCTCTATAGCTGGATCTTCTTTGAAGTGAAGCTGTATTCGGACATGTTGCTGCAAGTGATCTACGCCGCGCTGCAAGTCTATGGCTGGTGGCAATGGACCCGCGCCGGGACGATGCATGACGGTCGTCAGGTCACGCGCCTCGATCGCCGCTCTCTGCTGCTCGGCCTCAGCGTTGGCGCGGTTGGCAGCCTGCTGCTCGGCGCGGCCATGGCCCATTGGACCGACGCCGCGCAACCGTGGCTCGATGCCGCGCTGACCGGTTTCAGCCTGGTCGCGCAACTGTGGATGGCGCAGAAACGCCTGCAATGCTGGGCGCTGTGGTTCGTGCTCGATGTGATTTTTGTCGGCCTGTTCATCTATAAAGGGCTGTACCTCACCGCCGCGCTGTACGGGCTGTTCACCTTGCTGGCGATTCAAGGTTTTCGCGAATGGCGCACTGACCCGGCGTTGCGCACATGAAGGTCGTGGTCCTGACCGGCCCCGAATCCACGGGTAAAAGCTGGCTGGCGGCGGGCCTGGAGCAACGCTTCGGCGGCGTGCGTGTGGATGAGTACGTGCGTCGGTTTATCGAACTCAATCCTCGCGATACGTGCCTGGCCGACATCCCTGATATCGCCCGGGGGCAGTTGCAATGGGAAGACGAAGCGCGAGCGCAACAGCCGGCGCTGCTGATTCTCGACACCCATCTGCTGAGCAATATCCTTTGGAGCCGGACGCTGTTCGGCGACTGTCCAGCGTGGCTGGAGCCCGAGTTATTGACGCGGCATTACGACCTGCACCTTTTACTCTCGCCAGAGCAGATCGACTGGACCGATGACGGTCAGCGCTGCCAACCGGACCTGGGCGAGCGAATGGCGTTTTATCAGGCGACACAACACTGGCTGGACCATCACCATCAGACTTATCGGGTTATCCAAGGCAATTGGTCCGAGCGCCAGTTGCAGGCCTTTGCGGCCGTCGAGCAATTACTGGCTGAGTGACCCGGACAATGGGTCACCTTCCCCGGCGCTTTCCTCTGTTTTGGGGACAAAGTGTCCGTTCCTGAAACACTCCTCCGCTTGCAAAGAGCCCGTTTAAGCACTGTTCATCGCTTTGTCATCCCGGTTGTTACACGGCTGATACACACCGCTGCAACCCTTGTTCCAGAGCTTTGTTAAGCCAATGGACAGGTCGGCACACCCATGCGTGTTTCAAGATTGAAACAGGCCGGGGATCGAACCTGCGCGCTTATTCTGCAACTCATTGAAACCCAAAAACTTTTAAAAAGCGGCACAGCTTTCGCTCTCTCCTTCACAACGCTGACTCGGGCCAGCCCACTGAAGAAGGAATTGCAGCCGTGGGGAATATCCAAAAAGGTTTGACCTGCCTTCTGCTGATCGGATCAGCAGCCAGTACGCTGATCAGCTTCAACGTGCAGGCGGAAGGCAATGGCGTCATCGTCCTCAACCGCGATGTCCAGCCGATCCCGATCGGTCGCAATGGCGGCAAAGACCCCTACCCGACCACCGTCAATGCCAACCCGTCCGCCCGCATCAATGCCAGCGTCAACAGCACCGAACTGAGCGATGGCGACTTCGCCGGCGTCGCCAGCGGCAGCTCGTTCCGCACCGTCAACAACGTCCAGGCGGGCGGCAATCTGCCAGGCCTCAATACCGTCACCAATCCAAACGGCATGCCCGGTATGAGCGCAGGACACGGCGGCGGTTCCGGCGGTGCGATTTCCGGCACGATCAATCGCGCCATGAGTTCCGGCCTTGCTCCCCTGACCCGCATGGCCGGAGGCCAATGAAATGAATCGTTCCCTCCTGCTGACTGCTTTGCTGGCCTGCTCCAGTGTCATGGCCGCCGATCCCGCTTCTTTGAACAACGCCAACATTCAGGATTCCGGCGTCCAGTATCGCGGCAACTTCAACGTCAACCAGGCGGCTGGCGATCAAATGCAACAGGCCAACGTCAAGGCAGTGGCAATCGGCACCGAATCCCGTGCCACTAACAGCGTCATGCAAAAAATCGATACACCTGCCTCGCGCTCGATGGACGCCAGCGCAACCATCGGCGGCACCTCTTTCAGCAATGGCAACGGCATCCTCGGTGTGAACCAGGGCGCCGGGGCCAACAACCAGATGGCCAACGTCACGCGCGTCAGCATCAGTGCTGCCCCGCAAAGCGTTGACGACAGTGCCCTTTCGCAACAGAACGTGGCGCTTTTACCGAGCTCAGGAGCAACTGGTACCTCATCCGGCAGTCGCCAGGTCACGACAAGTGATCAGGCCTTCACCGGCAGCCGCGGGGTAATCCAGGTGAACCAGAGTGCCGGGGTGGGGAACCGAATGGCTAACACCCTGAGCATCCGGGTCGCTGACTGACCCAAACAACAAAAGCAGTGCAATTAGAAAGTACCAACACTTAACCAACTAATAAGCACGATGGAGAAACACCATGAAACCTACAATGGCTCTCAAACCACTGGTTTTCGCACTTGCAGCAGTGATGGCAATCGCAGCACAGGCAGGCGGTCGTGATGACGATCGTGGTAATGGGCATGGCAACGGACACGGCAACGGGCATGGTAATAACCAGCCTAAAGGCCCAACCCTGGAACAACTGCTGCAAATCACCGCAGGCGCCGGTGCCGCCGTGCTTGACGTGCAAGACAGCGACGGCAACGTGGTGAAAAACCAGGGCACTCTGAACAACGCTAATGCCAGTGATTCGCTCAACGGTTCAAATGGCAACATGGGCGCCAACGTTGCAGCCGGCGACGGCAACCAGCAGGACAACGCTGCTGCGCTGGCCACAGCTGATGAAAGCTTCATCTTCGGTAACGCTGTTGCTGCTTCGAGCGCCACTCAAGTCAACAACAACAACTATGTGAAAAACTCGTCCACCTTCAACAACGCTACGCTCAACAACGCAGGCAACAATGGTTCCGGTAACATCGGCATCAACGTCACTGCCGGCAACTTCAACCAGCAGAAAAACAACCTGGCGATCGCCGTATCCGGTGGCCGCGTAGCTCAGGCTGCTGCTTCTGC
>NZ_UTHA01000100.1 GCF_900582195.1 Pseudomonas viridiflava
TCAGGCGACCGACTTTCTTTGGCGTGTCATTGATCAGCAGGATACGCAGCATGGTCACGTTCTCCTTCAACGACGGGCAGCGACGGGCACGTTATCGGCCCAGGCGTTGATCTTGAAACTGCGCGCATAGGCGGCCGGATCACTGCCGTCCCAGACCCTGCCATCGATCAACTGACTGCTGCGCAACGTAGCGCTCGGCACCTCGATGCCCAGCGCCTCGGCGGCCTGTCGATACAGTTCCAGTTGCTGGACACGCTCGGCAACGGCCAGATAATCCGGATCTTCACGCAACAGCCCCCAG
>NZ_UTHA01000091.1 GCF_900582195.1 Pseudomonas viridiflava
CCAACCCTTCCCGTTGGGGGGCAAGAAAGCCGCTGGACTTTTGGTCTTCGCCAGCTATACCACACCCGGAGCACACCGCTTGCGGCTCGATGATCAGAGCGAGGCGTGGCTGAAATTCGACAGTCGCGAGATGAGCCTGGTCAACGCCACCGGACACTGAGAAACCACCGCTGCCGCCGGATCGCGGCCTTGTCGAAGGGAGTCGTATGAGTCTGCTACCTGACGCGGTTTGCTGGCACGAAGGCATGCAATTGCTGCCGCAGCATTTTCAGTTGCAAGGGCTGCGGGCCGAAGCGCTCGGTGCGCATCTGGCGCAAGCCTGCAACCCGTGGTTCTGGGGTGTCAGCCACATGGAGTTCGACCCTTCGGCGCTGAGTGCCGGGGTGGTGCGGGTAGTGTCGCTGCAAGGGACGATGCCCGACGGCTTGCCCGTGGATTTGCAGGCGGGGATCGGGCCGACGCTGGAACTGGATGTCGGCGCGGCGATCGATGCCACCGACGACGCTACGGTTACCGTTTACCTGGCGATCAGCCCGATGTGGCGGGCCGGGCAGTTGCTGCCGCTCAAGGGTCGCTTGCAGTCGGTGGTGGGCGACGCGCTACCGGATCTCACCAGCGGCGAATTCCCTGAGTCGATCACCGTGTGGCGCCCCAATCCACGCCTGTGCACGCAACTGAACAAGGCCGATTCGATCTGCCTGCCGCTGCTGAAAATCCGCAAGGAGGGCGGTGGCTTCCTGTCGCTGTCTTACACCCCGCCGACCCCGATCCTGTTACCGGAATCCGCGCTCGGTCGACGCATCGCCGGTCTCTGTGCGCGGGCACGGGAAAAGTGCCTGTTTCTCGGCGGCCGTTTGCGACAGGCGCAGCAGGCCGGCAATCAAGACGACGCGCTGGAAATCCGTCGGCAGTTGACCGCGTTGTGGGCACGCCTGCCGGAAGTCGAAGGCGCACTGAGCAGCCGCATCGCCCATCCGCAAACCCTTTATGTGCACTTGCTCGGACTGGCGGGCGCGTGGTCGGCGCTCGATCCGCTGGCCGGCGTGCCGGCGTTTGCCCCGCTGGATTTTGTCGAATTGCAGCGCGGTTATGACGCGGTGCTGCAATGGCTGGAAACCACCCTCGAACTGATCCGCGCCGGCTACCGCAGCCTGCCGTTCGAACGCGGTGAACAGAGCTTTTCAATTCAACTGCCGGACGAGCAGCCGAGTCAGCGTCTGGTCATCGGTCTGCGCATGCCCAATGGTGCCAGCGAGCAAGCCGCGAGCGACTGGTTGCGCGGCGCGATCATCGCTTCGGCGCCGCACATCGCGCTGCTCAGTCGTCAGCGCATGAGCGGTTTGTCCCATCAGGCCATGAGTCGCAGCGAGCAGGTGGCCTACAGCGTCGGCGAGGACACGCGGCTGTTTGTGCTGACGGCCGAAGGCGCGTGGTTCGACGCGCAACTGCCGCTGATGATCGCCGCACCGGCGGCGAAGCCGACCAGCAGTCCGTGGCAAGTGGTGCTGTTTGTCGCCCAGAACAGTGAAAGTGTCTGATCACACAAGGAACGCCGTATGTCGCAAGGAAGTGCCGCAAGCCTTGGGTTGCAGGACGCACCGTTGAGCAGCGCGTTCCGCCAGGGGTGGCAGCAATGGCAACAGGACTGGGTGCAATTGCCCAAGGACAGCGAGGACGAAGCGGCGCTGGTGGAGACCATTGTCGACCTCTCGACACAGGCTTCACAGCGATTGTGGCGCACCGCTTATGCGCGGGTCGGTGATTCGGCGACTGATCAGGTCAAGGCGCTGGTCTATGCGTTCGTCGCGCTGGTCGACGAAACCCTGCTGTTCACCCCTTGGCCCGGGCAGTCGGCGTGGCAGGACAAACCGTTGGAGTCGCGTCTGTATTCCAGTCGTCAGGCCGGCGAACAAGTGCCAGCGGCGATTCAGACATTGCTCGACGAACAGCAACCGACCAGCCGCGATCTGGCCAACGTGTATCTGCAGTGCCTGATCCTCGGCTTTCATGGGCGTCTGCGTGGCGAACACAGCCAGGCGCAATTGGAGAAGTGGCGGTTGGCGCTGTACACCTTTGCCTGGCAGGACGAAGCGAGTTATAGCGATGTCAGTCAGCGCCTGGTGCAGCCGTCGCTGACCTCGCCCTTGCAATTGCCGGTGCGCACGGCGCTGCCGGATGGCTTTCGCCTGGCGTTGGGGATTCTGGCGATGGTGCTGTTGCTGACCGGCCTTGGCCAGTTCCTCTGGCGTGACATTCAGTCGGAGCTGGAACCGGTGCTGCAGATCATCGACTCGGTGGTGCCAGCGGAGCAAGACTCATGAGTACCCTGACGATAGTCGTGTGGGTCGTCGCTCTGCTGCTGGTTGTGGTGATCATCGCCGTGGCGGTGTGGTGGCTGCGCACCCAGAGTGGCGCAGCGATCCGCAGTTTCTACGCAGCCGTGCGACAAATGGAGCAGGAGCAGGGCAGTCACGACCGCTATCAGATGCCATGGCTGTTGATGCTCGGCGACGAAGCCCAGGGCACGCAACTGGTCAATGAATGGCGTCTGCAACCGACCGATAAACCCGCGTGGTTCGGCCGCTGGTGGTCGGATCCCGAAGGCGCCGTGCTGGTGGTGCCGCAGGCGTTGTTTCTGCCCGACGACGGTATGCATTTGCAGCGTGGCGGCTGGTGGCGTTTGCTCGGTTTGATCTTGCGGATGCGCAGCAAGCGCCCGCTGGACGGTGTGGTCTGGCTGGTGCCGGTCAGTCGTCTGAGCAATCTGGAACAGGCCGCCAGCCTCGGTCTGGCGGCGCGCCGGCGCTTCATCGATCTGCTGCAACGTTTTGGTCTGAGTGTGCCGGTGTACGTGATCATTACCGGACTTGAAGAGCTGCCAGGGTTTCAGGAGCTGATCAGTGCGCTGCCCGAAGAGGCCCGCGAACGTACCCTGGGCTGGTCGTCACCTTATTCACGCGATGCGGTCTGGCAAGGGCAGTGGAGCGATCAGGCGCTCGATCGCATCCATCGCGCCATAGCCGAAGCCATCATCGAAATCGGCACCTTGTCCGGCCAGTTGAGCGCTGATCTTTACGCCTTGCCGGAGCGTCTGGAAACCTTGCGGCGCGGTTTGCAGAGTGTTCTGGAGCCAGTGTTCCAAGGTAACGCTCAGGGTGAAGCGCCGTGTTTTCGCGGTGTCTATTTGAGCGCGAGCCAAGCGTCGGAGGATGCCAAAGATGGATTTTCTGCTGACGACAGCGGCTTGCAGCAAAGCGTGTTCGTGCGCCAGTTGTGGCGCCAGCGCCTGGTCGGCGAGCGAGGCTTGGCGCAAGGCGTGCCGCGTCTGTTGCGCTTGCGTCAGCGTTGGCAACGATTGACGGCCGGTGTGGCGCTGGTGGTCGGGGTGATCTGGGCGGTGGCGATGCTTTGGGTCTGGCAGGTGTCGGTCAAGGATGCCCACGAACTGGCGCGGCAGATGCAAGGCGCGCAAAAGGGCTACGTGGCGATCAGCGACGAGGCACAGCGGGTCGACTCGACCCGACGCAACGTGCAGACCTTCTGGCGTGTGCTGGAGCGTGCGCCGCACTGGAACTACGTTTCTCTGGTGTTTCCGACGTCGTGGTTTTCTTCGCTGGACAATCAGCTTGAGCAGCAAGTGTTGCAGTCCACCCAGCGCCACATCATGGTGCCGCTGCATGACCTGTTGAGCGCGCAACTGGCACAGATCAAGGCGATCCGCAGCACCGATCGGCGCAGCAGTGTCGAAAGCGACGACCCGTCGCAGTGGCAGAACTATCTGAAGGCGAACGATCTGGTGGATCGGGCCTTGCGTCTGGAGCAGCAGAACCAGTTGTTCAATCAAGTGCAGAACAACCCTCGCGCGCCGCTGGACGACCTGGTGCAACTGAGCAACAACGCGCTGTCACTGAACCTCAATACGGGCACCTTGCCCTATGCAGCTTTCTACAATCGGCTGCTGGTGGCCGGCGAAGACGGCAGCTTGCAGGCGCTTGATCTGAGCGTTGACCGGCCGCAGATCGTCAGCAACTTTTCCGGGTTGATGCAGCGCTGGCTGGATCAATATTTCCTCGCCGACAACTTTGTCAGCAAGGCCGGTTACCTCAAGTTGCACCTCGATCAACTGGAGGCCGGCAGTGGCAACAGCCTGCGGGAGCTGGAAGACCTGACCGCGCTGGTCGACGATCTGCAAGCGGCGATCGCCCTGACCAATTCGACGTGGAGTCGCGGCAAGGGCCAGGAGCTGGTGCCGGGTTATGGTGACTTCCTCGCCAAAGTGGGCAAGAGCACATTGTTGGGCGCGCAAGTCCAACAAGACCTCGACACGCAAGCGTCACGCTTGCAGCAGAGTTTCCGCGACCAATGGATCGCACAGATCGGTTCGCGGGACAATCTGCTGGTGCAGCAAGTCAGCGGGCAATTGGCCTTGCAAGAGCAAGTGGTGAAACTCGATAACGCGATACAGGCGCTGTTCAAGCGTGACTTCGTTTCCGTCGCCCTGCGTGCCAGCGAAGACAACGTCAATATGCAAGGCCAGACCGTGGACGGTGATGACCTCAATGAATCGCTGAAGTATTTCGCCGACTACAACAGCTACATCGCCGAAGAACTGCCACGCATTCCACCGGACTATCGCGTTGCGGTACTCAAGGCCGCCGAGCGTGCCGCCGCCCAGGCGATGTGGTTGAGCCTCAAGGATCATAACGACCAGGCGCATCCTTACGCGGTGTTCAATGTGCAGGCCGAACAAGCCATGGCCCTGCAGAAGGCTTTCGTCGAGGTGCATCGTCCGGATCTCTCCACCCGCCTGCAAGCGGCGCTCAACCGCCGCGCCATGGCGCAGATTATTGGCGGTCTGGATGAAATCACCGCGCAACCGCTGTTCGGCGGAAGGGCCGAAATCAGCCAGTGGGACGGTTCGAAAAACCTCGGTCTGGAACTGTTCGGCGCCAGCGACGTGCAGGACTTGAAACTGAGCCTCAAGCAGCAGTTCAACACCATGCTCGGCATCACTGAGCGGCGGACGTCATCGTTGCAGTGGCTGACAACGCAGCAAGCCAATCTGTCGGCACTGGATTACGAACGCGTGACGCAGTTCAGTGCGCTCAACGACGAACTGCGCAAATACAAAGAGGCCAACCCGGCCAGTTCGCCGGCACAGATCGAGCAACTGGTCAGTCGCGACTTCGTCGAGATGGACGTCAATTCCTGCCTGCAAATGTTGCAGACCGCCAACGTCGCCGGCGGGCGCGGCACGTTGGCGATGCGCGCGGTGGAGTTGCAGCAGGAGGCCATGCAGCGTTGCCAGATGCTGCAAGTGCAACAGGCCGCTGCGGCGTGGAATGAGCTGGCCAACTACTTCAATCAATATCTGGCGGATCGCTTTCCGTTCGCTAACGGCGTGCAGATGCAGGACGCCGATCCGGCGCGGGTTGAATATTTTCTGCAACTGATCGACAAAAAGCTGCCGGTCGCGCAGGCCGGCCTTGCCACCAGCCAGACCCCGGAGCGCCTGGCCGCGGCGGACTTTCTCAACCGCTTGAAGCAGGCCAGCACTTGGCTGACGCCGCTGTTCGTGCGTGACAAGAGCGGCATCCTTGGCGTCGAGCTGGACGTGCGCTGGCGCACCGATCGCGATGATGAGCTGGGCGCCGATCAGGTGATTGCCTGGGGCTTGCTCGCTGGCAATCAGCAAATCAACTATCCGGCAGCCGAGCAACCGAACCTGCGCTGGATGGTCGGCCAGCCTGTCCGCTTGACCCTGCGCTGGGCGCGTAACGGCAAGGAGCGGCCAGTCAATGATCCACTGCAACCGAATCTGGTGGTGCGTGATCTGGAGGCTGGTTGGGAGTACGGCGGGCCATGGTCATTGCTGCGCCTGATGCGCGCGCATTTCTCGGTGCAGCGTCAGCCAAACGTGGATTACACCGATTTCCCGCTGACGCTGCGTTTACCCGTGACCGGGGCGCCGGACAGCGTCACCAGCGAATTCACGCGGATGTTCGTGCGTCTGTCGTTGATGAGCCAAGGTTCGAAATTGCCGCTGTCGATTGCACCGTTGCCCACCCGCGCGCCGCGTTCACCGTTTCAGGTGACCGGTACCACTGTCGCCCTTGAATCGCAGAAGGAGGACTTGTGAGCCTGCCATCGACCACTGTGCCGGACCTGATTGAGCTGCTGCTCGCACCGCTCAGCGCGGATATGCCGTGCGGCGTTGATCTGCGCTATGAACGTGAGTTCGACCAGTTACGCGACCTGCGTCGCGAAGACGACGCCAGCCTGCCGACCGGGGTGTGGCAATCGACACTGAAACGGGCGAACTGGCCGGAAGTGGAGAAAATCACCACCGCGTTATTGCTTGAGCGCAGCAAGGACCTGATGCTCAGCGCTTGGCTCGGCGAGGCATGGCTGCACCTGCAAGCGCTGGACGGGTTGCCCGGCAGTCTGGCGCTGATCGTCGGGTTGTGTGAGCGCTTTCCCGAACAGTTGCATCCGCAAGCCGAGGAGGGCGACCAGTCGTGGCGGGTTATTCCGCTGGAATGGCTGGTGCGCCGCTACAGTGAAATATTGCTCACGCGGGTGCCGTTGTTCGGTAGCCGCAACAGCGATTTCGAGGCTTACACCCTGGAAGTCTGGCGGCGCTTGCAGGTGCAGCAAGTGCAGACCAACGACAGCAAGAACGCCAAGACCTCAGCGGAAACCGCGCGCAATGAACAGAAGAAACTCAACGAACAAGTGCGCGCCACGCCGCTGGCATTCTGGCTGCGCACTCAGGGCAATCTGCTCCTGAGTCTGCAACACTTGCAACGGCTCAACACTTGGAGTGATGCCTATCTGGGGGATCAGGCGCCGGGATTGCGCCCTTTGCAGGACACCATCCAGGCGTTGCTGAAACTGGTTCAGGAGTTTATCGCCATGCACCCACAACAACCGGCACCGCCACCGCCGCTGGTCGAAGCCCCCGTCGCCGTTGCACAGCCGGAAAAACCCGCACCGGTAGCCTTGGCCTTGCGTGAGCCGGCCAATCGCGAAGAGGCGTATCGCCAACTGCTGCTGATCGCCGAATACCTGGCCCGCACCGAACCCCACAGCCCGGTGCCGTATCTGATCCGGCGAGGGGTCGAGTGGGGCAACAAGCCGCTGAGCGAATTGCTCGGTGAGTTGATCAGTGCCGACGCCGAATCGCGGCGTTTGTGGACGTTGCTCGGCGTCCTTTAGTGAACGCGCTGGTTGTTGAGTTTCGGTGGCAGTGCGATGGGCGTCAGCACTGGCTCGCCCGAGAAGAACGCCACGAGATTTTTGCCCACCAGTTCTACCGTGCCTTGCGTCGCTTCCGGTGACAGGCCGGCGACATGGGGTGTCAGCAACACGTTGCTCAGGGTTTTCAGCGCATCCGGCACTTGTGGCTCGTGGTCGAATACATCCAGCGCAGCGCCGGCAATTCTGCGTTGTTCAAGGGCGGTGATCAGATCCGTCGTGGCGATCACACTGGCGCGGGCAATATTGACGATGAATCCTTTCGGGCCGAGCGCTTCGAGTACCGCGCGGGTGACCAGATGCTGTGTGCCGACGCCGCCGGGCGTGGCGACGATCAGGAAGTCCGACGCTCGCGCCAGTTCGGTCGGCGTCGAGCAGAACGCGTACGGCACATCGTTGCGCACCTGTCGGCTGTGATAGCTGATCTCCATGTCGAAGCCGAGGTTTGCGCGTTTGGCGATCGCCATACCCACTGCGCCGAGTCCGAGTATCCCCAGGCGTTTGTCGGCCAGGGACGGGCGCATGATCTTCGGCCACTCCCCACGGCGTACGGCAGCGTCGCAACGCGGAATGTCACGGACCAGCGCCAGCAGCATCGCCATCGCATGGTCGGCCACTGACGAGGCATTGACCCCGGCGCCGTTGGTGACGGTGATGCCGCGGTTGCTCGCGGCTTGCAGGTCGACGTGCTCGTACCCGGCGCCGATCACCGTGATGATCTTCAGCGCGGGCAGGGCAGCGATTTCATCGGCGGTGAGGCCCAATGGGCCACGGGTCAGCACTGCGTCGATGCGGCTACCGTGGGTGGCAATGGCTTGCGCACGTTCGGCGGGGGTGGGCGCGAGAATCAGGTGGAAGCCCTGGTGTTCGAGGATCGGCAAATAGTCATTGATGGTTTCAACCAGTACCAGAACGGTTGCGGGCATTGCGCGGCTCCTGTGAACGCTGCGGGTTGGTCGCGAAAGTTGTTTCAGAGTGCTGAATCCGCAGCGACTTGGCAATCATTGCCATTCACGCAGTGGTGCTTTGATTCTGGACGGCTTCGGACAAGAAGCAAGGCTGGCAGCACACCGGTGATCCGGTGTGCTGTCGGTTCATTGGGCCGCCAGGGCTTTGGCTTGTTCAGCCATTGCGTTCGGCTTGATATCGTAGGTTGGATAGAACTCGGTGCGGTAACTGCCCCATGCGGTGTTTTCCAGCGCCAGGTTCACTTCCGCCAGACGCGAGACAGGAAAGCGCACGGTAACGACCTGGCCGATACCCATCATGATGTTCCAGCTCACCACCTCGACTCCGGCCGGGGGAAACGTTTTATGGAAACCCTGTTGCGCGAGCTGGGCCTTGAGTTCACTAAGCGGTCGGGTTTGATCATGTTTCAGAAACACGGTCAGCATCATCGCGTTGTCAGCGGTGGCGACGGCGGTTTTTGCGGGTTGGGTAGCGGCTTGCGCGCTGACCCCGGCGCAATAGAGCGAAGAGATGAGTAACGTCGACATCAGCAGGGTTTTAAGTGGCTTTTGCATAGCGAACTCCTGATTTTATTGTTTGATGGCGGACTTGGTTTCTATTGTTCCGGTGTAGGGAGCATGAACGACATGAATACGCACGAGAGGGTTGTTTTCGACCATGTCGCGAGGGACTTCCCGAGAATAAGTGAATTCACGGTTATTCAATGTTTCCAGGCGTCTCACCTGCGTTTTGGTCGGGCCGATATCCGGCACTAGAATGTGCTGTCGCTGATCGCCGGTGACAAAGAAATAACCGCCACCGCCATTGTTGTACTTCGATTCGCCTGTATCGGTGTAAAAGAACTCGTATCGATTACGCTCGGGATCCCACGTCGATATACCAACGACGCCGGGGTAATTCGCTTTGACGTCGGTTTCCGGTGCGCCGTCGATGTAGACCTTGGTGGTCAGCCATCGCGGCGAGGAGGCCAGTTGGCGCACGTCTGCCGTTTGAGCGGCGCTGACGTGAGGGATAAACAGCGCTGCGAGTAACAGACAGATAATCGTGTTCTTGTGCATGCGATGTCCTCATTGTCATCTTTGAAATTATTTGCTGTTGGTTGTTTGTATTCAGGGCGTAAAAAATATAGCCCTCGACTGGAAGAATGTTCAATAGTCAGGTAGTTGCTTGTAACAAATGGATTGTTATTTGATTTCAAGTAATATTTTGTGTTTATTGTTTTGGGGTGTGCAAGTTGTAGGACTATTCTGAGTTGTCGATGAGTTATGTCCTTGTTATTAGGTCTTCTCTGTCATCCCGTTCGCTGGTGGGTTCAGTTGATTACACGCTATGTAGGAAAACCGATGTGGTTACAAATGACTGATTGACGCAACCTCAGGAGATCAGGTTGCGTCAAATTCGGCCGAGCCAATTGAGTGCCATGAAAGGCATTCGGGCGGGATTTGTCGAAGAGGGTGTCGATGTCAGCGTCCAGCTCAAGCGCTGGCAGCAATTGCCATAATGGACTGCCAGCAGCAATCGGTGAGCCTTCCGGGCCGGTGTGGCGTGCGGCGAAGATTGGCACGTGACTGAACGATCAGGCGCGGGCTGTCAATCACCCGCTCAAGTGACGTACTGCGCGATGCCATTGCCGAATGACCAGTTCTCTTTCTTGACCTCGACCAGATTGATGAACACGTCTTCCAGGCGCACCGCGAGCTGTGTGTGCAGGCTTTCGGCAATGGTTTTGAACAGCAACTGCTTTTTCTCCACCGAGCGCCCTTCACTGATGGTGATCTGAATGAACACCACGCCATCGCTGCGCTGGATCCCCAGATATTGCGGGTCGTAGACGAAGTGCTGGCTGTCGTGCTCGGTGAGGATCTGGAAGTTGTCGTGCTCGGGCACATCGATACAACTGCGCAGGGCGGAATAGATCTGCTCGCCGATGCGTTTGGCGAAGGTGGGGTCGGGGTTTTGTTTGATGTCGACGCGAACGAGGGGCATGGGCAGAGGACTCCGGGGGGAGAGGACTCATTCACGCTAGAACATATCAACCAAATTGAAAGTGTGGGGTGATGACCTCGTTGCTGTTTTTGTATGAGGCTACCTACGAAGCTCACGGATTTTACCTACGCATTTGGCAGAGCCGTCTGCTATCGGGCAGACGGTTAACGCGAAATCATGGGGCAGTAATGGGAGGTGGTCCAGGATGGAAAAGCTTCCCGAGCGCTAACTGTCAGCAGCCAAGGAAGGTTCATGCATCTTGATGACCACAAAAATGTGGAGCTCGAAAGGCTACAAACGGAAACCCAAAAGCTCGGTGCGGAGAGGCGCAAGTTTCTGGCGGAGGAAGCAAAACTGAAACTTGAGACTTTCTTGTATCCCCTTGTGGTGGGGGCTGGGGCATTAACTGCAATTGCCACCGCCGTTGGGCTTTATTTGAAGCTGTAAGAGAGCGCAGCAGGTTGCCGTTGCGCATGCGTGTTGATTCAGAGCACCAAAAAAGAGAAGGGGGCAGTATGAGCACAGAGGAAAGCAGAGCCAGGATAGACCGACTGTATCAAGAGGAGTTTGAGTTCAGAGAAGCCATGAAGCCCTTTCGCAAAGCTGAAAGGCGTGAAACGGTTTTGCTGTTTAGCCTTGGAATGATGATGGGCGCGGTGGGGATCGCTTTCGTGATGGTGTTGGTTCGAGCCATCTGAATACCCTTGCGTGTGCCTATTAACGACATCATGAATACCTGTTTACGACAGATAATTTCCCTAAAACGACGCCAAACGGATCTGCTCCGCACAACCATTCCTCAGCTAAGTCTTTGCTTCTGCTCATTTATCGCGGAGAATCGCGCCCCTGTTTCGGCCGGAGCATGTCTGTCGGTTTTTTCCGACGCGTCCTGACCGAGTGGCAAGTGACCGGAATGCGGAGATCCGACCGGATGAATGATCAGGCCAATAGCGTCGAAGAACGCTTTGATGCAGCAGCACCCGCTGAACTTTCGAGCTGGAATCGCCAGGACACCACCTGGATGTTGGGACTGTTTGGGACGGCCATCGGCGCCGGTACCCTGTTTTTGCCGATCAACGCAGGTCTGGGTGGCTTCTGGCCGCTGGTGATCCTCGCGCTGCTGGCGTTCCCGATGACGTTCTACGCGCACCGTGGCCTGACCCGCTTTGTACTGTCCGGTCGCGAAGGCGCCGACATCACGGAAGTGGTCGAGCAGCATTTCGGCATCAAGGCCGGTGCACTGATCACGCTGCTGTATTTCTTCGCTATTTTCCCGATCCTGCTGATCTACAGCGTCGGTCTGACCAATACGGTCGCCAGTTTCCTCGAACACCAACTGCACATCACGCCGCCACCGCGCGCGCTGTTGTCGTTCGTGCTGATCCTTGGTCTGCTGGCGGTGGTGCGTTGCGGTGAGCAGGCGATCGTCAAGGCGATGAGCCTGATGGTTTACCCGTTTATCGTCGCATTGCTGTTCCTCGCCGTTTACCTGATTCCACACTGGAACGGCGGCATTCTCGCCACCGCTTCGCACGTGCCGGCACCATCCGCGCTGCTGCACACGTTGTGGCTGGCAATTCCGGTGATGGTGTTCTCGTTCAACCACTCGCCGATCATCTCGGCGTTTGCGGTCGATCAGAAGCGTCGCTATGGCGTTCATGCTGAAGAGCGCAGCTCGCAGATCCTGTCCCGCGCGCACTTGTTGATGGTGGCGATGGTGCTGTTCTTCGTCTTCAGTTGCGTACTGACGTTGTCGCCGGAGCAGTTGGCCGAAGCCAAAGAGCAGAATCTGTCGATCCTGTCTTATCTGGCCAATCATTTCAGCAACCCGACCATCGCCTTCGCGGCACCGTTGATTGCATTCGTAGCGATCTCCAAATCGTTCCTCGGTCACTACATCGGTGCCAGTGAGGGCTTGAAAGGCTTGATCGTGAAGAGCGGCAAGCGTCCGGGCGCCAAGGCACTGGATCGCATCGTGGCGGCGTTCATGCTGGTGATCTGCTGGATCATTGCGACGCTGAACCCGAGTATTCTGGGCATGATCGAAACTGTCGGCGGCCCGGTAATCGCGGCGATTCTGTTCCTGATGCCGATGTATGCGATTCGCAAGGTTCCGGCGATGGCGCGCTATCGTGGTCAGGCGTCTAACGTGTTTGTTACGGCGGTAGGTCTGGTGGCGATTTCCGCACTGGTTTACAAGCTGGCGATGTAACGCGGTTGCAATCGACAAGAACCGCTGTGCCTGCCCAGGCACAGCGGTTTTTTTTGCCCTGGAGCCGGGCTTGCTCGCGAAAGCGGTGAGTTATCAGCAATGATGTCGACTGACACTCCGCCATCGCTGGCAAGCCAGCGAAGAGGCCCGAACAGATAACCACCCTCCAACAGGCATAAAAAAACGCCGCTCATCTCACGATGGGCGGCGTTTTTCATTGCGTTGCAGCGTTAGGCTTGAACGACCGGGATGTTGGCGTTCGCAGCAGCTTCACGGAACTCGGCAATCTGGTCGAAGGACAGGTAGCGGTAGATATCGGCCGCCATGCTGTCGATCTTGCCAGCGTATTCCATGTACTCCTCGACGGTCGGCAGGCGACCCAGGATCGAAGCAACAGACGCCAGCTCAGCCGAAGCCAGGTAGACGTTCGCGCCGTCGCCCAGACGGTTCGGGAAGTTACGGGTCGACGTCGACACCACAGTGCTGTTTGGCTCAACGCGTGCCTGGTTACCCATGCACAGCGAGCAGCCTGGCATTTCCATGCGTGCGCCAGCCTTGCCGTAGATGCCGTAGTAGCCTTCCTCGGTCAGTTGGTGAGCGTCCATTTTGGTCGGCGGCGACAGCCACAGACGGGTTGGCAGCTGACCCTTGACCTGATCCAGCAGCTTACCGGCAGCGCGGAAGTGACCGATGTTGGTCATGCACGAACCGATGAACACTTCGTCGATCTTCTCGCCAGCAACGCTGGACAGCAGACGGGCGTCGTCCGGATCGTTCGGCGCGCACAGTACCGGCTCGCTGATGTCGGCCAGATCGATTTCGATGACTTCGGCGTATTCGGCGTCGGCATCGGCTTCCATCAGTTCCGGGTTGGCAACCCAGGCTTCCATCGCTTGGGCACGACGTTCCAGGGTACGCGCATCGCCGTAACCTTCACCGATCATCCAGCGCAGCAGGGTGATGTTGGAGTTCAGGTACTCGGTGATCGACTCTTTCGACAGCTTGATGGTGCAACCGGCAGCCGAACGTTCGGCCGAGGCGTCGGACAGTTCGAACGCCTGCTCCAGGGTCAGACCTTCCAGACCTTCGATTTCCAGGATGCGGCCGGAGAAGGCGTTTTTCTTGCCTTTCTTCTCGACGGTCAGCAGACCGTTCTGGATAGCAAAGTACGGAATGGCATGAACCAGGTCACGCAGGGTGATGCCAGGTTTCATTTTGCCTTTGAAGCGCACCAGGATCGATTCCGGCATGTCCAGCGGCATAACGCCGGTGGCTGCGGCGAACGCAACCAGACCGGAACCGGCCGGGAACGAGATGCCCATCGGGAAGCGGGTGTGCGAGTCACCACCGGTACCGACGGTGTCCGGCAGCAGCATGCGGTTCAGCCACGAGTGGATGATGCCGTCGCCCGGACGCAGGGAAACGCCGCCGCGGGTCATGATGAAGTCAGGCAGGGTGTGGTGGGTGGTCACGTCGATCGGCTTTGGATACGCCGCGGTGTGGCAGAAGGACTGCATTACCAGATCAGCGGAGAAGCCCAGGCAAGCCAGGTCTTTCAGTTCGTCACGGGTCATCGGACCGGTGGTGTCCTGGGAACCTACGGTGGTCATCTTCGGTTCGCAGTAGGTGCCAGGACGAACGCCTTGGCCTTCTGCCAGACCGCAGGCCTTGCCGACCATCTTCTGCGCCAGGGTGAAACCCTTGGTGCTTTCAGCTGGAGCTTCAGGCTTCTTGAACAGGTCGAACGGTGGCAGACCCAGTTCGGCGCGAGCCTTCTCGGTCAGGCCACGGCCGATGATCAGCGGGATACGGCCGCCGGCACGGACTTCGTCCAACAACACCGGGGTTTTCATTTCGAAGGTGGTCAGGACTTCGTCGGTGCCGTGTTTGCAGACTTTGCCAGCATGCGGGTACAGGTCGATCACGTCGCCCATGTTCATGTTGGAAACGTCGAACTCGATTGGCAGGGCGCCGGCATCTTCCATGGTGTTGTAGAAGATCGGAGCGATTTTGCTGCCGAAGCAGAAACCGCCAGCACGCTTGTTCGGCACGTAAGGAACGTCGTCACCGAAGAACCACAGCACCGAGTTGGTAGCGGATTTACGCGAGGAACCGGTACCGACCACGTCACCGACGTAGGCGATCGGGAAGCCTTGACCGCGCATTTCTTCGATCTGCTTCATAGGGCCGATGGCGCCCTGCTGATCGGGAACGATGCCGTCACGGGCCATTTTCAGCATGGCCAGGGCGTGCAGCGGGATGTCTGGACGCGACCAGGCATCCGGAGCAGGGGACAGGTCGTCGGTGTTGGTTTCGCCGGTAACCTTGAATACGCGCAGGCTGATCTTGTCGGCCAGGGTCGGACGGTTCTTGAACCACTCGCCGTCAGCCCAGGATTGCAGTACGGCTTTAGCGTGAGCGTTACCGTTCTTGGCTTTTTCCGCGACGTCGTGGAACGCATCGAACATCAGCAGGGTGTGCTTGAGTTGTGCGGCAGCGACGGGCGCCAGCTCGGCGTCGTCCAGCAGGTCAACCAGGGTCACGATGTTGTAGCCGCCCTGCATGGTGCCGAGCAGTTCTACAGCGCGCTTTTTGTCCAGCAGAGGGGAGGAAACTTCGCCCTTGGCCAGTGCAGACAGGAAGCCGGCTTTGACATAAGCCGCTTCGTCCACGCCTGGTGGAATGCGATTGGTGATCAGGTCAACGAGAAATTCTTCTTCGCCAGCCGGAGGGTTTTTCAGCAGCTCGACCAGGCCTGCTGTTTGTTCGGCGTTAAGCGGCTGGGGAACGATACCCAGGGCTGCACGCTCTTCGATATGTTTGCGGTAGGCTTCAAGCACAGTTATTACCCTCATCAGTGGTCCCAAATGGGTGTCCGGGACGCTCATCCCGAAATTGCCGTACTCATGCTCCTCACGACGTTGTGGGTCGTTCGGCCAGAATTACCGGCAATTCCTTACAGAAGCTGCTTTCAAAGTTTTACGCCTGCAGAACGGGGAGCTGATGAGGGTTGGCGCTGGATTTTTCCCCGCTGGAAAAATCCCTCGCCAACACCGCTCTGAAGGAACGACTGTGCTCGTGACGCTTTGAAAACAGCTTCTAACGGACATTGGCGCCTTAAAAGGCTGGCTGATTCTACGGCAAAAAAAATTTAAAGGTAAGTCGGGCTCTATTGGACTTTCGTGGCAATGCGCGTGGCCGGGGCAAACGCTGAGTGCAGCGCAGACCCTGATGTTTGAGGGGTGATCAATGCCCGACAAAGGGCTAACATGCCGACCTGTTCCGCGTTTCAGTGTTTTGCCTATCTTATGCCCAATCAGACCATCAAGACCCCCTGCGTCGGCCTCTGCTCCACTGTTTACGGTGATCTGGTGTGCCGTGGCTGCAAGCGTTTCCACCACGAAGTGATCCACTGGAATGGGTACAACGAGGAGGAAAAGCGCGCGGTATGGTTGCGTCTGGAGCAATTGCTGTCACAAGTGATGGCGGCCAAGGTCGAGATTTTCGATCCGGCGCGTCTGCGCGAGCAACTGGAACAGCGCAAGATCCGCTTCGTGCCGCATCAATCGGAATATTGCTGGGCCTATCAGCTGATTGCCCGAGGTGCACGGGTGATCATTAATCTGGAAGCGTACGGGATGGTACTGCTGCCGGAGTTCCGCGACTGGAGCCTGCCGGAATTGCGCGATGCCATTGATCGGGAATTCTTCTTGCTGTCGGAAGCGCACTACCAGCGCTACATTGCCCCGGGCTTTCTCAAGGACGCCTTCGGCGCCTAGGAGCTTCGCGAGCAAGCTCGCTCCCACAGGGGAATGCATTCCAAATGTGGGAGCGAGCTTGCTCGCGAAGGGGCCGGTTCAGGCACCGCAACCCTCAATGCTTCACCGCCAACTCCACCAGATGATCCTCAACCTCCTGCGGCTTGAGCACCAGCACATCGCTTTCCAGCGCATCCAGCACCACTTCCGCCGTATTGCCGATCAGCGCGCCCGACAGCCCGGTGCGCGCAACAGTCCCGATCACGGTCACTGCCGCCTGCAGCTTGTGCGCCATAAACGGGATCAACACATCCGCCGGGCCCTCCTCGATGTGCAGATGTTCATCATCGACATCGAACTCAGCCTGAAACGCCCGGCATTGCTCGCGATAACGCGCGGCTATGGTCTCGCTTAGTTGCAGCGTCGGGTCAGCCGCCGACAGCATCGGCGACGGGTGGGCGCTGATCACGTGCAGATGCGCCTTGGCCAGACTGGCGATGTCATAACCATGATCAATGATCGTCGTGTGCAGATGCCGGTGCTCACCATCGGCATTGCCCACGTCCACCGCCGCCAGAATCACCTTGTCCTTCCACGAACCGGCAGTTTTCACTAGCAGCACCGGGGTAGGGCAGTGGCGCAAGAGCTTCCAGTCCGCCGGGGTCAGCAGGGCTTTTTTCAGCGAACTGTCGGGGAAATGCTGCTTGATTACCAAACCGCAACCCTCGGCCTGCTGCACGTCAATGATGGTTTCGTGCAAGCTCTCGTTCCACGCCTGCTCGGTGGTCACGCTGTAACCGTCGGCCACTAGCGCGGCTTTGAGCACACCGAGCATGCCGGCGTGGTCGTGTTTCTTGTCGCACACCAGCAGGTGCAGATGGGCTTGTGTCACGCCAGCGATCAACTTGGCGCGCTTGAGCGCCAGGCTTTCCGAATGTTCGGGTTCGATGACCACCAGAATGCTGCGAATGGCTTGCATGAGCGGAATCTCCAGCGAAGAAAAGGCACGGCGTTGCACAACTATAGTTGCTGCCCGATCGTGCGCGACTTGATGCATATCAACGCCAGCCGCTGGTGGTCTGCGGGCAGGCCGGTATAATCGGCGCCCTTCGCTCGAACACCTTTTACCGTGAGCCCCATGATCCTTCCCGAAATCCACGAATTCCTTGGCTGCCGCACCCCCGACGCCTGGGTTCAGGCTGCCCTGGCCGATCAGGAAACCCTGCTGATCGACCACAAGAACTGCGAGTTCAAGGCTGCCAGCACCGCCCTGAGCCTGATTGCCAAGTACCATTCCCACGTTGACCTGATCAATATGATGTCGCGTCTGGCCCGGGAAGAACTGGTGCACCACGAGCAGGTCATGCGCATCATGAAACGGCGCAAGATCGAACTGCGCCAGCTCCACGCCGGCCGTTATGCCTCAGGCTTGCGCAAGGTCGTACGCAGCCATGAACCGGTGAAACTGGTCGATACGCTGGTGGTCGGCGCGTTTATCGAAGCGCGCAGTTGCGAGCGGTTCGAAGCATTGGTGCCGCATTTGGACGAAGAACTCGGCAAGTTCTACTTCGGCCTGCTGAAAAGCGAGGCGCGGCATTTTCAGGGTTATCTGAAACTGGCTTATCAGTACGGCGATGCGAAGGATATTGCCCAGGTCATCGAAAAGGTCCGCGCCGCCGAGCAGGAACTGATCGAGTCGCCGGACGACGAGTTCCGGTTTCACAGCGGCGTGCCTGCCTAATATTGTTAAAAACTCTTAAGAGTATGAAACATCACCAAAAACCGGCCCAAGCGGCCGGTTTTTGCTGCCTGAAACAAACGCCTGCGCCATGAAAACCGCCATAATGCCGACCACTTCACGTATGGGCGGCAGACGGTCGTTATGGATAACCTGGGTTTTGGCAAAGTCCTGCTGGTGGAAGACGATGAGCGCCTCGCTGCGCTGATTGCACACTTTCTCGAACAACACGGCTACGAGGTGCGTACGGTGCATCGTGGCGACCTCGCCGTGGCGGCCTTTCTGGAATTCAAGCCGAAAGTCGTGGTGCTCGACCTGATGTTGCCGGGGCAGAGCGGTTTGCACGTGTGCCGGGAAATTCGCAGCGTGTCGGACACGCCGATCGTGATCCTGACCGCCAAGGAAGACGATCTCGACCACATTCTCGGTCTGGAGTCCGGCGCCGATGACTACGTGATCAAACCGATCAAACCGCCGGTGTTGCTGGCCCGACTGCGGGCGTTGCAACGGCGCCAGGTGCCGGACAGCCATGTGGTGAGTTTTCTGGAGTTCGGCCAGTTGAGCGTCGACCGCAGTTGCCGTGAAGTGCGACTGGCGGGCGAGGTCATCGAAATGACCACCATGGAATTCGAGCTGCTGTGGTTGCTGGCCAGCGCTGCCGGCAAAGTGCTGTCGCGGGATGACATCCTCAATCGCATGCGCGGGATTGCCTTTGACGGGCTCAATCGCAGCGTCGACGTGTACATCAGCAAATTGCGCAACAAGCTCAAGGACAATCCCCGCGAGCCGATGTGTATCAAGACTGTGTGGGGCAAGGGTTATCTGTTCAATCCGTTCGCGTGGGAGCTGTAGATGCTGCGGTTATTTCTCGGGCTGTTTCTGGTCATGACGATTGGTCTGGTGCTGGCGCTGCAGACGGTCGAACGCACCTTCGATGCCTTGCTCGATTATCAGATGCAGGACTACAACCGCGAGGCCGTACGCGGTCAGGCCTGGACGTTGGGGCAGCAATTGCGTGACCTCGACGGCCCGGCCCGGGAAGAACAGCTGGAGACGATCCGCCCGCATTACGGTTTGGGGCTAACGCTGGTCGACGCCTCTGAACTGGCCCTGAGCGATGAGGAAAAAGCCGAACTGGCCCAAGGGCTGCTGGTGATTCGCGACAAGTACAACCAGTACATTTGCGCGATTGACGAAGGGCCGCAGTTGCTCAGCATCCGCTTGCCGGCCGAGCCGAGCCTGATGCCGTTTTACATCGCCGCTGCTTACCTGATGATCGCCGTGCTGATCGGCGTCGTGCTGTTTTTCTGGGTACGTCCGCACTGGCGTGATCTGGAGAAACTGCGTCTGGCCGCCGAGCGTTTCGGCGATAACGATCTGGCAGTGCGCATTCAATTGTCCAAGCGCTCGAACATCCGCGACCTGGCCGAGCACTTCAACCTCATGGCGGCGCGCATCGAAGGCTTGATCGCTAATCAGCGTGAGCTGACCAATGCGGTGTCTCACGAATTGCGTACGCCGATTGCGCGTCTCTCGTTTGAACTCGATCAACTCAAGCAGCAGCCGGATGCCAGCCAGAATCGTGAGCTGATTGCCGACATGTACGCCGACCTTGGTGAACTGGAGGAGATGGTTTCGGAACTGCTGACCTACGCCAGCCTTGAGCGCGGCGCGACGGTGATCAAACGGGAGAATATCAAGGCCGCCAATTGGCTCGACAGCGTGGTTGGCAGTGTGGCGCTGGAGGCCGAGGCGGCGGGGGTGCAGTTGCTGATCGCGGATTGCCGGATCGACACCGTGCGCATCGAACCACGATTCATGGCGCGGGCGGTGATCAATCTGCTGCGCAACGCGATTCGCTATGCCGAGCAGCGAGTGGAGGTGACGCTGGAACGCACGGGCGATTATTACCAGGTGCGGGTCAACGACGATGGGCCGGGGGTGCCGGTGCATGGGCGGGAGAAAATCTTCGAGCCGTTTTCGCGGCTGGATGCCAGTCGCGATCGCCGCACGGGCGGGTTTGGCCTGGGTCTGGCGTTGGTGCGACGGGTCTCGCAGTCGCATGGCGGGCAGGTTGAAGTGGGCGATTCGCCTTGGGGCGGGGCGTCATTCCGCATGACCTGGGCGCATCTGGATTAATTACCGGCCCCTTCGCGAGCAAGTTTGCTCCCACAGGAATTTGTGTTTGCCATGGATCTATGGGGTCAAACCCAGGCGATCATGCCATTGGGCGATGGATTCTTCGGGGTAGACGTCGAACTGTTTGTCTTTCGCTTTAACGTCGACTTCCACCCACGGTGCTTTCGAACCGAGCATCAAATGCGTGTGTTCCGGCGGCACCGGCAACGGCGTGTCGATGGCTGACGCAAACGGGTGGATCAGTTCCGGCCACTCCGGGCTGAACAGCCACAAGCCGCTGCCGCAAAGTGAACAGAAATGCCGCTCGGCCGTGCTGCGATGGGCACGTTTATCGCCCGCGTCTTTCATCTTCGCGTGATAGATGCTGATGTGTTTGCGCCCGCTCACCTTGAGGCTGGTCGCGTCGCCGCCGAGGTTGATCGCATAACCGCCGCCGCCCTGGGTCTTGCGGCAGATCGAGCAATAGCAGCGTTGATAAGGGTAGGGGTGGGTGCTGGTGAGATTGAACGTGACCTCGCCGCAATGGCAGGAGCCTTCGAGCTGCATGGTTGCTCTCCCGTTTTTGAATGTGCGGTTGAGCCTAGAACACTCTGCGCGATGGCGGCCGGTGTGATTCGACGGGCGGGCGCAGCGTCTAGCCCCAGTGTCCCCGCAATCCCATGGGGCGAGACTTCGGAACCCGGCATGCAAGCGCTGTTGAACGAGATTCTTGACGCTGTCCGCCCGTTGATCGGGCAGGGCAAGGTGGCTGACTACATTCCTGCCCTCGGCACAGTGCCGGCCAATCAACTGGGCATCGCCGTGTATGGCAACGACGGCGAGATGTACTGCGCCGGCGACGCCGAGACGCCATTCTCGGTGCAGAGTATTTCCAAGGTGTTCAGCCTGGTGCAGGCGATCGATCATTCCGGCGAAGCGATCTGGGAACGCCTCGGCCATGAGCCGTCCGGCCAGCCGTTCAACTCGCTGGTGCAACTGGAGTTCGAACGAGGTCGCCCGCGTAATCCGTTCATCAACGCCGGCGCGCTGGTGATCTGCGACATCAACCAGTCGCGCTTCGCCGCACCTACTTTGTCGATGCGTGATTTTGTTCGGCGCCTGTCGGGCAATCCGCAGATCATGATCGACGGCAAAGTCGCCGACTCCGAGTACCAACACCGTGCGCGCAATGCGGCGATGGCGTATCTGATGCAGTCGTTCGGCAACTTTCACAACGACGTCGAAGCGGTGCTGCGCAGCTACTTCAGCCATTGTGCATTGCGTATGAACTGCATCGATCTGGCGCGGGCGTTCTGCTTTCTGGCCAACGACGGTTTCTGCAAACACAGCGGCGAACAGATCCTGACGCGTCGGCAAACCCAGCAGGTCAATTCGATCATGGCCACCAGCGGACTGTATGACGAAGCGGGCAACTTCGCTTACCGCGTCGGCCTGCCGGGCAAGAGCGGCGTCGGCGGCGGGATTGTTGCGGTGGTGCCGGGGCAGTTCACGGTATGCGTGTGGTCGCCGGAGTTGAATGCCGCGGGGAATTCGCTGGCGGGGATGGCGGCGCTGGAAATGCTCAGTTCGCGGATTGGCTGGTCAGTGTTCTGATCCGATTACACAAACACCACAAAACCCTGTGGGAGCGAGCCTGCTCGCGAAGGCGTCAGGTCAGCCAACATTGATGTATCAGATCCACCGCTTTCGCGAGCAAGCTCGCTCCCACAGGGTTAGCGGTTGCTTTGGAGGATTGTGTTCCTATACATTTTCCGGCCGCTCCCTGCATGGTGAATCCGCTTCATGTCTCTTGCGCTCGAACGTCTAGTCGCTGGCACACCGATCCCTTTCGCTGGTAACCGCGTCACCGTGGTCAGCCCCGAACTGGCGGCGCGCTTTCAGCCCGGTGACCACCTTTTGGTGGAGCAGGTCAGTGGCGAGTTGTTGTTGATTCCCGTGGCGGATCAGCAAGCGGCGTCCGTGGCGATCGAACGCGCGGCAGCGGCATTCACCGCACTGTCGGCGGTGTCCGATGAGGCGATCAGCCAGTTTTTTGATCTCTTCGCACAACGTCTGGAAACCCCGGACTGCTGGGCGCACATCGAAACCGCCAACCTTGCCGATATCGAACGGGCCAAGGCACGCGGCCGTTCCACCACCCGACTGCTCGCCGATGCGCGCATGCGCGGCGACATGATTGCCGGCCTGCGCGCCTGGCGGGATGCAGCGGCGACGCGCGGCAAAATCATCAGCAGCGTCGAGCACGACGGCTGGAAGGTCGAGCAAGTGGTCTCGCCGCTGGGCATCGTCGCGTTTGTCTTTGAAGGTCGGCCGAACGTGTTCGCCGACGCGGCCGGTGTCTTGCGCACCGGCAATACCGCCGTGCTGCGCATCGGCAGCGATGCATTGGGTACTGCGCAAGCCATCGTCACTCACGCCCTGAACCCGGCGCTGGCCGAAGCCGGTCTGCCCGCCGGGGCGGTGTCACTTGTGGAGAGCGTCAATCACGCGGCCGGTTGGGCGATGTTCGCCGATCGACGTTTGTCGCTGGCGGTGGCGCGTGGTTCGGGTCGTGCGGTCAGTCAACTGGGCAGCATTGCCCAGCAGGCCGGCACCGCTGTCAGTCTGCACGGCACGGGCGGTGCGTGGTTGATCGCGGATCGTGCTGCCGATGCCAAACGCTTCGCCGCCGTGGTGCGCAACTCGCTGGATCGCAAAGTGTGCAACACCCTCAACGTGTGCCTGATCCAGCGTGATCGCGCGGCGGAACTGGTGCCGTTGTTTCTTGATGCGCTGCAGCAGGCCGGTATTGCGCGTGGTCAGGGCTGCAAATTGCACATCGTTGAAGGCAGCGAAAATTGCCTGCCGAGCGAGTGGCAGAACGCGACAGTCGAGGTCTATCGCGCCGAGGGTTATCAGACTGAAGCACTGGCTGAACCTTTGGCAGAGTCCGAGTTGGGCCGCGAGTGGGAATGGGAAGAAACCCCGGAAGTCAGCCTGATGATCGTCGACGATCTGGATCAGGCGATTGCGCTGTTCGACCGCTACAGCCCGCAATTCACCGTGTCGCTGATCAGTGAGGATGCAGCCGTACAAGAGCGTTTCTATAACGCGGTGAATGCGCCGTTCGTGGGCAACGGCATTACCCGTTGGGTCGACGGCCAGTACGCGCTGAACAAGCCGGAACTGGGCCTTTCGAACTGGGAGAGCGGGCGCTTGTTTGCGCGCAGTGCGATTCTTTCGGGGGATGGCGTGTTCACGGTGCGTAGCCGCATGACCCAGATCGATCTCTCAGTAAAGCGCTGATCCGGCGGACAATGATCGTTCCCACGCTCCAGCGTGGGAACGATCAGTTGCTCAGGCCGCGTGGGTGGTTTGCGCGTGGATTGCGCAAGTCGCTGGCTGTTCAGCCAGCGGCACAAACGTGCGGCGGTCGGCGGACAGCGCATCAATCGAGCCGGTCTCGATGTCATACACCCAGCCATGCAGATTCAGCAGGCCTTTCTCCTGGGCCAGACGCACGCTCGGGTGGGTCTGAATGTTCGCCAGTTGCGCGATCACGTTTTCGCGCACCATCGAATTCAACTTCGCCGTGTCGTTGGCATGCGGTCGCGCTTCATTCACCACTTTTGCCGACTCGGCATGCTGCAGCCAGCCACTGACGGCGGGCAGGTGATCCATGCATTTGCACTTCGCGATCGCGGTCATCGCGCCGCAGTCCGAATGCCCGCAGATCACAATATCGGTCACGCCAAGCACCGCCACCGCGTACTCCACCGTTGCCGAAACCCCTCCCGGATGGGGGCTGTAGGACGGCACGATATTACCGGCGTTGCGGATCACAAACAGCTCGCCAGGTTCTTGTTGGGTAAGCAATTCCGGCACGACACGGCTGTCGGAGCAGGTGATGAACAGGGTGCCGGGCTGTTGCGTGGTCGCCAGGTGTTTGAACAGTTCGGTGCGTTGCGGAAACGCTTCGTTCTGGAATTTCAGGAAGCCATCAATCAGGTTTTTCATGGTGTTGTCCTCTCAGTTCGAGCAACCGCTGCCGAATTCGCTGTATTGAAGAATGTGTTTGCCGCCGCGGCTGTCCAGATACGTCATCTCCACCGGCACCACGCCACACACATCGGCGACCGGAGTAATGCTCAGCACTTGGGCGATATCCAGTTGCATGCCGTAGCGGTAGGCGACGGCCTCGTCAGCGGCAGATGCCTGGGCGCAAACGCCACCGAGCAGGGCCAGAATCAACAGGATTTTTTGCATGGGGCAGCCTCCAGATGTGTTGGGTAACGGGTAGCCATTTGAGGTGTGTTGGCCCGCACGCAGGGTGCGGGCCGGTGCGGATCAGAACGGACGCAGGGGCAGGAACTTGCCGTCGAGGGTGACCACAGCGCGGGAGCCGCCTTCCGGGTCTTCGACTTTCTTGATGTCGAGTTTGAAGTTGATCGCGCTGATGATGCCGTCGCCGAACTGTTCGTGAACCAGCGCTTTGAGGGTGGTGCCGTAAATCTGGATCATCTCGTGGAAGCGGTAGATCGTCGGGTCGGTGGGCACACCGCTGAGGCTGCCACGCAGGGGGATGATCTGCATCGCGGCGACGTCTTCAGCGCTCAGTTCCAGCTTGTCACCGACCACTTGGGCGGCGTTTTCCGGCAGCGGGTGCTGGCCGAGCAGGGCGGCGGTGACGTACGCAAGGCTCAGGCCGGTGCCGTCGGCGAGATCCTGCCACGACAGATCTTTGCGTGCCTTGGCGTCCAGAATGCGGGTAGTCAGGGCCAGGCTGGTGTCGTTGTAGGCGTGGGACTGTTGCATGGTGTCACTCCTTTCAGGGGTTGGCTTGCTGTGTGGGATCGATCTTCTGCCGATTCATTCATAGCGTCCAAGACCGATATACAATGCTCGGCATAAGCACTGCCTATAGATGGTGATTCCCATGCTGCTGCGACATCTGCGTTATCTGCTGGCCGTTGCCGATCACGGTGGCTTCACCCGTGCTGCCGAGGCGTTGCATGTGTCGCAACCGACCTTGTCGCAGCAGATTCGCCAACTGGAGGAAACCCTGGGAGTGAGCCTGTTCGATCGCACCTCACGTACGGTCAAACCGACGGATGCCGGCGAGGCGTACATCGAGTGTGCGCGGCGCGTGCTGGTGGAGCTGGAGGCGGGCAAGCGCGCATTGCATGACGTGAAGGATCTGTCTCGCGGGACATTGCGCCTGGCGATGACGCCGACGTTCATGGCGTATCTGGTCGGGCCGTTGGTGCGGGATTTTGCGGCGCGGTATCCGGGGATACACCTGGAGATCTTCGAGTTGTCGATGGACGACATTGAGGCGGGGCTGGCGGATGACTCGCTGGATATTGCGATTGCGTTTACGCCGGTGCGCAGTCCTGATATCGAATGCATTCCGGCGTTTATTGAAACACTGGGGATCATGGTCGGGCGGGAGCATCCGTTGTATGACAGTGTGGCGGTGCTGACACCGGAGGATATCGCTTCATTGGATTTCGCCTTGTTGGCGCCGGACTTCATCACGCGGTTATCGGTGGATGAGTATTTTCGTCAGCACGGAATTACGCCGCAGGTGCGGATAGAGGTGAACTCGGTGAGTACGTTGCTGGAGGTGGTGCGTTGTTCGCCGATGGCGACGATGTTGCCGCAGGCGATTGCGACTGAGGATCGCGCGTTGTTCCGGTTGCGGGTTGAAGGTGATGCGCCGCAGCGTGGAGCGGCGTTGTTGCGGCGGCGCAATAATTATCACAGTGCGGCGGCAGTGGCGTTTGCTGAAATGGTGTTGGACATGGGAAGCCCCTCACCCTAGCCCTCTCCCAGAGGGAGAGGGGACAGACCGAGGGATGTTGGAGGAATACGCCGACCTGAAAGTGCTCCGCTGAATCCAAAATCAACTCGGTGTGTCCGGTTGACGGATGACTTTATACAACTCGGTCGGCTCCCTCTCCCTCGGGAGAGGGCTGGGGTGAGGGGCTACAATTCCAGTCACGCCAAATCAATGCAAGCGAACAAAAAAAGGCCTGCTTCCGTTAAGGAAACAGGCCTTTCAATTATTTAATGACTAACTCAGCAGAACCGATCAATCACCCGAACTTCATTCTTGTTCTGCATCGAACCCCACGCCTGTTTCAGCGTTTGCAGGACATTACCGATGAAGTCCTTGTCGGCCGCGGCTTTCTTGCCAACATAACCGTGGCCGCGGCGGTACATCTTCAGGCGGGCGAGCAGGTTCTGATGGTTGCGGTCGAACTCGTCTTCGTCAGCATGGGTCGCCAGGCAGTCGATATGCACCTGACCCGACTTGCTGATCCAGAGAATATGGCTGTCGTGGCTGTCTTTCTGCGCAGCGAACATACGAGCCAGTTCTTCGATAGTAGGTTGATTGTTCAGATTCATGATATTGCCCCTTGACCAGTCTGGTGATCTTTCAAAGTTGATTCGCTAATACAGGTAGCCCATCGGTTAGTTGATCCCTGGCACCGAAACCAGGACGTCAGCTCTCGCCCGTGGAAAGTACGGGGTCGTGCATCTGTTGCATGTAGTCGTGTTGAATAACTGCTACGCAATAGCGTCACAACGAGGAGAAGCAGCGAAAACCGGGAGGCTCCTTGACGACATTTACCGTGTCGACCACAAGCGTCTTGAGAATTTTCGCCAGCGCTTCTCGTCCTTGTACTGGACGTTCAGGCCAGGTCAGCTTCTTCAATCTGCCTTGTGGGCAGCGTGTATCCGGAAAAAACAACTCGGCGGTCAGACGAGTTTGCTCAAGCGTGTTACAGGTGTTCCCGATCGGGGAACGTCCTCATCATGCAAAAGCAAAACGACGCCGTCAACGGTTTTGTAGTGATTATTTTTGTTCACTACATATTGTCGGACAAAGCAGTTCTGGAATGAGAAAGAATCCGTTCAGGCAACGGAAAAAGGTGTGCGCAGCACGTAGAAGGTGCACGGATAGCCGTCCACTTCACGCTGCTGGCGGGTGAACACGCCGCCGCTCAATTCAGGAATCAGTCTGGCCCAGAAGTGCTGGGCCGGCAGGTTGGCGTCGATATGGAAAATCTGCCATTGACCGGGGATCTGGCTCAAGAGGGTAGAGACGACAAACTGCGCGACGCCTTGGCCACGAAAGCGTCGCGCGATGAAGAAATAGCCGATGTTGTGTTCGGCATCGGCGAAATGGGTTTCGTTATCGACGGTCACGAAACCGGCGAGTTCGCCGTCGACGCGAATCAGGAACGGTTGGGTGGCCGGGTGGCGCCAGTAGTCGATTTTCGGCTGGATGGAGAAGAAGCCGTGTTCGGCGAGCTTCAGCGGCAGCCATTCGCTGAAGTCATACATGTAGAACTGCATGAGGTTTTCGATGATATCCAGCTCATCGCGGTGAGCAGGGTGCAGTTCGATATTGGCCATGTGCCGGGTTCCTGAAAGTGCTGAGCCTTGCAGAAACAGTAGCGTGTTTACTTGCCTGCCGGTTTTGCCGCGCGTTTGGTGGTGCCCGTGGTTTTGCTGCGGGTCGATTTGCGTTTCTTCTTCCACGGCGCCGCCGCTTTACCGGCCGGTGGCGGGCCGCTGATGGTCAGGCTGAGGCTGGAGCAGCGTGTTACCTGTTTGCTCATCCACGCCGCTTGTTTGGTAACGAACTCTTCAAGACTCATTTCGCCGCTTTGCACCATATCCAGCGCCTGCTCCCAGATCGCCGTGGTACCGGGGTCGGCAATCGCGCGTGGCACCGCATCGATCAGGCTGAACGCCGCCGGCGTCGCAGCGAGGGCCTTGCCGTTTTTCACCAGATAGCCACGGTCAATCAAGCCCTGAATGATCGAGGCGCGGGTCGCTTCGGTGCCGATCCCGGTGGTGTCCTTGAGTTTCTGTTTGAGCAGTGGATCCTCGACCAGTTTGGCGACGTTCTTCATCGCCTTGATCAGATCGCCCTCGGTGTAGGGCTTCGGCGGCTGTGTCCACAGATCCTTGAACTTCACAGCGGCGATGGCGCATTCAACGCCTTGGCTCAGGGCCGGCAAGGTTTGCGGTGCGGGAGCTTCGCGGCCCTTGGCCGGCGCCAGTGCCTCGGGCAGGGCACGTTTCCAACCTGCTTCGATGATCTGCTTGCCGACCGCGCGCAACGCTTCACCGGCGCAATCGAAATCGGCCTGGGTGCGATCGTATTCGTGATTGGGCAGAAACTGCGCCAGGTAGCGTGCGCGAATAAGCGTGTAGACCGCGCGGTGTTTGCCGGTCAGGCGTTCAAGATTCTTCGCCGCAGCGGTGGGGATGATGCCGTGGTGAGCGCTGACCTTGGCGTCGTTCCAAGCTCGGGAGCGGCGCTGGGGGTCGAGATGGCCTTGCAGTGCGTCAAGACTCGAGTCGGCCTGACGCAACGCAGCGAGAATCCCCGGCGCCTCACTGTGCTGGCTCAACGGCAAGTAGCCGCAATCACTGCGCGGGTAGGTGATGACTTTGTAGGTTTCGTAGAGTGCCTGGGCGATGTCGAGGGTTTCCTGCGCGCCGAGGCCGAGTTTTTTTGAGCAGACCTCCTGCAAGGTGCCGAGATCGAAGGGCAGGGGCGCCACTTCGCGCATGCGCTCGGTTTTCAGTTTAACCACCCGGGCACTGGCTGCGCCGTTGATGGCGGCCGCTGCTTGCTGGGCCAACGCCTGATTCAGGCAGCGATCCTGATCGTCACAGACATCCGACGGCGCCCGCCACTGCGCGGTAAACGGCATGCCGTTGTGCAGCAGATCGACATCGATCGCCCAGAACGGCACTGGCACGAAATCGGCGATGCTGCGATCACGATCGACCACCAGCCGCAAGGTCGGCGTCTGTACCCGGCCGACCGGCAGCACGCCTTGATAACCCGACTGCCGCCCCAGCAGCGTGAACAGCCGACTCATGTTCATGCCGATCAGCCAGTCCGCCCGCGAACGGCCCAGCGCCGAGTGATACAGGCTGAACGTCTCGGCCCCCGGTTTCAACGCGGCCAAGGCTTTGCGGATCGAGGCCTCGTCCAGCGCCGACAGCCACAACCGGCGGATCGGCCCGCGATAACGGCAATGCTCGACCAGTTCCCGGGCGATCATCTCGCCCTCACGGTCGGCGTCGGTGGCGATGATCAGTTCGCTGGCCTCGCCGAGCAGGCGCTTGACCGCTTTGTACTGGCTGGCGGTACGCGGCTTGACGGTCATTTTCCACTTGTCCGGAATGATCGGCAGATCGGCCAGCACCCAGCGCTTGTAGCGCGCGTCATAGGCATCCGGCGGCGCGGTTTCGAGCAAGTGGCCGATGCACCAGGTCACCGTGACATCCGTTCCCAGCCAGCAGCCATCGCCCCGGCGCCTGGCGCCGAGCACGGCCGCAATGTCTTTGGCCTGGGAGGGTTTTTCACAGAGGTACAGCCGCATAACCACCATCGTCGATCAAGGTCGGAACAGGTGCACAGAATGGCCGGACTTGGCCTCAGGGGCAACTTTTATCTGTATGGATATACAGATAAAAAGCATTGCAGCAGGTGACGGGTAATACAGGGACGCAGGCCGGGCTATCGAGAAATTGATTAGCGCCCGGTTTGCGCCTGTGTCAGGTTTTTCGCCGATTCAAACACGCGAGTGACAGGACGATCTCGCCAGAAGATCGCCGTGGTCTGTCGACACTGACTACTCAGAAACAAGGAAGTCCATCATGGCTCAAGCCAAATTCAACACCAGCAGCGCCTTCGACCAAGTCGATACCTTCAGCCATCTGTATGACCGTGGTGTCGGGCTGGTCAACGGCAAACCCTCATTCACTGCCGATCAGGCTGCGTATGAAATCCTGCGCAAAGGCCTGTCGTGGGGCGACAAGAACGCTGACGGCAAGATCGACCTCAGTTACACCTTCCTGACCGAGAAACCGGCGAACTACAACGTCAAACTGGGCAACTTCAGCGAGTTCAGCGCCCAGCAAAAGGCTCAGGCCGTGCTGGCCATGCAATCCTGGGCTGATGTCGCCAACGTCACCTTCACTGAAGGCAAGGGCGGCGAAGGTCACATGACCTTCGGCAACTACGATGTCAGCACCGGTGGCGCAGCGTTCGCTTACCTGCCGAGCGGCGGCAGCTATGACGGCCAGTCGTGGTACTTGATCAACGATCAGTATCAGGTCAACAAAACTCCCGACACCAACAACTACGGGCGCCAGACCCTGACCCACGAGATCGGCCATACCCTCGGCCTGTCGCACCCGGGCGCCTACAACGCCGGTAACGGTAACCCGACCTACAACGACGCCAAGTACGCCGAAGACACTCGCGGCTACAGCCTGATGAGCTACTGGAGCGAAGCCAACACCGACCAGAATTTCAGCAAGGACGGCAGCGGCGCGTACGCTTCGGCGCCATTGCTGGACGATATCGTCGCGGTGCAAAAACTGTATGGCGCCAACTATGCGACCCGCGCCGATGACACCACCTACGGTTTCAACTCCAACGCCGAGCGCGATTTCTACAGCGCCACTTCGGCTTCTTCCAAAGTGGTGTTCTCGGTGTGGGATGGCGGCGGTCATGACACGCTGGACTTCTCCGGTTTCAGCCAGAACCAGAAGATCAACCTCAATGAAGGTTCGTTCTCCGATGTCGGCGGTCTGGTGGGTAACGTTTCCATTGCTTACGGTGTGACCGTGGAGAACGCGCTGGGCGGTTCGGGCAATGACCTGTTGATTGGCAACGCTGTCGCCAATGATCTGTTCGGCGGTGCTGGCAACGACATCATTTACGGTGGTGGCGGTGGCGATACCTTGTGGGGCGGTGCGGGTGCAGACACTTTCGTGTTCGGCGCAGCGAGCGACTCGACCATGACCGCGCCGGACTGGATCATGGATTTCACCAGCGGCCTGGACAAGATCGACCTGTCGGGCATCGCCGGTTTCGCCACGGGTGCGGCGTCGCTGAACTTCGTCAGCGGCTTCACCGGGCATGCGGGCGACGCGATCCTGACCTACTTTACGCAGACCAATCAGACCAGCTTGATGGTTGACCTGACGGGGCAGGGGGCGGTGGACTTTGCTGTGGGCGTGGTGGGGCAGGCGGTGGCGACTGATATCGTTGCGTGATGCCTGTAGAGCGGCCCTCACCCTAACCCTCTCCCAGTGGGAGAGGGGACCGAATGGGGGATATTGGCGAAATTCACCGACTTGAACGATTGGCTTTGAATCCATAATCGAAACCGCACGTTCAGGTCGATGTAGAGCGAAAGACACCTAGGTCGGCGCCCTCTCCCTCGGGGAGAGGGCTAGGGTGAGGGGCTTTTGATGTTGAAGGGCCGTTCGGCTGTAAACCCAACCCAACCCGAACCGATGGGCTATACCTGAACCGGTCTCTTCGCCGTATTCAGGAGAACCCCATGAAAAGCTCCGGTCCCAGTCCCGTCATCGCCCTCGAACAACTTCCCGGCTGCCTGATCGTGAAATTCCACGGCATCTAGGTCGCCGCGTCCTCCCACGTACTGATCCTCAACGAAGCCAACTACCCGCCGGTCTATTACATCCCCCGCGAAGACATCGACGAAAAGTACTTCGCCCGCACCGACCACACCAGTTATTGCCCGTACAAGGGCGATGCCAATTACTTCAGCCTGCAAGTGCCGGGGCATGAAGGGGCCAATGCGGTGTGGACTTACGAAACACCGAAAATCTCGGTCGGGCAGATCAAAGACTACGTCGCGTTTTATCCAGATCAGGTCAAGTTCGAGGTGATCAAGGCGGAGTGAGAAGTACAGCCCCTCAGTGAGGGGCCGTCTAATCAGTTCATACCGTCATCAACAACAGAGCGACCATCGGGTAGTAACGATTGTCGTGGCTGCGGGTTTTTTGGGCTTGGGTGGGGGTCACCCATGCCAAGGCCTGAAAATCCAACTTGAGCAGCTCTTGCTGGAAGGCTTCGATCTGTTCTGCACTGGCCTCTGTACCTAGCGAAAAAGGTGCAACGAACACCGCGCCCAGACGTGGATCGTGGTAATCGACTCGCTCTGCGTCGCCCTTCGCTTGATCACGTCTGGCAGCGATATGGTTTTTGGCCTTTTCCTCTCCATTGATATTTACGTAAGCCACTTTTGCCTCTATGCAAAACCCGACCTGCTCATTGGCAATGTACAAATCATTGCGACCGATCGAGGCTGCCTGCTCACTTGCCTCTGTCGCGATTTTGCTGATCTGGTATTCCTCGATGGCCGTCCAGTCGGCTTTCCAGGCAGCTCCCGCGAGAATGCTGACGTTCGCCTGCTCGTTGTACCAGTAAGGCAGATCATCGCCATCCCAGACGTCAATGTAGCGTTGGGTGCAGGCTATCCAGCTTTTCAGAACCGGTTCGAGCGGCTGCAGGGCCGGGCAGGTAATGGATACATATTGATCGTTCATCGAGAGGATGATCCTTGTCATTTGACGACGTTAATGGGCTGCGCAATGTGCTATTGAAGGTTAGATAGCCCAATGGTTGGCCACTGATACGCCATTACTTCACCAGAGGCAAATTCAAGGCAACAAAAAGCCGCTTCAGGGCCAAACTGAAGCGGCTCGGTTAACGTGCTCAGTTCTTGTCCAGATCGATATTCTTCGTCTCACGCAAACAGATCATCCCCACCACCAGGCTCACCCCGGTAATCAGCACCGGATACCAAAGCCCGTAGAAGATGTCCCCGGTGTACACCACCAGTGCAAACGACACCGTCGGCAGGAACCCGCCAAACCAGCCGTTGCCGATGTGGTACGGCAGCGACATCGAGGTATAGCGAATGCGCGTCGGGAACAGTTCGACCATCAGCGCTGCCAGCGGGCCGTAGCACATCGCCGAGATGATGATCAGCGCCACGATCAGGGCGACGATCATCGGTTTGTTGATTTGCTGCAGATCGGCCTGTTGCGGGTAGCCGGCGAGGGTGATCGCGCCGCGCAGGGCGGCCTCGTCGAAGCCATCGAGTTTGACGTCGCCGACGCTCACCTGCACGGCGCTGCCAGCAGGCGCAGCGGCGCTGGAGTAGGGCAGGCCTTGCTTGACCAGGAAGGTTTTCACCTTGTCGCACGGGCTGTCGAATTTGGCTTTGCCCACCGGGTCGAACTGGAAGGTGCAGGTCGCCGGATCCGCCAACACGGTGATGGGCGCCTGACGGCTGGCCTGATCGATTGCCGGGTTGGCGTAGTGGGCGAGGGATTTGAAGATCGGGAAATACAGCGCCGTGGCCAGCAGCAAGCCCAGCATCAGCACCGGTTTACGCCCGACCTTGTCCGACAGCCAGCCGAAAAAGATAAAGAACGGTGCTCCGATGACCACGCTGATGATCAGCAAGGTATTGGCCACCGCCGGGTCCATTTTCAGGAACTGGGTGAGGAAGAACAGCACATAAAACTGCGCCGCGTAGAAGGTCACCGCTTGGCCGGCGTTGATGCTGAACAAAGCGATCAGCACGACTTTGAGGTTCTCCCATTTGCCGAAGGATTCGCGGATCGGCGCTTTTGAGGTTTTGCCTTCCTCTTTCATTTTCAGGTAGGCCGGCGACTCGTGCAGGCTCAGGCGAATCCAGGTGGAAATGCCCAGCAGCACGATCGACAACAGGAACGGAATGCGCCAGCCCCAGACTTCAAACTGATCGCCGGTGAAGTAGCGGCAACCGAGCACCACCAGCAGCGACAGCAACAAGCCGAGGGTCGCGGTGGACTGAATCCAGCTGGTATGGAAACCGCGCTTTCCGATCGGCGCGTGTTCGGCAACGTAGGTGGCCGCGCCGCCGTATTCACCGCCGAGCGCCAGGCCCTGCAGCATGCGCAGCACCACCAGAATGATCGGCGCGGCGATGCCGATGCTGGCGTAGGTCGGCAGCAGGCCGACGCAGAAGGTCGCCACGCCCATCAGAATGATCGTCGCGAGAAAGGTGTATTTGCGCCCGATCATGTCCCCCAACCGACCGAACACCAGCGCCCCGAACGGCCTCACGATAAAGCCGGCGGCGAAGGCCATCAGCGCAAAAATGAAAGCGGTGGTGTCGTTGACCCCGGCGAAAAACTGCTTGCTGATCACCGCCGCGAGGGCGCCGTAGAGGAAGAAGTCATACCACTCGAACACCGTCCCCAGTGATGAAGCGAAGATGACTTTGCGTGTATCCGGGCTGGTCTCCGCGCTGCGCACGGCGTCCAGCGGCTGAACGTGTTCTGACATATCGGTATCCCTCACAGTGATTGTTTTTGTTGTTCCACTGGTGTTGCGTGTCCGGGTGATGCGCGATGCTTTGAATCTGTTGATGATTCCTGTGGGAGCGAGCCTGCTCGCGAAGGCGTCGTGTCAGCCAACCTCTATGTTGAATGATCTACCGCTTTCGCGAGCAAGCTCGCACCCACAGGTACGGTGTTTACAGCTTTGGAATTGAGGATAAGTTGTGCGGCTTTCTCGGCAATCATCAGCGTAGGCGAACAGGTGTTGCCCGAGGTGATGCGCGGCATGATCGAGGCGTCGGCGATGCGCAAGCCGGGCACGCCGTGGACGCGCAGCTGTGCGTCGACCACGGCATCACCGTCATTGCCCATGCGACAAGTGCCGACCGGGTGGAAAATCGTTGTGCCGATTGTTGCCGCCGCTTGCTGCAATTGTTCTTCACTTTGCAGGTTGGCGCCGGGCAGATACTCGACCGGTTTGAACGCGCGCAGGGCAGGCGCGCTGACGATGCGCCGGGTCAGGCGAATCGCATCCGCTGCCACCCGTAAATCTTCAGGATGACTGAGGTAGTTGGGCTGAATCAGCGGCGATTCTTGTGGATCCGCGGATCGAATGTCGATCCGTCCACGACTCCGCGGACGCAGATCACACACCGATGCGGTGAAGGCAGGGAAGCTGTGTAGCGGTTCACCAAAACGCTCCAGCGACAGTGGCTGCACGTGGTACTCAAGATTCGCCGAAGTCTGCTCCGGTCCCGAGCGCGCAAACGCGCCCAACTGACTCGGCGCCATCGACAGCGGCCCGCTGCGGTCATACAGATAACGCAGGCCCATGCCCATCTTGCCCCACACGCTGCCGGCGATCTGGTTGAGGGTTCGGGCGTTTTCCAGCTTGTAGATCAGGCGCAGTTGCAGGTGATCCTGCAGGTTGCCGCCGACGCCCGGCAGCTCATGAATCACGCCGATACCCAAGCGTTCTAGAAGCGGCCGTGGGCCAATTCCGGAACGTTGCAGAATGCTTGGCGAACCGACCGCGCCGGCGCACAGGACGATCTCCTTGCGCGCCTTGAACTGTTTAACCTGACTTTCGTGACGTGCACTGACTTTTGTTGCACGACCGTCCTCCAGCAGAACGCGATCCACCTCAACCCCTGTCAGCACCGTCAGATTGGTCCGATCACGCACAGGCTTGAGAAACGCCTTCGCCGCGTTCCAGCGCACCCCGGCTTTTTGATTGACCTGAAAGTAGCCGCAACCCTCGTTGTCGCCCTGATTGAAGTCATCGATGCTGGCGATGCCGCTTTGCTCGGCGGCACTGCGAAACGCATCCAGAATCGGCCACGACAGCCGCTGTTGTTCGACCCGCCATTCACCCTTGGCGCCGTGAAATTCAGCCGCGCCGGCAAAATGGTTTTCGCTCTGTTTGAACAGCGGCAGCACATCGTTCCAGGCCCAGCCCGGATTGCCCTCGGCCGCCCAGCCATCGTAATCGTTAGCCTGGCCACGCATGTAGATCATGCCGTTGATGGACGAACAGCCACCGAGCACTTTGCCGCGTGGATAGCTCAGCGCGCGGCCGTTGAGGCCCGGTTGTTGTTCGGTCTTGAAGCACCAGTCGGTGCGCGGGTTACCAATGCAGAACAGGTAACCGACAGGAATGTGAATCCACGCATAGTTGTCGCGCCCGCCGGCTTCGAGCAACAGCACGCGCTGCTGTGGGTCCGCCGACAGCCGATTGGCCAGCAAGCACCCGGCAGGGCCGGCGCCGACCACGATGTAGTCGTATTCCTCGAGGGAAGTCTGCATTCCCTGACCTCGCTTTTTGTTTTTATTGTCGGACACTCTAGTTGTTAGCTTTCGTTAAAAGAATGTTAGTTTTTGCGCAGCCGCTGTGCGTTTTTAAACAGCCTGCTTAGACCATAGCCGACAAGGACACGCCATGTTCGACTGGAACGACCTGCGGTTTTTTCTCGAATTGCAACGCAGCGGCCGCCTGCTCACCGCTGCCCGCCGCCTCAACACCACCCACGCCACCGTCGCTCGCCACATCGAAGCCATCGAAAAAAGCCTCGGCACTGCGCTGTTCGTCCAGCACGCGCAAGGTTATGAGATGACCCCGGCGGGGGAGGCGCTGCTTAAACATGCCGAGGCGATGGAAAACGTTGCGCTGCTGGCGCAGGAAGAAATCACCCAATCCACTGCGCCGTTGGGCAAGATTCGTGTAGGCGTCACCGAAGGACTTGGCATCAAGTTTCTCGCCAGTCGCATGATCGGCTTGTTCGAGCGTTATCCGGGGCTGGAAGTGGAACTGGTCGCGGTGCCGCGCTTTGTCAGCATCCTCAACCGTGAAGCGGAAATCAGCATTCACCTGGAGCGCCCGGCGGCGGACATGCTCGTCACGCGCAAGCTCACCGACTATCGCTTGGCGCTCTACGCCAGCCAACGCTATCTCGATAAAGCCCCGCCGCTGCACAGCCGCGAAGACCTCGGGCGGCACGCGTGGATCGGCTATGTCGATGACTTGCTGTTCAGCCAGGAACTGATGTTTCTCAACAGTTTCTGTCGCAGCCCTCGGGTGGTGTTCCATAGCACCAGTGTCATTGCGCAGCAGGAAGCGGCGCGGTCGGGATTGGGCATTGCGGTGTTGCCTTGCTACATGGCCGAGTCGGATCCCGATCTGGTGCCGTTGCTGCCGGATGAAAGCATCGAGCGTAGTTACTGGATCAGTACTCGGCGCGAGTTGCACAAGTCGGTGCGGCTGCGGGTGGTCTGGGATTATGTGGTGGGGTTGTGTGAGGCGGAGCAGGGGTTGCTGCTGGGCAGATCGCAGGTTGGCTCCTCTTTTGCTTGAAAGCGCCAAGGCCTTTTAACAATGGAGAGCAGCAATGAGGGAATGGCTTACCGTTCGCGACATCAATGCGGACACCATGAAGGCCATCAGTGACGGCGTCTTACAGCATGGCCGAGCCTTGTCTGAGGCTCGCGGCGGACACGCTGAAGCCATCGCCTGCGCGCTGATGGAGAACGGGACACTAATCGGCGGCGCCACCGGCAGAACCGAGTTCAGGCGGCTGTTTGTCAATTACCTGTGGATCGACGCGCAATGGCGCGGAACCGGGCTGGGTGCTCAGGCGTTGCACAAGCTTGAGGCGTTAGCGGTTGAAAGGGCGTGCGTGGATGCCTTGATCGAAACGCTGGATGACGACGTCGCCCGTTGGTACACCCGCTGCGGATACCGATTGATTGCGCACGTGCCCGAGTATTGCGGCCCGTGGAGCCGTCATACGCTGTTGAAAACGCTGGTGACGACAGGTACTCCCACAAGGTTCTTTGATTGAGGGTATTTGCCGGGTTGATTTATATATGGATATCCGTATATTCGAATTTTCATATGTGCAGAGTCCATTCCATGATCACCCCCACCGAAGTCTTCAAGAGCCTCGCCGACGAAACCCGCGTCCGCGCCATGCTGCTCATCGCCGATCAAGGTGAACTCTGCGTCTGCGAGCTGATGTGTGCGCTCGACGACAGCCAACCGAAAATCAGCCGCCACCTCGCGCAACTGCGCAGCAATGGCTTGCTGCTCGATCGCCGTCAGGGCCAGTGGGTCTATTACCGGCTCAATCCGGAGCTGCCGGCGTGGGTGCGCGAAATCCTGCAAGTGACGTCCAAAGCCAACGCCGATTGGCTCAAGGACAACGCCGCGCGCCTGCAGAACATGGACGGTCGTCCCGTCCGTGAAACCGCCTGCTGCTGAGGGAGCAAAAAACCATGCGAATTCTGTTTATGTGCACGGCCAACAGCTGCCGCAGCATCCTGTCCGAAGCCATGTTCAATCATCTGGCGCGCCCCGGATTCGAGGCCGTGAGTTCCGGAAGTTTCCCCAAAGGCCAGGTGTTGCCGCGCAGCCTTTCGACGCTGCAACAGGCCGGCATTGCCATCGATGGCCTGTACAGCAAAGGCAATGATGCGTTCGAAGACAATCCGCCAGACATTGTCATCACCGTCTGCGACAAGGCTGCTGGTGAGAGCTGCCCGGTGTACTTCGGCCCCGCGCTCAAAGCCCATTGGGGCCTGGCAGATCCCTCGGATGTGACCGGCGACGATGCCGCCGTGGACGCGGCATTTGCTGCCACGCTAGCGATCATCGAGCGGCGCTGCGCGACCTTCCTTGGCCTGCCATTTAAAGCACTCAGCCGCGCTGATCTCCAGCGTGAGCTGGATCGTATCGGCTCTCTCTGAGCTGGAGGACACATGTCAGAACAACTGCCCAATCTTGATCATTCGCTGTTCGAAGGAGCGTCCCCTTTGGGCGAACACAAACCGCGCATCCTGCTGCTCTACGGCTCGACCCGCGAACGTTCGTTCAGTCGTTTGCTGGTAGAGGAGGCCGCGCGCCTGCTGGAACACTTCGGCGCCGAAACGCGCATCTTCAACCCGTCCGGTCTGCCACTGCCCGACGACGTTCCGGTCGACCATCCCAGAGTGCAGGAACTGCGCGATCTGGTGCTGTGGTCGGAAGGCCAGGTCTGGTGCTCACCGGAACGGCACGGCGCGATGTCCGCCGTGTTCAAGGCGCAGATCGACTGGATCCCGCTGGAACTCGGCGCTGTGCGCCCGACCCAGGGCAAGACCCTGGCGGTGATGCAGGTCTGCGGCGGTTCGCAGTCGTTCAACGTGGTCAACCAGTTGCGCGTGTTGGGGCGCTGGATGCGCATGTTCACCATCCCCAACCAATCCTCGGTGCCGAAGGCCTACATGGAGTTCGACGACGCCGGGCGAATGAAAGCGTCGCCGTTCTACGATCGTGTGGTGGATGTGATGGAGGAGTTGGTGAAGTTCACCGTGCTGCTGCGCGATCAACAGGCGCATCTGGTCGACCGCTACTCCGAGCGCAAGGAAAGTGCCGAGCAGTTGATGGCGCGGGTCAATCAGCGTTCGATCTGAGTAACGCTTGCGCAGCATGATTTGGCCGGCTGCAAATGCTGGCCGATTCACATAGGATATCGGCGCATCACCGTGTCACGGACAAACTCAAGGAAGTGTTAGTCATGAAATTCAAGGAATGGGTGGATTTGACGGCGTTGTACAAGCGCAGCCGCAGACAGCCGAACAAGTTGCTGTTCACGTGGAAGAATGCGCACCGGTTATGGCCGATGTGGACGGCCGCCGCGACAACCTTGCCCCTGGTTGTTATGGCCGGCTTCGTGTTCAAGTATCCAATACTCGTCCCGATCTCCTATGTCTTTCTTGGATTGTGGACAGGCGCACTGTTTTTAACTCGACTCCATGCCCTTCGCACGGTTTATCCAATTCAGTTCGCTCAACATGCCATTCACCAGCGACCTTGGGGCGAGCAAGAAAATATTCTTTGCTATGCGTTCTTTTTGCAGATCGTGAAGGATGCAGGCTACACGGCCGCCAAACTTCGGAAACTGTCGGCATATTCAGACCTTACCGTTGCACCGGCCAAACCTGCACTTTCGCAAAATCTGGGCTTCCTTTCACTCCTCGGTCTGATGATGGGGCTGTCCGGTGAACTGATCAAAGCAACGTCATTTTTTTTAGGGCCCAAGGGCGCGCTCGTCCTTATACCTATCGTCGGTACATTGTTTATTTACTGGCTCGTTTGGGACGGCATTCAAGGTAATCGTTATCAAAGACTGCGGATAAAACGCTATGTTGATCTGGCCGCCTATGATCTGGAAGAAGCGGATCACGATGTTCGAGAATTGAATCCGGTGGAGTCTTCGCCGGTTATGTCGATGAGCAAGCAAACGGAGCCAACAGCATGAGCGAAGACAACAAAGTAAAAGGCCCTGCCTCCTACTTCCCCTCCATCGAAAAAAAATACGGCCAGCCCATCGATCACTGGCTGAACCTGCTCGCCGGCATCAGCGACAAGAAACACATGGAACTGGTGGCGTGGCTCAAGGAGGAACACGGCATGGGACACGGTCATGCCAACGCCTTGGTTGCGCATCATCTGGCGGGTAAACAGTGAGGGCAGGGCAGCGATGAATTTCTCCCACCGGCCAGTGACGGCCGACGACGTCAACACCCTCTGCAGCTTTCCCCAAGGCGAACAAGAGCTGTTCTTCATGTTCCCGAAAGCCAACTTCCCGCTGACGGAAGAGCAGATGCACAGCGCAATCAGCCAACGCTTCGACTCCACGGCTTTTCTGGCCAACGGCGAGTTCGTTGGCTTCGCCAATTTCTACCGCGCTGAGCACGATGGCATCTGCTGTATTGGCAACGTCATCGTCGCGCCATACGCCCGAGGCCAAGGTGTGGCGCGGTACATTGTCGAGACCATGACCGCAGTGGGTTTCGAAAAATACCAGGCCAAGGAAGTGCAACTCTCTTGCTTCAACGAAAACACCGCAGGCCTGCTGCTCTACCCGAAACTTGGCTTCGTGCCGTACTCCATCGAAGAACGCCCGGCGCCAAATGGTGGACGTTCCGCCCTCATCAACATGACACGCCACCGACCATAGACATCCCCCAATCCCTGTGGGAACCCCGAACCAAACACAAAACCTGCGGGAGCGAGCCTGCTCGCGAAGACGCCCGCCCAACCGCCCCAAATCCAAAGCCAGACTCAATCCCCTGTAGGAGTGAGCCTGCTCGCGATAACGCCAGCCCAGCCACCACCAATCCCAACTCAACGACAAATCCCTGTGGGAGCGAGCTTGCTCGCGAAGACGCCCACCCAGCCACCCCATCAACCACTGACCGAAATAAACAGTAAAAACCACCACTGTTTAAACCAAGCCTCAAGTAACCACCGAAACCCTACAACGGCTTGCGCCGTTACCTACGACTAAGCCAGAATCCGCCGGCTTGTGCGTCTAGGTCGCGGGTTCTATCGTCTGTCGGTCGCTGAAAAACAGCGATCGGGTTTGGTAGCCCTGAGTTTTCGTAGATTGCATAAGCATCATGATTCGCAGTGTCTGTTCGACACGGCTTTTATGGTGGTCATGCACAGGGCGTCTTCGGGCGCGCCGGTTTTCTACGTCCCGGTCTACCAACCTGCGCATGGCCGCCACCCTCGTTTGGTAGCGAGAGTGATGGCTCCTTTTTTTGACGTAGGAGCTTCATCAATGATCAAACCAACACCCAACCCACCCGAAACCGACCTCACATCCCCCTACGAATCCCCCGACTCCAAGCGATTCCACGAAGCCGCCGAACGCGCCCTCGACCACTACCTCAAACCCGCCAGCCAAATCATGGCCAGCACCCAACAACCCGAACGCATGTACCTCGCCAACCCGAAGTACAACAGCGAATCCCTGCTCGCCAACGCCAGCGAAACCCTCGGCTCCGCCAGCGAAATGCTCCTCAACTTCGCCGCCATGCTCGACACCCCGCACCGCAAAACCGCACTGGGCATCGCCCAAGTCGTGATGCTCGGCGAAATCGCCGTCAACCAAGCGCTGGATAACGTCGAAGTCGCCAGCTAACCAACCCGATCTCGACGAGGGGAAACCCTCGTCGGACCCCGCAGTCACACCCCGGCTGGCACACGGCCACGGCTTGCGCCCCCCAGCCACGGCTGTCACCCTTCGGGCCGTTCTCAAGGATCAGAACCAGGAAACATGGATGAGTGGCTACGTACCCAACCCCCCGAAAAATTACCGTTACGAAGAAGCCAAACCCGTCGATATTCACGCCCAGCGTTGGGCGGAATATGAGAAACACGGGAAAGAACCTGCGCGCGAACCTGAGAAAATCGGGATCGCGTTGAGGATTGGGGTTTTCTTTGATGGCACTGGGAATAATGCGAACAACACGGCGGCTGGATTGCTGTGTGGGGCGCAGCATCCGATTGCGCCCGAGGATATCCCTGCCAGTTGTCAGCCCTATATGGGGAACCCGGACAGCAGTTATGGCGCTGGCGCGACCAACATAAAGAAGCTTGCCGACCTGTATTACAACGCTCCGATTGCTGAAGGAGAGGGTTCGATAAAACAAGTATCCCGCCCTTTGTACATTGAAGGAATTGGCACTCAATCCAATGAAGAAGACAGTTTGGTCGGTCAAGGCATGGGGCGTGGAGAGACAGGAGTCGCAGGGCGTGTTCAGACTTCGTTTACCTTCATCAAACAAGTCCTTGAGGATGCCCTTCAAGAGAATCCCAACAGTGAAATTACATCGATCACCTTCGATACCTTCGGATTTAGTCGAGGCGCAGCGGCAGCTCGCCATTTCTCAAATGAAATCGTAAGAGGCAAGCAGGGGCCGCTAAGGGATCTATTGGCCACTTACGCCAATAATTTCGCCCGTACCTTTGTCGACCAGTACGGTGGCAGCATCCGAATGGGCTTTATTGGGCTGTTCGATACAGTGCCGTCAATTGCTGGCTTCACGAATCTTGGCAGGGTGAAAAGCCCCATAGCACCGGGCGTAAAACTGTACCTTGATCCGCGTTTTTTCAAGGACGTCGTCCACTTGGTTGCGCGCGACGAATGTCGGGCCAACTTCGCCCTCAGTAACGTCAAACCCGACTATCCAGAATACGCATTTCCAGGTGTTCACTCGGATATCGGAGGCAGCTACCTCGATGAAGTCGAAGAGTGTGTTTTGGTCAGTCCTATGCAAACGCTCGATGTTTGGAGCAACACTGACGTGAAAACAACCTCGATCTATCAGGATGCCGCTCGGGTAAAAAATCAGTGGGTAGCCAAAGGCTGGCCTGCTCATCTGTTGGAAATCGTAACGCCCACTGCGCTTGCTTTGCCGGCCGATCCGCAAGATCGTTTCGGGCCTAAGCAAAAACGCGTATACGCTGGGCTACAACTCAAACGCCCGGTTAGTGGCAAACTCTCAACGGTGTACTTGAGAGTGATGTATCAGTTGGCCAAAGAAAAAGGTGTGCCGTTCACCGACATTCCTGGACGAACCGAGTATGCCGTTCCTCAGGAACTGCAATCGCTTTGTGACAGGTTCATCGCTGGCGACTACAGCACCACCGCAGAAGAAGAACAATTGCTGAAACTGAAATACATCCATACCTCTGCCAACTGGAATCACCCGCAAGGGAGACGTGACGGCAGCGGCTTGAGAGCCGTTTACATCAATGCACCCACTGAGGATGGCATTCGCGTGCAGCATCCTCACGTAGCTGATTGGAAGCTTTGGTAATGAGAATACTCGTAGCTCTATTGAGCGTTTTGGCCTTCACAGGCTGTCACGCAACAAGCTCCAACTCAGGTGAAAACGATCCCAAATACCCGTGGTGGGAGCTGGCGTTCATCAAACCCAATTTCATGAACGTGTGGGTTGAAGACAGCTCTGTGGAAGACATTGACGGTAAGACCTTCCTGCGAGCTGGGGGAGGGAACGCCAGCGGTGCAGAGCCGAATGACGACAAAGAATCGGCGCGCGGTTGGATAGGTGTTGGTGGTACAGGCAAACCGGTTATTGGGGCAGGGCTACCTAAGCGGATCTTTGTCCGCTGGCAATCGATTCCAGAGCAAAAAACTTACCGGACATGGGTAGATATCCCTGAAGAAGCCAGGCAAGTGATGGTGACGTCTACCCATCAGCGCTGCCCGGAAAGTCCCGAGAAAACAGCACGCTTCATGGCCTCGGTCTATTTGGGACTCGCCCCGGGTGGTGTGGTGCAAGTGTGGGTAAGAGATTTATGCCGTCGCCCAGTCAAAGTCGCTCGTGCCCAGGCTGAGTTGGAGCCGCTGGGGCCCGAGTTGGGTAAAAATGGTGGTCAATATGCTTATCCCATCAGTGAAAAGGCCAAGCGGTATATCGACAAGTACGGCATTCCCTATGGGAGTTGGTAATCGTCACCCGGTGAAACAGCGGATAACGGTGTTTGTTGCTCTGTTCATTACCGGTTGCCAGTCAACTGATCCGCTTTCCACAAAAAATGATCCTAGGTCTCCATGGTGGGAACTTGCGTTCACCGAGCCTAATTACATGAAGGTTTGGGTAGAGGACACTGCAGTGCAAGACATCAAGGGCGAGACGTTCTTGCGCACTGGTGGAGGATCCGCCTCAGGTGGCCAACCGGAAGACGGCACAGACTCTGCCCGTGGTTGGCATGGCGTGGGAAGCACAGGAAAAGCTGTTGTTGGTGCTGATCTTCCCCAACGGATCTACGTTCGTTGGCAATCCATTGCTGAACCGCAAACGTATAAGGTCTGGATCGATATTCCAGAGGAAGCCAGACAACTCATGCTTGAGTCCGTCAACCAGCGCTGTGCAAAAACACCTGAACAAAAGGGGCGTTATAACGCGTCTATCCACTTGGGCCTGGCGCCCGGTGGTGTCGTGCAAGTCTGGGTCAGAGACTCATGCCACCACCCTGTCAATGTCGCCAGAGCACAGGCGGAGATCGAACCGCTAGGGCCTAGTCAAGGCAAAAACCAAGGACGCTACGCGTATCCCGTCAGCGAAAAGTCCAAGCGGTATATCGAGAAATTTGGCATCCCTTACGGGAGTTGGTAACCGTCCGCCAATGAAGCAAATCATATTAATGTTGAGTGTTTTACTGGTAGCTGGATGCCAGGCTACCGACCCATTTTCAGCCGAGAACGATCCGAGATCCGATTGGTGGGGACTGGCCTTCACTGAACCGGCTCACATGAAGGTTTGGGTAGAAGACAGCACAGTTCTGGACATCAAAAACAGGATGTTTTTCAAGGCGAGAGGGAGAACCGCTGCCGGAGGTGAACCAGAAGATGGCACAGAGTCTGCGCGTGGGTGGGGCGCCGTCAGTGGTTCCGGTATTCCGGTATTCCGGTAACCGGTGCCGATCTTCCCAAACTCATCTTCGTCCGTTGGCAGTCCATATCAGAGCAGAAGACCTACAAGGGATTCATCGAAATCCCAGAATCAGCCAGGCAGTTGATGTTGGAGTCAACGAACCAGCGTTGCCCGGAAACTCCCGAAAGGGCCGCTCGATACATGGCGTCGCTGTACGTGGGTCTGGCCCCAGGTGGCGTATTACAAGCTTGGGTCAGAGACTCATGCCATCGCCCGGTCCAGTCGCTCATTCTCAAGGCGAGATTGAACCGCTAGGCCCGGAGCAAGGGAAGCGCGGTGGACACTACGCCTATCCAGTGAGTGAAAAAGCCAAGAGGTATATCGACAAGTTCGGCATTCCGTATGGGGGTTGGTAACCGTAATCAAATGGCGAAAAAAGTGATGTCAATTCTAAGAATGGCCCGTGTCCTGTACGTTGAAGAATGCAAGCGTATTGGCAGCAGACAGCGGTGAGACGAATGGAAAGGCGTCGATTAGGGGCCTCAGCATCAGGTGTGTGAAGCAAGCCCTTACGAGCTACCTCTCAACTATCTGTTTTTTCCACGCCTTGCGAGCCTGGAAAAAATAGAAAGCGAAAATGCACTGGAAGACTTAAGGAACAGCTATCCGGTACCGCAGCAATCTCAGCCCCCAATCGACTGCAATTTTCTATCATCTTAATAAATTGGTTTCAACTCTTTTCTTTCAAGCAAGCGTATGAGGTTTAGGTTTTTCCATTTCACAAACCAGAAAGTGGTTTCAAGTTCGACAATAAATGATGCAAGAATATTAGCAGGGAAGCTTTCTGTTGGTTCGTAAACTGCTAAATATTGAGTTAATAAATCCTGTCTGCGATCCACAGCTAAATATGGGCAGCATACTAGGTCGAGAAATATATGTGCTTGTTCAGAATCCTGCTGAAGATTGGGTTTTGTTTGGAGTCGTTTTATCGCGATTCTGAATAGCGTCTCTCTAGATTTTGAGTATTGTTCGTAATCTTTAAAGTAGTAGATTAGTGATACTATGTCAAAATAAGTTATGTTTTGTTCGTTTTCATCTAGATAGGTGAATATATCATTGTTCATTAAATGATTTTTCCCGAACTCACTTGTTGCTAGTAAGATATTAAGTCTTTCGAGTGATATGTACCCATTTCTAGTGTCATTTTTTTGTCTGTGAAATTTTAAAAGATTTACGTGTGTCATGATTTCAGTTCGGAAGAACTCGACATGTAATTTTTTGTTGGTTTTTATAAAGCGATCCGCAATGATCAATGTTTTAGAGATTTTATTAGAAGAGGTGACGGTGGGGTTGACGCTGTAAAAGAAAAATATAAGTCGCAATATTATAAGGATCGAATCTCGAAAGATTAGATCCTTCTCGGGTGATGGAGGTGTGTTGTATTGGTCTCCCTTAATTAGGTCGTCCACTCGCTTGCACAACATTGAAACAACATAAGCTGATATTTCTGAGTAGCCTTTTTTGTGATCGTTTATTAGGGATTTTACTCTGTTGACAAAGCTTTGAATGAATTTCTCCTTGTTATAAATGCTGTTTGGGAAAGAGTGGTGTTTTTCTTTGGTTCTTATTTTTTTGATTAAGGTGTTTTCAAAGTCGTCGAGCAGTGCTTTAACTCCGGCAATAGCTTTGGACTTGTCAGTGCAGAATGGGCGATTGTATTTTATTTGTTTGGATTCATTTGTATTGAGGTTGTAGGTGTTTATTGTGTCGGTAATGATCGTTGCAATAGTTTCTGAGTCGTCATGACTGTGGCTAAAAACTATGTAGTCATCAACGTATCGTAGTATTTCGTAATCGGATTCATGTTTGAAGCCGATCTCAGTGAGCTTGCCAATGATTTTGATATCAGTGTCTTGCAAAATGATTTCGGAGAAAATTCTGCTTACTTCAGAACCTACTGGGATTCCATTTGTTTCATTGTTATTGCTGCGCTGAATTAATGTGTCGAATTTTTGGCAGAACTGATTTGTGTAGATTAGGTTGTTCTTTATAAATTCTTTGTTTTTTACCGCCCAAGAAATCGTGTGGGTATAGATGCTTTGAAAACAGTTCGCGATATCAAGTGTCCACATCGACGAAAATTTTTGCTCTAGTGCGAGATATCGTGGCGAATTATATAGTTTGTAGAGTCGATTGTAGCCTCTATAAGAGAAGTATGAGGAAGCATGCTTTCGATGTAACTCTGACTCGAGAGTATCTATGTTTATTTCTTTGTATTTATTTGGCGTGTCAATGTCGTTAGTGTAAAAGGTTCCGCCTACTTTTGCTGGAGCCCTTATTGATAATGGGCTTTGTGAGCATAGGTAGGTGATTACGCTGCTATACTCCTTGTAAAAGTCAGATTGATTTTTTTGAGAGCGAGGGTGTATCAGTGAAAGAGTCCTTAAGCTGTTCTCGTGCTTGATTATTTTGTATTTTAGTGGCGCGGATTGTTTTGTTTGAAGTGCCGCTGCATCAGCAGGACTTATTTTTTTGTTATCAATTGGGCTTATGATGTTGGTGTAAATCGACTTTATTATATTAAATGTGCTTTTGTTATGTGTGTTTGATTTGTGGTGATTGATGTACAAGCCATCGTTGGAGAAGATTATAGGTACATCCGAAGGGGCTGTATCTGTTAAAACGGCTCTGAAATCGTCTTTTTTGTCTATCTTAGTATGCTTTTTTTTCATAGCCATATTCTCGTGATTTCTTTCAGCCTATTAAGGCTAAATTTCCTGTGTGCACGTTTCTCGAATCCTTTGCTAAATGTTATTTTTAATAGCGTTGCTCTGTGAAGTTTGGATAGCTTGGAAACGTAGGTTTTTCCGAGTCGTCCAGTGGTGTTAGTTATACTGTATTCAAGGAAATTATCTAGCGTTGTCAAGCTTTCTGAGTTGGCCTCAATAGATGCATAGTTGTAGTATATGCCTGTTGGGATTTTTCTGTCTTCATCTTTGTTTTTTAGTTCCCTGTTGCTTGTAAGGAATCTGATTCGATCGTGAAGCAAGTCGAAATCCGAGCTTTTTGAGAAACTGAAAAATGCTTTGCTTATACGCTCTTTGATTTTTTTTATTTTTCTTTCTTCAATGTCAATTGTAACCTTTCTATAAATTGAGCCGGCAGTATTTTCGTTTTCTCCACCTGTAGGTTTGCTTGGTAAAGGCGTGTCATGCACACTGTAGGAATATCCAAGAAAATCGAATTTGACTACTAGTTTCCCATTCGGGTTAGCCGCACCTGCTTTCTTACGACGAGGGATAGTGTATGTCTTTGTTTTGGTAGGGTTGTATACGAGCGGTGCGGGGAGTGCGTCGCATAGCCAGTTGTAGAACTCGTGCTCAATTTCATTGGAAGAAGTTATTATTAGTATGTCATCAACAAATCTTGCATAATAAAAGACATCTTCGTGAGAGTGTATTTTTTTATCATAGTTTGAAAGTGCTATTTCGGAGAGTATGGGGCTAAATTCTATTCCCCTTGGTATGCCGCTTCCGTGTTTTTTGCCAAAAGACTCAAGGATTTTTCGGGTTACTGCTTTTGATTGACTGGATAGATCTTGGTTTTCTTCAAGGGAGTTTAGTATTGTTTTTTGTGGAATGTTTTCAAAAAAAGATTTTATGTCCAATCTGTAGATTCTGTAGGGGGTTCCTTCTTTAAGGTAAATTGGGATTTCTCTAGATATCGCTTGCCTATTACTTGTTTTGATTTTGTAACTGGCTTGGATGTTGTTTTTGCATCTTCTTAGTATAAGTTTGCTGGCAATGTTACCTGCAGTATATCCGGTTTTTTTGCCGATCTTGACTTTTGTTATTGATACTTCGGCGGTTGGTTCACATTGCGATAATTGAAAGGCATACGCTAACACATCACTTCTATAGTCATCTTCGGAAAGTCTTTGGTCATCATAGAAGTCGGATTTTGTTAAGCATCTAGCTAGTGCTGATGTGCTGAATGCTTGGTTCGACATTTTGCCTCCATTTACCTATGGTTTTGAGGTTCGCTTATTTTTTCTCATGATAGAGTGAAGCTTGCTGAGGCTACGGGCATTCCATTAATAACTACGTTCACCAAATGTCTTCCCGCGTAATGCTTTCGAGTCGTTAAAGCACGAATATGCTGATTCCGCTGCATCTTTTCCATTCCAAATCCCTCCAAAACAACCGTCTTCAATTTAAAAACCTTAGCCGAAACCCCGCCATTCGCCTTCACATAGTCAATCGCATAATCAATCACCAACCGCTGCTCATGCGCCACCGTCGACTTCACCACAAACGACAACGTAATCGCTTCCCCCAACCTAACCACCGCCGGCTCAACCCGCACATCCAACAACTCAACCTCAGCCTTCGCCCCGGCACCAATCACCGTCAGCGCCCGCAAGTCCCCCTGCTTAATCAAACTCCGCAACGCATGCTTCGCAATCCACGCCGTGTGCTTGTTATCCAGCGACCATCCTTCAATCGTGTCCAACACCCACTCCGGATGCACCTTCGTCACATCATTCAAATGATTCGCCACAGACTTGCGTACATACAAACTCTCATCCGCCTTCAACCGATCCAGTATCCCCGCTGCCAACTGCGGATCCGCCTGTACTGCTTCCAATCGAAAAGACCAAGGCAGGCGAGGGCGGCTGCCTTCGCTGGCGAGGCGTCGAACGTGGTGGTTTTCGTCGCGGGTCCAGTCGTGCATCAGTTCTAACGACCGTTCCAGGTCGCTGCGCAAAAAGTGGCGGATGGCGAATTCGGAGGAGCCGAAGGTGGTGAAGTACTTCAGGGCGTCCATGGAGGTGTCGAAAGCGTGTCCGCCATAGCTCGCGACGTAATGCGGCAAACACATGCTGACGAATCCGCTGTTCAGCCTTGGCGCGAGTTCACGCAATACATCGAGGGAATCTTGGTAATCCAGCGGCAACACGGCATGCAGGCTTTCGCTGACACGCGCCATGCGTCGCATCACTGATAATTCAGCGAGTCCGTCTTGGGCGTGTTTGAGAAACGCCTTGGCCTTGAACGCCGGGTACACGGTGCTCATTTCGCTGGCGATGTGTTGCAAGCGCTCGGCGTTGAAGATTTCCTTTAATGCCGGGGCGGCGGTGTCGGTGGTGCTCATGGTCAGGTCATCGGGGTGCTGACGAACGCTTCGAGGGTTTCGGCGTAGGCGGTGTATTGGGCGATGTGGGGGTAGCGGCGGGTGTCGATCTGGTCGGGGACGACGAGGTCGGTGAAGCTCCAGGCGACGGCGAGGCTGATGCCGGCCTGGGTGAGGGTGCCGTCGGTGGGCAGGCCGGTTTTTTCCAGTTCTTGCTCGAGGGCGGTGAACGCGGCGGCAAGTTGGCCCTCGACGCGTTCGACCCACGGCTGGTATTGAATGTCGGCCGGGCGCAGGTTGCGTTCGTAATAAAGCTGCACGGCTTTTTCGCAGGCGGCGAGGCTGAGGCCGATCAGGCGCAGGGCGTGGGCGCGTTGTTTCAGATCGGTCGGCAGCAGACTTTTGCCGGAACTGGCTTCGAGGTAGTCGAGGATGAGGGTCGAGTCCATCAGGACCACGCCGTCGTCGAGGATCAGCGTGGGCGCTTTGACCACCGGGTTGATCTGCTGGAATTGCTCGAAGTGGCGGAACACCGAGACTGACTCGTGTTCGAGGTCGATGCCAAGGCGTTTGGCGGAGATCGCCACGCGGCGCACGTAAGGGGAGTCCAGCATGCCGATCAGTTTCATGACGCGTTCCTTCAAGTCAAACCGGTGGGAAGGCATAACCTAGCTGACGTTGAGGCAATTGTCAGTCGTCGAAGCCGGGTTGTTCGCGCATCTCATCGACTTTCTGCCAGCAAACAGTCCTCCCGCGACAAAACATGGCCAGGCACAAATATTACGGTGGCTGGACGCTGTGGGGGTGATGATCCGGTACCCCCATGCGCAGTAGTTTCGAGGCGGCATATATATGTACCGCACGTGATGAAATCCGTTTGCCAATAATTATTCCGTGAAAACACCTGATCTCGTAAGGGAGTCAACGCTGCTTGTTGACTTGCAGATCAGGTGGGACGCCTCTTTTCAAACAGGCCAATGGCACATCATCGGAGCAATACAATGACATATCTAAACAGAAACACAGTTGGCAGGATCGATAGCTATTTCCTGGACGCCACACCATGTTGCGTCAAATTCTATCAGCAAGCACGAGCCACAAGTCTTACAGGGGCGGGCTCTGTATATATGGTTCATCTCGTGGCAGGTGGATCATTGGAAATCGCAACATCAAGCACTTGGACTGACACGGAAGAGAATCAGGCATCGACCTGGGAGTTCGACGCTACTTCACTGGGAAACATCGATGTAACGTTAGAAGGAGACAAACTGAAAATTGGAACGTGTACGGTTTTTCTGCCTGATTACAACCCAGAGAACACCGTTACAGACCGAGTGCGCGTCATTACCGCTACGGGCTTGATCAAGGTTGTTGATCTTTCTCTCCGGACAATCTGTTTCGATGGTTTCGATGGCAGGTTTTTCTCGGCACCAGATGCCACTCTGGACACCTTGCCTCATGCATTTGCCCATTTTGCGGACAAAGTCGTGAATGTTCAGTACATCGGCCATGGCGACAGTGCGACACCAGTCAAATACAGCTTCCCGGAGCGGCATTGGTTGGTGGGTGATGACGTTATCGATTTTGCACAGTTGAGGGTCCTAAACCGTTGCAGCCATCAAATACCGTATCCAATAGCGGAGCGCTTCTCCTTGCCGCCCATCTAACCATCAGTTCAATCCGCGCCTGCTGGTTTCTGTGGTGGTGTCCAGGCATTTGGCGGAGATCGCCACGCGGCGCACGGACTGGGTCCATTGTGCCGATCTGTTCTAGTCAAGCCGGTGGGAAGGCATAACCTGGCCGACGCTGAGGCAATTGTCAGTCGTCGAAGCCGGGTTGTTCGTGAATCTCATCAACATTCAATTCCAGTCGATACGCCACCGCCACAAACAACGCCTGACACAAACACAGCGTCGCACTCAACGAACGAAAGGCGAGGGCGCTGCCTTCGTTGACCAGCAATACGCTGTTGGCGAGTTTTGCCAGTGGCGAGAGGTGGCTGTCGGTGAGGATCAGGGTGTTGGCCTGTTGCTGGCGGGCGAAGCGCAGGCAGTGTTGGGTTTCCTTGGCGTAGGGTACGAAGCTGATGGCGATGACCAGATCATTCGCCCGTACGCTGCGCATTTGCTCTCGATAGCTACCGCCGAGCCCGGACACCAGATGAATTTTTTTCTGAGTGTGTTGCAAGTTGTAAACGAGGTAGTCGGCGACGGCGAAGGAGCGGCGCACGCCAACGACATAAATATTGTCGGCGTTGACGATCAGGTCGACGGCTTTTTCGAACGCGGTGTCGTCGAGTTCGCGGCCCAGGCGTTCGATGCCGGAGCGGGTGGCGTCGATGCATTCGCGCGCGAGGTCGCCGGCGCTGGCTTGCTGCGACTGGTTGGCGATCATGCTGCGGATGCGTTGCTGGTAGTTTTGCACCGGCGAGGCTTTGTGCGTGTAGGCACTGCGGAACAGTGCCTGCATTTCGCTGAAGCCGCTAAAACCGAAGCGTTGCGAGAAGCGCACGATGGCGGACGGGTGGACTTCGCACTCGCGGGCGATGTCGCTGATGCGGTCGACCATGATCCGGTCGCTCTGTTGGCTGATGTAGCTGGCGATGCGTTTGAGCTGGCGCGGCAGGGCGTCGTATTCGTCGGTGATCAGTTGCAGCAGGCGCTCGGCATTGATCGGGGGGCTGGCGAGTGAAACCTCGTCGGTGGCCGGCAGATCGGGGCGGGGCATAGGTCTTCCTTAAGGCTGTTTGATCACACGGTGGGCCTGATAGTAGGGGGGCTTTTGCAGGTCTGCTTTGCTGAAACGATGCAGTGCGTGGTAAAAAATTGCGTCTGAACGCTGCGCGGTTAGCCGTTTGTCTTCTATATGCAGCCGCTCGACTGAATTTCTTGCTATAAACGCACTCCGATGGCCGTGTAAACGCTGTGTCAGAGCAGTTTCCGGCCTTTGTCGGACAAATTCCCTGTATTTACAGTTGCTGAGGCCTCATTCGGGCCTTAGACTGCCGCCCCTCGTAAATTGAGTGCCGGGTGGCATTTGCAATAAACGATGCCTTTTCGTCGGCCGCATGCGGTTCGCCGAAACGCTCCCTAATTCGCCTTAATGCACGTTTTTTTATAGAGATATCAATGACAAAGGACAAGTTGCTGGCCATGCCGGCAGATGACTACATGAATGCAGAGCAGCACGCTTTCTTCACTGAGCTGTTGCAGAACATGAAAGTCGAAACCCACGAGCGCATTGAGCAAAACCGTATCGCCATCGAAAGCCTGGACACCCCGGCTGACCCGGCGGACGCGGCTTCGGTTGAAGAAGAGCGCACTTGGCTGGTGAACGCGATCGATCGCGACCAGCGCATGCTGCCGCAACTGGAACAAGCCCTTGAGCGCATCAAGGAAGACAGCTTTGGCTGGTGCGATGACAGCGGCGAGGCCATTGGCCTGAAGCGCCTGCTGATCAGCCCGACCACCAAGTACTGCATCGAAGCTCAAGAACGTCACGAGCAGATCGACAAGCACCAGCGTCAGGCCTGATTTTTCCGGCGCTGTGATCGCGGGCAAGTCCGCCCCACAAGGTTCAACACCGAACCTGTGGGAGCCGGGCTTGCCCGCGAAGCTTTTTATCGTCCGCAATATTTCCGCGCGATTCCATTGACCTGCCACAGACCCCACGACTAACGGACCATGGATAATGGCGTTGTAGTGGCGTTTAATGCAGTCACAACAATGAGAACAAGCGTGGGGTGTTGATATGACGAGAGACGGATCTCTGGTTGGGGCTTTGCCTGCACCAGTGCTTTTGCCGAAAAACCGCTGGATCGCACCGACCCTGCAAAGCATCGCCCTGATGCTGTTGCTGGCCGGCATGTCCTTGGTCGAATGGTCGCTGTACATCGGCATGCCGCTGGCGGTGCTGATTGTCTGGCTGCCGCGCCTTCGCTCCCACGCCATCCCCGATGTCCAGCCTGCCGACTCTGGCAGCGCCATGTCCGAACTGACCCGCGACCTTTCCTACACCACCAGTCATAACGCTTTGTCGGCGGCGGGCGTGGCGTTTTCGGTCAAGGAACTGGCGAGCAAACTCGAATCGCAACTTGATGCGGCGGCGCAGATTGTCAGCAACGCCGAGGTGATGATCGCAACCGAACATGCGACTTCGCAGCTCAGCCGTACCGCGCTTGAGGCGGCCAGTCAGGCGCATCACAGCAGCGCGGCGGGGCGCACGGAACTGGTGGATTCGATTGCGCGCATGCATCAACTCAGTCAACGCGCCAATGCCAGTCGTGAACTGATCGAGGCCTTGAGCCTGCGCAGCGACGACATTCAGCGCGTGACCCTGGTGATTCAGTCGATTGCCAGTCAAACCAATCTGCTCGCATTGAACGCGGCGATCGAAGCGGCGCGGGCCGGTGAGCATGGTCGCGGTTTTGCCGTGGTTGCGGATGAGGTGCGTGGGTTGGCGGCGCGCACGGCGTCGGCAACTGGCGAAGTCGGCGAGATGGTCGCCGACATTCAGCAACGCACGGCGCAGGTCGTGGAGCAGATTCGCGAGTTGTCGAGTGATCTGCAGATCGGTGTCGAGCAGGTCGAACACACCGGTCAGCATCTGGAGAACATCGCGCGACTGGCAGCCGGGGTGGAAACTCAGGTCGGTGAAATCGCCCAGGGTGCAGAAACCAATCGTGAACAACTCGACAGCCTGTTCAAGGCCATCGAACAGATGCGCAGCGATCTGGCCATCAGCGATCAACAGACCCGCCGCCTCGCTGAAGCTGCAGTGCAAATGGAAGGGCAGGCGGAAACCATCAGCGAGCGTCTGGCCGAGGTCGGGCTGGATGACTATCACCAGCGCATCTACGATCTGGCCCGCGAAGGGGCGAGCCAGATTGCCGCGCGGTTCGAGGCGGATGTCGAGCAGGGGAAAATCAGCCTTGAGGATTTGTTCGACCGCCAATATCAGCCGATTCCGAATACGCAGCCGGCGAAATTTCAAACCCGTTTCGACCGTTACACCGATCAGGTGCTGCCGGCCATTCAGGAGCCATTGTTGCCGCGTCACGAAGGACTAGTGTTTGCCATCGCCTGCACGCAGCAGGGTTATGTGCCGACGCACAATCAGCTGTTCAGTCAGCCGTTGACCGGTGATGCGCAGGTCGACGCGGTCAACAATCGCACCAAGCGCAAGTTTGCCGACCGCACTGGCATCCGTTGCGGTAGCCATCAGCAACCGGTGTTGTTGCAGACCTACACCCGCGACACCGGTGAACTGATGCATGACCTGTCGGTGCCGATCACGATCAAGGGGCGGCATTGGGGGGGACTGCGTCTAGGTTATAAGCCGGAAAGTCCGCGCTGAGTGATTGTTACTTCCGGTGCAATGAATCTGTGCACGGAGCTTGCTGTTTCTGCTCGAAAGAAACCATTAATCTGACCACTTAGTTAGGTTGCTAATGATTTCGGGAGGACTGCATGCAGTGCAGAGTTGATGTTGCCGTGATGATCGGCAGTGGCGTGCCCGCCGGTCTGCGCGCAATGGGTCGCAGCGTTTGCTGGGTGGTGTTGCTCAATGGCGAGCGTCGCGGCACCGCGTTTGCCAGTCGCGACGAGGCCGAGGAGTGCAAGGCTGCGTGGCTCGCGCAGTTGCACGCCGAGCCGGGTGACAGCCTGCACTGATCAGGATTACTTGCCGCGATGCAGGCGCACATTCAGTTCGTCGACCATGACCGCTTCTTCACCGTCGGCCCTTAACCATTCCTTGAGCAATTGCGCCTGTTGCGGCGACCAGAAGTCGGCATCGATCAGTTTGGTGTTGGCGTCCAATGGATGCGCCTCGATGAAATCGTCGATTGCGTTACCTTCTGAAGGCAGGCCCAGTTGATCAAACAGGGTTTTCAGATCGTATGCTGGCAGTTCCATCGTGTACTCCTTCGGTGGGCGCCGGTATGGCGCGGTCGATCTCTCTCTTTATCTGAGGCAGCCGTTCGCCAGGAGTTCGATCTTCGATTCAAGTGAGCGGGCGAGGGCGCAGGCTTCGTTGTGATCTTCGCGGAAACCTCTTACACGGCCGGTCGATGTTTCCTTTATATGGAAAAAAGCGTTGCCGGCGGGTACGACCTGGAAGCGCGGACATAGCTCGTCGATAGCGGTGGTACCCAGTATCAGCGGCGATTCGATCCGGGCGTCAACCGTCATGGCAAAGTGGGTCCGAGTGCACATATGAAGTCCTTTTCATCAGTTGGCCGGTATTTACCGGCTGTTTCGGGTAGTCGGAATGAGCATCGCTGCTCTAGAATCGCCAGTACCTGTTGACGACAGGGCTTATCTAAAGCAATTTTTCGCCAGCGATATGTCGGAAAAGTGCTTTTTTTCGTGAGAATTTTCCCTAAAGTTCGTAGTCAGACTGCTCCCGCCGCTCCTGAGGATTTTTCCTTCAAGCTTTGGCGATATCGGGATGAGTTTCGCGAGTGACAATCCAGTAGTCTTACGAACCTCGCGTTGAATAAGCACTCTGCTCGATTCGGGCTTTATTGATTTATTGGCAGTGACATCGGCCTGGCCGTTTTTTGCCGTGCGCGTTTTCCGCGTGCGGTTTTTTCTGATGTGGGGATGTTTCTTTGGCAGTCAGTAATCTCGATATGCATGCTTTGTTCGTGTTGGGTGATTTGCGTGCAAAGCTGGTCAAGCTGTTTCAGTCGCGTTTTGTTTACATCACCGAGCAGAATGCCGAAGGTATTTACGTGGCCGAGATCGACACCGAAAGCGCCTTGGTGGTCGATGACAAACCGGGGCTGAAGCTCAAGGTCGGCGATCATTTCAGCGCATCGGTCTTGCCCAGCCGTGAAGGCGGCAAGATGGATATCCGCTTTCGCGAAATCAAACTCACGGTCTATGGACTGGGCGATTACGCTTTCGTCGAAACCGCTGACGGGCAGGCGATTCTGTTCAAGGAAGGCCACAGCGTGGTGACCGTGTTCGCCGCCCACCAGCAGTTGCAGGAAGGCCTGACCAAAACGTTGAAAGCCGTGACCGCCAAAGCCGCCAAGTGGCGCAAGGGTGAACTGGTGACGTTCAAGGCCAGCGAGTGAGTCGCGCGGATTTCCATGCGCAGAACCTCGACACTGCACGCGAGGAGGCCCAGCGTTTGTTCGCCGCCAAGGCCGAACTGCAAGGCGCGTGGCTGAGTTGGATCGCTGCGCAGATCTATCAGTTGCGCCCCGCGGAATACGCCAGCATGGTCAGACGCGAGCTGCAGAGCCTGCAGGAAAAGTCTGATTCATAACCTCGTCCGGAGTGCGGCCCGGAAAAAGCAGGAACCTCGGCTACAGTCAGTTGACTGAGTATTCAGAGGCTTGCGGTCTTCTGTCAGGCCATCCTGCCATTGCTGTGAACAGCACGAGGTGCAATGCATGAACGGATTTCGACGGTTATTGGCTGCCAGCGTGGCCACGTTCGGTTTGCTGATATCAGCGCCATCGGTGATGGCCGCACAGGCGCCGATCCATTTTGCCGACCTGAACTGGGAAAGCGGCAGCCTGATCACCGATGTACTGCGGGTCATTGTCGAAAAGGGCTATGGTTTGCCGACCGACACCTTGCCTGGCACCACCATCACGCTGGAAACGGCACTGGCCAACAATGACATTCAGGTGATTGGCGAGGAGTGGGCCGGGCGTAGCCCGGTGTGGGTCAAGGCCGAGGCAGAAGGCAAGGTCGTCAGTCTGGGCGATACCGTCAAAGGCGCTACCGAGGGCTGGTGGGTGCCGGAATACGTGATCAAGGGCGATCCGGCCAAAGGCATCAAGCCGCTGGCACCGGATCTGCGCAGCGTCAGTGATCTGAAAAAGTACAAGGATGTGTTCAAGGATGCGGAGAACCCGAGCAAGGGGCGCTTCCTCAACAGCCCGATCGGCTGGACTTCGGAAGTGGTCAACAAACAGAAGTTGACGGCTTACGGCTTGCAGGATGATTACACCAACTTCCGCAGCGGCTCGGGGGCGGCACTGGATGCCGAGATCAGCTCTTCGATTCGTCGTGGCAAACCGGTGCTGTTTTACTACTGGTCGCCGACGCCGTTGCTGGGCAAGTTCAAACTGGTGCAGCTTGAGGAGCCGCCGTTTGATGCCGAGGCGTGGAAGACGCTGACCGATGCCGATAATCCCAATCCGAAACCGACCCGGTCGCTGGCATCGAAGCTGTCGATCGGCGTGTCGACACCGTTTCAAAAGCAGTATCCGCAGATTGCCGAGTTCTTCAGCAAGGTGGATTTCCCGATCGAACCGTTGAACAAGGCGTTGGCCGAGATGAGCGAGAAGCATACGGCGCCGCGTGATGCGGCGGTGGCGTTCATGAAGGCCCACCCGGATGTGTGGCAGGCGTGGTTGCCGAAGGATGTGGCGGAGAAGGTTTCGGCTGATCTGAAATAGAGGTTGATGCGGCTGGCCTCTTCGCGAGCAGTCTCGCTCCCACATTGGTTTTGTGAACGACGCATATCCACTGTGGGAGCGAGCTTGCTCGCGAAGCTTTTAGAACTTGGTAGCCACCGCCAATTCAAAGGTACGTGGTGTTCCGAGGTAATACGCCGGCGAAACATGCGCAAACTCGGCATAAACCTCATTGGTCAGGTTGCGCACGCGCCCGGTGACGGTAGTGTGCGAATCAACCTTGTAGCTGAGGAAGCTGCCGAACAAGGTGTACGACGGCACGGTCATGGTATTCGCAGTATCGGCATACACCGACGCCACATAACGCGCATCAATCCCACCTTGCCATTGCGGCGAAAAATCATAGGTCAGCCAAAGATTGCCGACTCGATCCGGCACGTTGGTCGGCGTGTTGCCCTTGCGTGACACCACCACGCCTGCAGCATTCTTTTCGGTGAAATCATCGTACTGCGCATCGACCCAGGCGAAGTTACCTTCAGCCAATAGCTTGTCGGTGATGCGCAGCGAGCTGGCGATCTCGATGCCTTTTGACGTCTGCTGACCGACCGGAATGCTGCTGGTCGGATCCAGCGGGTCAGTCACGGCGAAGTCTTTTCGCTCGATGGTATAAGCCGCAACCGTCGCTGAGCCGCGCCCATTCAGATAATCAAATTTGCTGCCAATCTCCCACTGTTTGTCGGTGGAGACGTCGAAGTCCTGCGTGCCGTTCGGTTGCTCGGCGGCGGTGCTGTATTGCAGGTAAACGTTGGCCGACGGAATGAACTGGTAGCTCAGGCCGGCGCGGCCGGTGACTGGCTCCCAACTGCGCTTGAGGTGTTTCGGGTTAGTAGCGGTCACGGTGCGATGGTTGGTCACGTCGAGGTCAATGTCGTCATAGCGCAGGCCGGTGAGCAGCGACAGTTTGTCGGTCAACGCTAAACGGTTTTCCACGAACAATGCCTTGGTGGTGACCTCGTTGGTCTTGTCGCTGATCAGTTTTGGGTTGGTGCCGGGAATGTCGTAGAAGTGCCCCGGACGATAGTTGGTCGGATCGACCGTGCTGGCACCTTTGACGTTCAGCGGCGAGTTGGTGGTCTGATTGACCTTGTATTCGAAGCCTCCCGACCACGTCGTGTCGAGACCGAAAAGCGTGTTGTCGTGGCGCAGTTCGAACTGGTTGCCGTTCTGTTCGCCCTGATGGCGCACCTGATAGGCGGTCGAACGGTTCACCGCCGTGTTGTCGGCGTTGTACTGGTAGGTTTCGAGGTTGCGGTAATCGCGCTGGCTGTCGAGGTGGTAAAGCGTATTGCGCAGGGTGGTGCTGTCGTTGATGCGGTAGTCGATGATCGAACGTACCCAGATCGTCCGCTGCTCGTAGCGACCGTCCTCGACGTTGTAGTTGTTGAAGCGATTGCGTTTGTCGATCTTCAACTCGCCGGCCTTTGGGTTGAGCACGGGCGTGCCCCAATACGGACTGTCTTCGTGTTCATCCTGATATTCCAGCGCCAGCGTGTGTGACAGGTCGGGCGTGAGATCGCTGAGCAGCGAGAACGCCACGCTCCAGGCATCGCGCTCCTGGCGGTCGATGTAGCCGTTGCTGGTGTTGTGGCTGACGTCGAGGCGCGCGTAGTGCTGAACATCGGCGCTCGAATCAGTCAGGGCATGGTTGAGGCCGAACGCGGTTTCGCTGGTGTCGTAGGTGCCGTAGCTGACCCGGCCTTCAACGGCCTGTTCATCGCGGGTGGCCAGTCTGGTCACGTAGTTCAGTGATCCGCCCACCGAGCCTGCGCCATTGACCAGCGACGACGGGCCGCCGAGCAGTTCCACGCGGTCGTAGATCCAGGAATCAACCGGCCGTGCGAGGCCGCCGGAAACGTTGATGCCGTTGAACATCTGGGTGATCTGGCTGCTGGTGAAGCCACGGTAGGACACGAACCCGCCAAACCCCGGCGGCGCGCTGGCGTTGACCCCGGGCAAGGTGTTGGCGGCGTCCTGAAAGTTCTGTGAACCATGACGCTCGATGTCGTTGCGATTGGCGATGGCCACCGAGGCGGGTGTGTCGCGCACGCTCAAACCCAGGCGCGAGGCCATGCCGCTGGATTGGTCGAGGCTCAGGCCCGGTTCTGCGCCGGACTCGCCGTCGATGGTGATCGGCGCCAGATCCACCGTGGATTGCGCCCAGACGTTAACGGACAGGCAGCCGCATAGGCTCGCCAGCAGAGTGAGTTGTTTCATCATTGAATCCTGAATGCTTGTCTAGGAGTCAGCGCACAGGCAAACGCCGCGCGTTGGTGGCGCAGTGGGCTGACAAATCAAAAAGGCAAAGACACTCAGGCGAGCGGTGGGGCGCGAGGGTTGGCTGAAGGCCAGGTGAAGCGGGCAGGAAGGTCGGCGCTGACGATGGGTGCCAGCGGCGGGCTGTGTTGTTCCGGCAGGATCGCCAGCGTCAGGCTGGAATTGAACGCCGGGCCCATGCCGCCGCCGACCGAGCACAGCGGGCAGCCAAATGCCTTGGACAGGGTCGGCAATTGTTCTTCGGTGGGATTGCTGGCGAGCGGCGCCTGGGTGGCCGGGTCAACCGTACAGAACTGGCCGCCGATACCGTTCAACTGCATGCCGACCATTTGCCCGTGACCGATGCTGCAGGCGAACACGTTGAACAGGACGCAGCAATAGAGCATCCAGGCCAGCAGTGAACGATCGGAACGGGAGAATCTCATGGGGCGGCACTTTACCGTACCGCTGATCGGTCGTGCACTTGAAAAAAATCCGACTAGGATGATTTGTTCAAATCCCTTTCCAAGGATTTCAACCATGACCTTTGTGTTGGCTCAATGGCTGGTGACAACGTTTGCGGTGATCGCCTTGATGCACGTGTATTGGGCGCTGGGTGGGCAGTGGGCAGCAGCGGTGGTGGTGCCGCAGGTGCCAGTGCGCGGATTTGTCGCAACGGTGCGGCCGGCGTTCAAGCCGTCGGGCTGGCTCACGTTGATTGTGGCGGCGGCGTTGTTGGCGATTGCGGCGTTGGTGTGTATGCGGGTTGGCTGGGGAATGCCGGCGGTGACGCACAAGGCCCTGCAATGGGTGATCAGTGCGATTGCGCTGTTGATGTTTGCCCGGGCGATTGGTGATTCGAATCTGGTCGGGTTCTTCAAGGAGGTGAAGGATTCGCGGTTTGCGCGGCTGGACACCTGGGTGTATTCGCCGCTGTGTGCGGTGTTGGGGGCGGGGTTGTTGGCAGTGGCGTGGGTTTGATACTGATCTGTAATTTGCGATGACCTGGCTGGCCCCTTCTCGAGCAAGCTCGCTCCCACAGTAATTTTGGGGGTTCACAGATATGTGACTTCACCCAAAACCCTGTGGGAGCGAGCTTGCTCGCGAAAGGGCCAGTCCAGACACTGAAAACTCTGGGCTAACTGCCGCTTTCAGTCCGCCGGCTACTGACTTCTGCCGGCACATCATCCCCAGCCATGCGCTTGCGGAACAACGCTGCCCGCGCCAGCAGCAAGGTCGTCACCGGCACAGTGATCGCCAGCAAAACCGGAATCAGCCAGGCATGTATGACTGGCCCGGACTTCAACGCCGAAAAACAAATGATCGACGCCAGCGCCACACACCACGCACCCAATGTTGAAGCCAGTGCCGGTGGGTGCATGCGCTGAAAATAATCCTTCATGCGCAATAACCCGATCGCGCCGATCAACGCGAACAGGCCGCTGAGCACCAACAGGATCGCCACCGGAATCTCGATCCACAGAGACAATTCTGCATTCATTCGATCACCTCGCCACGCAGCAGGAATTTCGCCAGGGCAAATGAGCCGACGAAGCCGAACAGCGCGATCAGAAGCGCCGCTTCGAAGTAAGTGTCACTGGAATAGCGAATGCCCAGGGTCAGCATCATCAGCATGGCGACGATGTACAGATAGTCCAGCGCCAAGACCCGATCCTGCGCTGACGGGCCTTTGAACAGACGCACCAGGGTCAGCACCATGGCCAGCGAGAACAGGAACAGCGTCAGCAGGATCGCGTTCGACAGTAATGGGCTCATTCGAAAATCTCCATCAACGGCCGCTCGTAGGTGCTCTTGAAGTGCTCGACGAATTGCGCTTCGTCATCCAGATCCCAGACGTGCAACAACAGAATGCTGCGATCCAGTGCGAGTTCTGACCACACCGTGCCGGGCACCACCGTGCAGATCATCGCCAGCGTCGCCAGTCCGTGGGCGTCGCGCAGGTCCAGCGGGACTTTGACAAAACCAGAGCGCGGCGGGCGGCGACCGGCGTTGAGCACGCCCCATGCGACGATCAGGTTGGACATCACCACGTCACGGCCCACGAGCAGGAACAGGCGCAGAATCGTTCCCGGACGGCGAATGCGCACTTGTTTCGGACGCAATTTGCGCATCATCAACGGCGCAGCAAAACCCAGTATCGCGCCGAGCAACAGATTGCCCGGGCTGACCGACAGGTTCAGGGTCAGCCACAAGGCGCACAGCGCCAACGACAACAACGGTGCAGGAAACACACGCTTCATGGCTGCACCTCCAGCATCGCCGATTTGGCTTCCGGGCTCGGTACGGCACGGGTGCCGAGCACCGCCATGACGTATTGCTGCGGGTTGTTCAACGCTTCGGCGGTGGCCTGGGTGTAGCGCAGCAGTGGCTCAGCCTTGAAGGTCAGGGCGATGCTCAGCCCGAGCAATAGAAAAATCGGCGCGCATTCGAGTTTGCGCAGCAGCGGCGAAGGGCGCTCCTCCGGTGTCCAGAAACGCTGGATACCGAGGCGTGAGAACGCCATCAGCGACGCGAGTCCGGTGAGGATCAGCAGTGCCAGCAACGCCCAGGCCGCGTTGGATATCGGCGCGCCAGTACCTAGGCCCAGCGGATTGAGCAAGGCGCCGATCAGGCTGAGTTTGCCGATAAATCCGGACAGCGGCGGCATGCCGATGATCAGCAATGCACAGGCGATGAAGCTCAAGCCGAGAAACGCCATCGTCCACGGGATCACCTGACCGACCACGGCTTTCTGCTCGTCGTCGAGGTTGATGCCTTTGGGCGGTTGCAGGGATTCCTGTGGGCGCGGCAGCAGTTCGCTTTCGTCCTCCAGCGGAATCTCGTTGGCCGAGCGCGAGCGTTCGATCAATTCGGCTAGCAGGAACAGCGCACTCAGCGCCAGAGTCGAGCTGACCAGGTAGAACAGCGCCGCGCCGATCAGGTTCGGCTGAGCAAAACCGACGGCTGATAGCAGAATCCCCGCCGAGACCAGAATGCTCAGGCTGGCCATGCGTTCCAGGCGTTGCGCGGCGAGAATTGCCAACCCGGCGCAGACCATGGTCGCCATGCCGCCATAGATCAGCCAGTCGCCACCGAAGAACGCAGACGCTCCAGCCTGACCTGAGAACAGTAACGTCCACAGGCGCAGCAACGTGTACACGCCGACCTTGGTCATGATCGCGAACATCGCCGCCACCGGTGCACTGGCCGAGGAATAGGCTGGCACCAGCCAGAAGTTCAGCGGCCACATACCGGCCTTGGCCAGGAATGCGACGGCGAGAATCCCCGCACCGGCGTGCAGCAGGCCACGGTCGGCTTCCGGCACCAGCGGAATCTTCAGCGCCAGATCGGCCATGTTCAGCGTGCCGGTGACACCGTAGATCAGCGCCGCGCCAATCAGGAACAGGGAGGAGGCGAGCAGGTTGATCGAGATGTAATGCAGCCCCGACGAGACCCGCGCCCGACCCGATCCATGCAGCAGAAGACCATAAGACGCGGCGAGCAAGACTTCGAAGAATACGAACAGGTTGAACAGATCCGCCGTCAGGAACGCACCGTACAGGCCCATCAACTGAATCTGGAACAGCGCGTGGAAGCTTGAACCGGCGCCGTCCCAACGGGCCATGGCAAACAGCAGGGCGCTGACGCCGATGATCCCGGTCAGCACCAGCATCAGCGCTGACAGGCGATCCACCACCAGCACGATGCCGAACGGCGCCTGCCAGTTGCCCGGCAGGTAAACACCGATGGAACCGGGCACCCCGGTAGTTTGCGTCCATTGCAGCAACAGCACCGAAATGAACAGGCCGACAAGGCTGGAGAACAGGTTGATTTTCGCCTTCAGCGGCCGGTGCCGTTCGCCGAGCATCAACATGATGGCGGCGGTCAGCAGCGGCAGCAGAATCGGTGCGGCGATCAGGTGAGTCATCGCCATCATTCTTTAGGCTCCCGGCCGTCGACGTGGTCGGTGCCGGTCAGGCCGCGCGAGGCGAGCAGAACGACGAGGAACAGCGCGGTCATGGCGAAGCTGATGACGATAGCGGTCAGCACCAGTGCCTGTGGCAGCGGGTCGGTGTAGTGCAGCAAGTCCTGGGTGACGCCGTCCTTGATCACCGGCTCTTTGCCGATGAACAGGCTGCCCATGCTGAAGATGAACAGGTTGACGCCATACGACAGCAAGCACAGGCCCATGACCACCTGGAACGTCCGTGGCCGCAGGATCAACCAGACACCGGACGCGGCGAGCACGCCGATGGCGATTGCGATGACTTCTTCCATCAGACGGCTCCTTTGCTGGCGACGGACTTGGGCAGCGATGCGGTCTTGTGACCTCGCACCGATTGGTGGGCGAGGGCTGTGAGGATCAACAGCGTCGAGCCGACCACCACGCCGTACACGCCAATGTCGAAGAACAATGCGCTGGCAATATGGATGTCACCCAGCAGCGGCAAGCTGAAATGCCAGGTGTGCGTGGTCAGAAACGGATAGCCGACGAGCATCGCGCCCAGACCGGTTGCGGTGGCGAACAGCAAGCCGGTGCCCATCCAGCGCAATGGACGCAGGCTCATTTGCGCCTCGACCCACTGTGTACCGGCGACCATGTATTGCAGGATGAACGCCACCGACATCACCAGACCGGCGACGAAACCGCCGCCCGGCTGGTTGTGCCCGCGCATGAACAGGTAGAACGACACCACCAGCGCAATCGGCAGCAGCAGGCGCACCAGCACTGCCGGCACCATCATGAAGCCGAGCGCGGTGTCACTGGCCGAACGCGGGTTGACCAGATCGGTGACCACGTCCGGTGCCAGCAAGCGTTGCTGGGCGGGCAGTTGCAGGCTTTCTTTCGGTGGGCGGAAGCGGCGGAGCAGGGCGAACACGGTCAGCGCCACGGCGACCAGTACGGTGATTTCACCGAGGGTGTCGAAGCCACGGAAATCCACCAGCATCACGTTGACCACGTTGCTGCCGCCGCCCTCGGGCATGGCGCGGCTGAGATAGAACGAGGAGATATCATTCGGCGTCTGCCGCGTCAGCATGGCGTAGGACAGCAGCGCCATACCGCCACCGACGGCAATCGACAGCAGCAAGTCGCGCAGACGACGAATGCGAGCCTTGCGCAGGCTGCTCGGCAATGGCGAGACTTCTTCGATGCGGCGCGGCAACCAGCGCAGACCGAGCAGGATCAGCACGGTGGTCACCACTTCGACGGCCAGTTGCGTCAGCGCCAGATCGGGCGCGGAGAACCAGACGAAGGTCACGCAGGTCATCAACCCGCAGACACTGACCATGGTCAGGGCGGCGAGACGGTGATACTTGGCCTGCCACGCGGCGCCGAGGGCGCAGGCAATCGCCAGCAGCCACAGGGTCACGAAGACGATCGAACCGGGAATCTTGGGCCGGTCGCCCCAGCTCAGGCTGCTGTGCAGCATCGGGATCAGGCCAGCGAGCACCGCTGCCAACACCATCAGGAACAATTGCATTTGCAGACGCTTGGTGCCGAGTCGCCGCTCTACGCGCCGGGCCATGCGCATCATCACGACCAGGCTGCGCTCGAACAGGCGCTTGCCGTTGAAGCGCCCTACCAGTGGCGGGTATTTGAAGCGTCCGCGTTTGAGCTGATTGCGCAGCAACAGATAGACGATGATGCCGCCGGACATGGCGATCAGGCTCATGATCATCGGCGCGTTGAGGCCGTGCCAGATCGCCAGGCTGTATTCCGGCAGTTCGCCGCCGACGACGGGCAATGCCGCCGCCGCGAGCAATGGACCGACGATCTGCGCCGGGAAAATCCCCACCAGCAAGCAGGTGAATACCAGCAATTCCACCGGTGCACGCATCCAGCGCGGCGGTTCGTGCGGAGTGTGCGGCAGGTCAGTGGCCGGCGGACCGAAGAATACATCGACGGTGAAACGCAGGGAGTAGGCAACACTGAACGTACCGGCGATGGTCGCGACAATCGGCAACGCCGCTTCGACCCATGCCGTGGCGTTGATGAACACGGTTTCGGCGAAGAACATTTCTTTCGACAGGAAGCCGTTCAGCAGCGGCACACCTGCCATCGAGGCGCTGGCAACCATGGCCAGCGTCGCCGTGAACGGAATCAGTTTGATCAGGCCGCTGAGTTTGCGGATATCACGAGTGCCACTTTCGTGGTCGATGATGCCCGCAGCCATGAACAGCGAGGCTTTGAACGTCGCGTGGTTGAGGATGTGGAATACCGCAGCGACAGCGGCCAGTGGACTGTTCAGGCCCAGCAACAATGTGATCAGGCCGAGGTGGCTGATGGTCGAGTAAGCCAGCAGACCTTTGAGATCGTTCTGGAACATCGCGCAATAAGCGCCGAGCAACAGCGTGCACGCGCCGGCGCCGCTGACGATATAGAACCACTCTTCACTGCCGGACAGCGACGGCCACAGCCGCGCAAGCAGGAAAACCCCGGCCTTGACCATGGTCGCCGAGTGCAGATAGGCAGAAACCGGTGTCGGCGCCGCCATTGCGTGCGGTAGCCAGAAGTGGAAAGGAAACTGCGCGCTTTTGCTGAGCGCGCCAATAAGAATGAGGGGTAAAAGAATAGGGTAGAGGGCGTGTGCACGAATCATGTCGCCGGCGGCCAGGACCTTGTCGAGGTCATAGCTGCCGACGACATGGCCGAGAATCATGACCCCCGCCAGCAGGCATAATCCGCCGGCACCGGTGACCATCAACGCCATGTACGCACCGCGACGGGCGTCGGCGCGGTGGTGCCAGTAACCGATCAACAGGAACGAGAAAAGACTGGTCAGCTCCCAGAAAAACACGATCTGGATCAGGTTGCCGGAGATCACCAAGCCAAGCATGGCGCCCATGAACGCCAGAAAAAAAGCGAAGAAACGCGGCACCGGATCATCCGGCGACATGTAATAACGGGCGTATAAAGAGACGAGGGTGCCGATGCCGAGCACGAGCATCGAGAACAGCCAGGCGAAGCCGTCCATGCGCAGGACGAAGTTCAGACCGAGGCTGGGCAGCCACATGAATTCTTCGCGGATCACGCCGCCGTGGGCAATTTGCGGGTACAACATCGCGACCTGGACCGTGCCGATCAAAGCGACCAGACCTGCCAACAGGGATTCGGTATTACGCGCGTTGTGTGGCAGCACCGCTGCCAGACAGCTGCCAATGAATGGCAGAAGCAGTAGAACTATCAGGGACATAGGCTTCTAATCTGCGGAAGTTTGTGAAGCATCATACGTGCCAGCTCCCCGATCACCAAACGCCAGGATGTCTCAGAATCCTACAAAGTAGTCGGGAATTTTCTGTTTGGCATTGTTTCGAGTAGATCGATGTTGTGGCAGATGACCCTTTCGCGAGCAAGCGTTGGTACAACCACTGAAGGTATTGCAGATTAACCTTGGGTTTCTCGCTCTAGCTCAGCTTCGGCTTCTACAACCTTCCCCTTGGTCTTCAACTCACTGACAATCACCGCCGCGACAATCAATCCGGCACCCAGCAGTGCAATCGCCGGCAACCGCTCTCCGGCAATCCGCCCGACAATTCCTGCCCATACCGGCTCGCCGGCATAGATCAACGTCGCCCGGGTTGGCGAAACACTCTTCTGCGCCCAGTTCATCGCCACCTGAATCGCCGCACTCGCCGCGCCCAACCCCAGGGCGGTCACCAGCAAGGTCCAGGAGAAATCCGGAATCGCTTCACCGGTCGGCACTACTAGCAGGAACGAGAGCACCGATGTCGTTGCCAGTTGCACAACGGTCACCCGGCGCACATCGACCTGGCCGGCATAGGTGCTGATCAGAATGATCTCGGCGGCAATGGCGATGGCGCTGATCAGCGTGGCGATTTCACCCGGGCTGAAATTCAGCGCGGCCCCCGAAGGCCCGGACAGCAACATCAGTCCGGTAAACGCCAGCATGATCCCGATGCTCGGCATCAGTCCCGGCCGACGCCCGAGCACCAACCATTGCAGCAACGGCACAAACGGCACGTACAACGCGGTGATAAACGCCGATTGACTGCTCGGGATCGTTTGCAAACCGACTGTCTGCAAGCCGTAACCGAGCATGATCGCCACACCAATAAAAGCGCCCGCCTTCAATTCGAAGAGGGTCAGTTCGCGCAGATGCCGCCATGAGAACAGCGCGACGATGGCCGCTGCAGCGGCGAAGCGCAGGCCGACAAAAAACATCGGGCCACTGACGGTCATCGCATGCTGAACCAGCAAAAAGGTGCCGCCCCAGATCATGGTGATCAGTACCAGCACGCATTCGGCTTTGCTGAAACGAGAGAAACGGAGGGGAGTGGGGGAACTGTTCAGCGACGTCATGACCTTGCGCACTATAAAAAGGAGGCCGCACAATGCGCCCAACGTTGCGCAGTATACTGCCCAACCTCACCGAGTGAGCAATATAGTGCACAAAGATTCCATGCAACGCGCTTCCGTCCTCCAGCACGTCAGCCAGAACGTCCGACGTCTGCGCCATGCCGCCGACATGAGCCAGACCGCGCTGGCGGAAAAGTCTGGGGTCAGCCGGCGCATGCTGGTGGCGATCGAGGCGGGTGAAAAGAATGTCAGCCTGACCACTCTCGACCGCGTTGCCGAAGCGCTCGATGTCGCATTCAGCGATCTGATCCAGGCGCCGGATGCCCGTGATCCGAGCCGAATCAACGAAGTGGCCTGGGCAGGGAAGATTCCGGGGAGTAAGGCGGTGCTGCTGTCGAAAGCCACCGCCACTCGCGAAGTCGAGCAATGGGAATGGTGTTTGCAACCGGGTGAGGTCTATCCGTCGCAAGCGGATGCCGAGGGCTGGAGTGAGCAGATTTTTGTGTTTGAAGGATGCCTGACGCTGATGCTCGGGGATCAGCCGCAACACATCGGCGCGGGTGAGTTTTTCATGTTTGCCAGCAATCAGCCGCATTCCTATCGCAACGATGGGGATGTGCCGGCGCGGTTTGTGCGCAATGTGGTGATTTGAATGAATCAGCGTGCAGACATCCTGATTATCGGCGGCGGCCTCAGCGGCACGATGCTGGCCGTGCAATTGTTGCGTCTGCCGGGCCGGCGCCATGTCCTGATTATCGAACCGCGTGCCGAGATCGGTCGAGGCGAGGCCTATAGCGCGGTCGAGTTGGGTCACACGCTCAATGGCAACGCCGCACGCATGAGCGTCGATCCGGATAATCCGGATGACCTGACGCAATGGCTGACCGAGCACATTGCCGTCGGTGGCTGGCCTGAATCGGCTGAGCAGGATGTGCCGGTCAGTGAACTGTTTGCGCCGCGTGGATTATTCGGCGTCTATGTGCAGCAGCGCCTGGCCGAGGCGCGCGAAGTCGGGGCGCAGAGTGGCTCGAGCGTTGAACACATTTGTGCGGAAGTCGTCGACCTGCAAGTAGAGGCCGATTCGGTGCAGCTGACGTTGAGCGATGGTCAGTCATTGCGCGGAAGCCGCGCGGTACTGGCGACCGGAATGTTCCCGGCCGCACGAACCCCGCAGAAAGCTTCGAGTGGCCTTAACGCGGCTGCGCTTGATCCTTGGGATGTCACGGCGATGCGTCAACTCGATCCGCAATCGACGGTGCTGATCATCGGCTCTGGCCTGACCATGGTCGATGCCGTGGTGTCGTTGGAGCAGGCCGGGCATCGCGGGCCGATCGAAGTGTTTTCCCGGCATGGCTTGTTGCCCCATGTGCGCCGACAACCGCCGGCCTGGGTGGATTTTCTCGGCAGCGATCACAGCATTCGATCGCCACGACAACTGTTGTGCGAATTGCGTCGGCAATGCCGGGCAGCCATCGCACAAGGTATCGACTGGCAGGCGCCGCTGGACACGGTTCGGGTGCACATCGCCCGGTTGTGGAGTCAGGCGACTGACTGGCAGCGTCGACAATTCGTACGGCATGTGCGGCCATGGTGGGAAAGTCATCATCACCGTTCGCCGCCGTTGAGTGCGGCGCTGGTTGAACGGTTGCATGCAGAAGGGCGGTTGCGTATTCAGGCGGCGTCGTTCAAAGGGCTTGAGTCGAGTCCGGACGGTGGCGTCCGTATCCGCATTCGGCGGCGCGGTGAGTCGCAAACTTGCGTGGTGCAAGGTGCCGCATTGATCAATTCCAGTGGTATCGAATACGACTGGCGTCGGGTGGCGCGACCGTTGCCGCAGCAACTGCTGGCGCGCGGTTTGGTGCAACCGGGGCCATTGGCGTTGGGGATCGCGGCGGCGGTGGATGGCGCGGTGCTCAATGCCAAGGGACATGCGGCTGGCCGGTTATTTGCCATGGGGCCGCCGTTGCGCGGGATGTGGTGGGAGAGCACGGCGGTGACAGATGTGGCGTTGCAGGCGAAGGCGTTGGCTGTGCGACTGTCGGGCCGTGGTTGAGGCGATTCTGCCTGCAGTGCACGAAGAGATGGTTTTTTCGAAAAAACGATTCTTTCAAGTATTCAACCGAAGGGATTCATAGAAATTATCCTCCGGATTTTGTTGGAAGTGCAGGTCGTTGAGAAAACTCTCAAGTTGACTGAAATCCAGCTCATTGCACTGTTGCTGTGCGAGTTGAAAAAAGCCTAGCAGGTTTGCATAGCTGCCTTCCATGATCGTTAAGGCTTTGGAGAATACATCAGCGTTTCCCCAATTAATTATTATCTGTCGTTTCTGCATTTCGTTTCTATTGCGTTTCTGCAATGGCTGATTTGCAATAATCATCAGGAATGATTTGGGGCCTCCTTCAAGGTCTGGTGCAAATCCTTTTTTCGCATAATGCGGGATGTGATTGATGTCGCAGTAGTCGTTAATAAAACGATAGTAGGCGGAAAGTTCAAGAAGCATTGATTTCAGAGAGCTGTAACATTGTTCGGGCAGAGGCTTAAGTTGTTGACAGGCTTTCAGGATGAATATGAAAAAACACCCGGTATTCAGTTGAGCAACATAGCGGTATTGCTCCATGGTGGGTAAGTCCGTTCCCTCGCTGAGCAAGGTGTCGAGGTGCTGGCCGATGTGCAGTTCCTCCAGGCTATCGAGGCCTGCTTGAACCAATGTCATGCGTCCTGATTCACTGAGCGATTTCAGCCCTTGAGTGTAACCATACATGCCAGAAATCAGCGCCGTGGCCACTCCGTATCTGGCCCACACGGAGTCTGCTCCACGACGAATCCGGTCCTGGTCAATGATGTCATCGTGTATCAGAGAGGCAGTGTTGAAGCGTTCGACACAGTCACAAATTATTCGGGTTTTTTTGGAAGGAAGTCGATATACACTGGCCAAAGCCTGTGTCAGGTCTGTTCTGACTTTCTTGCCCGCATGCTGCTCCTGATATTCGAACGCAACCAACCAGCTTTTTTTGGCAGCCGAATGCTGCTGAGGGTTTGAACGGAACATGACAGATAACTCCCCGTGTCAATCAGCGCTGCGTTTCATTGTCTATTTGCCATAGTGTCGCAATCAGCGTCTCTACAAAGTAGCGTGAAGATCGTTGGGTGTTTGACTTTTTTAGGAATTATTAATTATAGAGTTTTCGCGATTGCGTTCTATATCAGGTTGGCCGTGAAAGTCGATGGACGGTAACGCGGAGAGTTGAAACCTTGTTTTGCTGAACTAGGGTTGGTGTGACTGTCTGAGTTCGCTGCGCCTGGAGCAATGTTGGTTCTCTAAGTGAAGTTATGTTTACTCCGGTCTTCTTCAGCATGCTGCGGGAGATTTCACCCGATAATCATGGAGTTGCCGCATGAGTTACTCACTGCCACCGGCTTTGCAATTGATTGATGTTGCACCCAGTCCTATGGCCGATCAGGCCGAACAACAGACGCGTGCCTGGCTTGAAAGTCTGGGGCTTACAGATTCCGAACGGGCGATACACCAGTTGAATATTTATCTACCAGGCAAATACGCTGCCTTCATGTGGCCCCATGCAAATGCGCAGACGCTGAATGTTCTCTCTGATCTGACCGGGTGGTTCAGTTGCCAGGATGATTTGGCCGATGAAGATCTGAGTTGTTCTCCTGATGCTTTGGAAAGGGCGTTGCGACAAGTGCACGAAGTTGCGAGCGAGCGTGGCGCAGGTCAGTGCGCAGGATTGCCCGGGGGATTGAGAGACATTATACGTCGGGCAGGGGCGTCAATGCCTGAGCAGTGGGTACGAAGAACACTGGATCAATACAGCAGCTATCTGTTTTGCTGCGTCAATGCTTCGACGCATCGCCTCGGCGGAACCCAGCCTGGACTGGCCGATTATGAAAGTGTGTGGCGCAATGCCGGAGGTTTTCAGGTGTGCTTTGAGTTTACGTACTTTGCCCATCAGATAAATCTTCCCGCAACGGTTTATTACTGTTCGCTATGGCAGGAATTGCGCAGGCTATCACTGAATTTAATGAAAGCAGTCAACGATGTGCTGTCGTTCTGCATCTTAAGTAATCCTGATGAGGACGTTTACAACCTCCTGACTCACCTTCGACATCATCATGGACTGAGTTCGGATCAGGCAGCGACTGAAGTGAATCAGAGAATTGAGGTGTGGATGCGACAGTTTCTCGAACTGCAGGCGCGACTACCCGACGAGCTTGATGAAATGGGTTGTGAAACCGACGTGCGCGAGCAAGCATTGCGATGCGCCGAGGCGTTCAGAGTGCAATGGCTTGGCAACATCGGCTGGCATTTGTCGGTACCGCGCTATCGGGAAATACGTTTCAAACCAGATTGAGTAGGTCGAGCCGTCATGAAGACCCGAAGCATCATCTTCGGATCTTCATGCTGGTAGATTACGCCACCACGCGATAACACGGCACATACGCCGCGCCACCCGGCAGTTTCATCCGGTGCTGGGCGACGAAAGCTTTGAGTAGCGCATCCAGCGGTTGCATGATCGCCGCATCACCACGGATCTGATACGGCCCGTGTTCTTCGATCAGGCGAATGCCCTTGTCCTTGACGTTGCCGGCGACGATGCCCGAGAACGCCCGACGCAGGTTGGCCGCGAGTTCGTGCGGTGGCTGGTCGCGGTGCAGTTTGAGGTTGGCCATGTTTTCGTGGGTCGGGTCGAACGGACGCTGGAAGCCTTCGTCGATTTTCAGCAACCAGTTGAAGTGGAACGCATCGTTGCGCTCGCGGCGGAACTGCTTCACCGCTTTCAGGCCTTGAGTCATCTGCCGCGCCACTTCGGCCGGGTCGTCGATGATGATCTCGTAGTGCTGCTTGGCCGCTTCGCCGAGAGTGGCGATGACGAAAGCGTCGAGTTGTTCCAGATACGGCGCGGCGTGTTTCGGCCCGGTGAGGATCACCGGGAACGGCAGGCCTTTGTTGTCCGGGTGCATCAGGATGCCGAGCAGGTAGAGGAACTCCTCCGCCGTACCAGCGCCGCCCGGGAAAATGATGATGCCGTGGCCAACCCGCACGAACGCTTCCAGACGTTTCTCGATGTCCGGCAGGATCACCAGTTCGTTGACGATCGGGTTTGGCGCTTCGGCGGCGATAATGCCCGGCTCGGTCAAACCGAGATAACGACCGCCATGAATACGCTGTTTGGCGTGGGCGATGGTCGCGCCTTTCATTGGGCCTTTCATCACGCCGGGGCCGCAGCCAGTGCAAATGTCGAGGCTGCGCAGGCCGAGTTCGTGGCCGACTTTCTTGGTGTATTTGTATTCTTCGGTGTTGATCGAGTGACCGCCCCAGCACACGACGATTTTCGGCTCGACACCCGGACGCAGGGTGCGCGCGTTGCGCAGCAGGTGGAAAACGTAGTCGCTGATGCCTTGCGAGGTGGTCAGGTCAATGCGTTGGCTGTCGAGTTCGTTTTCGGTGTAGACGATGTCGCGCAGGGCGCTGAAGAGCATTTCGCGGGTGCTGGCGATCATTTCGCCATCGACGAAAGCGTCGGCCGGAGCGTTTAGCAGCTCCAGGCGTACGCCGCGATCCTGTTGGTGAATGCGGATTTCGAAGTCTTTATAGGCTTCGAGAATGGTCTTGGCGTTATCGACATGGGCGCCGGTGTTGAGGATGGCCAGGGCGCACTGGCGGAAGAGGGTGTAGGTGCTGCCGGATCCGGCTTCGCTCAGTTGCTGAACTTCACGTTGAGAAAGGGTTTCCAGGCTGCCTTTCGGGCTGACCGAGGCATTGATTACGTGTCGTTGGGTCATGCAATGATCCTTAAAACGATGTCATCCCAAAACCAGGCGGATGGCATCCGAATAGTGTGTATCCATGAATGAAGATGGCACGATCTGCGCTGTACCGCCATGTCCCCGTTGGACGCTGAAAAGATGAAAAGGAGCCCCAGCATAGCTAAATCCGCGCTAGAGGCGATAATGCGCCGGCCGGTTTTTTCAGTAAGCCCTTTTGTCGCTCAAGGAAGTCATTTGTGATGTTCGAGATTCAGCCGATGGACGCCGCCACTTTTCGCCAGCAGACCCGCCGCAGCACGATCATCATCGCCGTGCTGTTCCTTGTGCTGGCGATGCTGTTTTCCAGCGTGGCGGTGGCGCTGTTCGGCGAGCCAGACGGCGATAACCTGCGCTTCAATGTCGGCGGGGTGTTTGTCGCATTTTTGCTGACTGCCGCGTTATTGCGCGGGCGCTTCTGGAATCAGGGCTGGATGGCGCCAGCGGTGTACAGCTGGCGGCTCAAGCGCAGCCTGATGAGCATCACCAATGTGATGCACAACGTGACTTCGGCGGTGGAGCAGAACGATCCGACGGCGATGAAGGTTCTGCGTTTCTACCACTTGGGGTTGACGCAAATGCACGAACTGGACGGCAATTCCAGCGATCATGGGCAACTGTGGCGCGAAGCCGAGGCGCACAAGGCGCGGATGCAGGCGCTGGGACTCGATACCGAGCAGACGCGCCTGGATCCGGCCTGGCTGGAAACCTTAAAGCCGATGTCGCGCTGATTACAGCGCGCGACGCAACCTCCACGAACGAATCAAGCGGCCATACACCAACAGGTTGATCGCCAGCACCACGCTGCCGAGCGCCAGTTGAATCTGTGGGGTGAGCCCGGCCGGGTAGATGATCGGCCAGATGTAATGTTCGATGAAGCCGCCAGCGTATTCCGTCTGCCCGGCGGCGTGGCGCATGAGGTTTTCCCAGTAGGTCAGCGGGCACGTCAAGTGCAACACTTCGACCGCCACACCCCAGGCAGCGGCCGGCAAATGCAGCCACATCACCCGTGGCCATTTGAGGACCAGCAGCCCGCCAAACAGCACGAACAGAATGAAGGACAAATGAAACAGCACCAGCCCGTCGGCTGCGATTCGGTACAGCATGTCGTCTCCCTGACGCGGTTGTGAATGGCGCTATGTTACGCCGCTCCGCGCATTAGAGGTCAGTGCGATAATCAGTGAATTGCGCGCGCATCCGGTCGATTTCCCACAAGTGCGCAAGATTGTTCAAGCCAGGAAGACGAAATGGCTGGCACAGTCTTCGACCGTTTTCCTGGTTGAAGAACGTTTATGTCTGATTCACTTATGCCGCGCAGTGCGTTCCTTCGCGGCGCTGCGGCGATCATGCCGTTGTCTCTGGCTACCGCGCCTTGGGGGCTGCTGGCCGGCTCCATGGCGATCGAGGCCAACCTCACGCCGCTGCAAGGGCAGGGTTTGTCGGGCATCGTGTTTGCCGGTGCGGCGCAATTGGTGGCGATCGGCATGCTCAAGGGCGGGGCGGGGATTTTTTCGATTTTGCTGACCACGCTGCTGCTGACGTCGCAGCACTTGCTCTATGGCATGAGCCTGCGTTCGGTGATTTCGCCGCTGCCGGGGCGCTGGCGAGCAGGTCTGGGTTTTTTGCTCACCGATGAGTTATTCGCACTGACCAGTCAACATGATCGCCAGCAGTTCAATCGCTGGTATGCGCTGGGCGTTGGCCTGACGTTCTACATCGCGTGGAACCTGTTCACCCTGGCCGGCATTGTCCTCGGCAGCAGTATTCCGGGGCTTGAGCACTTGGGGCTGGATTTCTCGATTGCCGCCACGTTTATCGCGTTGATCACGCCGGTGGTGCGTAACGTACCGACGGTAGTGTGCGTGGCAGTGTCGCTGTTTTGTTCGGTGCTGTTCAGTTATTGGCAATGGGGTTCGGCGCTGGTGGTGTCCGGACTGGCTGGAATGAGCGCTGGGTTTATCTGCAACAAGCTGTATCGGGAGCGCACATGATGATTTGGGCGGTGATTTTTGGCATGGGGCTTCTGGTGTTCTTCAATCGCTACGTGTTTCTCGAACCGCGTTTACCGGTACGTTTGAGCAGCAATGCGCGGCAGTTCCTCGGTTTTGCAGTACCGGGGATGCTTACCGCGATCTGTGGGCCAATTGTCTTCATGCCCGACAGACAGCTGAACCTGCAGTGGGACAATCCGTACCTGCTCAGTTCGCTGGTGGCGATCGCTCTGGTGATCTACACGCGCAGTACTTTGCTCAGCATGTTGCTGAGCATGGCGTTCTTCTTTTTGCTGCGCTGGTGGCTGTAAGTCGGCGGCTGCGAATTGTTCTACGCTGTAAGGATATGGGTTGTTTCTGACAGTGAGGTGAACATGGCGAATGAGCAGAATCGTCCGGATGAGGACGATGAACCGACCGAAGAAGAGATTGAGCGCCAGAAACGAAGTGAGAAGACCTGGAAGCACGACGATAGTAGAGAGCTATCGGAGCGTGACCGGGAGCAGCCATTGAAACCTTGATTGATGCGCGCAAAAAAGCCCCGTGACCAACGTGACCAACGGGGCTTTTTTTGTTGTTTCAGAGATCGTCTAACTGCGTGAAATCGGGGTGTGTGGCCCGATATCCCAAGGTTCGATCAATCCACGCACTCAGCTCGTTGACCATCACCGGCGCTTGGCCGGGATACCCTTCAAGGGTGGTGTGCAGGATGCGCTCGATATCGGGTACGGCACGCAGGTTTCGGGTCTTGATGTAGTGGCCGATAAAACAGTCGAGTTCAAAGCGTTCTGTCATGGACAGATAAATACACTCCAGGCCGCTGACCTGTTTGATTGCAAAATCGTCGCGCAACTTATTTCTCTGCAAGGCTTGTAAACGTTAGGGGATTCCTGGTTTGTTGACTCTTTGGTCAACTGGTATACCAAATGGAAATGCGGCGCGCATGCTAGCCGTAGTGCATCTAAATGTATGTATGACAGTTGAAATGTCAGACAGGCGGTTAGTTGGTTCGAACGTCTGTTTTATGTGCGCCGTCTCAAAAATGAAACAGGGTTTGTAACGACTGTGATTCGGTTTATGAGTTGCTAAAGTTTGCAATGGTTTTATTTCTTATAACGCTGCGTCAAAAGATCGCAGCCTTCGGCAGCTCCTACATTGATAAACGCGTGAAGTCGGCAAATGTTTAAGTCTGCTCGATAATCAAACTGGCCCCCTGATTGCGCACGTTACCGACAGCTTTGCCGACTTTGTACCATTCGAACACTTCGCTGCCTTCACCTTCGAATAGCAGCATTTGCTCGGCCCGTTCAACTGGCGTCGCCGGATCGAGCCACTCGCGCGCCAACTCTGCGCGGAACACAATCGGTCGGCGATCATGGATGTCGAGCATGCCGCCGACCGCATCGGCCGTGATGATCACGAAACCGTCGTCATCCCGGGCCGGCGTTGCGGCTGTCGGAAATTGTCCGATGGCAGCACAGAAAACCGCTCCGTGATCCGCACGACGAATCAGCCACGGTTGTCGGGTTTTGTCTTCGCTATCGACCCATTCAAACCAGTTGTCCACGGGCACAATCAAACGATGTCGCCAGATCGCCCGGAAGAACGGGCCATGGGCGACTTTCTCCACCCGGGCGTTGATCGATGGTGGGCGATCCTTGGCCCAATGCGGACGCCAGCCCCAGCGCAGATTGTCGGCATGCAGCTGTTGCCCTTGTTGATGCAGGACGGCCAGCGCGGTGGTTGGTGCCGCGTTGTAGCGATCGAGCGGCCCATCGCCAACGTGATTGATCAACGCGTCAGGAATGCTCAGCACGGCGACGAAGTCGTGAATGCCCCGGTACTGCGAGAGTCTTCCGCACATAGGCCTATCTCCGGTTGGAGATTTCAGCTTAGTCGCTGGCGTCCTGCCCTGTGAACGTGTCACGCCAGCTCAGCCAGCGGCGTTCGAGCACGGCCAGCAAGCCGTCGCTGAGTTTACCCAGCAAAGCGAGGACGATAATCGCGGCCAGCACGATGTCCGGCCGCGAGGTTTCCCGGCCATCACTGAGCAGATACCCCAAACCTTTCGTAGCCGCGATCAGTTCGGCCGCCACCAGAAACATCCACGCCAGGCTCATGCCGCTGCGCAATCCGGTGAACAGGCCGGGCAGGGCGGCCGGCAGCAATATCCGTCGCACCAATTGCAAGCGGCTGAAGCCATAGATGCGGCCGACCTCCACCAGCTTGCGATCAATGTTGCGAATGGCTGCGACGACATTGACGTAAACCGGAAAGAATGCGCCGATGGCGATCAAGACGATTTTCGAGGTCTCGTCGATGCCCAGCCACAACAGCAGCAGCGGCACCCAGGCCAGGCTCGGAATGGAACGCAAAGCGGCGAAAGTCGGTTCCAGATACGCCTCGGCTTCGCGGCTCAAACCAACCCAGGCAGCAAACACCAGCGCGAGGCTGGCGCCGATGGAAAATCCCAGCAACACGCGGATCAGGCTGGCGCCAATGTGTTTCCACAGCGCACCCTCAGCGAGGTCGGTGAGGGTCAGGGCGATCTCGCTCGGCGCCGGCATCTGGTAGGACGGCAGCCAGCCGATGCGTACGATAATTTCCAGCGCGACAATGATCAGCAGTGGCAGGGCCAGGCCTTTGAGGCGGCGTTGCCATGTCGGACTGAGCCCCGTAGTGCGCTGGCGTGGCGCGGCGAACGGCGCGGGCAGGTCTTTGCTGTGAGTGGTCATGATCTGGCTCCGCTCACGACAAATCCGCGACGGGCGCGGATTTATTGTGAGACTGATCGGTTATTGGTGGGCGACGGCTTGTTGCACACCGCTGTCGAGCAATTGATCGATGACTTGATCGACATTCACTCCACGGCGCACCAGCTCCTCAGAAACCAGAATCGGCGCCGCTGCCTTTGAAGCACTGATGTCCTGTTGGGTCAGTTGCGGGCTGCTCAGGTCAGTGCGCGACAGTTGCAACCTGGCCACGTCCAGCGGCAGGCCGGACTCCTTGGCGAGCAGGGCGGCGAATTCATCGGGATTTTTCAACGCCCAGTCGCGGGCCTGTTCGTAGGCTTTGATCACGGTGTCGATGGTCTGCGGGTGTTCTTTGGCGTACTGCTCTGTGACGCTGACCACGCCGTAACTGTTGAACGCCGGGTTGCGATACAGCAGGCGCGAACCGGCCTGAACCTGGCTGGCGGCCATGTGCGGATCGAGTCCGGCCCAAGCGTCGACATCGCCTTTTTCCAGCGCGGTACGGCCATCCGGATGTTGCAGGTGGACCAGTTCCACGTCGTCTTTTTTCAGCCCGGCCTGTTGCAGGCTGCGCAGGGTGAACAGGTACGGGTCGGTGCCTTTGGTGGCGGCGATCTTTTTGCCCTTGAGGTCGGCGACCGTCTGATACGGCGAATCCTTGCGTACCACAAGGGCGGTCCATTCGGCGCGGCTATAGACGTAGACGGATTTGATCGGGCTGCCGTTGGCGCGGCTCAGTACCGCAGCAAGGCTGGCGCTGGAGGCGAAGTCAACGCCGCCACTGTTCAAGTATTCCAGCGAGCGGTTGCTGCCCTGACTCAACACCCAGCTGACTTTGGTTTGCGGCAAGGCTTTTTCGAGGAAGCCGAAGTGCTTGAGTACCAGGCTGACCGGCGAGTAATAGGCGTAGTCGAGGTGTACTTCCGCTGGCGCCGTTTCTGCTGCCTGGGCGAGCGGTTGCAGGCTCAGCACCATAGCGCTGGCAGCCAGCAGGGTTGTGAGTCGGGGAAAGAACGATGTCATGGGGGCGCTCCGGCAAAGGCACAGGTTTCTTATGTCCAAAAAGATATTTTTATCGAATGCTTCCTGCATGATTGGAATATTGCAGGCTCTGTGCCATGTGCTTGAAAGCGCCGGTTTATAAGGCTTTGAAGGCTTGACGCAGGATTTCAGCTGTCGGCTAGGCAACACTGTGGTTGGCCACTGTTGCTGTACACACAGTAGAAATCGCCAGTGATGAGCTTATGCATTAATCGAATTTCAAAACCAATAATCAAGAGCGTTATGGTCTATGCAATTCCCCTCTGCAGGACTCGTCATGAAGCTTTCTCGTTTCCTACGCGATGCGCTGAGCGTTGCAATTTTTACTTCGTCACTTTCCTACGCAGCCGAGCCCTTGGTCCTGCACGTCGGCGATCAGAATTACTACAACATCCGTGCTTCGGTGGAGGCGTCCGGCGTGTTGAAAGACGCGCCTTATAGCGTTGACTGGAAACACTTCCAGGCCGCTGCACCATTGGCTGAGGCGTTGCAGACTGGTTCACTGGATCTTGGCTTCCTTGGCGATTCCGGCTTTCTGTTTCTGGCCGCCAAACAGGCGCCGGTGAAATTGATCGGCGTATCACGGCAAAATCCCGACACCATCGCGCTGCTGGTGCCGAAGGATTCGCCGGTGAAAACCATCGCCGACTTGAAGGGCAAGAAGGTCGCTTATTGGCCCGGTGCCTGGAGTCAGCAGTTGACCTTGCGTGCGCTGGAGCAGGGCGGTCTGCCGGAAAACTACGTCGACTTCGTCAAACTGATGCCGATCGATGCCGCCGCAGCTCTGCCCCAAGGCAGCATCGATGCCTTCCCGGTGTGGGAACCGTACATTTCCCAGCAGATCGTGTTCTCCGGTGCGCGGCCGATCCTGACCGCAAAGAATCTGATGCCGGGGCTCAGTGCTATCGCGGCATCGACGCCTTCCATTGAAAGCAAACGCGCAGCCATTGCGGATTTTCTCGGGCGTTTGAAACAGGCGCGGGCGTGGGTCGACAGCCACACGGACGAATACGCCGATCTGTGGGCGAAGAAAGCCAATCTCGATCAGCAAGTGTCGCGCCACTGGTTGCGTCAGGCGCACATGACGGTCGGGCCGGTGGACCGGCAGGCCGCGACGGACCTGCAAAGCACCGCCGATTTCCTGTTCAAGGTGAAAGCGCTGCCAGCACCGTTGGTCACTGCCGCTATAATCGACACGTCGTTTCAGCAGGCATTGGCTCACTGAGCGAGCGCTGGAACCAAACCCTGTGTACCTTATCCAACCTCGGCTCGCGGATCGGAGCGCAAGGATGGATAAGGGCAAGGGAGTTTTGCCAATCGACAACGTGACGGCAGCCGCCGTGCTCAAGGCAAAACATGAAATCCGGATGCAAACTTCTTTGTACTGCGCTCATTGCGCTCGGGCTGGCCGGTTGTATCGCCGCACCGATAGACATGACCGCGCAAACCGAAACGCGGCTGAAGACTCAAGCACCCGTGCGGTTTCTGTTGACGTTCGACGATGGCCCCAGCGCTTCGAGTTTGTGGAATCCGTCGGCCACGGTGCTCGACAGTCTCAAGGCCAACCCGGTGCAGCCGGGTATCAAAGCGGTGTTCTTTGTGCAGACGCGCGCGCCGCGAGCGGGCAACAGTGACATCGGTCGCGCCATCATGCGGCGTGAGCATGACGAGGGGCACATCCTGGCGTTTCACACAGCGACCCATTGGCACACCAATCATCGCTTGCTCGACCCGCCAGAACTCGAAGAGTCACTGACCAACGGCACGTCTGATATTGCCGCCATTACCGGGGCACCACCGACATTGCTGCGCCCGCCATTCTGGAATTACGACAAGCGCACTTTCGCTGCCTATCAGCAGCATGGCTTGCACGTTTTGCTCACCGATTTAAGTGCCAATGACGGCAAGATCTGGGGCTTCAATGCCAGCCCGCGACGTCGGGCCAACATGCTGCGTCAGTTATCGGAAGTCCGTGAACGTATTGCCCTCGGCGAATTGCCGACCGTGGACGGAGTCATTCCGGTGGTGGTGACATTTCACGATCTCAACCGCTATACCGCGCGGCACACTCGCGAATACCTGCAGATTCTGCTCGAGAGCGCCGCCACCACGGGCGTGAAGCTGGCGGAGAAGCCTTTCTACGATGATCGCGCCGAACTGGAGAAGGCTGCACTGGCTCGAACCGTGGAGAAAAGCTCGGAGCCGGTGAATTTGCCGGGGATGTGGAACTGGATCTGGGATCATGACGCGCATTGAGGGCGGGGTGGAAAGTTGTGAGCGGGTTGGCATTTTTGTATCGAGCGAGACACACATTGTTTATCTATGCTCAACGAGTCGACCGACCCATCGCCTGCGAGGCGTTCATCCATGCTTGCCATTGACGATATCTGCCGGATTGTCGAATCCGGCTTTCCTGCGTTCAGGTGCGAGTGCATTCCGAGTTCGCAGGGGCTGCTGCAAATCAAGGTTTATGAGCCGGACAGCGGGCGCGTCGAATTGCTGTTGAATGGCGTTTCCCCGGAACATCTCGTCACTATCCGTGACATTTCCAACTTCATCGGTGAATTACGCACCGAAATGAGCGCCGGCCGCCGAGCGTTCGCTGGCTAGCACTTCATAAACGCCGTTGAAACGCTTGAACGATGCGCAACGTCGCTTCACTGGTGTGCAGATTGCGCACCGCGTCCAGTGGATGCCAGATGCAATCGATGATCTCGTTCTGTGGACGCACTTGATCGAAGTCGACCACGGACGCCTCGTAGACATGGTGCCGCGTGCTGCCACTCTGCAGTTCCATCAGGTACAACACACCGTCGGCGTCCAGGCCGGTTTCTTCTTGCAGTTCGCGTACGGCCGCCGCCGCTCGGGTTTCCCCGGGCTCGACCTTGCCACCGGGCAATGTCCAGCGGCAGTGGGGTTTGCGTACCAGGAGAATGTGGCGGTCCTGTTCGCATATAACGGTTGCACGTACTTTCATCTGTTACCTGTTTACTGCGTGTCACAAAAAAGAAGTAAAACTGCAATATTTGAGCCGAACCCCGCGGCAAAGGTTTCATTGGAGTTTGGAGCGTTGGCTACGGGGAAAGTGCCAGATCCTTGACCGGCGCGGCTGGCGACATCCGGTCGGCATTTCGGGTAACTCAAGGTGTAAGGTAAAAGCGTAAAGCTGGATCTGACCGTTAGCAAAAATGGAGGTGTCCATGAGCATGCCGATGTTGAACAAGATGCACATGAACGGCTATGACGTGCTTAGCGTGAACAATGGCCCATGGCGGGTTTGCACTCAGGGCGATCGGCTGGCGTCGTTTGGTAGCCGGGAAGAGGCGCTGGCCTATGCCGCAGCGCTGCCTGGCTACAAAAAACGCACGACGCGCGCGCAAAGTCACAAAAACCACTGACAGGCTGGCTGTAATGAAAGAGCCCCGGCAATTGTCGGGGCTTGTTTTTTTGCGGAGGGTGGTCTTAGTGGACCTTGGTCCGGCTGATGGCGCGGGCTTTCACTTCCTTGGCATACAGTTGCAGCCGTTCTTCATCGCTTTGCAGCACCTCGCAGGATCTCAGCACGGTTTGTGCGTCCGCCTCGTTGCCGGATTTGCGCAGTTGTTCCGCGATGCGTTTCAGGTCGACCGCTGACCATCTCAAGTCCGATGCAACGCTTTGCAGATCGCGTTGAAGTTCGTGTTCGTATTCATTGAGCCGCATGATCACCTCCAGAACATTCTCGGTAGAAAAGAGTAGTCGCATTTTTCGTCGATGGGCAAAGCCTGTTCGACAGCAGGCTGAACGGTTGTGAAAAGTTGTGCAGATTGCGCCAAGGGCGTGGTGCCACGATGGATGTAGTGCCGCTTACACGCTACATTCACTTTTTTTCAGATCAGGAATACACCATGCGGATATGGATCGGGAGTCTGGCGTTGACCCTGTTGGCGGGTTGCTCGTTGCCGGCATCGCTGGTGCCGGGTGAGCCGAATATCAGCAAGACCAGTGAAAAGACGCCCAAGGACTATGCCGCGTGTGTATTACCGTTGTGGCAGCGGGATGTCGCGAAAACCTCGCAGACGTCGATTTCCAACGGCTACCGCATCACCGCGCCGAGCATCATCACGGCGGACGAGATTCTCGACATCGTCAAGTACAAGGATGGCAGCCGGGTGTCGTTGTATCAGGGGCCACCGTGGGCCAAGTCCGGGGCGTTGCGCCAATCGGTGCGTGACTGCCTGTAACGACGCCTGCAGAAACAAAAAAAGCAGAAGCCGTATCGTCGGTTTCTGCTTTTTTTTGCCTGCCTGGAGACTGATAAGGTGGGATCTGATTCGCGAAATGAGCGGTGACAGTTGCGCACGAAGGGTTTCCTCCGTGTGCACTAGGCTTTTGCTGGGCGGTCGATAGTCAGATCGGCCGGTCTTTCAAGGAGCCTCGGATCATGGATGATCTGGTCAAAGAAGTTATTCCGTTGTTGCAGTACCTGATTCCCGGCTTTTTGTCGGCGTGGATTTTTTACTCGCTGACGGCTTTCAGGCGGCCCGATACGTTCGGGCAGATTGTGCAGGCGTTGATTTTTACGTTTGTGATTCAGGGAGCGGTATTGGGGATTGGGGCAATGTGTTTGTGGGTAGGCTCGAAAGGCTTTTCTGTCGGACGTTGGGATGCCAAGGCCGAAACAATATGGGCATTCGTTGTGTCGGTGACGCTCGGATTGCTTTCCTGCTATCTGGCTACGAATGACAAGTTGCACGCTTGGTTACGCAGTCGAAATGTCACGAAACAAACTTCCTACCCCAGCGAATGGTTCAGCATTTTTGCCCAACACCATCGTCTCGTCACACTGCATTTGAACGACGAAAGGCGCGTTTTTGGCTGGCCCGTGGAGTGGCCGCCGGAATCCAGCAGTGGCCAGTTCGTGATGCAGAATCCCTGTTGGCTGGATGCCGACGGGGCAGAAGTGCCTTTTGGCGCTGAGTTTTTGCTGATAGATTCCGGGAAGGTCAAGTGGGTCGAATTCGGCCCGAAATCGGAGGTTTCGTTATGACAGCCAGAGCACCGCAACCAATGCCGGAATGGGTGGCGCGCCGCTACACGAAAGATGGCAAGCCAGTGGCGAACGCGCAGCCCAAGGCCCCCAGCGCTCCGCCACCACTGAAGGGCTAGTATTTTTTTAGCCCCAACCCTCAGCCACCGCCCGGCGAATCGCTTCCAGCAACATCGCGAACGCCGGGTTGTCGTTGTTCTCCCGCCAGATCAGGTGCAACTCACTCTGCACCCCTTCGCCCAGATCGATCTCGCGAAACACCACATTCCTGAACACCACACTGGTAGCGCAACGCGGCACAAGCGCCAGGCCCATGCCCGCATTGACCAGTGCCAGAATGGTCAACGACGACCCGAGCCACTGCACGTAATCCGGCGCAACCCGGGCCGAACGCAGCATGCCGGTGAGCAATTCGTTGAATGGCGGATAAGCAGCGTGGGAGTACATCAGGAAGGGTTGTTTATCCAGGTCATTGACCGCCACTTCAGCCGCTGTCGCCAATGGATGTCCACTCGGTACCGCCAGCACAAACGGCTCGCGCACCAGGCATTCGGTGGCGTACCCCGGTTCCAGTAACGGCGCACGGGCGATGCCCAGATCAATGCGGCGTGCGCGCAGGGCTTCGTGTTGCTGATAGGTGTTCATCTCCGACAGATCGATTTTTACCTGCGGCTGTTTCAGTCGCGCCTCGGCGATGACCTTGGGCAGAAACTCATAAACCGCGCTGCCGACAAAACTGATGTTCACCGAACCGATATCGCCCTCGGCAAACCGCCTGGCGGTGACTGCCGCTTGCTGCGCGCGCTCGAGCAGGTTCTGAGCTTCGACGAAAAACGCCCGACCGGCAGCCGTCAGCGCGACGCTACGGGTGCTGCGGGTGAACAGCTCGACGCCGAGGTGATGTTCGAGCAACTGGATCTGACGGCTAAGCGGCGGCTGCGTCATGTTCAGTCGCTCGGCGGCGCGGCGAAAGTTGAGTTCGGTGGCGACCGTGGTGAAGCAGCGCAGTTGAGTCAGTTCGAACATTGATCTAATCCGGGTATCAATCGAATGCCAAGTTAGATTAGACGGGATCAATGACCCCGTCCATGATCGGCTCAACGCTTCACGCCATCCCTAAAAAAACAAAATCGGGAGTCGCCATTGAAAACCCTCCAGAGTCCGCTGGACGTCACGGTGCTCGCCCGTGCCGCCGCCAAGGTCAAGCGCCACGTGCTGCCGCTGTTCGTGGTGATGTTCATCGTCAATTACATCGATCGGGTCAACATCGGTTTTGTGCGCAGTCACCTGGAGACCGATCTGGGCATTGGTGCTGCGGCTTATGGCCTCGGCGCCGGATTGTTCTTTATTGGTTATGCGCTTTTCGAAGTGCCGTCCAATATGCTCCTGCAGCGTTACGGCGCGCGGGTCTGGCTGACGCGGATCATGTTCACTTGGGGCGCAGCGGCCATGGCCATGGCCTTCGTCCGAGGTGAAACCAGTTTCTATGTGCTGCGCTTTATTCTCGGTGCGGCGGAGGCGGGGTTCTTTCCGGGGATCATTTATTACTTCACCCAATGGCTGCCGGCCTCCGAGCGCGGCAAGACCATGGCGGTGTTTCTCAGCGGTTCGGCGATTGCCTCGGTGATCTCCGGCCCGGTGTCCGGTGCGTTGCTGCATATCAGTGGTTTGGGGTTGCACGGCTGGCAGTGGATGTTCTTGATCGAGGGCGCAGCGTCAGTGGTGCTTTGCGCGTTTGTCTGGTTCTGGCTGCAATCGCATCCGCGTCAGGCCAAGTGGTTGAGCGAGGAGGAGCGTGAGGCGTTGGTGGCGGCAATTGCTGAAGAACAGCGTGCTCGCGAAGCGGTGCAGGTGGCCAAACCGTCGATGTTCAAGCTGTTGGCGGATCGGCAGATTGCGCTGTTCTGCTTCATCTACTTCTCCATTGCCCTGACCATTTACGGCGCGACGTTCTGGTTGCCGAGCATGATCAAGAAGATGGGCAACCTCGGCGACTTCCAGGTTGGCCTGCTCAATTCGATTCCGTGGATCATTTCGATTGTCGCCATGTACGGCTTTGCGGCGATGGCCGGCAAATGGAAATTCCAGCAGGCGTGGGTGGCGCTGACGCTAGTGATCGCGGCAATCGGCATGTTCATGTCGACCACTGGCGGGCCGATCTTCGCCTTTGTCGCCATCTGTTTCGCGGCCATCGGTTTCAAGGCTGCATCGGCGTTGTTCTGGCCGATCCCGCAAAGCTATCTGGATGCGCGTATTGCCGCTGCGGTGATCGCGTTGATCAACTCCATCGGCAACCTCGGCGGTTTTGTTGCGCCGACCGCGTTCGGCTTCCTTGAACAAACCACCGGCTCCATCGAGGGCGGTCTGTATGGCCTGGCCGCAACGTCGCTGATCGCCGCCGTGGTGATTTTCTTCGCCCGCACGGCGCCTGGCGCAAAAGGCAAAAACCTCGCAAAGCCGCAGGAGGTCACCACCGTTGTCGCGACGACCAACCCGGCGGCGAGCCATTGAATTGATTGTTGATCTGTCAGGAGCGTTATCTTGAAAATCACCCGTGTCACCGTGACCCCGATTGCCTTCCGTGATCCGCCGCTGCTCAACGCCAGCGGCATTCATGAACCCTTCGCCTTGCGTTCGATCATCGAGATCGAAAGCGACAACGGCTACATCGGCCTCGGCGAAAGCTACGGCGATGCCCCGGCGCTGGCGATCCAGCAGCAGTTGCAGGCGCAACTGATCGGCCTCGACCCGTTCAACCTCAATCAGTTGCGCGCCATCGTGCAGGCCACCGTTGCTGCGAACAAACCGGCGAGCCTTGCCGGTGCCGAACTGGCACCCGGTTCCCACGCCAGTAAAGCAGTGAGCAATGCCTATTCGGCGTTCGAAGTGGCGTTCCTCGATCTGCAGGCGCATTACCTGAATGTGCCGCTGGTGGATCTGCTCGGCGGCGCGATTCGCGATGAAGTGCCGTTCAGCGCGTACCTGTTTTTCAAGTACGCGCAGCATGTCGATTCGCCCTACAAGCCTGACAACTGGGGCGAGGCGCTCAGCGAGCAGCAGATCGTCGCGCAAGCCGCACGGATGATCGAGGCGTACGGTTTCAAGAGCATCAAGCTCAAGGCCGGTACGTTGCCGCCGGAGCATGAAGTGGCGTGCATCAAGGCGCTGAAAAAGGCCTTCCCCGGTTATCCGCTGCGCATCGATCCGAATGGCAACTGGTCGCTGGAAACCTCGATTCGCATGGCCGAGTTGCTTGGCGATGATCTGCAGTATTACGAAGACCCGACCCCGGGCCTCGACGGCATGGCTGAGTTGCACAAGCGCACCGGTCTGCCGCTGGCGACCAACATGGTGGTTACCGATTTTGACGAATTCCGTCGTAGCGTCGCGCAGAACAGCGTGCAGATCGTGCTTGCCGACCACCATTACTGGGGCGGCCTGCGCGACACGCAGGCGCTGGCGAAAATGTGCGATGTGTTCGGCGTTGGTGTGTCGATGCATTCCAACTCGCACCTGGGCATCAGCCTGATGGCGATGGCACATGTCGCGGCGGCGGTGCCGAATCTGGATTACGCCTGCGACACCCATTACCCGTGGCAGGAACCGGACGAAGAAGTGATCAAGGGCGGCAAACTGCCGATTGTTGATGGCTGCGTGAAGATCACTCGCGCACCGGGGCTTGGGCTGGAGCTGGATCATGATCAACTGGGCAAGCTGCATGATCAGTATCTGACGTGCGGGATTCGTCAGCGCGATGATGTGCGGCAGATGCAGCGCTACAAGCCGGACTGGAAGGCAGTCAAACCACGGTTTTGAGGTTGCCAATGCTGGCCTCTTCGCGAGCAAGCTCGCTCCCACATTTGATCTGTGGCGTTCACAAATCCTTTGTGGGAGCGAGCTTGCTCGCGAAGGGGGCGACTCATTCTTTCAGAGTGTATGGATCAGCCATTCCCGAAACGCTTTCAGCGACGGCAAATTCTCATTGCGCGGTGGATACACCAGGTAATAGCTGCGGCGACTGGTAATCGGCTCACCCAGTTGCAGCAGCTCACCATTCAATAACTCATCTTCAACCAGAATTCGCGGCACCAGCCCCACGCCAATATTGGCCCGCACCGCCTGAATCAAGTGCGAGGTCATTTCAAAGCTCGGCCCGATGCGCATGCTGCGGTGCGGCAAGCCGTGATGACTGAACCATTCCGCCCACGCCTGGGCATTGCTGCTGACGTTAAGCAGCAGTTGCCCGGCGATGTACTGTTCGGCGTCATTGCGCTCGGCGCTGGATAGCTGCGCACTGGCAATCACCACCAATTCTTCAGTGTGCAAGGGCAGCGCGGTCAATCCCGGCCAGTCACCGCCGCCAACACAGATTGCCGCATCGATTTCGCTGGTGTCGAAGTCGATCGCTTCGATACGCGAATGCAAATGCACGGTCATGCCCGGATGCGCGGTGTAGAAATCCTTCAGCCGTGGCAGCAACCATTTCGAACCGAAGGTCGGCAGCGTCGCCAAGCGCAAACTGTGAATGCCCGAACCAAATGCCATGGCCTGCAACGTCGCGCTGCGAATCTGCCCAAGCGCTTCGGCGAGTTCGCGCTGATACATGCGCCCGACATCGGTCAGCACCACCTGCCGGCCTTCGCGAGTGAACAGGCGCATGCCAAGCATCTTCTCGAGAATCTGCACCTGACGGCTGACCGCACTCTGCGTCAGCGACAGTTCATGGGCGGCGCGGGTGTAGCTTTCATGGCGCGCGGCGGCCTCAAAGGCCAGCAGTAACGACATGGAAGGGGTGAGCGTGCGCGGATTCATTCGTAAAAGTCATCAATAGCGGGTCGAATTTACGGTTGTCCCGGCGTTCGCCAGCAATGAACATGGGCACCATGAGATGGCGGAGCCTGACGCAATCATTCGTTGCGTACAACTGTTCACCGCCACACGGCCCGATTTGACCGAGAAAACCTGACCGATGATTGCCCAGCTGTCCCCCACCAAAGCCCTCACCAATGATTACCAGCAGTTCCTCAACGCCCTGAAAGCCAGCGGTTTTCGCGGTGAAATCAGCGCTGATTACGCCAGCCGCGTGGTGCTGGCGACGGACAACTCGATCTATCAGCGCTTGCCGCAAGCGGCAGTGTTTCCGCTGGACGCCGAGGACGTGGCGCGGGTGGCGCGGCTGATTGCCGAGCCTGCCTATCAGCAAGTAGTGATCACTCCGCGCGGCGGTGGCACCGGCACCAATGGCCAATCGCTGACGGACGGCATCGTCGTCGATCTGTCGCGGCACATGAACCGCATCCTCGAGATCAACGTTGAGGAACGCTGGGTGCGCGTGCAGGCCGGGGTGGTCAAGGATCAGCTCAACGCTGCGCTGAAATCCGCCGGGCTGTTTTTCGCCCCGGAACTGTCGACCTCCAACCGCGCCACCGTCGGCGGCATGATCAATACCGACGCCAGTGGTCAGGGCAGTTGCACCTACGGCAAGACCCGCGACCATGTGCTCGAACTCGACATGATTTTGCGTGGCGGTGAGCGCCTGCACGGTTTGCCGCTTGAGGAAATCGAACTCGAAACCCTGTGTGCACGCGAAGATCGCGTCGGTGAAGTCTATCGCTGCGCGCGGCAGATCATTGATGAGCAGGGTGACCTGATAAAAGAGCGTTTCCCCGATCTCAACCGCTGCCTGACCGGTTATGACCTCGCGCACCTGCGTGAGGCGGACAACCGTTTCAACCTCAACAGCGTGCTGTGCGGTGCTGAAGGCTCGCTGGGTTTTGTCGTCGAGGCGCGGCTGAATGTGCTGCCGATCCCCAAACACACGATGTTGGTGAACATCCGCTACGCCGGGTTCATGGACGCCTTGCGTGATGCGCGGGCCTTGATGGCGCTCAAACCGTTGTCGATCGAAACCGTCGACTCGAAAGTCTTGCTGCTGGCGATGCAGGACATCGTCTGGCACGGCGTCGCCGAGTATTTCCCGGAAAGTGCCGAGCGCCCGACGCTGGGCATCAATCTGGTGGAGTTCTGCGGCGACGATCCAGAGGATTTGCAGCGCCGGGTCGAAGCATTCGTCGACCACTTGAGCGGCGACCGCACGGTTGAGCGTTTGGGCCACACGCTGGCGGTCGGTCATGCGGCGGTGAACAAGGTCTACGGCATGCGCAAGCGCGCGGTGGGCTTGCTCGGCAACGTCGCCGGTGAAGCGCGGCCGCAGCCGTTTGTCGAAGACACGGCGGTACCGCCGCAGCATCTGGCCGAGTACATCGCCGAATTGCGCGACCTGCTCGACAGCCATGGTTTGCAGTACGGCATGTTCGGTCATGTCGACGCGGGCGTGCTGCATGTACGGCCGATTCTCGACATGAAAGACCCGCAGCAAGCCGCACTGGTGCGCCCGGTGTCCGACGGCGTTGCGGCGCTGACCCAGCGTTACGGTGGCCTGTTGTGGGGCGAACACGGCAAAGGTCTGCGCTCGGAATACGCACCGGCCTTCTTCGGTGAACTCTACCCGGCGCTGCAAGCCTTGAAGGCCGCGTTCGACCCGTTCAACCAGTTCAACCCAGGCAAGATCGCCACCCCGGCCAACAACGGCGCGGCGCTGCTGAAAATCGACGAAGTGACTTTGCGCGGTGAACTGGATCGGCAGATCGACGAGAAAGTCTGGCAAAGCTACGGCGCGGCCATGCACTGCAATGGCAACGGCGCCTGCTACAACTTCGATCCGGATGATGCGATGTGTCCCTCGTGGAAAGCCACCCGCGAGCGCGCTCAGTCGCCCAAGGGCCGCGCGTCGTTGATTCGTGAATGGCTGCGCTTGCAAGGCGAGGCGGGTGTCGATGTGTTGTCCGATGCCATCCGCAAACCGGCGTTCTTCAGCACGCTGTGGCAGCGCTGGCGCAACAGCCGTGCGCAGGCTGAAGACTTTTCTCACGAAGTCTACGACGCCATGGCCGGTTGCCTGGCGTGTAAATCCTGCGCGGGGCAGTGTCCGGTGAAGGTCAATGTGCCGGAGTTTCGGTCGCGCTTTCTCGAGCTGTATCACAGCCGCTATCTGCGTCCGGCGCGGGATTATCTGATCGCTTCGCTGGAATACAGCATCCCGTACATGGCGCGAATTCCGGCGTTGTACAACGGTTTGATGGGCGCTGCGTGGGTTCGTGGTCTGCTGGAGCGGATCGGTGGCATGGTCGATGTGCCGTTGCTCAGTCGTTTTGATTTCCATGCGGCGATGCGCCGTTGGCAGGTGCAACCGGCAACCGTTTCGACCTTGTCGACGCTGACCCCGGCGCAACGTGAGCGCAGTGTGGTCATCGTGCAGGATGCCTTCACGCGTTACTTCGAAGCGCCGCTGTTGGCCGATCTGGTCGAGTTGATTTCGCGCCTTGGCTATCAGGTGTATCTCGCACCGTTCAGCGCCAACGGCAAGCCATTGCACGTACAGGGCTTCCTTTCGGCGTTCAATCGCGCGGCGTTGCGCAACGCTCGGCAACTGCGTGAATTGGCCGATGTGGGCGTGCCGTTGCTGGGTCTCGATCCGGCGATGACGCTGGTGTATCGCCAGGAATACCTGAAAGTGCCGGGCATGGAGCAATGCCCGGAAGTGGCGCTGGTGCAGGAGTGGTTGCTCAAGGTGATGCCGGAGCAGGCGCAGCAGGATAAAACCGCAGCGTTCCGACTGCTTGCCCATTGCACCGAGAAAACCAACGCGCCGGCCGCCACCCGCCAGTGGGAACAGGTGTTCGAACGCGCAGGATTGAAGCTGGCCACGCAAGCCACCGGTTGCTGCGGCATGTCCGGCACGTATGGCCACGAGGCGCGCAATCGTGAAACTTCAGCGGTGATCTACGAGCAGTCGTGGGCACGTCAGGTAGCGGCGCCGGCAGAGCAGGGCGAAGCACTGGCGACCGGTTATTCCTGCCGCAGTCAGGTCAAGCGCCAGTCGGATCAGGCACTGCGCCATCCGTTGCAGGTGCTGCTTGAGGTTCAGCGTCGCTGAGGGATTCGTCCGTGTCCTTGTCCCAGATCAGGCGCGGATCGAAACTCATCGCCGCGAGCATGGTAAACACCACGACCAGGCCGAAAAACAGAATGCCCGGTCGTGGCTCGATATCCCCCAGCGCCTGGAACTTCACCAGTGCCGCAACCAGCGCCACTACCAGCACGTCGAGCATTGACCAATAGCCGATCAGCTCGACGAAGCGGTACAGCTTCGAACGCTCCTTGCGTGCCCAGGCGCTGTCGCGTTGCACGGTCATCAGCAGCAACGTCAGGGCGACGAACTTGACTCCCGGCACGGCGATACTGGCGATGAAAATGATCAGGGCAATGTCCCACGCGCCGTGCTCCCAGAACTCCAGCACGCCGCTCATGATCGTGCTGTCGGCACCGCTGCCAAGCATGGTGGTGTTCATCACCGGCAGCAGATTGGCCGGCACGTAAAACGCCAGCGCCGCAAGCATGTAGGCCCAGGTGCGGGTCAGCGAGTTGGTCTTGCGCCGGTGCAGTGGCGCATCGCAGCGCGGGCACTCGTGCGGCTCGTCGGTCATGTCGCAAGCCAGCCCGCAGCTGTGGCACAGGCACAGATTGAGTTCACTGGCAGTCGGTGGTCGCTTCATAGAATGTCCCAGAGGTCGCGAATGTCGCGGCCGGCAATCCTGATCATCATCAAGCTGAGCACTGCCAGTGCAAACAGGCCGATGCCGGGCAACACGTCGAGCAATCCGGCCAGTTTGAACACCGCCACCATCGCTCCCAAAAGGCACACTTCGAGCATGCTCCATGGCCGCAGGGTTTCCAGCCAGCGCATGCACAGCTTGAAGCCCGGTGCCCGCCGCGATGACAACGCGAAGCTCAGCACCCAGACCAGCAGCACCAATTGAAACGCCGGGGCGATGATGATCGCAATCGCCGCCACCATTGCGATGAAGGTGATCGGCCCCTGACTCAGCGCCAGCACCGAATCCCATAGGGTTGCGCTGTTTTTCAGACCCTTGAGGCTGATGCTCATCACCGGGTAGAAATTGGCGAACAGCCACAGCATCGCCGCCGTGAAGGTCAGGGCCAGGCGCTGTTCGACGGTCAAACCGTCGAAACGCTGGAGTACGCCGCCGCAGCGCACACACGAGGTTTTCTGGTGTTTGGCCAGCACGGCTTTTTCGTACACGCAGTCGCAGTGCTCGCAGATGATCAGGTGTTCGGTGTTGACCATGGACAACGCTCGACAGCAGGCCGCAAGGGGCAGGGGACTTGATCACTATAGAAGCCTGAGGCTATTGGGCAAATTGCGCGGCTGGATCAGCGAAGATTTTTTTGAGAATTACTATCGATTGAGCTTGGGATTCTATTGTTTGTTGTTATAAGGTAACGCAAGTTTTCAGGGGTGGCCTTTATGGGCACCCGGTGTTATCCCTTCGATTGCGAAACGCTCATGACGATTGTGCTTCCTCGTTCTGCCCCGTTGACCACTGGCCGGCTGCTGTCCATTGATGCCCTCAGAGGCTTGGTCATTCTGTTCATGCTGCTCGACCACGTGCGTGAAACCTTTTTGCTGCATCGCCAGGTCAGCGACCCGATGGACATTGCCAGCACTGAACCGGCGCTGTTTTTCAGTCGCACCCTGGCGCATCTCTGCGCGCCGGTGTTTGTGCTGTTGACGGGATTGTCGGCGTGGTTGTTCGGCGAAAAGTATGCGGGCAAGGCCGATGTCAGTGCGTTTCTGTTCAAGCGCGGTCTGTTTCTGGTGGTGCTGGAGTTCACGCTGGTCAACTTCGCGTGGACCTTTCAGCTGCCACCGAGCGTGATTTATCTGCAAGTGATCTGGGCGATCGGTTTGAGCATGATCGCCTTGTCGCTGCTGGTGTGGCTGCCGCGCTGGCTGTTGCTGACGTTGAGCCTGACGATCATCGCCGGACACAACCTGCTTGACGCGGTGCATTTTCCAGTAGAGTCGGCGCTGCATGTGCCGTGGGCGATCTTGCACGATCGTGACTGGATCGACGTCAGCGACACTCTGCGTCTGCGCACCTCCTACCCGTTGTTGCCGTGGATCGGTGTGATCGGTCTGGGTTATGCGCTGGGGCCGTGGTTTGCTCGCGGCGTTGAAGCGGGTTTGCGTCAGTGGCAACTGCTGATTGCGGGTAGCGCCGGGCTGCTTGGCTTTGTCGGACTGCGGCTGATCAACGGCTATGGCGAAAAACCATGGGCCGTGGGCGACACGTCGGTGCAAACCCTGATGAGCTTTTTCAATATCACCAAGTACCCACCGTCGTTGCTGTTTATCGCGCTGACCGTGAGCGTCGGGCTGTTGCTGCTGCTGGCATTCGAACGCTTGCAGGATCGTCGCTGGATTCGCTGGCTGACGGTGTTCGGTTCGGCGCCGATGTTTTTCTATCTGCTGCATCTGTATGCGTTGAAACTGTTGTACCTGATCGGCGTGGCCCTGTTCGGGCTGAATCAGGGTAGCTATTTCGGCTTTTCGTCAGTCGCGGCGATCTGGCTGGCGGCTGTGCTTCTAGCGATTGCGCTGTTCCCGGCCGTGCGCTGGTTCTCGGCGTTGAAGGCCCGGCGCCGTGATATTGCGTGGCTGAAGTATCTGTAAACGCCTAAAGCCGCCGCGTTCGAGTTCGCAACAGGCCACCGCATAAACCCAATGTGGGAGCGAGCCTGCTCGCGAAAGCGGAGTGTCAGCAATCGATGTGTTTGCTGACACTCCCTATTCGCGAGCAGGCTCGCTCCCACAGGTTTTTCAAATGTCTGGGTTATTTGCGGTCCAGCCATACGGTCTGCGCGTTGCAGAACTCGCGCACGCCGAAGTGCGACAGTTCACGACCAAAACCGCTCTTCTTCACGCCGCCAAAGGTCACGCGCGGGTCGCTGGCGGAGTAGCCGTTGATGAATACGCCGCCGGTGTCCAGTTCGCTGGTCAGTTGCTGGGCCAGCGCCACGTTGGCGGTGTAAATGGTCGCGGTCAGGCCGAACTCGCTGTCGTTGGCCAAGGCCACGGCGTGCGCGCAATCGCGGGCGGTAATGATCGACGCGACAGGGCCGAACAGCTCCTGTTTGAACGAAGTCATGCGGTCGGTGACGTTGGCCAGCACGGTCGGCTCGTAGTAGTTGCCCGGGCCTTCGGACTTGCCGCCGCCGAGCAACAGCGTCGCGCCTTCTTCCAGGGTGTCGCGCACTTGCTGGTCGAGTTCATCGCGCAGGTCGAAGCGCGCCATCGGGCCGATGTAGGTCTCGGCGGACAGCGGATCGCCGACTTGCAATTTACGTGTCGCTTCGACAAACCTGCGGGTGAATTCTTCGACCACACCTTCTTCGATGATCAGGCGCTTGGCTGCCGCGCAGACTTGACCGGAGTTCTGGTAGCGACCAATAACGGCGGCTTGTACCGCTTCGTCCAGATCGGCGTCGTTGAGCACGATAAACGGATCGGAACCGCCCAATTCCAGAACGCATTTCTTCAACGCGGCACCGGCCTGAGCGCCGATGGCCATGCCGGCACGTACGCTGCCGGTCAGGGTCACAGCGGCAATGCGCGGGTCAGCGATGGCGCTGGAAACGCCTTCCGGGGTGACGTTGATCACTTCAAACACGCCCTCGGCGAAACCGGCGCGGGTGAAAGCGTCGCGCAGCAGGTAGGCGCTGCCCATCACGTTTGGCGCATGTTTGAGCACATAAGTGTTGCCGGCAATCAGCGTCGGAACAGCACCGCGCAGCACTTGCCAGATTGGAAAGTTCCAAGGCATCACTGCGAGGATCGGGCCGAGCGGGCGGTATTCGATGCGCGCCTTGCCGCCTTCGACCTGGGTAAGTTCAGCGTCGAGCATGGCCGGGCCGTGTTCGGCGTACCACTCGCAGAGCTTGGCGCATTTCTCGATTTCACCGCGGGCCTGAGCGATCGGCTTGCCCATTTCCTGAGTGATCATCGTGGCCATGGCTTCGCTGGTTTCACGCAGCGCAGCGGCGAGGGCGGTCAACAAGCGTGAGCGATCTTGCAGCGGCTTGCGCTTCCACTTGCCAAAGCCGTAAGCGGCGCGGGTCAGTGCGGCGTCGAGCGCGGCGGCGGATTCAAACGCGTAATGACCGATCTGCTCGCCAGTGGCGGGATTGATCGAAATGGCGTGGGTCTGGCTGGAAATCTGGCTCATGGCATCGTCCTGCAGGTTCGTCGGATGGGCCTAGAGTAGGGTGGTGTTTGTTTTCTGGAAACTGAATAATAAAGATCGTTTCTTTCACGATTGGAGAATGACTTTGGATCTGGTGCAGCTGGAAATCTTCAAAGCCGTTGCCGAACACGGCAGCATCAGCGCCGCCGCCGCGCAGATCCATCGCGTGCCGTCGAACCTGACCACGCGGATCAAGCAGCTTGAGCAGGATCTGGGCGTTGATCTGTTTATCCGCGAGAAAAGCCGTTTGCGTTTGTCGCCGGCCGGGTGGAGTTTTCTTGAATACGCGCGACGGATTCTTGACCTGGTGCAGGAGGCTCGGGCCACGGTGGCGGGGGAGGAACCGCAGGGCGCTTTTCCCTTGGGTTCGCTGGAAAGTACAGCAGCGGTGCGCATTCCCGAATTACTTGCGGCGTACAACCAGTTGCACCCGAAAGTCGACCTCGACCTGTCCACCGGGCCGTCCGGCACGATGATCGACGGCGTGCTCTCCGGGCGCCTGGCCGCAGCGTTTGTCGACGGCCCGGTGCTGCACCCGACGCTGGAAGGCGTGCCGGCGTTCGAGGAAGAAATGGTCATCATCGCGCCGCTCAACCACGCGCCCGTCAAGCGCGCAGCGGACGTAAACGGCGAGAACATTTATGCCTTCCGCTCCAACTGCTCCTACCGTCATCACTTCGAAAAATGGTTCAGCACCGACGCCGCCGTACCGGGCAAGATCTTCGAAATGGAGTCGTACCACGGCATGCTCGCCTGCGTCAGCGCCGGTGCCGGACTGGCGCTGATGCCGCGCAAGATGCTGCAGAGCATGCCGGGCAGCGCTACGGTCAGCGTCTGGCCGTTGGCAGCAGACTTTCGTTATCTGACCACGTGGCTGGTGTGGCGACGGGGCACGGTGTCGCGCAGTTTGAGCATGTTTGTGCGGTTGCTGGAAGAGCGCGGGGTGGTGCGGGCAGACTCGTGATCGCGTCTGCCGCTGGGGTAGCGCCGGGTCGATGGCCAGTTCGCTGCGTACTGCGTCGAGGTTGTCAGCAATGCTCTCGAGGAACGCCGCGCGTTCGGCGAGCGAGGTGTGGCTGTAGCGGTCGAATGCCGCATCGGCGAGGTGGGCGGCCTGATCAACCTGCGCCGCACCACCGAAGGCGAACTCGGGTTCGATCAACTGGTTGCTGGCCGGGTTCAGCGCTTTCATTGTGCCTTCGGTGGCGGCGACATCCGCCGCGCCGATCAGCAAGTGGCCGGTCAGGCTCATTGTGCTTCACCCTGGGATTTGAGGTTGGCAATCAGATCGTCCGTGCTGGCAATCACGTGAGCGAATGTCGGGCCGTTGAGTTCGTGGGCGGCGTGCATCATTTCCGCTTTGAAGGCTGCTGTTGCATCGCGGACCAGGGTGACGTGGTAGCCCAGTTCCGCGGCATAGCGCGCCGTGGCTTCGATGCAGGTGTTGGCCAGCAGGCCGACGATGATCACATGGGTGACGCCTTGTTGTTTCAGGCGAAAATCCAGATCAGTGTTGGCGAAACCACTGGAGCCCCAGTGCTCCTGAACCACGATGTCGCCGTCCTTCGGCGCGAAATCCGGGTGCCATTCGCCGCCCCATTCGCCACGGGCAAAGTGGTGCATGTGCATGATCTTGCATTGGGTCGGGGTCGGGTGATCCCAGGTTTCGTAGTCGCCTTTTTCCCAGCGATGATGGGGTACGATGACCACCGGAATTTTCAGCTCGCGCACCGTGCGGTCGAGTTTGCGCAGGTTGTCGAGCAGGCCGTTCTGCTCGGCCATGGGTTTGATCAAAGGGAAAATCTTGCCGCCCTCCGAGAGAAAATCGTTGTACGGATCGACCAACAGGTAGGCGGTTCTGTCCAGCGGATAGGGGGTATTCGACATGGCTGCTTGCTCCGGCAATGGGATTATCGGTGCACAGGGCTTGTCCCGGCATCGTGTAGATATGATAATCATAGTAACTGTAAAAGAGGCAAGCCCTGATGGCAGTAAACGATAGTCTTCCCGATACGCTGTGCCCGATTTCCCGGGCCGAGACGATCGTCGGCGACCGCTGGACCGTGCTGGTTTTGCGCGAGTTGTTCATGGCCAATCATCGCTATGACGAGATCCAGGCGCAGACCGGCGGTACGCCGCAAATGGTCGCTGCGCGGCTGAAGTGTCTGGAAGCGGATGGGCTGGTCGAGCGGCGCTTGTACAACGAGCGACCGAAACGCTACGAGTACCACCTCACCGCGAAAGGCGAGGCGTTCTACCCGGTGATCATTGCGCTGCGGGCGTGGGGAGAAACCTGGTGCAAAGCGCCGGAGGAGGGACTGGCGGTGAACATGATCCACAAAAACTGCAACCACAGCGCCGGCCTCGGGCCGCTGTGCGAGCACTGTGGCGAACCGTTGCGTCGGGAAGATCTGATCAGCCAGCCACAAGCAGCCTACGCCGCCGAACGGCTGGCGCGGCGTCAAGCGTTCAAAGGCAAATAACCTCGATCACGGCGTGCCGTTTCGACCGTGCAGCACGTAGCCGGGACGCGAGTTCAAGCGATCGTAGTAGGCTTTCACCGCGGCAAAATCCGGGTGAGCCAATGGTGTTTCGAACCAGCGGTTCACCGACAGCCCGATGGGAATGTCCGCCAGGGAAAACTGTTCGCCGCTGACGTAGGCGCCGGTCTTTTCCAGTTGCCGGTCGAGGATGGCCATGGTCTTCGACCATTGCTCAATGCCGTTCGCCAGCGCGGCATTGTCCTGATAGTCGGGCGACTGGCGCACCAGCGACATGAACGCGTACGACCACGAGCGATTCAGCTCCGACGCTTGCCAGTCGATCCACTGATCCACCCGCGCCCGGGTTTGCGCGTCAGTCGGATAAAGGTGCGAACCGTCATAACGTGCGGCCAGATAACGAATGATCGTGTTCGATTCCCACAAGGTGAAATCACCGTCCTGAATCACCGGCACCATGGCGCAGGGATTGAGCGCGAGAAACTCCGGGTCGTCGGTCGATTTGAAGCCCGACCCCCAGTCTTCGCGCTCGAAAGGAATGTGCAATTCAGCGCAAGTCCACAGCACTTTGCGCACGTTGATCGATGAAGCTTTACCGAGTATTCGCAGCATTGGATGTCCCTTACCCAATCGTTGTCAGGCGTAAACAAATACCACACCGCAACGGAGAAGGCCCGCACAGTGCGGGCCTTCTTTGCTTAGCGAATCAATCTCACAGACCGCCCGCCAGTTTCCCGCCCATCATCCGTCGACGGTAAGACGTGTCGCGGTTGGCCAGCCAGAAATACAGCGGCGAGGTCACCAGCAGTCCCACCAGCCAGGACAGATCCGCACCGTTGATGTGCGCCGACACCGGGCCGACGTACAGCGGCGTGTTCATGAACGGGATCTGCACGGCGATGCCGACCGCGTAAGCCAGCAACGCCTGCGGGTTGTAGCGCCCGTAGATGCCGCCGTCGACCTGAAAGATCGACTGGATGTCGTACTGGCCTTTGTGGATCGCGTAGAAGTCGATCAGGTTGATCGCCGTCCATGGCACCAGCACTACCAGCAACACCAGCACCATGTCGACGAAGTGGCCGATGAAGTCTTTCGAGGCACCGACGGCAGCAAAGCAGCAGGCCAGCAGCACGATGATCGAGATCACGGCGCGGCTCTTGGCGGTAGGAATCCAGCGGTAGGCAAAGGTCTGCACCAGGGTGATCAGCGACAGCACCGCGCCGTACAGGTTGAGGGCGTTGTGGCTGATCACGCTGAGCAGGAACAGCACCAGCATCAGCGGGCCGATGGCGCCGGTGGCGAGTTTGACCGCGTCCATGGTGTCCATGCCTACCGGGGTTGCCAGCACGGCGACGGCACCGAAAATGAACGCCAGACTCGACCCCAGCGCTGAACCCAGATAGGTCGTCCAGAATGTCGACGAGACTTTGACGTCCGCCGGCAAGTAACGCGAGTAGTCGGACACGTACGGCGCAAACGCGATCTGCCACAACGCGGCGAGTGACACGGTGGCCAGCCACCCGGAGAGGTTGAAGCTGCCCCGGGTGAGAAAGTCGTCAGTCTGGATATGGGTGAAGATGTAGCCGAAACCGACAACGATGCCGATCCCCAGCACCCAGGTGCCGATGCGGTTGAGCACGTGGATAAAACGGTAGCCGATGATGCCGATAATCCCCGAACCGACTGCGCCAATGACGATGCCGACGGGCACCGGAACGCTGTCGACCACGCCGTGTAGCGACTTGCCTGCAAGGACGATGTTGGAAGCGAAGAAACCGATGTACATCACGCCAGCAATCAACACCACCAGCAATGCGCCGAGGGAACCGAACTGCGCGCGGCTCTGGATCATCTGCGGAATGCCCATTTGCGGACCTTGCGCCGAGTGCAGCGCCATCAGCACGCCGCCGACCAGGTGGCCGACAAGAATCGCGACGATGCCCCAGACCAGATTCAAGTGAAACAACTGCACGCCCAGCGCACCGGTGACGATGGGCAACGGCGCGATGTTGCCACCGAACCAGAGCGTGAACAGATCCCTGACCTTTCCGTGGCGATCTTCGGGGGGCACGTATCCTATCGTGTGTTTTTCAATCAGCGGAGCGGAGGTTGCTGTTGGGGTAGCCATGACGAACTCCAAGGCAAGGATGAGTACGTGGACGTACTTCGGCAAGCACCGGCACGGGCGGCGCATTTCTTGTTGAAGTGATCATGTGCAAAGCGTCGGGATTGATAAATTAGTAAGTTTGTTGCTTCAGACCTTAAAAAAAATATGCTTGGGCTGGGGCCCGCGTCCGGTATGTTCAAGCTTGATCGTGCGCCAGGGAAACAGGGCGAACACTCGCGCTCTTCGGGAGACTCACATGGCCGCTTACAACCTGCGCCAGCTCAAATACTTTGTCACCACGGCCGACTGCGGCAGCGTCGCCGAAGCCTCGCGCAAGCTCTACATCGCCCAGCCGTCGGTCTCTACCGCCATCAAGCATTTGGAAGAAAGTTTCGGCGTGCAGTTGTTCATCCGTCACCACGCCCAAGGGGTGTCGCTGACGCCCAGTGGCTCGCGGTTCTATCGCAAGGCACTGGAGCTGTTGCGGGTGGCTCACGAGTTCGAGCAGAACGCTTTGGCCGACAACGACGTGGTGGCGGGGCAGATCGATATCGGTTGTTTCGAAACCGTCGCGCCGCTGTATCTGCCGCGTCTGATTGCCGGGTTCAAGGCGCGTTGGCCGGGGGTGGAAATCCGCATTCGTGACGGTGAGCAACAGGAGTTGGTGCAGGCACTGACCGCCGGCAGTATCGATGTGGCGATGATGTTCGAGCACGATCTGGACAGCACTATCGAAACCGCGCCGCTGATGCCGCCGCAGCAGCCTTATGCGTTGCTGCCGGCCAGCCATCGCTTCGCGCAACAGGCGAAAGTCTCGCTGCATGACCTGGTGCTGGAACCGATGATCCTGCTCGACGTGGTGCCGAGCCGCACCTATTTTGTGAGCATCTTCGAAGAACGCGGGTTGACGCCCAACATCGTCTTCAGCTCACCGTCGATCGAGATGGTGCGTGGCATGGTCGGCAACGGTTTCGGTTTTTCGATTCTGGTGACCAAACCGTTCAGCGATTACACCTACGACGGTCAGCAAGTGGTGTGTGTGCCGCTGGCGGAAGACGTCACCGGTTCGGGATTGTCGGCAGCCTGGCTGCGGCGGGTGCAACTGACCAAACCGGCGCAGTTGTTTGTCGATCATTGCCGCGAGGAGTTGGCTCGACTGCACTCGTGAGTGCCGTCGGGCCGTTGTTCAGAGGCTGATAAAGGACAGCATCCGTTGCAGCATGGCATCGCACGACTGCAGTTGATCGAGGCTGACAAACTCATCGGGTTTATGGCCCTGGTCCATGCTGCCGGGTCCGCAGACCACGGTGGGAATACCCACCGCATCAAACAACCCGCCCTCAGTGCCAAACGCCACGGTGCCGAAATCCTTTGAACCGCAGAAGGCGGAAATCAACTCGGCGGCCTGACTGTGCGCATCGGTGGCCAGCCCCGGATACGCCGACAAGGCGCTGAAGCGGATATCACTCTGCGCACTGACCGCGCGCATACGCGGCAGCACTTCGCGTTCGGCGTAGGCTTTCAGCGCCTCGGCAACCTGCGCCGGATCCTGCGAGGGCAGGGCGCGGATTTCGAAATCGAAACGGCAATCGGCCGGCACGATATTCAAGGCCTTGCCGCCGCTGATCACGCCGGTTTGCACCGTGCTGTAGGGCGGATCGAAGCGCGCATCGTGATGCTCCGGCGCTTTCAGTTGCCGACCGAGACGGCCCAGTTCAGCGATCAGTTCGGCGGCGTACTCAATGGCATTGACGCCGAGTGGCGCATAGGCCGAATGACAAGGATGGCCGTGCACATCGCAGCGCATTGCCAGTTTGCCCTTGTGACCAAGCACCGGTTTCAGTTCGGTCGGCTCGCCGATGATGCACAGCAACGGTTTGATCGGGCGTTGCTGCAAGACCTTGAGCAACGAACGCACGCCGAGGCAGCCAACCTCTTCGTCGTACGACAGGGCAATGTGTACCGGCAGACGCAACGACGCCTGCACCAGCGCCGGCACCAACGCCAGCACGCAGGCGATATAGCCCTTCATGTCTGCGGTACCGCGCCCGAAGACTTTGCCGTCACGCTCGGTCAGTTCGAACGGCGGCAGCGTCCACGGCTGGCCATCGACCGGCACCACATCGGTGTGGCCGGACAGCACGATGCCCGGTTGATCCACCGGGCCGATCGTGGCGAACAGGTTGGCTTTGCTGCGCTCGTCGTTATAGATCAGTGCGCATGGCACGTCGAAACCTTCGAGATAATCGCGAACGAATTCGATCATTTGCAAGTTGGATTCGCGGCTGGTGGTATCGAAACCCACGAGCGCCTTGAGCAACTCGACGCTGTTCATCGATCATCCCCGGCTACCCCATAACCCGGCGCCTTGGCTGGATTGAGGGCGCGGTCGATGTAGTCCTGAAGTTGTGGCTCATAAGCATCCCAGAGCTGTTGCAACTGGCCGATCGGGTTTTCGTCGGCCCAGTCGACGCGCAGGTTGACGATCGGCCAGGTTTGCTCGCCGACCACCACAACGGCGGCGGAGTGCACCGGGCCGGCTTCGCCACCGAGGGCTTGTGCGGCGTGCAGGGCCTTGAGCAGGCGATTGGCGAGTTGACCTTCGCCGTCCTCGAAGGCGCTGACCATCGCTTCGATCACCGAACGCCCGGCGAGCATGTTACCGGCGGCGACGCACTGTTCGCCGGTGACGGCGTTGTGCACGCCGAGGGTTTGCGCACCGCTGAAATGTGCGGTCTGGCCGAGGTGGTTGATCGCAGTAATCTGGCGGTACTGGCTGTAGCCGTTGCGCGTGAGCACCTTGTCCAACGCATCGTCAGGGGCTATACCTTGCTCCATCAGCGCAAGGACTTCCGGGCCGAGAGACGGCAGGGTGATGTTCTGGCTCGACACCGCGCCAACGCCGGGCAACAGCCACGGACAGCGTGCGCCGACGGCGATGCTGGAGGAACTGATGGCGACACCGAACTGGCCGGTTTCGGCGCAGCGGGCTGCGATTGAAAAGGTCATCTAATGAACTCCTTGTGTGTCTGGGCTGGCCTCTTCGCGAGCAGGCTCGCTCCCACAATGAAATGCGTTGCAAATGTGGGAGCGAGCCTGCTCGCGAAGGCCATAACGCGGTGAACCTGCTTACTCAGGAATCACCGCAATCACATCAATCTCCATCAGCCACTGCGGCTGCCCCAATGCCGATACCACCAACCCGGTGGAAATCGGGAACACACCTTTGAGCCATTTGCCGACTTCGCCATACACCGCCTCGCGATAGCGCGGGTCGATCAGGTAAGTCGTGGTTTTGACGATATGACTCATGTCACTGCCGGCTTCTTCGAGCAGTTGCTTCACGTTGCGCATAGCCTGTTCGGCCTGCGCACGCGGGTCGCCGAGACCGACCAGATTGCCGTCGAAATCCGTGCCGACCTGACCGCGCACATACACGGTGTTGCCGGCACGCACGGCCTGGCACAGGTCGTTGTCCAGTGTCTGGTTCGGGTAGGTGTCTTTAGTGTTGAACATGCGGATACGCGTGTGGGTGGGCTGGCTCATGGAACGCTCCTGAAGAAGGTTTGCCCCGGCGCAATCGGCACCGGCGCGAAAAGGGCTGTCAAGCGTCGACGGTGTCGGCGGCTTTGCTGTGAATGTTCTGGTGCAGCTCGGCTTCACGCTGTTCGGCATCGCGGTAGTCGAGGTACTTGCGCTGGGTGGCGATGTGATCGGCGACATGCTTGGCGTCGTGCCACACGCCCCAGATAAATGACGAACCCCGGCGCGACTGCCACGGTAGCCCGAGGAAATACACCCCCGGCTCGCTCGACACGCCGCGCTGATGCACAGGCTTGCCCTTGTCATCGAACGCTGCGACCTGCAACCACGAGTAATCCACCGCAAACCCGGTGGCCCAGATGATCGAGGTGACGCCAGCCTTGGCCAGATCCAGATCGGCCAGCGGATTTTTCACGCACTCGGGGTCGGGATAGGTTTCGCGCGCTTCCGGTTCTTCCGGCAGATCGAGGCCGTTGCGTTCGATATAGGCGTCCGCGGCATCGAGCAGTGCCAGATAATTTTCGTCACCGCGAGTGAGGTTTCCGACCAGGTCCTGCTTGAAGGTCACCACGCCGTTATTGAACGATTCGGTGACGCCGACCAGGGTCATGCCGCGATGGGCCAGACCACGGAAATCGATGGTGCGACCGCCATGGGCACCGCTGACCGCGATGGTCACATGCTCGCGACCCGGTTTCATCGCCGCTTGATCCCACTCGCCAAGCACGCCCAGCCACCAGCAGAAATCACGATTGCGATAGGCGCGCGGTGGGCGGTCGTGGGCGCCAACCGACAGGTAAACCTGCTTGCCGGAACGTTGCAGTTCATCGGCGATCTGCACGCCGGAAGAACCGGCACCGACCACCAGCACGGCACCCGCTGGCAATTGCTGCGGGTTGCGATAGTCAGCGGAGTGGATCTGCAACAGACGATCGTCTTGCGGGGCAATCGCCGGGATCACCGGTTTCTGAAACGGGCCGGTAGCGGCCACGACACGGTTGGCTTCGATCACACCTTCGGAGGTCTCGACAGTGAACCCCGGACGACCGACATTGCGCACCACGCTTTTCACTTCAACGCCAGTACGGATCGGCGCCTTGAATTTCTTTGCATAGGCTTCGAAGTAGTCGGCAACGCGCTCTTTCGGGGCGAAAGCGTCGGGATCGACGTCATCGAATTCCAGGCCAGGAAAGCGGTCGTGCCACGCCGGGCCGTTGGCAACCAGCGAATCCCAGCGTCCGGTGCGCCAGCGTTCGGCAATGCGATTGCGCTCCAGCACCAGGTGCGGCACAGCGAGTTTGCTCAGGTGCTCGCTCATGGCGACGCCTGCCTGGCCAGCACCCACGATCAGCGTGTCGGTTTTTATTATTTCAGGGGTCATCTCTACATCCTTCCTAGCAAGGCAGTGGGATTCGGGCCGCTGTTGGCTTGTCCGTTTTGCTTGAGGTCAGACTAGGGAGGAGGGGGATATCGGTAAAATATTATTAAGCTGGGATGTGAAGATAAAAATCTGATGCAGCGCAACAAAATCCTTTGAACTCGGGGGAGGCGCTGACTCTTCGCATTCGCGGGCGAAAAAATGGCGAATACATTTTTTCAGTGCCTTTGTCCCTTTGAAGCACCGCCGACCAGTTCACAGTAGGCTCGCAGTTACCCGGAACATGGCCAGCGCGCACACTGAAATCTCATATTTTTGCGCAGTCGAAGGTATGGCGTGGGACGCCGTTGACCCCGTCGTTGACGTTCCGCGCGTTGGGTTGTCACCGCGAAAGTGCAAGAAAAATCTTGTTAGTTTTCATCGGTGATGAACTCAAAGCTCTTTGCAGTTGCGCGTACTTTTTCTTGCAGATTATCTAGCTCCCTGAGGCTTAGTCGCAGTGATATGTCGTGGCGGTGGGGAAGGCTGTGACCATACGAAACAAACTGATAGTGATGTGAACTGTTGTATCTCGCAATGCTCTCAGAATGGCTATAGATAATGCCTTCATAATTTCCAGCGAGAATAAGACCTTTGTATTTGTCAGCATTTTTTTCGATAGAGGAAAAGTTATCGATCCTTATTCTTTCGCAGCGAATTCGAATTTTTTTGAATTCCTCGATGATTTTGTCATGCAGGCAGTCATGTGTCGCGGTTGTGAAAATAGCGACTGGGGGGCTTTGCCAAACTTTCAATGACATGGACTCTGGTGTGAGTCGAACTCTGCGATGAGTTGCCTTTATAAATTCATATCCGAGTTTTGTGATGCCTTTTTCGCTCGACAGTCCAAGTTGCTTGAGAGTATTGGTTGAGAGTACTTGAATAGCACTCATGTTTTTATTTTCCAATACGTCTGCCTGAGACATGATTGTGCTTCCGACCAGCGCAACGATCTCATGTGTCGATGCAATGAACGCCCGTCTGAGGAGTTCAATGTCGTCAAAGGATAGTTGTTTCAGCGAAAATACGAAGTGCCGCCGGGTCTCCTTGTCAAGTTCGCCAAAACGCAGAGCTAATGTCAGTTGGGCGTAGGATTCGGCTTTACTGCTATCGCTGTCGTTCATGCAGGCTTGAAGCAGGTCGCCAAACTCGATTTCGTAACCGGGGTTTTCTTTGTTATGAAGATTTTCCGATGTCAGATTCCCCTCGATTAACGCTTTGCAAAATAACTCGATTCTTTCACTTCTTTTTTCGTCAAGGATTTCGATAACGCGTTTTGCTGTTTCCGATAACTCTTTCAAACCAGGCATTAGCCCGGCGATCGGTAATATTGTGTCGCCAAGTTGTTTGATAAGTTTGCTTGTTTTACTTGATCTGTCGGTGCTCATACATTTTTACCTCAAGGTGGCAGTCAAAGTCCGGGGTGTTAAAATCGCTCTAAACAACCGGCAATTTGTCACCGCTGGGCGGGCGTCATAAACTCACAGTGTGCTCGTTCAAAGTGATCTGGAACCTTGACGTGCGCCGTAAAAAAAGTTGTGAAGTCAAATGGCTCGAATGCTTCTGGTGCTACCAGGACGCGTTGTTGGGTTGGCCCTAAAAAAATGACCGGGCTTTCGCCGGGAATGTTTATGCAGTCATGACGGCTATTGAAATCAAGCGCCTGAGCAATGAGATAAATTTTTTGCGTCAATTGTTTGTCGGAAAGTTCATTGTTTGTCCAGTTGTAGATCTGAAATCCGAAAATCACCCCGACTAAGGTGAATAAAATCGATTGCCAGGGAAAATCCGAAGCGAGGTCGGAACGAATAAATCGGCAGAGTCCACGTACGGAATCCCAGATATTCATCGCCACTGCGCATAAGGCGAGGCCAAATAGCCAAGGAAGCATCAGTTTAAATAAGGTAAGCGCGGTGGTGAAAGCATAAGTTATCGGGATAAGCGTTGCGTCAATAGCAAACACACTATTGACGAGAGCAGCGGCTTTGCCACTGGCAACCAATAGCATGGCGGTGAATGTGACATAGCATATCCAGCGCGTGGATGTGAGTGTCCAGAGTGCGCTCCATAACTTCGAGCGTTCGAGCGTAGCGCTCAGGAACAGCACGGCCAGCAATGCTCCCCATGCCTTGAGTGCCAGCCAGTTTTTCTGAATGAATGAAATGTCAGGGTCTGTCTGGCTTCCATTGGCCATGAGTACCAACGCGAAAAATCCAACCAGCGCGAGCGCCCATTGCATTTTGTTTTGCGCTTCTTTTTCCCGAATGTAGGAGTTGCGCAGAATTCGGCGCATTTGAGCATGAATCTCGCGGAGGTAGTATTTAACCGATTTATCATGATTGCGCGATAAGTCGGTTTCACTTCCCCTTAGTTCTCGATGAATGCTTTTCAACCACTCTGCGCCCGGTTGCTCCTGTTCCTTCATATAGTGCTCCGTTCAACTGAGTGCTAAGGTTTTCTGGCGTCTACGTTCTGATTGGCGTTGCCCGCCGGAAAAAAACCGCTTTCGAAGCATCGGCCTTTGCTTGCAAAACTTTAGCTTGGAACGAGGTAGCAGAGTTTTACTTCAACAAATGGCGGATCAAAATGAAGGGAGGGTTCTTGATCAGAAAAATTTCTGTTTTTTGCGCATGGCAGGATACAGGCGAGATTCGGGTTTACCTGAAAAGTTATCCGTGATGCTCTTGATGAAAGGCCGGAAATGCAACCCGGCCATGAGGCACGTCTGTTTCGGTTTTGTGCTGGTTACTTGCCCTCAGCGATTCAGAAACGCCAGCAAATCTTCATTCAATGCCTGCGCATGGGTCACTGCAAAACCATGCGGCGCCCCGGCGTAAACCTTCAGTTCAGCGCCCTTGATCTGCGCCGCCGCCTGTTTGCCGGTGGTTTCGAGCGGCACGATCTGATCGCCGTCGCCATGGATCACCAAAGTTGGCACATCGATCTTGGCCATGTCCGGGCGGAAGTCGGTTTCCGAGAACGCCGTGACGCAATCCACGGTGCCTTTGAGCGAGGCCAGCAAGGCGATGTTGAGGGTTTGTGTCAGCACGCCGTCGGAGACTTTCTGGCCTTGATTGGTGCCATAGAATGGCGCGGCGAAATCGGCGATGAACTGCGCACGATCCTGCAGCAAGCCGGCCTTGATGCCGTCGAATACAGACCTGTCGACGCCCTGAGGGAAATCGGCTTTTTTACCGAACAGCGGCGTCACCGCGCCCAACAGCACCAGACCGGCAACCCGCTCGCTGCCATGGCGGGCGATGTAACGGCTGACGTCGCCGCCACCCATGGAAAAGCCCACCAGCGTCACGTCGCGCAGGTCCAGATGGTTGATCAGTTGCGCAATGTCATCGGCAAAAGTGTCGTAGTCATAACCGGTCCACGGCTGGTCGGAACGGCCGAAACCACGGCGGTCGAAGGCAATGGTGCGATAGCCGCGGCTGCTCAGGTACTCCATCTGGTATTCCCACATGTCGGCATCCAGTGGCCAGCCGTGGCTGAACAGCACGGGCTTACCGCTGCCCCAATCCTTGTAGTAAATCTCGGTACCGTCTTGTGTGGTGAATGTGCTCATGGAAACTCCTGGTTGAAGGATCGCGCGTGATGCCGTAATGGCGATATTCACTATCAGCGCAAAGCGCTCCGGCTACTTGTATGCAAGTGCTGGTTTTACGCTGGTTCAACCATGGATCCGCCCCAGAGTTGTATGATGCCACCCAAAGCCGCGTGGCCGACTGATGAATCGAGGGAGTACGTTCAAGTGAAGCGCAAAAGCCTGCAGGGCAATGCCTGCCCGGTTGCCCGGACACTGGACCTGATCGGCGACTGGTGGTCCTTGCTGATCATTCGTGACGCGCTGGACGGGATTCGGCGTTTCAACGATTTTCAAAAGAGTCTGGACATCGCAAAGAACATGCTCAGCGCACGCCTCAAGTGTCTGGTAGAGCAGGGGATCCTGCAAGCGAAGCCAGCGACCGATGGCGGCGCCTATAAGGAATACGTGTTGACCGAGCGCGGCAAAGCCTTGCAGACCGTGATCGTCGCGCTGTCGCAGTGGGGTGGCGAGTTCATGTACGCGCCGGGTGAACCGGGGTCGGTGATGGTCGATGCGAAGGACCGTCAGCCGATTCGCAAGCTGGCATTGATCGCGGCCGATGGTCGCGCGCTGGCACCGGAGGATGTCGCGACGCGACTGGGTGTTGAACACTGAAGGGCGATGCTGTTTCAACATGAGTCATGTACATCTCTCGATACAAACCCGACAAAAGGTTGAAACGATTGTTTGACGTCAAAATGATGGCCATCTAATATCGCGCCATTATTTTGATGTCACTTTCGTATCGAGGGATCGAACATGTCCTCACCCGCCCTCGTGGCGAGGTTGTGCGTAGCGTTGCTGTGCCTGTCTCCACTCCAGATTGCCGTTGCGGCGCCTACACCCGGTGATACCGACCTTATTCGTGACCGCCAGAATCGTTTGCTCGAAGAGCAGCAGCGGCGCCTCGAAGAACTCAAGGATCTGCCCGGCAAGGACGTCAAGCCTGCGCAGCCGGCCGCCCCCGCCGATACCCGTTGTTTCCCGATCAAAGACATCCAGCTCAAGGGTGCCGACAGCCTGTCGGACAGCGAAAAAAACCGTCTGCTCAAACCCTACATCGGCGAATGCCTGGGCGTACCCCAGCTCAACGAGCTGCTCAAGGTCATCACCGATCACTACATCGAGAAGGGTCTGGTCACTAGCCGGGCCTACTTGCCGCAGCAGGATCTGTCCAGCGGGCACCTCCAAGTGCTGGTGGTCGAAGGCAAGCTCGAAGGTATGAAAGGCGCGGAAAACAGCCAGTTCTCGGAGCGCGAACTGGCCATGGCTTTTCCCGGCAAAACCGGTGAACTGGTCAACTTGCGCGAGATCGAGCAGATGGTCGATCAGCTCAACCGTCTGCCCTCCAATCAGGCAAAAATGGAGCTGGCGCCCGGCCAGAACGTCGGCGGCAGCGAGGTGCTGGTCACCAACGCCCCGCAAAAGCCATGGCGAGTCGGGCTGTCACGCAACAATGACGGCCAGCGCAGCACCGGCGAACAGCAATGGGGCACCACGTTCGACTGGGACAGCCCGCTGGGTCTGGCCGATCAGTTGAGCCTGCGCGGTGGTCACGATGCGATGACCGATCATCAGCACACCTCGCGTAACGCCATGCTCAATTACAGCTTGCCGTGGGGCTGGTGGACGTTCAGCTACACCTACAGCCAGAGCGAATACCGCTCGCAAATCGCCGCCAACCTCTACAACTTCAAGCAGACCGGCGACAGCGAAAACCATCAGTTGCGCGCCGAACGAGTGATCCACCGCGACGCCGTCAGCAAGACCTCGCTCAGCGCTGGCCTGTCGTACCTGCGCACCAACAACTTCATCGAAGACAGCAAGCTCAAGCTGAGCAGCAACCGCATCAGCGAAGCGCAGTTCGGCTTCAACCACGGTAGGCGCGTCGGCAGTGCCTTCGTCAACTTTGACGCCGGCATGCAAGAAGGCATCGGTGCCTTCGATGCGCAGGGCAGTCACGATCCTGGCCCCGGCGAGCCGAATGCGCGCTACCGCAAATACACCGCCACCCTGAGCTATTTGCAGCCATTCAAACTCTGGGGTGAGTCGTTCAGTTTCAGCAGCCTGATGACCGGTCAGCGCAGTGAAGACGTGTTGTTCAGCCCGCAACGCACCAGCCTTGGCGGCTCGTCGTCGATTCGTGGTTACAAGGATCAGTCGCTGTCCGGCGACAGCGGTGGTTACTGGCGCAATGACCTGCGCTGGACGCGTCCGGTGACCATCGAATGGCTGCAACCGGTGTTCTCCGAATACGGCACCAGCCTTGGTTACGACCAGGGTGTGATCCAGAACGGTCGCTACAACGGCGATCAGCACGGGCGCATGTCGAGCAATTCGCTGGACCTGTTTGCCCGTGGCAAGTACCTGTCCGCCGGGGTGACGTTTGCCCATTCCCTGGAACGCCCGGATGCGCTGACCGAGCGTGAAGCACCGATCTACTTCCGCCTGGATTTCTTCCTCTAATACCGCCCGCCCCGAGATTCTGAAATGGACATTCTTCAACCGGCCTTTCTGGCCGGTCGGCCTGCTGCTGTCGAAAAAAACCACGAACACTTCCTGGGTATGCCGAAACGCGGGCTGGCGTTTCTCTTGGCCAACGTCATGTTCTGGCAACCAATGTGGGCGCAGGCCGACGGTATTGTGGTGGCCAACCCGAACACCTCGCTGGATCGTGCCGGCAACGGCGTGCCGATCATCAACATTGCCACGCCCAATGCCAGCGGGCTGTCGCATAACCAGTTTCACGATTACAACGTTGGTGCACAGGGCGTAATCCTCAACAACGTCACGGCACGCACCGAGCAGTCGCAGCTGGGCGGGATCATTCTCGGTAACCCGAACCTGCGCGGTGCGGCGGCACAAACCATCCTCAACGAAGTCAACGGCGGCAGCCCGAGTCAGCTGCGCGGTTATACCGAAGTGGCGGGGCAATCAGCGCGAGTGATCGTCGCCAACCCTTACGGCATCACCTGCAACGGTTGCGGGTTTATCAACTCGCCACGGGTGACGTTGACCACCGGTAAACCGGTGCTCGACGACGGGCGGCTCGATCACTTTCAGGTTGATCAGGGCAGTGTTGCGATTGATGGCGTCGGTCTCGATGCGAGCAATGTCGACAGTTTTGAAATCATCACCCGCAGTGCGCAGATCAACGCGCAGATTCACGCCAAACGCCTGAACATCACCACCGGGCGCAACGACGTCAACGTCGATACTCTCAACGCCACCGCGCGCGCCGACGATGGCAGCGCCAAACCGCAGCTGGCCATCGACTCGTCAGCGCTCGGCGGCATGTATGCCGGGGCAATCAAACTGGTCGGTACCGAGGCGGGTGTCGGCGTGAAACTGGCAGGTGAACTGGCGGCCAGCGCCGGTGATATTCAAATCGACGCCAATGGCCAGTTGAGCATGGCCAAAGCTACCGCCAGCAGTGCCGTCGATATCAAGGCCAAAAGTCTTGATGCCCAAGGACCCGTTTATGCCGGCACGCAACTGACGGTGCAGACTGCTGAGCAGTTGGTCAGCCAACAGAGCCTTGCCGCCCGCGATAGCGTGCACTTGAGCAGCGGCGGCAGGTTTACCAACAACGGGGTGATCGAAGCCGGGGTCAATCCCGACAACGGTCGTAATACCAACGGCGATCTGTCTATCAAAAGCGATGCCTTGAGCAATAGCGGCAGTGTGTTGGCCAGCCGTTCCCTGAACATTACCGCTGCTGGTGTGCTCGATAACCAGAACGGCATTATCCAGGCACAGAACGTTGCTTTGAGCGTGGCTCGGCTGGTCAACCAAGGCCTCAATGCACGCATTTATGGGGAAACCGCTCTTGCTTTTAGCGCCCCGGCGGTCGTCAATCTCGACGGCCTGATCCGCTTTGCCGATGGGCAGGCGGCGACGCTGTCGGTCGACAGTCTCGACAACCGTCAGGGCCGTATCGAACTGGCCAGTGGCAGTCTTGAACTGAATGCCCGCGAGCTGCAGAACGCCGATGGCAAAATCATTGCCGGGCACTTGGATGTCGATGCTCGACAACTCGACAACAGCCGAGGCTTGATCGGCTCGAGCCAGGGCGACGCTCATGTTGTCGCTCGTGAACGCCTGGATAACAGCAAAGGCAAGATTCAGGCGAAAACCACATTGGCAGTGTCCGCAGGTGAATTGCTCAATCGGGGCGGTACGCTCGCGGCTGACCAAATCAAGGTCACGGCGGCGCGCCTCGATAACAGCACCAAGGGTGTGATCAGTGCCGAAAACGGCGCTGCCGAGCTGGCGTTGGCGCAGGATCTGGATAACCACGATGGCAAGGTACAGGCCTCGACTCACCTGAATGTCGCCGCCCAAAGCATCAACAACCGCATGGGCAGTCTCACGGGTAAAACCCTTGAGGTGACCAGCCGTGGCGCGCTCGACAATACTCAGGGAACGATTTCGTCCGCTGACACGGTGATCACCAGCGCGGACATGGACAACAGCCAGGGTCTGATTCAAGGCAACAATCGCCTCAAACTGATCGCAGAGGATTTGGAAAACTCGGGTGGCAAGCTGCTGGGCGGTGTGCTCGATGCAAGTCTGACCAATCTCACCGGCAACAACGACGGCACCATTAGCGCAGAAAACGGCAAGCTTTCGCTGACGGTTCAGCAGCACCTGAACAACGCCTTGGGCCAACTGCAAGCCAGCCAAGGTGACATGGATATTTACACCGGTTCGTTCGATAACCGTGGTGGTGTCGTCGCCGCACAGCAGTTGCTGGTGATGGCCAAGGAAGGACATGTCGACAACCGTGGCGGGCGCATGATCAGTGATGGTCTGAACCTGCACGCTGCCAGCCTTGATAACACTGGCAACGGGCTGTTGGCGGCGGGTGATGATGGGGCTCGACTGATCCTTGAACAGCCCGCTCCCGGCCAGTCACGACTGCTCAACAACAATGGCCGTATCCAGAGTGATGCCGGCCTGCACATCGAAAGTGATGTCGTCGACAACAGCGCCGGCGTCCTGCTCGGCAAAACCATCGACGTGACCGCCACCCAACTGAGCAACAACGATAAGGGTGGCATCGTCGGCAACGGCGGCGATGTTGCAGTGACCATCTCCGGTGTCTTCAGCAACGTGACCGGTGTGGTTGATGCCGGTGAACAACGCTTGCTGCTCGAGCAATTCACTGCGCTGGACAATCGAGGCGGAACCCTGCGCGGCAAGCGTCTGGACATCACCGGCACCTCGATAAACAACAACGATGCCGGCCAGATCCTCGCCGGTAGTGGCGGCCTGAAGATCACTGGCAAGACCCTCATGAACCAGCAGGGTGTGATCCTCGCCAACGGCAGTCACGCGGGACTGGCACTCGGTAGCGGCACCTTGCAGAACAAGGGCGGTACGGTGCAAGCCGACTCCTTGGAAATCACCAGCACCGACCTCGACAACAGCGCAGTCAACGGTAAGGCCGGTTTGATCTCCAGTCTGATCGATGACCTGACGCTGACCGTGACACACCTGACCAACCGTGCCGGCAAGCTGTTCGGCAAAGATCAACTGATCTTCAACGGCACCAGTCTGGACAACACCGGCGGCGAGATCAGTGGCAATCAACTGGGCCTCGAGGCGGTCGGGCAGATTCTCAATCAGGGCGGCCTGATCGAGTCGGCGACCAGCCTGAAACTCACCGCCGGCGGATTGGATAACAGCGCCAGTGGCCAGATCCGTGCACTCGGTGGTACCTCCAGTCAGATCAAACTGAGCGGCAATCTCAACAACCAGAGCGGCGTGATCGAAATCGGCAGCCAGGACCTGGTGCTGTCTGGTGCTCAACTCAACAACCTCAGCGGCAGTGTGCGCCACGCGGCGCAGGGCTTGTTCGATCTGGACCTGACTAATCTGACCGGCACGCAAGGCAGCCTCACGGGTCTGGGCAAAGGCTTGTGGGATGTCGGCTCGGTCAACGGCGTCGGCACCTGGCAACTCAACGGTGGCCTGACTTACACCAGCGCTCAGAGCCTGACCCTCAACGCTGGCGATCGAATCGCCAGTGCTTCGACGCTGAACCTCAATGTCGCCAACCTGAGCAACGCCGGGCAACTGGCCAGTGATGGTGATCTGACGCTGAACCTTGGCGGCAATCTGCTCAACAGCGGCAAAGTTTCGGCGCAGCAGAAACTCACGATCAACGCCAACGACGTGATTCAACAGGATGGTCGGCTGGTCAGCGGTGGCGATACCGCGATGACCTTGCGCGGCACGCTGGACAACCTCGGCCGCCTCATCGCCAACCAGAACCTAGCGGTGACCGCTGCCCAGATCAACAACAAAGGCACCCTGGGTGCTCAGGGCAATCTCGAATTCAACGTTACCAACGGCATCTCCAACAGTGCCGATACGCTGCTGTTCAGCGGCGGCACAATGAAGCTGCACAGCAACAGCCTGAACAACTATTACGGCGATATTTACAGCCGTGGCGATCTCTCGTTCGACGCTGTCGGCGGTGGTCGTGCAGCATTATTCAGCAACTTGTCGGGGACGATTGAGGGCGAGGGCGACATCGACATCAATGCGGTGTCGGTGGAGAACGCCAAGTCGGTTTTCGAAATGTCGCAGGGCGTCAGTTCCGGCTCCATCAGATGGATTTGCGGGCAGCACTGCGGTGGCCACGATGGCTGGAAAAAAGGCACGATCATCATTGATCGGACCTACAACGATGTGGTCATCAAAGACTCGACTGCATCGCGCTTCGTCGCCGGCAAAAACCTGACGATTCATGCCAGCGGCGTCGAAAACCGCTACAGCATGATGGCTGCCAACAGCAATCTCACGGTAACGGCCGACCGCTTGTTAAACCTAGGCGCGGAATCGCGCTCTGGCGCTTCGACAGAAACGATCGGCACGCCAGGCAGGATCGACAATAGCTTGTGGGATCGGATGGAGTTCGTCGAAGTCCCGGCGTTCAACGCGCAGACACAGCAGGGGGATTTCGATGAGGCACGCTTCAACGAGTTGGTCGCCGTTACCAATGACAGTCGCTTTTCTCACCCTGACACCATACATACAAACTGGTCTTCCACTGGCAACACCCTGTATCCGGCCACCCTGCAGGCGGGCGGAACGGTAAGCCTTAACGTCACCGACTCCATCCAGAACGGCAAGCACTACAACAATACCTACGATCAACTCAGCGGAAATCTGGACAGCGAAAAAGCCACCGGTGTGGGTGTCGTCGACATCAATCTGGGCAAACGCAGCAGCGCCGCCAGCGTTCAGGTCGCCAAGGACGTCACTCGTATCGAAAAGGTGGATGCGGATGGCGTGAAGCAGATCAGCTTCGTCCCGGTTGATTTCCGTGGGGTGCCGTTTGCTGCCGTGGATCCCACCGCGTCTTCGACTTTCAGGCTTCCGAAAGGCCCGTACGGCATGTTCGTGCAGAGCCAGAATCCACAAAGTCGGTATCTGATCGAAACAAACCCGGAGCTCACCCAGACCGCGCTATTCATGAGTTCCGACTACCTGCTCGGCAAACTCGATTTCAGCGCCGATGAAGCCGCACGCCGCCTCGGCGACGGCCGCTACGAATCGCGTTTGATCAGCGATGCCGTGTTGGCTCAGACCGGCCAGCGTTTTCTGGCCGGCGGCTTGAACAACGATTACGAGCAATTCCGTTACCTGATGGATAACGCGCTCGCCAGCAAGAACGAACTGAACCTGGCGGTCGGCGTCAGCCTGACCTCCGCGCAGGTTGCCGCACTGACCCACGACATCGTCTGGATGGAAGAGCGTGTCGTCGACGGTCAGAAAGTACTCGTGCCAGTGCTTTATCTGGCTCAGGCCGAATCCCGTAACGTGCGAGGCGGTAGCCTGATTCAGGGGCGTGATCTGGAAATGATCACCGGCAACGACCTGGTCAACGTCGGCACTTTGCGTGCCACCAACAACCTTTCGGCTGACGTTAAGGGCAGCCTTTATAACGGTGGCCTTGCCGAGGCCAACGAACGCCTGAGCGTGATGGCCACCGACAGCATCCGCAATGCGCTGGCCGGTGATATTCGCGGTAATCAGGTCAGCCTGAGCACCCTCAAGGGTGACATTGTCAACGACCGAACCGCCGTGACTTACAGCCCGGGGCAGGGGTTGCTCACTTCAACTGACGACGGCGGCAGCGTTAGCGCCCGCGATACGCTGAGCATCAAGTCCGGCCGTGACTTGACCAACTCCGGCACGATCACCAGCGGCGCCGATGCAAACTTGAGCGCGACGCGCGACATCAATTTGCTGGCGGTCCAGGACGTCAACGAGATCCACAAAATCGAGAACGGCGGGCATCGCTCGACCGTTACTACAACGGTGGAAAATCTAGCGTCCAGCGTGAAGAGCGGCGGCAACCTGAAGCTTGATGCCGGTCGTGACATCAACGTCGTCGCTAGTACCGCTGAGGCAAAAGGCGATCTGCTTGCCGACGCGAAACAAGACTTGAACATGGCTTCGGCGAGTGACGAACACAACGTCGAGACCAACAGCAAAAAAGGCAAGAAACGCGTCCACGAAGAAGACAACCACACCGTCCAGAAAGCCGCCGAGTTCATCGCGGGCGGCGACGTGAAAACCTCTTCCGGCCGCGACACCACGCTGGTCGCGAGCAAGATCAGCGCAGGCAATGAAGCCTACGTGTATGCGGGTAATGACCTGAACCTGCTGGCCGCGCAGAACAAGGACTACACGCTGTATGACATGAAGGAGAAGGGTGGTTTCGGCAGCCTGAAACTCAAGCGCGACGAAGTCACCCAGATCACCCACGTCGGTAGCGAAATCAAAACCGGTGGCAACCTTTCGCTGGTCAGCAAGGGCGATCAGCTCTATCAAGTGGCCAAGCTCGACAGCGGCAAGGACATTGTTCTCGACAGCGGCGGCTCCATTACCTTTGAAGGGGTGAAGGATCTGCGTGATGAGAGCCATACCAAGACCAACAACAACGCCGGGTGGGTATCAGCCAAAGGCCGCGGCAACACTGATGAGACCTTGCGCCAGACCCAGATGATTGCCAAAGGCAACATCGTGATCAAGGCCGTTGATGGGCTGAAGATTGATATCAAGGATGTCAATCAGGAGTCCGTGAGCCAGACGATCGACGCGATGGTCAAGGCCGATCCGCAACTGGCGTGGTTGAAGGATGCCGAGGCGCGGGGGGATGTGGATTGGCGGCGCGTGAAGGAGATTCACGAGTCGTTCAAGTATGAGAATTCGGGGGTTGGTCCGGCGGCACAAATCGCTATTGCGATCATGATGTCATTCGTGATGGGGCCGGGTGGATTGGCTCTGGTCAGCGGCGGTGCTGGCGGTGTAATTGCCACCTCTCTGGCTACCACCGCCGTGACCAGCACCATCAACAACAAGGGCAACCTCGGAGCTGCGTTCAAAGAAACGTTCAGCGCTGACAGCCTCAAGAGCGCGGCCATCGCCGGCTTCACGGCCGGCGTACTGAACTATGCAGACGCGAATTGGTTTGCGGGCGGAACCAGCAAAACAGCAAATATCCTGACCAGCAGTAACTTTACTGACGTCGCCATACGCACGACCGGTCGCGCGATTATCTCCAGCGGCGTTTCGACGGCCATTGGAGGCGGTAGTTTTGGTGACAACTTTGGTGCTGCATTGCTGGGGGAGGCGAGCAGTGTCGCGATGGCGACCGGATTTAATTTTGTTGGCGATCAAACGATCAAATTCCCAGAAGGCGGCGTAGTAAAAGTTGTCGCACATGCACTGATGGGGGGCTTGCTTTCCGAAGCGATGGGTGGGGATTTTGCTACCGGTGCGGCAGCTGCCGGGTTGAACGAAGCGGCGATGAATGTCCTTGTGAAGTTCGCGGGCGGCAACGATCAGATGCAGGTGATGCTGTCGCAGCTGACGGGCGTGTTGGCGGCTGCCGCAGTGGATGGAAACACCCAGCTAGGGGCCGCCATCGCAGGGAGTGCGACGACCTATAACTACCTCTATCACCGTGAGGTGAAAGAGATGCTGGCCGAAATGGACAGCAAATCCACTGATGAGGAAAAGCTGGCGGTCAGGGACAAATACGAAGCGCTCGACAAGCAACGAGAGTTGGAGCGTGACGCAGTTTGTAAAACCTCACCGGATAATTGCCGCAAAATCGCAAATGACTTGGCCAACGATGATGAAAAATTTTCCGACTTGATCAAGGACTTGAGGACCGAAGGAAGAGGTGGAGATGCCGCTTGGGTTGGAAATGTCCAAGGAGGAAATTTAAGCTCTGCAGGATCCATGGCGGCTACGGTAAAGTCACTGAATGGCGGAGAGCTCAAGCAATTCGTTGCTGATATGGTCAAGCTGGGAATTGGCGTTATTCCCGGAAAAGTCTCGACTAAACCTAAGGAGATAGGAA
>NZ_UTHA01000288.1 GCF_900582195.1 Pseudomonas viridiflava
CCTGGAACCTGTACGCCAACACCGAGGGCTCGTTCGGCAGCGTGCAGTACAGCCAGATGCCAAACCGTGTCACCGGCGGCGAAGTGAAGCCTGAGAAAGCACGGACCTGGGAGCTGGGCACGCGCTATGACAACGGCAACCTGCGCGCCGAGATCGGGGCGTTCCTGATCAACTTCGACAACCAGTACGACAGCAACCAGACCAACGACACCGTCATCGCCCGCGGCGAGACACGCCATCAGGGCATCGAGACCAGCATCAACTACGCGCTGGAAGGT
>NZ_UTHA01000018.1 GCF_900582195.1 Pseudomonas viridiflava
GCCCGGGCGCGACGACCCTGCGTGTTGTGGCAGCGCTTCTGCTGATCGCCACGGGCCTGTACCTCGCCGGGTGGTCGAGCGGCCTGAGCCGCATCGAGCGCCTGGGCCGAGGCCTCTGGCGCTACCTGCAACCCTTCGCCACGCGCCTGCTGCCGATTTCAAGCATCCCCCGCGCCCTGTTGCTCGGCGCACTGTGGGGCTGGCTGCCCTGCGGACTGGTCTACAGCACCCTGCTCTGGGCTGCCAGTCAGGGCAATGCCATCGACAGCGCCTTGCTGATGCTGGCGTTCGGACTGGGTACCTGGCCCGTGCTGCTTGCCACCGGCCTGGCCGCCGAA
>NZ_UTHA01000075.1 GCF_900582195.1 Pseudomonas viridiflava
CTGGCACTAACCGCAAGCGCGATATCGACCTGCCGAGCCAGTCGAAAACCGTCGGTAACGTGATGCTCGGCTGGGAGAACGACAAACTCAGTCTGCGTCTGTCGGCCAACTACAAATCAGACTATCTCTACGAACTGGCCGCCATTGGCGACAAGGATCACGACCAGTACGTCGATGCGCAGACCTTCGTCGATTTCAGCGCCCGCTATTCGCTGACCAAGAACCTCAAGGTCAGTTTCGAGGCGCAGAACCTCACCGATCAGCCGTACTTCGTCTAC
>NZ_UTHA01000033.1 GCF_900582195.1 Pseudomonas viridiflava
GAGTTGGATAGGCGCTTTGCAGTCAGTTTAATCATCATGGAGAGAACAATGGCAAAGCGTATCCAGTTCAGCACCGTCGGAGGACCCGAGCTACTTGAATACATCGACTTCGAGCCCGAAGCGCTCGGTCCGAAGGAAGTGCTTGTGCGCAACAAGGCCACCGGCCTGAACTTCATTGATACCTACTACCGCAGTGGCCTGTACCCCGCGCCCGAATTGCCATCCGGTCTGGGCACCGAAGGGGCTGGCGTGGTCGAGGCTGAGGGTAATGAAGTGACGCGCTTCGCGC
>NZ_UTHA01000294.1 GCF_900582195.1 Pseudomonas viridiflava
GGCCAGAATCGCCCCCCAGTGCCCCACGGCCCAACCCTGACGGGCGTCGACGAAGGACACCCCGGTCAGAGGCGTGGACAACGGCACGGACGCAGCCTGACGGAAACGCCCGCCGTGATCGTCCGACAGCAGCACCACACCGTGATCGCCGACGGCAACGGTTCGCTCCCCGGCGCGGGCAACGCTCAACAGCGTCGCGGCTGTGGCGCTGGCCGTCACGGCCGCCGGAACCGCCGGCAAGGATGACGCCTGCAACAGCGTCGGCAACATCAGAACCAGTAAAGGCATCAGGTTTCGCATGGCTATGTCCTCAATGCACCAGTGAGCCGATCAGACGCACTGGGCGCCGCCGCGGGAATGTCCGCTCCAGCCATACGGCGAAGGCTGGGAGAACGGTCATGGCCATGATCATGTTGACCAGAAACATGAAAGCCAGCAGCTTGCCCATGTCTGCCTGGAACTTCAGATCGGAAAACGCCCAGGTGGCGACGCCCACCGCCAGGGTGATGGCGGTAAAAATCGTGGCGACGCCGACCTCCAGCAACGCGTGCTCGACAGCTTTGGTGATCGGCTGGCCGAGGGCCTGATGCAACTGCAAACGGTTGTAGATGTAGAACGCGTAATCCACGCCGATGCCGACAGCGAGCACCATGACCGGCAAGGTGGCGATGGTCAGGCCGATCTGCAGTTCTTTCATGAACCAGTAGCCGATGAAGGTGCCCAGGGTCAGCGGCAAGCAGCAGACCAGCACGGCGCGCCAGTCGCGATAAACGACAAACACCAGCAGCGCGATTGCGCCGTAGACGTAAAGCATCATCGGCAGCTCGCTGCGTTCCACCTCTTCGTTGATCGCCGCAATCACGCCGGCATTACCGGACGCCAGACGTACGCTCACTCCGGGCTGAGTGAACTGGCTGCGGAACGCCTTGGCCGCGGCGATCACCCGGTGAATTGTGGTCGCCTTGTGATCGGCGAGAAACAGATGCACCGCGGTCATACTGCAATCGGGCCGCATCATGCCGGGCACGCGAGCCACCTCGGCGGCCATTGACGAATAGTTGGTCGGGTCGATGGGCACCGCGTTCATTTTCGGATTGCCCTCGTTATAACCCTCGTTGAACTGGCGTAGGCTGTTGGAAAACGAGGTCACCGAGACCACACCAGGCACCCCTTGCATGGCCCAGACGAAGCGGTCCTGATACTGGCCGAGCGCAACGTTTTCGCAGTCGTTCGCCCCGCCCTCGACCTTGACCTCGAACACCACACTGAGCCAGTCCAGACCGATGTCGTAATGGCTGGCGATCGACAGCGCATCCCTATTGAATCGCGCATCCTCGCGCAGTTCCGGGGCGCCGGCCTGCAAGGAACCGACGACTCGATCATGGCTTTGCCAGGCGGCCGTGACAAAGATCAGCACCGCCATGCCCAGCACCCAGCGCACGTTGTGCCATTCGCTCAAACGCGCAAGACCGTGCAACCAACGAGCGCGGCGCTGGCGAGAAACTTCCTCGGCGGCAGCGTAACCGTCCTGCACGCTGAGCATCGAGGCCACCACCGGCAGCATCACCAGATTGGTGACGATCTTAAACGCGACCCCCAGTGACGCGGTGATTGCCAGTTCCCGCACCATGGGGATCGGGATCAACAGCAACGTCACGAACGATACAAATGCGGTGACCAACGCCAGCGTGCCGGGAATCAGCAACCCACTGAAACTGGCCCGCGCTGCGCCCTCCACCGATTTGCCGCAGGCGATCTCGCGAATGATGAAGTTGATCTGCTGCACGCCATGGGACACGCCGATGGCAAACACCAGAAACGGCACCAGCACCGCCAGCGGATCCAGGCCGTAACCGAGCAGACGCAAGGCGCCGAACTGCCAGATCAGCGACACCAACGAACACCCCACCGCCAGCAAGGTGAAGCGCAGCGAATGGCAGTACCAGTACACCGCAGCCGCCGTCAGCAACAAGGCCAGCAGACAGAACTCGAGAACCGCTGACGCACCCACAGCAATGTCCCCGATCTGCTTGGCGAAGCCGATGATCTGGATCTCGAAATCCGTGTCCTCGAACTGACGGCGAATCTGCTGCTCCAGCACCTGGTTGTACGCCACATAATCCAGGCGCTGGCCGTTGGCATCGAATTCGTTGAGATCGACCGAGATCATCGCGCTGCTCTGGTCGCGAGCCACCAGCGTCCCGATAAAACCGCCCTGCGCTGTCGAGTTGGCGATCATGGCAATGCTCGCCTCATCGAGACTTTCCGGGGTTACCGTCCCCGGTACCAGCGGGTCCGCACGAAAGCCCTCCTCGGTGATTTCATTGACGAACGCGTTGGGCGTCCACAACGAACGCACGCTGCTGCGCGACACGTTGGGCAGAAATATCAGCGCCTGGGTGACGTCATAAAGACGCTTGAGCCCTGCCTGGCTCCAGATCGTCCCTTGGCGCGCCTTGACCACCACCGTCAACCGGTTCGCGCCGAGCAAGTCATTGCGATAGGTCTCAAAGGTTTCGATGTATTCGTGGCCGATGGGTAACTGCTTTTCAAACCCGGCTTCCATGCGCAACTGCACCGCAAACCAGGCCATGCCCAGGGTGAACAGCGCCAGACCCGCCAACGTCAGCAGGCGGTGCGAGAACAGCCATTGTTCGATGCGCGGCAGGACGCCGCGCACAGGGTTTTGCTTGAGGTTCAGGGAACTGTTCACGGCGCGCCTCACAGGGTTCGGGAAACCACAAGGCCGACGTAATCGCGATCACGCAGCAGTTGATCGTAAGGGGTCTTGCCACCCATGAATTTTGCGTAGTTGGCCGAGATCTGCCAGCTCGCCGGGTTGCGCACGAAATTAAGGTACAGGTTCATGCTGCTTGCATCTTCGGTGAAGGTGGCCGACAGGTTCGGGGTGCGTCCGTTGATCGAGCGCGAATAGAACACACCCGGCGTGACCTGCCAGCCGGGAATCAGCGTGTTGTCGTAGGTCAGGCTCAAATCGAGGCTGATGCCGGAGGAAGTTTTGTTGCCCTTGGCGCTTGGCGCAATGGCCGGATCCAGTTGCCAGGTATTGAGGCCGGCGGCGATCGGTTCCCCGGCGTAGTCGTTATGCAGGCCGGGGTATTTCACGACCACCAGTTCGCTCAACAAGGTGCCGGTGCTGGCACCGGTGAATTCAAGCAAGGTCGGAGAGTTGGACGGCGTCATGCTGTAGATGCCGGTCAGGTGCCATTGCAATTTCTTTGCGTCTTTCCAGCATTTGCCACCGTTAGCGGCACAAGCGTCGATGACCGGGTTGAGTGGTACCGCATCCTTGGGACGGTAGGACAACTCGGTGCCCAGTGCCCAGTCGCCGACCGGCATGTTGGCGCTGATGCCGTACATCATTCGGTCTTCCGGATATTCCCAGGTCGGCGACACGGCGAAGGTTTGCGGATCCACCTGCACGCTCAGTGACGGCAGTTTGTCGTGATAACGCATCACGTACAGACCCAGGTTGAGATCGGTGTTGTCAGGCTGCCAGCGCAGCGACACGCCCCATTGGCCGCCGTTGCGCGCTTCTTTTTCATCGTACCCGTAGGCACCCCTGCCCTCGCCCAGCGCATGGGTCGTGGACCAATAGCTGCCCACTGGCGGCAATTCGCTTTTGTTCCAGTTGAACTGCCAGTACGCCTCGATATTCACCCCGGCGCCAAGCCCCGACGCGAGACTGAGCATCGGCGCCGGCAGCAAGGCTTCCTTGAGCTGGGTACCGGGGCGCGACAAGGCCATGACATCGTAGGCGTTGGTGTTGTTGATGCCGCCGGCCGCGAACAGACTCTCGCCCCAGTTGATCACCTGATTACCCAGGCGAGCGCGGACCCGCTGGTCACCGACATCAAAGCTCTTGCTCACCCACAGATCCAGCAGCCGCGCCTTGAACTCCAGATCGTCGCGGGCGCTGCTGGTCAAGCCGTCGCTGCCGACGCCTGCAGGGCGGTCGGCCGACAACGCGCCGCTGGTGTCGGTCGCGGCAAAGTCGCGGATCCAGTTGCCGCGCGCCATGAACGTGTAGTCCTCGGGAAATTTCAGCACCAGCTCATGGGTGCCTTTTATGTAATTGGTGAACAGGTCGCCCCGGTCGTAATTCAAGTCGCCCTGATCACCAATCCCGGCGCTGGGCGCCAGACAGCCACTGGGTGGATTGTGCCCGCCGGGGCTGCTGGTGATGAGGTTGCAGCCACGCGATTCGGTGCGCAGACCCATGCCCACGGCGAGGGTGGAATCGAATGAGCCGCGAATGTTTTCGGTTTCAAAGGTGAACGCCATGGCAAATGGGGTTGCACACGCGATGACAAGACCTGAGGTTCTACTGATTATTTTTTTCATGTCTGTTCCCGAAAGCCGCTGTCAGCGTTCGCTGGTGGCGCGCAGGTTGTCTGAGGTGTAGAAGTCACGTTTCAGCCGCGGATTACTCGCCCCGTCGGTCAGCCAGCGATGGTCATTCTTGCCGGTGCCGATGGAGGTCATGTCGTACAGGTAGCGACCGTCAACCAGGTTGTATTGCGCCTGGGCTTCCATGTCGCAGGTGCCGGTCTCGTACACCGGGATTGTGTAGCCCTCGCGGACTTTCCAGATTTGCCCCTGCTTGTCGTAGTCCACCGCCATCAGCGCGTTCCAGCTGTCTTCGTCGATGTAGAACAGACGCTTCGGCGCCTGATGACGCATGCCTTGGCGAACAGTGGCCTCGACCACCCACACGCGGTGCAGCTCATAGCGACGCGACTCGGGAGCGATGAAGTCGCGCTTGGCCACGTCCTCAATCTTCGCCGAGTTGTCGTAGGCCCCGAACGAGTTGTAGGGCACGAGCATTTCCTGCTTGCCCAGCAGCTTCCAGTCGAAGCGGTCCATGGGGCCGAAGAACACATTGGATTCATCGATGGTGTATTGATTGTCCAGACCGATTTGCGGCGCGTCGTAGGAATACGCCGGCATGCGCCGCACGCGGCGCTGGCCCGGGAAGTAATAGAACGTGGTGGCTTGCTCGCCAGCCTTGGTCGTGACCACTCCGGCTTGTCCGGCCAGTGCGGCGGGGTCGGTGTAGCTGAAGTAGGTGGCGACTTCCAGACGATCGAATGACGAGAACAGCGCGCTGCCCTTCACGCCCCATGGCGTGTACATGAACCAGTCGGTGGAGGTTCGCAGCCAGTCCTCACTGCCCTTGCGTGGCGAAATGCCGGACACGGTCTTCGACATATCGAAACCCACGCCGCGATAGCGCATTTTCATGTTCCACATGACCTCGGCGCCCGAGGCTGGAAATGGAAACGGAATGCCCGGCACGTAGGCTTCCTGCAACGCTAGGCCGTCGCCGTCGAGCTTGGCGAAACCGACGTTTTTCTTGGTGTTGTCCGCGACGAAATCCGGCACGCCGCAGCTACGTCGCGTCGGGTACACGTCCATGCGGTAGCCCGGAATCTTCTTGAACATTTCCACCTGCCCAGGTGAAAGCTTGCTGGCGTACTTCGCGACGTTGCCCGAGTCGATACTGAACAGCGGTTTGTCATCCTTGAATTTCCATTGCTGGCCGCGCACCTGGCCGTGGCTCCAACTGCCACCTTGGGGACCGGGCGCCGTCCAGGCGGGAATCACCCCGTCGGCGCTGGCCGCGGCCTCGCCTCCCAGCGGGGTCAGTTTGCTGCCGAGCAATGCAGGATCCTTGTCTGCCGCCTGTGCCGTGCAGAAAAACGCCGAGGCGGCGACGGCTGCGACCAGGTGCCGGATTACGACGCCGGTAGAAAAATTGTTATGGGGGCGCTCAATCACTGTGTTCATGGGAGGGATCCTCGTGGGCCTTGGTCAGCAACGGGGCCGTCTTGACGGTGGCAACCCGTTGCCTGCGCTAACCTAATCAACTGACTTGATCAGTTGACCAAGTCGTGTGATCAAAGCAAGCCCGGTGCCAAGATTCGCGGGGCCGGAATTAGTCGTTTCTTATCAATCGATTGCGCGCTCATCGGAACGACGGTGCGGGGAAACTGCCGGAGAATGTTCCCGTTTGTTTCGTCGGAACGCACCAATACGGGAAATAACGAAACAGTTGTTACCATTATTGGTGCAACCGTTTCACGTACCGTTTTCATTCATGACGTCGTGCGATTTGTTGATGTAGGATCCGCAAGCGTCGACATCGCCCTCTTCGTTTTCGGGGGCGCCAGGAATAAGGGAGATTGCTGAAGCATGGCCAGAATGGGCGCTGAATTACGCCGGCAGGATTTCGTCGAAGCAACGATCAGAGTGATCGCCGAGCACGGCGTAGCCAATGCCACGACCCGCCGTATCGCGGCGCAGGCCGGCTGTCCGTTGGCCTCGTTGCACTACGTGTTCCATACCAAGAACGACCTGTTTTATGCCGTCTACGAATCGCTGTTCAGCCTGCCCCCGCAAGCGCTGGAACGGGTACCGGCCGGCACCACTGCTGCGGCAACGGCTGCCGAAGTTCTGCGCCAGTTAATCACTTGGTTCATCGATCATCCGGATGCGGCCAGGGCGCAGACCGAGTTGTTCTTCTGGGCAATGCGCAATGACCCGCAAATGGCCAGCAAGATTTACTCGGTGGCGATTGAAGCCACCGAGCAGGCGCTGCAGCGGGCCATGGGAACTGAATTGGACGAAGCTTTTTTAAAGGCGACCAGTCGCTTGCTGATCCAACTGGTAGACGGGCTGACCATTGCCTGGTCGGCCCACGGTGATCTGGATCGATTGCGAACCGAAACCGAGACCGCTTGCACGGCACTGGCCTTGCTGGTGGCCAGTCACTGAGTCGATCCTCACACGCTGCTGACCAGATGGCCGCCATCCACCGCCAATACGCTACCGGTCATGAACGCCCCGGCATCGCTGGCCAACAGTAAAAACGGTCCGGCCAGTTCGTGCAACTGGCCCAGGCGCCGCATGGGGACCAGGTCGCGGATGTAGTTGTTGCCCTTCTCGCCTTCAAAAAAGGCCTGGTTCATCTCGGTCTTGAAGTAGCCGGGCGCAATGGCGTTGACCCGGATGTTGTACCGCGCCAGTTCCAGGGCTAGGGATTTGGTCAGTTGGACAACCCCGGCTTTCGCGGCGCAGTAATGACTGTAACCGGTGCCGACGCGTAATCCGAGAATCGACGCCACGTTGACGATGCTGCCGCTGCGCCCGGCCTTGGCCAGTCGTTGAGCGGCAACCTGGGCCACACGCCAGACGCCGTCCAGATTGGTCGATAGCATTGCGCGCCACTGCTCTTCGCTGATCTCCAGCGGGCGCTGACCGTTGCCGATTCCTGCGTTGTTGAGCACCACGTCGACCACGCCGAAATGCGCTTGGGCCGTATCGAACGCGGCTTCGACACTGCCGCGATCGGTCACGTCGAGTTCAACCGACAGCGCCTGTCCGCAATCCCACTCAATGTCCTTGGCCACTTGCGCAAGCTTTTCCACGCGCCGCGCAGTCAGCACCACCCGGGCGCCGGCATGGGCAGCGACCCGCGCCAGATGCGCACCAATGCCGCTGGAGGCGCCGGTGATCAATACCGTTCGGCCGGCGAGGGAAAAGTTCTGGGCGAAATCGTGAGTCATCAGCGCACCTCGATAAAATTGGACTTGGCAGCGTTACAGCACAAAACCGGCCGTTTTCCGATACGCCGGACGATCTCCACGACCGCCGTTACCGCATCCGCCGCCGTGGCCTGGCAAGGCACAATTTCCACCTGTCGCATATCTGTGGCCGGACCGAAGAAACGCAGGCCGATCAAAGCCTGTGGCCGCGAAACCGTGTTCGCCAGCGCTTCGATATCCAGCGACGACGTATGGGTCGCGAAAATGGCGCCCGCTTTGCAGACCTGATCCAGCGCGAGGAACACGTGGTGTTTACTCTCCAGCTTTTCGCACGTCGCCTCGATGATCAGGTCGGCATCCGAAAGATCTGCGTAGTCGAACGTGGTGAATAACAGCTCCATCCTCGGCTGTACTTGTGCGGCGACGAGCTGCCCGCGCTGGACGTGGAGCTGATAATTTTCGTGGATGCGTCGAAGGCCACGGTTCAGCGTGCGCCTGTCCACATCCATCAGCGCCACGGCAATGCCGACATCGGCGAAGCACATCGCGATGCCGCCACCCAGCGTGCCGGCACCGATCACCGCAACCTTGTTGATCTTGTACGGCGCACGGTTCAGAGCGGACAGCGCAAGGCCGTCTTCGAAACGGTAATAGACTTGGTCAGTCATGGCGTATCTCAAAACTTTCGGAATACGTCGCCGATGCTGGCAACCGGCAAGCCAGGCTGTGCGCGCGCCGGCAGCGTCGAACTCACCGCGCTGAACGCGCCGTACGAGCCGTTCGAATAGAAACTATGAATCGAGTAAATGGCGAGAGAGACGAGAGTCACGGCCAGGCAGGAAAAAACAATCGGGCGCATCGCGAACCTCCGTCATCTGGGCGGACCCAGATGCAGTGTCTTTTGTTATTGAGGGTTCCGATTCTGGGTAACGCGCGTCGCAAAAGCTTGGCAGATCGCGCCAGGCTTTTTGCAGTTCATGACAGTCGAACGCTCTGCAATTGGGCCTGCGTGATGAACAAAAACTGTCTCAGATGAACTCATTTGTTCTATTTAGGTGGTTTTCGTTGCAGTAATGAGCTTTTCCTGCACAATTCGGCGTATTGAAATTCGATCCGAGACCGACTGATGTCCCTGACTCCTCAAGACGAACGACTCATCAAGGCGCTGGCCTTGGCCATCGTTGATCGCCCCCGGGCGACGCTCAAGGAACTGGCTGAAGCGGCTGGCGTCAGCAAGGCTACGCTACATCGCTTTTGCGGCACCCGTGACAACCTGGTGCAGATGATGGAAAGCCACGGTGAGACGGTGCTGAACCAGATCACCACCACCACTGACCTGTTGCACGGCGAGCCGGTGCAGGCGTTGCGCAGTCTGATCAACGAGCATCTGGCGCATCGGGAGATGCTGGTTTTCCTGCTCTTTCAGTACCGCCCCGACACGTTTGCAGTCAATGGTGAAGGCGACCGCTGGCAGACGTATGCCGACGCCCTCGATGCCTTTTTCCTGCGCGGCCAGCAACTGGGTGCGTTCCGCATCGATGTCACCGCAGCGGTGTTCACCGAACTGTTCCTGACCATGATCTTCGGCATGGTCGATGCCGAGCGCCGTGGACGCGCGGCCAGTGCCAACTCGGCCAACGTGCTGGAACAGATGTTTCTGCACGGCGCAGCCACCGCCACGCCTGCCCCCTGATCCTCATTTTTCCCGCAAAAAAAAGCCCCGTGACCTTTCGGTTCACGGGGCAAAAAAAGGTTGGATGCGCCAACCCAAAGGAGCTCCTGTCAGGCGTTATCTGACGGTTGTTGGCGTGGACCATCCTCCGCCCAGCGAACGGAACAGATCGACCAGAGCGATCTGGCGCTGCGTACTGACCTCGATGAACGCTGTCTCGTTGACGAAGCTTGTGCGCTGGGCATCGAGATAACGCAGGTGGCTGTCGATACCGCCCTCATAGCGAGCCTTGGCCAGACTCAGGGTTTCAGTGCTGGTGTTGGCCAGTGCGCGGCGCGCGGCTTCCTCCCGGCGCAGGGTGTCGGTGGCGGCCAATGCATCGGCGACCTCGCGGAACGCCGTCTGAATCGTGCCTTCATAGGCTGCCACGGCTGAATCCTTGCGGGCTTCGGCCAGACTCAGCCCGGCACTGTTGCGACCGGCATCGAACAACGGCAGCGAAAGGTTCGGTACGAAACTCCAGGAGCGCGAGCCACCGTCGAACAGACCGGACATTTGCGCGCTGGAAGTACCAAAGCTGCCGGTCAGGCTGATACGCGGAAAGAACGCTGCCCGTGCCGCGCCGATATCGGCATTGCGCGCTTGCAGTCGATGCTCGGCCGCAAGAATGTCCGGCCGGCGCTCGATCAGCGTCGACGTGGTGTCCGGGGCGATGTCCTGAACCAGCATCGGCTGCGTCGTCAGCCGCTCGGGAATCACTTTTCCTGCGTCCTTTGTACCCAGCAGCAAAACCAGCGCGTTGAACGCCTGCTGCTTCTCGCGCAGATTGCGTTCCTGTTCGGCCCGCGCCTGCTCCACCAGCCCAAGCGCTTCTTGATAATCCAGCGCAGTCGCCGTACCGCTGGAGCGGCGCTGGCTGATCAGCGCGAACGAGTATTCGCGGCTGCTCAGGGTTTGTTGAGTCAAATCCAGACGACGCTGGGCGCCGTCATGAACCAGATAGGCCTGACTGACTTCGGCGATCAGCGCGATCTGCGCGGCGCGGGCGGCTTCTTCGGTGGCCAGATATTCCTGCAGCGCAGAGTCGCTGAGGCTTTTTACCCGGCCAAACAGATCCAGCTCGTATTCGGGCAGCGACAGGCCGACCTGATACTGGCTGGCCACCCCTGCCCGGCCGTCGCTGGCCAGGTCCGAGGGCAAGCGCTGGCGATTGCCGGACGCGCTTGCATTCAGCCCGGGAACCCGATCGGCCCGCTGAATGCGGTACTGCGCCCGAGCCTGCTCGATGTCCAGAAGGGTCTGGCGCAATGAGCGATTGTTATCCAGCGCAACCTCCACCAGACGGCGCAGGTCGGGATCGACGATGAACGCCTGCCACGCTAATTGGTTGATCGGAACGCCTTGTTTCAGCGACTCGCCCGCCCAGTTGTCCGCGACCGGTGCAACGGGCCGATCATAGGTCGGCGCCAACGAGCAACCGGCCAGCAGCATGGCGATCACCAGCGCAGAAAATCCTGAAATACGCATGTGTCACTCCTGAGTCAAAGCGGGTTGTTCAATGGGCGCTGGTTTACTGCGCAACATCGACAGCACCCAGACAAAACAGATCGGTACAAACAACACCCCCAGCAGCGTCGCGCTGAGCATGCCGCCGATCACCCCGGTACCGATCGCCCGCTGACTCGCGGCCCCTGCCCCGGTCGCCAGTGCCAGTGGCACCACGCCGAGAATGAACGCCATGGACGTCATCACGATTGGTCGAAAGCGCAGCCGTGCGGCCTCGATCGCGGCGTCGCGCAGGCTGTAACCTTTCTCCCAAAGCTCCTTGGCGAACTCGACGATCAGAATCGCGTTTTTCGCTGCCAGACCGATGATGGTGATCAAGCCAACCTTGAAGTACACATCGTTGGGCATGCCGGCGACCATCACCGCAAGTACCGCACCGATGGCGCCGATCGGCACAATCAGCATCACGGTCAGCGGAATCGCCCAGCTCTCGTACAGCGCCACTAACAGCAGAAACACTACCAGAATGGCCAGCGCGAAGAGTTGCGTGGCCTGACCGCTGGAGACCTTCTCCTGATAGGACAGACCGGTCCACTCGTAGCTGAAGCCGGCCGGCAATTGCGCGGCGATACGCTCCATTTCCGCCATGGCTTCACCGGTGCTATAGCCCGGCCCCGCATCACCGACGATGCGCACCGACGGATAACCGTTGTAGCGCACTACCTGCACCGGACCTTCCTCCCAATGCGTGGTGACGAAGGCACTGAACGGCACCAGATCGCCCGCGGTGTTGTGTACATACAGCTTGAGCACGCTTTCCGGAGTCATCCGGTCGCCCTGCTCGGCCTGCACCACCACGCGCTGCTGGCGGCCAGCGTTGGTGAAGTCGTTGATCACCTCCGAACCGAACGCGGCAGACAACGCACTGCTGATCGATTCAAAACTCACCCCCAGGGTGCGCGCCTTGTCACGGTCGATCACCACGCGCAATTGCGGCGACTCGGCCAGCCCTTCCATCATCGCGTAGAGAATTTTCGGGTTGCCGTTGGCCTGGCCAAGCACCTGATCACGGGCAGCGAGCAATGCTTCACGGCCCAGACCGGCACGATCCTGCAGGCGCAAGGCGAAACCACCGGAGTTGCCCAGCCCGTCAATCGGCGGCGGTGGCACGGCCATCACCGCACCGTCGTTGGCCACGGCAAATTGCTCGTTCAGCGCATTGACTTCTGCCATGGCCGATTGATCTTCGCCACGCTCCGACCAGTCCTTGAACACCGGGAACGCCAGCGCTGCGTTATCGCCCATCCCGGAGAAGCTGAAGCCGGACACCAGAAACGTCGACTGAACCCCGTCGCGGGTAGCCAAGTAGCGCTCCAGTTGTTCGCCGGTCGCTTCGGTACGGGTGCGGGTCGCACCCGGCGGCAGCTGGACGTCGACGATCATGTAGCCCTGATCCTCCACCGGCACGAACGATTCCGGCAGGCGCAGGTAGAAGAAACCGAGCATTGCGATAATGCCCAGGTACACCAACATCATCCGGCCGGCACGCGCCACCAGTCCGTTGTTCAGCACCGAGTAACGTTCGGTGAGATTGGCAAAACCACGGTTGAAGGCGCCGAAGAAGCCGCGCTTTTCATGGTGCCCTTGTGGAATCGGCTTGAGCAGCGTGGCGCATAGCGCCGGGGTGAAAGTCAGTGCGAGGAAACCGGAGAACAGAATCGACACCGCCAGTGATACCGAGAACTGCTGGTAGATCACACCGACCGAGCCGGACATGAATGCCAGCGGCATGAACACCGCCGACAGCACCAGGGTGATACCGATGATCGCGCCCGATACCTGCCCCATGGCTTTCACCGTGGCGTCGACCGGCGACAAGCCCTCTTCGGCCATGATCCGCTCGACGTTCTCCACCACGACGATTGCATCGTCCACCAGAATGCCGATGGCGAGCACCATGCCGAACATGGTCATCATGTTCACCGAGAAGCCCAGCACGTACATCATCAGCAGCGTGCCGAGCAGACACACCGGCACCACAATCGACGGAATCAGGGTGTAGCGGATGTTCTGCAGGAACAGGAACATCACCAGAAATACCAGAACCATCGCTTCGATCAGGGTATGAATCACCTTCTCGATCGCGACATCGACGAAACGCGAGGTATCGTAAGGAACGGAATATTCCACGTCATCCGGGAAGTAGGCCGACAGTTCGGCCAGGCGCTGCTTGACCGCGGTTGCGGTCTGGATCGCGTTGGCGCCGGGCGATAACTGGATCGCCGCTGCCACGGCGGGTCTGCCATTCAGACGCGAGTTGAAGTTGTAACTTTCCTGACCGATTTCCACGCGGGCGACGTCGCCCAGTTTGACTGTGGAACCGTCCTCGTTGGCACGCAGAACAATACGTGAGAATTCTTCCGGGTTATCCAGCGTCCCCTTCACCGCCAGGGTGGCGGTCAGTTCTTGCTGGCTGCTGGTCGGCGTACTGCCGAAGCTGCCGGCCGGCACTTGCACGTTCTGGCCACGGATGGCCGCGCTGACGTCGTCGATCGACAGCCCGTAGCCCACCAGTTTCTGCGGGTCAAGCCAGACTCGCATCGCTGCTTCAGAGGAGAAGAACTGCAGCTTGCCGACGCCCGGGACCCGGCGCAGCTCGTTGTTGATATTGCGCGCGGCGTAGTCGCCCAGAGCGGTGGTGTCGCTGTGCTGGGTGCCTTCCTTATAGTTCAGCGCATAGATCAGCAGGAAACCGGCACTGGTCTGCTCCACCTCCAGACCTTGGGTGAGCACGGCTTGCGGCATCCGCGCTTCGGCTTTTTTCAGACGGTTTTGCACGTCAACCTGGGCGAGCTGCGGGTCGGTGCCCGGCTGGAACGTCACTGCGATCTCGGCAATACCGTTGGAGTTGTTGGTCGACTCGAAATACAGCAGATTCTTCGCACCGTTGAGCGACTCTTCGATCACGCTGGTGACCGAGTCCACCAGCACTTTCGCGGAGGCGCCGGGATAGGTCGCCGTCACCTTGATCTGCGGCGGCGCGACGTTGGGGTATTGCGCCACCGGCAGCATCGGAATGACCAGCAGACCGGCCAGAGAGATGAACAACGCCACCACCCAGGCGAAGTTCGGGCGTTTGATGAAAAACTGAGACATCGGAAAATCCTCGCGGCGACGGCGCCCTTACTGTTTCGACTCAGGCGCCTGCGCCTGGGCTTGAGGCTGAGCAGGCGCGACCTTGGCGCCTGCCTGCAGGCCACTCAGGCCGCTGACAATCACCTGATCGCCAGCCTTCAGGCCTTCACTGATCTGCCAGCGCGAATCCTGCATGGAGCCGGTCACCACATTGCGCACTTCGGCGCGGCCGTCAGTGCCGACCACCATGACCTGCGCGCCGCCATCGCTGCCGCGCTGCACCGAGCGCTGCGGCACGAGAATGGCCTGGTTATCGGTGCCTTGTGGTGTGCGCACGCGCACGAACATGCCCGGCAGCAACACGCCGTCGCTGTTCGCGAACTTGCCGCGCAGCGACACCTGGCCGGTGCCGCGGTCAACGGCTACATCGGTAAACATCAATGCGCCCTGACGCTCGTAAGCGGTACCGTCGACACGAATCGACAACGCCTTGTTGTCGTCGGCGGAGAGTTTTCCACCCTTGAGCGATTCGCGCAGACGCAACGCGTCAGCGGCCGATTGGGTGAAGTCGACATACACCGGATCCAGCTGCTGAATCCGCGCCATCAACGTTGCGTCACCCTGACCGACCAAGGCACCCTCGGTGACCAGGGCGCGGCCGACACGCCCGGAAATCGGCGCGGTTACCGAGGCATAACCCAGGTTCAAGCGGGCGCTTTGCAGATCGGCCTGGGCCGAACGTGTGGCCGCCTGTGCACTGCGCAAATCAGCCATGGCGCTGTCGTAGTCCTGCTGACTGACCGCCTCGATCTTCACCAGCGGTTCATAACGCTTGACCCGTGCCTGAGCCTCGAGTGCAACGGATTGCGCACGGGCCAGTTCACCCTCGGCGCGAGCCAGGGCTGCTTTCAGCGGTGCCGGGTCGATCTGGAACAGCAGGTCGCCGGCTTTGACATCAGCGCCCTCTTCAAAACGCTTCTGCATCACGATACCCGGCACCCGAGCACGCACTTCCGCAACGCGCATCGGTTCCACCCGGCCCGGCAGCTCTGACGTCAGTGCCAGAGGTTCGGTCTTCACTGCCAACACCTCTACCGAACGCGCCACTTCTGCCACATCCGCCTGTTCATTCGCCGGCCCACATCCGGCCAGCGTGATGGCGATTGCCAACGACCCCGCCATTCCTACCGCACGCAAATTGCCCATAAGTCACCCGAGGCTTGATTGAATTTGGTGCGGATGCTACTTTCAAAACCCTAATGAGTCAATTATGTCTCATATGAGAAATATGTGAATCTTACGCGACAATCGCTTGAGGCTTGGTGATGAACCTGATTTCCCATGAAGAACACCTGCTCAAATCGTTGACCGTGGCGGTCGTCAACCGGCCGCGGGCAACCATGAAGGAGCTGGCGCAACTGGCAGGCGTGAGCAAGGCCACCCTGCACCGCTATTGCGGAACACGGGAAAACCTGGTGCAAAGACTGGAAGAACACGCCGAAGCAACGCTCAATCTGATTATCCGCCGCGCCGGTTTGCAGCACTTGCAGCTGCTGGACGCGTTACGTCGATTGATCCGCGAGCACCTCGCCCACCGCGAGCTGCTGGCCTTTCTGATGGCGCATTACCGCCCTGACTTTCTCGATTTCGAACGGGGCGACACACGCTGGCAGTTTTACCTAGAGGCGCTGGACGGTTTTTTCCTGAGGGGGCAGCAACAAGGGTTGTTTCGCATCAACATCACCGCCGCGATTTTCACCGAGCTGTTCATCACGCTGGTGTATGGCTTGGTGGATGCCGAACAGCGCGGGCGTGCCGCCAACGCCGATTCGGCACGGACCCTTGAGCAAATGTTCCTGCATGGCGCGCTGGCCGGTGGTGAATTGCGCGAGCACGCCTGCGTTCCGGAAAAAATGCTCTAACGCTCAAAAATGGGTGAAGGCATCGCTGATGCTGGCGACCGGAGGGTGACTGGAATGATGGACAACTGTGTGGCCTGCGGGCCGGGACTGAAAATACAGTGCACCCGAAACCAGTGCACCCGCGAGCAAAGCAAACAGGAACCGACGCATCGAACACCTCCAACGTCCAGCCGCGGGCCGAACGCAGTTTTATTGTTATGGATGCTTCGAGTCTGGTCCTCGGAGCGAGGTAAAAGCTTTGCAGATCGCGCCAGCGATTTTGCAAATCGTGCCAGTACTTTTCCGGCCAGCGGTCGGTCATTCTGAGGGTTGAGCTGATGTCCACGGTTCGAGGTGCTGCGCTGCTGGGGTTCAATGCATTTTGTCTCAGTCAAGGCATCGACCCGACTTCGGCGCTGGCCGCGGTGGAGCTGCCTGAAGACCTTCTGGATGCTCGACTCTCCGGCGCGCAGTTCAATGCCTTGATCGAGTTGTGCGCACAGCGCTCGAACAATCCGCTATTCGGCGTGCAGTTCGGCCTGCGCCAGGGTACGCAGAGTCTCGGCACCCTGCTCTTCGCCATGCGCAGTTCAGCCACTGTCGGCGAGGCGCTGAACTTGCTGACACGTTATTTTCATATCCATAGCGACGGCGCGCTCGTGCAGCTTGAGCGGCAGGCCGGCAGCGCCCTGCTGCTTTACGACGTGACGGATGGCACCTTGATCTCGGTACGTCAGACCGTGGAACTGGCGATGAGCATTGCCAGTTGCCTGCTGCGCGAACTGCTCGGACACGTCTGGCAACCGAACGCACTGCTGTTGCGCCACAGTGCTCCGACCAACCGCCAGGCCTATCGCGCCTTGCTCGGGGTGGCGCCGCGTTTCGACAGCCCGGTCAATGCCTGGGTATTTGATGAGTCATTACTGACGACACCGCTGGGCACGACAGACGTCAGATACCGACAATTGGCCCGGCAACATATCGACGAACTGGCCCGCGTGACGCTGGAGGAGTTGCCGTCTTACCTGCAAAAAAGGTTGCGTAATGAACTGGCCCACGGCCCGGTCACGCTGCGTGACATGGCCGAGTACATGATGATCAGTCCACGCACCTTGCAGCGCTATCTTCAAGCGCAGGGCTCGGGATTTCAGGAGTTGCTGGACCAGACGCGCCGAGCGATGGCCGCGCGCTACCTGTGCGATTCGTCGCTCAGCCTGACGCAAGTAGCGGGTCTGTTGGGTTACGCCGACCTGAGCGCATTTTCCCGGGCATTCACCCGCTGGAACGGGGTCAGCCCGCAGCAGTGGAAACAACGCACACAACACTTACCTCGGTAAATCGACATGGCTTGCAACCCATTCATTCGCGCCATCAGCCTGACAGGCTTCGATCCATTCGCCCGCTGTCAGGGACTGGAGCCGAACCGGATGCTGCGCCAGGCGTGTCTGCCTGTCGCGTCACTGCAGCGCCCGGAAGATATCCTGTCCTTTCGCAATTATTGTCGCTTGTTGGCTCAATGTCGGCAGCGCTCGAACAACGCATTGTTCGGTCTGGAGTTCGGCCTCCATCAGGGAGTCGACGTCTTCGGTGACATGTTTTTCCTGATTCACAACACCCGTACCGTCGGCGACGCGCTGCTCGAACTGCGCGCCAATTTCGCCCTGTACAACGGCGCTGCGCATCTCTATCTGGAGATTGCAGACGGTATCGCGTTGCTGGGTTATCGAGCCGATGAGCAGGAGATCGACGGCCTGGCTCAGGCCGAAGAACTGGCGTGCGGGATCGGTTTACGCCTGATGCAAAACCTGGCCGGCGAACAATGGCAACCCGAGGCAATCATGCTCCGCCATGCCCCGCTGGCGGATGAAGGCCTCTATCGGCAGGCACTAAGCATCACGCCGACGTTTTCAGCCGCCCACACGGGATTGCTCTTCAACGCCAGTGCGCTGGCGCAGCCGCTAGATTGCGCCAGTGAAGCGCTGCATCAGCTCGTCGCTGAACATTTGGCAGGCATTGAACGCCTGTCGACCGGCGCGATGCCGGGCTACGTCAGGCAATTGCTGCGCAATCTGTTGCCCAGCGGACGTGCGACGATCGACAGAGTGGCCGATTGCATGGCCGTCACCCCAAGATCCTTGCAGCGCCACCTAGCTGAGGAAAACACTTCATTTCAGCAGTTGCTGGACGAGACGCGCCAGCAATTGGTGCGCAAATACCTGCAGGTTCCAACGATCAGTCTGCCGCAAGTAGCGCACCTGTTGGGCTATGCCGACGTCAGTACATTTTCGCGGGCTTTTCATCGATGGTTTGGTGTCTCGGTGCTGGAGTGGTGTAGACAGTCCGGAGTGAACAGGCAGCCCTTGTTGCTTCGGAATCGAGTGAAAGAGCGACCTTGAGCGTATTTGCACTGAACTGTTTTGTATTGGATGTCAGCACTTACAGCAAACGGGATGTAGTTAGGGGGAGTAACGGCAAAAAACGGACGCTCGTGACAGGAAGTCATTGCACGAGCCGTCGCTGACAACGTACCGCATCCGGCCAGCAGTCACCCCTTCTCTTGGGGGCCGCTATCGGCCAGAAGCTGACCGTCGGCATACTCCCCTCAAAGAACTCCTGATCTATAGTCACTGAAGAGTCCATAGGGCGCGGTACAATTCAACTCGCAGGGAGCGTATGAATGACTCGATTGCAAACACTCAAGTTGATTCAGATAGCCATTGCCCTTCCAGCCTATACCGTACCTTCAAGCACTACATTCGCCTTCACTCTTTGGTTCACCATCACCTCGACGATCAACCTGCTCACCTCACAATCCTTTTCAGGTTGGGGGGTGATCCTGTTGTGGCTTCTGCTGTCGCTGTTCTCGCAATGGGCATGCTGGAGCATTTTTTCCGACTCGCTAGAGGACAGTCCCTCTGTGCAACACCTGCCACTACTTGTACTTGGGGTATTGTTAACACTGATTTTAGGTTTGAGTGCCTGGGTCATTTTTCACATAGGCCTAATCTGGCTTATATGCGGTACACAAGGCATTGCAGCCGGTGTGCTTTTGATGATCAGTTGTGTGAGAAAAAGACGTCAAACTGGCGACATGCTCAGTGAATGAGTTCATCAGGGTGTCGCCCCTTTGCTGAGAGTGGAGGCGTAATGCAGATGTTCTCTATCAGCCCATGCAACCGTTCGGGTGCGGTAGCGTCCGGTCAAAAGACGCCACTCCCGAGCGGCTGCTATTGGCCGGAAGCGGTCGTCATGAGCGTCGGCTCTTATTGGGCCGCACGTATAAGGATCCGAAATAACTCACTCGGTCGAAGGGACGGAAGCTTTGCTGCCCAAGCGTATGAGTTCATTGGAGAAACACAGGCCGACTATGATCAGCACCGCTCCCGCGTAGAGGCTTTCGCGCGGTACTTCATTGAGCGCCACAAACGCCAGCAGCGCGGCAAACAGTGGCTCGGTCAATTCCAGCGCTTGTACTTGGGATGGCTTGAGATACTCGATGGCCTTGGTCGTGCAGAAGAAGCCCAGGATTGTCGGCAGCGTGGCCAACGCCAGCAGCGCGGCGATCGCCATCGGCGACAACTCGCCTATTACAAAACCATCGGCGGCAGCCGGCATCAGCAAGTACAGGCTGCCAAAGAACAGCAATTGCCGGGTGAAGTGCAGTCCCCCCGACACCCCCATACGCTTCATGGCCACCGAAAAGGCGCCATAGCCGGAACCGGCCACGGCGGCGAGCGCAGCACCTTGTAATGTAAAGCCCTGCTGCAAGTCGCCGCCGAAGATCACCGAGATTCCGGCGATAGCCAGTGTCGCGCCAACAGTAGCGTTCGCGGTGATCGCATCCTTTAGAAAAATGCGCCCCAGAATGATCGAGGAAATTGACGCGCTGGCCATCAGCACCACCACCACACCTGCCGCAGCGTAGTGTCGATAGGCGGACGTTTCGAAATGGAACAGCACAAAGATGCCAAGAAACGCGCAGACAGCCGCCTGCGTCCATTTGGTCGATGTCGCCGGGCGCTTGAGGAAAAACAACAGAATCGAGAGAAGCACGCAACCCAGTACGGTCTTGATGACAGCAACACTGGTAGAGGTGAAACCATTACTCATGAGTATTTTGCTGAGTACACCGATCGTTGCGTTCAGTGCCGCAGCGGAGAGTGCAAATATGACGCCTTTCCTGAAAGTCGATTGCATGGATGACGATCCCTGTCGCTGAATGGTCGTTCGATTGAAAGCCGCCCTGTATCGACGGCGCAAAGTTTGAGCACACGAGCAGCCGACTAATCCCGATAGAGTGCTATTCGCCTTCGTGTCGCCAAAGGTCAGAGGACCTGGCCCTTGGCTATGCAGTGCGAGTTGACGAACATGGCAGTGTGCTGCAGAGACTGACGTATATCCGGTTTGGCTATTCCATGTCTGTTGGCAAATTGCTCAACCGCCGCCGTATTAAAACGAGTGGTCTGGATAAAATCCAGGGCTTCGGGTTTTGAATTCAAGAACCTCGCTACGGGAGGAATACTCAGTAGCAGCTTCAGTAATCGAAGTGAAATGTGATGCTTGGGAGACTTTAATCCCAACGGTTGTGCAGCCTGTGCCAGGAGCTCTCGCAGGTTTGGCGTCTGGTCATCAAGCGCCAGCAGTTCCTGACCCACCATGGCAGGATCAACCGCACAAACTGCCACCAGTTCAGCCAGGTAATCGACGGTGACCAGTGGCAGCCAGTGCCGGGCGGTGCCGGGTACTGCAGTCAACTTGCCCTGCACAAGGTTGCGTATCAGCTCCACCAGCGGCTGACCGTCAAGGATATGCCCCGTGCGGCTGTGGCCACAGACCGTCGCAGGGTGAACAACAGTAATCTCCCCGCCCTTGGCTGACATGACTTCCAGGGTCGCAAAATGCGCCTCCAGCTTGCTTCCCTCGTAACCACCGACACGCCGGTAGACGGCAGGCCAATTCGTCCGTTGCGGATAACGAGGATCAATTCCGATGCGTTGTAGATGTTCATGATTTTTCAGCATGTAGCCGCCGATCATCACTAAGCGGCTTTTTTGCTCAGCCGCTAACAGCGCCACGCGCTTTGCCCCTTCGACGTTCACCGCACGAGAATGCTCCACTGAAAGCCCCCATGCGAAGTGCGCGCCCAAGTGGAACATGACGCTGGCGCGCCTCAGCACTTCTCGGTCAGCGGCGCTCAGCCCGAGGTTGTCTTGTTCCAGATCGCCAGCGACGGCGAATACCCGGGTTGCGCACCCGCCCAAATGATCGACTTGCTCGCGCAAGGCCGCCAGTCGCTCCGGGCGACGCATCAACACCCGAACGGTGTGACCTTTTGCACTCAGGTTCGCCACCAAATGTTGACCGATGAAACCAGTCCCGCCTGTGACAAAGCACTCCACGCTCATTTCCCTGCTCCTTGTTGAAGGTGAGAAATCAAGCGTAAACTATCGACCCCACTCTACAGTCAAGCGGTGTTTTCATGAAAATCGGCGAACTCGAAGCGCGCAGCGGCGCCAGCCGTCATACGTTGCGCTACTACGAGCAAATCGGCCTGATCTCACCCCTGCGGCAAACCAACAACTATCGCGTTTACAACGAGCAAACCCTGCAGGATCTGGACTTTATCCAGCGCGCGCAAAGCATGGGGTTTTCTCTGGGGGAGATAAGCGAGATTCTGGATGCGCAGCGAAACAAGCTGATCGATTGTGCTGAAGGCGCGAAGCTGATTGAAAAGAAGATGGCCGACATCAAACAGAAAATCGCCAGCCTCCAAAGCATTTATCGGTATCTGGATGAAGAGCGTGCAACCCTGGAAGCCAGTGCTGCCAGGCAACTTGAGCTTCAGCAACTGAGCAACTCTGCCAATCATTAAACCAGCCCGTTTTCCCGGCGCATCATGGTGATCATTCCTGGCCGGTTTCTTTCAGTCACGATGGGCGGAATTCAGGCGTTCAGCTAGACGTGTATACCCATGCACAGCAGATATCAGCAGTCCGGCAACTCGCACCGCGCAGCAGCTTTCAACGTCAATTCCACGCTGCAGTCTGCCGCGACTCACTCCTCACTCGGGTCGTAACTGTTCACATTGGGCACTTGCAGATGCAGGCGCCCAAGCAAGTCAATCAGCGTATCGACCTCGGCCGGGGTCAATCCGCTGAGCAGACGCGACTCTCGCTCAAGTGCAACTTTGAGCACGCGGTCATGCAGTTCTTTGCCGCTGGCCGTCAATCGCACGGTGTAACGCCGTGCATCCTTGGGATCCAGCTGACTGGTGATCCGCCCCGCTGCTTCCAATGTCTGCAATGAACGACTGACAGCGCTCTTGTCGAGACCTATCGCTTGGCAGATCCGATTGGCGGTGATGTCGGATTCAACCGCCAGCATTGACAACATCCGCCATTCAACCACGCCGATTCCGAAGTGTTTGCGGTAGCACTGGGAAGCACCGGTGGCGAGTTTGTTCGCCAGGAAAGTCACCAGGCCAGGTACATAACGCGACAGGTTCAGTTGTGTATCGGTAGGCATCGAGAAAACACCGTAGATCGAAGATCTTGTAATTTGGTTGACACCGCAACTAAATTATCTGAGGATTCACTCAGCCCAGTATTGCGGACAATGCGCCGCATGATACGCCGTAGCACAACCTCAAAAAAATAATTAACAGGTCTTGCTTATGAACGCTCCTCACCCGTGCCCTTTCTTGGCACCCATGATTCCCCAACCTTTCTACGTCTTCTTGCCCGGCTGATTAGTCACCCGCTCGCCCCTTTCGTTTTTCAGCAGCCACTTCAATGTGGAGGGAGAAGTCATGCTTCAAGTCAACGTCACCCGCAAGGTCGTTGAGGCCGAGGGTATTTGCAGTTTTGAGCTGTGCGCAGCAGACGGCCGGCCGTTACCACCGTTCAATGCCGGTGCCCATATCGACATCAACATTGCCGACGGCCTCACTCGGCAATACTCATTGTGCAATGACTCCAAAGAACGTCATCGCTACGTCATCGGTGTGCTGAAGGATCCCGCCTCCCGGGGCGGTTCTACCGCGATGCACGACACCATCAGCCAAGGACAGACAATCAGCATCAGCGAACCCCGCAACCTCTTTCCACTCGCGAACTCAGCCAAGCGCCACCTGCTGTTTGGCGGTGGTATTGGCATTACGCCGATGCTGGCAATGGCCCATGAACTTCATCATCAAGGGGCGGATTTCGAGCTGCATTACTGCTTCCGATCCAGCGAGCGTGCCGCGTTTATCCAACACCTGCGACAAGCGCCCTTCGCCAGCCACGTGCATTTGCATGACGACAGCGGATCGCCCGAACAGAAACTCAATGCAACCGCCCTCCTCGCCGCGCCAGATACCACGACTCACCTTTACGTGTGCGGCCCCGCCGGTTTCATGAATTTCATCCTCGACACCGCGCAGGCCGCTGGTTGGCCGGAAGATCGCGTGCACAGAGAGTTCTTCGCCGCCGCACCGGTCGATGCAAGCGCGGATACGCCCTTCGAAGTTCAGCTCGCCAGCAGCGGGCAGATTTTTTACATCCCCGCCGATCGCACTGTTTTCGAAGTGCTCGATGAGGCGGGGATTGCCATCGAATCATCGTGCGAGCAAGGGGTCTGCGGCACCTGTGTCACGGGCCTGATCGAAGGGATTGCCGATCATCGCGACCAGTTCATGACCGCTGCCGAACACGCTGCCAACGACCGTTTCACGCCGTGCTGCTCACGTGCCAAATCGCCCCGCCTGGTATTGGATCTTTGACCTGAACCGAGCCTCGACCGCTCGCCGGAGAACATCATGACTACCGCTGCCCTGCCCCTTGCACACGAAATTGCCCCGGCCAATGCGCCAAGTTTCCCGCTCGATCAATGGTACGTCGCGGCCCTGAGCCGGGAACTGAAAGACCAACCCCTTGGCCGCACGTTACTGAATAAACCGGTGGTGCTTTTCCGCACGGCAGATAACCAGGTCGCCGCGCTGGAGGACCGCTGCTGCCATCGTGCATTGCCGCTGTCCGGTGGCACAGTGGAGGAACGCGGTTTGCGCTGTGGTTACCACGGGTTGCTGTTCAATGAAGGCGGGAAATGCATCGAAATTCCGGGCCAGGACAAGATCCCGAGCAAAGCCAAAGTCCCTGCCTACCCTGTCCGGGAGCAGGATCAGATCATCTGGATCTGGTTTGGCAGCCCTGAGCATCCAGAGCCGACATTTGCGCCACCGGTCTATGACGTGCACAGCAGCGGCAAATACCTGTTCGACGGTGATGTTTATCACTACAACGCGCCCTATCAACTCATCCACGACAACCTTATGGATCTCAGCCACCTGGGCTATGTCCATTTGCACACCATTGGCGGCAACGCCAGCATTCATATGAACGCGCAGATGAACGTCGAGGGTGATGATTCGATGGTTCGGGTGGTTCGCCACATGCCCGGTTCCGTTCCGCCGCCCACCTACACCGCCGCCTACCCGTTCAAAGGCAACATCGACCGTTGGCAGGAGATCGAATTTCACATCAATCACCTGCGCATCTGGACCGGCGCGATAGACGCGGGCACGGATGATCTGAACAACCCGGATCGAGGCGGTTTTCATATGCGTGGTTTCCACGGCGTAACGCCGGAAACAGACACCACAAGCCACTATTTCTGGACCATGGCTACAAACCCTGAACATGATCCCGAAGCCGTCACAGCCAAAGTTCTGCATCAGACGCGATTGACCTTCGACGAAGACAAAGTGGTGATCGAAGCGCAGTACCAGAACATGTGCCGGTTCGGTACGCGCCCGATGATTGATATTCATGTCGATGTCGGTGCCAACCGTGCCCGCAGAATCATCGAGCGACTGCGCAATAAGACGAGTTAAAAACCTCAAAACAGTGGCGGCGGCCAACGCCGCCCACTGTGTTCAAAGCCTCTGCCGTGCTAGCGCGGCGGAAAAGCTACGCCGACCCGCTCGGCATACTTGAGCCACGCGGCTTTGAGCCGTTCGACCGTCTGCGGCTGAGCCGCCGCGAGGTCATGGGTTTCACCCCGATCCTGTGCAACATCAAACAACTGCCATTGCGGCGGCTGCGCATGGTCGCCGAAGCCCGCTTGCGGGCGCATGCCCAACAATTTGAGGTTGCCCTCACGATAATAAGCATTGCCGAACAACTCTCCAGCCAGCGTCTCAGCGTCGTGAGGGCTGCCCTTGCCTTCGAGCATGGGCAGGATGGATCGGCCGGTGATCGGGTGCTTGTCTGCTTCGCTCGGCAAGGCGATGCCCGCCAGATCCAGGAATGTCGGCGCCAGATCATCCACCCGTGCCACGCCCCTTTCTACGCCCTGACGACGCAGTGTCTTGGGCAGTTGAATGATCGCCGGCACACTGATTCCGCCTTCGGCCGTGGTGCCCTTGAACAAGTGAAAAGGCGCGGCACTGACTTCCGCCCAGCGCAAACCATAGTCGATCTGCGAGCCCGGCTGGCCCAGGTTGGCCACGCTGTTATCGGTGTTCGCGCCGGGTGGATAGAACTGCGCATGGTTTTCCGCCGCCGCGCCGTTGTCGGACATGAACACGATCACCGTGTTGTCGTACTGGCCGTTTTGGCGCAGGTAGTCGATCACCCGGCCAATGTTGTGATCGAGGTTGTCGACCATTGCCGCGTAGATCTCCATTTTCCGCGCTTCGATTTTCTGCTGCTCAGCCGTGAGTTGCTGCCAACCGGGCAGCCGAGGGTTCACGGGCAACGGTTGCGCCGGCTGAAAGTCTTTGTCGAGCAGGCCGAGCTTTTTCAGCCGATCAATGCGCGACAGCCGCGTGGTGTCGTAGCCTTGGTCGAAGCGGCCGCGGTATTTGTCCAGGTATTCCTTGGGCGCTTGCAACGGCCAATGTGGTGACGTGTAGGCGGCATAGGCAAAAAACGGTTTGCCTTCACGTTGGGTGTTTTGCAGGTAGCCAATCAGCTTGTCGGTGTAAAAGTCTGTGGAGTAGAACGTCTCGGGAAGCTCCACCGACTGGCCGTTTTCACGGTAATGCACTTGCTCCAGTGGCGTCGGTGCAACACTGGCGGGTTTGAAGTGCGTCGCCCCGCCTTCCAGCAGCGCGAACGACTGCTCGAAACCGCGCCGATCCGGGCCTTGATCGGCCTCCAGACCCAAGTGCCATTTGCCGACCATCAGCGTGTTGTAGCCGCCCGCTTTTAGCAGCTCGGCAACCGAGTAGGCCCGCCCGTTCAGGTACCCTTCATACCCCGGTTTACCCCGTTGAAACGGTTGCAAGGCTTCGGCCATGGTGCCCAGCCCGACAAGGTGATTGTCAGTGCCGGACAGTAACATCGAACGAGTGATGGAACAGGTAGGCGCCGCGTACATACTGGTGAACTGCACGCCCTGTTGGGCCAGTTCATCCAGCCTGGGGGTGTGAATCTCGCCGCCATAGCTGCCCAGATCCGAGTAGCCGAGATCGTCCGCAACAATCAGCAGAATATTCGGTTGACTGGCCGCCATGGCCACGCCGCCGCCCATTGTCAGGGCGCAAAAAAGTGCCGTCAGCGGTAATCGCAATAGAGCCATCGGTTTCTCTTATTGTTGTTGAAGGAGTGTCCGGAACTCACTCTTCGAAAATAGCCACCGCACGCACAAAACCTGCAGACGCATGGCGGATCTTGTAAGGAAAACACGACACCGTGAAGCCGATCGCTGGCAGGGATTCAAGGTTGGCCAGTTTTTCCATTTGTCCGTAGCCGATATCGCGCCCGGCCTTATGCCCTTCCCAGATGATCGAGGCGTCGCCGCTGGCGGCAAAACGTTCACGGGTGTATTTGAACGGCGCGTCCCAGCTCCAGGCATCCGTGCCGACCACGCGCACGCCACGCTCCAGCAGATACATCGTCGCTTCGCGCCCCATGCCGATGCCGGCATCGAGGTAACCCGGCTGACCAAACAACGCCCCGGCGCGTGTGTTGACCAGCACGATATCCAGCGGTTGCAACGTGTGCTCGATACGCGCCAGCTCCGCTTCGACCTCTTCTGCCGTGACCACGTGACCGTCAGGCAAATGGCGAAAATCCAGTTTGACCCCCGGCTGCAAACACCAGTCCAGCGGCAACTCGTCAATGCCAAATGCCGGTTCGCCGCCATCGGTGGTCGAGGCGTAATGCCACGGCGCATCCATGTGCGTACCGCTGTGGGTGGTGATTTGCAAGCGCTCGGCGGCCCACGATTCATTGCCGGGCATCTGCTCAAGCTGCAAGCCCGGAAACATCGCCGCCATCTCGGGCCAGCCTTGCTGGTGGTCCATGTAATCGATTTTCGGCAACAGCGGTGGCGGGTCTGTGTACGGGTTGTTATCGAGGGTCACCGAGAGGTCGACCAAACGACGTTTACGCAGGATGAGCTGTGACATGAGGCGTATCTCCGTTCAACGGCAGAGGCCGATAAGGGGCTGGATTGAGGGCGTTGCGAATAAGCGTGGCGACGTTGCCGTCATGATTGAAACCGGCAGCGCGGGCCTGCGGGGTTTTCATGGGCGGCATACGCCCGAACAGGGTTTCCAGATCAAGGTCAGCGGCGAAACTGATCAGCGCACGGCGTTGCTCGCCGTAAGTTGCCGCCAGCGCGTCAATGACCTGGGCGATGGACAAATGCAGCACCGGCAGTTGCCAGACCCGCTGTTGCACGGCGACGTCATCCAGCTCGGCGGCGTGGATCAGGTTGTTCACGCAACAGCGCGCCGACATCCACCACGCTGTAGCCTGCGGCGACACTGGGCAGCAATAGTCAGCGCCCTCGGCAAAAGCACGCATCAAGTCGCTCATGAACGCCGAGCGCAAGCCGTTGGGTTCACGCGGACGCGCGACAATCCCCGGCAGGCGCACCGCGCGTCCATCGACTTCAGCGCGCCGACCCAGATCGATCAGCGCACGCTCGACCATCATCTTGTGTGTGCCGTACGACAATTGCGGGTGCAATTCAGCCTGCTCGTTCATCTTCGCCGGCAGATCAGCGCCATACACCGCAACGCTGCTGGCATACACCAGCACCGGAGGTCGCGCCTTGTTGCGCAGTTGATCAAGCAGTTCGAGGCTCGCCAGCAGGTTGACCTGATAACCCGATTCGTAATGCGCCTCCGCCGCTCCGCCGGGAATGCTGACCAGGTGAAACACCACATCAATGCCATCGGCCAGGACACGGCGCATCAACGCTGCGTCCGTCACGCTGCCGCTGTGCCGACGCAGGCGCGGGTCGTCTGGCAGGCCTTGGACATCGGTGTCCAGCACCAGCAGCGAACGAATGACTTGCCCGCACAGACTGCCGCGCGCGAGTAGACAACGCAGCAGTTCGCGACCGACAAAGCCATTGGCTCCGGTAATCAGTACACGCATGGGCGTTCCTTAGCCGTGGGCTTTGACGACGCGTTGATCGATCGCACCAAACAGGGACTGACCATCGCTGCCGGTGACGTCCATGCGCACGCGATCGCCGAAACGCATAAAGCCTGTCACCGGTGCGCCCTGCTCGATCATCTCAATGGCCCGGCGTTCGGCGATGCACGCCGAGCCGACGTTGCGCTCGGCATTCGACACCGTGCCGGAACCGATCAGGGTGCCGGCGCGCAAGCGCCGGGTTAACGCCGCGTGGGCGATCAGTTGGCCAAATTGAAAGTTCATCTGCGCGCCGTGCGGATGGCCAAACCACTCGCCGTTCCAGTGCACTTGCAGGGGCAGATTGACGCGACCGTCTCGCCAGGCTTCGCCGAGTTCATCCGGGGTAATCGCCAACGGGGCAAAACTGGAGGACGGTTTGGCTTGTAGAAAACCAAAACCGGTGCGCATTTCACGCGGAGCCAGTGCCCGCAGGCTGACATCGTTGATCTGCAGGATCAGTTTGATGTGCTGCAACGCGCTCTCGGCCGAACAGCCCATCGGCACATCATCGACCAGCACGACAAATTCGCCTTCGAAATCGATGCCCTGGCTTTCGCTCGGCAGTTCGATGTCATCGTGTGCGCCGATGAAGTCATCACCGGCGCCCTGATACATCAACGGCGTGCGGTCAGCGCCTTCGATCGGGTCGAGGTTGAACGCCTTCTGCATCAGTGCACCGTGACTGAGAAACGCCGAGCCATCGCACCATTGGTAAGCACGCGGCAACGGTGCCATCGCCTGCGCGGGGTCGAAGGCAAAGGCCTCGCGGCAATCGTGGTTTTCAAGCTCACGCGCCAGGGCCTGCAAACGCGGCCCGGCTTCGCGCCAGTTTTCGATGGCGTGCTGCAAGGTCGACGCTACCGAACGGGCGTCAATAGCCCGGGCCATGTCGCGCGAAACCACCACCAATTGGCCGTCACGGCTACCGTTTTTCAAGGTTGCGAGCTTCATGATTTTTCTCCCGGGCAGTTTTGCAATTTAGCGGCGAAACGCCCGTCCAGCAGGATAAAGACCATGCGTGCCATGGCCTCGGTGCGGTTGCTCCACGCGTGATTGGTGCCGCGCTGAACCACCACATCGCCGCGTTTGAGGTGGACTTCTGTCTCGTCGAGCACCAGCCAGACTTCGCCTTCGGTGACGATCCCGTAATCAAGGGTTTCGGTGCGGTGCATCAGTTTGTGTCGCGAGTTCGCCTGGCCCGTGCCGGCATGCGCCTGACCAATCTCGGCAAATGCGGCCGCTGCATCGGCAGCGCTGACCTGGTTCTGCACGCTGTCTGGCGGAATGTCGACGACACGAATCACACTGCCTAGCGGGCCGGGGCTCAGTTGTAAAGGTTTGCTGGTTGGATCATCGGCATTGTCGAGCAGTGCCGGACTGCCGCTGCTGTTCCATATTTCATGAAACACCGTGCCTGGCACCGCTTGCAGTGCGAAGACGTTGGCCGTTGCTCCGTGACTGGCGACGACGGCTCGGCCGTGGGCATCATGCCCGGTGACCACGCGTTTGAAAGGGGGAAGCGCTTGCATGGAATATCCTCGTTCAATGGCCGTTGCCGATGGAGTCGTGACCGCCGACATGGCTGCGGGTCAACAGTCCACCGAGCCTCGGCACGGACAGACAAAACAGCGCCACGACCAGTTGCAGCCAACCGATCATGGCCAATGCTTGCGGCAACGCCGTGGAAACCCCGGAGGTGATGGCGAGTACCACCAGCGGGCTGATGAACTCGCCGGCAAAAATCGCCGCGGTGAAGCACCCCGCCGCTCGCCCACGCTGAGCAAAGCCGACTTGCGCCATGATCCAGGTGATCAACGTCGGCAACATCAGGCCGATGCCCAGACCGTTGACCAGGACCGCGACCACCACTTGCGCGTGGCTGCCGGCAGCGGCCATCAACAGCCCGCCGATGCCGGCCAGGCCATAGGCAATCAGCAACACATGCTGGCTGCGCAGACCGTTCAACAAACGGAAACTCAAGGCCCCGGCGAGCACACCGAGTTGATTGGCGCCCATGGTCATGCCGATCTGCTGCGGCGCATCCACATGTAACAAGTTGAGTAAATAGCCGGCTTGCACCGGCACGATGAACAGGCTCAGGCCCGCGAGCAGCGACAACGCATACAGAGGTGTCAGGGCGCGCCACGGAAACAGGCGCTGGACTGGCACCGGCAGCGTTGCTGCAGGTTGCACGCGGGGTTGCGGTTCCCAGAGTTTCCACGCCATCAGCGGCAGGAAGATCAGCCCGACTGCGTACAGCGCAAACGGTGTGCGCCAGTCGTCCTGGCCGAGAAAGCCACCCAGCGCGATAAACACCGCAGCGGACAGCGACGTCGCGACCATTTGCAGTGCAAACAGGCGTTCACGGCGTGCGCCACTGTAGTAGTCGCCCATCAGCGTCGTGCAGCAGGTCATGATCCCCGCCTCCGCCAGACCGATCCCGGCGCGGCTGGCGACAATCGCCGGCAGCGAATCCAGCCACAGCGGCAACACACCGCAGAGCGTGTACAGGGCCATGCTCGCCAACAACAGCGGTTTGCGCCCGAGCCGGTCGGCGATGACCCCGGCAAACGGCGCCAGTAGCGCAATCATCAATGCCGGCAAGGTCAGCACGATCGGCACAAGCACCGTGCTGCCTGCCACGTCGGCAAAATGGGCCTGCATGCGCGGTAACACCGGTGCGAGCAATACCGCGCCAAGCACTGGCAGGCAGCTGCCGAGCAGCAACAGCAACGATTGCGTCAAGCCGGCGTGGCGGCCGCTGTTTTCCAATGAAGACTCAACGGCCATGACAGGTCTCCCGATGACGCGCTTGATGAATATCTACCGCCACAGGTCGCGACGGCACCGTCAGATTGATTGCCTCCGCAGGTGTTTCTGCGTCGGTATTCGCGCGCCGTGCAGGCAGCAGGAAGTAGGCGAGCGCTGGCAACAGCAGCAGCGCGCCGACCATGTTCCAGACGAACATGAACGCCAGCAGCACGCCCATGTCAGCCTGGAATTTGATCGGCGAGAAAATCCACGTGGCCACGCCAATGGCCAGCGTGATACCGGTAAGCATCACCACTTTGCCGGTGGACACCAGGGCGCGGTAATAAGCCTCGGACAGGCTCGCGCCCTGGCGCAGATGGCCGAGCAGGATGCTCATCACGTACAACGCATAGTCGACGCCAATGCCGACACCCAACGCGATGACCGGCAACGTCGCGACTTTCACGCCGATGTTCAGCCAGACCATCAATGCTTCGCAGAGGATCGAGGTGACCATCAGCGGAATCACCGCGCACAGCGTGGCGCGCCACGAACGGAAGGTGATCAGGCACAGGACGATCACCGCGCCGTAGACCCAGAACAACATCTCGCGATTGGCCTGCTTGACGACGATATTGGTCGCCGCTTCGATGCCGGCATTGCCCGCTGCCAGCAGAAACTGCACATCATCGTTGTTATTGGCAGCGGCGAATTGCTCGACGTGCTCGACCAGCCGCGTCAGCGTTTCGGCCTTGTGGTCGGTGAGGTAGGCGTACAGCGTGAGCAGGCTGCAATCTTCGTTGTACAAACCACGTGGCGCACTGGCGGTGATCATGTTGAGCATCGCCTGATTGTTCTGCAGCTCATACCACTTGGCGCTACCTTCGCTGAGACCGACCAGCATGCGCCGGTTGAGCAAGGCCAGCGAGTTGGTCGAATCCACCCCCGGCAGCGCACGCAGCTGCCAGTCCAGCGCATCGACCTTGGCGAGGATGTCGTAACGCGCACATTGCCCGGCCGGGGTCTTGACCATCACTGCGAACAAATCACTGCTGGCGCCGTAATGCCGGGTCAGAAACGCATCGTCCTGGTTGTAGCGTGAGTCAGCACGCAGCTCCGGTGCACCGGCATCCAGATCACCGATCTTCAATTGCAGGCTGACCACAAAACCCAATGCCGCCAACGCCAGGCTGATGGCAATGCACAGGCTGGCCCAGCGACGTTGGGTAAACAGATCGAGAAAACGCCAGAAGCCATGACGCCGCGCGCCGGTCTGATCGTTCTGCTCGCTCTTCAGGCTCAATTGCGCCGCACGTGGCGTTACGCCGACATAGGACAGCAACACCGGCAGCAGAATCAGGTTGGTGAAAATCAGCACCGCCACACCGATGCTGGCGATCACGGCCAGATCCTGAATCACCTGAATCTTGATCAGCATCAGCACGGCAAAACCCACCGCATCGCACAGCAATGCTGTCAACCCGGCCAGAAACAGCCGTCGAAAGGTGAAGCGTGCGGCAACGACCCGGTGCATGCCGCGACCGATGTCCTGCATGATGCCGTTCATTTTCTGCGCGCCGTGGCTCATGCCGATGGCGAACACCAGAAACGGCACCAGCACCGAATACGGGTCCAGTTGATAGTCGAGCAACGGCAACAGGCCCAGCTGCCAGACCACCGCCACCAGCGAACAGAACACCACCAGCACGGTGCTGCGCAGGCAGCGTGTGTACCAGAACAGCACGGCGGTGGTGATCAGAATCGCTACGGCGAAGAACAGCAGGATCTGCTTGAGCCCGGCGATCAGGTCGCCGACCTTTTTCGCGAAACCGGTGATGTGAATGTCGATCCTGTCGTTCTGGTACTCGCTGCGCAACGCCTCCAGTTGCTCCGACAGCACCGAATAATTCAGCGCCTGCCCGTCGGCAGTCGTTGCCAGTAACGGCACGTAAATGATGCTCGAGGTTTGATCGAACGCGACCAGTTGGCCTAGCTCGTTGGAGCGCTGCACGTTGCGGCGCAAGGCCTCGAGACTGGCCGGTGTGCCGGCGTAATCATCCGGGATCACCGGGCCGCCATCCAGGCCGTCTTCAGTCACAGCGACCCAACGCGTTGCCGGCGTCCACAGCGATTTCATGTAGGCGCGATCGACGCCGGGCAGCAGGTAAAGCTTGTCGCTCAAGGCCTGCAAGGTTTTTAGATACTCAGCGTCGTAGATATCGCCCTGGCGATTGGCGACGACGATGCGCAAGGAGTTGCCCAGACCACTGAGCTGCTTTTGATGTTGCAGATAATTGGCGATGTAGGGTTGTTGCGTGGGAATCATCTTTTCGAAACTGGCGTTCAGCTCGACCCGCGTGGCCTGATAGCCCAGGAAAAGCGTGGTCACCAGGCACACCAGCAACACCCACAACCGGTGATTGAACAAAGTGCGTTCCACGACCGAGCCGGAGCGCGGGTCGAAACTCGCCAGGCTGGCCGTGGCGTTGTCGAATGGTTTCATAACCTCACTCCGAAGCTGTAGCAGTGGGCGACGCCAGGCGCGTCACCCCGGTGAAGCCGGCCAGCACCAGGCTGCCATCGGCAGCCTGCACGACGCTGGAAATCGGTTTGCCCAGCGGTTTGCCGAAAGGCTCAAGGGTTGGTGCATCACCCGAGGTGCGAAACAGTGCGCCCGCCTGATTGACCAACAACAACTGGCCGTCAGCGGTGCGGATCGCTTCACTGAAGGACACAGGCATCGGTACGGGCGCGGGCACGAAGCTGTTGCCGCCGTCGGTAGACATGAACGCGTTGCCTTTCAGGCCTGCCGCCAGCAGCGCGCCGTCATCGCGTACTTGCAGGGCGAAGAAACTGCCGCTGTACGGGCTTTCGAGCGCGACGAAAGATTGTCCACCGTCCTCGGAACGCGCCACATAGCCTTGCTCGCCGGCGATGAACCAACGCTCGCCGTGTTGCGCGATGGCATACAGGTGCGCCCCCATCGGATTGTCGATATGGCCCATCAGCGACTGCCAGCTCACGCCGCCGTCTTCGGTGGTAAAGGCGAGGCCGTAGGCGCCGACGATCAGGCCGTGACGCGCATCGGTGAACCTGAGGCTGAGAAACGGTTTGTCCGCGCCTTCGCTGACCATCCGTTCAGCGGTTTGCACGCGTGCCGCCGCTGCGTCGGGGTCTGTGGCTGTCGGCAGTTGCTCGCGTGCGGCGTGCAACTCCAGTTGCGCAGCGCGGTTGCCGTCCAGTTGCAAAACCCAGTTTTCACCGCCGTCATGGGAGACCAGCACCGCACCGGCATGACCGACCGCCCAGCCGGTGTTGGCATCGACAAACTGCACCGCCGTAAGGCTGACGGACACTGGCACCTGCGCCTGCCGCCAATTGATCCCGTTGTCATCGGAGAGCAAGACGATGCCGCGTTCGCCGACCGCTACCAACCGTGCGCCCGCCCGGGCCAGATCAAGCAAGACGGCTTGCCGGGCCTGCGGCGCGTGCATCGCCGGGGTGTGCAATACATCCCCGACGGCGGCGGCCTGGGCCTGGCTCACGGGTAATACGCAAGGCAGCGCCAGCAGCGCTAACAACCGCCCAAGCACCTGACAGATTCTGTTCATACCGACCTCGAAACCACCTGTGAAACCGGACCACCACACGGTGTGGCGATCCGGCCCGATTCAACGAACCCCGGCACCCGCCATCGCCGCCGGCGAGAATTCCGATGCCTTGTAGCGATCGACCACGCCGTATTGCTCAGGCAGACCGGTGTAGACGTTCTGGATAAACCAGGCGCCGGAGGTCAGGTCGTAGAAACCCGAAGACAGCTGCGCTTGCGCTGGCAGATCCGGCAGCACGGCGGGCAGCGACCACAAGGTTTTGGCGAGTTGGCCGTTGGCGTCCCAGCGATCGCCGAGCATCGCTTGCCAGGTGTCTTCGTCGAGGTAGTAGCGGCCCTTCGGCAATTGATGACGCTTGCCCGACGCGAGCTGGGCGTCTACCACCCATACGCGGTGCAACTCCCAGCGCACGTAATCTGGATTCATGTGGTGAGCCAGAAACAGGTCTTCCGGTTTGCCTGCCGTCAGGACCTTGTTGGTGTTGTAGGGGATATACATTTCCTGCTTGCCGACCAGCTTCCAGTCGAAGCGATCGATGCGCCCCTGGAACACGCTCAACTCATCGAACGACATCACCCCGGCGGTGGCCGGCGTCGGTGTGTCGCAGCAGGCATTCGGCAACTTGCGCACGCGGCGCTGGCCGGTCAGATAGACGTGAGCCTGGGACTTGTCACCGTTGATATTGGTGCGCCCCATGATTTGCTCACCGGCACGCAACGGCGGGCCGACGTTAAGCAGGCGGAACAGCCAGTAATCACCAGCGAAACTTTCCGGCGTGCCGTCCTGGTAGTAATACGGCATGTCCTGAATCGCCTGGCCGTCGGTGGTCATCACCTGCTTGCCGTCTGCGGTCATCAGATAATGACGAAAGTGCATGGCCAGTGACGTGCCGCGCCAGTTAAGGATGTGGTTCCACATGGCTTCGGCGCCGTTATGCGGGATCGGGAATGGAATCCCGCCAAACGCACCTTCGGGCACCGGTCCCGCGCTGCTGTCGACCAGCTTGGCGCGGGTGGCATTTTTCAGAGTGTTGTCGTACACCCATTGCGGTGCGGCGGCCGTGCGACGGGTCGGATAGACATCGATGCGATAGGTGTCGGGAAAGCGCTTGAACATCTCCTTGGTGCCATCGCTGAGCTTGGCGGCGTATTGCGCAAGATTCTTCGAGGTGATGCTGAACAGCGGCTTGTCAGCCGCAAACGGATCGCTACGTTTGCCGCCCGGTTTATACGCCGGATCGACTTTGGTGTAACCGCCCTGCCAGGCCGGAATGCTGCCGTCGGCGTTGCCTGCGCGCTCGGCTCCCATTGGCGTGAGACTGCTCGACAGTTTGGCGGCCTCTTCTGCGGTGGCCGCAGTCGCAACCTGGCTCAGGGCGGTCAGCGTTCCGAGCAAGGCAAAGCACAGAGCCTTCAGGCGCGGGAGACGATTGTGGTGGTGAGAAGTCATGCGCAAGTCCTCTTAAAACGTGGTCTTGACGGAGAAGGCGAGATAATCCCGATCCTTCAGCGATTGCTTGTAATTGAACTGGCTGAGGCCGTTGAGGTTGGTGTCCTCAGCGCCGTAGTAATGCGTGTAGGTCAGGCCGGCCGTGACGCGATCGAGGTAAGTGGCGGTGATGCCGATGTTGATGTCGCCACCGTTGTCCGGGCCGAACGAACTGACCACCGCTGATTTGCCCAGCGGGAAATAACTGACGCCGACCGGAATGCTGATATCGATGCCGGCGAAGATCTGTCGGTAGGTCGGCGTGTAGACGACTTTGAAACCGAGGCCGTCATCGGTGGCGTTCGGGTCCAGCGCGGCGCGATTTTTGGTGACACTGAGCAGGCGGTTCCACGCCACTTCGCCAACCAGCCCGGACTCGCGGGCGAGGAAGTTGGGGCCAAACGACGCCAACACGTTCAGGTTGACGTGAGCGGTGCGACCCACGGCGTAGAGCGCGTCATCATCGTTGTCGGCAATGACGCCAGGCAGCACGGTCTGACCGTTCGAGACCAGCGGCATGTTCCAGCGCATCGACGCTTCGCCGGCGAAGCTGTACTCGTCCACGGTGGTAGAAAAACTCGCGCCCAGCGCTCGAATATCTTCGGGGTAAACCCAGTAGTACTCGCCGATCTGCCCGGTGCTGAAGTTCGGCGCCGCCGTCGACGGTTTCAGATACAGCTTCGGTGTCTTGTCGTGGTACTGGATGGCGTAGAGGCCGTACTCGACGGTCTCAGCGCTGTATTTCAGTTGCAGACCGCCCTGCCCCGAGCTGCGCGCTTCCTTGTCATTACCGTGGAAAAACGCGGCGGGACTGGCCGGGTTGCCGCCAAGGAATGCCGGGAACGGCGCTCCGACGATCAAGCGCTCATTGCCTTCGCCAATGGTGTCGCTGGTGGAGAAATAACTGCCGGCGGCGGGCAGTCGGGTTTCTTCCCATTCGAGTTGATAGTACGCGCCGAGCGATACGTCGTCCGTCAGTTGGAAGGTGCCCGACAGTTGATTGACCGGACGGGTGATTTCCTTGAACTGCGTATTAGGCACCGACTGCGCCTTGACCACGTCAACCGGGGCCATACCACCGGCAATACCGTTGGCGCCGAAGAACAGGCTCTCGCCCCAGATCAGACCATGACGGCCGGCGCGCACTGACGTTGCACGGTCGGCCAGTTCACCGTTCCAGTAGACGAACGCGTCGAGGATTTCACCGTCGCCACCATGCAGATGACGGGTGTCATCGGTGAACTCGTCGTAGCCCACGGAACGTGCGTTGGCGCGGGACGGATCGTTATTGTCGTTGTTGCTCTGGTACTCGCTGTCGTACCACGCTGCGCCGCTCAAACGTGCGCCGAAATCCTGAAACGACAGATCCAGCTCCGAGAGGATGTCGGTGCGATTGGAGATCAGGCCTTTTTTGAACGCACGGTCACCATCGTCCTGATTGAGCGCCACCTGACCATCGGTCAACTTGCTGCTCGGATTCTGCGTGCGCCAGGCAGCGCTGTACTTGACCGTGTTGTCCCAGCGCAACTTGAAATCCGGGTTGCCAGTATCGATGTCGAAAGCCTGAGCGGCCTGGCTGCACAGCACCAGCAGCGCAGCAACGCTCAAACCAAAGGGTGCAGACGAGCAGACCGGGCGACGCGCGAGCGCCGCAGTCGTAGAACTAACCATCGCGTTAACCTCTTGTTTTTATAGTGGTAACTGCTGTGGATGCGTCGCAGGTGGGGCTTAAATCGGCTCGGCAGTGCGCGCGAGCATTTGCTTGACCAGGCCAATGCGATCGAAGGCCCGGTCGTGTTGCATTTCCTTGTCGCCGGCCAGCACCGAGCTTTCGCTGATGTATTTGCAACGCTCGAAGCGCCGCGCCATGAAGCGCTGCAGTTGCTGCTCGACGCTGGTGGAGGCGGACTGCTCGCGAGTCAGTTCTTCGCTGAGCACAATCGCGTCTTCGATGGCCATGCCGGCGCCTTGACCGAGGTGCGGCGTGGTCGCGTGGGCCGCATCGCCAATCAGCAGGACGCGTCCGCGATGCCACGGCTCATCGACGAACACCACTTCCATCGGCTTGTAGACGACCTGGCTGTTGTCGGTGATTTGCTCGCGCAGTTCGCCGATCAGCCCGGTAAAGCCTTGCAGGCGCTGGCGCATCTGCGCCGCCAGATCGGCAGGATCCATCCACGGATTGGACGGTTCGTGGGAGGTCAGAAACAGGTACATCAAATCGCCGGCCAACGGCACCAGCCCGGCGTTGCCGTCAGCGCTTTGATAGTTGGCCAGATGATCGATTTGTGGCGCGCGGGGAAAGTTGTAGCGCCACACCGACTGACCAGTGAAACGCGGGGTGTAGGCATCGCCGAAGACCAGGCTACGCACTTTCGAAAACAGTCCGTCGGCACCGACCACCAGGTCGTAGTGGCCGCGATTGCCGTCGGTAAACAACACGTCGACCTCTGTGCCGTTGTCGTCCAGCGCTTCCACACTCAGGCCCAAACGCACGTTGGCGCCGAGTTGCAGAGCGGTTTCGCTGAGAACTTTATGCAGCGCCAGGCGGGAAATGCCGACGTTGGCAGGGTATTGCGGGCCGGCAAGTCGCTGACCCGGAATGCGCGCCAGTTGTTGCCCGCCCGGGCCGTAGATGGCGACGTCTTCGAAGGCATAAGCGGCATCGAGATAGCCGTCGAGAACGCCCAGCTTGGCCATTTCACGGACGACGTTGCTCTGCTGAATAATCCCGACGCCATAGACTGTCCATTCGGACTTGAGCTCGATCAGGTCGACCTCGATACCTTTACGCCGCAAGGCGATGGCTGCACACAAGCCGCCGATACCACCGCCCACGATCAGAACGTTGTTCACTGCACTCATGGTGTTCTCTCTTTTTATTCTTGTGATCGATGCTGCGTCGGGCACGGCATCGTTGGATGAAGCTTCCCGGCAAAGCAGGGATTTGACTAATCGCAAGTAAGGATGCGATGTATCGCCGTACGCGATACCTCGATTTATCCCGGCAGCGGCAACTCTTCAGGCATTTGCACCAGCAGCCAGCCATCCTTCTCGCTGAACGGCAGCGCCTCCAGCGTCTGGCCCAGGCACGGGCCGTAGATGCACTCGCCCGTCGCCGGCAGAAATTGCGCACCGTGGGCGTAGCAGACGATCAACTGGCCATCGGCGGACAGGAAGCGGTCCTTGCGATACTCCAGGCGCACGTCCAGATGCGGACAACGGTTGCGATAGACCCGCACCTGATCGTCATGACGCAGGGCAAACACGCTGTCGCGTCCCTGCGCCAACGGATCGAATCCGCGCGCCCGGCCCTCCTCCAGTTCGTCCAGCCGACACAGTGGCTGCGCAAGAGCGCTCATGATCAGCGTCGCCCTCAACCGAGTTTCGGCGGCGGGCCACCGGGGGCCCATTTTTCTTTGGCGCTGAACAGGAACAGCTGCGAGTTATCCGCCGACAGCGGCGCGCGACGGGCCTCCCAGGCATCATCGTGCTTGTCCATGTCAGCGTCATATTCGATGTGGCAGCCCAATGGACTGTTGAAGTACCAGAACCAGTTTGAGCCAAACAGGTGACGGCCCGGCCCCCAGAAACTGGTCCAGCCTTTTTGCTCGAATCGCGTCCCGGCCAGCAGCACTTCGGTGCCACTGCCCATGTGGAAGGTGAAGTGTTCGCAGCCTTTCATGTGCGGCGGGGTCTGGATCATGAACAGGCAATGGTGATCATCGGAGCCTGCCGGGCGCATGAACGGCCCGGCGCCAATGAAGGTGTCGGTGGTGCGAAAGCCCAGACGCTCGGCGTAAAAAGCTTCTGCTTTCGCCGCATCGGGTACGAAATACACCACGTGCGACAAAGTGCGCGGGACAGCGCCCATTTCGAGGGTAATGCCCGGCTGGTTAAGCGGCCGCTGTGGCGCATGGCCGGCGGCGTTGGTCAGGTCATCCGGTGCGCTGTACGGCTTGCGCACGCTGACCTGAAAAGCGATGGCGAAACCCATGTCGTCAACGCTGTGCAGCACGCCGTGCTGATCACGACGGACGCTACGATCACGGGCCAGTTCATCTTCGATGGCATCCAGATCGCTGAGCGCACCGACCCCGTAGACCGTCTCGCGAATCGACGGCGCCGGGCCGATTGCCGCCGGCAAATCAGGATCGTCGGCTCGGCGGATAATCACGGCGGTGCCGTCCAGCGCTTCGAAACGCCCGCCGTTGCTGTCAACGCCGACCGGCGCAAGGCCGTAGTCGCGCAGGCAATCGGTGCAGGCTTGAATGTCATCGACGCCAAAAATCAGGGCATCAAGGCCAATGATGTTCATGGCTTACCACTCCATTGAAATTATGATCCGGTGACTGTCGCCATGGACGCCTTGCAGCGCGCCGGGCCTGACTGGAAACCGGTGGTGGTGTCGGCAGCAGGGCCGACTGCGGCGAAGATTGGCGCAAGGGCTGACAGCTGACTAATCGCAAGTCGGGATGCGACCTATCGGCAAACGCGATACCTGCGACGAAGGTTGACGTGTCGATGGATTCGTTCGAATGTATTGCGAAAATAAATACAAGAACGGACCTGCCCATGCGTTTCAACCATCTGGATCTGAACCTGCTGGTCGCGCTCGATGTGTTGCTCGAAGAGCAGAACATCACCCGCGCTGCCGAACGCCTGCACATGACCCAATCCGCCACCAGCGGCGTGCTCGCACGATTGCGGACCTACTTTGAGGATGAGTTGCTGGTCCAGGTCGGACGCAAGATGCAGCCCACGCCTTACGCCACGGAACTGGCCAGACCGGTGCGAGAAGTCCTGCTGACGATCCAGTCCTCAATTACCGCCAAACCGGTGTTTGACCCGGCCACCAGCAAGCGTCATTTTCGTTTGGTGACCTCGGACTATCTGATCAGCGTGCTGTTCGCCCAAGTGATCCAGAACATTCATCAGCAAGCGCCCAACATCACTTTCGAAATGCTTGGCCCCAGCGACAATTCCGGCGAGTTGCTGGTACGTGGCGAGGTCGATCTGATGATTGTTCCCGAGCGCTACATCATTGAAGGCCACCCTTCGCACCTGCTGTTCGAGGAAGAACACGTGTGCGTGGTGTGGCAAGGCAATACGCAAGTCGGCGACACCCTGACCCTTGAGCAGTACATGGAGATGGGCCATGTTTCGGTGGGCTTCGGCCGTACCCGACACATGAGCATCGAAGAATGGTTCATGAATCAATACGGCTTCAATCGGCGCATTGAAGTGATCACCAGCGACTTCAATACCTTGCCGCAACTGATTGTCGGCACGCAGCGCATCGCCACGATGCACCAGCGTCTGGCGAACCTCTACGCGCACTATCTGCCGCTGCGCATCCTGCCGCCGCCGGTGAAGATCCCGGTCATGCGCGAGTACATGTTGTGGCACCGCAGCGTTGACGGCGACCCGATGCACCGCTGGCTGCGCGAACGCATCAGCGAATCCATCCAGCATCTGCAACACGTGCCCATCGTATCTCGCGATACCTCGTATCCGCCGTCACGATTGGCCAATTAGGCGGGTGATCCTTAACGTGCCTTGGGAATGCCAAGGCAACCATAAGGACAACAATAATCATGTTTCGCTATTTCCCGACCAACTACGTTTGGAATCTCTCTGTCGACCTGGCCATTGAAATGGGCGCCCGCATGGGTGAAATCGAAGAGATGTGCGCCCCACTGCAAGAGGCGGCCAAGCAGCCGGACGCGGCCGGCACCCGCGCCTTTCGCGAAACCTGGGCGAAAATGGCTGACAAGCTCTGCGGTCTGGCCGAAGAAGACGAAGGCAATGGCCGGATGCTCTCGGCTGGCGAAAAATACAACCGCGCCGCCACCTATTATCTGACCTGCGAGCGCCTGCAGGCCCACGGCGCGCCGGGTCGTACCGAGCTCTATCAACGCTTCCTGCAAACCTTCAAGCGCGGCATCGAACTGTCGCGTGAGAACTGCGAACGGGTGGATATCCCCTACGAGGGAAAACACCTTTCCGGCTTGCTCGTGCGTGCCGAAGGCGTCGAGGGTCCGGCGCCGATACTGGTGCAGGTCAACGGCCTGGACTCGACCAAAGAAATGAAATACCGCGTGGGCCTGCCAGCGTGGCTGGCGAAACGCGGCATCTCTTCGCTGATCATCGACCAGCCCGGCACTGGCGAAGCGCTGCGCCTGCATGGTCTGACCGCACGATTCGACAGTGAGCACTGGGCCAGTCGCGTAGTTGACTGGCTGGAAACCCGAAGCGATGTTGACGCTGCACGCATTGGACTCGAAGGTGTCTCGTTGGGCGGTTATTACTGCCCGCGTGCAGTTGCTTTCGAACCGCGCTTCGCTTGCGGCGTCGTGTGGGGCGCCAACCACGACTGGCGTGATGTGCAAAAGCGTCGACTGGAAAAGGAAGGCAGCTTCCCGGTGCCGCACTACTGGGCGCATGTCTGCTGGGTGTGGGGCGCCAAGGACGTCGAAGAGTTCATGACCATCGCCGAAAACGTGCATCTCGATGGCGTGCTCGACCGGATCAAGGTGCCGTTCCTGGTGACCCATGGTGAACAGGATTCGCAGATTCCGTTGAAGTGGGCGCATCGCACCTACGAACAACTGGTCAACAGTCCAAAATGTGAACTGAAAGTCTTCACCGAACGTGAAGGTGGTGTGCAGCATTCGAGCTTCGACAACAGCATCAATGCCGGGCAATACATTGCCGACTGGGTTGCCGAAACCCTGGGCGGTCGCACCGCTTGATCCACTGAAAAAACACGCCATGAAAAACGCCGGACAATCTCATGATTGTCCGGCGTTTTCGTTTATGGATTCCGTCAGGCGCAGCTATTGACGCGATCAATGCTCGGCCATCGATGCAATCTGCTGGTGGCCCCCTCGCCTGCTCTTTAGCCTCATGTGCAGAACAATCACAAAGCGAAGACGCCATGACTGCCCTGCACCTGAAATGCCAGACCCTGTTTGACGGCACCGGACTGCAAACCCGCCAACACCAGACATTGATCGTCGAAAACGGCCTGCTCAGTTACGTCGGCGCTACCGCGTTGGCACCCGCTCCCCAGCCAGGCGATACACAGGTGGATGCGGGGGATGATTTCGTGATGCCGGGGCTGGTGGATGTGCACACGCATCTGGCTTTCGGCAACGCGCAGAGCGAAGAAGACATTGATCTGTGGACCAGCGACGAATTTCGCGCGTTGCGCGGGATGTTCTTCGCGCAACACGTGCTGGCCGCCGGTGTCACCAGCATGGTCTGCCCCGGCGACAGCGGCCAGCTCAGCATTGCGGTGCGCAATGCGGTGACCGCAGGTTTATTTGAAGGGCCGAGGATCGCAGCCAGCAGCCGTGTCATCACCAATCGCCAGAGTCTCAATGACTGGTTCCCGAGTCGGGTGGGCGCTCCTGAATACTTCACCGCGCAGTTGGTCACCAGCCGTAGCGACGCCCTCGCGGAGATCCGCAAGCAGGCCAAGGATGGCGTTGACCTGATCAAGATCGCCATGGACGGCACGCACCGCCGCCCCAACGGCGAAATCATTGCGGCCTTCACCGCTGACGAAACCTTCGAAATGGTTGAGGAAGCGCATCGTCTGGGCTGCAAGGTCGCCACGCATGCCTACGGGCGCGAAGCTGTGATGTACGCGGCGCGCGCAGGCGTTGATCTTGTTTTCCATGCCTTTTACATGGACGACGCGTGCATCGAAGCGTTGCTCGAGGCCGGCAGCATCCTGGCCCCGACCATGACTTTCCCGCAAAACACCGTGGACTTCTGCCAGCCCCATGATCCGGCGATCAGCACGGGTTATGCCGGTTATTGTGCTCGCACATTGGAGGTCGGTTCGGCGGTACTCAAACGGGCCAAAGCGGCCGGCGTACCGTTTGCCTGCGGCAGTGATAGCGGGTTCGCGGTGACGCCTTACGGCGAGTGGCACGCTCGTGAACTGGAGTTACTTGTCACTCGGCTTGGATTCACCCCGGCCGAAGCCTTATATGCCGCGACCGCTGTCGGCGCGCGCTGCATGCCGCGCGGTGAAACTCTCGGCTCGCTGCAGGTGGGCAAGCAGGCAGACTTCCTCGTGCTCAACGGTTCACCACTGGACGACATCCGCATCCTTCAGGATCGTTCGCGCCTCAAAGCGGTGTACAAGGCCGGCCAACCGGTACGCATGGATCGCAGCCCCTACAACCCCAAGCAGGTGTCCGACTTCAACTCACTGAAATGGACGGATCTTTACACCCGCGACCGCGTGGCCCAACTGGGCAAGTGGGCCGTATGAGGACAGAGGCCATGCAACGACTTGAACTACTGACTGCGACAAACATGGCCAGCGATGCCATTCGTATCGCTCGGGAAACCGGGATCAAACCGCTTGGCGTCGCCGTACTGGATGCTGCCGGTCATCCCTTGGCGGTTCTGCGCGACGAACACGCCAGCTTCCTGCGCCCGCAAATCGCCATCGGGAAGGCACGCGGCTGCCTGGGCATGGGTTTTGGCGGACGTGAACTGGTGCGGCGCGCGCAGGCCATGCCGACGTTTTTCGATGCGATCAACAGTTTGACCGGCGGTGAGGTGATTCCCGTGGCGGGTGGTGTGCTGATCCGTAATGCCGAGGGCGTGGTGCTCGGGGCCATCGGCATCAGTGGCGATACCTCGGACAATGACGAACGCTGCGCATTGCTGGCCATCGCCAAGGCCGGATTGGTCGCCGACAGCGGCGATCAACCAGAGGGCTGATCGAGTAACGCGGCCTGTTCCATGAGCAGGCCGCGAAACCATTGCATGGCCGGGTCATGTTCTTGATAGGGATGCCATTGCAAGACTTGCACGGCCTCGGGAAAAGCAATCGGTGCCGGGTGAATGCGCAACGGATAACGCTGGGCGAAGCGCTGCGCCTGTCGTTGAAACACCGTGGCAATGCGCGCGGTGCCAACGATGTACTCCGGCATCAGCACAAAGCTTTCAACGGTCACCGCCACTCGTCGCTCAATGCCGAGTTCATGCAGGTGCATGGCATCCATCGCCAGGTTGTGCCCGTCGGCAAACTCGCGCACCACGTGCGCCGCGCCGCAAAAGTCGACCATGCTCAGTTGCTCGGCAAACTGTGGTTGTTGCGCGCAGACGATACAACAGAGCTGGTCCGTCATGAGCGGCACATGGGGATAGGCCGGATTCAGCCGTCGCTGCGGCACGATTACGCAATCACTGCGCCGATAATCGAGCGCTTCGCTGACGACATCACCGTCGCGCGGGACAGGCATGTCGCGCAGGCTCAAGCGAATACCCGGAGCGACACGCGCCAAAACACGGCTGACCGCTGGAAGCAGCACGTCGGCGACGTAATCAGAGGCCACCAGAGTGATGTGCCGGTCGCAGTTCGCCGGATCAAAATTCAACGGCGCGTCGACGATCTCCCGGGTCAGTGCCAACGCTGCACGCACCTTCGGTAGCAACTCCAGACCCAACGCGGTGGGCTCCAGGCGTCGTCCCACCTGCACCAGTAACGGGTCATTGAAATGTTCACGCAAGCGGCCAAGAGCAGAACTGGCCGCTGATTGTCCCAGGCACAGACGCTCGGCGGCCCTGCTCACACTGCACTCGCTCAACAAGGCGTCCAGCGCAACCAAGAGATTAAGGTCGAGGCGTCGATATCGCATGTGGGTTCCGCTGAAGGTGATGGTGACGGTTTTGCGCCCGGTTTGCGGGCAGGATCAAAAACGAATCATGACCTTAGCGAGCTGTGTAGCAATGCGCCAATCGCGTGTTTGGTTGGGAGGTATCGCTAACGAAGATACCAAGCGCCAGTGCGCGCTATAGCAGGCAAGCAAAAGCCCTGCGATCACTTTTGATCGAGAGCAACTCATAGGTTGCTCGAAAATCGATGCTCGTGGATGACGGCAATCGGCCAAAAGCGGTCGTTCAGGAGTGGCTGCTTCCGGCCAAAACCAACCGATCATAAGCGACCGTTTTCGATTAAAGTGGCCGTTCGACCTATGTAAGAGTGAACTGGTTAAGTTGAATCTGCCTAGTGATGGTAATAGGTCGACTGGATTGTTTTTGGAGTTTGATGATGGGTTTCTCCACAACGTTGTGGGAATGGTACGGCCAAGATGAATACAAACGTGTTCTTGCAGTGTGCGAGGCAATCCCGGCTCTTGAGTTCCTCGCACTGACATCGGATATGCAGCAGAAAACCATCCCGGATTGCCCTGCATGTGAAACCTGGTCACAGATGATCCTTCCGTTGAACGAGGTTCTTACGGTCTGTGGCAGCGCGTTACCAGCGCAGATCAATGCACGGCTGCGAGACCTTTGGGAGCGATGCAATAGCCTTACTGAGGCTGCATTCTACTGTCATGATCGACTGATATTTGATCATGACGAGTGGCGGCCAATAAGGACTGCGTCCGCAGATGTGCTCGATCTAATGGAGCTAATGGACATCAATCCATTCCTGGATGATTTGCTACTGGATTGCGGAAACCTTGCTCGCGGAATAAAACGTTGAGCATTTTTACAATCAAGTGACGATATTGGCGTGCATATCGACGTGCCTGCCTACTGCCTGCTTCTGGCCGTCTGCTGCCGATTGCAATCTCCGCTTCCGACCAATCGCGAACGCTTAATTCAGATTTTCAGTTCCTCCTGATTTTACAATTTGCTGATCAAGCCACACTCGGTGTGCCGAAAGATCTCGGATATTCGAGAAAAGCAACTGGTCGAGGCTTTTGGGGGCAGGAAGCTGCTGAATCGGTGCCAGTGCCAAGTAGTTAGCAGGGTACTTGGCGAATCGATTTAGCCAGACAGTGTCGCCGGCCACTACGTGGTTCAACGTCCCGAGAATTGAACCAAAGAATGCTTTCCTATCCACTGAGAGTTCTTCATCTGACAGGCTTCTGGCTGCCTCATAAATCTTTGCGTTCATCCATTCGTTATAGTTAGCCATGAGGCAAATATGACTGTTTCGGTTCATCGTGCTCGTCCTTTCAATGAATCGCTTGCAATCGATCCACGCTCATCTTGCGTCCCAGTCCAATGTTGCACTTTGTTGTGAGGACCCGTCTGATCGTCTACGAAAGAAGCGCTCGCAACGGAGCTGGAATGGGCACAACTTCCTTACTTTCCGGTGAGACACAAACGTGTGTGACATTCGCGGTAAATGACAGCACGCCTTCGCCTATAAACCCCTCAACCAAAAAAGTAAAAGAGTGCTCGCCCAACCTGGCCACGCCAACTTTAATAGTCATTTCGTCATCCCACGTCAGCGGAGCCAGCAACTCGATCGACATCGCACGCACCGGCGGCAATATATTAAAACTCATCACAGCCCTAAGCCCCGGCCCCCCTACCCATCTGTCGAGTGCTACACCAATGGCCTCTACAGCAAAATGTGAGAATCGCGGGGTGTAAACCACCCCTGCCGGATCACAATCTCCGAACAAAATAGTTCGACTTACGAAAACCGCATCCGGCATTAACTTCCCCTACTCGCCAACGTCAGTCCAATATCGATGAGTTCTTCTCGCTCGGCCATCAAGGGCTTCTGCCTTTGATGGCGGCGATTGTCCCCACATCAGCGACTCAAAGATTTTCGCCTGGAACCTAAGCACTCAGCTGCTGCTTGAACCAGTCAAGACTCGCAACGGTAGATACAGAAGGACGGTATTCGCACCCGATCCATCCGGCGTAGTCGCGCTGCTCCAGCGCCGCGAACAAGGCAGCAAAGTCGATATTCCCCGTTCCCGGCTCGTGACGACCCGGGCAATCGGCAATTTGCACATGCACGGTTCTGTCATAAAACTGCGCCAGCACATCGGCTGCGTCTCCGGTCAAAAGCTGCGCATGGTAAAGATCAAGAATCAGCCCGACACTCGGGAAGGTCTCCAGTACCTGTTGCGCCTTGCTGAAGTCGGACATGTAATAGCCCGGCATCGCCTCCGCGCTGATCACTTCGATAAGCGGCCGCAGCCCCTGGTCTTCCAAGTACTTGACCGCATATTCCAGGTTGCCCGCGTAGGTGCGCTCAGCGTCATTCTGCGTGGTAACGCCCGACATGATGTGAACATCCGCACACGCCAAGGTCTTTGCGTAGCGGGCGGCCTGGAGCAACCCGTCATGAAATTCCTCTCCCCTGCCCTGTAACGCGGCGATGCCTTTGGTAACGCCAGCCGGGGCGGCGAACTGAATCAACGGCAAACTGTATTGGGCTAGATGGTCGGCAAGCAGACTTGCGTCGAATTCATACGGTGACGGGAACTCAACTGCCCGGAAACCGGCGGCTGCGGCGGCTTCGATGCGCTGCAGAAAAGGCAATTCATTGAATTGGAAACCGAGATGAGCATTGAACTTGAGCATTGGTAATTATCCATCCTGGGAAGAAACGACATCATTAGCCTGGAGCATCCTTCGCCGCTCCAGCACTGCACTATCGCAAGTGCGTTCAACGATTAAAACCAGGTTTCCATCTGGATGCCGTATTGCCACACCCCTCCCGCCTGGAAGTCGGACATGCCAAAGGAGTCGTTAGTACTGAACCTGTCCAGATCCGAAGACCAGTTCATGTAGCTGGCGAACACTCGCAACTCCGGACGCGAGAGTAGATCGCCGACGTCGAGTTTGAATGTCGGGGCGACCGTGAATTTCCAGAAGTTACCGTCGACCGCATTACGTTGTAGATAGCCCTTGGGGTCGAGGTTCATGGTTTGCCAGCTCATTTCGTAGGCCATTTCGAAGTTGCTGTTGATTCTGTTGGCCAGTCGCACGTTGAGGGTCAGCCAGCGGTAGTCGTCACCCTTGACGTATCGATCCTTGCTCTGTTCGGCCAGCAAACTAGGCCCGATGCGCCAGTCAGAGGTCAGCGGGGTCTCACCGTAAAGCGCCAGACGCAGCGCGCGGGCGTCGTCGATCAACTCACCGTCCGAGCCAACGTTCTTGACCTCTGCTCCCAGGCCTTGCCCATAGAGCAGCGCCGTTTTGAAGAAGCCTTCCCTGCCGAAAAAGCTTTTCTGGTGATTGGCCAGCATGCTGTGCACGCCGGAATCCGCAGGCGTCAAACCGGCTTTGTTGGTGCGGGTGCCGACATCGTTTTTCTTTGCGCCGATGGCGTTGTACATCCACTGCCACTGGCCATCCTCGAAGAACTGGTTGGAGGTCAGGATGTAGCTTTCCACATCGGCATTAATTCCGCCTTGACTGAAATCCCCGTAGCTACGCCCAATCAAGGAGTAGTTCGAGCGCAAATGCTTGTTCATCTGCACATCGTAAATTCCACCGCCGGTGCCAGCCAGGTAAACGACGTCCGAGTCCAGCCAGTGGATATCGAAATTATCTCTATCGAAGCGCTTGCCCGCCCACAACGTGGCGTTCTCGAAGACTGAATTGCCTTTGAATGCAGCGACATGGTCGAGCGTGGCGAACACCTGGCGTACGTTGAGTTTGCTTTCGTCGGCCGTCCAGTCGTTGGAGCTTTCCACACCGTCAGCGATGGAGACCGTGAATTTGGAACGGGTACCGTTTTGCGCATAAAGCTCTTTCGACAGGTCGATACGCATGTAGGTGTCGTCCTCGTTACCGAGTCGCCCGACTGCCCCGCCCACCGAACCGGCCGGCGTTGTATAAGGGCCGCCACGCCCGCCACCCAGCCCCTCGTCGACCAGCAGCCCGGAGCGCGCATAGCCGTTGAAGCTGAACCCGTCGGTGAGATGTCCCGCATTACCCTCCTTCTCCAGGCTTTGCTGACGGGCTTCAAGTTTTGCCAGTCGGGTGTCCAGAGCAGGTGCCGAAATGGCTGTTGCGTTAGCCGCAACGGGTTGCAAGGGCGGCGCCGCGAGTTTGATCTGCTGCAATTCCCGGGCAAGTGTCTGAGTCTGCTGTTCGGCCGTGGCTGCACGCTTTTCCGCTGCGCTGGCACGCGCTTCAAGTGCGGCCAGGCGCTCTTCCAGTGTCGCGGCCTGAGAAGCCGCCGCCGATGTGCCGAGCACGCCGACCAGTAGCCAGCTTGATCCTTTCTGCATGTTGATTCCCTGTTTTGTTTTTATTTTTTGGTTGCCGCAGTTGCCTTTTTTGCGTGAGTGGCGAGTTGTCACAAACGACAAAAAAAGGATGCCTCCTCGCAAATACGCTGCTACATTTGGCGATGTTAACGTTAACTTTTCTAAAAACAAAAATAAAGGACGCTCGATGAAACACCTGAAATCGCTCCTGCCAGTCGCATTGATCACCCTGTCTGCCGCACTGCCATCCGTCTCGAACGCAACCGATCTGACGATCTCTTGCGGTGCGGTGGGTGCGGAGTTGCAACTGTGCAAAGAGGCCGTCGAGACATGGTCGAAACAGACCGGCAACAACGTCGAGGTGGTCTCCACGCCTAACTCGGCAACCGAAAGGTTGTCGTTCTACCAGCAGATCCTCAGTGCGCAGTCCACCGACATCGACATCATTCAAATCGACATGGTGTGGCCGGGGATGCTGGCCAAACACCTGCTGGATCTGCGTGAGGCGCTTCCCGCCTACGCGACCCAAGGCTACTTCCAGGCGCAGATCGATAACGCCACGGTCAACGGACGGCTGGTGACGATGCCATGGTTCACCGACTCGGGGCTGCTGTATTACCGCAAGGACTTGCTTGAGAAATACAACAAACAGGTTCCTCAGACGTGGGAGGAAATGACCGCTACCGCCAGGGATGTGCAACAGGCCGAGCGCAACGCCGGCAACGCCAATCTCTGGGGTTATATCTTTCAGGGACGTGCCTACGAAGGGCTGACGTGTAATGCGCTGGAGTGGATCAGCAGCCAGCCGCAAGGCGGACTGATCAATCAACGCGGCGACATCGTGGTCAACAGTCAGGCCTCAAGAGCGGCGTTGACCCTGGCGAAAAGCTGGGTCGGCGACATCTCCCCGCGTGGCGTGCTCAATTACACCGAGGAAGAAGGACGTGGCGTATTCCAGTCGGGCAATGCGCTGTTCATGCGTAACTGGCCTTATGTCTGGGCCCTGGTGCAAAGCCAGGACAGTGCCGTAAAGGACAAGGTCGGCGTCGCCCCCCTGCCCCGCGGCGGCGAAACCGGCGAGCATGCCTCCACCCTTGGTGGCTGGGGCCTGGCGGTATCGCGTTACAGCGCTCATCCCAAACTTGCCGCCGAGTTGGTGAGCTACCTGAGCAGTGCCCAAGAGCAAAAACGTCGAGCGCTGAAAGGCGCCTACAACCCGGTAATCGAGTCGCTGTATCAAGATCCCGAGTTGCTCGCGGCCATGCCTTATTACGCTCAGCTGCACAGCATTCTCAACGCTGGAGTCATGCGCCCCGCTTCAATCACCGCCGATCGCTATCCACGGGTTTCCAATGCGTTCTTCGATCGGGTGCATGGCGTGCTGGCGGGCGAGTTGCCCGTCGATCAGGCGCTGGCCGAACTGGAAAGCGAACTCACGCGCATCAAACGCCGGAACTGGTAAGCCACAAGGAAGGAAATCACCATGTCTGTCTCTACGACCCATGCCCCCTTTGACGAGCTGCTGCTCACGAGGGAAACGCCTGTACAACGTCGCCGGGTGCGCGCTGCCTGGCTGTTTCTGACGCCAATGCTGGTCTGCCTGGCCCTGGTGGCAGCCTGGCCGCTGCTGCGCACATTCTGGTTCAGCCTGACTGACGCCAGCCTGGCAGACACCGGTGGCGCAACCTTCATCGGCTTGAGCAATTATCTGTTGTTCCGCGATTCCGGCTGGTCGGGCATCCTCGTCGATCCGCAGTGGTGGAATGCAGTGCGCAACACGCTGTATTTCACGGTGGTCTCGGTGGGACTGGAGGTCGTGCTGGGGCTGTTGGTGGCGTTGCTGCTGAACATCAAGTTCACCGGCCGTTCTCTGGTGCGTGCGTTGATTCTGATTCCGTGGGCGATTCCGACGATTGTCTCGGCGAAGATCTGGTCATGGATGCTCAACGACCAGTTCGGCATCATCAATCACCTGATGCTCAGCCTCGGCCTGATTGACGCGCCTCTGGCCTGGACGGCAGATGCCGACCTGTCGATGTGGGCGGTGATCATCGTTGATGTCTGGAAGACCGTGCCTTTCGTCACGCTGCTGATGCTGGCGGCCTTGCAGATGTTGCCGAGCGATTGCTACGAAGCGGCCAGGGTCGATGGCATTCATCCGCTGAACGTGTTCTGGCGTGTCACGCTGCCACTGTTGATGCCTGCACTGTTGGTGGCGGCGATCTTCCGCATCCTCGATTCCTTGCGTGTATTCGACGTCATCTATGTGCTGACCTCGAACTCGTCGAGCACCATGAGCATGTCGGTGTATGCCCGCCAGCACCTGGTGGAGTTCCAGGACGTCGGTTACGGCAGCGCGGCGTCGACGCTGTTGTTTCTCGTGGTCGCGGTGATCGCCATGCTTTATCTCTACCTCGGACGCCGTCAACTGGAGGTCCGCGCATGAGCCCGCGCCTTGTAAAAAAAGCACTGTTGCGCCTCGGGTTCTGGTGCCTGATCGGGGTGTTGCTGCTGTATGCGGTTTTCCCGTTCTACTACGCCATCGTGACGTCACTGAAGCCCTCCAGCGCCTTGTTCGAAGTGAGTTATTGGATCGAACATCCTGACTTCTCCAATTACGCGGCGGTCCTCCACCAGGCCTCATTCCTGCGAGCGATCGGTAATTCGCTGGTGGTTGCGCTGTGCGTGGTCACCCTGGCGCTGTTCCTCAGCCTGACCGCTGCCTATGCCTTGGGCCGAGTGAAATTCCGTGGGCGTGGCACGGTGTTGATGATGGTGCTTGGCGTGTCAATGTTTCCCCAGGTCGCGGTGCTGTCGGGACTGTTCGAAGTGATCCGCGCCTTGGGTCTTTACAACACCTCGTGGGCGCTGATCCTCAGCTACACGATTTTCACCCTGCCCTTCACCGTCTGGGTGCTGACCACGTTCATGGGGCAACTGCCCCATGAACTGGAGGAAGCGGCAATCATGGATGGTGCGTCCCCGTGGGTGACGCTGACCCGCGTGCTGTTGCCGCTGCTCTGGCCTGCACTGGTCACCACTGGCTTGCTGGCCTTCATCGCCGCGTGGAACGAGTTCCTGTTTGCCCTGACGTTCACCCTCACCGACAGCCAACGCACGGTGCCGGTTGCCATCGCCTTGATTTCCGGTGGCAGCCCCCATGAGTTGCCTTGGGGCTTGTTGATGGCTGCCTCGGTTCTGGTCACCGTCCCACTGGTGATTCTGGTGCTGATCTTCCAGCGCCGAATCGTTTCCGGTCTCACTGCCGGCGCGTTAAAGGGTTGATGCCCAACAAAGACAAGGAACAGCATCGTGATCAAATTGAAACTGGACAACGTGAACAAACAATTGGGCGGCGCGCGGATTCTTCGCGACATCAACCTGGAAATCGCTACGGGTGAATTCGTGGTGTTCGTCGGTCCTTCGGGTTGCGGAAAGTCGACGCTGCTGCGCCTGATCGCCGGACTGGATTCGATCTGTGCCGGTGATCTGTTGATCGACGGGCGGCGGGTCAACGACCTCGAACCACGCGAACGTGGCGTCGGCATGGTGTTTCAGTCCTATGCGCTGTACCCGCACATGAGCGTCTACGACAACATCAGTTTCGGTCTCAAACTGGCCAGGACTGAAAAGACCAGCCTGCGCGAGCGGGTGTTGAAAACTGCACAAATCCTGCAATTGGACAAACTGCTGCAACGCAAACCAAAAGAGTTGTCTGGAGGGCAGCGTCAGCGTGTGGCCATGGGCAGGGCCATGGCGCGGGAACCGGACATTTTGTTGTTCGATGAGCCGCTGTCCAACCTGGATGCCTCCTTGCGGGTGCAGATGCGCAACGAAATCGCCCGACTGCATGCGCGACTGCGCTCAACCATGATCTACGTCACTCACGATCAGGTGGAGGCGATGACCTTGGCCGACAAAATTGTTGTGCTCAATGGCGGCCATGTAGAGCAGGTCGGCTCACCGCGCGAACTCTATGAGCGTCCGGCCAGCCGCTTTGTCGCCGGTTTTCTCGGTTCGCCGAGAATGAATTTCCTCCCGGCACGCTTGCATGCACCGGGTGAAACCAGCCTGGTCGATACTCCGGTTTTGGGAATGACCGCCCTGCCCTTCGACAGCTCGAACCTGGCGGCGGACGCCTCGCTGAGCCTAGGCGTTCGCCCGGAACACCTGTCGCTCAAATCGGCGCCAGGAACCGCTGGCGTCGTCGTGACCGGGGTCGAATACCTCGGCAGTGAAACCTATGTGCACCTGGATACCGGGCAGGACGAGCCATTGATCTGTCGTTGTGACGTCAACGCCGGATGGCAGACAGGCGATCGGGTCGAACTGCAGCCGGACATCGACAAGATCCACCTGTTCGACAGCGACGGCTTGGCGTTGAAGCGCCACCCGCACGCCATTGAATCCGTGGCGGATGACCTCTCTCTGCGCTCAATCCGGGCACACGCCCTATGACCTTGTCTTTGAATACCCCGAGCGATCCCATGTCTTCGACCCTTGACCTTGCGCAGCGCGCACTGGCTGACAGCCAGTCCCGCGTCATTGAGGATTATCGACCCGGTTATCATATTGCCCCGCCGGCAGGCTGGATGAACGACCCGAACGGGGTTGTGTACTTTCGTGGCGAGTACCACGTGTTCTATCAGCATCACCCCTTCGACGCGAAATGGGGCCCGATGTATTGGGGCCACGCCAAGAGTGCCGATCTGGTGCATTGGCAACACCTGCCCATTGCGCTGGCACCCGGCGATGACTGCGACCGCGACGGCTGTTTTTCCGGTAGCGCCGTGGTCTGTGGCGATACCCTGGCGCTGATCTACACCGGGCACACCTGGCTGGGGGAAATGGGTGACGAGCGCTTGATCCGACAGGTTCAGTGCCTGGCAACCAGCAACGACGGCATCCGCTTCGTCAAACACGGCGCAGTGATCGACAGCGCGCCGCAAGACAGCATCATGCACTTCCGTGACCCCAAGGTCTGGCAGGACGATGGCTATTGGTACCTGATTGCCGGCGCACGTCTGGGCGACAGACCGCTGCTGCCGTTGTATCGCTCCACGGATCTGCACGTCTGGGAATTCCTCGACTATGTGTCCGCCGGCAGCGAGGGCGATGGCTATATGTGGGAATGCCCGGACCTGTTTCGCCTGAATGGCCGCGATGTGCTGCTGTACTCGCCACAGGGCATGCAAGCCGACGGTTATGACCGGCTCAACAAGTACCAGACCGGTTATCGAGTGGGCCAGCTCGATAACCAGTGGCACTTCACGGGCGGGCCTTTTATCGAGCTGGATAACGGCCACGATTTCTATGCGGCGCAAACGCTGTTGGCCACCGATGGTCGGCGCCTCGTATGGGCGTGGCTGGACATGTGGGAAAGCCCGATGCCGAGCCAGGCCCATCACTGGTGCGGCATGCTCGGATTGCCCCGCGAATTGGAACTGTGCGCCGATCGTCTTTGCGTGTATCCGGCACGGGAACTCACCGCGCTGCGAATGACGCCATTGCCGGGGACGCCGTGGTGGGAAGCGTCGGGAACCCGCTCGGTACCGCAAGTGAAAGGCGACATGCTGGAAGTCCATGTGCATCTGGATCTGCTCGGCTGCACTGACGGCCACTTGGGAGTCGCCTTGCGCTGCAGCGACGATGGCCGTGAAGAAACCCTGCTCTATTACGATGCATCACTGCAGCGTCTGGTGCTCGACCGCAGCCGCTCGGGTGCGCAAGTATCAGGCCAGCGCAGCGTCTCGATAAACCCGACGCAAGAGCGACTCGAGCTGCGCGTGTTCCTCGATCGCTCATCCATTGAGGTATTCGACGAAAGCGGCCGCTTCAGCCTCAGCAGTCGCCTCTATCCGCGCGCCGACAGTCTCGGCGTGAAGCTGGTGGCAAGTGGAAATGGCGGGCGTGTTTCGATTCCCAGGGCATGGCCGCTGGGTTCTGGATGGTCATGAGCGGCGTCATTCGAGTCGCGAGAAACCCAGGCCCTGTGTCATGATTCTGCGCCAACCTGACCGGCCGCACTTCGCATGACTTCAGTGAAAGACGTTGCACAGCTGGCCGGCGTGTCCCTGATGACGGTGTCTCGAGCGCTCAATACTCCGGAAAAACTGAGCCCCGAAACCCTTCTACGGGTGCGTCGCGCCATTGATGAACTGCAATTCGTACCCAGCCTGTCAGCGCGCAAGATGCGCGGTGACAACCTCCAGTCGCGCACCATCGGGGTGTTTGCGCTGGACACCGCGACCACACCCTTCGCGGTCGAGCTGCTGCTGTCCATTGAACAGACCGCACAGCAGGCAGGCTGGAATGTCTTTATCCTCAACCTGCTGAGCAACCCGCCCACCGACCAGAACATCGACCTCATGCTGTCGCACCGTCCGGACGGCTTGATCTTCAGCGCCATGGGGTTTCGCCAGGTAAGCATTCCTGAGCGATTGAAGAGCAAGCCTCTGGTACTCGCCAATTGTCTGGCCGATGACAGCCGCCTCGTCAGCTATGTGCCCGACGACGAAACGGGCCAGTATCGCGCCGTACACCACGCGTTGAGCCTCGGCTACAAACGTCCTCTGTGTATCAATCTGCCGAAACAGAGTCTGGCATGGGGGCTGCGACAAAAAGGTCTGCAGCGTGCCTGTCAGGCATTCGGACTGGCGCCTGACACGCTCCTGCAATACGACCTGTCCGATCATGATGCCTACAGTGAAACAGCCGCTATCCTCGACCGCCATGTCATTGATGGTCGCCCCCAATTCGATATTTTGATCTGTGGCAACGACCGCATTGCCTTTTGTGCCTATCAGTTGTTGTTGGGGCGTGGCCTGAAAATTCCCGACGATGTCGCCGTCCTCGGCTACGACAACATGATCGGCATTGCCGAGTTGTTCATCCCGCCGCTGACCACCGTGCAACTGCCGTACTACGAAATCGGGCGCCAGGCTGCACGGCATCTGATCGAGACCCTCGAGCTATCGGGAACTCAGCGCGTTGACTGTCCATTGGTGCTCAGGACATCACTGTAAGAGTGGGTCAGCTCGCTGATAGCACGCTTTTGATTTTCCGAGTGGAATCAGAAATCCACCGTCGCTGAAAGCAGATAAGTTCTCGGTGTCGACAACGTCAATCCTGGCTCACTGTCGTCCGAAGCGCCTGCCGAACTCCAGTAGCGTTTATCCAGCACGTTCTCGACATTGGCGCGCAGGGTGATGGTTTTCTCATCGACTTTGAAGGCGTACCGCGTACCTACGTCAAAGCGCTCCCAGGAGTCGATTTCCTTGTCGTTCGACTGATCCAGATACTGCGAGCTGGAATAAATGCCGCGCCCGGTCAACGTCAGGCCCTGCACCGTCGGCACGTCCCACTCGGCGCCGAGATTGACGTTGTATTTCGGCGTCGCCGGCGCGCGATTGCCGTCGAAGGTGCCATTGGTGGTCTTGGTCAATTCGCTGTCGATGTACATCACACCGCCGAGCAAGCGGAAGCCTTTGAGCGGTTCGCCGAACACGCTCAGCTCCACGCCATTGTTCTCGCGCTTGCCATTGGGGCCGAAGACTCGCGTGGTGGCGTTGGTTTCGTACGCCGGTTGCTTGATGCGAAACACCGCAGCGGTCAACGCGTAGGCGCCGGCGTCGTATTTGGCCCCCACTTCAACCTGGCGGCTGATGAATGGCGGGAAGATTTCGTCCTCGTTGATGGAGGTCGACGGCGCGATTTTGCCCTGGCTCAGGCCTTCCATGTAGTTGGCGTACAACGACAGTCGGTCCGTGGCCTTGAACAGAATCCCGCCCGATGGTGAGACTTTTTCCTCGTCGTAAGCCGTGTCGCCTTTGACGTCATCGCTCCAGTCATCGACTTTCACCCGTTGCCAGCGAGCGCCGAGGGTCAGTAACAGTCGATCATCGAAAAAGCCCAGGGTGTCGGACAGCGCCACACCGCTGAAGCGGTTTTCGGTGTAGACCTTGGCGTCGTAGCGCGTTGGTGTGCCAGGTTTTGCAATTTCCACCGGGTCATACAGATTGCTGCGACCGGCCGCGTAACGCGCGCCGCCGTTCTCGAAATCCATGTAGAAGTAGCTGGCCGCAAGGTTGACCTCATGGCTGACCGGCCCGGTATGGAACCAGTTGCGCACACCGGCCGTAGCGGTACGGACATTTTCGTCACGGGTGAAATCACGCGGTTGCACGCTGAAATCGCCGGCATCGTTGGTCACGGAAACCGCATGTCGAAGGAAGTCGTGATTGCTTTTCCGCGCACCGACGCCGCCATACAGCATCACTGAATCATTGACGTCGAACTCAGCGTTGAGCGTGCCGAAGGTGTCCTCGGTTTTCGCCTGACTCCACGGTTGCGCGTAATTGCGATGCACGCTATTCGCGCTCGGAACCTTGGCATTGGCGGCGACTTGTACGCGCTCTTGCGGTGCGTCGGTATCGCGCTCGGTGTGGCCGATGTCGGTCGAAAGCCGTAGGCGCTCGCCGCGAAAGTCGAGGCCAAGCACAGCCATGTCGCGGTCGACACTTTGATGATCCCACTCAGTGTCACCGGACTGTTTGACGCCATTGAAACGCAGACCGAACTGGTTGTCCTCACCGAAACGACGGCCGACATCCACGGCACCACCGACTTGATTATTCGACGCGTAATTGGCGGTTAACGAGGTGATCGGCTTATCGGTAGCGCGCTTTGGCACCACGTTGATCCCCCCGCCCACACTGCCCCGCGGCGAAATCCCGTTAATGAGTTGGCTCGGGCCTTTGAGGATGTCGACGCGATCGGCCATTTCCATGTCGATCGTGTAAGTCGGCAGAACACCGTACAGGCCGTTATAGGCCACATCGCTGTTGAACAGACTGAAACCACGGATGGTGAATTGCTCGTAACGTCCACCAGCCGGGTTGGTCGCACGCACCGATGGATCGCTGGCGACCAGGTCCCCCAAGGTGCGCGCCTGTTGGTTTTTCACCGTTTCGCTGGTGTAGGTGGTCATGCTGAACGGGGTTTCCATGAAGTCTTTAGACCCCAGCAAACCCTGTGAACCACGACGCGCCACTTGGCCACCGGCGAATACATCGGCGCCAGTCGAATCGCTCGCGCCGAGGATCGAAGTCGGCGCCAATTGCAGGCTGCTGCCCTCAGCGGCTGGAATCAGCGTATAGGCGTGGTCGCCCAGCGGCTGCAGTTGCAAGCCAGAACCCAGCAACAAACGGGTGAACCCCTCCTCCACGCCAAATTCACCCGACAAACCACTACTGTTGCGCCCGCTGACCAGCGCCGGATCCACCGACAGATTGACCCCAGCCAAACCGGCAAACCGCGTCAACGCCGCACTCAGGCTGCCGGCCGGCACCTGATAACTGCGCCGGGCATCTTCGGCCCAACTGGACTGGATCAACACCGGGCTGGCACTCAGGCTCAGCAGGAGGCTCAACTGCAACAACGGACGCAAACGGCTTGGGAATACTGCGGGCATTGGAAGAAGCTCTCGATTTTGTTCACTTACCTGCAATGACCGGTGAGGCGAAAAAAAGGGACAGGCTTCAAACGGTATTTTTTCGCGGCGTCAGCGTTACCCAGAAACGCGTGCGCGAATGCACCTCCAGCGGCAGGCTCGCCGCCAGCAAGGCCAGCACTTTATCGGTGTCGTCGAGACGGAAACTGCCGGTGACACGCAGACTTTCAAGTGCTGGCTCCCAGCGCAGCAGCCCCGAGCGATAACGGCTCAACTCGCGCAGGAAATCCCCCAACGGCTGGTTCTGCGCCATCAACACACCGTCACGCCAACCCGGCATTTTGGCGTCGAACAGCGCGATCGGTCCGGCGCCGGAGGCCTGCAAATTGACCTGTTGCCCGGCGTTCAACTGCAGCGCCGGGCCGTGCAACGGCTGCAATTGCACCGAGCCGCTGACCACCGACACGTTGCACTCACGCTCGTTGAGGCGCACGCAGACTTCGCTGCGGCTGACAATGATCCGACCGTACGACGCGTTGACTGTCAATGCCGTGCTACCCGGAACGTTGAGCGCCATTTCGCCACGCACCAACGTCAACTCACGGCTGGCCAGATCGACATTCACCGCACTGGCGGTGTTCAGTTGCAAGGTGCTGCCGTCGGCCAGCCGTGTTCGCGAGTGCTCGCCGGTGGAGGTCTGCAAATCCGCGCGCCAGACGTCGAGCGGCAACTGGCGACTGATCAGCCACGCCGCAGGCACCAAAGCCGCCAGCCCCAGCGCCCTTTTCAATGCTGCACGACGCGCCAGATCCGGGCGATCGAGTGTGGCCATGGCCAATTCCGTCGGCAGACTGGAAAAGCGCTGGCGCAGCAATTGAATCTTCTGCCAGGCGTTTTCATGGCGGCTATCGCTGTCGCGCCAGTGCTTCAGTCCCACGTGATCGGCTTCACTGGCCTCGCCGGATTCCAGCAATGCCAACCACTGTGCGGCGGCACGCGCCACTTCACGCGCTTCGGTATTGGGAGCGACACGCATCATAGATCCAACATCAAACAATGCTCGTAAGCCATTGCCATATATCGTTTTATGCTGCGTTCCGAGACCTGCAAACGTTCGGCGATTTCACGGTAACCGAGGCCTTCGAGCTGACTCAAGAGAAAGGCCCGGCGCACGGCTCGCGGCAAACCATCAAGCAGTTCATCCAGCGCTTGCAGTGTTTCCAGCAGCAGCCAGCGCTGCTCGGGCGACGGCACGCACTCTTCGGGCAATTGCGCCAAGGCTTCGAGGTAGGCTTTTTCCAGACTGCGACGGGTGTAGAAATTGCTCAGCAGGCGTTTGCCCACGGTCAGCAGATAAGCGCGCGGCTCGCGCATGTCGGCGATCGGCTGAGCGCTGCACAGCACGCGCAAGAAGGTGTCCTGACTGAGATCAGCCGCATCCCAAGCGTTGCCCATCCGCCGGCGCAGCCAGGTTTCCAGCCAGCCTCGGTGATCGCGATACAGTTCGTGCAGGTGCTGCGGCGAGGGCGTCGCTGCTTCAGTCATCTCAAGAGTCCCGGCGCGAAGTAAGAATTCAAATGAGACTGATTCTATTTAACTCGCTCGCCGACACAAAGCCTTTTTATCCGCCACGCGTTTATGAGCGTTTCAGCGTCTCACTCGGAAACTCCTTGAACAACGCCCGATAACTGCTTGAAAACCTTCCCAAATGCCAGAACGACCAGTGCATCGCCACCTCGGCCACCGTAGTTTCCGTCGGCCGGCGTTTGAGCAATTCGCGGTGTGCGCTGTTCAACCGGCGCAGGCGCAGCCAGTGACTCGGGGTCATCCCGGTGTAGGCCTTGAACGCCTGCTGCAATTGCCGCAATGGCACCCCCGCCACCTGCGAAAGCTCAAGCAGATTGACCGTGTCTTCCGGCGAATCCGCCGCCCACTCGCCTATCCGTTTCATGATCATCCGTTCTTCGCTACGCCGCTGTAATCCGCCGCGATCAAGGCTGGCATGAGCGTTGTCGAGGATGAACAAACAGTCTTCGAGCAGCTGCTTTGTCAGCGTATCTTTATCAAGCGGATCAACAGCTTGCGACAACTTCGTGAGAATCGAGCTTAACCAGCGACTGAACAAGGCGTTCTGCCCGCAATTGAGTTGCGTCATGAACAAGCCTTCGAGTTTCGCCACATTCAGGCCGTGCTGACGGACAAACTCCGGGCCGAACACCACGGCGATTTCCTGGTAGTTCTCCGGGGTGATCCAGATGTTGCGGCTCTCTTCATTGAGCAGGTACAGCGCGTTGTCGCTGCGATCAAAACAGAACGCCAAGGCACCCGACGGCGCACTGAAATTCTGTTCAACGCGGGTGTTCATCTGCTCTTCATAAACCTCGACACCCTGCAGATCCAGATAGCGGATCTGCCCGGCGAAATGGCCCGGCGACATCTGTTGGTAATGCTGAACCCAGCCCGGCGTGGCACGGACTTGTTCGGCGACATCGGCGGTGTTGAACGCTTGGACTTGTAGCGGATTACACGTTGTCATGGGGTGACCTTGCGCACTCTTTTGGTGCGCTTTGGTGCTGCTTAAAGTGGATAGATGGAACGGCAAGGCTCGCCCAAGATAGTCGTCAACGCGCCACAGGGGAAGGGGCGGAAGATGAAACCCGCCCTCCCCGGCGTCTATAAAACCAATAACGAGGTCTTTATGAATGCCCCTTTCGATCAGCTGTTCACGTGGCTGAAAGATCACAAGATTACCGAAGTCGAATGTGTGGTCAGCGACCTGACCGGCATTGCCCGCGGCAAGATCGCACCGACCAACAAGTTCCTGCATGAGCGAGGCATGCGCCTGCCGGAAAGTGTGCTGCTGCAAACGGTAACCGGGGATTTTGTCGACGACGACATCTACTACGACCTGCTCGATCCTGCCGATATCGACATGGTCTGCAAGCCCGTGGCTGACGCGGTCTACGTGATTCCATGGGCGATCGAGCCGACCGCCATCGTCATCCACGACACCTTCGACAAGTTCGGCAATCCGATCGAACTGTCGCCGCGCAACGTGCTGAAGAAAGTCTTGCAGCTGTACACCGACAAAGGCTGGAAGCCGATTGTGGCGCCGGAAATGGAGTTCTACCTGACCCAACGCTGCGAAGACCCGGACTTGCCGCTCAAGGCACCGCTGGGCCGCTCGGGCCGTGCTGAAAGCGGTCGGCAGTCGTTCTCCATCGATGCCGCCAACGAATTCGATCCGTTGTTCGAAGACGTCTATGACTGGTGCGAACTGCAAGGTCTGGACCTCGACACGCTGATCCACGAAGACGGCCCGGCGCAGATGGAAATCAACTTCCGTCACGGCGACGCGCTGGATCTGGCCGACCAGATCACCGTGTTCAAACGCACCATGCGTGAGGCTGCACTCAAGCACAACGTCGCCGCGACATTCATGGCCAAGCCGATTGGCGATGAGCCGGGCAGCGCCATGCACATTCACCAGAGCGTGGTGGACATCGCCACCGGCAAGCCGATCTTCGCCAATGAAGAGGGGCAGATGAGCGAGCTATTCCTGCATTACATCGGCGGTTTGCAGAAGTACATCCCGAAAGTGCTGCCGATGTTCGCGCCCAACGTCAACTCGTTCCGCCGTTTCCTGCCAGACACCTCGGCGCCGGTCAACGTTGAATGGGGCGAAGAAAACCGCACCGTTGGTTTGCGTGTGCCGACGTCCAGCCCGGAAGCCATGCGCGTTGAAAACCGCTTGCCGGGCGCCGATGCCAACCCCTACCTGGCGATTGCCGCGAGCTTGCTCTGCGGTTACATCGGCATGGTCGAAGGCATCGCGCCGAGCGCTGCGGTCCAGGGTCGCGCGTATGAGCGCCGCAACCTGCGCCTGCCGATCACCATCGAAGAAGCGCTGACGCAAATGGAAGAGTGCGAGGCCGTGGCGCAATACCTTGGCGACAAGTTTGTCCGCGGCTATGTCGCGGTGAAGCGTGCCGAGCATGAAAACTTCAAACGCGTGATCAGCTCGTGGGAGCGTGAGTTCCTGATGCTCAGCGTTTAACCCAACCTAAAAGATCCCCTATGTCGATCGTTCCCACGCTCTGCGTGGGAATGCAGCCCGGGACGCTCCGCGTCCCATCCAAAGCCGAACGCGGAGCGTCCGTTGAGGCATTCCCACGCAGAGCGTGGGAACGATCATTCTAAGAAGAGGTGTCGAAATGCGTCTGTTGAAATCCGTACTCCCGGTCGCCCTGAGCGTGCTGTTCAGCGCCGTAGCGCACGCCCAACCCCAGGTCAGCGTCTACAACTGGACCGACTACATCGGCGAAACCACCCTCGCCGACTTCCAGAACCAAACCGGAATAAAGGTGATCTACGACGTTTTTGACTCCAACGAAACCCTGGAAGGCAAGCTCCTCGCCGGTCGTACCGGGTATGACGTGGTGGTGCCGTCCAATCACTTTCTGGCTCGTCAGGTGAAGGCCGGCGCGTTCCTCAAACTTGATCGCTCGCAGTTGCCGAACTTCAAGAACCTCGACCCGAAACTGCTCGAACTGCTGGAGAAAAACGATCCGGGCAACGCGCACTCGGTGCCGTACCTGTGGGGCACCAACGGCATTGGCTACAACGTCGACAAGGTCAAGCAAGTGCTGGGCATCGACCATATCGACTCCTGGGCCGTGCTGTTCGAGCCTGAGAACCTGAAAAAACTCAGCCAGTGCGGCGTGTCGATGATGGACTCCGCCGACGAAGTGTTCCCGGCGGTCCTCAACTACATGGGCATGGACCCACGCAGCGAAAACCCGGAAGACTACAAAAAAGCTGAAGCCAAACTGCTGAGCATCCGCCCGTACATCACCTATTTCCATTCCTCGAAATACGTCTCGGACCTGGCCAACGGCGATATCTGCGTGGCCTTCGGTTATTCCGGCGACGTGTTCCAGGCAGCCAATCGGGCCAAGGAAGCCAAGAACGGCGTGAACATCGCCTACGCCATTCCGAAGGAAGGCGCCAACCTCTGGTTCGACCTGTTGGCCATCCCTGCCGATGCGAGCAACACCAAAGAAGCCCACGCCTTCATCAATTACCTGCTCGATCCGCAAGTGATCGCCAAGGTCAGTGCGTCGGTCGGTTACGCCAATCCGAACCCGGCCGCCAAGCAATACATGGATCAGGAGCTGGTCAACAACCCTGAGGTGTATCCATCCCAGGCAGTGCTCGACAAGCTCTACATCTCCTCTACCCCGCCCCAGGCGATCATGCGTCTGATGACCCGGTCCTGGAGCAAAGTGAAGTCGAACAAATGAATCAGTACACCCAGGAACACGCCCGCTCCTACTACGCCGCTTCGGCGCGGGCGAGCACACCTTATCCGCTGCTGGACGGTGACCTGACGGCCGATGTCTGCGTGATCGGCGGCGGGTTCACCGGGGTCAACACCGCTATCGAGCTGGCCCAGCGCGGGTTGTCAGTGGTGTTGATCGAAGCCCGGCGCATCGGCTGGGGCGCCAGCGGGCGTAATGGCGGTCAGTTGATCCGTGGCATCGGCCATGAGGTCGAAGGTTTCGCCAAGTACGTCGGTCAGGAAGGCGTGCGTTACTTGCAGCGTGCCGGCATTGATTCGGTGGAACTGGTGCGTCAGCGCATTGGCGAGAACGGCATCGAGTGCGACTTGCGCTGGGGCTTCTGCGATCTGGCCAACACCCCGGCGCAGTTCGCTGCATTCAAGGACGAATTGGTCGACCTCGCCGAACTCGGTTACGCCCACGAGACCCGGCTGATCGACCCGGATCAGGTCCGCCAGCAGGTGGTCAACTCCGACATCTATGCCGGTGGTCTGGTGGACATGGGGTCCGGTCACCTGCACCCGCTGGATCTGGTGCAAGGCGAAGCGCGACTTGCAGCATCGTTGGGCGTGCGGATTTTCGAGCAGAGTGAAGTACTTGAAATCATCCACGGCCCGACTGTGCAGGTGCGTTGTGCAAACGGCACGGTGCGTGCCGGCAGTCTGGTACTCGGCTGCAACGCGCATCTGGACGACCTCGAACAACAACTCAGTGGCAAAGTCCTGCCCGCCGGCAGTTACATCATCGCCACCGAACCGTTGTCCGAGGCGCGCGCCGCGCAACTGATCCCGCAGAATCTGGCGGTGTGCGACCAGAAAGTCGGCCTCGATTACTACCGGCTCTCGGCGGACCGGCGCCTGCTGTTCGGCGGTGCCTGCCACTATTCCGGGCGCGATCCGGCGGACATCGCCGCGTATATGCGGCCGAAGATGCTCAAGGTCTTCCCGCAACTGGCCGACGTGCGCATCGATTACCAATGGGGCGGCAAGATCGGCATCACCGCCAACCGCTTCCCGCAGGTCGGCCGGCTCAAACAGCACCCGAACGTGTTCTATGCGCAGGGCTATTCCGGCCATGGCCTGAACGTCACGCACTGGTGCGCGAAACTGCTCGGCGAGGCGATTCATGCCGGTCACAGCCAAGGCATGGACGTGTTCAGCGGCGTGCCGCACATGACCTTCCCCGGCGGCCCGGCCCTGCGTTCGCCACTGCTGGCGCTGGGAATGTTCTGGTATCGCCTGCGGGAAATGCTCGGCTGACAGCGCAGACACGATCTGATCGTTCCCACGCTCTGCGTGGGAACGCAGCCCGTGACGCTCCGCGTCACTGGACGCAGAGCGTCCCTTGAGGCGTTCCCACGCAGAGCGTAGGAACGATCATCAAGCGCAGGTGAGCTATTCACATTTGCTCTATCGCCAAGCGCTTCTATATTGATGAAGTGCTTTTGCGTTCCTGACGCTCAGTGCCCAATGAATTAAGGAGGACATGGATGAAGTCGTCAGCCATCGACGAGCCGCGAGCGCCAGGCCAAGCCCCCGTCAAAACCAGCCGGTTCGGCATCTCCCTCGTCTGGATCGTACCGATCGTGGCGGTGTTGGTGGGCATTTCGCTGGTGGTGCACAACATCCTGCAGGAAGGGCCCAGCATCACCGTCAACTTCAAGACCGGCAGCGGCCTGGTGGCGAACAAGACTGACGTCAAGTACCGCAACGTAGTGATCGGTCAGGTCACCGATGTCGCATTGAGCGATGACCAGAAGAGCGTCAACGCCACTATCAAACTCGCCAAGCAGGCCGAAAGCTTTACCCGCGAAGACTCACAGTTCTGGGTGGTGCGCCCACGTATCGGCGCAGGCGGTGTGTCGGGCATCGACACCCTGCTGTCTGGCGACTACATCGGCGCCGACGTCGGGCAGGCCAACAACCGCGCCAAACAATTCAAAGGCCTGGAAAACCCGCCGCCGATCACCTACGGCGAACCGGGCAAGCGCTTCATGCTGCACACCCAGGATCTCGGTTCGCTGGACATCGGTTCGCCGGTGTATTACCGCAAGATCCCGGTCGGTCAGGTCGTCACCTACGAGCTGGCGCCTGACGGTAAAGGCGTGAATATCGAAGTGTTCATTCACGCGCCCAATGATGCGTTCGTCACCGAAAACACCCGATTCTGGAACGCCAGTGGCATTGACGTCAGTGTTGGCGCCAACGGTTTTCAGGTAAAAACCGAATCCCTTTCCTCCATGCTGGTGGGCGGTATCGCTTTCCGTGCGCCGGATTACAGCCCCAACGACGTGGCCGCCGCCGATGACAAAGAGTTCGAACTGTTCGCCGACCAGACCACCGCCCTCGCCCCACCCAATGGCAAGGCGCAATACCTGAGTCTGCGTTTCGACCAATCCCTGCGCGGCTTGAAGGTCGGCGCACCAGTGGAATTCCTCGGCATGGAAATCGGTCGGGTGGTGGCGATCAATCTGGATTTCGACGCGAAAAAACGCGCCTTCCCGCTTAACGTCGGCATCGTGATTTACCCGCAACGCCTGGGCATGGCATACGGAAAAATGCTCACAGCGTTCAAACATGATCCAAACGACGAAGCAGCCGGCATCCGCTTGATCGGCACTTTTATCGACAATGGCCTGCGCGCCCAGGCGCGCAGTGGCAACCTGCTGACGGGTCAACTGTACGTTGCCCTGGACTTCTTCCCGAAAGCCGAGAAAGTCGCCTTTGACCCTTCACTGCGTCCGGTGATGATTCCAACTGTTCCGGGCAGCCTCGAACAGTTGCAGGAAAAACTCGAAGCGGTGGTCGACAAGCTCAACAAATTGCCAGTGGATCGCATTGCCAACAACCTCGACAGCAATCTGGTCGAACTGCGTAAAGGCCTGGCCCAGTTCAACGCCAAGACCTTGCCGGGCGTGCAGAGCACCCTTGCCGATGTCAGCAAGACCCTGCAGTCCGCCAGTTCGACCCTGGCCGAAGATTCGCCGCAACGCGAAAAACTCACGGAAACCCTCGACGAACTCGGGCGCATGTCGCGTTCGCTGCGTGAGCTGTCGGATTATCTGGGCAGGCATCCGGAATCGCTGATTCGTGGCCGCCCCGATAACGCAGCACCTATTGATCTGAAAGGCCCGCCACGCAACTGAGCACAGGAGCTGAACCATGGCTGTACCGCTGAAAATCACCGTGCTCGCTGCGTTCATGCTGCTGGGCGCCTGTCGCAGCGACCCGATCAGTTTTCACACACTGACGCCGGTGCAGGTCGCCAACACACGGAGCGGCGCGCAGATTCCGATTGAAGCGCTGAGCGTGCCGCCGCAGGTCGACCGGGCGCAAATCGTTATCCGCCAGGGCAACAGCGGCCTGGCGATTCTGGAAACCGATTGGTGGGGGGCGACACTGGCGGATGAATTGCGCGGTGCGTTGGCCGATCAATTGAGCAATACCAGTGGCCAAGGCAACGTTTCCGTGCGCATCGAAGTGCAACGCTTCGACTCGATCCCCGGTCAGTACGGCCTGATCGACGCCAAATGGCGCTTGCGCCCCGTCGGCGCCACTGACAATGGCTTGCTGACCTGCCGTTCGACCCTGCAAACACCGTCCGGCCCGACCATCGATGATCTGGTGGGCGCCCAGCAGCACAACGTCAAACGTCTGGCCGAGCAGATCAGTCGGGCGGCAACCGGCAACGCGCGCACCTGCCCTTCCCCTTCCTGACGGCGCCTAGAGATCGAAACGATCCACCGCACGCCTCCGCTCGTTGTCATCCCGCACATCGTAGTTGGCGGTGGTCTGGATGTTGCTGTGGTGCGCAAGCTTCTGCGCAATCGATAGATCATGTTCCTCAATCACCCGGGTGATGAACGAGCGACGGAAGTCGTGCGGCATGATCTTCACCCCGACCTGAGTGCCGCGCTGACGGGCGATGTAGTAAATCGCGTGTTTGGTGATGCGCTCGCGGGTGATATGGCTGCCGCGACGGATGCGGTTGAACAGAAAGGCATCGTCAGTCTCGCCTTCCTTGAGTTCTGAACGTCGCAGCTCCAGCCATGCATAAAGTTTGGCGAACGCCCAGGCCGGCGCGTACTTGATCAGTTGTTTATTGCCTTTGCCGGTAACGGTGAGGCTGCGCTCGGTGAAGTCGACCTGATTCAAGTCCAGGTCCACCGACTCCGATTTACGCATGCCGGTGCCGTACAACAACGCAATCACCGCCGCATCGCGCAGGCCCTGAGGGCGCGGATCAGCGGCACAGACTTCCATCAATTCGTGGATCAAGGTGCGCTTCAAGTTGCGCCCCTGAGATAACCGCGTACCGGCGATGCCCTTGACCGAACGCATCTTCAGCAGATGGTCCTGACTGATCAGGCTCATGCGCCAGGCTTCATTCATCACCCCGCGCACGGCATTTACATACAGCGACGAGGTATTCGGCGCGTAACCGTCGGCGCGCAATGCGGCGACCAGCGCCACGACGTCTTCCGGTTGCAGCCCGTGCCAGGGGATTTCCTCGATGTCCACGTCTTCGAAACCGAGGCGGTCCGCAGCATCCTGCAAGACATAACGCATGGTCAGTTGGCTGGAAGGCGCCAGGCGTGCCAGATAAAGCGTCAGCGGATTAGTGTTGGACGGGGTGGATTCAGTACTCGACAAGTCAATCAAACGAAACGGCCTTGAATAGAAAACAGTTCAACAAAACAACTTAAAAGTGCAACGAGATTTATATAAAGAGCGACTCTTCCGTAGGACTTTTCGATTAAAGAACCGATGAACGGAAGAAGTCTGAACGGTGGCTGTATGGGTTACAGATAGACGAATCGCCGACCGCTTTTTCATGTTCCTTTGACAAAAACGCGCATAACCTTAGTTACAACAGGTTGCCCCGAAAGGCATGCAACCCTGCCGGCCGCGGACTTGAAAGTCAATCAGGTATTCCCCGGCCGGTATCTCAACCCATTGAAATCCCGTGTTTTTCAGACAATCGGCTGAAGGATGGCTGTCGCCCCGAGGTTCTTATGAGTCAAGCGTTTCTGCCGTTTTCCCGGCCGCGTATCGGCGATGAAGAAATAGCCGCGGTTGAACAAGTATTACGTTCGGGCTGGATTACTACCGGCCCTAAAAGCCAGGCACTGGAAGAACAATTTGCCGACTATGTCGGCTGCAAGCATGCAGTGGCACTTTCCTCGGCAACCGGTGGCATGCACATCACGTTACTGGCCTTGGGCATCGGCCCCGGTGATGAGGTGATTACGCCCTCGCAGACCTGGGTCTCGACCGCCAACATGATCTCGCTGCTCGGTGCCAAACCGGTATTCGTCGACGTTGATCGCGACACCTTGATGACCGACGCCGCGCGCATCGAAGCCGCCATCACCCCGCGCACCAAAGCGATCGTTCCAGTGCATTACGCCGGAGCTGCGTTCGATCTCGATCCGCTGTATGCGCTGGCCGCCAAGCACGGCATTGCGGTGATCGAGGACGCCGCCCACGCTGCCGGCACGCGCTACAAGGGTCGTCGCGTTGGCGCGCAGGGCACGGCGATTTTTTCGTTCCACGCGATCAAGAACATGACCAGCGCAGAAGGCGCGATGTTCGTCACCGACGACGAAGCCTTGGCCAGCCGCGTGCGCATGCTCAAGTTCCACGGTTTGGGCGTTGACGCCTACGATCGCCTGACCGGTGGCCGCAAGCCGCAGGCCCAGGTGATGGAACCGGGGTTCAAATACAACCTCGCCGACATCAACGCCGCGATTGCTTTGGTGCAACTGGAGCGTCTGGACGCGATCAACGCCCGCCGCAGCGAACTGGCCGCCGCCTACCGGCAAAAACTCGAAGGCCTGCCGGTGCAACCACTGGCCGTGCCCGCCTACGCGCAGACCCACACCTGGCACCTGTTCATCCTGCGCATCGACAGCGAGCGCTGCGGCATCGACCGTGAAGCCTTCATGAAAGGCTTGCAGGACCAAGGCATCGGCACCGGTATCCATTTCATCGCCACCCATCTGCACACCTGGTACCGCCAGCGTGATCCCGACCTCTACCTGCCCGACACCGAGTGGAACTCGGCGCGGCTGTGCTCGATTCCGTTGTTTCCCGACATGAGCGTTCAAGACCTTGATCGCGTGGTCGGTGCCATCGCCTCCCTAATGGACAAACGCCCGTGAAACCTTATCCGATCCGCTGTGTGTCGATCGTCATACCGGTCTACAACGAACAGGACAGCCTGCCAGAACTGCTGCGCCGCACTGAAGCAGCCTGCCGCATGTTGCGTCACGACTATGAAATCGTCCTCGTCGACGACGGCAGCCGTGACGAGTCCGCGAATATGCTGGAAGAAGCCGCAACCCTTGAGGACAGCCCGTTCGTGGCGGTCTTCCTCAACCGCAACTACGGCCAGCACGCGGCAATCATGGCCGGTTTCGAACAGTGCGAAGGCGATGTGGTCATCACCCTCGACGCCGACCTGCAGAACCCGCCGGAAGAAATCCCCCGGCTGGTTGCCGAAGCCGAAAAAGGCTACGACGTCGTCGGCACGGTACGCGGCAATCGTCAGGATTCGGCCCTGCGGCGCTATCCGTCGAAGCTGATCAACCTCGCCGTGCAACGCTCCACCGGCGTCGCCATGAGCGACTACGGCTGCATGCTCCGCGCTTACCGCCGCACGATCATCGACGCCATGCTCGCCTGCCGTGAACGCAGCACGTTCATTCCGATTCTGGCCAACAGCTTCGCCCGCCACACCACCGAGATTGTCGTCGCCCACGCCGAGCGTGAACACGGCGATTCGAAGTACAGCCCGATGCGTCTGATCAACCTGATGTTCGACCTGATCACCTGCATGACCACTACGCCGCTGCGCCTGCTGAGCATCGTCGGTTTCACCATGGCCGGCCTCGGCGTGCTGTTTGCCGCCGCACTGATCGTGCTGCGTCTGGTGTTCGGGGCCGGCTGGGCCGGTCACGGCATGTTCGTGCTGTTCGCGGTGTTGTTCGTGTTCACCGGTGGCCAGTTCATCGGCATGGGCCTGCTCGGCGAATACCTGGGGCGCATGTACAGCGACGTGCGTGCCCGCCCGCGTTTCTTCGTGGAAAAAGTCTTGCGCGGCCAACCCGCCATGCCGCCGCGCGCCATCACCGTCGACGGTCTCTCCTCCTCCAATGATCAGGTTCTCTCATGAGCGCAAAAACGGTTGTCTTCGCTTATCACGATATCGGCTGCGCCGGCATTCAAACCCTGCTCGACAGCGGCTATGACATTGCGGCGGTTTTCACTCACGCCGATGATCCGAAAGAGAACGCGTTCTACGGATCGGTTGCGCAACTGTGCGCCAACAAAGGCATCCCGGTGCACGCGCCGGAAGACGTCAACCACCCGTTGTGGATCGAGCGCATTGCCAAGCTCGCCCCTGAGTACATTTTCTCGTTTTACTACCGCAATCTGCTGAGCGAGTCGTTGCTGGCCGTGGCCAAAAAAGGTGCGTTCAACCTGCACGGTTCACTGTTGCCGAGCTACCGTGGCCGCGCGCCGGCGAACTGGGTGCTGGTCAACGGCGAAAGCGAAACCGGCGTCACTTTGCACCGCATGGTCAAGCGTGCCGATGCTGGCGCCATCGTTGCCCAGCAGCGTGTCGCCATCGAACGCAGCGACACCGCGTTGAGCCTGCACGGCAAGTTGCGCATCGCCGCCACCTATCTGCTGCGCGACACGCTGCCGGCGATGCTGCAAGGCGAGACCAGCGAAACCCCACAGGACGAATCGAAAGCCACCGTGTTTGGTCGTCGCACCGCAGCGGACGGCAAACTGGTCTGGGCGAAACCTGCCGAAGAACTGTTCAACCTGGTGCGCGCCGTAACCCAGCCGTATCCGGGCGCTATTTGCGCCGTCGGCGAGCACAAACTCATCGTCTGGAGCGCCGAAGTCGTCAAAGGCAACCAAGGCCAGGCGCCGGGCCGGGTGATCAGCGTCGACCCGCTGCGCATTGCCTGTGGCGAAGACTCGCTGGTGATCCTCTCCGGCCAGCGCAATGACAACGGCCTGTTCCTCAGCGGCCCGCAACTGGCCAGTGAACTCGGCCTGGTCGACGGCTCGCTGCTGCGCGGCGCTGAATCCGGCCGCGCGCCACGCCGTACTCGCGTGCTGATCCTCGGCGTCAACGGTTTTATCGGCAATCACTTGTCCGAGCGCCTGCTGCGTGACGACCGCTACGAAGTCTATGGTCTGGACATCGGCTCCGACGCCATCGATCGCCTGCGCAGCCATCCGCACTTCCACTACGTCGAAGGCGACATCAGCATTCACTCCGAGTGGATCGAGTACCACATCAAGAAGTGCGACGTGGTCCTGCCGCTGGTGGCCATCGCCACACCGATCGAATACACCCGCAACCCGCTGCGCGTGTTCGAACTCGACTTCGAAGAAAACCTGAAACTGGTGCGCTACTGCGTCAAGTACAACAAGCGCGTGATCTTCCCGTCGACCTCGGAAGTCTATGGCATGTGCCAGGACAAGCACTTCGACGAAGACACTTCGAACCTGGTGGTCGGCCCGATCAACAAGCAGCGCTGGATCTACTCGGTGTCCAAACAACTGCTCGACCGGGTGATCTGGGCCTATGGCGCCAAGGGTCTGAATTTCACCCTGTTCCGTCCCTTCAACTGGATGGGCCCGCGCCTTGATCGTCTGGATTCGGCCCGTATCGGCAGCTCCCGCGCAATTACTCAGTTGATATTGAATCTGGTGGAAGGCACGCCGATTCGCCTGTTCGACGGCGGCGAGCAAAAGCGCTGCTTCACCGACATCGCCGACGGCGTCGAGGCACTGGCGCGGATCATCGATAACGACAACGATGTCTGCAACGGTCAGATCATCAACATCGGCAACCCGGACAACGAAGCCAGCATCCGTCAGTTGGGCGAAGAGCTGCTGCGTCAGTTCGAAGCGCATCCGTTGCGCGACAACTTCCCGCCGTTCGCCGGTTTCCGCGATGTTGAGAGCAAGGCGTTCTACGGCGCCGGTTATCAGGATGTCGAACACCGCAAACCCAGCATCGCCAATGCCAAGCGTCTGCTCGACTGGACGCCGACCGTGGAGATGCGCGAGACCATTGGCAACACGCTCGACTTCTTCTTACGTGAAGCCATGCTCGAACAAGCGGACAAGCGCTAATGCAGGCAGGCCTTCGTATCGACGTCGATACCTATCGCGGCACCCGTGAAGGGGTGCCGCGTTTGCTGGAAATACTCGACGAGGCGCAGATCAAGGCGACGTTTTTCTTCAGTGTCGGCCCCGACAACATGGGCCGGCATCTGTGGCGCCTGATCCGCCCGCAGTTCCTCTGGAAAATGCTCCGCTCCAATGCTGCCGGCCTGTATGGCTGGGACATTCTGCTGGCCGGCACCGCGTGGCCGGGTAAACCGATTGGCCGCGAACTCGGGCACCTGATGCGTCAGGCCCGGGATGCCGGTCATGAAGTGGGTTTGCATGCCTGGGACCACCACGGCTGGCAGGCCAATGCCGGGCGCTGGAGCAATGCGCAACTGATCGAGCAGATCCGTCAGGGCGTCGACACCTTGAGCGACATTCTCGGCGAAAAAGTCGAGTGTTCCGCCGCTGCCGGTTGGCGTGCGGACGAGCGCGTGATCGAGGCCAAGCAAGCCTTCGGCTTTCGCTACAACAGCGATTGCCGGGGGTCGCGGCTGTTTCGTCCGCTGCTGGCCGACGGTACGCCGGGCACCCCGCAGATTCCGGTGGACCTGCCGACCTTCGATGAAGTCGTCGGCCCCATCGTTGCGGCGCGGGATTTCAACGGTTTCATTCTCGATCACTTCCGTGCGCAACAGCTCAACGTCTACACCATTCATGCCGAGGTCGAAGGGATTCTGATGGCTGAAGAATTTCGTCAACTGCTCGCTGCTGCGCGTCAGCGCCACATCGACTTCACACCGCTGGGCGATTTGTTGCCCGAGTTCTTCAACACCTTGCCCGTGGGCCGCGTGCAACGTGGCGCGCTCGATGGTCGTGAAGGCTGGCTGGGAGTGCAAGGCGCATGACCAAACGCTGGGCATTGCCGTTGCTGTTGCTGGGAATCGGTCTGCTGGCTTACCTGCTGCCAGTGGGTACGCATGGCCTGTGGATTCCCGATGAATCTCGCTACGCGCAGATCAGCCAGGACATGCTGCTGAGCGGCAACTGGGTGTCGCCGCACTTCATGAGCCTGCGCTATTTCGAGAAGCCGATTGCCGGCTACTGGATGATTGCACTCGGGCAAGAGTTGTTCGGGCAAAACCTCTTTGGCGTACGCTTCGCCTCGGCACTCAGCACCGGGTTGAGCGTGTTGCTGTGCTATCTGATCGCCCGGCGCTTGTGGAACGAGCCGCACAAAAGCTTTGTCTGCGCGCTGCTTTACATGAGCTTCACCATCGTTGCCGGTCAGGCCGGTTACGCCAACCTCGATCCGCAATTCACCTTCTGGGTCAACCTGAGTCTGGTGGCGCTGTGGTTTGCCGTCGACAGTCAAACCAGCGGCAAGCGAATGGTTGCCTGGGCAGTGCTGGGGCTGGCCTGCGGCATGGGTTTCATGACCAAGGGTTTTCTCGCCTGGCTGCTGCCCGTGCTGATCGCCTTGCCGTGGATGCTTTGGCAAAAACGCTGGCGTGAACTGCTGATGTACGGCCCGGTGGCGATTGCCATCGCAATCGTCGTCAGCTTGCCGTGGGTGCTCTCGGTGCATGCGCAGGAGCCGGACTACTGGCGGTTCTTCTTCTGGCATGAACACATCCGCCGCTTTGCCGGTGACGATGCCCAGCATGATGCACCGTGGTGGTTCTACTTGCCGCTGTTGGTGGCGTTCAGTTTGCCGTGGGCGGGATTGCTGCCGACTTCATTCAAACAAGCCTGGCAGACCCGAACTCAGCCCAAAGTCGTGTTTTTGCTGCTGTGGCTGCTGATGCCGCTGCTGTTCTTCAGCCTGAGCAACGGCAAATTGCCGACCTACATCCTGCCGTGCCTGCTGCCGCTGGCGTTGCTGCTCGGCAATGCGCTGGCCGACCGCTTGCGTCTGGAACAAGGTCGGGCGCTGAGCATCAATGGTGTGCTCAATCTGCTGCTGGGCATCGTCACGCTGATTGCGCTGGTGTATCTGCAACTGACCAAACCGGTGTACGACCACGAACTGCACAGCATGGTGCTGGTGTTCATTGCCTTGATCGGCTGGATCATCGCCAACCTGCTGCAAGCCTTTCTGCCGTTGCAATGCTGGGCGGCGCCGGCGCTGGGCAGCCTGTTGCTGATCGCCGTTTTGCCGGCAGCGATGCCCAGATCGGTGGTCGCCAACAAGATGCCGGATCAGTTCATCAAGCATCACCTCACCGAGCTGGCACAGACCGATCACCTGCTGAGCAACGACCTGGGCGCGGCGTCGGCGCTGGCCTGGCGTCTGAAAACCCCGCAAGTCGCGTTGTACAACACGATAGGCGAATTGAAATATGGCCTTGCCTATCCTGACGGCATTCAACAACGGGTTGACTTCGATCAAGTGCAACAGTGGATGCGTGAGGCGCGCCGCAGCGGTTCGGTCGGCGTGGTAATGCGCGTCAAGGGGCAGGACGAACTGGACGAAATCGATAAGTTGCCAAAGGACGGCGTCCGTTTTGAGCAGGGCAACCTGGTGATCATGATCCTGCCGAAGGTGGCGTCATGAGCCTGTTGCTGCTGTTGGCCGCGTGCCTGCTGACCTGTCTTGGCCAAGTGGCGCAAAAGTACGCCGTGGAGAGTTGGCGCGGGGTCGAGTCGACGTGGACCGACAAACTGCGTTCGCCGTGGTTGTGGCTGGCGCTGTTCGCCCTCGGTTCAGGCTTGCTGGTGTGGCTTGTGGTGTTGCAGCGCCTGGAGGTCGGCATCGCCTACCCGATGCTCAGCCTCAACTTTGTGCTGATCACCCTGATCGCCCGCTTCGTCTTCCGCGAACCCATCGACCGCCAGCATTGGCTCGGCGTGGCGTTGGTGATCGGCGGCGTGGTTTTGCTGGGGCAACAGACATGAACAAGCGCCGCGGAATCACTTTCGCCCTCGGCAGCGTTTTGCTGGTCAGCGCCGCGCAACTCGCGATGCGCTGGAGCATGACGCGTCTGCCCGCACCAGAACAATGGCTGCACATCGACAGCCTCGACCTGCGCGCATCGGCCGTGGTCATTGCGGCGATCTTCGCCTATGCCCTGTCGATGCTCTGCTGGCTCGCCGCCCTGCGCGACCTGCCGCTGGGCCGCGCCTATTCGCTGCTGAGCATCAGCTACGCGCTGGTGTACCTGCTGGCGGCCAGTCTGCCGCTGTTCAACGAATCCTTCAGTTTCACCCAATCACTGGGCGTGGCGCTGGTCATGCTCGGGGTCATCACCATCAACACGCGTCCGGCCCGTGCGCCCGCATTCAGGAGTGTTCCATGAAAATCACAGTGTTTGGCAGCGGTTACGTCGGTCTGGTGCAAGCGGCTGTGTTGGCCGAGGTCGGCCATGATGTCGTGTGCATGGACGTCGACCAGAAGAAGGTCGACCTGTTGCGCCAGGGTCACGTGAGCATTTTCGAACCGGGGCTGGCCAGCCTGGTGCGTGAAGGGCTGGATTCGAAACGCCTGCAATTCACCACCGATGAAAAACTCGCCGTGCAGCACGCTCGGGTCGCGTTTATTGCAGTCGGTACGCCGTCGCGGGAGGACGGCTCGGCGGATCTGCGCTACGTGCTTTCGGTCGGCGACGCGATTGCCCGTCATCGTGAGCAGGCGTTGATCATCGTCGAGAAATCCACGGTGCCGGTGGGCACGGGCGATACCCTGCGCACGCATATCGAAAAGGCCTTGATCAAGGTCGGTCGCCTGCTGCAGTTCGATATCGTCTCCAACCCGGAATTTCTCAAGGAAGGCTCGGCGGTTGCCGATTGCCGGCGTCCGGACCGCATCGTTATCGGTTGTGAAGGTGATGAGGTGCGCGACGTAATGCGCGACCTGTACTCGCCGTTCAACCGTAACCACGACCGCATCATGTTCATGGACCTGCGCAGCGCCGAACTGACCAAGTACGCCGCCAACTGCATGCTGGCGACCAAGATCAGCTTCATCAACCAGATCGCCGAACTCGCCGAACACTTGGGCGCCGACATCGAATCGGTACGCCAGGGCATCGGTGCCGACACGCGCATCGGTTACCACTTCATCTACCCCGGCTGCGGTTATGGCGGCTCGTGCTTCCCCAAAGACATGCGTGCGTTGATCCACAGTGCTGAACAAGCGCACTGCTCCAGCGACTTGCTGCAAGCGGTCGAGGCGATCAACCAGCGGCAGAAACACAAGTTGTTCGAGCGCATCAACGCGTTCTACAAGGGTGATCTGCGCGGCAAGACTTTCGCCCTTTGGGGGCTGGCGTTCAAACCCAACACCGACGACATGCGTGATGCGCCAAGTCGTGTGCTGCTGGAAGAACTGTGGGCGGCCGGTGCCAGCGTGCGCGCCTTCGACCCGGAAGCCATGCAGGAAACCCAGAACCTCTACCCGGACGAATCGAAACTGATGCTGATGGGCACGCCGGAATCGGTACTGCCCGGCGCCGACGCACTGATCATCTGCACTGAATGGCAGCAGTTCAAAGCGCCGGATTTCGATTTGATCAAGCAGCGCCTCAACACCCCGGTGATCTTCGACGGGCGCAACCTGTACGACGCCGAGCGTCTGGCACGCAACGGTTTCCAGTACTTCCCGATGGGCCGTGGCGAATCGCGTAAGTTGCCGATCCCGCTGCAACAGTGGCCGCATGAGTCCGACGTCGCTTGAAATCGGCCGAGAGAAAACGCAGCCTGTGTGCAGATTTTTGCTGAGAGAACGGGATGATCTGCATACGTCAGGCCCACGCACGCGATGCCACAGCCCTCCCCGCTGTCGAGCGATCGGCTGCCGCGTTGTTTCGTCTTGACCCGCAATTGGCCTGGCTGGCGGATGCCGAAGTGGCGGGGGTTGCGCAACATTTGCGGGCTATCGAGGAGGCGCATGTGTGGGTCGCCGAAACTACCGAACTGGCGGGTTTTCTGCGCGCAGTCGAAATCGCCCAGCGGCTGCACATTGAAGAGCTGTCCGTCAGTCAAGCCTTTCAGGGGCAAGGCATCGGTCGACAGTTGGTTTCGGCGGCGATTGAACACGCGCGACAGCGGCACTTGAACGCCGTGACATTGACCACGTTTCGCGACCTGCCGTGGAATGCGCCGTTTTATCAGCGCATGGGGTTTATCGAGTTGATTCCTTCGAAAACTGATTATTTACGCGAAGCACTGCAAGCCGAAATCACCCACGGCTTTCCTGCTGACCGCCGCTGTGCCATGGCCCTGCCCCTCTCCTGAGGCACCACAGTTCCCCTGTGGGAGCGAGCTTGCTCGCGAATGCGGTGGGTCTGTGACATTGATGGTGACTGAAAAACTGCTTTCGCGAGCAAGCTCGCTCCCACATAGCCTGTGGGTGTGGCCACTTGACCCGTGCTGCATGCGCATGGAGGATGACGCACGCCCACCAAGCCTCTGAAATAAGGACATTGACCCTTCGTGGCCACCTACTCGCGCCTCATCCGCCGGTTGATGATCAGCTCGCTGACCGTCGTTATCAGCCGCGCCCTGATCAGCCCGCTGCTGACCCTGTTTCTCAGCAACAAACTCGGCCTCAACCCGCAAGATGTCGGCTTGCTGCTGGGCATCGCGGTGTTCAGCGCCACGCTGTTGTCGTTGTACGGTGGCTACATCATCGATCGGCTGGACAAACGCCAGTTGCTGATCCTGACCATGCTCTCAAGCGGCATCGGTCTGATCCTGCTGACCTTCGCGCAGAATCTGTATTGGGTCACGCTGGTGCTGATCATCAGCGAAACGGCATCGGCGCTGTTCCTGATCTGCTCCAAAGCCATCCTCAGTGAAAATCTGCCGGTGGGCCAGCGGGTCAAGGCGTTTTCCCTGAACTACACGCTGACCAACATCGGTTACGCCGTCGGCCCGATGATCGGTGTGGTGATCGCCGGCGTTCAGCCCTCAGCACCGTTTATCGTGGCGGGCGCGATTGCCATCGGTAGCATCTTTCTGCTGTACGGTGCCGCGCGCGAAGCGAATCCGGTCTCGGCGATCGCTGCGCCACCCAGCTTTCTGAAAACCCTGATCATCCTGAAGAACGACCGTACGATGATCCTGTTTACCCTGGGTTGTCTGCTCAGCACGCTGGTGCACGGGCGTTTCACTCTGTACCTGTCGCAATACCTGCTGGTCACGCATACCCAACAGCAGACGCTGGACACCATGGCCGCCCTGCTCGCCTGCAACGCGATCACGGTGATTGTGTTGCAGTATCAGATCGGTCGTTTACTCACCCGCGAACACCTGCGCCACTGGATTGCCGGCGGCACCGCGTTGTTCATCGTCGGGCTGATCGGCTTCAGTCTGGCCGACAATCTGGTCGGCTGGTGCGTGGCGATGTTCATCTTCACATTGGGAGAGATGATCATTTACCCGGCAGACTTTCTGTTTGTCGATACCCTTGCTCCCGAAGACCTGCGCGGCAGCTATTACGGCGCGCAGAACCTTGCAGCCCTGGGCGGTGCGGCGAGTCCGGTGATGTGCGGGTTTCTGCTGATGCATACGCCGGCGCCGAGCATGTTCTATGTCTTGAGCGCACTGGCGGCGGTGGGCGGCTATTTGTGCTTCGTCCGTGGCCGCCGCGTCGCTTCAATTCAAAAATAATGCACTAAAGCTGCATTAATATGAATTTGTCAGCATCGAGATTGATCGGCAAACTGTGCACGTTCCTCCCCCAATGTTGGAACACTTCGAGGGCTTTCCGGATATGCCGGACAAGTCCTTTTTTTTGCCTCGAATTTGCTGCAAGGATCGGATTCACATGCTCGCTCGCTGGTTGCCCGCCGCCATCAACACCCGTCCCACTGAATGGAGCCGCGCCGCTGTCGGCATGGCCTTGGGCACACTCTTCAGCGTTTGGTTGTGCGCGCAGGTGTTCGGTCATGACGTCGCCTATCATTTGATCGGGCCGTTGGGCGCCTCGGCGGTGTTGCTGTTTGCCGTGTCGTCCGGCGCTCTCGCCCAGCCTTGGTCGATTCTCGGTGGTTACTTGTGTGCTGGAGTCGTCGCGTTGCTGGTGGCCCATGTGCTCGGGCGCACGCTCGGCAGTGCCTGTCTGGCGGCGGGCATGGCGCTGATTCTGATGTGCTGGCTGCGTTGCCTGCATCCGCCAGCCGGGGCGCTGGCATTGACGCTCGTATTAGCCGATCCGGCGACCATCGCCATGGATTGGAAAGCCATGGAGCCGGTGATGCTCGGCGCGGCGTGCATGCTGCTCAGTGCCTTGGCCTACAACAACCTGACGCGCATCCGTTACCCGAAACGCCCGGCAGAACCGGCGCCGGTAGTTGCCCCCGTCGACAGCCAGGCCATCACCGCCGAAGACCTGAAACTGGCGCTGGCGGACATGGAGGCGTTCATTGATGTGACGCCCGAGGATCTCGAGCAGTTGATCCATGCCAGTGAAATGCACGCCAGACGCCGCAGTATCGGTGAGGTTTTTTCCAAGTAATCCTGTGCATATCGTCTAAGGTAAAAACGCAGACAGCGCCTGCACATATCCGGGTTGTACAGGGCAAATTTGCACTGTTACGATCCGGTAACGCTCGCGCGCGAGCTTCTCGAATAAAGACAATAAAAGCAGGGAGTTACTGATGACAGCTCAGGCTTCATCCCAGCGGACACCGCCCATGGATGCCACGCAGAACGAAGTGCTGGCCGAGGTTCGCAATCACACCGGTCACCTGACCCTCAACCGCCCCGCCGGTCTCAACGCCATTACCCTCGACATGGTGCGTTTGCTGCAACAGCAGCTCGATGCCTGGGCGACTGACGCCGATGTTCACGCCGTTGTCCTGCGCGGTGCCGGTGAAAAGGCCTTCTGCGCCGGTGGCGACATTCGCTCGCTGTACGACAGTTTCAAAAGCGGCGACACATTGCACGAAGATTTTTTCGTCGAGGAATATGCCCTCGACCTGACGATTCATCACTACCGCAAACCGGTGCTGGCGCTGATGGACGGTTTTGTCCTCGGTGGCGGCATGGGCCTGGTGCAAGGCGCGGATCTGCGGGTGGTCACCGAGAAGAGCCGTCTGGCGATGCCGGAAGTGGCCATCGGTTATTTCCCGGATGTCGGTGGCAGTTATTTCCTGCCGCGCATTCCCGGTGAGCTGGGGATTTATCTGGGGGTCAGCGGCGTGCAGATTCGTGCGGCCGATGCGCTGTATTGCGGCCTCGCCGACTGGTACCTGGACAGCAGCAAACTGGCGCTGCTCGACGAAAGACTCGATCAGATGGAATGGCAGGACACGCCGCTCAAGGCGCTGCAGAATCTGCTGGCCAAACACGCCGTGCAAACCTTACCCGATGCGCCACTTGAGGCCTTGCGCCCGGCCATCGATCACTTTTTTGCCCTGCCGGATGTGCCGAGCATGGTCGAGCAACTGCGCGCGGTGACCGTCGCCGACAGCCATGGATGGGCAACTGCCACGGCCAATCTGCTGGAAACCCGTTCACCGCTTGCCATGGCGGTGACGCTGGAAATGCTCCGTCGTGGTCGACATTTAAGCCTCGAACAGTGCTTCGCACTGGAGCTGCACCTGGACCGTCAGTGGTTCGCACGCGGCGACCTGATCGAAGGCGTACGCGCCCTGCTGATCGATAAAGACAAGACACCTCGCTGGAGCCCGCCGACCCTCGCTGCGCTGGACGCAGAACATGTCGCGAGTTTCTTCCACGGTTTTCCTGAGAGCGGGAGCTGAGCCATGCACGATCTCGAACTGACTGAAGAACAAGTGATGATCCGCGACATGGCCCGGGACTTTGTCCGTGGCGAAATCGCGCCCCACGCGCAGGCCTGGGAAAAGGCAGGCTGGATCGACGACGCCCTCGTGGCGAAGATGGGTGAATTGGGGCTGCTGGGCATGGTGGTGCCCGAGGAATGGGGCGGCACTTACGTCGATTACGTCGCCTACGCCTTGGCCGTGGAAGAGATTTCCGCCGGGGACGGCGCCACCGGCGCATTTATGAGCATTCATAACTCGGTCGGCTGCGGGCCGGTGCTCAACTACGGCAGCGAAGCACAGAAACAGACCTGGCTGGCGGATCTGGCCAGTGGGCAAACCATCGGCTGTTTTTGCCTGACCGAACCGCAGGCCGGCTCCGAAGCGCACAACCTGCGCACCCGCGCCGAACTGCGTGACGGCCAATGGGTGATCAACGGCGCCAAGCAATTTGTCAGCAACGGCAAACGGGCGAAGCTGGCGATCGTGTTTGCCGTGACCGATCCGGACCTCGGCAAGAAAGGCATTTCAGCGTTTCTGGTGCCGACCGATACCGCCGGTTTTATCGTTGATCGCACCGAGCACAAGATGGGTATCCGCGCCTCTGATACCTGCGCGGTGACGCTGAACAACTGCAGCATTCCCGAGGCCAATCTGCTCGGTGAGCGTGGCAAAGGTCTGGCGATTGCCCTGTCCAACCTTGAAGGCGGACGCATTGGCATCGCGGCGCAAGCACTGGGTATTGCGCGTGCGGCGTTTGAAGCGGCGCTGGTGTATTCGCGCGATCGAATCCAGTTCGGCAAACCGATCAATGAGCACCAGAGCATCGCCAACCTGCTGGCCGACATGCATATGCAGATCAACGCGGCGCGGCTGATGATCCTGCATGCGGCGCGGCTGCGTACGGCGGGCAAACCGTGTTTGTCCGAGGCATCGCAGGCCAAGCTGTTTGCCTCGGAAATGGCCGAGAAGGTGTGCTCGTCAGCGATTCAAATTCATGGTGGGTATGGGTATCTGGAGGATTACCCGGTCGAGAAGTACTACCGCGATGCGCGGATTACCCAGATCTATGAAGGCTCGAGCGAGATTCAGCGGATGGTGATTGCGCGGGAGCTGAAGAACTATCAGTTGTAATGGTGTAGGCCCCTTTCCCTCACCCCAGCCCTCTCCCAGAGGGAGAGGGGGCCGACCGAGGTGTCTGGCGTTATCCGCCGACGTGAAAGACCGGGTCGATTATGGATTCACTAAAGCACTTTCAGGTCGGCGTAAAACTGAAATATCCCCCAATCAGTCCCCTCTCCCTCCGGGAGAGGGTTAGGGTGAGGGGCTTTTGATTTTGATGTACATCAAGCCTTAAAAGATTCGCGAGCTTGCTCGCGAATCCGTCAGTCAGACCCGCGCCTTACTTGCCTTGGAATGCCGCCTCGCGCTTGGCAATAAACGCCGCCATCCCTTCCTTCTGATCCTGCGTGGCAAATGCCGCATGGAACACCCGGCGCTCAAAACGCACGCCTTCAGTCAGGTTCACTTCAAAGGCACGATTCACGCTTTCCTTGATCATCATCGCAATCGGCAGCGACTTGCTGGCAATAACGGCGGCCACCTTCAGCGCTTCATCCAGCAACTCATCACTCGGCACGATGCGCGCAACGATGCCGCAACGCTCGGCCTCCACTGCATCGATCAAGCGTCCGCTCAGGCACATTTCCATGGCTTTCGCTTTACCGACGGCGCGAGTCAGGCGTTGAGTACCGCCCATACCTGGCAGCACGCCAAGGTTGATTTCCGGTTGGCCAAATTTGGCGTTGTCGCCTGCCAGAATGAAGTCGCACATCAACGCCAGTTCACAGCCACCACCAAGGGCGAAACCGTTGACCGCCGCGATGATCGGCTTGCGCCGGTTGGCCACGCGATCGCTGTCACTGAACAAGTCGTCCATGTAGATCTGCGGATAGGTCAGCTCGGCCATTTCCTTGATATCGGCACCGGCGGCAAAGGCCTTTTTCGAGCCGGTGAGGACGATACAACCAATGTTCGCGTCCGCTTCCAGCGCATCGAGGGCCTGGTTCACTTCGCTGACCAGTTGCGCGTTCAGAGCATTCAGCGCCTGCGGACGGTTGAGGGTGATCAGGCCAACGCGGCCGTGGGTTTCGAGCAGAATGGTTTGGTAAGTCATGGAAAAATTCCTTGTCAAAGATTGCGCGAAATGACCATGCGCTGAATATCGCTGGTGCCTTCGTAGATCTGGCAGACGCGCACGTCGCGGTAGATGCGCTCCAGCGGGAAGTCGTTGAGGTAACCGTAACCGCCCAGAGTTTGCAACGCCATCGAGCAGACCTTCTCGGCCATTTCCGAAGCGAACAGTTTGGCCATCGACGCCTCGACCAGTGCCGGTTGCCCACTGTCACGCAGGGCCGCCGCGTAATGCACCATCTGCCGGGCGACGGCGATTTGCGTGGCCATGTCGGCCAGGCGGAAGGCCACGGCCTGATGCTCGATGATCGGTTTGCCGAAGGTGTCGCGTTCACGGGCGTAATCGCGCGCTGCTTCAAACGCCGCACGGGCCATGCCCACCGACTGCGAAGCGATGCCGACGCGCCCGCCCTCAAGGTTAGCCAAGGCGATCTTGTAACCCTCGCCCTCCTCACCCAAACGGTTGGCCACCGGCACTTTGACGTCTTCAAATAGAATCTGGCAGGTGTCGGACGCGTGCTGGCCGAGCTTGTCCTCGACGCGAGCGACTGTGTAGCCCGGCGAATCGGTCGGCACGATAAACGCGCTGATACCACGCTTGCCGGCGCTCGGATCGGTTACCGCAAAAACAATCACAATCCCGGCGTTCTGCCCGGAGGTGATGAACTGTTTGCAGCCGTTCAGCACGTAGTGATCGCCGTCCAGCTGTGCCCGGGTTTTCAGGCTGCTGGCGTCGGAACCGGCCTGCGGTTCGGTCAGTGCAAAAGCGCCGAGCATCTCGCCGCTGGCTAATGGCTTGAGGAAGCGTTCACGCTGATCGTCGTTGCCGAACTTGAGGATCGGCACGCAACCAACAGAGTTGTGCACGCTCATGATCGTCGAGCAGGCGCCGTCGCCGGCGGCGATTTCTTCCAGGGCCATGGCGTACGCCAGATAACCGGTGTCGCAACCGCCCCACTGCTCCGGCACAAGCATGCCGAAGAAGCCCAGCTCGGCCATTTGGCCAATGGCTTCCTTGGGGAAACGGTGCTCGCGATCCCACTCGGCGGCGAACGGTTTCAGGCGTTCCTCGGCGAACTGCCGGGCCATGTCGCGGATCTGGGTTTGGTCTTCGTTGGGAATCATGGTGAATCCTTAAATCCTTGTTACCACACAGAACCCCTGTGGGAGCGAGCTTGCTCGCGAATGCGGTGTGTCATTCAAATCCAATGCTGGCTGACAGGACGCCTTCGCGAGCAAGCTCGCTCCCACATGGGCTATTTAGCGATCAATACAAGCATTCCACAGCCATGGCCGTCGCTTCGCCGCCGCCGATGCAGATCGCCGCGATGCCGCGTTTGAGCTTTTTCTGGCGCAGCGCTGAGAGCAACGTCACCACAATCCGCGCACCCGACGCGCCGATCGGGTGGCCCAGCGCACAGGCACCGCCATGCACATTCAGCTTGTCATGGGGAATTTCCAGGTGCGTCATCGCCGCCATGCCAACCACGGCAAACGCTTCGTTGACCTCGAACAGATCGACATCACCCAGCGACCAACCGGTTTTCTTGATCAGCTTCTTGATCGCACCAATCGGCGCCACCGGGAACAGGCCCGGTGTGTCGGCGAACGCAGCGTGGCCATGGATCACCGCCAACGGTTTCAGACCGAGTTTCTGTGCTTGCGACTGACGCATCAGCACCAATGCCGCCGCGCCGTCAGAGATCGAACTGGAGTTGGCCGCCGTCACCGTGCCGCCTTCGCGGAACGCCGGTTTCAGCGAGGCGATCTTGTCGAGTTTGGCTTTCGGTGGCTGTTCGTCGTGGCTGATCAGCACCTGCTCTTTGCCGACGGTCACGGTCAGCGGGACGATTTCGTCCTTGAAGCTGCCGTCCTTGATCGCCTGCTGCGCGCGGGTGGTCGAGGCGATGGCAAAAGCGTCCTGCGCTTCACGGCTGAAGTGATTGGTCTCGGCGCAGTCTTCGGCGAAGGTGCCCATCAGGCGGCCCTTGTCGTAGGCATCTTCGAGGCCGTCGAGGAACATCGAGTCGAGCACGCGGCCATGGCCCATGCGGTAACCGGCGCGGGCACGATCGAGCAGGTACGGCGAGTTGGACATGCTTTCCATGCCGCCGGCAATCACCACATCGGCACTGCCAGCCACCAGCATGTCGTGAGCGAGAATGGTGGTTTCCATGCCCGAGCCGCACATCTTGTTGACGGTGGTGCAACGGGTCGATTTATCCAGACCGGCGCCCAGCGCAGCCTGACGCGCCGGGGCCTGACCGAGGCCGGCAGGCAATACGCAACCGAACAGCACTTCATCGACCGCGTCGCTGGCGACACCGGCGCGTTCAACCGCAGCCTTGATTGCAGCGGCACCGAGTTGCGGTGCGGTGAGGCTTTTCAGTTCGCCCTGAAAGCCGCCCATTGGCGTGCGCACGGCGCTGACGATAACAATCGGATCGTTGGAAATAGTCATGACAAATCCTCCTTACTTGGCGGCCATGCGCAAGGCGCCGTCGAGACGGATCACCTCGCCGTTGAGCATGCTGTTTTCGATGATATGCCGAACCAGTGCAGCGTACTCGGCAGGCTTGCCCAGACGCGGCGGGAACGGTACTCCAGCGGCCAGCGAGTCGCGGACTTCCGGGGTCATGCCGGCCATCATCGGCGTTTCGAAAATGCCCGGGGCGATGGTCATTACGCGGATGCCGAAGCGCGCCAGTTCGCGGGCGGCCGGCAAGGTCAGGCTGGCGATCGCGCCTTTGGAAGCGGAATACGCCGCTTGGCCGATCTGACCGTCGAACGCTGCGACAGATGCAGTGTTGATGATCACACCGCGCTCACCATCAGCGTTTGCCTCGGATTCGGCAATCGCCGCAGCGGCCAGACGCAGCATGTTGAAGCTGCCGATCAGGTTGACGTTGATCACCTGAGCAAAGCTGCTCAGCGCATGCGGGCCGTTCTTGCCGAGGATTTTCTCGCCACGGACGATGCCGGCGCAGTTGACCAGACCATTGAGGCTGCCAAAGGCTTTAACGGTGGCCTGCACGGCGGCTTCGGCGGCGGCTTCGTTGCTGATGTCGGCGACCACGCTTTGCGCGCCCAAACGCTGCGCCTGTGCGGCGACCGCTTCGGCATTCATGTCCACCAGCATCACTTTGGCGCCGGCACTGACCAGCAATTCAGCGGTGGCTGCACCCAGGCCGGAGGCGCCGCCAGTGACGATAAAAACCTTGTTCTCGATCTGCATGACTGTACGTCCTGATTCAAGCTGAAATGTTATGCGCCGCAGCCTCTTGAGCCTTGGCGATTTCCTGGTTGCGCAAGATAAAGCGCTGCAATTTGCCACTTGGGGTCTTGGGCAATTCGCTGACAAATTCGATTTCACGCGGGTATGAGTGCGCGGCCAGACGCTTGCGTACGTGTTGGCGCAGTTCTTCGGCCAACTCCGGCGCGGCGCGGTATTGCGCACTCAACACCACAAAAGCTTTGACCAGCTCGGTGCGTTCCGGATCGGGTTTGCCGACCACCGCTGCTTCGACCACCGCCGGGTGTTCGATCAGCGCGCTTTCCACGTCGAACGGACCGACGCGGTAGCCAGAGGTAGTGATCACGTCATCGCTGCGGCCGACGAAGCTGATGCTGCCGTCCGGGTTCCATTCCACGGTGTCGCCGCTCAAGTAGTAATCGCCGACGAAGGCCTTGGTCGGCGCACCTTCATAGCCGCCGAACCAGCACATCGGTGATTGCGGACGGTCGATGGCGAGAATGCCCGGCTGGCCGACGCCGAGTTCATTGTTCTGGTCGTCAAGCACGACAATGCGATGGCCCGGCGAGGCGAAACCGGCGGCGCCGACGTGTACCGCGTGGTCGAGGCCATGGTGATTGCACAGCACCATGCCCAGTTCGGTCTGGCCGTAATGGTCGTGGATGACCACGTCGAGGTTGTCGGCGAACCAGCGGATCACTTCCGGGTTCAGCGGCTCGCCGGCGCTGCTGACGATGCGCAATTTGCCTTTGATCGACCTGGCGAACTCGTCGCCGCCGGCAATCAGCAAGCGGTAAGCGGTTGGCGAGCCGGTGAGGTTGGTGATGCCGTATTTGTTGATCACCCGGCAAGTGCTTTCGAGGGTGAACGGGCCATCGTAAAAAGTGATCGGATGACCCATCGACAACGGCCCGGTGACGCCGAAGTAGATACCGTAGGCCCAGCCCGGATCGGCGAGGTTCCAGAACGCATCTTCCGGGCGCAGATCGACGGCATCGCGGGTGTAGCTCTGGAAGGCGACGATGGCTTTGAGCGGAACTGACAACGCTTTAGACGGGCCGGTGGTGCCTGACGTGAACATCAGCAGAAACGGGTCTTCGCCGGTCAGCAGTACCGGTTCACAAACATTGGAATAATTGGCCAGTTCGGCCCAGAAGCTGAAGTCGCCACGGACGATGCCCTGGCCTTTCGCACCACCGACGGTAACGAGTGTCGGGCAATCGGCGACTTCCGCGAGTTTTGGCCGGTTGACGGCATCGGTCACCACGACTTTGGCCCCGGAGCTGTTCAGGCGATGTTCGAGGGCTTTGGGGCCGAACGCAGTGAACAACGGCTGATACACCGCGCCGATGCGCCAGGTGGCGAACACGGTGATGAGTAATTCGATGTTGCGCGGCAGCAGGCCGGCGACCTTGTCGCCCTTCTGTACGCCCTGGGCGAGGAGGAAATTGGCGAAACGCGCGGCTTTGTCTTGCAGATCGCTGAAGGTGTACGTCGCACTGGCGCCATCGCGCCCCTCCCAAAACAGCGCGATGCGCCCCGGCAAGGCGTGGCGGTCGCAGCATTCGACACAGGCGTTGAGCGCCTCAAGCGTACCGCTGAGCGCGGCATCCACGGTGTGCTGATAGTTGAACTGTGCGGTGGCAGACAAGTAATTGCGCATTGCCAGAATCCCTCGGTGTTTTTATTAGGTGGGGAACCGTAAACAACAGAGGGATAGTCGCGCTGTGCGGGGCTAGGGGCAATGGTCAAAGCTTTCAATGTGGCTGACTGGTTTGGCCATGCCTTTAGAGTTGTGTTACCTGGGCGGAAGCTTGCTCGCGAAGAGGCCGGATCAGACAACCTCATTCAAAATCAGCGTACGGTAATGCCCAGGATTCGATCCCGACCACTTGCGAAACGCCTTGTAGAACGAACTGGCATCGGCAAATCCCAAGCGACCGGCAATCTCGACAAAACTGATCGACGGCTCAGCCAGCCAGATAATCGCCAGTTCCTTGCGCACGCTGTCCTTAAGCCCTTGATAGGTCTGCCCTTCCTCGGCCAGACGCCGGCGCAGTGTCGAGGCCGACATGCACAACTGTTGGGCCAGGGCTTCGGTTTCCGGCCAGTGCTCGGCAGGCAGTTGCCGCAAATCCTGCTTGATCCGACTGGCCAGGCTCTGCGGGTCGCGGTACTTCACCAGAATATTGGCCGGCGCGTGGGCGAGGAAGCGTTTCAGTTCTTCGGCGGTGCGTTTGATTGGCAGATCGAGGCAATCGGCAGAGAAAATCATCCGCGTCCGCGGCCGGTCGAAACGCAGGTTTTCCGAGAACATCACGCGATAGTCATCGGTGAATTCCGGCTCGGGACAGCGCAGTTCGATGGCCAGAATCGGAATCCGCCGCCCGGCCAGCCAACAGGCGACGCCATGGACGATCATCCAGTAGGTGAAATAGGTGAAGGCGCGGCGTGGTTCGGGGTCATCTTCCAGCAGCACGATTTCCGCGAGACTTTGCTGGTGCACCAGTTGCGCCGGCAGGCGCTCAAGCATTAACGACAGAAAGCTCAACCCCGTGCTCAAACCCGCTGCCAGCGTCGGCTGCGCCATCGCGCTGCGACAGAGGAACTCAAGGCTGCCGGACTTGAGCTGGCGCGGGTCCATGCCAAAAAACTCGTCATCGCCGCGTCGGGCCAATAACCGCCACAGCTTCGCGTACTGCGAGGCCGGCACCCGGCCGTGCCCGGTTTGCAGCAGCAGAGGATCAATCCCGACCCTGCTCAAGACTTCTGCCGTGGCCACGCCCGGGGCACAACTTTGCAGCAGCGCTTCACGCACCAGTTGAACGGCGATGGTGTCTTTTTCCGACATTGAACGCGGTGAACCTTGTTGTTTTTGAATGGCAGGCATCTTAACCCAAACACGACACAGATCCCTTGTGGGAGCGACGGTGCGACGATTCGACTTGCTCGCGAAAGCGTTGGGTCAGTCACAGAGATGTCGACCGGTCAGCCCCCTTCGCGAGCAGGGACGCTCCCACAGGGTTCTGTGCAGGGGCAAAAAACAGGTTGTTCAGCTTGTGTTCAGGTTTATGCCAATCAATGTCATGTGAGAATGACTTTCATTATGTTACAACTTGTAACCTCTAGAAATGACCTCTTGGACACCGAATGCTCGTTCCCTTTCTGATCATGCTGCGCGAGGGCATTGAAGCCGCGCTGATCGTTGGCATTATCGCCAGTTACCTGCAGCAAACCGGCCGTGGCCAATGGATGCCCGCCGTATGGATCGGGGTTTTCCTCGCCGCCGCCCTCGCACTTTTGGTCGGTGGAGGCCTGGAACTGGTCAGTGCCGAATTCCCGCAAAAGCAGCAGGAGCTGTTCGAAGGCATTGTCGGTCTGGTGGCCGTGGGCATTCTCAGCTCCATGGTGTTCTGGATGCGCAAAGTGGCGCGTTCGATCAAGCATTCGCTGCAAGCCTCGCTCGATCACGCCTTGACGTCTTCCAGACATCAGGTGATCGCACTGATCGCCATGGTCTTTTTCGCCGTCGCCCGTGAAGGCCTGGAAACGGTGTTCTTCCTGCTCGCGGTGTTCCAGCAAAGCGAAGGCCCGGGCGCGCCGATCGGTGCCCTGCTCGGGCTCATTCTGGCGATCATCGTCGGTTTCCTGATCTACAGCGGCAGCATGCGTCTGAACCTTTCAGCGTTCTTCAAGTGGACCGGCCTGTTCATTCTGGTGGTCGCCGCCGGGATTCTCGCCAACTCGGTGCAGGCGCTGCATGAAGCCGGGCTGTGGAATCACCTGCAAACCGTGCTCTTCGACTTCAGCGCGACGCTGCCGATGGACGGCCCGTTGGGCTCGGTGCTGGCCGGCATGTTCGGTTACCAGGATGCGCCGACTGTCAGCACCCTCGGCGCGTATCTGATTTATCTGCTGGTGGCGCTGGTGATGTTCTTCCTCCCCGCGCCCAAGCCTTCCGCGCAAACGTCTTCCGTTTCCAGCCAATAAGGGCATTCATGTCAAAGCCTAACTCTCCTCAGGCCTCCCCTCCCCGCGCCTTGCGCTGGGCGGTGGCCGGCTCGGTGGTGGTGATGATCGCCGCCGGTGGTCTGTTTTATTACGCCTCGAAAATGGCCGCGGCCAAGCGTCAGCACAACCACGATGAAGTGGTGGTGAATATCCATCCGGGCAGTTGCGAGCCGAACGCGCTCACCGTGCCAGCCGGCCGCGCCAGTTTCCGCATCGTCAACCGCTCCGATCGTGCGGTGGAATGGGAAATCCTCGACGGCGTACTGGTCGTCGAAGAGCGCGAAAACATTGCGCCGGGCCTGAGCCAGGTGATCAACGCCAATCTGCAACCGGGCGATTACGCGATCACCTGCGGCCTGCTGAGCAATCCTCGCGGCACTCTGCACGTAACGCCGACTGCCGCGTCTGACGCAGCCGCCAAAGCCAAACCGTCGATGGTCGCCTTCGTCGGGCCGCTGTCGGAATTTCGCGTGTATCTGGCCAGCCAGGGCAGCGCGCTGATCAAAGCCGTGACGGCACTCAATCAAGCCATCGAAAGTGGCGATCTGAGTCAGGCGCAGGCACTGTACCTGCCGGCGCGTGCTGCGTATCAACGTCTGGCGCCGGCCGCGCAACGCCTCGCCGAACTGGACAACAGCATCAACGCCCGCGCCGATTACTTCGAGAAACGCGAGCAGGATCCGGCCTTCGTCGGCTTCCACCGCGTCGAATACGCGCTGTTTCAGCAACGCAAACTCGATGATCTTGCCCTCGTGGCCCAACGGCTGCTCAGTGACGTCACCACGCTCAAACAGCAACTGCTTGCGCAGAGCCTGCCACCGGAGCAACTGGTCAACATCATCGTGCGCAACCTCAACACCCTCGCCGACGTGCGCGCCGCCAGTGGTGAAGAGGAACGCTATAGCCACAGCGACCTCAACGGTTTCGCCGCCAACGCCCAAACCGCACACAAAGTCGTCGATCTGCTGCGGCCGATGCTGAGCAAATCTGCCGCCGACCTGCTGCCGACCATCGACAAGGCTCTGGCCGACTTCGACAGCGAACTCGACACCTACAAGATCAAGGACGGCTACGCCAGCTACGACTCCGTCAGCGGCGCACAACGCAAGCAGATTGCCGACAAGGCTCAGGCCCTGGCCGACGCACTGGATGGCATCGATCCCGCCCTCGGCCTTTCCGGCCTGTAAGCAGAAGACGATTTGACGATGAAAGATATCGAACCACTCAACCTGCAACGTCGCCGTGTCCTGATGGGCATGGGCGCCGCCGGTGTCGCCCTCGCCGGCTCTGTCCTGAGCTGTCCGGCCATGGCCGCTGCGCCGGCACAAGTCACCGAAGCACCGAGCAGCGACAAGACCGAAGACCGTCACGATTTCCACGGCATACACCAGACCGGTATCGTCACCCCGCGCCCGGCCTCGGGCATGCTGGTTGCGTTCGACGTGTTGGCCAGTGATCGCGAAGACCTCGAGCGACTGTTCCGTACCCTCAACGAGCGCATCGCGTTTCTGATGACGGGCGGTCCAGTCGCGCAGATCGATCCGAAACTGCCGCCGCCGGATTCCGGGATTCTCGGCCCGAACGTCACGCCGGATAACCTGACCATCACCGTGTCCGTCGGTGAATCGCTGTTCGACGAGCGCTTCGGTCTGGCCGACGCCAAGCCCAAACGCCTGCAACGTATGGTTGGTTTTCCTAATGACGCGCTGGAAGCCGATTGCTGCCACGGCGACCTGAGTTTGCAGTTCTGTTCGAACACCGCTGACACCAACATTCACGCGCTGCGCGACATCGTCAAAAACCTCCCCGACCTGCTGCTGGTGCGCTGGAAGCAAGAAGGCAGCGTACCGCCGCAAGCCCCGACGAAACCCGGTGTGCCAGCGCAATCGGCACGCAATTTCCTGGGTTTCCGCGATGGCTCGGCCAACCCCGACTCCAACGACAGCAAAGCCATGGATCGTTTGGTCTGGGTGCAACCGGGTAGCGACGAACCGGCCTGGGCCGCGCATGGCAGCTATCAAGCGGTGCGGATCATCCGCAACTTCGTCGAGCGCTGGGATCGCACACCGCTGCAGGAACAGGAAAGCATCATCGGCCGGGTCAAAACCACCGGCGCACCAATGGGCGCGGAGCACGAAACTGAAGTCCCCGATTACACAAAAGACCCGGATGGCAAGCTGACCAAGCTCGACGCGCACATTCGCCTGGCTAATCCGCGCACGGCTGCGACTCAAGCCAACCTGATCCTGCGTCGGCCATTCAACTATTCCAACGGCGTGAACAAGAACGGCCAGCTCGACATGGGCCTGCTGTTCATCTGCTACCAGGCCGACCTGGAAAAAGGCTTCATCACCGTGCAAACCCGCCTCAACGGCGAACCGCTTGAGGAATACCTCAAACCGGTCGGTGGCGGGTACTTCTTCACCCTGCCGGGTGTCACCGGCGACAAGGACTTCATCGGTCGCGCGCTGCTCAACGCCACACAACCGAAAACCGCTGCCTGAAACAACATCTCAACTGGAGCCGCCCCCATGAAAAAGACGCCACTCGCGCTATTGCTGACCCTTGGTTTGCTCAACACCCCGCTGTCGGCATTCGCCGCGACAGCACCGCTGGATCTGGTCGGGCCGGTTTCGGACTACAAGATTTACGTCACCGAAAAACTCGATGAACTGGGTAGCCATACCCAACAATTCACCGATGCGGTGAAGAAGGGCGACCTGGCTACCGCGCAAAAGCTCTACGCACCGACCCGCGTTTACTACGAGTCGATCGAGCCGATTGCCGAGCTGTTCAGTGACCTCGATGCCTCCATCGACTCCCGTGTCGACGACCACGAGAAAGGCGTGAAGGCCGATGACTTCACCGGCTTCCACCGCATCGAATACTCACTGTTTTCGGAGAAAAGCACCCAAGGCCTGAACGAGCTGGCAGACAAGCTCAACAGCGACGTCAAAGACCTGCAGACCCGCGTGGCCGGGCTGACCTTCCCACCGGAGAAAGTCGTCGGTGGAGCTGCTGCACTGTTGGAAGAAGTCGCTGCGACCAAGATCTCCGGTGAAGAAGATCGCTACAGCCACACCGACCTGTATGACTTCCAGGGCAACATCGACGGCGCGAAGAAAATCGTCGACCTGTTCCGTCCGCAGATCGAGCAGCAGGACAAGGCATTTGTAGCGAAGGTCGACAAGAACTTTGCCACGGTCGACAAGATTCTGGCCAAGTACAGGACCAAGGATGGTGGGTTCGAGACTTATGACAAGGTGAAGGATAACGACCGTAAGGCGTTGGTCGGGCCGGTGAATACCTTGGCGGAAGACCTGTCCACGTTGCGTGGCAAGCTGGGTCTGAATTAAGACTTTGTAGCGTCTGGTCTGGCCCCTTCGCGAGCAAGCTCGCTCCCACATTTGGAATGCGTTCCCTTGTGGGAGCGAGCTTGCTCGCGAAGGCTTTATCAGCCGCGCTAGATAATTTCGATTTTAGAGAATCCGATAGAGCAACCGCTCAATCCGCACCCGACTCACGCGCTTGAGAAACTTGGCCACCCCGGCCGGGTATTCCGGCAATGTTTCCAGATTCTGGAAATTCTCGATCCGCGTGGTATGGCGGAAAATCTCTTCCAGCTCCCTCGCTCGCGGCTCCAGCCACTCCCCTTTCGGATCATCGATCAACAACGCATTTTCCAGATCGAGGCGGAATGCCCGTGGATTGAGGTTGTTGCCGGTCAGCAAGGTATAACGCTGATCGACCCACATGCCCTTGAGGTGATAGGTGTTATCGCCGTCACGCCACAGGTGCAGGTTCAACTGACCGCTGTCGATGTTGCGCTGATGCCGTTTCGCGAAGCGACGCAAACTGATCTCATACAGGTATGGCAGCGCTGCGATCACCTTGAATGGCTCGCTCGGCGGGATGTAGAAATCGTTGGCGGTCTTGTCGCCGACGACGATGTCGATCTTTACGCCACGGGCCAGCGCGCGGTTGATCTCACGGATCACGCCCAGCGGCAGGTTGAAGTACGGCGTGCAGATGGTCAGCTGCTTTTGCGCGCTGGCAATCAGTTCGAGGATCGCCCGGTTCAACGGGTTGTTCTTGCCGACGCCGAGCAACGGGGTCACAGACAAGCCATCTCTGGCCGTGCTGCCAGTGGCGGTGTCGTACGTCGCGTATTTGAGACGGCTGCGCAGATCACCGATGTCGTTGCGCAGGCTGCGCGTGGTCGGCAGATTGGGCAGATCGAGGCGATGCACGGCTTTCGATTCGATCAGACCGTGCTTGACCAGGTGATGCATCGAATCGGCCAGCTCGTGGCTTTGCAGGACGTGATAACGGTCGAAGCGGTACTTGTCGAACTTGTGCAGGTAAACGTTGTTCAGGCTCGCGCCGCTGTAGACCACGCAGTCGTCGATCACAAAGCCTTTCAAATGCAGCACACCGAACAACTCGCGGGTCTGCACCGGCACGCCGTACACCGGCACTTCGCTTTGGTGCGTGCGGGTCATTTCCTGATACCACGCCGAGTTGCCCGGTTGCTTGCCGGCGCCGATCAGCCCGCGCTGGGCGCGCAGCCAGTCGACGACCACGGCAATTTCCAGCTCGGGACGCTTGAGCTTGGCGGCGTGGAGTGCATCGAGAATTTCCTGACCGGCTTCGTCTTGCTGCAGATACAGCGCAACGATGTATATACGCTGGGTCGCTGCAGCGATTTTCTCGAGCAGGCAACGACGAAATTCAGCGGCGCCGGACAGAATGGTCACGGCCTCGGCGGTCAGCGGAAAGCTGCGCAATTTAGGCAGCAAGGAACGTTTGAAAAGCAACTGCATAGGGCTCGCAATGGGTCGAATCCGAAGAACCCGAGAGCTTACACCATCGCATCCTTCGGGTCTTGTTAGTGTCTGTAATGGACCCTTCGCGAGCAGGCTCGCTCCCACAGGGGAATGCGTTTCAACTGTGGGAGCGAGCCTGCTCGCGAAGACAATTTCACAGTCGACGAAAATACCCGCTTGAC
>NZ_UTHA01000179.1 GCF_900582195.1 Pseudomonas viridiflava
ACTGTACCTTTGCAGCCACTGTTTAGGCAGGCTTGAAAACGGCGCCAAACGCGTTTCAAGCCTGTAAAGGTGTAAACGATGTCCCCGGTCTAATTTGTAAAGGATGTACCGGTCTCTACAGTGAGGGTTTAACTTTTCAGCCACTGCACAATCCCCAACCCCGCCGCCCGCCCGCTGGCAAAACACCCCGTCAGCAAATAGCCGCCCGTCGGCGCCTCCCAATCGAGCATCTCCCCCGCACAGAATACCCCCGGCAACGCCTTGAGCATCAAACGCTCATCCATCGCCTCGAACGTCACGCCCCCGGCACTGCTGATCGCCTCGTCCAATGGCCGCGTTTTGACCAGAGTCAGCGGCAACGCTTTGATCGCCCGCGCCAACAGCGCCGGATCAGCAAACGTCACCGCATCAGTCAACTCGCGCAGCAACGCCGCTTTCACCCCATCAATCCCGACCTGACTGTGCAGATGTTTGGCCATCGAACGCGAGCCGCGTGGTTTGCTCAACGCCGTCTGCAATTTATCCACAGGCCTGCCGGGCAGCAGATCGATATGAATCGTCGCTGCACCGTGCCCATTGATCGCCTCACGAATCGGCGCCGACAGCGCATAAATCAAACTGCCTTCAATCCCCGTCGCGGTAATCACGCATTCGCCCAAACGCGGTACATCGTCGTTCAAACCAATGGCGATATTTTTCAGCGGCGCGCCGGCGAATTTGCTGACCATCAACTCGCTCCAGGCCTGCACCTCGAAGCCACAATTACTCGGCTGCAACGGCGCAAGTCCTACACCGCGTTGCTCCAGGGGCAACATCCACGCGCCATCCGAACCGAGGCGCGACCAGCTGCCGCCGCCGAGGGCAAGCAGGGTGGCGTCGGGTTTGACGGTGATTTCACCTTCCGGGCTGTTGATGCGCAGCGCGCCGTGTCCATCCCAGCCGAGCCAGCGGTGGCGGGTGTGGATAACTACGCCACTGTCGCGCAGGCGTTTGAGCCAGGCGCGCAGCAGGGGGGCCGCTTTCATGTCGGTGGGGAACACACGGCCGGAGCTGCCGATAAAGGTTTCGATGCCCAGATCATGAATCCATTGGCACAACGCATCGGCGTCGAAGCCGCGCAGCAACGGTGCGATCTGCGGTGCGCGTTCGGCATAGCGCGAGAGGAACGCAGGGTAGGCTTCAGAGTGGGTGATGTTCATGCCACCGACGCCGGCGAGCAGGAACTTGCGGCCCACCGAGGGCATGCCATCGTAGAGGTCGACGCGGATTCCGGCCTGGCTCAGCACTTCGGCGGCCATCAGGCCGGCGGGGCCACCGCCAATGATGGCGACGTGAGCGGGGGAGGAGGCGGAAGTCTGGGTCATGGCATGCGCTGCGGTATGGCGGGATAAGGCGCGCATTCTAACAGCCCGATCCAATGTCGGAGATCCCTGTGGGAGCGAGCTTGCTCGCGAAAGCGGTGGGTCAGTCAATGAGATGTCGAATGTACCGACGTCTTCGCGAGCAAGCTCGCTCCCACAGGGGATTTTGGTGGGTTCAGTATCTGGTTAAAAATTAGCCATTGTTCTGTGGGTCGCAATTGGTATGGCCTGCAGGCCCTTTCACTCAGGTTATCCACAGGCAGTTCCACAGCCATTGTGGGTAACGCCGCACAGCTCAATGACAACCGTGTGACCGCCAGACCCGCTGCGCACTGTGATGAAGGATGCCGTGGCGACGGGCAAGGGCCTGGCGATCCTTGCTGTAACCGCCGCCAATCACACCGACCACCGGAATGTCGCGGCCCAGGCAATGGCGCATCACGCTTTCATCGCGGGCGGCAACGCCTTTGTCGGTCAATTGCAGGTAACCGAGGGCGTCGTCCTTGTGCACATCAACGCCGGCGTCGTACAGCACCAGATCCGGTTGATACAGCGGCAGCAGGTAGTTGAGCGTGTCATCCACCACTTTCAGGTAATCAGCGTCGCCCATGCCTTTGGGCAGCGGAATATCCCAGTCACTTTGCGCTTTGCGTGCAGGAAAATTCTTCTCGCAGTGCAGGGAAACGGTAATCGCCTCCGATGTGTCATGGAGAATCCTTGCGGTGCCGTCGCCCTGATGCACATCGCAGTCGAAGATCAGCACCCGGTTCACGCGACCGCTTTGCAGCAGGTAATGGCTGATGATCGCCAGGTCATTGAAGATGCAGAAGCCTGCAGGGTAGTCGTAGTGCGCGTGATGGGTGCCGCCGGCCAAATGACAGGCCAGTCCATGCTCAAGGGCTTTTTCCGCCGCCAGAATCGAACCGCCGACCGCCCGCACCGTACGCCGCGCCAGTGCTTCGTTCCAAGGAAGGCCAAGGCGCCGCTGGTCTTCGCGGGACAACTCGCCGCTCATGTAGCGTTCGATATACGCACGGTCATGGGCCAAAGCGAGGATGTCGTTAGGGCAGATCTCGGGGCGCAGCAGGTCGGCATCGCGGGTCAGACCGCTGTCGACCAGGTGATCGCGCAGCAGGCGAAACTTGTCCATCGGGAAGCGGTGATCCGCCGGAAACTCGGGGCTGTAGTCTTCGTGGTAGATCAGCGGCAGTGGCATGGCGGTTTCATGTAGGAACGTAGGAAAGAGTGAAGGATCCTACCAGCGATGTAGACTTGCGGCATGGAAACGGAGGGGCACGATGGAGCCGATACTGGAACTTGAAAGCGCGCGCTTGCTGATGCGTCAGTGGCAGGACGAGGATTTGCCGGCATTTGCAGCGATGTGCGCCGATCCTCAAGTGATGCGTTATTTTCCGGCGCCGTTGAGCCGCCTGGAAAGCGCCTCGATGATCGGCCGTGTACGCGGGCATTTTGCCGAACACGGTTTTGGCCTGTGGGCGCTGGAGCGCAAGGACAGCGGCGAATTCATTGGTTTCACCGGGCTTGGTGTAGTCGGTTTCGATGCACCGTTCACCCCGGCAGTAGAAATCGGCTGGCGTCTGGCCAAGGAACATTGGGGTCTGGGCTATGCCAGTGAGGCGGCGTGGACCGCTCTGCGCTGTGGCTTTGATCGGTTGGCGCTGAAGGAAATTGTCTCCTTCACCGCGCAATCCAATCTGCCCTCAGAGAAAGTCATGCAGGCGATCGGCATGCATCACGCGCCGGAAGATGATTTCGATCACCCCAAACTGGCCGTCGATCATCCGTTGCGCCGGCATGTGCTGTACCGCATCACTCGGGAACAATGGCTGCAAACCTTGCATGGATAAGCCGACACGGACGTTTACAATGGCCGCCATATCATTGGCCCGTGCCAGAATCTGAATCGGCCGCCGCAGCCAAGACTGCGCGGCATAGCTTTGTGTGAGGAGAGTCTGAATGAGCCAAGTGTTGGAAGATCTGGTCGACCTGCTGACCCTGGAACCGATCGAAGAAAACCTCTTCCGTGGCCGCAGCCAGGATCTGGGGTTCCGTCAGTTGTTCGGTGGTCAGGTGCTTGGCCAGTCGCTGTCGGCGGCCAGTCAGACCGTTGAAGAGGCGCGTCATGTGCACTCGATGCACGGCTATTTCCTGCGTCCGGGCGATGCCAAGTTGCCGGTGGTCTATTCGGTTGATCGCGTGCGCGATGGCGGCAGCTTCAGCACTCGTCGGGTCACGGCGATCCAGAAGGGCCATCCGATTTTCACCTGCAGCGCTTCGTTTCAATACGACGAGGCAGGCTTTGAGCACCAGAGCCAGATGCCGGTCGTGGTCGGCCCGGAAAATCTGCCGTCGGAGCTGGAATTGACCCAGCAACGCGCGCACCTGATCCCGGAACACATGCGTGAAAAACTGCTATGCCCAAAGCCGATCGAAGTGCGTCCGGTCACTGAAAAAGACCCGTACAACCCGCAGCCGGCCGATCCGATCAAATATGTGTGGTTCCGTGCCGACGGCGCATTGGCCGACATCCCGGCGCTGCACAAATACCTGCTGGCCTATGCCTCTGACTTCGGTCTGCTGACCACCTCGATGCTGCCCCACGGCAAATCGGTCTGGCAGAAAGACATGCAGGTCGCCAGCCTCGATCACGCGCTGTGGTTTCACAATGATCTGCGCGCCGATGACTGGTTGCTCTACGCGATGGACAGTCCTTGGGCCGGCAATTCCCGTGGTTTCTCCCGTGGCAGCGTGTACAACCGCGCCGGGCAACTGGTCGCCTCGGTGACGCAGGAAGGCTTGATCCGCCATCGCAAGGATTGGGCATGAGCCTGAAAGAGGTGAAGCACTGGGTGTTCGACATGGACGGCACGCTGACCGTCGCCGTGCATGACTTTGCGGCGATTCGCGTGGCGCTGGCGATTCCGCCGGAAGACGACATCCTGACTCATCTCGCCGCGTTGCCGGCAGATGAGGCGGCAGCGAAACATGCCTGGCTGCTGGAACACGAAAGGGATCTGGCGCTGGGCTCGACCCCAGCCACCGGAGCGGTGGAACTGGTGCGTGATCTGCATGCGCGCGGTTATCGCCTTGGCATCCTCACTCGCAATGCGCGGGAATTGGCGCATGTGACGCTGGAAGCGATTGGTCTGGCTGACTGCTTTGCGGTGGAGGACGTTTTGGGCCGCGATGAAGCGCCACCGAAGCCGCATCCGGGTGGCTTGCTGAAACTGGCAGACGCTTGGGAAGTCGCGGCGAGCGAGATGGTGATGGTCGGTGATTACCGCTTCGATCTGGATTGCGGACGGGCGGCGGGGGCGCGGACGGTGTTGGTGAATCTGCCGGATAACCCGTGGCCCGAGCTGACGGATTGGCATGCGAAGGATTGTGTCGAGTTGCGGCGGATGCTGCTGGCCTGAAATCTTTGCTGCCTGAGCTGGCCTCTTCGCGAGCAAGCTCGCTCCCACAGGGGAATGTATTCCAAATGTGGGAGCGAGCTTGCTCGCGAAGAGGGCATAAAATCCGCCAAACAGCTACTGATCGAACAACGCTTTCTGCCCCTCCGGCGAGGTCAGCATCCCATCGCCGTTATGCCCGACCCCGGGTACTTCAACCAGCCGCTGATTCACCCCTTCCGGATGGCGACGCAGCAAATAACCGAAGTACAGCTTCCCACGCTCCAGGCGATACGCACCTTGCGCTTCTGCTTCACAACGCTTGTCCAGCGCTGGATGCCTGGGATCGATGTCCTGCTGCCCAAGCAGATAAATCACCTCGCGTTTGACGTAACTGCTCTCAAGCTGCAACGGCGTTTGCCCACCGGCATACACCGGCATGTCTGACAGACCGTACTTCCAGCGATTGAAACCCGCGCATTTGGCGTGATCAAACGCCACCGGCCGCTGTTCATTGAAATAAGCGTACGACGACGGATTGGCGACCACGTAGCGCAGACGGATGCCGTTGGTTTTCAGTGCCGGCTGATCCTTGGCGAGCAGGGCATAGCGCTGCACCACCTGGCCGCCGCCGGAGTGGCCGAAGATCACGATCTGCTTCACATCGGGAAACTGCTTGCGATCGCTGATCCGTCCGACGATCTCATCGAGCGCGGCATAGGAGCTCAATGGATTCGGCCCTGTGGATAAGCCGCCGCCCATCCACTCGTTGCCCTGCCAGCGCAGGACGGTGGCGGGCAACGAATACAGGGCGACATCGCTTTCATTGAGAAACTGCGGGGCGATCACCAAGGTGTGCGCGGTTTGTCCCGCCAGCTCGGCCGCACTTTCGGCGCTTTTGCGGTAGGTTTCGGCGTTGCGCAACCGGCCATGAATGACGATCAGCACACGCTCGATTTTCTCCGGCGCGGGACCAATGCCCACCGCCATTTCCCCGGCCTTGAGCTGCAAGCGACCGGGGCTGATCGCATCGACACCGGCGGCTTGCGCGGTGCTGCCAACGATCAGTAACGCCAAAAGCCATTTATGCATTTACAGGTTTTTCGCCGCGAAGGTGTCGCACTGGCCGACCTGGCCCTGCGCGAATCCGGTTTTGAACCAGCGCACCCTTTGCGCCGACGTACCGTGAGTAAACGAGTCCGGCACCACACGGCCCTGACCCTGTTGTTGCAGGCGATCATCACCGATGGCGTTGGCCGCATTCAAGGCTTCTTCGATGTCGCCAGGTTCCAGCCAGTTCAAGCGCTTCTGCGCGCTGTAGGCCCAGACGCCGGCGAGGCAGTCGGCCTGCAGTTCCTGACGCACCAGCAAACCGCCGTCGCCTTCCATCTGCCGGCCTTGCTGACGGGCTGTCTGAATTTTCGCCGAGACGCCAAGCAGCGTCTGCACATGGTGTCCGACTTCGTGAGCGATCACGTAGGCCTGAGCAAAGTCGCCGGCAGCCTTGAAGCGTTGCGACATTTCCTGGAAGAACGCCATGTCCAGATAGACCTTCTGGTCCGCCGGACAATAGAACGGGCCGGTCGCCGAGGTCGCCAGACCGCAGGCGGAATTGACCCGATTGCTGAAGAGCACCAGGGTCGGGTCTTTATATTGCCGGCCAGCCTGTTGGAAAATCGTGCCCCAGGTATCTTCGGTGTCGCCGAGGATCGAGCGGACGAATTCGGCCTGTTCATCGTTGGCCGGCGGTGCCTGGCGGGTTTGCGAGGTCGGCGCGGCTTGTTGTGTGGATTGCCCGGCGAGCTGACCGAGAATCTGCAGCGGATCCTGTCCGGTGATCCAGCCGATCCCGACGATCAGCAGGATGGCCCCCAGGCTCAGGCCTTTACCGCCGCCGAAACGCATGCCGCCGCCACCGCCGGCATCATCACCACGGGCATCGACGACGTTGTCACTGCGTCGGCCTTTTTTCCATAGCATGTGGGAATCCTCTGTGTGTATCGGGTGATGATGAGTGTTGCTGTTGTGTGAGTGTGGCGCCAGTCCGGTCGTCCGTCTATTGGCCACATGCAAACAGGCCCGGCCTCGTGCTGACGAGGTCGGGCCTGTTATTGACGATCACCCGCCCTGGGAATTCAATCCCTTGGCGGGTTTCCTTCAGCAGGTCATGAGTCAGCGATCAAACGCATCCCACTCAGGGGCGAAATCCGGACTGACCTGACGTTCACGTTTCGACAGCGCGGCGATCAGCGCCCGATCCTCATCATCCAGTTCGACCTTCAGCGAGGCGAGGTTGGCCAGTTGATTGGTCTGGCTGCTGGCCTTGGGAATCGCCGCGACGTTGGGTTGATCGAGCAACCATTTCAACGCTACTTGGGTCGGCAGCACGCCGTGCTTTTGGGCGATCTGTTGAATCTGCGGGATGTCCGAGACCTTGTTGCGCGCCAGCGGGGTATAGGCCGTGAGCGCCAGGTTATGTTGGCGGGCGTAGTCGAGCAGAGCGTTTTGGCCGAGCAGGACGTGGTACTCGACCTGGATGGCTGACAGACCAATCCCATATTCCTCGATGACTTTGCGCAGCAACGGCAGCGGAAAATTCGCTACGCCGATGTTGCGCGCCAGGCCCTGCTCCTTGAACGAGGCCAGCGTCTCGAGGGTACGCGGCAGATCCCAGTCGGTGGCTGGCCAGTGGATCATGAACAGATCGACGTAGTCGCTGTGCAATGCTGTAAGACTGCGGTCCATGGAGTGGCGCATCGCATCGGGTTGCAGCTGATCCCACCAGACCTTGGTGGTGACATGGATCTGCTCGCGCGGTGTCGGGGTATTCGCCAGTGCTTGTCCGACCGCGTCTTCGTTGTTGTAGGCCGCTGCCGTGTCGATGTGTCGGTAGCCCAATTCCAGCGCCTGCTCCACGGCACGGGTGCATTCGTCGCCGAGCATCGGCCAGGTGCCGAGGCCGAGTTTCGGCATGTTCAAACCTTGGGCATTAACGATGTGCTGCATGGTCGATCTCCTGTTCGAAAGCAGTCATGCCGGCTATGTGCCGGGCGGCGATGTAACCGAAAGTCATTGCCGGGCCGAGGTTGATGCCGCCCGCCGGGTAGTGGCCACCCATGATGCTGGCCATGTCGCCGCCCGCTGCGTAGAGGCCGGTGATGGGCTGTTCGTGGGCATCCAGCACTTGCGCATGTGGATTGACCTTGAGGCCGGCGAAGGTGCCGAAGCAGCCCGGCTGGACCTTTACGGCGTAGAACGGGCCGGTTTCTATTGGGGCAACGCATGGGTTGGGAAGGTTCGCCGGATCACCCTGTTTGCGGTTGTAGGGTGTTGTGCCGCGCCCGAATAATGGGTCTTCGCCATGGCGTGCATGGCGGTTGTAATCGTCGAGGGTCTGGCGCAAAGCGCTCGGGTCAATGCCGCAAGCCGTGGCTAATTCTTCAATGGTGTTGCCGGTTTTCAGATAGCCGCTGCGGATAAATTCTGACACTGGCAGCGGAAATGGCCGCGATATGCCAAGCCCATAACGCCGTTGAAAGGCTCGTGTGCAGATCAACCATGAGGCGACTTCTTCACCTTCCGGCGCAGCAGCGACCATGGCGCTGACGTAGTCGTAATAACCGTTGGCTTCGTTAACGAAACGCTGGCCATTGCGCAGCACGCCGATGATCCCGGGTTTGCCACGCTCGATGATGTGTGGGAAATGGCCGATGCTGCCGTCGGAATGTGGCACTTGCGATACCGGCGCCCACGCCACGGGCGAAGCCACATCGGTATTGACCCGCGCACCGACGCTTTCGCCCAGGCGCAAACCATCGCCATTGACGGCCAGCGGCGGTAGCGCCCAATGTTCATGACCCGTTGGCGTACGCGGGAACAAGGCTTTGCGCCGCTCGATGTCATTGGCAAAACCACCGGCGGCAAGCACCACGGCTTTGCGCGCATGAATGCGGAGCGGACCTTTACGGCTGTTGATCAAGGCACCCGAAACACGATTTTCGTCGCGCAGTAATTCCGTTACCGGCGCCGATTCCCACAGCAACACGCCGAGGTCTTCGGCGGATTTCGCCAGCCGTGCCACCAGTGCCACGCCGTTGACCAGTTGCATCGCCCGGCCATGCATGGCGAGGTCGAACAGGTGCCGAGTGAAACGTTGGGTCACATGCCATGCGGCTTTCATTGAGCGCGTCAGATTGAGGAATGCCGACAGATCCGCCCCGGCCATGATCGGCATGCCCATGAAGGATGTTTCGCGCATCGTTGTACGAAGGCGCTTGAGCAAGCGTCTGATCTTGCGTCCATCATAAGGTGCTGCGATGACCGAGCGACCGCCAGTGCCAGCGCCGGGCGTGTCGCCATGAATGTCGGCAATGGCATTGCCATCGGCGAATTGCAGTGCGGTGTGCTGTTCGAAAAACGCGACCATGCACGGCCCCGCCTGAAGGAAAGCGTCGATCATCGCCGGGTCGAAGTGCTCGCCCAATTCATGGCGCAGATAGGTGCGCGGTCGTTCGATGTCTTCGACGATGCCGGCCCGACGGGCCAGCGGATTGCACGGCACCCAGGCCCAACCACCGGACCATGCGGTGGCGCCACCGAATACCGGATCTTTCTCGACAACGATGACTTTCAGGCCATGCCACGCGGCGGTCACGGCGGCCGACAACCCGGCAGCGCCGGATCCGACGACCAATACGTCACAGTCGATATCAGGGAGTTCGGCAGACATCAAACAACGCTCCAGCGATGAGTTGTTTTTGGAATTTGATTCCAGAAAATAACCAGTGCTGGCGCAGCACGACAAGCCTTGATTCAACAAAGCGGGCGGTTATCGAACAACCGGTTCCAGATTTCGCTTTGCCGCTGATGTCTTCTAGAATCGGCAAAATTTCCTTTGGATATCCCCATGGCTGGCAGTCAAATCGAACGGGTTTTCAGTGTGCTGGAAAGCCTTACCAGTGATCCGCGCGGGCTGCCGATGCAGACCCTGGCCGAGCAACTGGATATCCCCAAAAGCGCAACGCACCGCTTGCTCGCCGAGCTGATCCGCCTGGGCTACGTGCGCCAGAACGCGGAAACATTGCGCTATCACCTGTCGACCAAACTGGTGGCGATGGGCTTTCAATACCTGTCGAGCAGCGGTGCCGACATCGTCCAGCCGGTACTCGACCGACTGGCGCAGGAGACCGGCGAACTGGTGCGTCTCGGGGTGATCGACGGTGAGCGCCAGACGTGGATTGCCAAGGCACAAGGCGCGCGCACCGGTCTGCGTTATGACCCGGACATGGGCCGCGATGCGCCGCTGTTCTACACCGCTTCCGGGCATGCGTGGCTGGCGTGCATGAGCGACGCCGAGGCGTTGTCACTGGTCGAGCGGCAGGCTGCGGAAGTGCCGGTGGGCGTGGGGCCAAACGCGCCGCGCTCCAATATCGAGTTGCTGGAACGACTGCGTCTGGCCCGCGAACAGGGATATGCCTGGGTCGAAGAGAGTTCGGCCGTGGGGACTTCGGCAATTGCCGCGGTGGTGAAGCATCCAACGGATGGTCGGGTGATCGGTGTGCTGAGTATCGCCGGGCCGAGTGCGCGAATGCCGGGGGCACGCTTGCATGAGCTTGCGCCGTTGTTACTGACCTTCACCGAAGAATTATCAGCAGCCAGCCTGGCCTCAGAACTGTTTATCTAATCTGAATTTACATAGGCGTCTGTGGGAGCGAGCTTGCTCGCAAATGCGTTCTGTCATTCAGCATTTGAGTCAGCTGAAAATCCGCCTTCGCGAGCAAGCTCGCTCCCACATTTGATTTTGGGTTCTTCAAGAAATTGTGCGGTGTTCGCACGGTTTCAGGATGGATGGGTGTTTGATTCTGGAACTCGGTTCTAAATTGTTGGCGAAGTGATATTCCGACAACAATCACAAGAGGACCGCACCTTGAATCCGCCCCTTCGAATCGCCCTGATCGGCGCCGGCAACATGGGCCAGCAACATTATCGGCATCTGCAAACCCTCAACGAAGCGACGCTGTGCGCAGTGGCTGATCCGGGGCCGCAAGCAGCAGGGCTTGCGGCTGAGTGGGGTGTAAGGCATTTCGCTGATCATCGTCAGATGCTCGAGCAGATCAGGCCGGACGCGGTGATCGTCGCCAATCCGAATAACCAGCACGTCGCTACAGCGCTCGATTGTCTGGCGGCAGGCGTACCGGTGCTGTTGGAGAAACCGGTCGGCGTGCACCTGGATGAAGCGCGCGAGCTGGTCGCGGCGGTTAAACGCAGCGGTGTGCCAGTGCTGGTCGGCCATCATCGGCGCCACAACCCGCTGATCGTGCGTGCCCATGAGCTGGTACAGCGCGGAGCGCTCGGGCGTTTGACCACGGTCAGCGCGCTGTTTCTGTTGCGTAAACCCGACAGTTATTTCGAGGTCCCGTGGCGCCGTGAAGCGGGGGCGGGGATGTTGCTGACTAACCTGATTCACGATCTCGATCTGTTGCGTCACCTGTGCGGTGAAGTGCGCTCGGTGCAGGCGATCACCGACAACGCCGTGCGCGGTTTTGCCAATGAAGACAGCGCGGCGGTGTTGCTGCAATTCGAGGGCGGCACACTGGGCACATTGAGCGGTTCCGACGCGGTCGCCGCGCCGTGGAGTTGGGAGCTGGATTCCGGCGAGAACCCGGTGTATCCGCGTCAGACCGATCAACCCTGTTATCTGCTGGCCGGGACTGCCGGCGCCTTGAGCATTCCGCAGCTCAAGCGTTGGCATTACGCCGCTGATCAGGTCGATGCCGGTTGGCATGAACCCTTGTTGATGGTCGAAGAGTCCTACAGCGGTGACGAAGCTTTGCGCTTGCAGTTACAGCATTTCGTACGCGTGGCACGGCGTGAAGTCGCGCCACTGGTGAGTGCGGCCGACGCTGCGCGCACTTTGGCGTTGATCGAAGCCATCCGCGAGGCCGCCGCCACTGGCCGCGCCTGCACCCCCGCACTGATCGAGGCTTGAACATGAGCAAACGAATCCTGTCCCTGGCCAGCCTGACTGTGCTGGAGTTGTCGCCACCGCAAATGGTCGAGGTGGCGGCACGTGCCGGATACAGCCATGTCGGTTTGCGCCTGGAACCGGCGACGCCCGAGGAGCATCACTTCCCGTTGGTCGCCGATGCTGAATTGCGCCGTCAGACGTTGCAGCGTTTGCGCGATACCGGCATCCGTGTACTCGACGTGGAAATCCTGCGCTTGAAGCCGCAAACCATCGTTGCCGATTTCGAGAAACTTCTGGCAGTAGGCGCGGAGTTCGGCGCCACGGAGTTACTCGTCGCCGGCAATGATCCTGACGAGCAGCGGCTTACCGATCACTTCGCGGCCCTTTGCGATCTGGCGGCCCCTTACGGGCTGCACCCGCATCTGGAGTTCATGCCCTGGACTGATGCGCGCGATCTTCCGCAAGCACTGCGAATTGTCGAGAACGCTGATCGGGAAAACGCTGCGGTGCTGGTCGATGCGTTTCACTTTGATCGATCGGCGTCACGCCTGGAGGATCTGGCCAACGTGCCGGCGTCGCGTCTGCGTTATGCGCAATTATGTGATGTCGCGGGGGCGAGACCGTCAGACATGGCCGAGATCTTGCGTCAGGCGCGCAACGAGCGGCGGTTTCCCGGCGAGGGCGATTGCGATCTGCTCGGGTTGTTGAAAGCGCTGCCGACTAATATTCCACTGAGTCTGGAAATTCCCACGGTTAAACTGCTGGAGCAGGGCGTGAGCGGATTGCAGCGGGCGCAGACGGCGATTGATCGAACGCGCAAGTTGTTGGCGCGGCTGTAAGTGGGGCTGCGCACCTGTCGCGGGCAAGCCCGCTGCCACAGGGGGAGGCGAGACTGCCTGCGAAGCTTTTGATCTTTTACGGCACCACAAGGAAACCCGATGACTGTCAGCACTCCGCTCTCTGGTGTCAACCAACCCTTCAAGGGGATCTTGCTGATTGTCGTGGCAACCTTCCTGTTCTCCAGCCACGACGCGCTGTCGAAATACCTGTCCGGTTTCTATCCGATCGTGATGGTGGTCTGGGCGCGCTATCTGGTGCACACCTTACTGATGGCGGGGATTTTTCTGCCGCAGTCCGGATTACGTGTCCTACGCACCAAGAAGCCGTTATGGCAGTTGACCCGAGCGCTTTGCCTGCTCGGTACCAGCCTGTTTTTCACCACGGCCCTGCTGTATATCCCGCTGGCGGAAGCCACGGCGGTCAACTTTCTTGCGCCGGTATTGGTGACCGCGTTGTCGGTGCCGCTGCTCAAGGAGCGAGTGACACGCGGCCAATGGATCGCCGTGATCTGCGGCTTTATCGGCGTGCTGATCATCGTTCACCCGGGCGGCGAATTATTCACACCGGCGGTGCTGCTACCGTTCTGCTCGGCGCTGTTTTTCTGCTTCTATCAACTGCTGACCCGCAAGCTCGCCGAAGTGGACAGCCCGACCACCAGCAACTTCTTCGCCGGGTTGTGTAACACGCTGGTGATGAGTGCACTGGTGCCGTTCTTCTGGCAAGTGCCGACGTTGACCCATGCCGGGTTGATGCTGGCGCTGGGCAGTTGCGGGATGACCGCGCATCTGTTTCTGACCCAGGCGTTCCGCCATGCCGCTCCGGCGTTGCTGGCGCCGTTCGGTTATTGCCAGATTGTGTTTGCGGGGTTGTTGGGCTGGTTGCTGTTCAATCACACGCCGAGTCTGTTGACGGTGATCGGCATTGCGGTGATCTGTTGCAGCGGGCTGGCGGCAGCGTGGCAGCAGAGCCGTCGTTGAGCTGACAACACAAGAAACTGTGGGAGCGAGCTTGCTCGCGAAAACGGTGTGTCAGTCACATTTGTTTCGACTGTCAGTCCGCATTCGCGAGCAAGCTCGCTCCCACAAGGGGCCAATCTAGTGGCCAGGTTATTCGGTGACGGTAGGAATCTTGCGCGGTGCCATGAAGTACATCCACGTCAGCGCGATGAAGTACATCGCCGGAATCAGGGTGAACAACACGGTGTAGTTGTTGTTGGTCACGGTGAGGATGTGACCGACGATCTGGGTCATGAACATCCCGCCGATCGCTGCGCACATGCCGCCGAAACCGAACACCGTGCTCATCATGTGCTTGGGCGTGTAGTCCATCACCAGGCTCCAGATGTTCGCAGTCCAGGCCTGATGCGCACCGATGGCCAGAGAGATCGCCGCGACTGCAACCCACAGATTGGCTGAACCGGCCGCCATGACCACGCCGATGATGCAGCAGGCAAACAGGAACATCGACAACAGACGCGCCTTGATCGAGTTCATCCCGCGACCGATCAGGAACGAAGACAGAATGCCGCCACCGACGCTACCGAAGTCAGCCGTGACGTAGATGATGATCAGCGGAATGCCCATCTGGGTCACGTTGATGCCCAGGTTGTATTGCTGATTGAGGAACGGTGGCAGCCAGTACAGGTAGAACCAGAACACCGGTGCGGTCAGCGAGTAGGCGAGGGCGAAGGCCCAAGTGCCGCGCATGCGCAGGATTTTCGAGAACGGCACGCGGGCCTGTTCCGGTTCGACTTCTTGCTGGATGTAGTCCAGCTCGGACTGTTTAACGCTCGGGTGATCTTCCGGGTTGAAGTACTTCAAGCCCCAGAACAACAGCCAGATGCCGCCCAGTGCCGCCATGCACAGGAACGCCGCTTGCCAGCCCCAGACGTGGAGGACCAGTGGCAGCAGCATCGGCGTGAACATTGCACCGACGTTGGTACCGGCGTTGAAGATGCCGGTGGCGACTGCACGTTCGCCGGCCGGGAACCACAGGCGTGTGGTTTTCACGCAGGCCGGGTAGTTCGCCGCTTCAGTCAGACCGAGGATGAACCGGCAGACCATAAAGCCGACGGCTGACGTTGCCAGACCGTGGGCGCCGGTGGCCAGGCTCCACAGCAGCACTGCGCAGAAGAACACGCGTTTGACGCCGACCCGGTCGATCAAACGACCTTGCAGGACGAAACCGATCGCGTAGCCGACCTGAAACCAGAAGTTGATGTTGGCGTAATCCATCGCCGTCCAGCTCATTTCCTTGGCGAGGATCGGCTGCATGACGCCGAGGGCGGCGCGGTCGATGTAGTTCAGGGTGGTGGCGAAAAACACCAGCGCCAGCATGCCCCAACGGGTCTTGCCGACGGCCATGGCGCCGCGGATCTTGTCGCCGATGCCACCCGTGGCAGTGCTCATGGCCGGAGCCATGCGGGAAGTCTGTGAAGGAATCATGTGTTCCACCCGTTTTTGGATTTGTTATTTGGTGTGCTTTTACTTTGCACGCTGCGACCGGTGGTTCAGATCCGGACTCAATGTGCAGTCGATGTTGGGCAGTGGACGAAAAATCGTCAATTCGCCAAACCGCCATTGTGTTCGATAATCGCACGCAAAACTAACCGGGTAGTACACTTTAAATTGCTGCCACGTTCGATGCAGCCAATAATTTGCTTCACTACAAAAACCATCCCAGCCAACAGCGGCGCAGTCCGGGAGTTGAAACATGCAGCGTTCCATTGCCACCGTTTCCTTGAGCGGCACCCTGCCGGAAAAACTCGAAGCCATCGCCGCTGCCGGGTTCGACGGGGTGGAGATCTTCGAAAACGATCTCCTGTACTACGACGGCAGTCCCCGAGAAATTAAACAGATGTGTGCCGACCTCGGCATTGCCATCACTCTGTTTCAGCCGTTCCGCGATTTCGAAGGCTGCCGCCGCGATCGCCTGGCCCGCAACCTGGAGCGGGCCGAGCGCAAGTTCGATCTGATGCAGGAACTGGGCACTGACCTGGTGCTGGTCTGCAGTAACGCCTCGGCCGACAGCGTCGGCGATCAGCAAATTCTGGTCGATGATCTGCGCCTGTTGGCCGAGCACGCCGGCGCGCGCGGCTTGCGTATCGGTTACGAAGCACTGGCCTGGGGCCGTCACGTCAACACTTATCAACAGGTCTGGGACATCGTGCGTCAGGCCGATCACCCGAGCCTTGGCGTATTGCTCGACAGTTTTCACACCTTGTCGTTGAAGGGCGATCCAAGCGCTATCGCCGACATTCCCGGCGACAAGATCTTTTTCGTGCAGATGGCTGATGCACCGATCCTGCAGATGGACGTACTGGAGTGGAGCCGGCATTTCCGTTGCTTCCCCGGTCAGGGCGAATTCGATCTGCCGGGGTTCCTCGCGCCGATCATCCAGAGCGGCTACACCGGCCCGCTGTCGCTGGAAATCTTTAACGACGGCTTCCGCGCCGCGCCGCCCCGGGCCAATGCTGCCGACGGTTTGCGTTCGCTGCTGTATCTGGAAGAGAAAACCCGCCAGCGTCTGGAGCAGGAAACCAAACCTGTGGCCAATCGCGAAATACTTTTCGAAACGCCGAAGGCCAGCGAGTACAACGGCGTCGAGTTTCTCGAGTTTGCCGTCGATGAAAGCCTCGGCGCCAAGCTGTCGAACTGGCTGGAACGCCTCGGTTTCGTCAAGGCCGGGCAGCATCGCTCCAAGAGTGTAAGCCTGTTGCGCCAGGGCGATATCAACCTGATCCTAAACTCCGAGCCTTACTCATTCGCTCACAGCTTTTTTGAAGCCCACGGCCCGTCGCTCTGCGCCACCGCCGTGCGGGTCAAGGACAGCGCCAGTGCCCTGGCCCGTGCCGTCGCTTATAAAGGTCAGCCTTATCGCGGACTGGTCGGCCCCAACGAGCTGGAACTGGCGGCGGTACGCGCACCGGACGGCAGCCTGATTTATCTGGTGGATGCACAGGCCGATGTATACGGCACCGATTTCAATCTGCTGGCCGACGCGCCGGCCCGTGGCGGCCTCAAACGCATCGATCACATGGCCATGGCGCTGCCGGCCGACAGCCTCGACAGTTGGGTGCTGTTCTATAAGAGCCTGCTGGATTTCGAGGCCGACGACGAAGTGGTATTGCCTGATCCGTACGGTCTGGTGAAAAGCCGCGCACTGCGCAGCCGCGACAGTTCGATCCGCTTGCCGTTGAACATTTCCGAGAACCGCAACACCGCGATCTCCCACGCGCTGTCGAGTTATCGCGGCTCGGGCGTGCATCACATCGCCTTCGATTGTGACGATATCTTCGCCGAAGTCAGTCGCGCTAAAGAGGCCGGGGTACCGTTGCTGGATATTCCGCTGAACTATTACGACGATCTCGCTGCGCGCTTCGATTTCGACGATGAGTTCCTCAGCGAACTGGCGTATTACAACGTGCTCTACGACCGTGATGCCCAGGGTGGTGAGCTGTTCCATGTCTACACCGAGCCGTTCGAAGGGCGTTTCTTCTTCGAGATCATCCAGCGCAAGAACGGCTACGCCGGTTACGGTGCGGCGAACGTCGCGGTGCGTCTGGCGGCGATGGCCAAATCACGCAGCGGCGCAGTGCGCCAGGCGAAGTTGTAGGAAATTCGTAAACGCGGGATTAAACACGGGTCGCGCGGCTTCCTTCACTGTGCTGCGCGGCCCATAATCGCCGCCTGTGCAGTGATGGCCGTGAGCCCGCAATGACGATGAATTCAGAACTTTCCGCAGCGACCGAAGTATCCGCCGTGGAGCCGCGCAAGAGTCGCAAGAACAACCCGGAAAAGACCCGCGAGAACATCCTGCAGGAGGCGATCGTCGAGTTCGTCCAGCAAGGGTTATCCGGTGCCCGCGTCGACGCGATCGCCGAGCGCATTCACACCTCCAAACGCATGATCTATTACTACTTCGGCAGCAAGGAGCAGCTGTATGTGGAGGTGCTGGAGAAGCTATACGGCGATATCCGCAACACCGAAAACCGCCTGCACTTGGCCGAGCTGGCGCCGGTGGAAGCGATTCGCCGATTGGTCGAGTTCACCTTCGATCACCACGACCGCAACGTCGATTTCGTACGCATCGTCAGCATTGAAAACATTCACAATGCCGAATACGTGAAGCGTTCCGATGCGATCAAGGCGATGAACAACACCATTCTTGATTCACTCGGCGAGATTTTGCGTCGGGGCGCTGCTGAAGGTGTTTTCCGTGCGGGGCTGGATGCGTTGGATGTGCATTTGCTGATCAGTTCGTTCTGCTTCTATCGCGTATCGAACCGGCACACGTTTGGCGAGATTTTTCAGATCGATCTGCCGGATGAAAGCATCAAGCAGCGGCATCGCGAGATGATTTGCGAATCGGTGTTGCGCTACCTGCAGGCCTGACATCGTCCCTGTGGGAGCGAGCCTGCTCGCGAAAGCGGTGTGTCAGTCAGTAAATATGTTGACTGAAGGTACGCCTTCGCGAGCAGGCTCGCTCCCACAGATTTTCAGCCATTCATGCTTTGAAAATGCGCGAGCATGCGCTGCGCATCCGGCACCACGCCACTGAACAACTCAAACGCTTTCACTGCCTGAAACACCGCCATATTGCCGCCATCCAGCGTCCGGCAACCCAGCGCGCGGGCATTGCGCAGCAGCTCGGTTTCCAGCGGGAAGTACACAATCTCCGCCACCCACAATTCCTTGCGCAGCAGCTCGACCGGCACCGGCATGCCCGGCAGTTTGGCCATGCCCATTGGCGTGGTGTTCACCAGACCGTCCGCTAGATTCAGCGTGCTCGGCAGATCATGCCCAGCCACCGCCCGGCCTGAGCCAAAATGCTGATTGAGATTGTTCGCCAGGCTTTCGGCGCGCTCACGGTCGACATCGAAAATACTCAGTTGCTGCACGCCTTCGCTCAACAGGGCGTGGGCCACTGCTGCACCCGCGCCGCCGGCACCCATCTGAACTACACGCTCGCGGGCGGCGTCATTCAGACCTCGGCGAAAACCTTCGGCGAAACCGAGGCAGTCGGTGTTGTGACCGACACGTTTGCCGTCCTTCAGCACGACCGTGTTCACCGCGCCGATGCCTTTGGCTTCCGGCGACAACTCATCGAGCAGGGGGATGATTGCCTGCTTGCACGGGAATGTGATGTTCAGCCCGGTGTAGTTCATCCGCTCGGCCGCCAGCAGCAGGTCGGGCAGGGCGGCGCTGTCCATTTTCAACTGATCGAGATCGATCAATCGATACAGATAGCGCAGGCCTTGGGCATCGCCTTCGTGCTCATGCAGCGCCGGCGTGCGCGAGGCCTGAATGCCGGCGCCGATCAGTCCAGCGAGTATGACGTTAGAGCGAGACATGCGCGTTACCCCTTCAGCCGCTGGCTGAAATGTTCCAGTGCCAGTCGATAGCCGTGACTGCCAAAACCGGCCATTACCGCTGTGGCAATCGCCGAGACGAACGAGTGATGACGAAACGGCTCGCGAGCGTGGACGTTCGACAGGTGTACTTCGATCACCGGCAGTTCGCTGGCCACCAGCGCATCGCGAATCGCTACCGAGGTGTGCGTCCACGCCGCCGGATTGATCACGATCCCGGCGCAACGACCGCGAGCCGCGTGAATCCAGTCGAGCAGTTCGCCTTCGTGGTTGGTCTGGCGAAACTCCACGGCCAGGCCGAGTTCTTCGCCGGCGCGACCGCACAACGCCGAGATGTCCGCCAGGGTTTCGTGACCATAAGTCGCCGGCTCGCGAGTGCCGAGCAGGTTCAGGTTCGGGCCGTTGAGCACCAGAACGATAGGGGGCATGAGGGGTAACTCCACTTATTGTTTTTGGCTTTGGCCGAAGGTTTCAGCCTGTGGAGATAAAATGTACTAGATGGTTACCATGGTCAATTGAACAAAAAAGGCCTTGGCTTTTTATGTTCGGTGATCGCACAGAAGCAATATTTGGTAGAAATTTTGAGGCTTTATTGGGGCTCAAGTTTGGCTCTTGAAATCAATTAACCTAACTGATCGGTTAGCATGAAAATGCGCAGCTAAAAGAAACTCGCAATAGCGAGTGTGCGGTGAGATGGGAATTCCGCACGCACGTTTCTAAGGAGTTGAAATCCATTTATGAAAGTCATTAAGGCAAAGCCGTCCGTACATCGACCACTGACGGAAGAAATGCTCGATGCAGCCATAAAGCTTGGTGAAGTACGACAGGCCAGCAGTTTCCAAGCTGTTTCTGTGTGCTTTGAAAAATCATCTTTGGTCATCCGTTTTGAGGATGGCAGCGGTGTGTTGCTTCCGGTGAACCAGTATCCAGAGTTTGACGGGTTTGATGCAGGCGATTACGAGGGACTAACCGTCGGATTCGCAGGCACTGCGCTTTGCCATGAGGGCAAAGACCTTGACGTTTCCATTGCCGGGATGATTTCAGCGAGCCAGTCACTCATGAAGATGGCTGCGTCGGTGGTTGCAGCGCGTAATGGTCGTCAAAGCAGTGCTGCAAAGTCCGAAGCTGCTCGAGCGAATGGCAAAAAGGGCGGGCGACCACGCAAGGCCGATCCCGCGTTGTAAAACCACAAAAAAGCCGTCAATCACGACGGCTTTTTCGTATCTGCTACCCCGCAATCAACGGCGAGTCAGCAACACACCCGATTCCATGTGGTGCGTCCACGGGAACTGGTCAAACAACGCGCACGTGGTAATGCGGTGCGTGTCGTGCAACTGGGCGATGTTCGCCGCCAGGGTTTCCGGGTTGCAGGAGATGTACAGGATGTTGTCGAAACGACGGGTCAGCTCGCAGGTGTCCGGGTCCATGCCGGCACGCGGCGGGTCGACGAAGACGCTGCCGAACTCGTAGCTCTTCAGGTCGATACCCTGCAGGCGGCGGAACGGGCGCACGTCGTTGAGCGCTTCGGTCAGTTCTTCGGCGGACAAACGCACCAGCGTGACGTTATCCACAGCGTTTTCGCTGAGGTTGCTCAGGGCGGCGTTGACCGAAGTCTTGCTGATTTCGGTGGCCAGCACTTTGCGTACGCGGGTGGCGAGCGGCAGGGTGAAGTTGCCGTTGCCGCAGTACAACTCCAGCAGGTCGTCAGTGCGATCGCCGAGTGCTTCGTACGCCCAGTTGAGCATCTTCTGGTTCACGGTGCCGTTCGGCTGGGTGAACGCGCCTTCCGGTTGGCGATAGCTGAAGGTGCGACCGCCGACGTCGAGTTTCTCGACCACGTAATCGAGGCCTAGTACTTCGCGTTTGCCCTTCGAGCGACCAATGATGCTGACGCCGAGATCCGCCGAGAGCTTGGTCGCCGCCGCGTGCCAGTGCTCGTCCAGCGGACGGTGATAGCACAGGGTGATCATTGCATCGCCGGCCAGCGTGGTCAGGAATTCCACCTGAAACAGCTTGTGGCTCAGCGCCGAACTGGCCTGCCATGCCGCCTTCAATTGCGGCATCAACTGGTTGATGCGCAGGCTGGCGATCGGGAATTCTTCGATGAGGATCGGCGTGCGTTTGTCGTCCTGAGCGAACATCGCGTAATGATGATCGCCGCCCTCGCGCCACAGGCGGAATTCGGCGCGCAGACGGAAGTTCTGCAGCGGCGAGTCGAACACAGTCGGCTCGGGGGCATCGAACGGCGCCAGCAGGTCCCGCAAACGCGTGACCTTGGCTTCTAGTTGCTCGGCGTAGGCCTGGGAATCGAAAGTCATGCGTTGAACCAACCCAACTTGATCACGAACAGAATCGACAGAATCACCAGCGCCGGGTTCAGCTCACGGGCGCGGCCCGACAGCAGCTTGATCACGGTCCAGGAGATGAAACCGAACGCGATGCCGTTGGCGATCGAGTAAGTGAACGGCATGGCCAGCGCGGTCACGACAACTGGCGCGGCGACGGTGATGTCGTCCCAGTCTATTTCCGCCAGACCGGATGTCATCAACACGGCGACGAACAGCAACGCCGGTGCCGTGGCGAAAGCCGGAACGCTGGCCGCCAGGGGCGAGAAGAACAGCGCCAGCAGGAACAGAATCGCGACGACGATGGCCGTCAGGCCAGTACGGCCGCCCGCACTGACGCCGGCTGCGGATTCGATGTAGCTGGTGGTGGTCGACGTACCCAGCAACGAACCGGCCATGGCCGCGGTGCTGTCGGCGATCAGGGCGCGGCCCATTTTCGGCATATGACCGTCCTTGCCCATCAGGCCGGCGCGCTTGGCAACGCCGATCAGGGTGCCGGAGTTGTCGAACAGGTCGACGAACAGGAACGCGAAAATCACGCTGACCAGACCGATGTCCAGCGCGCCTTTGATGTCCAGTTGCAGGAAGGTCGGGGCCAGCGAAGGTGGCATCGAGGTCACGCCGCCGAACGGGGTGAAGCCCATGGCGATGGAAATGATGGTCACCGCCAGAATGCCGATCAGCACCGCGCCGCGCACTTTCAGCGCTTCGAGGGCGACGATCAGGGCGAAACCGAGGGTGGCGAGAATCGGTGCCGGTTGTTTCAGGTCACCGAGGCCGACCATGGTCGCCGGGTTGCTGACCACGATCCCGGCGTTGTGCAGGGCGATCAGCGCGAGGAACAGGCCGATACCGGCGGCAATCGCCGAGCGCAGCGGCAGCGGGATGCTGTTGATGATCCATTCGCGGATTCGGAAGATCGACAACAGGAAGAACAGCACGGCAGAAATGAACACCGCACCCAGCGCCACTTGCCAGGTGTGGCCCATGTGCAGAACCACGGTGTAGGTGAAGAAGGCGTTCAGACCCATGCCCGGTGCGAGGGCGATCGGGTAGTTGGCGATCAGGCCCATCACCGTCGAGCCAATAGCGGCTGCCAGACAGGTGGCGACAAACACCGCGCCCTTGTCCATGCCGGTCTCACCGAGGATGCTCGGGTTGACGAACAGAATGTAGGCCATGGCCAAGAAAGTCGTGATGCCCGCCAGAATCTCGGTGCGCACGTTGGTGTTGTGTGCCTTGAGTTGAAACAGCCTTTCCAGCATGTCTGCTCCCCGTGGCGCGCGTGGCGCCGTGAATGTATCGACCTCAACAGCAAAGCACAGACCGTCGCAAGCGCCTGAAAAATTGTGGTGGGCCGGAAAAAGCCGCGCATCATACCAGCAGCGTGAGGAATATGGCGGTTGTTGGTGTCGATCGTCGGCGAAGTTTTGCGTTGATGCCAACTGCGCCATACTGCGCGCTGATTTTTTCGGGGCGGGAAGTGCATGAGCAGGTGCTGGATGAAGGTTTTGGGTTTAATTGTCGCGCTGATGGCCGGGGCGTCGACAGCCTGGGCGGCATCGGCGCCACCGTTGACGCAAGTGAAAGTGATCAAGGTGCAATCGCCAGCCTGTGGTCTTGAAGACATCGCCGATGGCCAGACGCAGACCCAGTGCAATCACAGCGGACCGAACATCAAGGTCTACGTGCTCGAAGTCGGTTACGGCAAGAGCCAGCCTCAGGTCGCACTGGACGGCTTTGAAGTGAACGGCACCCGTGCCCCGGTGTGTGCCTTTGATAACGGCAACCTGACTGAGTGCACTCCCGGCAACAAAACCGTTGGTTCTCTCTATACCTTCGATCTGGCCGGCAAACAGGAAGGCACTTTCACCTTCAGCAACACCTCGATCAACGCGCCACGCAACACGATGTCGACCCAGCTTTACATCAAGTAACGGCTGTTGCAGCGCGATCCGGTTGAAGCTGACTACGCTTCAAGTATCACCCAGCGGATAACGCCCATGACCTTTAGAGCCCTGATTACCCTCGCCGAGGGCATCGATGATCTGCAAAGCGTGACCCTGATCGACGTGCTGCGCCGCGCCGGTATCGAAGTGGTGGCCGCCAGTATTGAAGGACGACGCATGCTCACCTGCGCCCGTGGCACGCGCCTGACCGCCGACGGCATGCTGGTCGATGTGCTGGCGCAAGCCTTCGACCTGATCGTCCTGCCCGGCGGCGCTGTTGGTGCACAACACTTGGCCGCGCATCAACCGCTGCAACAACTGCTCAAGGATCAGGCCAGCGCCGGCCGCCTGTTCGCCGCCATCGCCGAATCCCCGGCCGTCGCCCTGCAAACCTTCGGCGTGCTGCGCCAGCGGCGCATGACCTGCCTGCCCGGCGCCAGCCATCAACTCTCGGGCTGTACGTTTGTTGATCAACCGGTGGTGGTCGACGGCAACTGCGTCACTGCCCAAGGCTCCAGCGCTGCGCTGGAGTTTGCCTTGACGCTGGTCGAGCAACTCGGCGGCAAGGCCTTGCGGGTGAAAGTGGCGGGGGAGTTGTAGTGGCTGGAGGTGTCAGGCGTGGACAGCGATCAGTTCGATAACCGGTTGCTCCCGATGCTCCGCTTGCCACAGATCGTAGTCGGTTTGTACGCCTAGCCACACACGCGCCTTGCCAATGCCGGCACGCTCAAGACGCACAGCCAGATCCGGACTGATTGGCGCATGTCCGTGTAATACACGGGAAAGATGTGGGCGCGCGAAGCCCAAGTGTCGGGCCAATTCGGTCACGCTGATGCCAAGCTCGGGCAAAACATCCATCAGCAGTGTTTCGCCGGGGTGTGGCGGGTTGTGCATGGGCATAAGCCTGCCTCCTGTCAGTGGTAGTCCAGATAATCGACCAGTTCGATATCCGAACCGACAAAACGAAAGATCACTCGCCAGTTGCCTGAAACGCTCAGCGACCAGTACTCCGTCAGTTCACCTTTCAATCGATGCAGGCGCCAACCCGGAAGGTCTAGATCTGCGGGAAGCGTAGCGCGATCCATGAACTGCAGCATGCGCGACAACCGTTTTGCGTGGTCGGCACGAATCCCGCGAGTCGAACCTGTTTCATAGAAGCCTCGAAGGCCTTTGTGCTGAAAGGATTTGATCATGGACTGGAGTGTAAGGCGATACATTACACTCGGTGCGGTAACTATGTACCGCACCTTTTCAGTTATTTCGTGTTTTGGAGGTTGTCAGACCTTCACCTCTTCCACCGGCACATGCATGCGATCGCGGTTAGCCAATGTCGGAAACAACTTGATCCACGTCCCCGTGACCACCAGCGTGCCGATCCCGCCCATCACCACCGCCGGCACCGTGCCGAACCAGTGAGCGGTGACGCCGGATTCGAATTCGCCCAACTGGTTTGAAGCGCCGATAAACAGCCCGTTCACCGCGCTGACCCGGCCGCGCATTTCGTCCGGGGTTTCCAGTTGTACGAAGGAAGCACGGATGACCATGCTGATCATGTCCGCCGCGCCGAGCACCACCAGCACTGCCAGGGAGAACCAGAACGAGGTCGACAGGCCGAAGGCGATGGTCGCCACGCCGAAGATGCCCACTGCGGTGAACATCACCCTGCCAACATTGCGCTCCACGGCAAACCGCGCGAGGAACAGCGACATCCCCAGTGCGCCGACTGCCGGCGCCGAACGTAGCAGGCCGAGGCCCCATGGCCCGGTCAGCAGAATGTCTTTGGCAAATACCGGCAGCAGCGCCGTGGCCCCGCCAAGCAGTACCGCAAACAGATCCAGCGAAATCGCCCCGAGGATGTCCGGGCGGCTGCGAATGAAGCGAATCCCCGCGAGCAACGAATCCAGCGTGGCTTTGCCTTTGTTCAACGGCGTTTGTCGCGCGGGCAGGTTAAGCATCAGCGTGCAGGCGATCACATAGAGCAGCACCGTCGGGCCATAAACCCAGACACTGCCAAACGCATAGAGCAAACCGCCCAGCGCCGGGGCGACGATGGTTGCCGACTGTTGCGCCGACTGCGCCGCTGCCACCGCCCGTGGGAACAGCGCGCTGGGCACAATACTCGGCAGCAGTGCCTGGGTGGTCGGCATCTCGAACGAACGCGCGGCGCCGAGCAGGAAAGCGAGGATGAAGATCATCTCGCGGGTGACGTGATCGGTGGCGCTGCCGATGGCCAGCGCAAGAGCGATCAACGCCTGCAACGACTGGCAGATCGCCGCGACTTTGCGCCGGTCGTAGCGGTCGGCGACATGCCCGGTGTGCAGCATGAACAGCACACGCGGCGCGAATTCGACCAGGCCGACCAGACCCAGATCGAGCACGTTGCCGGTCAGTTGATAGAGGTTCCAGCCGATTGCCACGGTGAGCATCTGGAAACCGCTCGCGGTAAAGATCCGCGCCAGCCAGAAAGCGAGAAACGGACGATGGTGACGTAACAGCAGGGGCTCGTGACTGGGCATCTGAAGGCAGGTCTGGCTCGAGGGGTATCGCGAGGTTATNACCAGTCTGTAACAGGAAGTTGCCATGACAAAAAATTTAGTTAGCCAGACATCGATTTTTTTGCGGTGCAGATGGATTTTGCTGTTCGGGGATTTGTGTCGTCATTGAAATCTGTACTGTTTTCCTCGCGGTGAACGCACCGGGGATTTGTTGCAGGGCTTTGCCACGGTTATGAGGCAACTTGTCACGCGGCAAACGACCACGCCGTTCAACGGCAAAAATGGGACTACTCTTTTAACGTTGCTTGATCCAGATCAAGACCCGAAAGGCATTGATCCGGTGGCCAGTTGGCCAGACTCCCTGCGTTGCGATGGTTGTTTAAAAAGAACGAATCAGAATTCGCCGCACTCCATATCCGTGGGGGCAGTAGGCGCAGGGGCCACAAGCCCCACAGCCGGTATTACCTGACAGAGGAAGCCATATGTTCGGTTTAGAGGCACTAGATCTCGCCCGAATTCAGTTCGCGTTCACCATCTCGTTCCACATCCTGTTCCCGGCCATCACCATTGGCCTGGCGAGTTACCTCGCGGTGCTCGAAGGCCTGTGGCTGAAAACCCGTAACGACACTTACCGGGACCTCTACCATTTCTGGTCGAAGATCTTCGCCGTCAATTTCGGTATGGGCGTGGTCTCCGGGTTGGTCATGGCCTACCAGTTCGGCACCAACTGGAGCCGATTCTCGGACTTCGCCGGCGCCGTCACCGGGCCGTTGCTGACTTATGAAGTGCTCACGGCATTCTTCCTCGAGGCCGGTTTCCTCGGCGTGATGCTGTTCGGCTGGAACAAGGTCGGGCGCGGACTGCACTTCTTTTCCACCGTCATGGTGGCGATCGGTACGCTGATTTCGACGTTCTGGATTCTCGCTTCCAACAGCTGGATGCAGACCCCGCAGGGCTTCGAGATCGTCAACGGCCAGGTTATTCCCACCGACTGGCTGGCGATCATCTTCAACCCTTCATTCCCGTATCGCCTGATGCACATGGCCACGGCCGCGTTCGTCGCCACGGCATTCTTCGTCGGCTCCTCGGCGGCCTGGCACTTGCTGCGCGGCAAGGACAACCCGGCGATTCGCACCATGCTGTCGATGGCCATGTGGATGGCGCTGATCGTCGCGCCGATCCAGGCGGTCATCGGCGACTTCCACGGTCTGAACACGCTCAAACATCAACCGGCAAAAATCGCCGCGATCGAAGGTCACTGGGAAAACCACGGTGATGAAGCGACGCCGCTGATCCTGTTCGGCTGGCCGGACATGAAAGAAGAGAAGACCAAGTTCGCCGTGGAGATTCCGTACCTCGGCAGCCTGATCCTGACTCACTCGCTGGACAAACAGGTGCCGGCGCTCAAGGAGTTTCCACCGGAAGACCGGCCCAATTCGACCATCGTGTTCTGGTCGTTCCGGATCATGGTCGGCCTCGGTTTCCTGATGATCTTCACCGGTCTGTGGAGCTTGTGGCTGCGCAAACGCGACACGCTCTACACCTCGCGTCCGTTCCTGTATCTGGCGTTGTGGATGGGGCCGTCCGGCCTGATCGCGATTCTCGCTGGCTGGTTCACCACTGAAATCGGCCGTCAGCCGTGGGTGGTCTACGGGCTGATGCGCACGGCGGATGCGTCTTCAAACCACAGCTTCATGCAGATGAGCATCACCCTGATCATGTTTGTGGTGGTGTACTTCGCGCTGTTCGGCGCAGGTCTGGGCTACATGATGCGTCTGGTGCGCAAAGGGCCGAAGATCAGCGAGGGCACGGAAACGCCGGACGGTGGTCCAGGCAAGAAACGCACACCGGCCCGTCCGTTGTCCGCTGCCGACGACTCGGCCGATGCCGATCACGGCGACGACGACATTCGCGTGACCAAGGAGATTTGACTCATGGGTATTGATCTTCCGCTGATCTGGGCCGTGATCATCATCTTCGGCATCATGATGTACGTGGTCATGGACGGTTTCGACCTGGGGATCGGGATTCTCTTCCCGTTCATCCCGGGCAAAGTCGACCGTGACGTGATGATGAACACCGTCGCCCCGGTCTGGGACGGCAACGAAACCTGGCTGGTTTTGGGCGGCGCGGCATTGTTCGGCGCGTTCCCGCTGGCTTATTCGGTGGTGTTGTCGGCCCTGTATCTGCCGCTGATCTTCATGCTGATTGGCTTGATCTTCCGCGGCGTGGCCTTTGAATTCCGCTTCAAGGCCAAGGACGACAAGCGTCATCTGTGGGACAAGGCGTTTATCGGCGGCTCGGTGGCGGCAACGTTCTTCCAGGGCGTGGCCCTGGGAGCGTTCATCGACGGGTTGCCGGTGGTCAATCGGCAATATGCCGGCGGCTCACTGGACTGGCTGACACCGTTCACGCTGTTCTGCGGCGCCGCGCTGGTGGTGGCGTATGCGTTGCTCGGCTGTACATGGCTGATCATGAAAACCGAAGGCAAGCTCCAGGAGCAGATGCATGACCTGGCGCGGCCATTGGCTTTCGTACTGCTGGCCGTGATCGGTATTGTCAGTATCTGGACGCCGTTGGCGCACCCGGACATTGCGACTCGCTGGTTCAGCATGCCGAACCTGTTCTGGTTCATGCCGGTGCCGATTCTGGTATTGGTGACGATGTACGGGCTGATCCGCGCCGTGGCGCGCAACGCCAACTACATGCCGTTCCTGCTGACGCTGGTGCTGATCTTCCTCGGCTACAGCGGCCTCGGTATCAGCCTGTGGCCGAACATCGTGCCGCCGTCGATCTCGATCTGGGACGCCGCCGCACCGCCGCAAAGCCAGGGCTTCATGCTGGTGGGTACGCTGTTCATCATCCCGTTCATTCTGGGTTACACCTTCTGGAGCTACTACGTGTTCCGCGGCAAGGTTACCCATGAAGACGGTTATCACTAAGCAAAACCCTGTGGGAGCGAGCCTGCTCGCGATGGCGTCGGTAGCGGCGCCATCGATCTGACTGAGGATCGAAACAATGACCGGCAAACATTCCCTGCACGACATTGAAGAAGCCGAAAAAAAACCGCTGTGGCAGCGGCTCGGCTGGTTGGCCCTGATCTGGGTCGGTAGCGTCGGCGTGCTGTTTATCGCCGCCAGCCTGATGCGCCTGTTCATGAACGCGGCAGGCCTGACCACGCACTGAATCATCCCCGTCCCGGCGCCTTCGGGTACGGCTTTGCAACCCTCCTCACGGAGGGTTTTTTTTGCCTGGCGGTTTACTTGCGGGCTTTGAGGATCACGAACTTCGGCGTGGCGGCCACCTGCTCGACGCCGCGGAACAGCCGCGCCAGTTTGCTGTGGTAGCCCAGATGACGGTTGCCGACGATGTACAGCGCGCCACCCACCACCAGCGCTTCGCGCGCCTGCTGGAACATGCGCCAGGCCAGGAAGTCGCCCACCACCTGCTGTTGATGGAACGGCGGATTGCACAGCACCACGTCCAGCGATTGCGGTTCCTGCCCGGCCAGGCCATCGCCGGCACGCACGATGACCTCGCGATCGCCCAGCGCTGCCCGCCAGTTCTCGGCAGCCGATTGCACGGCCATGAACGATTCGTCGACCAGCGTGTAATGCGCATCGGGGTTTTGCAGGGCACTCGCGATGGCCAGAACCCCGTTGCCACAGCCCAGATCGGCGACTCGAGCACTGCCAAGGTTTTTCGGCAGATGCGGGAGGAAGGCACGTGTGCCGATGTCCAGACCTTCGCGGCAAAACACGTTGGCGTGGTTGAGCAACTCGATCGACGGCTCGTCGAGGCGATATCGTGAAGGGTAGGGCGAGGTGGCCGGGGCCTTTGCTTCTGGCGTGGCGATCAACAGCCGCGCCTTTTTCACCGCCAGAGAGGCTTGTACCGGACCGATGTAGCGCTCCAGCAGATCACCGGCGGCGCGGGGCAGGTGTTTGACCATGGCCGCTGCGATCACTTCGGCGCCGGGCGCGAGCTGCCCTTGCAAGCGGATCAGTTGTTCTTCCAGCAGCGCGAGGGTTTTCGGCACGCGGATCAGCACCCGGTCGAACGGTCCGGTCAATGGTTCGCTGGCGGGTATCCTGCAAACTGCGTCAAACGCCTGGCCATTGCGCAGCAGGTTTTTCTCCAGCCCCTGAAAACCCAGAAAGGAGTCGCCGCTGCTGCTGACCTCGACCTTGCCGAGCAAGCTGATAGCCAAGGCACCGAAGCTGTCGTTGAGCACCAGTACGCGCGTGTCGGCCGTCGGTTGCTGCGCCACCAAATGGTTTAGCAGGTATTCGTCGGCAGCATCGAAGGCTTGCAGCGGTTCGTTCTGCTGTTCCGGCTGGCGGATCAGATCGAGTTGGGCGAAGGGCGTATCAAGCAAAGGCATGGGGCGGGAACTCAGGGTAATCAACGGGTTGTTCCGCAGCCCTGACATTGTGCTGCGCAACCGACCGAGTGTAATGCAACGCAGCTTGTTCGCGTCATCACTCAGGAGGGTCACAAATGGTACGTTTTTTTCTTTGTCATTACCCGCAAGTTTTAAAAGGAGGCATGGCCGAAGCGTCTAGATGATCCCGGCTCTGGCGGCCGCGATGACCGCGGAAATCTTGTTGCAGACATTGAGCTTCTCGATGACGTTCTGCACGTGATAGTTCACGGTGCGCTCGCTCAGGCTGAGGATTTTCGAGATCTCATAAGCGGTCTTGCCGCCCGCCGACAGTTGCAGGACCTCCAGTTCTCGCGGTGAGAGGTGCGGTTGCCGAGGTTTGAGAGACTCTGGCGGCAGGGTCCGGGCGAACAGCTCACTCAGGTGACTGGTGGCGTAAAACATATAACCAAAATGTTCATACAGCTCCAGAGGACTGATCGGACAGTGTTTGCGCGCCAGGCTGATAATACTGCACAAGCCGCTTTGCTCATGATGGAACGACTGGGACCAGCCATGTTGCATTCCGTGATGCTGTAGTCCTTGCCATAATTGTCGAGTATCTGCGAATACCGACTCGCACCAGACAATGGGTGTCATCGAATGATTGCAGTGTGCTATCAGTGGGTCAACTTTGCTGTAATTGTTTTTCTCGTATTGTGAATTCCATTCGTCAGGGTAGTTGTTGATTTGCAAGGTTTTATCAGGCATGTCGCGGTGAAGTGAAACAACTGAAACTGCACAAAAGTTGAATCCGAGATTTTCGGCAAATTGCAGTAGTATCGGATAGGCCGTTTCTAATCCCTTGGCAAAAGTCAGTCTTTTTAACTGTGACTCCTTCCACGTTTCCATCTCGTTACACTCCATTGACGTTGCGGGGGGCGCCGAATGGATCCAAAAGATCCAGCACGCAACGAAGTGTAGGATGTTTCCTACGACAAGCTTTAAATTTTTTCGAGATTGAATATGAAAATCTGCCGATAAACAGTTCTTAGCGCTGTCAGGTTTTATATTAGTGGTGCAATCTAAAGTAATTACTCAAATTCATGCCATGGGGGCGACTTTGATTTTCGTGTTTCTATTACGCTCGAATACCATTACCAATCTTCGGTGTTTAACAGAGGCCATTTGCGGGACACTGGCAACCACCGCCCAATGGAGTGCGCCATGACTGCCAGCGCAGAGAACTACACCACGCAGACGTTGCTCGATGTTCAACCTCTGACCCCGAGCCTGTTTACCTTGCGCACCAGCCGGGATGCCGGTTTTCGTTTCCGCGCCGGGCAGTTCGCCAGGCTTGGTGTGACCAAGGCTGACGGCAGCATTGTGTGGCGGGCCTATTCGATGGTGTCGTCACCTTTTGACGAGTTTCTCGAGTTCTTTTCCATCGTGGTGCCAGACGGTGAGTTCACCAGTGAGCTGAGTCGGCTGCAGGTCGGCGACACTTTGCTGGTGGATCGCCAGGCATTCGGCTATCTGACCCTTGATCGCTTCGTCGACGGGCGCGATTTATGGTTGTTGTCCACCGGCACCGGGGTGGCGCCGTTTCTGTCGATTCTGCAGGACTTCGAAGTCTGGGAGAAATTCGAGCGCATCATTCTGGTGTACAGCGTGCGCGAGACGCGGGAGCTGGCGTATCAGGAGTTGATTGCCGGGCTCACGCAGCGAGACTACCTCCGCGAACATGCGCACAAATTGCAGTTCATCGCGACGGTGACCCGTGAGGCGCATCCCGGCGTGCTGCACGGCCGTATTACTGCGCTCATCGAAAACGGTGAGCTGGAACGCGCAGCGGGTGTGGAGCTGTCGGCGGAGCACTCGCGGGTCATGCTGTGCGGCAATCCGCAGATGATCGATGACACGCGCGCGCTGCTGAAAAAGCGCCACATGAGCCTCAGCCTGACCCGTCGGCCCGGTCAGGTGGCGGTGGAAAACTACTGGTAAACAAACGGCGCCTCGAAGGCGCCGTTGTTTCTATCGTGCAAAGGGTCAGGGCCGGGTGTTCTGGGCCTTGAGCAAGTCACGGATCTCGCCCAGCAACTCTTCTTCTTTGGTCGGAACCGGTGGCAGGGTAGGGGCCACGGCTTCTTCGCGTTTCAGGCGATTGATTGCTTTGACACCCATGAAGATGGCGAACGCGACAATGATGAAGTCGAGTACGGTCTGAAGAAACTTGCCATAGGCCAGCACCACGGCGGGCGCATTGCCCTCGGCGGCCTTGAGCGTGACGGCCAGATCACTGAAGTCCACCCCACCGATCAGCAGGCCGATTGGCGGCATGATCACGTCACCGACAAACGACGAAACAATCTTGCCGAAGGCCGCACCGATGATGATACCGACGGCCATGTCGACCACATTGCCTTTGACCGCGAAGGCCTTGAACTCACTTAGCACGCCCATAGTTATTTCCTTGTTACAGATGAGTTTGGTGTACGCAGTGTAAATCAGCAAAACGCGTCCTGCGCGAAACACCTTCTTACAATGCCCGTTTTTATCGACACATCAATCGACGATTAGTTTGCAAAGTGCCATCAATCGCGCGCGAAATACCCCGTAACCCGCTGATCGTGAAGCCAATTTTTTCAATCATGGCGTTACGTTCTTTCTATTTATGTTCGACGTCACAGGCCTCTAGCCTTGGGTTGGCGCACCTGGATGCGCCCCAAAACAACCAGAGGATCCTGATATGAATTCCGCACTTGGACTGGGGGCTTTTCCCCGTCGCCGCACCCTCGGTGTACTTACCGCCAGCTTGCTGACCTTCTCCGTAAACGCGGCGCCTCTGACTCGCGATAACGGCGCCGCCGTCGGCGACAATCAGAACTCGCAGACTGCCGGCGCCAACGGCCCGGTGCTGCTGCAGGATGTGCAGTTGATTCAGAAGCTGCAGCGTTTTGACCGGGAACGCATTCCCGAGCGCGTGGTTCACGCTCGCGGCACCGGTGCCCATGGCACTTTCACGGTGACCAACGACCTCAGCGACCTGAGTAAGGCCAAGGTGTTCGCCGCAGGCCAGAGCACACCGGTCTTCGTACGCTTCTCGGCGGTGGTGCACGGTAATCACTCGCCGGAAACCCTGCGTGATCCTCGGGGTTTCGCCACCAAGTTCTACACGGCCGACGGCAATTGGGACCTGGTGGGCAACAACTTCCCGACCTTTTTCATCCGCGATGCAATCAAGTTCCCCGATATGGTGCACGCGTTCAAACCCGATCCTCGGACGAACCTCGATGACGACTCACGTCGATTCGACTTCTTTTCCCATGTGCCCGAAGCCACCCGTACGCTGACCGAGTTGTATTCGAACTCGGGAACTCCCGCCAGCTATCGAGAGATGGATGGCAATGGCGTACATGCCTACAAGTTGATCAACGCCAAGGGCGAAGTTCACTACGTCAAGTTTCACTGGAAGAGCTTGCAGGGACTTAATAATCTCACGCCAAAACAAGTCGAAAAAGTTCAGGGTCAAGACTACAGTCATATGACCAATGATCTGGTAAGTAACATCAATAAAGGTAACTTCCCGAAATGGGACTTGTACATTCAAGTGCTGAAACCACAAGATTTGTCCAAGTTTGATTTTGATCCATTGGATGCCACCAAGATCTGGCCGGGTATTCCTGAACGCAAAGTTGGACAAATGGTGTTGAACCGTAATCCGGCAAATGTATTCCAGGAAACCGAACAAGTGGCCATGGCGCCAGCGAATATTGTTCCGGGTATCGAGCCTTCCGAAGATCGTTTGTTGCAAGGTCGAGTGTTCTCTTATGCCGATACGCAAATGTATCGCCTGGGGGCCAATGCGCTGCAATTGCCAATCAACGCGGCAAAAGTTGCCGTGAACAATGGCAATCAGGACGGTGCGATGAACTTCGGCGCGAGCAATTCGGGTGTGAACTATCAGCCGAGTCGTCTGCAACCGCGCGAAGAAACGCCAGGCGCGCGTTACAGCCAGTCGGCGCTGTCGGGCAGCACGCAGCAGGCGAAGATCCAGCGTGAGCAGAACTTCAAGCAGGCCGGTGATCTGTATCGCTCGTTCAGCAAGAAAGAACGCCGGGACCTGATCGACAGCTTCGGTGGCTCACTGGCCAGCACCGATGACGAGAGCAAGCACATCATCCTGTCCTTCCTTTATAAGGCCGATCCGGAATACGGCACCGGCGTCACGGAAGTGGCCAAGGGCGACCTGAGTCGGGTCAAGGCGCTGGCGGCCAAACTGGTCGACTGATACCGACATCGCGCACGCGGGGCCTGAGTCAGGCCCCGTTCCGTGCAAGGAGACTGCTGATGCGAATCTGTCTTTTACTGCTGGCCGGTTGCCTGTCGCTCGCGGCGTGGGCGACACCGGTCGAGCAGAGTCCCGAGGCGATCAAGGCCCAACTGCAGGACTACTACTTCGACGCAGCCCGGCGCGGTGATGTGCCGATGCTCGACACGTTCATCGAGTCCGGTTATTCCCTCGACACCCGCGACAGCAAGGGCTACACCGCACTGATTCTGGCGGCCTATCATGGTCAGGCTCCTGCCGTGGAACGGTTACTCGCTGCCGGCGCCGATGCCTGTGCCCAGGATCAACGTGGCAACACCGCGCTGATGGGAGCGATTTTCAAAGGGGAATTAAAAATCGCCCGACGCCTGATGGCCACCGATTGCAGCCCTGATCAGCGTAACCGCGCCGGGCAGACGGCGGCCATGTACGCCGGGTTGTTCAAGCGTCTGGAATTGCTCGATGCGCTGAAGGCCAAGGGTGCTGACCTGAATGCCGAAGATCCGTTGGGCAATAGCGCCGCGCGTCTGGCCAGTGGTGAAATCCGTAGTGCGGCGCCGCGCTGATCGGCGGTACGTGCGTTATCATCGCGGTTTTTGTCGGGGGTTCTGATGGCCAAGGCCAAGCGCATGTACGGCTGCACCGAGTGCGGCGCAACCTTTCCCAAGTGGGCCGGGCAGTGCGGTGAGTGCGGTGCCTGGAACACCCTGACCGAGACCATGATCGAAAGCGGCGGCGCCACGGCACCGACCGGCCGCACCGGTTGGGCGGGGCAACAGGCGCAGATCAAAACGCTGGCCGAAGTCAGCATCGAGGAGATTCCGCGCTTTTCCACCGCGTCCGGTGAGCTGGATCGCGTGCTCGGCGGTGGCCTGGTCGATGGCTCTGTGGTATTGATCGGCGGTGATCCTGGCATCGGCAAATCGACGATTCTGTTACAGACGTTGTGCAATCTTGCCAAGAGCATGCCGGCCCTTTATGTCACTGGCGAAGAATCCCAGCAACAAGTAGCCATGCGCGCGCGTCGCCTCGGCTTGCCGCAAGATCAACTGCGGGTGATGACCGAAACCTGCATCGAAACCATCATCGCCACTGCCCGTCAGGAAAAGCCCAAGGTGATGGTGATCGACTCGATCCAGACGATCTTCACCGAACAGCTGCAATCTGCCCCCGGCGGTGTTTCCCAGGTACGCGAGAGCGCGGCGCTGCTGGTGCGTTATGCAAAACAGAGCGGCACGGCGATTTTCCTCGTCGGCCACGTGACCAAGGAAGGCGCGCTCGCGGGTCCCCGAGTTCTCGAACACATGGTTGATACCGTGCTGTATTTCGAAGGCGAGTCCGATGGCCGTTTGCGTTTGCTGCGCGCAGTGAAAAACCGTTTCGGCGCAGTCAATGAGCTGGGCGTGTTCGGTATGACCGACAAGGGCCTGAAGGAAGTCTCCAACCCCTCAGCGATCTTTCTCACCCGCGCGCAGGAAGAAGTCCCGGGCAGTGTGGTGATGGCGACGTGGGAAGGCACCCGGCCAATGCTGGTTGAAGTGCAGGCCTTGGTCGATGACAGTCATCTGGCCAACCCGCGCCGGGTGACGTTGGGGCTGGATCAGAACCGTTTGGCGATGCTGCTCGCGGTTTTGCATCGCCATGGCGGTATTCCGACCCACGATCAGGACGTGTTTCTCAACGTTGTGGGTGGGGTGAAGGTATTGGAGACGGCGTCGGATCTGGCGTTGATGGCTGCAGTGATGTCGAGCCTGCGCAACCGGCCATTGCCGCATGATTTGTTGGTGTTTGGCGAGGTTGGATTGTCTGGAGAAGTTCGCCCAGTGCCAAGCGGTCAGGAGCGGTTGAAGGAAGCGGCCAAGCATGGCTTCAAGCGGGCGATTGTGCCGAAGGGCAATGCGCCGAAGGAATCCCCGCCGGGCTTGCAGATCATTGCCGTGACCCGCCTCGAGCAGGCCCTCGACGCATTGTTTGAGTGAACGCCTGACCTGTGGGAGCGAGCCTGCTCGCGAAGGGGCTGTGTCAGTCGGCATCATTGCTCAATGACACGCCGTCTTCGCGAGCAGGCTCGCTCCCACAGGGAATTTGTATTGATGGCTAGATTTCGATCAGGGCGCCCAGTTCGCGTTCCAGTTCGGCCTCATCCGCCAGATTCAACTCGATCAACCGTCGCAAGCGCTGGATCGATTCCAGGCTGATATGCCGGCAGACAAAGCCCAACTGGCCGTTTTCCTCATGGACCAAGTGCATATCCATCTCGATATCGACGTCTTCGCTCAGGTGAATGTCAACGAAGAAGTCCTGCTCGCGATCCCCCAGCCACGGCTCCGGTCGCTCGATCAGCAGCCCCTTGAGCGACAGATCGATCAGCTTGACCGGCCAGATGAATTGGCCCTGACTCAGCTCGGTTCTGGCATCGAACGCAATACGTTTGAAACGACGTCGGTTGGCGGAGTGGTCGCTCATGGCGCAATCCTCATGAAGGTTCGCTGACTATAGACCGCGAATGCGGGCGCCAGCCAATCGCTAAAGCGTCTAGACCAACGTCGGGGTATGGCCTTTGGCGCCGTAAGCGCTAAACTCGGGGTGGCTGTCTTTCTTGTCCACCCTGGCTGGAATAATAAAATGAAAAATAATAATAGCCTGCTACGCCACTTACCCTGGCTAGTGCTGGCAATCGTAGGAGCGTGCGCCCTGGGCGTAGTGGCATTGCGCCGCGGCGAGGCGATCAACGCCTTGTGGATTGTGGTCGCAGCCGTGGCCATTTATCTGGTCGCGTACCGTTACTACAGTCTGTTCATCGCCAACAACGTGATGCAACTCGATCCGCGTCGGGCCACCCCCGCCGTGCTCAACAACGACGGTCTGGACTATGTGCCGACCAACAAACACATTCTTTTCGGTCACCACTTCGCTGCCATCGCTGGCGCGGGGCCTCTGGTCGGCCCGGTATTGGCCGCGCAGATGGGCTACTTGCCCGGTACGCTGTGGCTGATAGCTGGGGTGGTGCTGGCGGGCGCGGTGCAGGACTTCATGGTTCTGTTCATGTCGACCCGGCGCAACGGCCGTTCCCTGGGCGACATGGTGCGTGAAGAAATGGGCCGCGTGCCCGGCACCATCGCTCTGTTCGGCTGCTTCCTGATCATGATCATCATCCTCGCGGTGCTGGCGCTGATCGTGGTTAAAGCGCTGGCCGAGAGCCCGTGGGGCATCTTCACCGTGATGGCAACCATCCCGATCGCGATGTTCATGGGCATTTACATGCGCTACATCCGCCCGGGCCGCATCGGCGAGATCTCCGTGGTCGGCGTATTGCTGCTGCTCGGTTCGATCTGGCTCGGCGGGCAGATTGCTGCTGATCCGGTGTGGGCCAAGGCCTTCACCTTCACTGGCGTGCAGATTACCTGGATGCTGGTCGGTTACGGTTTTGTCGCGGCATCGCTGCCGGTGTGGCTGATTCTGGCACCGCGTGACTACCTGTCGACGTTCCTCAAGATCGGCACCATCGTCGCCCTGGCGATCGGTATTCTGATCACCATGCCTGAGCTGAAAATGCCGGCGCTGACCCAGTTTGTCGATGGCACTGGCCCGGTGTGGAAGGGCGGTCTGTTCCCGTTCCTGTTCATCACCATCGCCTGCGGTGCGGTGTCCGGTTTCCACGCACTGATTTCTTCGGGCACCACGCCGAAGCTGCTGGATAACGAAACCAACGCCCGTTACATCGGTTACGGCGGCATGCTGATGGAGTCGTTCGTCGCGATCATGGCCATGGTTGCCGCGTCGGTGATCGAGCCTGGCGTGTACTTCGCCATGAACAGCCCGGCCGCCGTGGTCGGCAGTGATGTCGCTTCGGTTGCGCAAGTGGTTTCCAGCTGGGGTTTTGCGATCACGCCAGAAGCGCTACAAGCCGTGGCGCATGACATTGGCGAAACCACCATCCTGGCCCGTGCCGGCGGTGCGCCGACCCTGGCGGTCGGTATCGCGCAGATCCTGCACAGTGTCCTGCCGGGTGAAAACACCATGGCGTTCTGGTACCACTTCGCGATCCTGTTCGAAGCGCTGTTCATTCTGACGGCTGTCGACGCCGGTACCCGTGCCGGACGTTTCATGCTGCAGGATCTGCTCGGCTCCTTCGTTCCGGCGCTGAAACGCACCGAATCGTGGACCGCCAACCTGATCGCCACTGCCGGTTGTGTGGCGATGTGGGGCTGGTTGCTGTACCAAGGCGTGATCGATCCACTGGGCGGCATCAATACCCTGTGGCCACTGTTCGGTATCTCCAACCAGATGCTGGCCGGTATCGCGCTGATGCTCGGCACCGTGGTTCTGATCAAAATGAAGCGTCAGCGTTACATTTGGGTCACCCTGCTGCCAGCCACCTGGCTGCTGATCTGCACCACAACTGCAGGCTTCATCAAGTTGTTCGACGCCAACCCGGCGATCGGCTTCCTGTCGCTGGCCAAGAAGTACAGCGATGCGCTGGCCAACGGTCAGGTGCTGGCCCCGGCAAAAAGCGTCGAGCAGATGCAGCACGTGATCTTCAACGCCTACACCAACGCAACGCTCACGGCGCTGTTCCTGTTCGTGGTCTTCAGCATCCTGTTCTATGCGCTCAAGGTCGGTATCGCCGCCTGGGGCAAAAAAGAGCGTACGGATAAAGAATCGCCATTCCAGGCTCTGCCGGACGCGTAACCAGAGGATTGCACCATGTTCAATGACCTGAGTCGCCTCGGTAAATACCTCGGTCAGGCCGCGCGCCTGATGGTCGGCATGCCCGACTACGACACCTACGTCGAGCATATGCAAACCAAGCACCCGGACAAACCGGTGATGAGCTACGAGATGTTCTTTCGCGAACGTCAGGAGGCCCGTTACGGTGGCAAGGGTGGGCCGAAGTGCTGTTGAACTGACAGCGCAGAGGTTGAGGTAATCCCCCTGTGGGAGCGAGCCTGCTCGCGAATACGGAGTGTCAGTTGATGAATGATTTGACTGACACACCGCTTTCGCGAGCAGGCTCGCTCCCACATTTGTTTTTGTGTTGTTCATTCATTTTGTGAAGGGGATCAGTTTTGTCTTCTCCCATACCTGTAACGGTACTCAGCGGTTTCCTCGGCGCCGGCAAGACCACTTTGCTGCGCCACATTCTGAAAGCCGAGCACGGCCTGAAAATCGCCGTGATCGAAAACGAATTCAGTGACGCCGGTATCGACACGCAGTTGCTCGGCGATGAACCCGTGCAAGTCATGACCCTGGCCAATGGCTGTGTCTGCTGCACCATTCACACCGACCTGACCAAGGCGTTGTATCTGCTGCTTGAGCGCCTGGACAGCGGCGAGATTGCGTTTGATCGCCTGGTCATCGAGTGCACCGGACTGGCCGATCCGGCGCCAGTGGCACAGACGTTTTTCATCGACGAAGAACTGCGCGAGCGTTATCTGCTCGACGGCATCATCACCCTGGTCGATGCCGCGCACGCGGATGTACACCTGACCCAGACCATCGCCCAGGCGCAGATCGGTTTCGCCGACCGCTTGCTGGTGAGCAAGACCGATCTGGTGGACGAGGCGACTTTCAACGCATTGAGCGAACGCCTGACGCGGATCAACCGTCGCGCGCCGATCCGTGTCGTCGAACACGGCACCATCGATCTCGCAGAACTGCTGGATGTGCGTGGCTTCAACCTCAATGCCGATCTCGGCGGTGGTTTGAGCTTGCGTCCGGTGAGCAAGGCGCCGTCGATCGATCGCATTTCCAGTCTGGTGCTGCGCACCGATCAGCCGCTGGATATCGATCAGCTCAGCGAGTTCATGAATGAGCTGCTGGAAGCACACGGCAAGCAATTGCTGCGGTACAAGGGCGTGCTGAACATTGCCGGTGAGGATCGGCGGTTGGTGTTTCAGGGCGTGTTGAAGCTTTATGGTTTTGACTGGGATACCGAATGGGCCGAGGGTGAGGCGCGGGAAAGTGTGATTGTGTTTATTGCTGATGATTTGCCGGAAGAGAAGATTCGGGCGGGGTTTGCCAGGGTGGCTTCTGCCTGATGGATCCTGGTTGTCAGTGATGGCCTCTTCGCGAGCAAGCTTGCTCCCACAGTCGACCGCACTCTGTCAGTCGAATGCAATTCACTGTGGGAGCGAGCTTGCTCGCGAAGGCGATCTAACCGACAGCACAATGCCCAAGGTCTGAACCGAGCAGGGTCTGCTCAAGATGATCCAGATGTTGATTCATCAGCATGCCTGCTTTGGAAACATCCCGATGCTCCACTGCCTCAACCAACGCCAAATGCTCCTGCCATGCGCAACAGCTGTGCGTCTGGCGCTGACTTCGCGCAATCGCCAGTGATGTCAGCGGCACCAGACTGCCAAGAAAGTGCGCCAACGGTGCATTCCCCGCCATCTGCGCCAACGTCAGATGAAACTCCCCGGACAAGCGAATCGCCGTGCCACGCCGATTCTGCTCAACGGCCTGACGCTCACGCTCAATCAGTCCACGCAGCCGTTTCAAACCGTCAGCCTGCGGACGCTGACACGCCAGTCGCACCAGCGTACTTTCAGCTAGCCGCCGTGCATGCAACGTCTGCCGGGTTTGCTCCCGATCAGGTGCCGCCACACGTGGTCGATGATTGGCGCGCAGCACAATGACTTGTTCAAGAGACAACTGCGTCAACACCCGCCGCACATCGGCGCGGCTGGCGCAGAACATCTCTTTCAAACTGTCTTCGGTGAAACGGCTGGCCGGATCGATGCGCTGTTCGAGGATCGCGTCGAACAGTCGCGGGTATAGATCCTCCGCCGGTGCCCTTACGCGGGAGAAAGGCAGGGGCGCAGTCATCGGTTGTGTTTGCGACGGTGAGGCGAAACTGTTCATGGCCTGTCTCCAATAGAAATCAGCGACTCAGGTTGTCATCCGGAATGTTCAGTTCGATGCCCATGCGTTGACCTTCTTGCAAAATATGCCGACGCATTTCCGCACTGGCCTGGGCGCTGTTCTTGCTGCGAATCGCGCGGACCACGGCTTCGTTTTCTTCCAGCCGCTCGGCCAGATGCTCCGGCGAATTACGCAGCACCTCGGCGCTCTGCTTGAGGGCGTTGCTGGTTTGCTGCACCACGCTCTGAAAGATCGGATTCGAGGTCAGGGTGAACAACTCTTCGTGGAAGGCGATGTAGGCGCTGACCCCGGCTTCGCTGTCGCCGGCCTCGAGGGCTTCACGCATGTCCATCAGGGTCAGGCGCAACTGGCCGACTTCCTTGCTGCTGATCGACTGCGCGACCAGGCCGACGATAAACGGCTCAAGGGTGTAGCGCAGTTGCAGCACGTCTTCGAGGCTGGCCCCGGCCACTGCGCTGTCGTGGCTCTGGCTGTCGCTCGATTGTGCGTCGAGCACGACCACGCCTTTGCCCGGCATCGAACGCACCAGGCCGAGTGTTTCCAGAACGATGACTGCTTCACGCAGGCTCGGACGGCTGATGCCCAGTTGCTCGGCCAGTTCACGCTGGCCCGGCAGCATCTCACCGGAGCGCCACTGCCCACGGGCGAGGGCGGCGCGGAGTTTTTCTACGACTGAGTTGACGACGGTTGATGTGGTAATCACTTGTCTTGCTCCATGTGCCTGTAGGGGCGCCGCAAATCACGATCAAAGATCGCAGCTTGCGGCTGCGCCTCCAGGGGGGAAATCAGAACTCCTGCTGGTGCGCCGGAGTTGCTGCTTTACGCGGCTGAAAGGTGTAGCCCTGCTGACCGCTGAGTACTTTGTTGGCGCGTTGCACGTCGATGTCTTTTTCCCAGCGGGCGATCGCAACCGTGGCGACGCAGTTGCCGATGAGATTGGTGAGTGCCCGGCCGATGCCCATGAACCAGTCCACTGCCAACACCAGCACCAGACCGACCACCGGGATCGCCGGAATCGCCGTCAGCGTGGCCGCCAGAATCACCAGTGCCGAACCGGGAATACCGTGGGCGCCTTTGGAGGTAATCAGCGACACCAGCAGAATCGTCAGCAGATCGGTCATGGCCAGCGGAGTGCCGGTGGCGTTGGCGATGAAGACGATGGCCAACGTCAGGTAGATCGAGAAACCGTCGAGGTTGAACGAGTAGCCGGTCGGAATCACCAGACCCACGGTCGAGCTGCCAATGCCGAGGTGTTCGAGTTTTCGCATGATCTGTGGCAGCACGGCGTCGGACGATGCCGTGCCCATGACGATCAGCAGTTCTTCACGCAGATACTTCAACAGCGGCCACATGCGCAGGCCGGAAGCACGCATCACCAGACCGAGAATCACGCTGACGAACGCGATGCAGGTCAGGTAGAACAAGCCGACCAGGCTACCCAAGTGTTGCAGGGAATCGAGGCCATATTTGCTGGTGGTAAAGGCGATAGCGCCGAACACGCCGATCGGTGCCAGACGCACGATCATGCCCATGATCCGGAAGATCACATGGCTCAGCTCGTTGATCAGGCGGGAGATCCCGGAAGCCGCTTCGCCGACCAGATTCAAGGCGCTGCCGAACAGCACCGAGAACAGCAGCACCTGCAGGATGTTGTTATCAGCAAAGGCGCCGATCACCGAGGTCGGGATCAGGTCCATCAGGAACTGCGTGGTGGTGTGCATGTGCTGGCTGCGTTCGGCGAGATCGCCCATGTCGGCCGCAGACAGTTGCTCCAGATGGATATTCGCGCCGCTGCCAATGCCGGTGCTGAAGGCGAACACCAGACCGATCACCAGAGCGATGGTGGTCAACACTTCAAAGTAGATCACCGACTTGAGACCGATGCGCCCGACCTTCTTCAGATCGCCGGCACCGCTGATACCGCTGACCACCACGCAGAACACGATCAGGCCGATGAGCATCTTGATCAGTTTGATGAAGCCGTCGCCGAGCGGTTTGAGCTGGGCCGAGTATTCAGGAAGGGTCAGGCCGCAGACGATGCCGAGCATCAGTCCGAGAACCACTTGGAGGAAGATTGAACGCGAGCACCATCTGAGCATGGGAGGAATCCTGGTCGGTGTCCTGGCTGCCGTGCGCTTAGGGCGCATCAGATTCAGGACTTAATTATTGTGGTCTTACCGGTATGTCCAGTGCGGGTGCAGTCTAGGCGCTGTTTTTTAGACATCGCAAGTGAAAATTGACGAATTGGCATGACCGGTCTGACCAGTTGTGCGGTGAGTCCCATTCTTGAGCGGTTCAGGCGTTTGAAAAAATTCAGGCGAAAAAAAACCGGCCAATCACTTGGCCGGTTTTTCATGCTGCGGATTTAACGTCGCATCAAGCGCCGTATACCGGCAGTTTCTTGCAGATGGCTTTGACTTTCTCACGAACGGCGTCGATTACCGCTTCGTTGTTCAGGTCAGCCAGGATGTCGCAGATCCAGCCGGCCAGCTCTTTGCACTCGGCTTGCTTGAAGCCGCGAGTGGTCACAGCCGGAGTACCGAAGCGCAGGCCGGAAGTGACGAACGGCGAGCGTGGATCGTTTGGCACGGAGTTCTTGTTCACGGTGATGAACGCTTTGCCCAGAGCGGCGTCGGCGTCTTTACCGGAGATGTCCTGCTTGATCAGCGACAGCAGGAACAGGTGGTTCTTGGTACCGCCGGAAACGACGTCGAAACCGCGCTCGATGAACACTTCGGCCATGGCCTGGGCGTTCAGCACCACTTGTTCCTGGTAGGCCTTGAACTCAGGCTGCAGCGCTTCCTTGAAGCAGATCGCTTTAGCGGCGATCACGTGCTCCAGCGGGCCACCCTGGGCGCCCGGGAATACTGCGGAATTCAGCTTCTTCTCGATGTCGGCGTTGGCGCGCGCCAGGATCAGACCGCCACGTGGACCGCGCAGGGTCTTGTGCGTGGTGGTGGTCACGACGTCAGCGAAAGGCACCGGGTTCGGGTAAACGCCAGCGGCAACCAGACCGGCCACGTGAGCCATGTCGACGAACAGGTAAGCGCCAACCTTGTCTGCGATGGCGCGGAAACGCGGGAAGTCGAGAATCTGCGAGTACGCAGAGAAACCGGCGACGATCATTTTCGGCTTGTGCTCAACCGCCAGACGCTCGACTTCGTCGTAGTCGATCAGGCCGTTGGCGTCGATGCCGTACTGCACAGCGTTGTACAGCTTGCCGGAGGAGGAAACGCTGGCGCCGTGGGTCAGGTGACCACCGTGGGCCAGGCTCATGCCCAGAATGGTGTCGCCACCTTGCAGCAGGGCCAGGTAAACGGCGGCGTTGGCTTGCGAACCGGCGTGCGGCTGAACGTTGGCGTAATCGGCGCCGAACAGCTCCTTGGCGCGGTCGATGGCCAGTTGTTCAACGATGTCGACGTACTCGCAACCACCGTAGTAACGCTTGCCTGGGTAGCCTTCAGCGTACTTGTTGGTCAGGACCGAGCCTTGAGCTTCCATCACCGCTGGGCTGGTGTAGTTTTCCGAAGCGATCAGCTCAATGTGTTCTTCCTGACGCTGAGCTTCTTGCTCCATGGCGGCAAAAAGGTCGGCGTCGTACTTGGCAATAGTCAAATCACGGCTGAACATGGCGGTCCTCAAGGATCGGGGGCAGAAAAGGGGGGCATTCTAACCCAATGGGTTTTGGATGGCATATGAAACGACATCATGTCGCAGACAAGTGGCGTTCATGACAGATGTGCGGTGCTTTTGGAGGCCCCCACACTAACCGAGGGCAACCTGCGATTTTGTGATCGACATCAATCCCTGTGGGAGCGAGCTTGCTCGCGAATGCCGCGCCGCAGATCTTCAGTCAAACATGAACAGCGCATCGTTACTGAACTGCGCCTCGAACCGCCCCGCCGGCATCGGTCGCCCGAACAGATAGCCCTGAACCTCATCGCAACCATGCTCACGCAGGAAGTCCAGCTGTTCATGGGTCTCCACACCCTCGGCAATCACCGCCAGATTGAGGCTGTGGGCCATGGCGATGATCGCCCGGGCGATCTGCGCGTCCTGCTCACCGGACGGCAAGCCATCGACGAATGTGCGGTCGATTTTCAGCACGTCGATCGGGAATTGCTTGAGGTAGTTCAGCGATGAATAACCAGTGCCGAAGTCATCGACCGCGATGCTCAGGCCAAGGTTTTTCAGCCCGGCGAGAATCTGCATCGCTTCGCTGACTTCGCGCATCAGGATACTTTCGGTCAGTTCCAGTTCCAGGCACGCCGGCGGCAGGCCGGTTTCGCGCAGGATCGTGGCGATCCGCGTGCCGAGCTGGCCATCGGAGAACTGCCGCGCCGAGATGTTTACCGACACTTTCGGCACGCGTACACGATTCTGGTGCCAGGTCTTCAACTGACGGCAGGCTTCGCTGATCACCCAATCGCCGACGTCCACCACCAGCCCGAGTTCTTCGAGCACTGGAATGAAATCCCCCGGCGGCACCAGCCCGCGACGCGGATGACGCCAGCGCAACAGCGCTTCGGCGCCAGTCAGGCGTTTGCCGTCACCGCTGAATTGCGGTTGGTAATACAGGACGAATTCGTTTTGTTCCAAGGCATGGCGCAGGTCGCTTTCCAGCTCCAGACGCTCCAGCGCACTGGCGTTCATGTCGGCCTGATAGAACTGGAAGTTGTTCTTGCCGCGCTCCTTGGCGTGGTACATCGCGGTGTCGGCGTTCTTCATCAACTGGCTGAGTTCGTTGCCGTCCTGCGGACTCAGGGCGATGCCGATACTCGCGGTGACAAAGAACTCGCGGCCTTCAAGCACGAACGGTCGCACCAGGCTGCCGAGAATCTGTTCGGCGACATGAATCGCCCGGTTCAACGCCATTTCGCGGCTGGAACGATGTTGCAGCAGCAGCGTGAATTCGTCGCCGCCCATGCGCGCCACGGTGTCGTCATCATCGACGCAGGCCAGCAGGCGCGTGGCCATGTCTTTCAACATGCGGTCGCCGGCGGCGTGGCCGAGGGAGTCGTTGATCGGTTTGAAGCGGTCGAGGTCGAGGAACATCAGCACCACCCACGACTTCTGCCGTTCGGCCGATTGCAGCGCGGTGTGCAGGCGATCCTGGAACAGCGTGCGGTTCGGCAAATGAGTCAGGGCGTCGTAGTAGGCGAGACGGTGAATACGCTGCTCGCTGGCCTTGCGCTCGCTGATGTCGCTGAAGAAGCACACATAACTGGCCAGATCGCCTTCGTCGTCGAGCACCGCAGTGATGCCGACCCACGCCGGGTAATGCTCGCCGTTGCGGCGCTTGAGCCAGACTTCGCCTTCCCAGGTGCTGTGCTGATGCAGTTGCTTGAGCACGTAACGCAGGTGCGCGTCTTGCTGTTCGTCGACGGTGAGCATGTTCGGCAATTGGTCGAGCACCTCGCTCACCGCGTAACCACTGACGCGGCTGAAGGCTTCGTTGGCCTGAACGATGTAACCGGCCGGGTCGGTGATCAGAATCGCCGAGGTCGAGTGCTCGAAAACCGTGGCGGCCATGCGCAGGTCTTTCTCGGCGCGGCGCTGTTGACTGATATCGCGACCGACACCGAGCACGCCTTCGAACGCGCCGTGCTCGTCCCACACCAGCACCAGCCGCAGCTCGATCGGGATCTTGCGGCCATCGGCGCGCAGGCAGTCGAATAGGAACAATTGCGTTTGCACCTGATTGCGCAACACCGCCAATTGCTCGGGCTTGTCCAGCGCCTTGCTGACCCGATCCATCAGCGTATAGATGCCGCTCAATTGCTGCGGGTTGGCGATGGTCGATTGCCAGCCGTTCTGGAAAATCCACTCGGCGTCATAACCCAGCACCGCCTGCACCGACGGGCTGACGTAGTTCAGCGAGAGCTTGCTGTCGGTGGAGAAGATCACGTCGCTGATGCTTTCGGCGAGCATGCGATAGCGCTGCTCGCTGTCGCGCAGGGATTCGCTGGCTTCGATCTGTTCGGTGATGTCCTTGGCCACGCCGATGATCCGCGTGACCTGATCGTGTTTGTCCCGGGCCAGGGCCTGTTCGCGAATGTCGAAGCGCCGCCATTTGCCGTCGCGATGGCGGAAGCGCAACTGGCATTGCAGCAACTGGCTGTAACCGGCGTGACGCTGCATCTGCCGCGAGCGATGGTAGTAGTCGGCATCCTCCGGGTGCAGGAGGATCTCCCAGAAGTACTCGCCCATCTGGTGCAGTTCGGTGCGGTTGTAGCCGAGGGTCTGGCCGAGGTGGTGGTTGCTGAAAATCATCCGCTGGCTGATCACGTCCTGCACATACAGATGATCCGGCACGGTGCGCACCACGTCCGACCAGAAACCTTCGCGTTCCAGCAGCGACAGTTCGATCAGCTTGCGGCTGGTGATGTCGTTGATGCTGAGGATCACCGCTTTGTAGTCGTGCTGTTCGTTGGGCAGGCGCAAGACCATCCACAGGTGCTGGTCGCGGCCATTGATGTCCGGCAGTCTGATTTCCAGTTCCAGCTGCTTTTGTTGCTGCAGGACGGCGTCGAGTACTTGATTGCCGATGGCGCACTGGCGATGGGGATGGCCGTCGATCAACAGTTGCCAGGCATGCTCGCAGGAGTTGACGTTGAGCAGTTGCAGTGCAACCTGATTGACCTCGGTGACGCGCAATTCCTGCAACAGTTGTTGGCGCTGCGCCGGTTGGTCGAGCCAGGCCTTGAGCTGGTCGCTGGTCTGGATCTGCGCCTTGTCGAACACCTGCTTGAGGCCGGACAGATCAAGCACACACAGCGCCACGCCGGTGCCTTCGAAAATGTCCTGATAGCGTCGGCGACCCTCATGCAACTGGCGCTGGCGGCGGCGCATGTTCAACAGCGCAATCACCGGCAGCATAGAGAAGGCCAGGCCCAGCAGGCATTTGCCGATGAACGCCGGCAGCAGTTCTTCGAGTACGCGCTGGCGGTCGAACAGGCCACGCAGTTGCCAGTCGCTGCTGCTCAGCGGCACGGTCAGCACGGTGTTGGCCATGTCGTCCGGACTCAGCACGCCGGGCCTGGCCGAAGGCTGCGCTTCGTCGCGGCTGATGATCTGATGGTTGAGGCGGTTTTCCACCAGCCACAACGGGCGGATGCCGGTTTCGCCCTGTTTGGTCAGCGAGTCGAAGAAGGTCGGGGTCAGGCGCAAGGCCCAATAACCGCGCGTGCTGCCGCTGGCCTGATGCAGCAACAGATGCACCACCGAGCCGTCATCGGCGTTGCTGAAGTAATGCGCCTGAGCACGGCTGCGGCGTACCAGTTCGCTGAGGTAATCGGCGTCGTGGCTGTTGTCGGCACTGTCGCTGATGATTTTGCCGGAAGGGGTGAGCAGGGCCAGGCTGCGCAGGTCAGGCAAGGATTGCTGGAGCTTGCGCAGCAGCGCCTGCTGTTCGTCGGCTGATTGCGGTTGTTCGACGATCGGTAGCAGATTGAGGGCGATCTGCGCGTTCAGCGCCATGTTCAGGCTGACCTGCGCGGCGAGGTCGGCGGTGTAATCGATGGTGTACTGACGCTGGTTTTTCTGGGTTTCGCGCAGTTGATCGAGCAGTTGCCAGAACAGCAATGCGAGCAACAAAAGCACGAGCGTCGCCAGCGCACCCTTTAATGTACCGCGCAGGGACGAGCCGGGCGCCGGTGGGGTGCTGCTCACAGAAGCTGGCGGAGTGACATTGGACAAGCTGTGATCCTGCGATTTGGCTGGACTGGCGCGACGTGCACTATAAGCCGGACGCCCAAAGGGCGGCTAGCATGCCTTGAGTCGTGGCGAAGTGCCAGCCCCGCGCGGCTGGACTGCCACTGGTCAATCAGGTAGCTTTGCCGGTTACGCGGGAGCGTTCCAGCTCCTAGACTCAGACTTTTTCAGCGCGCACGCATTGATAACCATCAAGTGAACGACGCGCATGGTCTGGCCGGGCATCGCCTGCGCTGCAATCATTCATCTGTCACTGACCCAAGGTTCTCCATGGCTCAATACGTCTTCACCATGCATCGGCTGGGCAAAGTTGTTCCGCCGAAGCGGGAAATTCTCAAAAACATTTCGCTGTCGTTCTTCCCCGGCGCCAAGATCGGCGTACTCGGCCTCAACGGTTCGGGTAAGTCCACGCTGCTGAAAATCATGGCCGGCGTCGACACCGAGTTCGAGGGCGAAGCCCGTCCGATGCCGGACCTGAACATCGGTTATCTGCCGCAAGAGCCTCAACTTGACCCGACCAAGACCGTGCGTGAAGTGGTCGAGGAAGCCGTCAGCGTGATCAAGGATGCGCAAGCGCGTCTGGACGAGGTCTACGCCGCTTACGCTGATCCGGATGCCGACTTCGACAAGCTGGCCGCCGAACAAGCCAAGCTCGAAGCGATCCTGCAGGCCAGCGATGGCCACAATCTTGAGCGCCAACTGGAAGTCGCCGCCGATGCACTGCGTCTGCCGGCTTGGGACGCGAAAGTAGAACATCTGTCTGGTGGTGAAAAACGTCGTGTGGCCCTGTGCCGCCTGCTGCTGTCCGCTCCGGACATGCTGCTGCTCGACGAACCAACCAACCACTTGGACGCCGATTCCGTTGCGTGGCTGGAGCACTTCCTGCACGACTTCCCGGGCACCGTGGTTGCGATCACGCACGACCGTTACTTCCTCGACAACGTCGCTGGCTGGATTCTGGAGCTCGACCGCGGCGCGGGCATTCCGTACGAAGGCAACTACTCGGGTTGGCTCGAAGCCAAGTCCGATCGTCTGGCTGCCGAATCCAAGCAGCAGTCGGCTCACGAAAAAGCCATGAAAGAAGAACTGGAGTGGGTGCGCAAAGGCGCGAAAGCCCGCCAGTCGAAATCCAAGGCTCGTCTGCAACGCTTCGAAGAAATGCAATCGCAGGAATTCCAGAAGCGCAGCGAAACCAACGAGATCTACATCCCGGCCGGTCCACGCCTGGGCGACAAGGTCATCGAGTTCAAGAACGTCAGCAAGGGCTACGGCGATCGCGTGCTGATCGACAACCTGTCGTTCTCGATGCCGAAGGGCGCCATCGTTGGCGTAATCGGCGGTAACGGTGCCGGTAAGTCGACCCTGTTCCGCATGCTGATGGGCAAGGAAACACCGGATTCGGGCAGCATCGAAGTCGGCGAAACCGTGCAACTGGCCTGCGTCGATCAGAGCCGCGACGACCTGGATGGCAGCAAGACTGTGTTCCAGCAGATCTCCGACGGTTCCGACCAGATCCGCATCGGCAACTACGAGATTCCGTCGCGTACCTACGTCGGTCGCTTCAACTTCAAGGGCGGCGACCAGCAGAAGTTCGTCAAGGACCTGTCCGGTGGTGAGCGCGGTCGTCTGCACCTGGCGCTGACCCTGAAGGAGGGCGGTAACGTCCTGCTGCTCGACGAACCGTCCAACGACCTCGACGTTGAAACCCTGCGTTCCCTGGAAGAAGCCCTGCTGGACTTCCCGGGCGCTGCGATTGTGATCTCTCACGATCGGTGGTTCCTTGACCGCGTCGCGACGCACATCCTGGCGTACGAAGACGACTCGCAAGCGATCTTCTTCGAAGGCAACTACACCGAGTACGAAGCGGATCGCAAGAAACGCCTCGGCGAAGCGGCTGCCCAGCCACACCGCGTGCGTCACAAGAAACTGGCCTGATATCGGGTTGGTTGCATAAAAGAACGGAGCCTTCGGGCTCCGTTTTTTTTGCCTGGTTTTTTTCAGGTTTACCGAATCGCGCCCTTCGCGAGCAAGCTCGCTCCCACAGGGGAACGCATTTCAAATGTGGGAGCGAGCTTGCTCGCGAAGGCGGTATAACTTTTGGTGCGGATCTCAAGTTTGGTCTCACCATTCAGGTGCAATACGGGCCGAAATCCATCCGAATTTATATCCTGTGCACCATTTAATTTCATAACTGCGACATTTTGCTCTGTTCCTGTGCGCATTTCGTTTGTTACAGTCCGGCCCAATCTCCTCCAACGACAATAAATTTGCCGAGACTTTTCCCATGATCGAATCCGTCGAATCCTTCCTCGCTCGCCTGAAAAAACGCGACCCGGATCAACCCGAATTTCACCAGGCCGTCGAAGAAGTCCTGCGCAGCTTGTGGCCGTTTCTCGAAGCCAATCCGCATTACCTGACGTCGGGAATTCTGGAACGTATTTGCGAACCGGAGCGCGCGGTAGTGTTTCGCGTGTCGTGGGTCGACGATCAGGGAAAAGTCCAGGTCAATCGCGGTTTCCGCATCCAGATGAACAGCGCCATCGGCCCGTACAAGGGCGGTCTGCGTTTCCATCCATCGGTGAACCTGGGCGTGCTGAAATTCCTCGCCTTCGAACAGACCTTCAAGAATTCCCTGACCTCGTTGCCCATGGGCGGCGGCAAGGGCGGCTCGGACTTCGATCCGAAGGGCAAGAGCGACGCTGAAGTCATGCGTTTTTGCCAAGCGTTCATGAGCGAGCTGTATCGCCACATTGGCGCCGACGTCGACGTACCCGCCGGTGACATCGGCGTTGGTGCGCGCGAGATCGGTTTCCTGTTCGGCCAGTACAAGCGCTTGAGCAACCAGTTCACCAGCGTCCTGACCGGCAAAGGCATGACCTACGGTGGCAGCCTGATTCGTCCGGAAGCCACCGGTTTCGGTTGCGTGTATTTCGCTGAGGAAATGCTCAAGCGTCGCGAGCAGACCGTCGAAGGCAAACGCGTGGCGATCTCCGGTTCCGGCAACGTCGCGCAATACGCCGCGCGTAAGGTCATGGATTTGGGCGGCAAGGTGATTTCCCTGTCCGATTCCGAAGGCACGTTGTATTGCGAGGCGGGTTTGACCGAGGAGCAATGGCTGGCGCTGCTGGAACTGAAAAACGTCAAACGTGGACGCATCAGCGAACTGGCGGCGGCGTTCGGTCTGGAGTTCCGCGCTGGTCAACTGCCGTGGTCGCTGCCATGCGATATCGCGCTGCCGTGCGCCACGCAGAACGAACTCGACGCTGAGGCTGCACGCACGCTGCTGCGCAATGGCTGCGTGTGCGTGGCCGAAGGCGCGAACATGCCGACCACGCTTGAAGCTGTGGATATCTTTATCGAGGCCGGCATTCTGTTCGCCCCGGGCAAAGCCTCCAACGCCGGCGGTGTGGCGGTGAGTGGTCTGGAGATGTCGCAGAACGCCATGCGTCTGCTGTGGACGGCGGGTGAGGTGGACAGCAAGCTGCACGCGATCATGCAGTCGATCCACCACGCTTGCGTGCATTACGGCGAAGAGAACGGGCGCATCAACTACGTCAAAGGCGCGAACCTCGCCGGCTTCGTCAAAGTCGCTGACGCAATGCTGGCGCAGGGCGTGGTTTAAGCCGGTTCGATGCGGATCACTTCAATCATTTGATCGCCGGCGGGGCGCTGCCACAACACCTCATCGTTGAGCCGCGCGCCAAGCAGCGCCCGGCCCAGCGGTGAGCCCCAATTGATCAGGCCTTTGCCGGCATCGGCCTGATCTTCGCCAACCAGTTGTACCCGGCGTTCGGTGTCGTGTTCGTCGGCGTAGGTCACCCAACTGCCGATCTGTACTTTATCGGTGGAGGTCGCCGCAACCGCGACTTGTGCGCTGCTCAGACGCTGATTGAAGTAACGTAAATCCCGTTGCAGGTCCGCCAGCCGTTGCTTGTCGGCCTGATCACCTTTGGCCGATTGTTCGGCGTGAAGGGTTTGCAGTTCAGCGACTTTCGCCTGCAACTGCGCCAAGCCTTGTGGCGTAACGTAATTGGGCTGCTCGCTGACCTGCCGTTCGACCGGCTGATCGGCTTGCGCGGCGGCGTTGTCTTCGTTGACGAATGCACGACTCATGGTGTCCTCCTCGTATGAGGTTTGGGCCATGCTCGCAGGCATTTGGTTTCACTGGATGTCTGGGAGCGACCTATTGCGAGTGATAAGCCCGTCCGGCGTCCTGATCCTTCTGTTGCTGCCAGGCGCGCTCGCGTTCGTCCCAGTGCTCGTTGCGATACTGCTCGCGATCCTTGTTTTCCAGCATCGCCTGACACTGACGGAAGCCGTCGGTCCAGCCTTCGGCGTATTGCTTGTCTTTGAGATAGCGCGGCACGTTCTTGCGGAACTCGCCGCTGATCGAACCGGCCGCCTGGCGGCCGCTGATGCAACCATCATCGAAGCCGTCGGCGAAGGCCGGTGGATAACCCTTGGCGATCAAATCTTCATGGGTGGTCTGGCAACCGCCCAGCAACAGCACAACACCCAGCACACCCACACACCGCCACATTGCACTCTCCCGCGCCGGTTGTCCGGCTTATGGGGAAAGTCTAGAAAGGGATTCATGACACGGCTGTCGAAGACCCGTGAAAAATCCATCAACACCACAAATCCCCTGTGGGAGCGAGCTTGCTCGCGAAGGCATCCTGTCAGGCGATTCTAATATCGACTGACCCACCGCTTTCGCGAGCAAGCTCGCTCCCACATTGGTTCTGTGTTGTGTTCGGGATCAGTAGTGATACCACTTCACTTCAAGCATGACTTCTGTCTCAGGCGTGGCGAGGTGGCTGAACTCACGCTGCGCACTCAGGCGCAAACCGAGGTTGCGCGACAACTCCCACTGCTGATTCAAACTCAGGCTGCGGCGCACTTCGCCATTGAAGAAGTAATCACCCTTGGCTTCGAGGCTGAGATTGCCCAGCGGGTTTTTCCACAACACGCCGGTATTGAAACCGCCGGCCGGGGAGACGAATTCGGCGAAATCATTGTTGTGCTCGACGCGCACGGTGCCGAGGGCAAAACCCAACACATCGTCACCCAACGCCCAGGTGCCGCCACCGCCGCCGTTGACGTGGCTGACCAGCGTTTCGTCATCATGCTTGCCCGGTACGCGCTCCAGGCCACCAGTGACCTGCCACGACAGCGGCTGCAGCAGCTCATTGCGCGGCGTCAGCGAACGAATCGTCGCCAGATCCAGTTGCTGGAACTGCCAGTGATTGCCTTCGTACTGACGCAACTTCATCTGCAGGATCTCGATCTGCGCGCCGAGCGGGAAGCTTTCGGCGTTGTCGTTGAGATCGTGATAGGCCATGCGCAAACCGTACTCACCGAATGCGCGGTCGCCACGGGTGCCGAGGCCGGCCTGCCAGGTGCGTGATTCATGGCCATCCTCGGGCAAGCCCGGTTGTGGGATTTCCAGTTCGGGCGCGGGGTTCTTGTTGATTGCCCGCAACAGTTCGAAACTGCGCTGCGCCCGTTGCGGATCACGCTCCTGGCCGTTGGCGCGGTAGCGCTCGAGGCGATACGCCGCGTCGATGATCAACGCCTGACGATCACGCGGAAGCGCTTTGAAGGCGGGATCCTGCAACTGTTGTTGATCAGCGCTGACTTTCAGTACCCATTGCTGTTCTTCACCGCTGAGCGGTTCGGCACGGCTGAGCAATTCACGCTCACGCGAAGGGCGGTATTCGATACTTTCCACCAGTCCGGCTTCTTTCACCGCTTTAACGGTGTCGGTAGGAATGGCGGTCAACGGGAATTTTTCGGTCAGGCGCAGGCTTGGCCGCGCGACTTGCAGCAGCTCCAGCAAGCGATACGAGCAGTTTTCATCGAAGAAGAAATAGTCGAACTGAATCTGCTTCAACTCCCACACATGCTCAACCATGCGCGCGGTTTCTTCTTGCGTCAGGTTCAGTCGGTATTCCCACAGGTCACGGTTTTCCAGGCTGCGGTATTCGGAGAGTTTTTCCTGATACGGCACCAGCGCGAACAGCCCCGGATAACCGCCCATCAAACCTTTCCAGGCGTAGAGAATGCTGTTGTCCGAACCTTCGATGTAGGCACCGAAGTTGATCGCGTAACTGAGCAGCGATGTCTTGTCGGCCTGCACATCGGCCTGATCGATGCGCAACAGGGTGTGGCCGAACATCGATGACGGGCTGTTCAAGTAAGCCGCCGGGAAGATCATCACCGCGCTGTGCGGCGAGACATCCTTGAACCACTTCTTGTATTCGGCGCACTCGGGTGTCGGCAGATCGTTGAGATTGAGCTGTGCTTTCAGCCAGCGCGTGCGCGCCGGATAAACGCATTGCGCATGTTGCTCGCCAAGACTGGCCGGGGCGTACAGCGCTTGCACGGTCGCCGCCAGTTCATGATCGGGGTGTTCGTTGCCATCGGGCGCGAGAAAGAATTTCTTGTCGCTGACATAGCTGCGCCAGCCGCCGAGTTTGGCGGTTTCGTAATGACCGAGGGAAATCCAGAAGCGGTCGTTGGCCAGTTGCTGCAAACGTTGAGGGTCGATGGTTGGCGCGGCGGACAGCGGGGCGCAGACACAGAGCGCCAGCCAGGCAAGGCGTTTGAGCATAGTCGGCAACTTGAACAGGAAAGAAATAAAGACCCAAGGAGGGCGGGCCGAAAAAACAAAACCCGCTTCCCGAAGGAAGCGGGTGGGGTCGAGCTTAAGCCTGAGTTGCGTACTTGGCCAGACGAGGATCCGATTTCAGTACGGCCAGGGTGTTGGTATGCACGTCTTCAGCAGTCACGTCAGCCTTGCTGAAGATCTGCTGGAAGTGCTCGTGAGTCACAGCAGCGAAGTGCGCACGGTCTTCCGGCGCCACGCCCAGTACCACGGCATAAGTCGTCAGCGCTTCGCCGTTGCCTTTGGCCATGTCTTCGGACAGCTCGTTCATCATGCCATTCATGGCAAACCAGGATTTGCCACCGTAGGTCAGTGATGCGTTGGTCGAGCAACCGTTGGTGCCGGACGTCATCCCGAAGGTGGCGTTACCGGACGTGCCGTTGGTGGTGGAAGCGAGGAAGTGCGCCGGGGTGCCACGCTGACCTTCGAACAGCATGTTGCCCCAACCGCAATCCGGGCCGCCTGGTGCTTGCGCCATTGCGTTGATGGATACAGCGGTGAAGAGAGTACCGAGAAGAATCCGTTTCATAGCTTTGTTCTCTTTATGTGCATACCAATGGACAGGGTTCTGGCCCCCAAGCTCTGTACGAGACAGACCCAAACGAAGCCAGTGGGCCGGTATTAGTTCCAGCCGCGCAGTTTGGAGTTTAGGCACGTTCCAGGGGTTCCGTGAGTTTTTACAAAAGATTTGGCGATAACCCCGATTTCACGGGTGCCGGGGCAGGGGCGAGCGGTTGTCTATGCTTTGTGGTGTGGCGCGCCTTGCCAGTGGGGCACGGGCAGCGCCAGAATGCCGCTATCCGCCCCGCCTGATTGTTAAGGAAGCCCGATGCCTGATCCTGTTGCTGCCAGCTTGCGTCTCGCGCCCGAAGCGCTGACCCGTCCGTTTTCCGCTGAACAGTTCAGCTTCACTACCACCAATGATCTGGAGCCCTTTCGCGGTGTGCTCGGCCAGGAACGCGCGGTCGAAGCCTTGCAGTTCGGTGTGGCCATGCCACGCCCCGGTTACAACGTTTTCGTCATGGGCGAGCCCGGCACCGGTCGTTTCTCGTTCGTCAAACGCTACCTGAAGGCCGAAGGCAAGCGCCTGCAGACCCCGGCGGACTGGGTCTACGTCAACAATTTCGATGAGCCACGCGAACCGCGTGCCCTGGAGTTGCCATCGGGCACGGCCGGCGCATTTATCGGTGACATCAACGGTTTGATCGACAACCTGCTGGCGACATTTCCAGCGGTGTTCGAGCACCCGTCCTACCAGCAAAAGAAAAGCGCCATCGACCGCGCCTTCAACCAGCGCTACGACAAGGCCCTCGACATCATCGAGCGTCTGGCCCTGGAAAAAGACGTCGCCCTGTATCGCGACGCCAGCAACATTGCCTTCACGCCGATGCTTGACGGCAAAGCGCTGGATGAAGCGGAATTCGCCCAATTGCCAGAAGCTGATCGCGAGCGCTTTCACGATGACATTTCCGGTCTCGAAGAGCGCCTGAACGAAGAACTCGCCAGCCTGCCGCAATGGAAACGCGAGTCGAACAATCAACTGCGTGCGCTCAACGAAGAAACCATCACCTTGGCCTTGCAGCCGTTGCTGTCGCCGTTGTCGGAGAAATATGCCGAGAACGCTGCGGTGTGCGGCTACCTGCAAGCGATGCAGGTCTATCTGCTGAAAACGGTGGTCGAGCAACTGGTCGATGACAGCAAGACCGACGCTGTTGCGCGCAAGCTGCTGGAAGAGCAATACGCGCCAAGCCTGGTGGTCGGCCATCCGGTGAGTGGCGGTGCGCCGGTGGTGTTCGAGCCGCATCCGACTTACGAAAACCTCTTCGGCCGCATCGAATACACCACCGATCAGGGCGCGCTTTACACCACCTATCGCCAGTTGCGTCCGGGTGCCTTGCACCGCGCCAACGGCGGTTTCCTGATTCTTGAAGCGGAAAAAATGCTCAGCGAGCCGTTCGTGTGGGATGCGCTGAAACGCGCCCTGCAATCGCGCAAGCTGAAAATGGAGTCGCCGCTGGGCGAGATGGGCCGTTTCGCCACCGTGACCCTCAATCCGCAACATATTCCGTTGCAGGTCAAAGTCATCATCATCGGTGCGCGGTCGCTGTACTACACGCTGCAAGACCTCGATCCGGACTTTCAGGAAATGTTCCGCGTTCTGGTCGACTTCGACGAAGACATCCCGATGGTCGACGAGAGCCTGGAGCAATTCGCCCAATTGCTGAAAACCCGTACTTCGGAAGAAGGCATGGCGCCGCTGACCGCCGATGCGGTGGCGCGTCTGGCGACTTACAGCGCACGACTGGCCGAGCATCAAGGTCGGTTGTCGGCACGCATCGGTGATCTGTTCCAACTGGTCAGCGAAGCGGATTTCATCCGTCATCTGGCCGGCGACGAAATGACCGATGCCGGGCATATCGAACGTGCGCTGAAAGCCAAGGCCACGCGCACCGGGCGGGTGTCGGCGCGGATTCTCGACGACATGCTCGCCGGAATCATCCTGATCGACACCGATGGCGCGGCGGTCGGCAAGTGCAACGGGTTGACCGTACTCGAAGTCGGCGATTCGGCCTTTGGTGTGCCGGCGCGTATTTCCGCCACGGTGTACCCGGGCGGCAGCGGCATCGTCGACATCGAGCGTGAGGTCAACCTTGGGCAGCCGATTCACTCCAAGGGCGTGATGATTCTCACCGGGTATCTGGGCAGCCGTTACGCCCAGGAATTCCCGCTGGCGATTTCCGCGAGCATCGCGCTGGAGCAATCGTACGGTTACGTCGATGGCGACAGTGCGTCGCTGGGCGAGGCGTGCACGCTGATTTCGGCGTTGTCGAAAACGCCGCTCAAGCAGTGCTTCGCGATCACCGGTTCGATCAACCAGTTTGGCGAAGTGCAGGCAGTCGGTGGGGTCAACGAGAAGATCGAAGGCTTTTTCCGCCTCTGCGAAGCACGCGGGCTGACCGGCGAGCAGGGCGCGATCATTCCGCAAGCCAACGTCGCCACGCTGATGCTTGATGAAAAAGTACTGGCGGCGGTGCGTGCCGGGCAGTTCCACGTGTATGCGGTGCGTCAGGCCGACGAGGCGTTGAGCCTGCTGGTGGGCGAACCGGCCGGTGAACCGAATGCCGATGGCGAATTCCCTGAGGGCAGTATCAACGCACGGGTGGTCGAGCGTCTGCGTGACATCGCCGAGATGATCAGCGAAGAAGACCTCAAGGAAGCCGAAAAGGAGTTGGCACAAGAGGCGTTGGCGGAAGCCAAACCGGCTTAACAGGCTTGTAACGAAACCTGTGGGAGTGAGCCTGCTCGCGAAAGCGCTGTATCAGTCGACGAATAAGTTGCCTGACACTCCGCATTCGCGAGCAAGCTCGCTCCCACAGTTGTTTTTCCAGATTGATTTGTGTGTCGATCTTCGAGAAATTCGCCACAACTCTGACGCCAATATTCACACAATGACCATTCGGCGCCTTCTGGTTCCAATCGGCTTGCGCAGCGGACTTTTCTTCTATTCTCAGCTCAAGGATATCGACAGTATCACTGGATCGAGCCAGTCCTCCCGTGGGGGCTGAATACCGGCTTCACCGAGGGTCGCCGCCATGTCGCGCAACCTCTGTCTCACCCGTCAGTGCCTGGGTCTGGTGACCCGTATCGAATGCGCCATCAAGCCGCTGGCCGGCGATAACGGCATGTGGACGCTGCTCTTCGCCGCCGGCATGGCCGGTGAACAACCTTCCGCCATCAAGGCCCAGGGCCCGTTTCATGGGCCGGTCGCCGCTGAATCAATACTCGACACCATCGTCGAAAGTCTGACCCTGCATGGCTACGAACTGGCCGACGATCCGCAGATATGGAGCCTGCACCTGCAAGCGCAGTTGCGGCAGATCAACGGTGGACGGGGCCGCGCCCTGTAGGCGCTGCCACAGGCTGCGATCCTTTGATATTGCTCTTCAAGGGGCAGTGTCAGGCAGCTGCGCCTTGTCGAGTTTGACCTCAAAGCCATATTGCACGGTGGTGAGGTCGGTGCGCTGATAGGCTTCCACGTGAGTCGGGCGGCCATAGAAATAATGCACGCCAAACAGCGCCGGGCCTTCTGCGCTCGCATCGTGGCTGACCGAAAGGATCTGCTTGAGGTAGTTGCCGCTGTCATCTTTGACAAAGAAGCGCCACGCGTTGGGCGGGAACAGTTTCAGATCCACCACCAATTGGTTGTTCTTGATCTCCAGACCTTTTGGCAAGGATTTGGCGTCGTATGCCTGTTTGGCCACTGTGGCGAGAAACAGCGGCATTGAGCCGACGGCAATCGCCGGGGTTTCCGGGAACAGGTTCAGGTCGTAGGTGATCGTCGCGCGCAACGGGTCGACTTGATAGGCCTCGGGCGGTAACTCAATCGGCTCATCGAGCTTGCCACCGCGCTTTTCGGTAAAGAACGTGACAGGACTGACGCCGGGACTGAAGTCATCGCCCAGCAACTCATCGTTGAACGTGCGGCGGTGGGAAAACTCGATGCGGGCAGCGCTCGGTTCTTCCACGGATTGATGGATGCGGATGCCGGCCTTCAATTGCTCTTCGGTCAGGCTCGCGCCCTTGAGCCAGTTTGCTGCCAGATCGTCGTAGACCGTCACCGACGGATCCAGTGGCTGGATGGATTTCTCCGTGGTGTGCTGATTGAACGTGCGAATCGGCAAGTCCAGGGGTTTGCGGGTTACGGTCGCCGAGGAAAAATCCAGCACGCTGACTTCCAGCGTTTCGATCGGGCCGTTGAAATAGACCTTGTTGTAGCGACGCGGGTGTTTCTGCTCGAAATCCTGCTGTTCCTGGGTCAGCTGCTTTTCCAGCGTATCGCTCCAGCTCTTCTGCTGTTGCAGGTAGGCCAGCTGCTTCTCGTAGAAAGCCACTTGCTCCGGACTCTCGTTGATCGAACCGGCGCGTACCAGATACTGCCCGGTTTTATCGCGAGCCTGAACGATAAGCGGATTGAGCTGGGCCTCTGCGACTTCCGCGGCCAGTGGCAAGGTGTTGCTGATTTCGACTTCGGCGTAGTTACTTTCAAGTTTCAGCAGTTTGACGCTGAGGTTGTCATTGCTGCGGGTCTGGCCGACGTCCTTTTGCGTCAGGTCGAAGCTGTACAGGCGGCGTGGTGCGATGACTTCGATCTGGCCTTGCAGGCTGACCGGCTGCGGCAGGGTCTTCTTGTCCACGTCCAGTCCGTCAATGAACGGGTAGGTCACGGTCAGGTCATCGGGGTTGGTGACATTGGAGCTGGAAGGGCTGAGCTGAATGCCTGGATCGGTTTCCGACCATTCCGGCTGATAGGCAATCACGCGTTTGTTGCTCAGCGTCACCGACTGCCACTCCACACCATGGGGAAACAGGAAGCCGCCGGGAATATTCAGGTTGAACGGGAACACCGGTTGCAGATCGGTGAGGTAATCGGAGCTGGCGTCCTTGTGCAGCACAAACAGGCCATTGATGAAGGTGTCGACCAGCGACTGCGGGGCAGGGTAGTGCTTGAGCACGGCGAGCGCGTCTTCGCCGTATTCGGTGCGCGGCGGATTGTCGTTGAGCTTGAGCTGTGCGCGTTCGAGCAGCAGCAGTGAGCCGCCGAGTTCGGTGATGGCGTCCTTGAGTTTCAAATCAGTGATGACGTCCAGCGACTGTTCGAACTTTGCGGTCTTTTCTTCAAGGCTGGCGGCGTGCTGCTCGTCGCCGGGCGAGCAGCCGCTGAGCAACAGTGCAAGGCAGATTCCGGCCGTCGTTATCGGTAATCGCACATCCATTTCCACGCGTCCTGTCTACAGTCACTGGGCTGTCAATGGTTTGGACACTAGCAGAAAAAAAATCACTCACACACGCAGGTGGCGGATTTTCCGGCGGTTTCTGGCTGTCATAGGGGGCTGTTATACTCGCCGCCAATTCCAGCCCCCCTTGTGTGAGATTCAATGGAACGCTTTATCGAAAATGCAATGTACGCCTCGCGCTGGCTGCTGGCGCCAATCTATATCGGGCTGTCCCTCGGACTGCTGGCGCTGGCACTGAAATTTTTCCAGGAGGTTTTCCACATCCTGCCCAACGTGTTCTCGATGGCCGAATCGGAGCTGATTCTGGTGCTGCTGTCGCTGATCGATATGGCGCTGGTTGGCGGCCTGCTGGTGATGGTGATGATTTCCGGCTACGAGAACTTCGTCTCTGAACTGAACATTGATGAAGGCAAGGAAAAGCTCAGCTGGCTCGGCACCATGGACTCGTCGTCGCTGAAGATGAAAGTGGCGGCCTCGATCGTGGCGATCTCCTCGATCCACTTGCTGCGCATCTTCATGGATGCCAAGAACGTCGATCCCGAGCACTTGATGTGGTACGTGATCATCCACATGACCTTCGTCGTCTCGGCGTTCGCCATGGGTTACCTGGACAAGGTCACCAAGCACTGATCAACCGTTGATCGCTGCAAAAACACCGCCCGTCTGTTGCGAAACAGACGGGCGGTGTCGTTTGTGGCTTGTGCTTTGGTGCGCGCGGGCATATCCCTGTAGAGGTCTTGAGTCGCCACTGCATGAGGTGTGTTCATGAACCTGCAAGAGTTGAATGCGTTTGCCATTGCCAGGAAAGTTGATGAGCTGAATCTGATCTCCATGGAAGGCGGGATTTATCTGCTCGAAGCGCGGATGCATGGGGCGGCGTATCCGTTGAGTGATCTCAAGGGTGGGATGCTGACATTGCGCTCGGTGGAACATGCTCGGGATTTGCTGCATAACTTTCCTGTACTGCCCTTCAACCTCGTACACACCTCGGTACACGATGAAATGTGTGGCCTGGGCCCGAGCAGCGAGGAAAGTCTGAAAGTGCCGCTGGCCTGGCGTTCTGCCCTGTAGGCGTTGCGCGCCATCGCCGGAACATCTGTGCTAGTCTGCTCGCCCTTTTGGTTCCGGGCGCGCCGGGACGCGCTGTGCACGCACGGCGAGTCTTGTGGCCGTCCGCACAGCGGAGCAGTGTCATGTCCGAAGTAAATCTTTCCACCGACGAAACCCGCGTCAGCTACGGCATCGGCCGTCAGTTGGGTGACCAGCTGCGTGACAACCCGCCACCGGGCGTTAGCCTGGACGCCATCCTGGCCGGTCTGACCGACGCGTTCGCCGGTAAGGAAAGCCGTGTTGGCCAGGAAGAAATGTCCGCCAGCTTCAAGGTGATCCGCGAAATCATGCAAGCCGAAGCCGCTGCCAAGGCTGAAGCCGCTGCTGGCGAAGGCCTGGCTTTCCTGGCTGAAAACGCCAAGCGCGACGGCATCACCACCCTGGCTTCCGGTCTGCAATTCGAAGTGCTGACTCAGGGCGAAGGCGCCAAGCCGACCCGTGAAGATCAAGTGCGTACTCACTACCACGGCACACTGATCGACGGCACTGTGTTCGACAGCTCCTACGAGCGCGGCCAGCCTGCAGAGTTCCCGGTTGGCGGCGTGATCGCTGGCTGGACCGAAGCTCTGCAACTGATGAATGCCGGCAGCAAATGGCGTCTGTACGTACCGAGCGAGCTGGCTTACGGCGCTCAAGGCGTGGGCAGCATCCCGCCGCACAGCGTTCTGGTATTCGACGTCGAGCTGCTGGACGTTCTGTAAGACCTTTGTGGCAGCGAGCCTGCTCGCGAATGCAGGCAACTGGATCTAACTTGAGATTCGAGTTGAAGCCTTCGCGAGCAAGCTCGCTCCCACAGGTTTTGTATTGCTGCTCATAGTTCTATCTTGTGATGCAGCTCACTGGTCGGGCGCAAGGCCCGGGCGTAGCAGAACAGGAACAGGTTGCGCACCAGCTCCTTGAGCACCAGCGGCTCGCTGGAATTGAGGCTGCTGACGTCCAGATCCCCTTGGTCTTGCAGTTCATGCAGGGCTTCTTCTTCAAGCACCGCACAGACTTCACCGGTTTCCCGATGGAGGATTCTGAGGTAAGGGTGTGGCCGGTCCAGCCAAGCGTCGATCAAATAAGTCATGGTTCTCATCTCCTTGAAAGGTTTCAATGAGAATAATTCTTATTCGTCAAATAGCAAGTGTCTATTGGCGGATTCTGAGTTTTTCCGGGTAAAGATTGCGTAAGGTCAAAACGGCTGGCGCTTGGCTATCGCCAGGTTTTACTGGAGCAGAGCGGGGAGGGTGGAACTCCATCCCACGGCTGGCGCGGGATGGATGACAAGCGATTCAGACCTTTCTGACGAACTCGGATTTGAGTTTCATCGGGCCGATGCCATCGATCTTGCAGTCGATGTCATGGTCGCCATCGCACAAGCGGATGTTCTTGACCTTGGTGCCGACCTTGACCACCAGCGAGGTGCCCTTGACCTTGAGGTCCTTGATCACGGTGATGGTGTCGCCGTCCTGCAGGACGTTGCCGACCGAATCTTTCTTCACGGCATTATCGGACGCCACTTCGGCTTCGCCACTGGCGGACCACTCGTGGGCGCACTCCGGGCACACCAGTTGAGTGCCGTCTTCGTAGGTGTATTCGGAATTGCATTTCGGGCAGGGTGGCAACGTGCTCACTAAGGCTCCTTGGGATGTGGATCGCTAAAAGTCGCACATTGTATAGGGTTTTAATCGCAAGAGGGCAGGCAACAAAAAGCCGCAGGCTTCAAAGGAAGGCTGCGGCTTTTGCTGAGGCGGGCAGAATCAGTGCGTACGGGCGACCGCAAACTCGCTCAGTTCAACCAGGGCATCCCGATATTCACTGGCCGGCAGCGCCTCGAGGCACTTGATCGCGCGGGCTACGTAATCACGGGCCAGTTGCGCGGTGTACTCCAGCGAGCCGGAAGCTTCAACGGCAATACGGATGCTTTCCAGATCTTCGATCCCGCCTTTCTGGATCGCCTGACGCACCAGAGCAGCCTGTTCCGGCGTACCCTCACGCATGGTGTAGATCAGCGGCAGAGTCGGTTTGCCTTCGGCCAGATCGTCACCGACGTTCTTGCCCAAGGTCTCGGCGTCGCCCTTGTAATCGAGCAAGTCGTCGACCAGCTGGAACGCCACACCCAGGTGGTCACCGAAGGTGCGCAGGGCTTCGCTCTGCTCAGCGGTAGCACCGGCCAGCGCGGCGGCACTGTGGGTCGAGGCTTCGAAGAGCATCGCGGTCTTGCCGCGGATGACTTCCATGTAGGTTTCTTCGGTGGTGCTGGCGTCGCGCACCTTGGACAGCTGCAGCACTTCGCCTTCGGCGATGATGCGCGTGGCCTGGGACAGGATCTTCATCACCGGCATCGAACCCAGTTCGACCATCATTTCGAACGAGCGCGAGTACAGGAAGTCGCCGACCAGCACGCTCGGAGCGTTGCCCCACATGGCGTTGGCGGTCGAACGGCCACGGCGCATGCCGGACATGTCGACCACGTCGTCATGCAACAGAGTAGCGGTGTGCAGGAATTCGATGGTGGCCGCCAGCAGGCGCATGTCATCGCCTTCGCGACCCAGGGCCTTGCCACACAGCAACACTAATAAAGGACGCAGACGTTTGCCGCCGGCCGAGGTAATGTAATCACCGATTTTCGATACCAGCGGTACTCGGGAAGTCAGCTGCTTCTTGATGATGCCGTCGACGGCGCTAAAATCGTCCGCCACCGCGCGGTAGAAAGCTTGGGGTTGCATCAGCGAGAGTCGCTCCAGAAGGGTTGCGCGGCATGCTAGGACCCCCGTCCAGACCTGTCAAGGCGCGATGGACGGCTACTTGCAAGCCTGCCGCGCCTTGCGTACAATCGCGCACCCTGAACTTCCTGGGCAGCACCTGCCTTACGCAATTGCAACGGGCCTTCCAGCCTTATGCAGCCATGCCAGCCAATACCTCTTCCTATAAAGAGCTGGGTGAGCAGGATTATCGGAGAAATACCATGTCTTATGCAGTAATCGTTACTGGCGGCAAGCAGTACAAAGTCGCCCCAGGTGAATACCTGAAGATCGAAAAACTGGAAATCGCTACCGGCGAATCCGTTACCTTTGATCGCGTTCTGTTGGTTGCCAATGGCGACGACGTGAATATCGGCGCTCCAGTTGTTGCTGGCGCTACCGTTGTGGCTGAAGTGATCTCCCAAGGTCGTCACGATAAAGTCCGCATCATCAAGTTCCGTCGCCGTAAGCACCACATGAAGCGTATGGGCCACCGCCAGTGGTACACCGAGATCAAAATCACCGGTATTCAGGCTTAATTTCAGCCTAATTCCTCACTAGGAGAATTGACTCATGGCACACAAAAAAGCTGGTGGTAGTACCCGTAACGGTCGCGACTCAGAAGCCAAACGCCTTGGCGTTAAGATGTATGGCGGCCAGAAAATCATTCCGGGCAACATCATCGTGCGTCAGCGCGGCACCCAATTCCACGCTGGCTACGGCGTTGGCATGGGTAAGGATCACACCCTCTTCGCGAAAATCGAAGGCGTGATCAAGTTTGAAGTAAAAGGCGCGTTCAACCGCCGTTACGTGAGCGTTGTCGCCGCTTAATTGCGCGATCGCTGGAAAAGCCCTGTCTCGCGACGGGGCTTTTTCGTTTGTGGGGTGAGTCTCTTGCAAAACTGTTTGTATGGGCTGTCGGCGTGCGATACATGTCGTGTTTTGGGGTCGCTGCGCTCATTTTTGCAAGAGTCTTATGTCTTGATTGTTTTTCGGCTCGTCCGTATGGCGAGAGGCGTTGGTTATGAAGTTTGTTGATGAAGTATCGATTCGCGTAAAAGCTGGTGATGGCGGCAATGGCGCCATGAGTTTCCGTCGGGAAAAATTCATCGAAAACGGTGGTCCTAACGGCGGTGATGGTGGTGACGGCGGTTCCATCTACATGATGGCTGACGAAAACCTCAACACCCTGGTCGACTACCGTTACACCCGGCACTTCGATGCCGAGCGTGGTTCCAATGGCGGCAGCACTGACTGCACCGGTAAAAAAGGTGAAGACCTGATCCTGCGCGTGCCGGTCGGCACTACGGTGATCGACTCCGCTACTCAGGAAGTCATCGGTGACCTGACCAAGGCTGGCCAGAAACTGATGGTGGTGCAGGGCGGCTGGCACGGTCTGGGCAACACCCGTTTCAAATCCAGTACCAACCGTGCGCCGCGTCAGACCACGCCGGGCAAGCCGGGTGAGCAGCGTGACCTGAAACTGGAAATGAAAGTACTGGCTGACGTCGGTCTGCTGGGTTTGCCGAACGCTGGTAAAAGTACCTTTATCCGTTCGGTATCGGCCGCCAAGCCGAAGGTTGCCGATTACCCGTTCACCACGCTGGTGCCGAACCTCGGTGTGGTCAGCGTCGATCGCTGGAAGAGCTTCGTCATTGCTGACATTCCGGGTCTGATCGAAGGCGCTTCCGACGGTGCCGGTCTGGGTATTCGCTTCCTCAAGCACTTGGCGCGCACGCGTTTGCTGCTGCACCTCGTCGACATGGCGCCGCTGGATGATTCCAGTGCACCGGATGCGGCTGAAGTGATTGTCAACGAGCTGATCAAGTTCAGCCCGTCCCTGGCGGAGCGTGATCGCTGGCTGGTGCTGAACAAGTGCGACCAGATCCTTGAAGAAGAGCACGATGAGCGCGTCAAGGAAATCGTTGATCGCCTCGAGTGGACCGGTCCGGTTTACGTAATCTCGGCGATCGCCAAGATCGGTACCGAGCGTCTGTGCCACGACATCATGCGTTACATGGAAGATCGCGCCGATCGCCTGGCCGCAGATCCTGCGTACAAGGAAGAGCTGGCCGACCTCGATCAGCGCATCGAAGACGAAGCTCGCGCGCAACTGCAGGCGCTGGATGACAAGCGTGCCCTGCGTCGCAGCGGCGTGAAGTCGGTCCACGACATCGGCGACGATGATTGGGATGAAGAAGATGTGGATGACGAAGACGGTCCGGAAATCATTTACGTGCGTGACTGATTCGTTGCAGTAAACTTAAGCGCCGCTCAATCGAGCGGCGTTTTAGTATCTGGAAATCGCAAGTCACAAATAACGTCATGGGCGGCGCTGGGTCGCGTTGCCCTCAAGCTAAGGTTGAAGATGATGCGGAGCAAGGTGACAGGTGCGCAGCGTTGGGTCGTGAAGATCGGCAGCGCTTTGCTGACAGCGGATGGCAAAGGGCTGGATCGCGCGGCAATGGGTGTCTGGGTTGAGCAGATGGTGGCCTTGCATGAGGCTGGCGTCGAGTTGGTGCTGGTGTCCTCCGGGGCAGTGGCGGCCGGCATGAGTCGTTTGGGCTGGACCGCACGACCCAGTGCGATGCACGAGCTCCAGGCGGCTGCGGCAATTGGTCAGATGGGTCTGGTGCAGGCGTGGGAGTCGAGCTTCGCTGAGCATGGCCGGCACACTGCACAGATTCTCCTGACCCACGACGACCTGTCCGACCGCAAGCGCTACCTGAACGCCCGCAGTACCCTGCGCGCACTGGTCGAGCTGAAAGTCATTCCGGTGATCAACGAAAACGACACCGTGGTCACTGACGAAATCCGTTTTGGTGACAACGATACGCTGGCGGCGCTGGTAGCCAACCTGGTCGAGGCGGATCTGCTGGTGATCCTGACCGATCGCGACGGCATGTTCGACGCTGATCCGCGCAATAACCCCGATGCGCAGATGATTTACGAGGCGCGCGCCGATGATCCGACGCTGGATGCGGTGGCGGGAGGTACGGGTGGTGCGCTGGGTCGTGGCGGTATGCAGACCAAGTTGCGTGCAGCTCGATTGGCTGCGCGTTCCGGTGCGCACACGATTATTGTCGGTGGGCGTCTTGAGCGCGTGCTTGATCGCCTCAAGGCGGGCGAGCGCATTGGCACGTTGCTGTCGCCTGAGCGCGGCATGCTTGCGGCGCGCAAGCAGTGGCTGGCCGGGCATCTGCAGACTCGCGGCACGCTGGTGCTGGACGAGGGTGCGGTGTCGGCGTTGTCCAAGGGCAACAAAAGTCTGCTGCCCGTCGGTGTGAAATTGGTGCAGGGTAGTTTCCGTCGTGGCGAAATGGTGGTCTGTGTGGCGCCGGACGGTCGTGAGGTTGCCCGTGGCCTGGCCAACTACAGCGCGCTGGAAGCACAAAAAATCATCGGTCAGTCGTCGGATGCGATTGTCGGTTTGCTCGGTTACATGGCGGAGCCGGAGCTGGTCCACCGTGACAACCTGATTCTGGTCTAAGGAAAACTCGATGCGTTTAGCAAAAGGATTGTTGGGCTTGCTGATGGCGATGCCATTGCTGGTCTCGGCCGAGGAAATCGGTCAGGTGTCGACGGTGTTCAAGTTTGTCGGCCCGAACGACCGTATTGTGGTCGAGGCTTTCGATGATCCGAAAGTCGAAGGCGTGACCTGCTACTTGTCGCGTGCCAAGACGGGCGGCGTGAAAGGCGGTTTGGGTCTGGCTGAAGATCGCGCTGAGGCCTCGATCGCTTGTCGCCAGGTCGGTCCGATCAAGTTCAAGGGTGAGCTGAAGGATGGCGATGAGGTGTTCAAGGAGCGCACGTCTCTCGTATTCAAGACCATGCAGGTGGTGCGTTTCCTCGACAAGAAGCGCAACACGCTGGTTTATCTGGTTTACAGCGATCGACTGATTGAAGGCAGTCCGCAGAATGCGGTGACCGCGATCCCGATACTGCCGTGGGTGCCGGTCCAGCAATAACGCCGCAAAACTACATGTGGGAGCCAGCTTGCTCGCGAATAGGTCGAGTCAGTCGATAGAAGTATCAACAGACAGATCGCATTCGCGAGCAAGCTCGCTCCCACATTTTTTTGCTGTGTATTTGTTAAATCACAGGCAATAAAAAACCGACCCTAAGGTCGGTTTTTTAATGACTACGTCGGATTAAGCAGCTTCTTTCAGTGCTTTGACGTGGCCATTCAGACGGCTCTTATGACGAGCAGCCTTGTTCTTGTGGATGATGCCTTTATCGGCCATGCGGTCGATAACTGGCACAGCCAGAACGTATGCAGCTTGAGCTTTTTCAGCGTCTTTTGCGTCGATGGCTTTAACTACATTCTTGATGTAGGTGCGAACCATGGAACGCAGGCTGGCGTTGTGGCTGCGACGCTTCTCAGCCTGTTTTGCACGTTTTTTGGCGGAAGGTGAGTTGGCCACCGTCGAGCTCCTCGAAAGACTTTTTAGGAAATAGCAAACAAAATAGGCCGCGAATCATGCCGATGAGTTGAAGTCTTGTCAAGGGCACTTGAAACGTTCCGCTAAGTGGTAGGTATAAAGAGGCGGGATATTTATTTCCGGCGCTTGACCTGTAAACTCGCGAGCTTTGGCTCTGTGCTGCTGCGGCGCGGAGTATCGCACAAGTAGGCGCTTTGTTCGCCTGCTGTTTATCGACAGGCACAAATTCCCTCAATGAATCTGCTCAAATCGTTGGCCGCCGTCAGCTCTATCACGATGCTTTCCCGGATTCTGGGCTTTGTTCGTGACACGCTGATTGCCCGTACATTCGGCGCCGGGATGGCGACGGACGCCTTCTTTATTGCCTTCAAACTGCCCAATCTGTTGCGGCGAATCTTCGCTGAGGGTGCGTTCTCTCAGGCCTTCGTGCCGATTCTCGCTGAATACAAAAGCCAGAAAGGTGAAGAGGCAACCCGAACCTTTATTGCCTATGTGTCAGGTCTGCTGACCCTGGTGCTGGCGGTGGTGACGGCGCTGGGCATGATCGCTGCGCCCTGGGTGATCTGGGCGACGGCCCCGGGTTTTACCGATACACCGGAGAAATTCCAGCTCACCTCTGATCTGTTGCGGGTGACGTTCCCCTATATATTGCTGATCTCCCTGTCCTCACTGGCGGGCGCGATTCTCAATACCTGGAACCGTTTCTCGGTGCCGGCCTTTGTGCCGACGTTGCTCAACGTCAGCATGATCGTGTTTTCGCTGTTCCTCACGCCGTACTTCGATCCGCCGGTGATGGCGCTGGGCTGGGCAGTACTGGTCGGTGGTCTGGCGCAGTTGCTCTATCAGCTGCCGCACCTGAAAAAGATCGGCATGCTGGTGCTGCCGCGCCTGAACCTGCGTGATACCGGCGTCTGGCGGGTAATGAAGCAGATGCTGCCGGCGATTCTCGGTGTCTCGGTCAGCCAGATTTCGCTGATCATCAACACGATCTTCGCCTCGTTTCTGGTCGCAGGCTCGGTGTCCTGGATGTATTACGCCGACCGCTTGATGGAGCTGCCTTCGGGTGTGCTCGGGGTGGCATTGGGTACGATTCTGCTGCCGACGCTGGCGAAAACTTACGCGAGCAAAGATCGCCACGAATATTCGCGAATCCTCGATTGGGGCCTGCGTCTGTGCTTTGTGCTGGTGCTGCCCTGTGCGCTGGCGTTGGGGATTCTCGCCGAACCGCTGACCGTTTCGCTGTTCCAGTACGGCCAGTTCAGTGGTTTCGACGCAGAAATGACCCAGCGCGCATTGATTGCTTATTCTGTCGGTCTGCTCGGGATTATCGTGATCAAAGTGTTGGCTCCGGGCTTTTATGCGCAACAGAACATCCGTACCCCGGTAAAAATCGCAATCTTCACCCTGGTGGTCACTCAGTTGTTCAACCTGGTGCTGATTGGCCCGTTGGCCCACGCCGGTCTGGCCTTGGCGATCAGCGCGGGTGCCTGCCTGAACGCTGGGTTGCTGTTCTATCAACTGCGCAAGCAACAGATGTATCAGCCGCAACCGGGCTGGGCCAGGTTCGGCTTCAAACTGGTGGTTGCGGTGGCGGTGATGTCGGCAGTGCTGCTGCTTGGCATGCATTTCATGCCGGCGTGGGATCAAGGGCACATGCTTGAGCGCTTCCTGCGTCTGGGCGCCCTGGTGGTCGCGGGCGTGGTCGCGTATTTCGGCATGTTGCTGCTGCTTGGTTTCCGCCTGCGTGACTTCAATCGCAAGGCCTTGAGCTAAGGTTTTAACCTTTATAAACAGGCCCGGGCCGGCAGTTTTGTCGGCTCGTTCACTTTGCGTTACGGTGTTGCCTGTCGTCGGCCGTCGGGTGTGGTTATAATCGACCACTTTATGAGCAAGAAGCGCGTTATGCAGCTGGTTCGAGGCCTCCACAACTTGCGCCCCCAGCATCGGGGCTGCGTCGCCACTATTGGCAACTTTGACGGTGTTCACCGTGGTCACCAGGCTATCCTGGCCCGACTGCGTGAGCGTGCGCTCGAGTTGGGCGTACCCAGCTGCGTGGTGATTTTCGAGCCGCAGCCACGGGAATTCTTCGCGCCGGAGACCGCGCCGGCGCGTCTGGCGCGGTTGCGCGACAAGCTGCAACTGCTGGCCGCCGAAGGCGTCGACCGGGTGCTGTGTCTGGCGTTCAACCAGCGCTTGAGCAAACTCAGCGCCAGCGAATTCGTTGATACCATCCTTGTCGATGGCCTCGGCGTGCAGCATCTGGAAGTCGGTGACGATTTCCGCTTCGGTTGCGACCGCCTCGGCGATTTCGACTTCCTGCTGCAGGCCGGGCAGGTTCACGGTTTTACCGTCGAAGCCGCGCAAACCGTCGAGCTGGACGGCATTCGCGTCAGCAGCACCCAGGTGCGTAACGCATTGGCCGCCGCCGATTTTGCTCTGGCCGAACGTTTGCTCGGTCGCCCGTACCGTATTGCCGGTCGTGTGCTGCACGGCCAGAAACTGGCCCGGCAACTGGGTACGCCCACTGCCAACATTCAACTCAAGCGTCGTCGCGTGCCGTTCACCGGGGTGTACCTGGTGGATGTCGATATCGACGGCAAGACCTGGCCCGGTGTCGCCAATATTGGCGTGCGGCCCACGGTGCAAGGTGATGGCAAGGCCCACCTTGAAGTCCATCTTCTCGATTTTGCCGGCGATCTGTATGACCGGCGTTTGACGGTGGTTTTCCACCAAAAGCTGCGTGAAGAGCAGCGCTTCGCCTCCCTGGAGGCATTGAAAACGGCGATCAATGCGGATGTCGCCACCGCCCGTGCACTAGCCGCACCTAGCGCCCATCGCTAATGAAGAGCCTTAAATGACCGACTATAAAGCCACGCTAAACCTTCCGGACACCGCCTTCCCAATGAAGGCCGGCCTGCCACAGCGCGAACCGCAGATCCTGCAGCGCTGGGACAGTATTGGCCTGTACGGAAAGTTGCGCGAGATTGGCAAGGATCGTCCGAAGTTCGTTCTGCATGACGGCCCTCCGTATGCCAACGGCACGATTCACATCGGTCACGCACTGAACAAGATTCTCAAGGACATGATCATCCGCTCGAAGACCCTGTCGGGTTTCGACGCGCCGTACGTTCCGGGCTGGGACTGCCACGGCCTGCCGATCGAGCACAAGGTTGAAGTGACCCACGGCAAGAACCTGGGCGCGGACAAGACCCGCGAGCTGTGCCGTGCCTACGCCACCGAGCAGATCGAAGGGCAGAAGTCCGAATTCATCCGTCTCGGCGTGCTGGGCGATTGGGCCAACCCGTACAAGACCATGGATTTCAAGAACGAGGCCGGTGAAATCCGCGCCCTCGCCGAAATCGTCAAGGGCGGTTTTGTGTTCAAGGGCCTCAAGCCTGTGAACTGGTGCTTCGACTGCGGTTCGGCCCTGGCTGAAGCGGAAGTCGAGTACGAGACCAAAAAGTCCTCGACCATCGACGTGGCCTTCCCGATCGCTGACGAAGCCCAACTGGCTGCCGCATTCGGTCTGCCATCGCTGGGCAAACCTGCCGCGATCGTGATCTGGACCACCACCCCGTGGACCATCCCGGCCAACCAGGCGCTGAACGTCCACCCGGAATTCAACTACGCCCTGGTCGATATCGGCGACAAGCTGCTGGTGCTGGCGGAAGAGCTGGTCGAAGCCTGCCTGGCGCGCTATGGCGTCGAAGGCTCGGTCATCGCGACCACCACCGGTAAACAACTGGAGCTGATCAATTTCCGTCACCCGTTCTATGACCGCCTGTCGCCGGTGTACCTGGCTGACTACGTCGAACTGGGCGCTGGCACCGGCGTGGTTCACTCCGCGCCGGCCTACGGCGTGGACGACTTCGTGACTTGCAAGAAATATGGCATGGTCAACGACGACATCCTCAACCCGGTGCAGAGCAACGGCGTGTACGCGCCGTCGCTGGAATTCTTCGGCGGCCAGTTCATCTGGAAGGCCAACCCGGCCATCGTCGACAAGCTGACCGAAGTCGGTGCGCTGATGCACACCACCGTCATCGAACACAGCTACATGCATTGCTGGCGCCACAAGACTCCGCTGATCTACCGCGCCACCGCGCAGTGGTTCATCGGCATGGACAAAGAGCCAACCAGCGGCGACACCCTGCGTGTGCGCTCGCTCAAAGCCATCGAAGACACCAAGTTCGTCCCGGCCTGGGGCCAGGCGCGCCTGCACTCGATGATCGCCAACCGTCCTGACTGGTGCATCTCGCGTCAGCGCAACTGGGGCGTGCCGATCCCGTTCTTCCTCAATAAGGAAAGCGGCGAACTGCACCCACGCACCGTTGAGCTGATGGAAGAAGTCGCCAAGCGCGTTGAAGTCGAAGGCATCGAAGCCTGGTTCAAGATGGACGCTGCTGAGTTGCTCGGCGACGAAGCGCCGCTGTACGACAAGATCAGCGACACCCTCGACGTCTGGTTCGATTCGGGCACCACGCACTGGCACGTCCTGCGCGGTTCGCACCCGATGGGTCACGAGAGCGGCCCGCGTGCCGACCTGTACCTGGAAGGTTCCGACCAACACCGTGGCTGGTTCCACTCGTCGCTGCTGACCGGTTGCGCCATCGACAACCACGCGCCATACCGCGAACTGCTGACCCACGGTTTCACCGTCGACGAGTCAGGTCGCAAGATGTCCAAGTCGCTGAAAAACGTGATTGAACCGAAAAAGATCAACGACACCTTGGGCGCTGACATCATGCGCCTATGGGTCGCTTCGACGGATTACTCGGGGGAGATCGCTGTATCCGATCAGATCCTGACACGCAGTGCGGACGCCTATCGTCGTATCCGCAACACCGCGCGCTTCCTGCTTTCGAACCTGAGCGGTTTCAACCCGGCCACCGACATCCTGCCGGCTGAAGAAATGCTCGCGCTGGATCGTTGGGCGGTCGACCGTACATTGCTGCTGCAACGCGAGCTGCAAGAGCACTACGGCGAATACCGTTTCTGGAATGTCTACTCGAAGATCCACAACTTCTGCGTGCAGGAGTTGGGCGGTTTCTACCTCGACATCATCAAGGACCGTCAGTACACCACTGGCGCCAACAGCAAGGCGCGCCGCTCGGCGCAAACCGCGCTGTTCCACATCTCCGAAGCGCTGGTGCGCTGGATCGCGCCGATCCTCGCCTTCACCGCTGACGAGTTGTGGGAATACCTGCCGGGCGAGCGTAACGAATCGGTGATGCTCAACACCTGGTACGAAGGTCTGACCGAACTGCCGGCCGACGTTGAACTGGACCGCGACTACTGGGAACGCGTGATGGCGGTCAAAGTAGCGGTCAACAAAGAGATGGAAATCCAGCGCGCGGCCAAGGCTGTCGGTGGCAACCTGCAAGCCGAAGTGACGCTGTACGCCGAAGACGCCCTGAGCGCCGATCTGGCCAAGCTGAGCAACGAACTGCGCTTTGTCCTGATCACTTCGACTGCCAGCGTTGCGCCGTTCGTACAGGCTCCGGCCGATGCGGTAGTGACTGAAGTCAGCGGCCTGAAGCTGAAGATCGTCAAATCGGCCTTCCCGAAGTGCGCCCGTTGCTGGCACTGCCGCGAAGACGTTGGCGTCAACCGGGAACATCCGGAAATCTGCGGTCGTTGCGTCGACAACATCAGCGGCGCTGGCGAGGTTCGTCACTATGCCTAATGCCGTTGGCCGTTTCGGACGGTTGAGCTGGCTGTGGTTGAGTTTGCTGGTTCTGGTCATCGACCAGGCCAGCAAGTTCTACTTCGAAGGCAAGCTCGAGATGTTCCAGCAGATCGTGATCATTCCTGATTACTTCAGCTGGACCCTGGCCTACAACACCGGCGCTGCCTTCAGCTTCCTGGCTGACAGCTCAGGCTGGCAGCGCTGGCTGTTTGCCCTGATCGCGATTGTGGTCAGTGCCGTGCTGGTGGTCTGGCTCAAGCGTCTGGGCCGCAACGAAACCTGGCTGGCCGTCGCGCTGGCGCTGGTGCTGGGCGGCGCGCTGGGCAATCTGTATGACCGCATTGCCTTGGGCCATGTGATCGATTTCATTCTGGTGCACTGGCAGAATCGCTGGTACTTCCCGGCGTTCAACTTCGCCGACAGCGCGATTACCGTTGGCGCGGTGATGCTGGCACTGGATATGTTCAAAAGTAAAAAGACCGGAGAAGCCGTTCATGACTGAACAGGTATTGGCTGAGCAACGCATCGGCCAGAACACGGAAGTCACCTTGCACTTTGCATTGCGCCTGGAGAACGGCGACACCGTCGACAGTACGTTCGACAAAGCCCCGGCGACCTTCAAGGTCGGCGACGGCAACCTGCTGCCGGGTTTTGAAGCGGCGTTGTTCGGCTTCAAGGCCGGCGACAAGCGCACGCTGACCGTCGAGCCGGAAAACGCTTTCGGCCAGCCGAACCCGCAGAACGTGCAGATCATTCCGCGTTCGCAGTTCGTCGACATGGAGTTGTCACCGGGTTTGCTGGTGATCTTCAACGATGCGGCCAATACTGAGCTGCCGGGCGTGGTGAAAGAATTCGACGACACGCAAGTGACCATCGACTTCAACCATCCGCTTTCGGGCAAGACGCTGACCTTTGACGTGGAAATCATTTCCGTCAAAGCGCTGTAACTGACTGTATAAGGTCAAATGTGGGAGTGAGCTTGCTCGCGAAACCGGTGTGTCAGCTAACAGATATGTTGAAGGTGACGCCCCCTTCGCGAGCAAGCTCGCTCCCACAGTAGTTATTCATTGTTTTCGCGCGCAAGACACGAGGCACAGCATGCAAATCAAACTCGCCAACCCCCGTGGCTTCTGCGCCGGCGTGGACCGGGCGATCGAAATCGTCAATCGTGCCCTGGAAGTCTTCGGGCCGCCGATCTATGTGCGCCATGAAGTGGTGCACAACAAGTTCGTCGTCGAAGACCTGCGTAGTCGCGGAGCGATCTTCGTCGAAGAGCTGGATCAGGTGCCGGACGACGTCATCGTCATTTTCAGTGCCCACGGCGTATCCCAGGCTGTGCGTACCGAAGCCGCCGGTCGTGGCCTGAAAGTATTCGACGCCACGTGCCCGCTGGTGACCAAGGTGCACATCGAAGTGGCGAAATACAGCCGCGACGGTCGTGAGTGCATCCTGATCGGCCATGCCGGTCACCCGGAAGTCGAAGGCACCATGGGTCAGTACGATGCCAGCAATGGCGGCGCGATCTACCTCGTCGAAGATGAGAAAGACGTCGCCGAGTTGCAGGTGCATAACCCGGACAAACTGGCTTTCGTCACCCAGACCACGCTGTCGATGGACGACACCAGTCGCGTCATCGATGCGCTGCGTACGCGCTTCCCGGCCATCGGTGGCCCGCGCAAAGACGACATCTGCTACGCCACGCAAAACCGCCAGGACGCGGTCAAGCAATTGGCCGATGAGTGCGACGTGGTGCTGGTGGTCGGCAGCCCGAACAGCTCCAACTCCAACCGCCTGCGTGAACTCGCCGAGCGCATGGCCACTCCGGCCTACCTGATCGACGGCGCCGAAGACCTGCAAAAGAGCTGGTTCGATGGCGTTCAACGTATCGGCATCACCGCCGGTGCCTCCGCGCCGGAAGTGCTGGTGCGCGGCGTGATTCAGCAATTGCAGGCCTGGGGCGCCACCGGTGCCGATGAGCTGGCCGGACGCGAAGAGAACATCACGTTCTCGATGCCTAAAGAGCTGCGCGTGCGTTCGATCTGACACGTTTGGCTGTGTGACACAGCGCCTGCTCAGCCTCTTCGCTTTTCAGGCGCACGCGTCCGGTCGCCGCCAGTACTATCTGGCGCTGGCTGACCGGCTCGCGAGCCGAGCAGACATGTAATGTCCCTGCCTGAAATGCCCGCCCGGGCATCAGCGGTTGCCCCAGACTGCTGAAACGTACGTAACGACTCACCGACCAGTTGCCGACAATCGGCACCTGAGTGTCACTCACACTTTCTTGCAGCAGCGGATTGTTGCTGTCTTTCGGCCCCTTGCCGCTGATATCCAGAATGATCCGCCAACCCTGACTCCAGTCGCCGTTGATGCCATGAATCACCACGCTCTGATTACGGGTGATGGCCATGGAGCGGGCGTTGCGAAGGCCATCGAGCAGAGATTGTGCCGCTTGATCCCGATGGTTTGATTCTCTGAGCGTGGCGAACGCCGGACTGACCAGCAGCAGAACAATTGAGCCAATCGCCAGTCCCATAAGCAGTTCGATCAGGCTGAAACCCTGTTGCGGCATGAAAACTCCCTCCATGGAGTGGGATGTGCGGCGCGCTCCGTGCGCCGGGCAGGGCAAAACAACCGACGCGGGCCGGTTGAATGTTCTAGCGTGTAGAAGCAGGTATAGCCGACGGCAACGGAGGGCATCGATGGATCTTCGTACAAAAGGTTTCACGCTGATCGAGTTGTTGGTTGCGATCGCGATCTTCGTGATCCTGATCACCTTGGCGGTGCCAGCGTTCACCCGTTCGGTACAGGGCAGCAAGGCCGATACCGAAATGGGCGACCTGCAACGGCTGATCAACTTCGCCAGGCTCGAAGCCATCAATCGAGGCACTACCTTGCGCCTGCGCCCGACTGCCGGCGGCAGCGTCTGGACCGGTGAACTGGCGGTCTATGACAGTACTGGCAATCCGGCCAATGTGTTGCGGGTTGTTCCCGCGATGAGCAGCGGCGCGACTCTGACGCTACCCTCTGGAGTGACCGCACTGGATTTCAACAACCTCGGCGGTCTGGCAGCACCGTCGACGGCGGTGGTCATCAGTTACACGCTGGGAACGCAAAGCAGGACGCTGAACGTGTGTTTGAACGGACGAATTCAATTGGGTGGAAGTTGCGGATGAGGTTAGGGAGTGAGCACGCACAGGAAGGCATGACGCTGATCGAAGTACTGGTCGCGTTGCTGATTCTGACAGTTGGCCTGCTGGGCGCGGCAGCGGTGCAACTGAATGCGCTGAAATACACCGACAGCTCACGGATGACCAGCCAGGCCAGCTTCATTGCCTACGACATGATGGATCGCATCCGCGCCAACTCCGGTGCCGACTACACCGTCACGCCTCCGACTTCGGGCAATCTGAGCGTCGCCCGTGATCAGGATCTCTACGATTTCACCACCAACATCGTCAACTTCGGTGGCCCGACCGCGACCGGCAGCATCACCCTCAATCAACGCGTGTACACCATCACCATTACCTGGAGTGATGCGCGGGCAGCCAACACCGTCAGCGCCCAGCGCAGTTTTGTCCTGACCAGCCGCGCTGCGGTTGATCCGGTGGCCACGCCATGAAGCAGCAAAACCGTGGATTCGGTCTGATCGAATTACTCATCGCTTTGGCACTGGGGCTGATCGTGGTGCTGGGGGTGGTGCAGATTTTCATCGCGGCGAAAAATACTTATGTCAGCCAGAACACTGCTGCGGCGATGCAGGAAGACGCACGGTTTGTGTTGAGCAAAATGATTCAGGAAATTCGCATGGTCGGGATGTTCGGCTGTCTTGGCACCATTACCGATTCGAGCAGTGCGGGCGACTTCAATGCTGCGCAGGTCACGCCGATCAACTGGGACAATGCCAACCTCAAACTGACGCTGGTCACTGCCGATATCGGCAGCGGCGGGGGCACGCCGACCTGGACGGTGCTCTCCGATTGCCGCAACAGTGCAACGGCCTATACCGGCTCGCGGTCACCGGCAAGCGGACAGATCGCGTTCCCGATCCGGCGGCTGATCTACAGCTTCAGCAACAATCAGATTCTCATGGGCACCGGCAGCGGCAATCCTGCGCAGCAGGTGCTGGTGAACAATGTCAGTGCGTTCACGGTGATGTTCGGTCTGGCCAGTTCCGCGACGGATGTGGCCGCTTCGACTTACAGCGCCAATCCCAGTGATCCGGCGCGCATCCGCAGTGTGCGCCTGAGCCTGACCCTCACCGACCCGAACAATCGGGTGCGCAATCAAACCTTCAACGTGGTTGCGGCATTGCGCAACCGCTTGCAATGAGGGGGCAGCGATGAGGGTTTCCATGAAACGACGTCAGGCACAGCGCGGCATGGTCTTGTTGGTCAGTCTGGTATTTCTGCTGTTACTCACGTTGATCGGGTTGTCCTCGATGCAGAGCGCCAACCTGCAAGAGAAAATGGCCGGCAGCGTGAGTCTGCGCAATCAATCATTCCAGGCTGCCGAGGCGGCGTTGCGGATCGGCGAAAGCGCGGTGCAACTGAACAGTTATACGTTGGCAGTGTGCAGTGGTACGACCCAGTGTCTGCCGCCGGCGGAATCATCAGTCGTCAATTCAGCCGGTTTCAATTCGACCTCCGGGGTGACCTGGATCGCCGCCGGTAACGGCTTTTATGGCGTGCAGAATATCGGTACGACGCTGACTGCAGTGAATGTGCCGAGTAACACTTCGGCGACGTTGTTTCGAGTCACCGCAGTTGGCATCGCCGGCAACTCGCGTAGCGTTGTGGAGAGTGTCTATGCGAAGTATTGAACGCTTCGCGTCGCTGCTGACCGGCATGCTGCTGAGTTTCTATCTGGCAGTGCCGGCGTGGGCCTTCACGCCGTCCGATTCGCCATTGTTGAGCGCGGCTGCGGTGGCGCCGAACGTGATGCTGCTGATCGACGATTCGGGAAGCATGAACAGCATTATCTACGCCACCGGATTCGACCCGAACGTCAACCGCACACCCGCCCGGCAGTGCAATGCCTTTCTCGGATTGTGCTCGGCACTCAATGCTCCGCAAATAACCGGCGACACAGTATTTTTATCGAGCCTGCCGACTTCCGGATGCTCGGGAGGCGCCTACGCGTTCTACAACAACAGTGTGGCGCCGTTGTGCCTAAAGCTCCCCGACCCCGTAGGCAACGAGAACACCCGTTATTCGGCAGATTACATTTCCTACATTGTCGGCCTGGCCATCAGTAATGGCACCCGTGATTTCACCACAGGAGCGATTCCCAACGATTACCGAATGAACGTCGCGCGCAGCGTTTCCACGGCACTGGTGAGCAGCAACCGCACTCTGCGCATGGGGCTGGCGACGTTCAACCCGGCCACCAGCAGCAACCCGGGCAATGGCGGCTTCATCGCCCGCTCGATCACCGATCTGTCGCCGGTCACCGGCAGCGTCACCCAAGCCCAGGCAGACACTAACTACAATGCGCTGATTTCATCGATCAGTGGCCTGAACGCCGTGGCCAATACGCCGTTGGCCGAGAGCTATTACGAAGTCACCCGCTACATGCGTGGCCTGGCGCCTTACTACAACAGCACACCAGCGACCTATACCAGCCCGATCCAGTACCGCTGCCAGAAAAACTACGGCGTGGTGATTACCGACGGCCTGCCGACTTACGATCGTACTTTTCCGACCAACGACCCACTGGGTGGCAATCGCTTGCCGAATTGGGATGGCGTGAACAATGACGGCGACAACCTCAACGGTGACGGTGAAGGCGACACGCTGTATCTGGATGACATTGCCAAATTCGCCTTTGACATCGACATGCGTTCGACCGGTAACGATGCAGCGGGCAAGAGCTGGAACGCGGTGGATTTTCCCAGGCAGAGCATGAATACCTACACCGTGGGTTTCGCCGCGGATAACGACATGTTGTCCGACGCCGCCAGTTATGGGCAGGGCAGGTATTACCAGGCGACTGACAGTTCCGGACTCAATGCAGCGTTATCGTCGGCACTGAGCGATATCACTTCCAAGGCCGGCTCCGGTGGTGCTGGCGTCGCCAGCAGCAGCACGTTGACCAGTGGCAGTAGTTTCTACCAGACCACTTACGATCCCAAGGATTGGCGCGGCACGATCAGGTCGTTGGGCTTCACTTCGACCGGCACGGTAAATACCTCGGCGGCGCAATGGTCGACCGACACCACTATCGTGCCCTCTGCCACGGCCCCGACTTTCCAGTCATGGAACACCGCGAGCAACACGCCAATTGCCCTGGCACTCCTCAACTTTTCCCCGGCGCAGCAGACTACGCTGAATCAGGGGTTGCCCACCGGAATCAACGGCAATGATCTGGTGGAGTGGAGCAAGGGAACCAACAAGGCCGGGCTCAAAGTGCGCACTGCGCTGCTCGGCGACATCATCAATTCGCCGCTGGTACTCGCGTCGCCTTCGGACAAGACCGCATCCGATCTGACGGGTGACAGCAGTTACACCAACTACTTGACTACCAAGGCTGCGAACATGAATACCAGCCTGGTGGTGAACGCCAACGACGGTTTCGTCAACGTGATCAATTCGGCGAACGGCACCCGCCGTTTTGCCTACATGCCCTCCAGCGTGCTGCCTTCCTTGCGGCTAATCGCAGATACAAACTACGTCAACGGCGTCAGTCACAAGTTTCTGGTGGACGGTCAGGTCGGCGTGTTCGATGCGCAGGCCGGCACCGCCTGGAAAACGCTAGCCATTGGCGGAACCGGGGCCGGTGGCAAAACCTTCTATGGGCTGCAACTGTTCGATGCCTCGGCGGGCAACGTTATCAAGGCACTGTGGGAAGTCAGTGCGCCGGCCACGGCCAATGCGTCGAACGCTTTCAATGATCTGGGTTACGCCTACGCCCGTCCGGAAGTGGCACGCTTGGCCAACGGTCGATGGGCGACCTTCATTGCCAATGGCTACGGCAGCAATTCGGGCGTTGCAGCTTTGTATGTACTGGATGCGCTGGATGGTTCTCTGATCAGGAAAATCGTGATCGACAGCACGGATACCAGCAATGGTCTGTCTTCAGTGAAGCTCAGGGTCAATTCTTCGAATGTGGTGCAGGCCGCCTACGCTGGCGACCTGAAGGGACGCATGTGGAAATTCGACTTGAGCGCGTCGGCGCCTGAAAGCTGGGGCGTGGCCTTTGCCGGCAAGCCATTGTTCACCGCCCCGGGCGGGGCAACGCAGCCGATCACCGTGCAACCGCTGCTGGCGGATAACGCGCAGGGCGGCAAGCAGGTATTCTTTGGCACCGGCAAGTTCAACGAAACCGCCGACAAGAGCAACAAGGATCTGCAGGCGTTCTATTCGGTCTGGGATGCAGAAGGTGGATCCGGGCAAATCACCGTCAGCAGTCTGCAGCCCCAGGCGATCACCGGTTCATTCTCCGGCAGTTCCGGGCAATTTCTGACCACCACACAGAATGAAACGACGTATCCGGGAGAAAAAGGCTGGTACCTGCCTCTGGTGTACAACAACGTGTTGACTGGGGAGCGGGTGATCAATCAGGCCAGTATTGTGTTGGGACGCGTTGTTTTTACCACTGCCATCGTCGATACCACTGACCCTTGTTCGAGCTTCGGTACGGGCAGGCTGGTCGAACTGGATGCGTTCAGCGGTAAGATGCTCAACTACGCCGTGATCGATACCAATGCTGACCGTCTGGTCGACAGCAATGACACGATATCCAGTGGCGTGATATTCACCGGTGGCATTCCGACCCTTAACGCCATCTCCACAAATGCCACCGAAAAGCTTGTGGGCGACACCAGTGGCACCATCACAACCGTTGTGGAAAAGGGCGGCGGTGGCAGCCGTCGTATCATGTGGCGACAAATACAGTAAGCGAGAGTTTGAGGCATGCGCAGATCCAACCGCGGATTCACCCTGATCGAAATCATGATCGTGATTGCGATCATCGGTATCGTCATCACCATCGCCGCACCGAGCTATACCGAGTACCTGAAAAAGGGCCGCCGCGCCGAAGTGGTGTCGCTGCTCTCGGAGCAGGCACAGAGCCTCGAGCGCTTTTACACCAAGAACAATGTCTACACCGGCATCACCGGTCTGAGCACGGGCAATGATTTCTACACCCTCACCCCGACCATCGCTGACCAGACCTTCCTGCTGACCGCCACCCGCAAGACGGGCACGGCCATGGCCACCGACAAGTGCGGGGATTTCACCCTGACCAACACCGGTGTCAGAAGCATGAACAACGCGACTACCGGGCTGACCACCAAGGATTGCTGGGGCCGCTGAGACGCTTTCTTTCGGGCGCCTTTTGCACCCACTGTCTTTTTTACGGTTGGATCAAACATGACCAGGCAACAGCAAGTAGTGATTGTCGGTGGCGGGGTGATTGGCCTGCTGACCGCCTACAATCTCGCCTCCGAATTGCGCAGCGTGGTGCTGCTCGATCGTTCGAATCTCGGTCAGGAATCGTCCTGGGCGGGTGGCGGTATCGTTTCGCCGTTGTATCCGTGGCGTTATAGCCCGGCGGTCACGGCACTGGCGCACTGGTCGCAGGATTTTTATCCACAGCTCGGCGAGCGTTTGTTTGCCGACACTGGCGTTGATCCTGAAGTACACACCACCGGCCTGTACTGGCTCGACCTGGACGATGAGGCCGAAGCACTGGCCTGGGCCGAGCGGGAAAACCGTCCGCTGCGGGCTGTGGATATCTCGGCGGCGCATGATGCGGTGCCGGTTCTCGGTGGCGGTTTCTCCCGGGCGATCTACATGGCAGATGTCGCCAACGTGCGCAATCCGCGCTTGGTGAAGTCGCTGAAAGCGGCGTTGCAGGCACTACCGAACGTGACCATTCACGAACAGTGCGACGTCAGCGGGTTTGTCCGCGAGAACGGGCGAGTTACTGGCGTCGAGACGTCGAAGGGTGTGATCAACGGTGATCAGATCGTACTGACCGCAGGGGCGTGGAGCGGTGATCTGCTCAAGACGCTGGACCTGGTGCTGCCGGTCGAACCGGTCAAAGGCCAGATGATTCTCTACAAATGTGCGGCGGACTTCTTGCCGAGCATGGTATTGGCCAAGGGCCGTTACGCGATCCCGCGTCGCGACGGGCATATTCTGATCGGCAGCACGCTGGAGCATGAAGGCTACGACAAGACGCCAACCGACGTTGCACTGGAAAGCCTCAAGGCTTCGGCGTTGGAGTTGTTGCCGGCGCTGGCGGAGGCCGAAGTGGTCGGGCACTGGGCTGGGTTGCGTCCGGGGTCGCCGGAGGGGATTCCCTACATTGGCCGGGTGCCGGGGTTTGACGGGTTGTGGTTGAACTGCGGGCATTACCGCAATGGGCTGGTGCTGGCGCCGGCGTCGTGCCAGTTGTTTGCCGATGTGATGCTGGGAAGGGCGCCGATTATTGATCCGGTGCCATATGCGCCGGAAGGCCGCATTTAGTCTGATATTTCTCTGTAGCCTGGCAGATCGCTTTCGCGAGCAGGCTCGCTCCCACAGTTGATCTTTGTCGGTCACAAAATCCAATGGGGGAGCGAGCCTGCTCGCGAAGGGGCCCTCAGTCCAGGCCCAATTTCTTCAGGCGATAACGCATCGACCGAAACGAAAGGCTCAACCGCTGCGCCGCCGCCGTACGATTCCAGCGCGTTTCTTCCAGCGCTTGCAGAATCAGCTTCCGCTCGACGTTCTCCAGGTAGTCCTCAAGATTGTCGATCTGCGTCAGGTCAGCAATCCCGCCATCTGCCGCGCAGTTCCCCTCGCTCAAGCGTAAATCCTGCGCCTCGATCGTGCGGTTTTCACACAAGGTGTGCGCCCGTTCGAGAACGTTCTCCAGCTCCCGTACATTCCCCGGAAACCGGTAATTTTTCAGCGCTTCCAAGGCCTGCGGATGCAAGCGTGCTGCCGGCTGGCCGGTGTCCTTGGCCAGGCGCTTGAGCATGTTGGCTGCCAACGCTTCAATGTCATCACGGCGCTCACGCAGGGACGGCACGCGCAGTTCAATCACGTTCAGGCGGTAGTAAAGGTCCTGACGAAAACGCTCGGCCGCAACCTCCGCGTCAAGGTCCTTGTGGGTGGCGCAAAGAATCCGCACATCGACCACGCTCTCCTGCTGACCGCCAACACTGCGCACGGCTTTTTCCTGAATCGCGCGCAGTAGCTTCACCTGCATCGACAGCGGCAGGTCCGCCACTTCATCGAGAAACAGGGTGCCGCCATGGGCTGCCTGAAACAGCCCCGGCTTGTCTTCGACCGCGCCCGTGAAACTACCTTTGCGATGGCCGAAAAACTCGCTTTCCATCAGCTCGGAAGGGATCGCCCCGCAGTTCACCGGCACAAACGGCTGGCCGGCGCGCGGTCCTTGTTCATGGATCAGCCGCGCGACCAGTTCCTTGCCACTGCCCGATTCGCCACTGATATACACCGGCGCCTGACTGCGAGCGAGTTTGTCGATTTGCTTGCGCAAGCTGCGCATCGGCGGCGAATCACCGAGCAAGTGTCGATCGATTGTCGTAGAACTGCTTCCCGCCGCTGAGATGCGCAGCGCTGCGGCGACCAGTTCGCGCAGGCGCGTGAGGTCGACCGGTTTGGTCAGGAAGTCGAAAGCACCTGCTTTCAAGGCATTGATGGCCGTTTCCAGGCTGCCATAGGCGGTGATCATTGCCACGGGCAGTTGTGGATAACGTTGCTGAATGTGCTGCACCAGCTCCAGCCCCGTGCCGTCGGGCAGGCGCATGTCGGTCAGACACAGATCGAAATTCTCGCGGTTCAGCAGCGCCTTGGCTTCCGCCAGATTGCGTGCGCTGTACGTGTCGAGCTTCATCCGTCCCAGGGTGATTTCCAGGAGTTCGCGGATATCCGGCTCGTCGTCGACGATGAGGATCTTTTGCCGTGGGCTCGTGTTCAACTTTGTTTCCGTCCGTGAGCAAAGGTGATGCGAAAGCAGCCGCCGCCTTGGCGTGATTGAAAGTCTAGGCGTGCTTGGTTGCTTTCGCACAGCTCACGGGACAGATAAAGCCCAAGGCCGGTGCCCTGGCTGCTGGTGGTGAAGAACGGTTCGAACAGATGCGCTTGTTCATCGGCTGGCACGCCGGGACCGTTGTCCTGCACTTCGAGGACCGCCAACTGGCTGTCGGGGTCGATGAACAGGGTCAGCCAGACTTGCGCCTGATCGTGCAGCAGGGCGCTGTGGCGCCAACCGTTGCGTAACAGATTGTCGAGAATCTGCGTGAGCTGGCCGGGGTCCATCAGTGTGGTGAAATCCCCCGAATGGGTCCGCAGGTGGATCTGCTGGCGCTCGCTGGCCTGCTCGCGGCTCTCGGCGACGAAGTTTTCCAGCCATGGCTTGAGATCCAGCCGTTGCGGGGCGCTTTGTTGGCGGCGGGACAGTTGCAGGACGTTTTCGATGACTCGGTTCATGCGCTGGGAGTGGTCTTGAATGATCTGCGTCAGACGCCGATCGGCGCTGTCGAGTTCCTCGGATTCAGCCAATAGCTGTGCGGCGTGACTGATGGCACCCAGCGGATTGCGGATCTCGTGGGAGATGCCGGCAGTCAAGCGGCCGAGCGCGGCGAGCTTCAGTTGCTGGGCTTGTTGGGCGATTTGTGCGAGGTCTTCGAGAAACACCAGGGTTTGCTGGTTGGGGCTTTGTTCCAGCGCGATGAAGCTTGGTTGCAGTTCCAGGCCGTTGCCGGGGATTTTCAGGCTTTGCGGGCGCAGGGTCGGGTTGTTCATCCACAGTTGCAGACGGTCGACCAGCGTCGCCGAATAGTCATCGATCAGATGCCCCTGAAGATGCGATTGCGCAAGCAGGGTTTGTGCGCTGTGGTTGGCCAGTTGCACCCGACGTTCCTCGTCGAGCACCAGAATGCCGGTGCGCATGCGTTGCAGGATCAGCGCGTTGAGGGCTTCGAGGCCGACGACTTCGCTGGCGCGTTTTTCTGCGAGTGTCTCGCTGACTTCGAGGCGACTGATCAGCCCTTGCACCAGCAACGACGCGGCAAAGCACAGGGCGCCGAGCGTACCGGTTTGCAGGTATTCATTGGCGTTCAATGGGTGGTTGAAGCCGAGCAGGAAACTCGAACCGACGATGCCCAGCGCACCGATAGCGGCAATCAACAGGCCGATACGCCGCCGTAGCAAGGTGTTGCTGATCGCCACCGAGACGATCAGCAAATTACCCAACGCACTGCCAACGCCGCCCGCCGCAAAGAACAATCCGCATAAAAGCAGGACATCGACGAGGGCCAGGCTGAACAGTTGCGCCGGCCGCCGGGTGTTCTCAAGGAATACCACCAACAGAATGTTGAGGACCAGATACAACCAGCTGCCACCGCGCAGCAATTCGTCGTTGGCCGACGTCAGCAGGCGATTGTCCATGTTGCTGGAAATCAGCAGCACCAGTGTGATGCCGACGCTTAGGCGGTAAAGATGATAAAGGCGCAGCAGGCGCTGCGCCTGTTTGCTGTTGGCGCTGGAGGCCTCAGCGATCACTGGTGCCCGGGCCTTGCTCAAGGTGAGCCTGGCTGCAATACCACTGTTGTTGAACACTCAGCGCACGGTCGCGCGGCAGATGCACGCCGCAATGGGCGCAGCGCACCATCGGTGGAGCTTCCTGTTCGCGTGGGGGGCGATTGGATTGATTGGACGCGGCAGGCGCCTTGAATTTACGCCACAACCATATAGCGGCGAAAATCACGACGATCCAGAACAATAAACGAAGCATGATGAGCGGCTTTTCGACTGATGATCCGGCAGTTTAGCCAAGGACCCGACAGGCGCACAGCCTATTAAGACGCGGACATGAAAAAGGGAGATCCGCAGATCTCCCTTTTACGTACATCCGGTGTGATCAGTCGAACACGCCGAAGGTCATGTAGCTGAACCACGAGCGGTCGGTGTCGCTCGACTCAGGCTCCGGCTCTTCGATCACGTCGCCGTTTTCGTCCTTAGGCTTGAGCTCGTTCGGGATCGCGTCTTTCGCGTCCTGGAACTGCTTCTGCACGTCCTGGTTGGCGCGGGTCTCTCCTGGCGGCAGCGGTGGACGCGACTCGATCAGACCCAAAGTCGCCTTGCTCAGGAACGAACGGTTGTCGGCTTCGGCAACCCGTGGCACGAACTGGCCATCCTGCAGGCTCGGGTGGTTCGGGTAGTTGAGCTTCAGGGTTTCCAGGCTTGTCGCTGCCAGGTCGTCCAGGTGCAGACGCTGATAGGCTTCAGTCATCACCGCCAGGCCGTCACCGACCGATGGCGTTTCCTGGAAGTTTTCCACGACATAACGGCCACGGTTGGCAGCGGCCACATAAGCCTGACGGGTCAGGTAGTAGTCGGCCACGTGGATTTCGTAAGCGGCCAGCAGGTTGCGCAGGTAGATCATGCGCTGCTTGGCGTCCGGCGCGTAGCGGCTGTTCGGGTAACGGCTGGTCAGCTGGGCGAACTCGTTGTACGAGTCGCGCGCGGCGCCCGGGTCACGCTTGGTCATGTCCAGCGGCAGGAAGCGCGCCAGCAGGCCGACGTCCTGGTCGAACGAGGTCAGACCTTTCAGGTAGTACGCGTAATCCACGTTCGGGTGCTGCGGGTGCAAACGAATAAAACGCTCGGCAGCGGATTTTGCAGCTTCCGGCTCGGCGTTTTTATAGTTGGCGTAGATCAGCTCCAGCTGTGCCTGATCGGCGTAGCGACCGAACGGATAACGCGACTCCAGAGCCTTCAGCTTGGCTGTGGCGCTGGTGTAGCTGTTGTTGTCCAGGTCAGTCTGAGCCTGCTGATACAGCTCGGCTTCGCTGAGGTTTTCGTCTACGACTTCCTTCGATGAGCAAGCAGCGGTCAATGCGAGGATGGCGATCAGCAGCAGGTGTTTCACTTGCATGGCGGCTTGCGTCCCTATGACGGCCGCTGTCTTGGGCGGGGCCGTCCTGTTATGATGAGCGCCCCGTTGAAAAGCCTCGGGGCAAAAGACGCCGTATTTAACCACAAGCGCGCAGCCGAAACCAAAAGCTGTGCCGACGCACAGTCAGAGCATGTCCGATAAAATTGAACTTCGCGCAGAGGTGCCGTCCGAATTGGGCGGCCAACGCCTCGATCAAGTCGCTGCCCAACTCTTCGCTGAGCACTCTCGCTCGCGCCTTTCCGCCTGGATCAAAGAAGGTCGCCTGACTGTGGACGGGGCGGTCATCCGCCCTCGCGACATCGTGCACGGCGGTGCCATCCTTGAGCTGACCGCCGAGCAGGAAGCCCAGGGCGAGTGGATCGCCCAGGACATCGAGCTCGACATCGTCTATGAAGACGACGACATCCTGGTGATCAACAAGCCTGCGGGCCTGGTGGTGCACCCGGCTGCCGGTCACGCCGATGGCACGCTGCTCAACGCCTTGCTGCACCACGTGCCGGACATCATCAATGTCCCGCGCGCCGGTATCGTGCATCGTCTGGACAAGGACACCACCGGTTTGATGGTGGTGGCCAAGACCATTCAGGCGCAGACCAAGCTGGTCGCTCAGTTGCAAAGCCGCAGCGTCAGCCGCATCTATGAATGCATCGTGATCGGTGTGGTGACGGCCGGGGGCAAGATCAACGCCCCGATCGGTCGTCACGGCCAGCAGCGCCAGCGCATGGCGGTGATGGAAGGCGGCAAGCCTGCCGTCAGCCACTACCGCGTGCTGGAGCGCTTCCGTTCACACACCCATGTACGGGTGAAACTGGAAACCGGTCGTACGCACCAGATCCGCGTGCACATGGCGCACATCAACTTTCCGTTGGTCGGCGACCCTGCGTACGGCGGTCGTTTCCGCATTCCGCCAGCGGCCAACCCGACAATGGTTGAATCCCTCAAGCATTTCCCGCGTCAGGCTCTGCACGCTCGTTTCCTCGAGCTGGATCACCCGACGAGCGGTGAGCGCATGAGCTGGGAATCGCCGCTGCCGGAAGATTTCGTCTGGCTGCTGACCCTGCTCAAGCAGGATCGCGAGGCCTTCGTCGGATGAACTGGCTGACGCCGGACTGGCCTGCGCCGGCCAGCGTCAAGGCCTGCGTCACCACCCGCGAGGGCGGTGTCAGCGCGGCGCCGTTCGACAGCCTCAATCTGGGCGATCATGTCGATGATCGTCCTGAGGCGGTTGCCGAGAACCGTCGGCGCCTGACCGAGCACTTCTCTATACAGCCTGCCTGGTTGCAGCAAGTGCACGGAATTACCGTGGCGCATGCTGATCCGGGCATTGTTGCGGCCGCCGATGCCAGTTGGACGGCAACGCCGGGCATTGCCTGTGCGGCAATGACGGCGGATTGTCTGCCGGCCTTGTTCTGCGATCGCGCCGGCACCCGTGTCGCGGCCGCTCATGCCGGTTGGCGCGGTCTGGCGGCGGGCGTGCTTGAGGCAACTCTCGACAGCCTCGATGTTCCGGCTGAAGACGTTTTGATCTGGCTCGGTCCGGCGATTGGCCCGAAAGCCTTTGAAGTCGGCCCGGAAGTGCGGGAAGTCTTCGTCAATCAACTGCCCGAAGCGGCAGAAGCCTTCGGGCCGAGCGACAATCCCGGCAAGTTCATGGCTGACATTTATCTGCTGGCGCGCCTGCGTCTGGCTGAGCGGGGTGTCACCGCTGTTTATGGTGGCGGTTTCTGCACCGTGACCGATCCGCGCTTCTTCTCCTATCGTCGTGCCTCACGCACCGGTCGCTTCGCCTCCCTTATCTGGCTCACCCGCTAGACTTGCCTGACCTGAATCAACTCTCTGACGCTTGAATCTCCCAGAATCGACCGCATCTACAGTGGTATCTGGCAGGTTTCTTTATTCAGGATGGTTTTTAGGTCCGGCCTGCTCAAAAGGAAGGTGACTTATGCGAATAGACCGTTTAACCAGCAAATTACAGTTGGCCTTGTCCGACGCCCAGTCGTTGGCAGTCGGCCACGATCATCCGGCCATCGAGCCGGCGCACTTGATGCAAGCCATGCTTGAACAGCAGGGTGGTTCGATCAAACCTCTGCTGATGCAGGTGGGCTTCGACGTCAACAGCTTGCGTAAAGAGCTGACCAAAGAGCTCGACCAATTACCGAAAATCCAGAACCCCACCGGCGACGTCAACATGTCGCAGGATCTGGCACGCCTGCTCAATCAGGCTGACCGGCTGGCCCAGCAAAAGGGCGACCAGTTCATCTCCAGCGAACTGGTGCTGCTCGCGGCGATGGACGAGAACAGCAAGCTCGGCAAGTTGCTGCTCGGCCAAGGCGTGAGCAAGAAAGCTTTGGAAAACGCGATCAACAACCTGCGCGGCGGCGAAGCAGTGAATGACGCCAATCACGAAGAGTCGCGACAGGCGCTGGATAAATACACCGTCGACCTGACCAAGCGCGCCGAAGACGGCAAGCTTGACCCGGTGATTGGTCGTGACGACGAAATCCGTCGCACCATTCAAGTTCTGCAACGCCGCACCAAGAACAACCCGGTGCTGATCGGCGAACCTGGCGTGGGTAAAACCGCGATTGCCGAAGGTCTGGCCCAGCGCATCATCAACGGCGAAGTGCCGGACGGCCTCAAGGGCAAACGTCTGCTCTCGCTGGACATGGGCGCGTTGATTGCCGGTGCCAAGTATCGCGGTGAGTTCGAAGAGCGCCTGAAATCGCTGCTCAACGAGCTGTCGAAGCAGGAAGGGCAGATCATTCTGTTCATCGACGAACTTCACACCATGGTCGGCGCCGGTAAGGGCGAAGGCTCTATGGATGCCGGCAACATGCTCAAGCCAGCACTGGCGCGCGGCGAGTTGCACTGCGTTGGCGCTACCACGCTCAACGAGTACCGCCAATATATAGAGAAGGATGCGGCGCTCGAGCGACGCTTCCAGAAAGTATTGGTGGATGAGCCGAGTGAAGAAGACACCATCGCCATCCTGCGTGGCCTTAAAGAGCGTTACGAGGTTCACCACAAGGTGGCGATCACTGACGGCGCGATCATTGCGGCAGCGAAGCTCAGCCATCGCTACATCACTGACCGGCAGTTGCCGGACAAGGCCATCGACCTGATCGACGAGGCGGCCAGCCGTATCCGCATGGAAATCGATTCCAAACCGGAAGTGCTCGATCGTCTGGAGCGGCGCCTGATTCAGTTGAAGGTCGAGTCCCAGGCGCTGAAGAAAGAAAGCGACGAAGCGGCGATGAAACGTCTGGAAAAACTCCAGGAAGAAATCGTCCGTCTCGAACGCGAGTACTCGGATCTGGAAGAAATCTGGAACTCGGAAAAAGCCGAGGTGCAGGGTTCTGCGCAGATTCAGCAGAAGATAGAGCAGTCGCGCCAGGAACTGGAAGCGGCTCGCCGCAAAGGCGACCTGAACCGCATGGCCGAATTGCAGTATGGGGTGATCCCGGATCTGGAACGCAGCCTGCAAATGGTCGACCAGCACGGCAAGAGCGAAAACCAGTTGCTGCGTAGCAAAGTGACTGAAGAAGAGATCGCTGAAGTTGTATCGAAGTGGACCGGCATTCCGGTGTCGAAAATGCTCGAAGGCGAGCGCGACAAACTGATGAAGATGGAAAGCCTGTTGCACAAACGGGTCATTGGTCAGGAAGAGGCCGTGGTCGCTGTGGCCAACGCAGTACGACGTTCGCGTGCCGGGTTGTCCGACCCGAATCGTCCGAGCGGCTCGTTCATGTTCCTCGGCCCGACCGGTGTTGGTAAAACCGAGCTGTGCAAGGCGCTGGCTGAATTCCTCTTTGATACGGAAGAGGCGATGGTGCGAATCGATATGTCCGAGTTCATGGAGAAACATTCCGTGGCTCGCCTGATCGGTGCGCCACCGGGATACGTCGGTTATGAAGAGGGCGGTTACCTGACCGAAGCGGTACGTCGCAAGCCTTACTCGGTGATCCTGCTGGACGAAGTCGAGAAAGCGCATCCGGATGTGTTCAACATCTTGCTGCAAGTGCTTGAAGACGGGCGGCTGACCGACAGCCATGGCCGCACGGTGGATTTCCGCAATACCGTGATCGTCATGACCTCGAACCTCGGTTCTGTGCAGATTCAGGAACTGGTCGGTGATCGCGAGGCGCAGCGTGCTGCAGTCATGGATGCGCTGACGTCGCACTTCCGTCCGGAGTTCATCAACCGGGTCGACGAAGTGGTGATCTTCGAGCCTTTGGCACGGGATCAGATTGCGGGCATTACCGAGATTCAGTTGGGCCGTCTGCGCACTCGTCTGGCCGAGCGCGAGCTGAAGCTGGAACTCAGCCCGGAGGCGATGGACAAGTTGATCGCCGTTGGTTACGACCCGGTGTATGGCGCACGTCCTTTGAAACGGGCAATTCAGCGCTGGATCGAAAACCCGTTGGCGCAGTTGATTCTCTCGGGTCACTTCATGCCAGGCGACACGGCGACCGGCAAGGTCGAGAACGACGAAATCGTTTTCAACTGAGTCCAAGCGCCAATGAAAATTGGGAGGCCCTACATCGTAGGGCCTTTTTTTTCGTTAGGCTGTTGAACTCAAAGGAAAAGGCTTGTAAAGTGCGCCCCGCAGTCAGTCGCCAAGACGGTCTCAGCTCACTGAGTTGAAATCTGAAATAAGTTGCAAATCATTAACTTGAAAGCAATTTAGGGGGTTGACAGAGGTGTTCTAGGTTGTAGAATAGCGCGCCTCAGACACACGAACGCAGCGATGCGAACGAGTGACTAGATGCAACAAGTTTCACCGTTGTAAATTGAAATATGTAGTTCCGTGATAGCTCAGTCGGTAGAGCAAATGACTGTTAATCATTGGGTCCCAGGTTCGAGTCCTGGTCACGGAGCCAATTTCAAGCCGGGGTATAGCGCAGTCCGGTAGCGCGCCTGCTTTGGGAGCAGGATGTCAGGAGTTCGAATCCCCTTACCCCGACCATTTTTGGGTCGTTAGCTCAGTTGGTAGAGCAGTTGGCTTTTAACCAATTGGTCGTAGGTTCGAATCCCACACGACCCACCATTTTTGAAACCAGTTAGCGCTGGGATCGAATCTTAAGATCAGAGGCCAAAAGCGCTGATCGAAGAAGGCGATCTTTGAAAGGTCGCCTTTTTTTTACCGGGGTATAGCGCAGTCCGGTAGCGCGCCTGCTTTGGGAGCAGGATGTCAGGAGTTCGAATCCCCTTACCCCGACCATATTAAAAATCCTCGTATCGAAAGATACGGGGATTTTTTTTGTCCGACAAAAACTCATTTCCCCTTCAAGTCATCATACAACCTGCCGATAGCCCGCTAACACGAGGGGACTGCCATGGCTTTCGCCCCTTGAATCTGGCCAATACAAGAATAAGGGCGTGCGTCATGTTGCTTCGTCAGTTGAATATTGCTCCCCGGGCGGCCCTGGGGTTCGCCCTGATCGCGGTGTTGGTGGCCTTGCTCGGCGTGTTTGCGCTCGGGCAGATGTCGAGTATTCGCGACAGTGAAGTCGCGGTAGAAAACCAGTGGCTGCCGAGCATTCGTGGCGGCGACGAGATTCGCGAGATCATGCTGCGCATCCGCACCATTTCGTTGCGCATGGCCCTGGATCAGGATCCGGCCAACATTGCGACTTACCGCAGCCAGATGGACACCCGCGACAAGGAGCTGAGCGAGAAAATCGCCGCTTACGACAAACTGGTCAACACCCCGGAAGGCCAGCAGCTATACGACCAGTTCAAGAAAACCTTCGCCGCGTATCGCAGTGGCATCGCTCAATCCTTCGCTCTCGCCGAGCAAGGAAAGCGTGATGAGCTGACCAGGTTGCTGTTGGTTGACATGAAAACCGTCGTCGATGGCTCCGGCAAACAACTCAACGACCTGGCAGACCTGTTCGCCAAACAGGTCGCCGCCGAAAGCCAGAAGTCCGCTACGCACTACGAAAACTCGCGCACGATTGTCAGCCTGTTCATTGCCTTGGCCGCACTGGCCACGGTGGCACTGGCGATGATGCTCACGCGCAGTATCGTTCGGCCGCTGAGCAGCGCCGTGAGCGCAGCAGAAAGTGTCGCGCAGGGCGATCTGACCCGGCCGATCGAAACCCATGGCAACGATGAAGTCAGCCGTTTGCTCAAAGCCTTGGCGACCATGCAGCAGAACCTGCGAGAGACGCTGCAAGGCATCAGTGGTTCGGCCACGCAACTGGCGACCGCTGCCGATGAACTCAATGCGGTGACGCTAGACAGCACACAGGGGTTGCAACAACAGAACAATGAAATCGAACAGGCCGCGACCGCCGTCAACCAGATGACGGCAGCGGTGGAAGAGGTCGCACGCAATGCGGTGTCGACGTCTGACGCGACCCGTCAATCCAGCGAGTCGGCGCATCTGGGCCAAGTGCGTGTCAGTGAGACCGCCACGGCCATCAATGCCCTGGCCAGCGATGTGCAACAGACTGGTGAGCTGGTGCAGTCACTGGCCAACCAGTCGCAGGACATCGGCAAAGTGCTGGACGTGATTCGGGCGATCGCCGAGCAGACCAACCTGCTGGCGCTTAACGCGGCGATTGAAGCGGCGCGGGCCGGTGAGAGCGGGCGAGGCTTTGCCGTAGTGGCTGATGAAGTGCGGGCGCTGGCTTATCGCACGCAACAATCGACGCAGGAGATCGAGCAGATGGTCCAGGGTATGCGCAGCGGTTCGAGCCTGGCGCTGGATTCGATGCAGGCCAGTACGGCGCGGGCGACGACCACGCTGGCGTTGGCCGAGCGCGCCGGTGAGGCGCTGCAAACCATTACCGCGTCGGTACATGAGATCCATGAGCGCAACCTGGTCATTGCCAGCGCTGCGGAAGAACAGGCGCAAGTCGCCCGCGAAGTGGATCGCAATCTGGTGAACATTCGGGATTTGTCGGTACGCTCGGCCGCCGGTGCCGACCAGACCAGTGCCTCCAGCCACGAGTTGTCGCAACTGGCCAACGCCTTGCAAGGCATGGTGCGGCGCTTTCAGTTGTAAAACGGCAGACGTGAAAAAACCGCGTTTCTCTCAGGAGAAGCGCGGCTTGGTTTTTTCCGCTGATCAGGCGCCGTCTTGATCTTTCAGGTGCTCGAACAGGCCTTTGGGCATCTTCTTGCCGTTGGCTTCGAAGTTGGCCTTCACGTTGTCGTAGGCCTCTTGCTCGTCAATGAAACCGTCATGGTTGGTGTCGATCTTGTCGAAATTGGACTTCGGCGCGACCTTCAGGAATTCGGCGCGGGAAACCTTACCGTCACCATCGCTATCAGTCTTGGCCATCGAGGCATCGCCACATTTGCCTTCACCGCATTTGCCTTCCGGCGTTTTCACCGAGGTTTCCGCCGAGGCAACCATGTAGCCCTGCGCCAGCGGCTGGGCAGCGAACACCGAGCCGGACAACATCAGACCGCCAGCCAGGGCTGCGCCGATCAGGCCAATGGATTTTTTACCGAGGGTCGAAGTACGGAACATTTGGATTCTCCTGGGCTGCACAACGCAACCACACGTTAAAGACGCAAACCTGAGCGGTGTTGCTCGGGTGTGGCCATTAAGCGGTGGCGGTGTATCGCGACTGTGTCGCGCAGCGGGGGAGTTTGTAAGCGAAGGTGGGGAAAGCGCGGCGGGGATACAGTACGAAACAGATCTTTCGATCAACACAAAACAATGTGGGAGCGAGCTTGCTCGCGAAAGCGTTCTGTCAGTCAATGTTGCTGCGACTGATCAAAAGCTTTCGCGAGCAAGCTCGCTCCCACAGGTTTTAGTGCAGTTTCAGACGCGGTTCAGTGCCACGGCCAATCTTGCTGCCGAGCATCAACATCGCCGTGCGGAACGGCCCGTACAGCGCCATCTGGTGCATGCGATACAGCGACACGTAAAACATCCGCGCCAGCCAGCCTTCGAGCATCACGCTGCCCGTGAGGTTGCCCATCAAGTTACCCACCGCCGAAAAACGCGACAGCGAGATCAGCGAGCCGTAGTCGGTGTACTTGTACTCCGGCAGGGTCTTGCCTTCGATGCGCAACTTCAGCGATTTGGCCAGCAGCGACGCCTGTTGGTGCGCGGCTTGCGCCCGTGGCGGCACGTTGCGATCGGTACCCGGTTGCGGACAGGCGGCGCAATCGCCGAAGGCGAAGATGTTTTCATCGCGCGTGGTTTGCAGGGTCGGCAACACTTGCAGCTGATTGATGCGGTTGGTTTCCAGGCCGTCGATGTCCTTGAGGAAACCCGGTGCGCGAATACCCGCTGCCCAAACTTTCAAACTGGCCTTGATCTCATTGCCATCGGCCGTGATCAGGCTATCCGCCGTCACTTCACTGACCGACGCGTTGGTCATGACATTGACCCCGAGCTTTTCCAGGGTCTTGTGCACCGGCCCGCTGATGCGCTCGGGCAGGGCAGGCAACACCCGTGGCCCGGCTTCGATCAGAGTGATGTGCATGTTTTCCGGTTTGATCCGGTCCAGACCATACGCCGCCAGTTCATGGGCGGCATTGTGCAGTTCGGCCGCCAGCTCGACGCCCGTGGCGCCAGCGCCGACGATCGCGACGCTGATCTGCTCGACCACATCGGTTTGCCCGGCGTGGGCACGCAGATAGTGGTTGAGCAGTTGCTGGTGGAAGCGCTCGGCCTGTTTGCGCGTGTCGAGGAACAGGCAGTGCTGCGCCGCGCCCTGCGTGCCGAAATCATTGGTAGTGCTGCCGACGCTGATCACCAGCGAGTCGTACTGCACTTCACGCGCCGGCACCAGCTCGACGCCGTTTTCGTCGTAGGTTGCCGCCAGTTGAATTTTCTTCTGCGCACGATCGAGCCCGCTCATGCGTCCGAGCTGGAACTCGAAGTGGTTCCATTTGGCTTGGGCAACATAGTTGAGTTCGTCTTCGGAGGAGTTCAGCGATCCGGCGGCCACTTCGTGCAGCAGTGGTTTCCAGATGTGCGTCAGGTTGGCGTCGACCAGCATCACGCTGGCCGTACCGCGCTTGCCCAGAGTCTTACCCAGACGGGTAGCCAACTCCAGACCGCCGGCGCCGCCGCCGACAATAACAATACGATGGGACATAGGGATAACTCGCAAGGTTTTTAAAGGAAATCGGTGCGGTTACCCAAGCGAGCGCCAAGCTGCTCATAGCGTCAGGTAACTGATAAATCGGCTCAACAGGCCCAGACCAATGGTCACTGCCAGCACCAGCACCAGGAGCATCCACGGCCGGAAAGGCCGGCGCTCGACTCGGTGTTGGGACAGTTGCAGGTACTCTTCGACATGTTTCTGGTCTTCGGGGTTCAGGCGGCTGGTCATATTTGCCTCGTCAGGTAGACGTTGCTGAATGGACAGAAGCTACAGCGGTTTTTATCCGGGGTTGAACGCAGCATAGCCGCTGTCCGGAACCGGTTCGACGCTCACACTATCTTCGAGGCGAATGATCCCGCTTTGTAACACCCGCGCGGTAATTCCGCCATGCCCGCGCACCGCTTGAAAGGTGCCCGGGCCGAGGTTGTTCTGCAGCCGTGCGCAGGGCTGACACCAGCCCGTGGTTTCGAATATTGCCTGACCGATGCGAAAGCGCCGACCCTTGAGGCTAAACAAATTGATACCGCTGATAACGAGATTGCGCCGCAGATCTTCAGGTCTGACCGGTTGATCATCAGGGCGCCCCATCAGTGCGCTGATCACCGCCAAATGTTCCCACTGGATCAGGGTTACCTGTCGCGCATTACGCACACCGGGGCGGGCGTGATCGCCGGTCAGTCCAGCTTCAAGTCGAGCCTCCACGGCATCGAGTTCGATCATTGGCCCCCGGGATTCTGGACGCACGCCGATCCAGCGTACACATCCGGTCTGCGGCACATCGGCGATCAATTGCTGAAGTGGTGTCACAGGCTGATCCCGACATCGAAGACGATGCTGCGACCGAGGTTGCTGCGCAGAAAGTCCGGCGCATCCGGGTGGGCGAACAGCACGCGGGCGAAGGTCGGGCCGACGAGGGACAGCGAGCGCCAGCCCTGACGCAGGTACTCGGTGGGCGGGGGGAAATGGCTGTTCAGGTCCAGCACCTCACGTTTAAGACTGGCGAAGGCGATGATATCCAGTTCGCCCAGATCCATGCCGCGTTCCTTGTAGTTATGCGCTTTTTTGCGCAACGTCGGCGCCAGTCGCAGCAGGAATTCATTGGCCGGAATCCGCTTGGGCTTGGCTTCACGGCGCACCAGTTGGCTGAGAGAAAAGGCGCTGCGTCGTCGCTGCAGTTCATCGCGCCATTCGTCGTTGAGCCGGCGGCCCTCGTCGAGCACGAAGAACACCTCGAAATTGGCATCGCGAAACAGCACATCCGGCGGTTCGCCGGCCGGCGCGAATTCGTCGGCGCGGTAGGGAATGTTGAGGCCTTGCAGCAGGCGTTGGCAAACCCAACGCTCACGCTCCCATTTGCGGGCATTGGACAGAAAGGCGTTGGCCTGCTCGGCCGCGATGGTCAGCAGGCGTAAATAATCTGAGTCATCCATAAGCCCAAGCTTAGCGTTCAAATGCGACAAGCAGAAAGCTTTGCTTGGGCTGATGCTCACTGGGCCGCGGTGTAGACTGCGACGAGGTGGTAAGCCCATGGAAAAAATGAGGGAATCATGATCGGTGTCGAACTGCTGTCCTCGGCGAGCCTGACGCTCGGCTGGCTGATCTATCTGCCGGTGTTGCTGTGGGCGATCGTGCGTGCGCCGTGGGTCGAGTTATTCAGTGACAGTCGGCGTCAGCATCTGTTGTTTGGCACCGTGTTCGCGTTGTTTCTGTTGTGGCTGGTGCGCAGGGATTTCGACACGGGCGTGTCTTATCACTTCATTGGTATGACGGCGGTGACCTTGCTGCTGGACTGGCCCTTGGCGATTGTCGGCGGGCTGGTCGCACAAATGGGCCTGGTGCTGCTCGGGCGCCAGGATCTGCTGGCCGTCGGAGTCAATGGCGCTTTGTTCATTTTGCTGCCGGTGCTGGTCACCGAATGCGTGGCTATCCTCGTCGAGCGCGCGCAACCGCGTAACCCGTTCGTGTACATCTTCTGCTCCGGATTCTTCGCTGCTGCGCTTTCAGTCCTGCTGTGCCTGATTCTGAGCCTGACCCTGCTGTGGTACGACGGTCTCTTCGCCATGCCGGAATGGCTGGAAGATTTCATCGGTTATCTGTGGCTGCTGCTGTTTCCCGAGGCGTTCATCAACGGCATGGTCGTCAGTGCGCTGGTGGTGTTCTGCCCGGAATGGCTGGAGACGTTCAATCGCACGCGCTACCTTTCGGCGCCATGGAAGGATGACGATCCCAAGTCTTGATCCATATCAAACCCGCCAGACGCGGGAAATTTCATGCTCGCGCAAATCCCTTCAGGAGCAGCGGCATGAGTGTTTACGAGTGGGCAAGGCAGGAAACCCGGCAGAGTCTGGACATGGCGCAGGAGGTGGGCTTTGACCCGGGATTGAGTCTGCGCGCCTTGCTCAGTGCAGTGGTGCAGCAGAGCAAGGCTGTGCGCAATGCCGAAGACCTGGCCGACGAGTTGCGTTTTCTCGCGGAAAACCTCGACGACGATCAGGACTACGGCTTTATGCGGCCCTGATCAGGGTCAGTGGCGCGGATCGAAATCGCCGGAAAACAGTTCGTCCTCGGCATCCGGGGCGACCGGAATCTTGTGTTCTTCCGACGCCCAGGCGCCGAGGTCGATCAGTTTGCAGCGATCGGAACAGAACGGACGGAATTTGCTCTCGGGGGTGAATTCCACGGGGGCGCCGCAGGTTGGGCATTCAACGGTGGGGATCTGGCTCATGCTTGGCCTCCGGATAAAGTCAGGTAAAAGTGATGCAGACGCTCGACCTCGCTGTGCAGCCAGGCGAGGTCGCGGTCATTGACCACCACGTCGTCGGCACGGCTCACACGGTCTTCGCGGCTCGACTGAGCCTTGAGGATCGCCTGAACCTGCTGCTCGCTGGTCTGGTCACGCTGCAAGGTACGTTCGATCTGCAATTGTTGCGGGGCGTCGATCACCAGGATGCGCTGAGTCATCGCGTATTGCCCGGATTCGATCAACAGCGGCGAAACCAGTATCGCGTAAGGCGATTTTGCCAGCGCCAGATGATGAGCGATTTCCTCGGCGATCAACGGATGCAGCAGGGCTTCGAGCCAGCGGCGTTCTTCCGGCACTTCAAAGATCAGTTTGCGCAGGGCGGCGCGATCCAGCGTGCCGTCGCCCTGTAAAACGCCAGGCCCGAAGTGTTCGGCTATTTTTGCCAGCGCCGGACGTCCGGGTTCAACCACCCAACGCGCCGCGTGATCGGCATCCACCACGTGGATACCCAGATCGATGAAGTGCTGGGCCGCCGCGCTTTTGCCGCTGCCGATGCCGCCGGTGAGGCCGAGAATCCAGGGTTTTTCCACAGGGGTATTCATTTCAAACCGACAAACTGCCAATAGAAGTCGGTTATTTGACCACCCCAGAGCATGGCAATCCAGCCAGCAATTGCCAGGTAGGGTCCGAAGGGGATTGGCGTCGAGGTTTTCTGCTCGCGCAGGCGCAGCACAATCACCCCGATAATGGCACCAACCAGCGATGACAGCAGGATCGTCAGCGGCAGAATCTGCCAGCCGCCCCATGCCCCGAGCAGCGCCAACAGCTTGAAGTCACCGTGACCGATGCCGTCCTTGCCGGTCAGCAGTTTGAACAGCCAGAACACTGACCACAGCGCCAGGTAACCGGCCACCGCGCCCCACAGCGCATCGTGCAACGGCACGAACAGGCCGAAACTGTTGACGATCAACCCCAGCCACAGCAACGGCAGCACCAGCACATCGGGCAGCAGTTGATGCTCGGTGTCGATCAGACTCATCGCCAGCAAACCCCAGGTCAGGACAATCAGCAGGCATCCCGACCAACCGAAGCCGATATGCCAGGCGATGAAGGCCGAGAGCAACCCGCAGGCCAGTTCGGTCAGCGGGTAACGTTTGCTGATCGGTGCAGCACACGCGGAACAGCGCCCGCGCAGCCACAGATAGCTGAGCAGGGGGATGTTTTCCCAGGGGCGAATCCGATGGGCGCAATGGGGGCATTCGGAGTGCGGCAGCATCAGGTTGTAAACGGGCTGCGGTGTTTCGCCGGGCAAACCGAGCACGTCGTGGGCCTGCTGGCGCCAATCACGCTCGAGCATTTTCGGCAGGCGCCAGATCAGCACGTTGAGAAAGCTGCCAACCACCAGCCCCAGCAGCAGGGCAGTGAAAACAAAGGCCAGCGGATACAGGGCAAACAGTTCGTCGATAGGCATGTCAGATCGCTGAGCCGAGTTGGAAGATCGGCAGATACATGGCCACCACCAGACCACCGACGATCACCCCCAGTACGACCATGATGAACGGCTCCATGAGACTGGTGAGGTTGTCGACCATGTTATCCACTTCGTCCTCGTAAAACCCCGCGACTTTGTCGAGCATTTCGTCCAGGGCGCCGGACTCTTCGCCAATCGCAGTCATCTGCACGGCCATGTTGGGAAAGACACCGGTGGAGCGCATCGAAAAATTCAGCTGCATACCGGTGGAGACGTCCTGGCGAATGCGCAGCACGGCACGCTTGAACACCACGTTGCCGGTGGCGCCGGCCACTGAATCGAGTGCCTCCACCAAAGGCACACCGGCAGCGAACGTAGTCGACAGGGTTCGGGCGAATCGCGCCACGGCGGACTTGTACATCAGCGTGCCCACCAATGGCAGTTTCAACAGCCAGGTGTCTTTGCGATCCCGTAACGCCTGGGAGGTTTTCAGTGCGTGACGAGTGCCGAAAATTGCCGCAACCAGCGCACCGAGAATCGCCCACCACCATTGCTGCATGAACTCGGAAAGGCTGATCACCATCAGGGTGAACGCCGGTAATTCAGCGCCGAACCCCGAGAACACCGACTGAAACTGCGGCACCACTTTCACCAGCAGAATCCCGGTTACCACCGCCGCCACCAGCACGACGGCGGTGGGGTAGGTCATGGCTTTTTTGATCTTGGCCTTAAGCTGTTCGCTTTTTTCCTTATAGGTCGCGACGCGTTCGAGCAGGGTGTCGAGCGCACCGGACTGCTCGCCGGCATCGACCAGGTTGCAATACAGTTCATCAAAGTATTGCGGCTTCTTGCGCAGGGCTGCGGCAAAGCTGTTACCGGCCGCGACCTCCTGTTTCACCTCGTCTACCAGTTTGCGCATGGCCGGGTTTTCAAAGCCTTCGCCGATGATGTCGAACGACTGCAACAGCGGCACGCCGGCCTTCATCATGGTCGCCATCTGCCGGGTGAACAGGGCGATGTCCTGCGCCTTGATGCGCTTGCCAAAGCTCAACAACGACGCCGACTTCTTGCGCACCTTGCCGGGGTTGATCCCCTGTTTGCGTAGTTGTGCCTTGATCAGCGCCGGGTTCTGCCCGCTCAACTCGCCAGTGACTTTACTGCCTTTCCTGTCCGTACCTTCCCAGGCGTAGATACTGATTTTCGCTGCCTTGACCGCCATGTTCAGTCCTTGGTGACCCGGTTGATTTCTTCAAGGCTGGTGATGCCTTGCATGGCCTTGTGCAGCCCGGAGGTGCGCAGGTCGTCGAAGCCGTCACGGCGCATCTGCAGGTCGATTTCCAGCGAGTTGCCTTCGGCCATGATCAAACGTTGCAGCTCCGGTGTGTTTTTCACCACTTCATAAATCCCCACGCGTCCCTTGTAACCGCCGTTGCAGTGATCGCAACCGACCGGCTCGTAGATCGTGAAATGGCCGATGCGTTCCTCGGGGAAGCCTTCCTTGAGCAAGGTTTCGCGCGGGATCTCGATGGCTTTCTTGCAATGGCTGCAGAGCTTGCGTGCCAGGCGCTGGGCGATGATCAGGCTGACCGAGGTGGCGATGTTGAAGCCGGGAATGCCCATGTTGTGCAGACGGGTCAGGGTTTCCGCGGCGCTGTTGGTGTGCAGCGTCGAGAGCACCAGGTGACCGGTCTGCGCGGCTTTGATCGCGATCTCCGCCGTTTCCAAGTCACGAATCTCGCCGACCATGATCACGTCCGGGTCCTGGCGCAGAAAAGAGCGTAATGCCTGAGCGAAGTCGAGTCCCTGTCTGGGATTGACGTTGACCTGATTGATGCCTTCCATATTGATCTCTACCGGGTCCTCGGCGGTGGAGATATTGATGTCGACGGTATTGAGGATATTCAGGCCGGTGTACAGCGACACGGTTTTCCCCGATCCGGTGGGGCCGGTGACCAGAATCATGCCCTGTGGCTGCTTGAGCGCGGCCATGTACAACTCTTTCTGCACCGGCTCGTAGCCGAGCGCGTCGATGCCGATCTGCGCGCTGGACGGATCGAGAATCCGGATCACCACTTTTTCGCCCCACAATGTGGGCAGCGTGTTGACGCGGAAATCGATCGACTTGCTTTTCGACAGGCGCATCTTGATCCGCCCGTCCTGGGGTTTGCGCCGTTCCGAAATATCCAGGCTGGCCATGACTTTCAGGCGTGCGGCGATGCGCCCGGCCAGTTGAATCGGTGGCTTGGCCACCTCGCGCAGGATGCCGTCGGTGCGCACCCGCACCCGGTAGTTCTTCTCGTAGGGTTCGAAGTGCAAGTCGGAAGAACCACTCTTGATCGCGTCGAGCAGCATCTTGTGCACGAAGCGCACCACCGGCGCATCGTCGGCGTCGAGGCCGCCGATGGCGTCCTGCTTGCTATCGTCGACGGATTCGACATCGAGGCCATCGAGATCGACATCGGCCATGTCTTCCAGGCCACTGGCGTGGTTGTCGAAGAATTTTTCGATGGCGTCGGTGAGCTTGTCATCCTCGACCAGAATGGCTTCGGTGCTCAGCCCGGTGCTGAACTGGATGTCGTTGATCGCTTGATGGTTGCTCGGGTCGGAAATCCCCACGAACAGCTTGTTGCCGCGCCGCCACAGGGGCAGGGCATGGTGCTGACGCACCAGTTTTTCGCTGACCAGGCCTTTGGGCTGGGTTTCCTTGTCGAGGCAGTTGAGATCGAGGAACGCCATGCCGAAATGTTCGCTGGCGATCTCGGCGACCTGCCAGCTCTTGACCAGTTTGTTCTGCACCAGATAGCTGACCAGCGACAAACGATTGCGCTGAGCCTGTTGCCAGGCTTGCTGGGCGCTTTTTTCGGTCAGCAGTTCGGCCTGCACCAATTGCTTGGCCAGACCGCTCAGAGCGATGTCATTCATGGGGATTCCGCACGCTTGCAGTTCATGACTTATAGCCTAGACAAGTGACAGCGCCAAACACGGCCAGTGCAGGTGACAAAAAGTGTCAGATAGTGCGGTTGCAGGTTGTAGGAAATGGCGCTGCACAGGCTTCACGCCCAATGGGCGGGGTCTGGAAGGCATTGGCATGGCCTATGCTGCACCCCTTTCAGATCATGAGATTTCGACTCATGCATGGAGCGTGTCTATGAAAAAACAACAAGGTTTTACGCTGATCGAGCTGCTGATCGTGGTGGCGATCATCGGGATTCTGGCGACTATCGCTTTGCCGCAGTATTCCAAGTATCAGGCGCGGTCGAAGGTGACGGCGGGGCTGGCAGAGATCAGCGCGATGAAGGTGCCGTTCGAGGATGTGATTAATCAAGGCACCGATCCTTCGCTGACTAACGTAGCGGGCAGTGCAACGGTGACAACCTCCAATTGCTCGGTATCCGCATCCGGCACTGCTTCTTCGGGCGCCGGGTCCATTGTCTGTACTATCAAGAACGCCCCAGGCCCGGTACTGGATAAAACCATCACACTGACCCGCTCTTCCGGTACGGGTGCAGGTGTATGGACGTGTGCCACAACGGTTGCTCCGGATTACTCGCCAAAAGGCTGTACCGCGAGCGGTACCTGATTTATTGGTGGATCGCTAAATGCCCCGCACTGCGGGGCATTTTTCATTGCGCGGCAGTTCACAAAAGCTTCAATAATTTCAGCGTCTTAGGAACTTTCCAAAAAACCGCAAGTTGCATGTGATTTATCAGTGAGTCATGCAAATTGCATGAATCCGGAAAAATGCGAAATCTTCAACCTGTTGATTTATATAGGGTTTTATACTTTTTAAAAGTTGGCACAGCGTTCGCAACTACCTTGGTAACCCTGCTGACAAGACAACCAGCAGATTTTCCAGAAAAACAGGAGTTACTCGTATGAAGAAGTTCGCTATCACTGCCGCTGCTGCTACCGCGCTGACCCTGACCATGGCTTCCGGTGCATTTGCACAATCCACTCAGGCTACCCAGGCTCCAATGACTCTGGCTGCCGGTGAAGTCACCGAGATGAAGCAAGATACTTCCGATACCTGGATCACCACCAAAGTCAAAAGTGATCTGGTTACCGAAAAAGGTATCCCAGGTACCGACATCAAAGTAGAAACCAACAAAGGCGTTGTGTCGCTGTCGTCTGATGTAGCTATTACTGAAGCGCAGAAGGCCACTGCTGTGAACATCACCAAGAAAATCAAAGGCGTTCAAGCGGTCTCCGCTGACGGCCTGAAAGCCGAGTAAGGCATGACTTCTCGCCTGGACCGGGAGAAGACGCGACAGACGGGCCGAGCAATACGTCTGCCGCAACTTTAGAGTTCATGCGAACGGTCACACGGATGTGACCATTACAGGCCCCGCCACTTGTGTCGGGGCTTGTTCTATTTCAGGGACGAAAGAATTAAATGGCACCACAAAACAATTGTGGGAGCGAGCTTGCTCGCGAAAGCGGTATATCAGTCACAACGGAGTTGGCTGACCTGACGCCTTCGCGAGCAAGCTCGCTCCCACATGGGATAAGTGAGTGGGTCTAGTTACCGCGTTTGCTGGTGATCTGCCGCAGGCGATTGCCTTCGAAGCGCAGGTATTGGTACATGCCGTTGCTCGGGCCGTAGGTCCACTCCTCGACCTGAAACTCCTCGCGGCGATTGGCGCTGCGTTTATAACCCAACAGATCACGGCTGACCGGCTCACCGCACTTTTGCAGGACTTCGCTGGAGCGGTCGCCGAGGCTGATCAACTGACTGCCACAGCGCAGCGTGTCGGACGCCGAGGCGTGACTGGCGGCGAGCGTCATTGCGATCAAAGCCAGCCACTGTAGTTTCATCACTCGGCATCCAGATGCATTTGCGTCACCACGCGACCATCGCTTTCGGCTTCACCGAGATTGGCATCGATGAAGTACACACGGTCGTCTGCCAGTTGGCCTTTATCCACCAGATAATCCTTGATGCTGCTGGCACGGTCCTGACCCAACTGACGCAGCAGCACATCGCTGCCACTCCAGAACTGGATCACGCCTTCACGCATCTTCGCCGTGCGTTCTTCCTTGCCCAGATCTTTCCATTCGGCCGGCGGCTGGGTTTTCAGGCGGGTGCGGTAGATGCCTTCGAGCAGTGGACCTTTCTCGCTGTCTGGCACCTGCAGCAACGAAGCCTGGGCCGGGACTTTATCGCCGCGACGCTGCAGCATCTTGTAGTAGTTGTACTGGTATTCACGTTCCAGACGTTGCTCGGCGAGCAATGGGCCGTCACTGCTTTTGGCTGCGGTGCCTTCGATTTCCAGGCGCAGGGCCGGACGCTCTTTCAGCGCCTGGGACAATTTGACCAGTGCGGCCTCGGCATCCTTGCTCAACTCGCTGGAGCCGGGCGCAAACGACACAGTGCCGAGGTCTTGCGAACCGCCGCCACTGATCAGCCCGCCAATCATTTTGAACGGCGCGGCCGCGGCTTTGACGATCAGGTTGCGCAAAGTCTGCCAGACAATCGGCATCACGCTGAATTGCGGGTTGTTCAAGTCGCCGGTCACCGGCAATTCGATGGAGATCTTGCCGTCGACGTCCTTGAGCAGGGCAATTGCCAGTTTCAGTGGCAGGCTCACGGCATCCGGGCTGTCGACCTTTTCACCGAGCTGCAATTGCTCGACCACCACTTTGTTTTCGGCTTTGAGCTGGCCCTTGGTGATCAGGTAGTGCAGGTCGAGGTTCAGCCTGCCCTTGCGGATACGGTAGCCGGCGAATTTGCCGGAGTAGGGCGTCAGTGTCGTCAGCTCGACGCGTTTGAAACTGGTGGCGATGTCGAGACTGGCCATTGGGTCAAATGGATTGACCGCGCCCTTGATGGTCACCGGTGCGTAGCGATCGACCTTGCCTTTGATGTCGACGCTGGCCGGTTTCGCCTGACGGCTGTCGATGGTGCCGATCTGGCCGTTGAGTTGCTGCACGGCGGTGGCGAAGTTCGGTGTCAGGCTGAAGTCGGCGAAGTTGGCCGAGCCGTCATTGATCGCAATGCCACCGATGTGAATGCCCAGCGGTTTGTCTTTGCTGGCCGGTTTGGCTGCCGTGCTTTTCGCGCCGCTGTCGGCGGGCTGCGGGATCAGCAGATCATCGATGTTGGTGGTGCGATCATCGTTGATCATGAACCGCGCATACGGCTGAAACAGGTTGATCCTGTCGATCGACAGGCTGTCACCGTGCTGATAATTCAGGCCTTCGACCACCACCTGCTGCCACTTGAGGAAGTCGCGGGTTTTCAGGGTGTCGAGGGTGTGCAGTTGATCGATCTGCGCGCGCCCGGTGACGTTGAGCGCCAGCGGCTCGGTGCTCTTGAGATTGACCTTCAGATCACTGCCGAGCATGCCGCTGCGCAGTTCCAGGCGAATGAACGGGTTGATGTAGGACTGCGCAACCCGCAGGTCGATGTCCTGGGTTTTCACGTTGAGCTGGGCATTGACCGGGGCGAGATTGACCGTGCCGTCTGCTGTGATCTTGCCTTGTTTGCCCACGCCGCTGTCGAGCTTGAGCTTGAAGGGCGAACCGTTGAGGCTGTCGAAGTCTTGCAGGTCAACGTTCAGCGGGGTGATATCCAGGGCAACGGCCGGTGTGGCCGAGCGGTCGGCAAGATGCACGGTGTAGTTGCGCAATTGCACGTCTTTGAGCAGCACTTGCCAAGGCTTGCTCGGCGCAGTCGGTTCAGCTTTCGGCGAGTCGGCAGCGGCTGGCGTGTTCGCCGGTTCTGCGGCGGCTTTGGCGGCGGGTTTGGACGGTTGGCTGGCGAACAGTTTCTGCCAGTCCAACTGGCCGTCGGCTTCAAGGGCGGCCCAGGTTTCCAGTTTGTTGCTGCGGATCTTGCCGACCACGACTTGTTGCTTGGCCAGATCCACCGAGGTTTCGCTGACGTCGAGGCGTTCGAGCTTCGCCAGTGGACGCCCGTCCGGTGCCTTGATCGCGAAGGGCGCGATGCTCACCGCCACGTTGTTCAGCAGCAGTTCGGTTTCTTTCGACAGATTGAGTTTGTAGTCGGTGCTGAGGCTGAGCACGCCGTCTTCGAGCACCAATGGCACCGAGTCACGCACGTAAGGCCAGAAGGCTTTCATCTTGCCGTCGGTGACTTTCAGGGTGCCTTCGGAAGTGAACGGGATCAGGCTGAAATTACCGCTCCAGTCGATCCGCCCACCTTGCGGGCCGATGGCGACCAGGGTCATGTCGGCGCTGTCTTCGGGCAAGGTGCTGAGGTTTTTCAGTTCGAAGCTGAGGTCGTCGTAGAGAAACTCGATGGGCTCGCTCGGGCGCACGTCCTGAAAGTGCACGACGCCGCCGGCCAGTTTGATGTTGTCGATGCGCAGCGGGAACGGCTTGGCGTCCGGGTCGGTTGGTGTGGGCTCACTGGCCGGCACATTGAACAGGCCCAGCAGGTTGAGCTTGCCGTCATTGGCGAACAGGATTTCGCTCTTCGGCTTGTCCAGCTCGATGTTGGCCAGATGCAGGGCTTTGGTCCACAGGCTGTCGATTTGCAGGTCGGCGTACAGGCGATCGAAGCCGATCTGTTCCTTGCCCGGCTCGCCGATGACCAGCCCCCACAGGGTGACTTCAAGGCTGAACGGGTTGAGCTCGATACGCTGGATATGCGCGGGCACCGTCGCGTAGTTGGCCAGTTGCTGATTGGCTATCCGCAGAGCGATGCCCGGCAAAATCAGAAACCCCAGCAGGCTGTAGAGGGCCAGAGCAGTCAACAGGGCGCCAATCGCGCGAATCAATCCTTTGGGCATGTGCGGCTTCATCTGTTTGAATCGGAGTGCCTTGGAGTATGGCACGCGATTCTGGTTCCGAAGTACCTCGCATGGAGCAGGATTGTTCAGATTCTTCTGTAGGAACACATCCCGAGTGGGAGCGAGCCTGCTCGCGAAGGCGTTCTATCAGTCACTCTATCTGTTGGCTGATACACCTCTTTCGCGAGCAGGCTCGCTCCCACAGAGGAACAGTTGTCCGCCGCGCGGGCGGTTCAGAGCTGCAGGATCAGAGTTTTCAGCGGCGGTTGCTGATCCATGGACGGGAAGTCGGCGCCCGGAGTCATCACGCTCCACTCGCGTACAGGTCGACCTGCTTTCTCGGCACAGCGCAGCACCTGCTCGCGCCAGTCGTCCATGCTGACTTTCGCCAGGTTGTTGCAGCAAATGAGTATGCCGTTGTCCGCGGTGGTCAGCAGGGCCGGTTTGAGCAGACTCTGATAGTCGCGCAGCAAATCGACAGTGCCGAATGCGCTCTTGGCCCAGGCGGGCGGGTCGAGCAGGACCAGGTCGTATTGACGCTGATCGAGGCGCTGGTAGCTCGGCAGTTTCTGCCCGCGACGCTGGCTGATCGGCAGGCCGGCGAGTTGGCGAATGGCCGGAAAGTAGTCCGACTGGATGAACTGCATCTCCGGCAATTGCGGGTTGAGCAGGCCGTTTTCGCGACCGACCGCCAGATTGCCTTCAGCGAAATCCAGATTGCACACTTCGCTGGCGCCACCGGCAGCGGCACTGAGGCCGACGCCGCAGGTGTAGGCGAACAGGTTGAGTACGGATTTGCCTTTGGCGTGATCCTTGACCCAGCCGCGAGTGTTGCGCAGGTCGAGGAACAGCAAGGGATCCTGCCCGGCATGGCGGCCGCGCACCCGGTAGTTGAGGCCCCATTCGTGGCCGACCAGATCGGCCAGTGCAGCGTCTTCGGCTTTGTAGACACTGTCTTCACGGTCGATTCGCGAGTTGCCTCGAGAGCGGTCGTTGTAGACCAGTAAGGTGTCGAAGCCCAGCGTCTGATTGACCATGGCGTGCAGTTGCAGCAGGTCGTCACGCTCCAGCGTCTGGTGAAAACTCTGCACCAGCAGTTGCGGGCCGTAGCGGTCGATGGTCAAACCGCCGGCACCTTCCTGGCTGCCGTGAAACAGCCGATAGCAATCGGTGCCCTGGCTGTGCAGCTCGGCGAGCAAGTCCTGGCGTTGATCGAGGGCGGCGCGCAGCGCCTGATTCAAGGAAGACATGCGGGCGCCTTGCTGGAGAGAATTGGGGCGCGGGAGTTTAGCAGCTTGGCGGGCAATCGAGTTGCGCCCTTCGCGAGCAGGCTCGCTCCCACATAGGATCTATGCTGCAAATCAAATCTCCTGTGGGAGCGAGCCTGCTCGCGAAGCTTTTAGGTCAGCAAACCCATCCGGCGTTTGGCGCGTTGCACCGAACCATTGCGCATCGCCCAGCGCAGCATCGGTGCGCTGCGCCTGACGCTGGCGCGGATCAATTGCCGTTGCAGCGAACTCTGCCGGACATTGAGCATGTCGCTGGCCCAGTCCGGCAGCAGGTCGATGCCCGCCTTCATCATCAAATCACCAAAGGGTCGCGCTAGAACACTGGGCGCCGGTGCGTCGAGCAGCAAGCGCAAAACCTCACGACTGCGTTCATCGCACAGCAACTGCGGGCGCATGCGTTGCAGATAGTCGGCCACGGCTTGCCGTGATTTCGGCACATCCCGCGCGCCCAGGCGTTCGGCAATCACGGCAATCTCTGCGTAATACCGATCCTGATCTGCCCCTGACAACCGTGGATTGCGATAGCGCAAATGCGCGGCGAGAAAGTTACTCACTTCCGCCACATGCACCCACGTCAGCAAATCCGCATCGCTGGCCGCGTATGGGCGGCCATCCGGCGCGGTGCCAACCACTTGCAGGTGAATGGTACGCACCTTTTCGATCAGCCAATCGGCGTCCCGGCGCGAGCCAAACGTGGTGCCGGACACAAACTGGCTGGTACGCCGCAAGCGCCCGAGCATGTCCTGACGAAAGTTCGAATGATCCCACACCCCGGCCAGCGCCAGCGGATGCAAGGCTTGCAGCAATAGTGCGCTGATGCCGCCGATCAACATGCTGCTGAAGTCACCGTGCACCTGCCAACTGATCGAGTCGGGGCCGAACAGGCCGGGATCGCCCTTGGGGTTTTCCAGATCGAGCTGACCCAAGGACAGGCCGGTCAGGCTCATGAGTTGCTGTTCGATACGACTGCGGATGAATTCCATGACCACTCAGTGATGAAGGCGGGCGCGGCCGGTTGACCGCGCCCGGAGTGTTACTGATTGAGGCGCTCGTCGATCAGGCCTTGCACCACGCTCGGGTCGGCCAGGGTCGAAGTGTCGCCGAGGCTGTCGAGTTCGTTGCAGGCGATCTTGCGCAGGATGCGCCGCATGATCTTGCCTGAACGGGTTTTCGGCAAGGCCGGCGCCCACTGGATCAGGTCCGGTTTGGCGAAGCTGCCGATTTCCTTGCTGACATGGGCGAGCAATTCTTTTTTCAACTCGTCATTGGGTTCGGTGCCGTTCATGGGCGTGACGAAGGCATAGATGCCCTGACCTTTGACGTCGTGCGGATAACCGACCACGGCAGCTTCGGCGATGCTGTCGTGCAACACCAGCGCGCTTTCCACTTCAGCCGTGCCGATGCGGTGGCCGGAAACGTTGATCACATCGTCGATGCGCCCGGTGATCCAGTAGTCGCCATCCTCGTCGCGGCGTGCGCCGTCGCCGGTGAAGTAGTAGCCGGGGTAGGGTTTGAAATAGGTGTCGACCATCCGTTGCGGGTCGCCATAGACGCTGCGGATCTGCGCCGGCCAGCTGGATTTGATCGCCAGCACGCCGCTGCCGGCGCCTTTGATTTCCTTGCCGTGCTCATCGAGCAGCACCGGTTGCACGCCGAACATCGGCTGCGTGGCGCAGCCCGGTTTGATCCGCTGGGCGCTGACCAGCGGGCTGAGCATGATGCCGCCGGTTTCGGTCTGCCACCAGGTGTCGACGATAGGGCAGCGCTGTTCTCCTACGACGTTGAAATACCATTCCCACGCCTCAGGGTTGATCGGCTCACCGACGCTGCCGAGCAATCTGAGGCTGGCGCGCGAGGTTTCCTTCAACGGCTCGGCGCCTTCGCGCATTAACGCGCGCAGAGCAGTCGGCGCGGTGTAGAAAATATTGACCTTGTGTTTATCAATGACCTGCCAGAAGCGTGAACTGCTCGGGTAGCTCGGCACGCCCTCGAACATCAATGTGGTCGCGCCGTTGGCCAGCGGGCCGTAGACAATGTAGCTGTGACCGGTGACCCAGCCGACGTCGGCGGTGCACCAGAACACTTCGCCGTCGCGGTAATCGAGCACGTATTTGAAGGTCATCGCCGCTTGCAGCAAATAGCCGCCGGTAGTGTGCAGCACGCCTTTGGGTTTGCCGGTACTGCCGGAGGTATAGAGGATGAACAGCGGATCTTCGGCGTCCATCGGTTCTGGCGGGCAATCATCGCTGACGTCGCGCACGGCCTGGTGATACCAGAGGTCGCGGCCCTCGACCCAATCGACCTTGCCCTGGCTGCGTTCGACCACCACCACGGTGCTGACGTCCGGGCAACTTTGCAGGGCTTTGTCGACATTCTGCTTCAGCGGCACGAACTTGCCGCCGCGCATGCCTTCATCCGCCGTGATTACCGTGCGGCAGTCGGCGTCGAGAATGCGATCACGCAGGGAGTCGGGGGAGAAACCGCCGAACACCACCGAGTGAATCGCGCCGATCCGCGAACAGGCGAGCATGGCGTAAGCAGCTTCGGGGATCATCGGCATGTAGATGCACACCCGATCGCCTTTCTTCACGCCACGGCTTTTCAGCACGTTGGCCAGGCGGCAGACATGGTGATGGAGTTTTTTGTAAGTGATTTGCGCCGATTCTGCCGGGTCGTCGCCTTCCCAGAGCAGGGCGGTTTGCTCGCCGCGCTTTTCCAGATGACGGTCGATGCAGTTGTAGCTGACGTTCAGTTTGCCCCCGGCGAACCAGGCGGCTTCGCCGGTTTTCAGGTCATAGCGCTGAACGGTCTGCCACGGCGCGCTCCAGTCGAGGAAACGCGTGGCCTGTTCGGCCCAGAAGGCCGTGGGGTGTTGAATGGATTCGCGGTACAGGCGCTGATAGTCGTCCTGACTCAACTGAGCAGCCCGGCGGACGGCATCGGCTTTGGGGAACGTGCTGATATCGAACATGACGGTTCCTTATTCTTGTTGTGCGAAGAATAAAGATGCGCCGAGCGATGCCGAGGTTCAAGTCATGTGTAAAACAACTGTGGGAGCGAGCTTGCTCGCGAATGCAGTGTGTCAGTCAACAGAGATGCTGAATGACACTGCGCATTCGCGAGCAAGCTCGCTCCCACAGGGGAACAGCGTTGGCCCGAAGGCCGTTATCACCCGCGGTGACGACCGCGGAAGTAGTTGATCAGGCCCTGAGTGGACGGATCATCAGCAGTGGTTTCATCGCTGCCGACCAGACGGTTGTAAACGCCTTTGCCCAGTTCCTTGCCCAGCTCCACGCCCCACTGGTCAAAGGCGTTGATGCCCCAGACCACGCTTTGTACGAACACTTTGTGCTCATACATCGCCACCAGTGCGCCAAGGCGACGCGGGCTGATGCGTTCGACCACGATGGTGTTGCTCGGACGGTTGCCCGGGATCACCTTGTGCGGTGCGAGTTTGTGCACTTCTTCTTCGCTCATGCCCTTGTCGCGCAGTTCCTGCTCGGCTTCCGCCAGGGTCTTGCCGAGCATCAGCGCCTGGCTCTGCGACAGGCAGTTGGCGTACAGCCACTGATGGTGGTCGGAGACCGGGTTGAAGCTGACGATCGGCACGATGAAGTCGGCAGGGATCAGCTGCGAACCTTGATGCAGCAACTGGTGGTAAGCGTGCTGGCCGTTGCAGCCGACGCCGCCCCAGATCACTGGACCGGTATCGGTCGACACCGGCGTGCCGTCCTGGCGCACGCTCTTGCCGTTGGATTCCATGTCCAGCTGTTGCAAGTGCTTGGTGATGTTGCGCAGGTAATGGTCGTACGGCAGGATCGCGTGACTTTGCGCGCCCCAGAAGTTGCCGTACCACACGCCGAGCAGAGCCAGCAGCACCGGCATGTTCTGTTCGAACGGCGCGGTCTGGAAATGCTGGTCCATGGTGTAAGCCCCGGACAGCAGTTCCTTGAAGTTGGACATGCCGATGGCCAGGGCGATCGGCAAACCGATGGCCGACCACAGCGAATAACGACCACCGACCCAGTCCCACATCGGGAAGATGTTTTCTTCGCGGATACCGAACGCTACGGCAGCAGCGTTGTTGCTCGATACGGCGATGAAGTGACGATACAGCTCGGCTTCCGAACCGCCCTGCGCCAGGTACCAGGCGCGAGCAGCCTGAGCGTTCTTCAGGGTTTCGAGGGTATTGAAGGATTTCGACGAAACGATGAACAGCGTGGTCTCGGCGCGCAGTTTCTGCGTCAGCTCGTGAAACTCGCTGCCATCGATGTTCGCCAGATAGTGGCAACGCACGCCTTTCTGCGCGTACGACAGGAGCGCTTCGGACACCAGCTCAGGGCCGAGGAACGAGCCGCCGATGCCGATGTTCACCACATCAGTGATCGGCTTTTCGGTGTAGCCACGCCACAGACCGTCGTGAATGCGGCCAACCAGATCGGTGATCTGGTTCAAGACCTTGTGGACTTCCGGCATCACGTTGACGCCATTGACCGACAGCTTGTCGCCCACCGGGCGACGCAACGCGGTATGCAGCGCCGGGCGGCCTTCGGAGGTGTTGACGATTTCGCCTTCGAACAGCGCTTTGATCGCGCCCTTCAGATCGACTTCATTGGCCAGACCGACCAGCAGGTTGCGGGTCTGGGCGTTGATCAAATTCTTCGAATAATCGAGAAACAGTCCGCAGCTGCTGAGGGTGAACTGGTTGAAGCGCTGCGGATCGGCGTTGAAGGCTTCGCGCATGCTGAAATCCTGCATGGCTTGGCGGTGTTCTTTCAACGCTTGCCAGGCGGGCAGAGCGGTAACGTCTTGAGGGGTGAGGTAATACGCCATCGCTGCGGTTTTCCTTTTTACTTGAACGGCCTTTTGAACACTGAACAGACCCGGCACGCCATGTTTGGGCATGGGATCAACTGCGTCGACACGATTTCTGGACACAGGGCGAATACAGTAAACCTCGCGCTGCGTTCTGTCTTGACTTTGTCTGACCAGATCCCTGTACTTTTTTAACATCGAGACCGGGAACTGGCCGACAAACGGAGGGGGAGCGGGGCGATTCAGAACTCAGGCGAGCTGGACCGGGATGGCGTTGCTGGTGTGGCTCAGCTCGTTGCCCGGTGCCATGTAGAGCATGCGCGGCTTGAAGTTGACCAGATCCGCTTCGCTGTAATGGGCATAGGCACAAATGATGACGCGGTCGCCGACCTTGGCCTTGTGCGCAGCGGCACCGTTGACCGAGATCATCCGCGAGCCTTCTTCGCCACGAATCGCGTAGGTGGTGAACCGCTCGCCATTGTCGACGTTATAAATCTGGATCTGCTCGTATTCACGGATGCCGGACAAGTCCAGCCACTCGCCATCGATGGCGCACGAACCTTCGTAATCGAGCACCGCATGGGTGACTTCGGCGCGGTGCAGTTTGGCCTTGAGCATGATCGCGTGCATGAGGGGTTTCCCGGGTTGGAATCGAACGGCGGGCAGTGTGCCCGAAGGCTTTTAAGGCGGCAATACAGCTGGAATGCATTCGTTGAAGACACAAAAAACCTGTGGGAGCGAGCTTGCTCGCGAAGGCGTCATGTCAGTCGATATTTACGTCAGCTGACAGATTGCATTCGTGAGCAAGCTCACTCCCACAGGTTATCGGTGAGGCTTAAACCGGCGTATCGAGATTCAGGTGCAGGTTATCGATCAACCGCGTAGTGCCAAGGAACGCGGCGACCAGAATCACCAGGTCACGATCTTCCGCCGTTGCCGGACGCAACGTCAGCGCATGGCGGATTTCCAGGTAATCCGGACGCAGGCCCGCCGCTTCCAGCTGCTGCAATTGGGCACTGATCAGCGCCGGGAAGTCGCGTTCACCCTGCTTGATCGATTCGGCAATGTTGCTCAGCGAGCGATAGACCACCGGCGCCACCGCACGTTGTTCTTCGCTGAGGAAGCCATTGCGCGACGACAGTGCCAGGCCATCGGCGGCGCGCACGGTCGGCTCGCCAATGATCTGGATCGGCATGTTCAGGTCATGCACCAGCGCGCGGATCACCGCCAGTTGCTGGTAATCCTTCTGGCCGAAAATCGCCAGATCCGGCTGGACCATGTTGAACAGTTTGCTGACTACGGTCGCCACGCCTTCGAAATGCCCCGGGCGGCTCGCGCCGCACAGACCTTCGGACAACTGCGGCACGCTGACCCGGGTCTGCCCGGCCATGCCGTCGGGGTACATTTCCTCGACAGTCGGCGCAAAGAGCAGAGAGCAACCGGCTTCGAGCAGTTTTTCCTGATCCGCCGCCAAGGTGCGCGGGTATTTGTCGAGGTCTTCGCCGGCGCCGAATTGCAGCGGGTTGACGAAAATGCTCGCGACCACGAAATCCACCCGTTGGGTGGCTTTGGTGACTAGCGCGACGTGGCCGCTGTGCAGGTTGCCCATGGTCGGCACGAAGCCGATGCGCTTGCCTTCGCTGCGGGCACGGGCTACAGCGGCGCGCAGTTCGCGTACGGTTTTAACGGTGTTCATGCAGAGAATCCGTGTTCGATGCCAGGGAACGTGGTGGCTTTGACTTCGCTGACGTAAGCCTTCAGTGCGGACTGGATGCTGTCCTGACCGTGCATGAAGTTCTTCACGAACTTCGGCACGCGGCCAGTGATCGACAGGCCGAGCATGTCGTGCAGCACCAACACCTGACCGTCGGTGGCGTTACCGGCGCCGATGCCGATGACCGGGATCTTCACGGCCTGGCTGATCTCGGCAGCCAGTTCGCTCGGTACGCATTCCAGTAGCAGCATGGCCGCGCCGGCCTGTTCCAGCGAAATCGCATCAGCACGCATCTGCCGTGCCTGGTTCTCGTTGCGGCCCTGCACTTTATAGCCGCCGAGAATGTTCACCGCTTGCGGGGTCAGGCCCATGTGCGCGCACACCGGTACACCGCGTTCGGCGAGCAGACGGATCGACTCGGCGAGCCACAGCTGACCTTCGACCTTGACCATGTGCGCACCGGCCTGCATCAGCATGGCGCTGTTGGTCATGGTTTGTTCAAGGGTGGCGTTGGCCATGAACGGCAGGTCGGCGAGGATCAGGGCATCGCTGTTGCCGCGTTTGACGCAAGCGGTGTGGTAGGCCATTTCTGCGGTGGTCACCGGCAGGGTGCTGTCGTGACCTTGCAGGACCATGCCGAGGGAGTCGCCCACCAGCAGCACTTCGACACCGGCCTCGTTGCAGGCGTGGGCGAAGGTCGCGTCATAGCAGGTCAGCATGGTGATCTTTTCACCTTTCTGCTTGAGGCTCTGGAGCGTGGTCAGGGTAATGGCTGGCATGTAAAAAATCCTCGTTCAGGCGCTCTGGAAACTACTGCGAGTAACGCGCGTGATTCTTCATCTACTCAGGCGCACGCTCTTTTGTCGTGCTTATAAGGCCTGGATTGCGCCCGTGTGTGCCGGGTTGGCGGCAGCGGGACGCCTATAGTCGTGATGAGCCAACAGGAAGTCAATTGCGTGTGTTACCGCATTGTTACGAGGGGAGTGTTACCGGCGTTACTGATGCGATTCAGCGGCGCGGCGGGGCTGATTCGACGAGTTTTTGTCCGACAAAATCCAGCGTATGCAATAAACCAATGCGGGAGCGGGCAGGCTCGCTCCCGCAGGGGAAATGCAATCAATCTCTCGGGAGGCGTTCCAGGCCGACGAACGGGCAGGCGGCGAGCAGATCGGACAGGCTGCGGCCATCGGCCAGGCGTAGGTCTTGCGGAGCCAGTTCGGCGAGGGGATACAGCACGAATGCGCGTTCCTGAATCTGGTAATGCGGGACTTTCAGGCGCGGTTCGTCGATCAGTCGATCACCGAACAGCAGAATGTCCAGATCCAGCGTGCGCGGGCCCCAGCGTTCGAGGCGTTCACGGCCTTGATCGTTTTCGATCGCTTGCAAGGCATCGAGCAGTTCGAGCGGTGCGAGTGAGCTGTCGAGCGCCGCGACCGCGTTGGTGTAACGCGGTTGGCCTGGCAGCAAGGAATCGCTTTGATAGAACGCCGAAACGCCGACGAGTGTGGTCTGCGGCAATTGCCCCAGTGCCTCGACGGCGCTGCGCAACTGCTCGGCCGGGTCAGCGAGGTTGCTGCCCATGCCGATGTAGATGCGTTCCATGCCTTTACTCGCCTGTCGAAGCGCTCGGGGCGCCGGCGCGTTTGCGCTTGGAACCGCTGCTGCGGCGACGTTTGCGTGGAGCGCCACTGGCGTCATCGCCCTTGCCGCTGAGGTCGCGGATCATGTCACGGCGTTCGCTGTCGTTGGCGTCCTGATAATCCGTCCACCATTCGCCCAGACCGTCCGTTTCCTCGCCAGCGCTTTCACGCAGCAGCAGGAAGTCATATCCAGCACGGAAACGCGGGTTGTCCAGCAACAGGTCGGCACGTTTGCCGCTGCGCCGTGGCAGGCGCTCCTGCATGTCCCAGATCTCGCGGATCGGCATGGTGAAGCGTTTCGGAATCGCAATGCGCTGGCACTGCTCGGCGATCAACTCGTGAGCGGCTTCCTGCATCGCCGGAATCGGCGGCATGCCTCGCTCTTGCAGACGCAGCACGCGGGCGGGCAGTGCCGGCCACAACAGCGCGGCAAACAGGAAAGCCGGGGTCACCGGTTTGTTCTGCTTGATGCGCAAATCGGTGTTGGTCAGTGCTTCGCTGATCAGCGTGTGGGTGTATTCCGGGTTGTATTCCAGCGCCTCGGCACTGGCCGGGAACAGCGGGGCGAACAGTTGCAGATCGACCAGCATTTCGAAGGTGATCGCACCGTGGCCAGAGAGGAACAACTTGAGCACTTCTTCAAACAGACGCGCCGACGGGATCTCGCGCAGCATCGGCGCCAGTTCGCGGATCGGTTGCACGGTGTGCTTTTCGATGCCGAAGTTGAGCTTGGCGGCAAAACGCACCGCGCGCAGCATGCGCACCGGGTCTTCCTGATAGCGCTGCTTCGGATCGCCGATCAGGCGGATCAGGTGATTGCGGATGTCGTGTACGCCGTTGGCGTAGTCGAGGATGCGCTCGCTGACCGGATCGTAATACAGGGCGTTGATGGTGAAGTCGCGGCGTTGCGCGTCTTCTTCCAGGGTGCCGTAGACGTTGTCGCGCAGAATCCGCCCGCTCTCGTTACGCGAAGACTGGTTGCTGTCTTCGTCGTCTTCGTTGACCGGATGATTGGCGCGGAAGGTCGCGACTTCAATGATTTCGCGACCGAAATGGATGTGCACCAGCTTGAAGCGACGGCCGATGATCCGCGCATTGCGGAATTCGGCACGGACTTGCTCAGGCGTGGCGCTGGTGGCGACGTCGAAATCCTTGGGCGTGATGCCCAGCAGCATGTCACGCACGCAACCGCCGACCAGATAAGCCTGGTAACCGGCACCTTGCAGGCGTTCGACGATATTCACCGCATAGCGGCTGAACTGCGTTTTCTGCAGCGAATGTTGGCCGCTGTTGAGCACTTCAGGGGTGCTGCGGATGTGTTGCGTACGACGCACGGGAGTTCGGAATGACTGGAACAGCTTCTTCAGCATGGGATGCACTGTTTGAAGGAATGTTCGGCCATACCAAAGAATGACCGCATGATGGGCGCAGATTCTAGCATTTAGTCGGGGGATGGTGTAGGACGCAGCAGATATGAGCTGCAAGCCGCAAGCTGCAAGGGTCGAACGCGGGAAAGCAGAGGGATTTCACGGAGGGGAGAAACTACAAGGGGAGCCGAAGCTCCCCAAGAAGTAGTTGCGTGCTCTTTTTATTATTGATTCGGGCTTCTTGTTTTTGTTGAGTGCCCTCGCCACGAAGTGTTTCCTTCGTGACCCTCCCAATCGGGAGCCAAGAGCAAACGGATTGCTTTGGTCGCTGAATTGCAGTGATCTCTCGATCCAACCAGTACAGGCTCTGTCTTAGGACAGTTTTTGTTGTTCTCGGCCTGGTCGTGGGGCAAGCCCCAAATACAACGCCTCTCCAAAAGAATCAGTTAGCTGCGCCTCTCGCCGTCTTGTTTTTATTGTGCGTGAGTCGATTCGTCTTATTTTTATTGTCTTGTGCATTGCTTGTTATTGTTCTTGTACCAAACATATAGCAGGGGCCGTGCCAACTTTTGCGAAGCCCAATAAAACAAGGGGTTAGGTCGATATAACCGTTTTGTCGGGGCGAAAAAAAGCCGGGGTTTCGTTACCGATAACCCCGGCTCTGTTACGTGAAAGGACTGAGGTAACAGTTTTTTCACATCCTCAAGCGTTACCCGCACACTCGACAGGTAACGTTCAGCTCTCGCTGGCGACCCCGGTCTTGCGCCGTGGAATACCCAGACGCTGACGGCGTTCCCACAGACATTTACGGCTGACGCCCAGTTTGCGCGCCAGTTCGGTCTCGGTCATGTGGTCCTGATGTTCGAGGACGAAGTGCTGGAAGTAGTCTTCCAGTGACAAATCTTCGGTCGGTTCATGGCTGCTGTTAGTCGTGCTACCCGCCGTTTGCGGCGGCAGGCCGATGAACTCGTCGTCTTCCAGATCGCTCAGTTCGATGTCGATGCCCAGCAGGTCGGCGGAGATTTCCGGGCTTTCGCTCAGAATCACCGCGCGCTCGACCGCATTCTCCAGCTCACGCACGTTACCCGGCCAGGAATAGTGTCGAATCGCCTGTTCGGCATCCGCAGCAAACTTCAGGTCGGTACGATTGATGCGGGCACTCTGGCGAGCGAGGAAGGCATTGGCGATTTCGTTGACGTCGGCGCCGCGCTCGCGCAGGGCCGGCAGTTTCAGCGCGATCACGTGCAGGCGGTAATAAAGGTCTTCACGGAACTGGCCGATTTTCGCCAGGCTCTTCAGGTCCCGGTGAGTCGCCGCGATCAGACGCACATCGACTTTCTGCGACTGCACCGAGCCGACCCGACGAATCTCGCCTTCCTGCAAAACACGCAGCAGGCGGGCTTGCGCCTCAAGTGGCAGTTCACCGATTTCGTCGAGGAACAACGTGCCGCCATCCGCCGCTTCAACCAGGCCGGCGCGACCGGCGCTGGCGCCGGTGAACGCGCCTTTCTCGTGGCCGAACAGTTCGGACTCGATCAGGCTTTCCGGAATGGCCGCGCAGTTCACCGAAATCATCGGTGCCTTGGCGCGTTTCGACAGGTTGTGCAGGGCGCGGGCCACCAGTTCTTTACCGGTGCCGGACTCGCCCTGAATCAGGACATTGGAATCGGTCGGCGCGACTTTGCGGATCTTGCTGTACAGGTCCTGCATCGGCGGGCAAGAACCGATAATGCCGATCTCGCCGTTGCTGTTGTCGACGGCAGATTTGCCGCTGCCATTGGCCGGTTTGCTGGCAACCGCTTCGCCGGCAGCCGGTGCCGATTGGCGATCACGCAGAATCCGCGCGACAGCCTGAAGCATTTCATCGTGGTCGAAAGGCTTGGCGATGTAGTCCACCGCACCCATCTTCATCGAGTCGACCGCCGAGCGCAGGCTGGCGTAACTGGTCATGATCAGCACCGGCGTGCCCTGGCCGAGCTTGATCAGCTCGGTGCCCGGTGCACCCGGCAAACGCAGATCGCTGACGATCAGATCGAACGTAGGAATGGTGAAGCGTTCTTGTGCTTCCTGCACTGAACCGGCTTCGCTGACCTGGTACTGGTTGCGTTCCAGCAGGCGGCGCAAGGCGGAGCGGATAATTGTTTCGTCTTCGACGATCAAAATGTGCGGCATTGATTCGATACTCTCGACGGTCTCAGTTCACAGCGGACGTCGCTTCGACATGACGCGGTAAGGTCACCCGGATACGGGTGCCGCGTTGGCTTTGTACATCAGCCGGGCTGTCGATGGTGATTTGTCCATAATGCTCTTCAACGATGGAATAGACCAGTGCAAGGCCCAGACCGGTGCCTTCGCCAGGATCCTTGGTGGTGAAGAAGGGTTCGAACAATCTATCCATGATGTTCTTCGGAATACCGCTGCCTTCGTCTTCGACGATCAGATCGACCGTGTGTTCGCCGGCTTCGCTCTTGACCCGTACCGCACTGTGCGGCGGCGAGGCGTCGCGGGCGTTGGAGAGCAGATTGATCAAGACCTGGGCGAGCCGCTGCGGATCGCCCTCGACCCAGTGATCGGGATCGCACAGGTTGTAGAACTGCACTTCGAAATTGCGTCGGTTCAGGGCCAGCAGGCCAATCGCGTCTTGCGCCACTTCCGCCAGACAAACGGGCTCGTCGCTGTGCTGATGGCTGCCGGCGTGGGCGAAGCTCATCAGCGACTGGACGATGCGCGAGACGCGTTTGGTCTGTTCGAGAATCTGCCCGCTGATTTCCGTCAGCTCGCCGTCGTCTTCACGTTCTTCGCGCAGGTTCTGCGCCAGACAGGCGATGCCGGTGATCGGGTTGCCGATTTCGTGGGCCACACCGGCCGCAAGGCGACCAATGCTCGCCAGACGTTCGGAGTGCACCAGTTTATCTTCGAGCATCTGGGTTTCGGTCAGATCTTCTACCAGTAACACCAGACCACTGTTACCCGGCGCCAATGGCTCATCAATGGCCGCTTTGTGCAGATTCAGCCAGCGCGTCTGGCCGTCGAGGGCCAGATGCTGTTTGTGCAAATGCTCGTCCGGCAGGTTGATGAAACCTTGCAGCAGTTCTTTCCATGGCTCGCCAATGGTGCTCAGGCGCGAACCGACCACGCGTTGTGCGGCGATCCCGGTGAGTTCTTCCATGGCCTTGTTCCACATCAGGATCTCTTGATCCTTGGCCAGCGAGCAGACGCCCATCGGCAGTTCCTGCAGGGTCTGGCGGTGGTAACGGCGCAAGGCATCGAGTTCGGCGGCCAGGCCTGTGAGGCGCGAGTGGTAATCCTCGAGGCGGCTTTCGATGAAGTGGATGTCTTCGGTCACATAGTTTTCGCCGCCGGCCTTGTAGGGCAGGAAGGTTTCCACCATGTCCTGCGCCACGCTCGGGCCCATCAGGCCGGACAGGTTGGCTTCGATACGGTCACGCAAACGGCGCAAGGCATACGGACGGCGCTCGTCGAAGGGCAGATAAAGGTCACGCAGCGCTTGCTCGACTTCTTTCTGCGCCGCCTTGGCGCCCAACGGTTTGGCCAGTTGTGTGGCGAATTCCTGTGGCGAAGCAGCGTGCAGTTCGCGGCGTTGCGGACGACGGACGTTATCCACAGCGCAAGCTTCGGCGGCGCTGGCTTCTTCGGGGCTGGCGTTGGTGAACAGCGAGATCAGCGTGAACATCAATACGTTGGCCGCCAGCGAGGCGATAGCCGCCATGTGCCAACTGGTGTCGTCGAGCACGTAGATCATGTTCAGCAGCGGAATGTAGAAACCCTGCAGATTGCCGACCAGCGGCAACAGCATCGTGACCACCCAGACCAGAATCCCCGCCAGCAGACCGGCGATAAAACCGCGACGGTTGGCGGTCGGCCAATACAGTACCGACAACACGCCGGGCAGGAATTGCAGGGTCGCGACAAATGCGACGATGCCGAGGTTGGCCAGATCCTGTTCTGCGCCGAGCATCAGGTAGAAGCCGAAACCGGCCATGATGATTGCAACGATCAGCGCCCGGCGGGTCCACTTCAGCCATCGGTAGATGTTGCCTTCGGCCGGAGGCTGATAAAGCGGCAGCACCAGGTGGTTCAACGCCATGCCCGACAGCGCGAGCGTGGTGACAATGATCAGCCCGCTGGCCGCCGATAAACCGCCGACGTAGGCGAGCAACGCCAGCGGTTTGCTGTTGGCGGCGATACCAATGCCGAGGGTGAAATATTCCGGATTGGTCGTGGCGCCCAGTTTGAGGCCGGCCCAGAGAATCAGCGGCACCGCCAGGCTCATCAACAGCAGGAACAGCGGTAAACCCCAGCTCGCACTGACCAGCGAGCGCGGGTTGAGGTTCTCGGTAAAGGTCATGTGATACATGTGCGGCATCACGATCGCCGAGGCGAAGAACACCAGCAGCAGTGTGCGCCACGGGCCTTCCTGCAATGGCGTGTGCAGGGCGGCGAGGGCGGTCTGGTTTTGCAGCAGCCACAGTTCAAGTTGTTGCGGGCCGTCGAACACGCCGTACAGCGCATACAGGCCGACGCCGCCGAGGGCGATCAGTTTGATTACCGATTCAAAGGCAATCGCGAATACCAGGCCTTCGTGCTTCTCGCGCGTAGCGATATGCCGGGAACCGAAGAAAATCGTGAACAGAATGATCAGCGCGCAAAACGCCAACGCGACACGGCTCTGGATCGGCTCGCCGGTGAGGATGCCGATGGAGTCGGCGACTGCCTGAATCTGCAGCGCCAACAGCGGCAGTACGCCGATCAGCATGAAAATCGTGGTCAGCGCACCGGCCCAGGTGCTGCGAAAGCGGAACGCGAACAGATCCGCCAGCGACGACAGTTGATAAGTGCGGGTGATTTTCAGGATCGGATAGAGCAACACCGGCGCCAGCAGAAACGCGCCGGACACGCCGAGGTAACTGGAGAGAAAGCCGTAGCCGTACTGATAGGCAAGCCCCACTGTGCCGTAGAACGCCCACGCACTGGCGTAAACCCCCAGTGACAAGGTGTAGGTCAACGGGTGGCGAATGATCGCGCGCGGGATCATGCCCCGTTCGCTGATCCAAGCAACGCCGAACAGCACCGCCAGGTACGCGGCGCTGATCAGGATCATCTGGGTCAGGCTAAAGCTCATCGGCATCTTTTTGGCTCTGCAGGATGAAGGTCACGACAATCAGGATCAGCCAGAGCAGATAGGGGCGATACCAGGCGCCCGTAGCGTCGATCCACCAATCCATGATGGCGGGGGAAAACAGGTAGATCCCCACGACTAAAAGCAGGACCAAGCGATAGATGTACATCCCGGCCTCTCTTTTTTATGCGTGTGCCCGAAAACGTGCGGCGATGGTAACGGATGGGCGCACGACTGCAAGTGTCGTCATAGCAGTTGCGCTTCGGGCAGGGTCAGTGTGCGCGGGATCTTTGTCGCATCCCAGTGTGCACTGCCCCATTTGAGTAGTTCTTGCGGTGAGGCGTGGGCCAGTTCGGCCCCGGGGTTTTGCCCCAGTGCGCGCAGGGCTCGCAACAACAACGGCGTGGCTTGATCGGCTTGCAGCGGCGGCGAGCGGTAGGACTTGCCGAGCTTGTTGCCGTCCGGCTGGATGATCAGCGGCAGGTGCAGGTAGCGTGGTTGGCGCAGGCCGAGCAGTTCTTGCAGATAGAGTTGGCGCGGGGTCGAGTCGAGCAGGTCGGCACCGCGCACGATGTCGGTGATGCCTTGCCAGGCATCATCGAGCACTACGGCCAATTGATAGGCATAGAGGCCATCGCGGCGACGAATCACGAAATCGCCGACGTCGCGGCCCAGATGCTGGCGGTATTCGCCCTGTACGCGGTCGATGAAGTGGTACTCCAACTCAGGCACGCGCAGGCGGATGGCGGCGTCTTGTTGGTCATGACCGGCATTGCGGCACAGGCCCGGATAAATGCCGTTGTACGGCTGCAGTTGTTTGCGCGAGCAAGTGCAGGCATAGGCCAGACCATGATTGAACAGGCTGTTGAGCACTTCGGCGTAGGCGTCGTGCCGATCGCTTTGACGCACCATGTCGCCGTCCCATTCAAAGCCGTAACTCTCCAGTGCCTTGAGGATCGCCGCCTGCGCACCGGGCTCTTCGCGGGGCGGATCGAGATCTTCCATGCGCACCAGCCAGCGACCGCCGACCGAGCGCGCATCGAGGTAGGAGGCGAGGGCTGCGACCAGCGAACCGAAGTGCAAGTGGCCACTGGGGGTTGGGGCGAAGCGGCCGATGTAGGCGGGGGATGTTTTGGCAGTCATGAATGCGATAGTACTTTTTCAGCGCGTGTACACAACACCTGTGGGAGCGAGCCTGCTCGCGAAAGCGGTGTGTCATTCAGCATTAAGGTGCCTGATCCGGCGCCTTCGCGAGCAAGCTCGCTCCCACAAAGGCAAAAGGCAGAAACAAAAACGGAGCGTTCGCACGCTCCGTTTTTCGTTCAGGTCGAGATTACTTGCCGACCTGCTTTTCCTTGATTTCCGCCAGGGTCTTGCAGTCGACGCACATGTCGGCAGTAGGACGTGCTTCCAGGCGTTTTACACCAATCTCGACGCCGCACGAATCACACCAGCCGTACTCTTCGTCTTCGATCAGTTGCAGCGTCTTGTCGATTTTCTTGATCAGCTTGCGTTCGCGGTCGCGGGCGCGAAGTTCGAGGGCGAACTCTTCTTCCTGGCTGGCACGGTCGGCCGGATCCGGGAAATTGGCAGCTTCGTCCTTCATGTGGTCAACGGTGCGGTCAACTTCCTGCATCAACTCCTGTTTCCACTTGTTCAGGACCTTGGTGAAGTGCGCGCGCATTGGGGCGCCCATGTACTCTTCACCTTTCGCCGGAACATAAGGTTCGAAACCGCTGATCGTCTGATTCTGCTGTTGCTTTGCTTGGGTGGGCATGAAATGGACCGCCTCTACTCTTGTAATCCATTGCGCAGGATTGCTCCATCACCGACACCTGCCGGCCCTGCGGCTGCAAGCGGGCGAACTTACCAGATCAATTCGGCCTGCGCTACTCCCGGATGTCGAGGCCCCGGCGGGTGGCGCTTGCAAATGTTTGGCAAGCCGTGTCTGGTGGTGTTGAAGACCTGTTCAATCACTGATTTTAGTCAATCCTGGAGCGTACGCTCATATCGTTACAGTCCAGCGTTCTTGAGGCTGTGACCGCTGCGGGTTCTCGCTCGTTCCGGCAGATGGGTAGAATCGTCTCTTTTTCCCTGCCGAAGGAAAACCAATGGCTCAGCCCTACAGTGCGCGCAGTCGTGCGATCGAACCGTTCCATGTGATGGCGCTGCTGGCGCGGGCCAATGAATTGCAGGCTGAAGGCCACGATGTCATCCATCTGGAGATCGGCGAGCCGGACTTCACCACTGCCGAACCGATCATCCGCGCGGGGCAGGCAGCGCTGACGGCGGGCAAGACCCGTTACACCGCCGCACGCGGCATTCCCGAATTGCGTGAAGCGATTGCCGGGTTCTATCAATCGCGTTATAGCTTGAGCATCGATCCACGACGGATTCTGATCACGCCGGGCGGCTCCGGAGCCCTGTTGCTGGCGAGCGCTTTACTGGTAGATCCCGGTAAACACTGGCTGCTGGCGGATCCCGGTTATCCGTGCAACCGGCACTTCCTGCGTTTGGTCGAAGGCGCGGCGCAGTTGGTGCCGGTGGGGCCGGACGTGCGTTATCAACTGACCCCGGATCTGGTTGAGCGCCATTGGGATCACGACAGTGTTGGCGCGTTAGTGGCTTCGCCGGCCAACCCGACCGGCACCATTCTGACCCGCGATGAACTGGCCGGGTTATCCACAGCCATCAAGGCGAAACACGGGCATCTGGTGGTGGACGAGATCTATCACGGTCTGACCTACGGCACCGATGCCGCCAGCGTGCTGGAAGTCGATGACAGCGCTTTTGTTCTGAACAGTTTCTCCAAATACTTCGGCATGACCGGCTGGCGTCTGGGCTGGCTGGTGGCGCCGGATGCGGCGGTCAGCGAGTTGGAGAAACTGGCGCAGAACCTCTACATCAGCGCCCCAAGCATGGCGCAATACGCTGCATTGGCATGTTTCGAGTCGGACACCCTCGCCATTCTGGAAGAGCGCCGCGCCGAATTCGGCCGACGTCGCGACTTTCTCCTGCCGGCGTTGCGCGAGTTGGGTTTCAACATCGCCGTCGAGCCCGAAGGCGCTTTCTATTTGTATGCCGATATCAGCCATTTCGGCGGCGATGCCTTCGCGTTCTGCCGACATTTCCTTGAGACCGAGCACGTAGCCTTCACGCCGGGGCTGGATTTTGGTCGCTATCAGGCCAGCCATCATGTGCGTTTTGCCTACACGCAAAACCTCCCTCGCTTACAAGAAGCGGTGGAGCGAATCGCCCGTGGCTTGAAGAGCTGGCAAGGCTGATGCGTTTCTATCCGGCCTTGGAAGAGGCGCGTCTGATCCGGCGTTACAAGCGTTTTCTCGCCGATATCGAAACCGTTGGCGGCGAGTTGCTGACCATTCACTGCCCGAACACCGGCTCGATGCTCAATTGTCAGGTCGAGGGCGGGCAAGTCTGGTTCAGCCGTTCCAATGACCCGAAGCGTAAGTTGCCCGGCACTTGGGAAATCGGCGAGACGCCGCAGGGCCGTTTGTTCTGCGTGAATACTGCGCGGGCCAACGGGCTTGTCGAAGAGGCATTACAGGCTGGCGTGATCAGCGAGTTGAACGGCTTTACCGCGTTGAAACGTGAAGTCGCTTACGGGCAGGAAAAGAGCCGTATCGATTTTCGCCTCGAATACCCGAGCGGCCCGGCTTACGTGGAAGTGAAAAGCGTCACCCTGGGCTTCGACGGTACAGCGGTGGCGGCGTTTCCCGATGCGGTGACCCAGCGCGGTGCCAAGCATTTGCGTGAACTGGCACATCTGGCGCGGGACGGGATCCGGGCGGTGCAGTTGTATTGCGTCAATCTCACCGGGATTGAAGCGGTGCGGCCGGCAAAGGAAATCGATTCGGCCTACGCCGATGCGCTTGTTGAAGCGGTTGCTTGTGGCGTTGAAGTTCTGGCGTATGGCGTGCGTCTGGACCATGAAGAGATGGTCATCGACCGGCGTCTCGACGTGCTGCTCAATGGTTAAACATCGATCCACAGACCTTGGGCATCTTCGCGGCAAGGGATGGCGGTGAGTGATTGTCCGGCGCAGGGGCCGGCCACGCATTCACCGTCCTCGATCAGAAACAGTGCGCCGTGGGTGGCGCACTGGATCAGGCTGTTGCTCGGGTCGAGAAACTGGTCGGGGTGCCATTCCAGCCCCACGCCCCGGTGTGGGCAGCGATTGAGATAGACGAATGCCTGCCCGTTGCGGCGCACGGCGAACAGCTTTTTCCCGTCGACTTCAAAACCACGGCTGGCGGCTTCGGTGAGTTCGGCGCCCGCGCAGAGAAACTTCATGGCTATCCTCTAGTGTCCGCTCGTGTCTGGATATGTCCGAGCTTGACGTTTAAATGCAAACAATTATCAAATGGCGGCCTTCACCCGCAGGCGTCTGGCAGATGTCGAGGATACTTGGCCTGCCATTCTGATGCCCGGGAAAAACCTTGTTCAAGGAAGCTGTGTATGCGCCTGAGTACCCGCGTTGCCGTGCTGTGTGTCGGACTTTTGGTCAGCCACCAGGCTGCAGCGGCTGATATGCCGCAACGTTGGGTCAGTGCCGGTGGTGCGCTGTCGGAATGGGTCAGCGCCTTGGGCGGCGAGGCGAAACTGGTTGGCGTGGATACCACCAGTCAGCATCCTGAGTCGTTGAAGGCGCTGCCGAGCATTGGTTATCAGCGCAGTCTTTCGGCAGAGGGCATTCTCAGTCTGCGTCCGGACATTCTCATCGGCACTGAAGAAATGGGGCCGCCGCCGGTACTGTCGCAAGTCAAAGCGGCCAAGGTTCAGGTGGTGTTGTTTTCGGCTCAACCGGATCTGCCGACGCTGGAGAAAAACGTCACCCATCTGGGCCAGTTGCTGGGCACCGAGCCACGGGCTGCGCAGTTGCTGCAAATTTATCAACAGCAGCTCGATGCGCAGAAGACGCGGGTTGTTCAAGTGCAAAGCAAACAAAAAGCGCCGGGTGTGTTGCTGTTGCTCGGGCATGCCGGTGGCAAACCGTTGATCGCCGGCAAAGACACCGCCGCTGATTGGCTGCTGCAACAAGCCGGTGGGCATAACCTGGCGACCCATACCGGTTACAAACCGTTCTCGGTGGAATCCCTCGCCAGTCTCGATCCTGAAGTGCTGGTATTTGCTGACCGGGCGCTGACCGGTGAGGCGGCGAAAGCAGCGCTGTTCAAGGAAAACCCGATTCTCAATTCAAGCCGTGCGGCCAAAGCCGGCCGGGTGCTGGAGCTGGATCCGACCTTGTTGGTCGGTGGTCTCGGGCCGCGTCTGCCAGCGGCGCTGAAAACCCTGTCTGACGGTTTCTATCCGGCCAAGAGCGGCCAATGACCACGCTGGTAAAACCCCGTGGCTTGTTCATTGGCCTGACGCTTCTGTGTTTATTGGCGATCTGGCTGTCGTTGGCGTTGGGGCCGGTCAGCCTGCCGCTGTTCGATACGTTGCGCGCGGCATTGCGCATGCTTGGCGTACCGTTGGCACCGGACGGTCTGGAGCAGGCTGAACTGATCCTCGGACAGATTCGCCTGCCACGAACCCTGCTCGGGCTGGCGGTCGGCGGTGTATTGGCGTTGTCCGGCGTGGCGATGCAGGGCCTGTTTCGCAATCCGCTGGCGGATCCGGGACTGGTCGGTGTTTCCAGCGGCGCGGCATTGGGCGCAGCGATCGCGATTGTCGGAGGTTCTTTTTTTGGCGGCCTGCCGGAGTGGTTCGGGCCGTATCTGTTGTCGGTCTGTGCGTTTCTCGGTGGGCTCGGCGTGACGGCGCTGGTCTATCGACTCGGCCGCCGTAATGGCCAGACCAATGTCGCGACCATGCTGCTCGCTGGTATTGCGCTGACGGCGCTGGCCGGTTCGGCGGTCGGGCTATTCACTTATCTGGCGGATGACGCGACGCTGCGCACGCTGACCTTCTGGAACCTCGGCAGCCTCAATGGCGCCAGTTATGCGCGGCTGTGGCCTTTGCTGATCATCAGCGCCGGTGTCGCGTTGTGGTTGCCACGTCGCGCCAAAGCGCTGAATGCCTTGTTGCTGGGCGAATCGGAAGCCGGGCATTTGGGCATCGATGTCGAAAAACTCAAACGCGAATTGGTGTTCTGCACGGCGCTGGGTGTCGGTGCCGCGGTGGCCGCCGCCGGGATGATCGGTTTTGTCGGGCTGGTGGTGCCGCATCTAGTGCGCTTGCTGGCGGGCCCGGATCACAAAGTGTTGCTGCCGGCATCGGTGCTGGCGGGGGCGAGCCTGTTGCTGCTGGCGGATCTGGTCGCGCGGCTGGCACTGGCGCCGGCAGAGTTGCCGATCGGTATTGTCACCGCGTTTATCGGTGCGCCGTTCTTCCTTTATCTGCTGCTGCGAGGACGCGCCTGATGTTGCGTGCGCAAAATTTGCACATCCAGCGTGGGCGCAAGGCAGTGCTCAGCGATGTCACGCTGCAGCTCGAACCGGGTGAAGTGCTCGGTGTGCTCGGACCGAACGGTGCTGGCAAAAGTACCTTGCTCGGCGCGTTGTGCGGTGAGTTGGCGGCGAGCGCGGGCGGGGTTTCGCTCGATGGGCAAGCGTTGAGTCACTGGACCGGCCCGCAGCGTGCGCAGCGATTGGCGGTGTTGCCGCAAGTGTCGACCCTGGATTTTGCTTTCCGCGTCGAAGAGGTGGTCGGCATGGGCCGCTTGCCTTGGCAAAGCGGTCGGGTGCGCGATGACGAAATCATCGCGCAGGCTTTGGCGGCGGCGGATGCCGGACACTTGAGCGGTCGCAGCTATCTGGCGCTGTCCGGTGGCGAACGTCAGCGGGTGCATCTGGCGCGGGTGTTGGCGCAACTCTGGCCAGGACAGGCCGGGCAGACGCTGCTGTTGGATGAGCCGACTTCGATGCTTGATCCGCTGCATCAACACACAACGCTGCAGGCCGTGCGCGAGTTTGCCGACCGTGGCGCCGCGGTATTGGTGATCCTGCATGATCTGAATCTGGCCGCGCGTTATTGTGATCGTATTCTGCTGCTTGAAGGTGGGCGTCCGGTGGCGCTGGATACCCCGCAGCAGGTATTGCGACCGGACACACTTAAAGCTGTATTCGGTCTCGAAGTGTTGGTGCAGCCGCACCCGGAGCGTGGGCATCCGCTGATCATCGCCCGCTGACTGAATCATCGAGGTGATTGCGTGCGTGGGATGTGGCTGTTGGCGGTGGTGTTGCTTGCGGGGTGTCAGCATGCTGTGGCTCCACCGCCGGTCGGTGGCGAGATTCGCGATCTGCGCAACGGTGAAGTGCTGACGGCGCGGCAGCTGTTGAAACGCCTGGCTGGCCCTGAGCGGTTGATCATCGGCGAGCAGCATGACAATGCCGATCATCATGCCGCGCAGTTGTGGCTGTTGCGCTCGCTCGGTGAGCAGCGGCCGCAGGGCAGTCTGCTACTGGAAATGCTCACGCCGGATCAGCAGCCTCGCGTTGATCAAGTGCGCCAGTCGACAACGCCCCCTGCTGATCTGCCTGGCGCATTGGCCTGGGATGATGGTTGGGACTGGAGTCTCTACGGGCCGATAGTCCGCTTCGCACTCACTCAACCGTATCCGTTGCTGGCGGCGAACCTGAATAACGGCGAAATCCGCACTTTCTATCGCAGTCCGCCGGTGTTGAAAGGGCAGCGCAGCAATGCTGAGTCGGTGAAAACGCTGTTGTTGGAGCAGATCAGCGAGTCCCACTGTGGCCTGTTGCCTGAATCACAGATGCCGGCGATGCTGGCCGTTCAGCAGCAACGTGATCGGCGTATGGCCGAGCGTCTGCTGGCGGCTCCCACACCCTCAATCCTGCTGGCCGGCGCATGGCATGCGCGCAAGGATGTTGGCGTGCCGCTGCATGTTGTGGATCTGGGTGCTCCCCAGGCACCCACAGTGTTGATGCTGGCGGAGCAGGGCGCCGAAGTGACCGCAGCGATGGCCGATTACATCTGGCTCACACCTGCCACGCCGAAGCCGGATTACTGCGAGCAGATGCGCAAACAGTTCGGCAAATGACTTTTCCACAGGCAAAAAAAGACCCGGTAAAAACCGGGTCAAATAACCGTGATTAGCCTGATGAGGAGATAATCTGAGAGTCCGAACCAAGGGCTTTTCAGAATATCGACTGATCTCGCGACCAGTTGTGATAATCATAGCGATTCTCATTACCGAGTCAACAACTGTTTTTCCGTTTCTTTGAAATCGTCTGGAAAATGGCCGGTAAGTCCCGTAAACAAAGGCCTTCAGCGTCGCCCTTCAGTCGACTTCATTTGCGTGATCTGCCGATTCAGTTGGCCGATCCGCCGTGCCAGGCTCTCAATCAGGCTTTGGGCGATCTTTGGATTGGTGCGGGTCATGCTCAAGAATTGATCGCCGGGAATCAGCATCACTGTGCTCGGCTCTCGGGCTATTACCGTGGCATTGCGCGGCTCGCCGGTAAACACAGCCATGGCACCGAAAATCTCGTCCTTGGCCACATCTCCCACCTTATGCCCGTCGACAAACGCTTCGGCATGCCCGTCGATGATCACGAACACGTGGTCAGCCGCGTCACCCTGCCTGATCAGCGTTTCACCCGCCGCGACCCGTTTGAAGCCATTGGTGCTGCGAAACTCGCGCGGTTTCAGTTCCGCGACGGCATGGGCGAGGATTGCCATGTGCCCCAGCAGATACTCCAGAAACTGCTCTGCCCGATGAGAATCAGCAAACAAATGCTGGAAAACCTCGCCGCGCTGATAAGGCGTCAGGCGCAACATTCCCTCACTGCGCAAGCGGCAATCAGCCCAGTCGTTACCCTGCTGAAGGCCGATCAAATCACCCTCCTGCCAATAAAACAGCGGTCTGGCACCGATGTAACCGTTGATCACGCCTTCGTTGAGCAGAAACAGCTGATCAGCGGGCAGCAGCGCGAGTACGTCCTCCGTCGCTTCCAGTTCCAGAGGCGGCCCGCACGGCGCCAGGTCGCGCAGCCACAGCATGGGCAAACTCTGCAAACGGTTGATCAAGGCGTCGGCGCAGGCCGATTGTTCCCCCAGTAAATACATGACGGTCTATGCCCGTTCAGTTCTTGTGGCGCGAGGAAATGGCTTCGAGCTGTTTGTTCAGGGCGTCTTTGCGTTCGGCGGGGATGTCATTCCAGTGCACATCCATCAGTGCGCCCTCGATCGCATACAACAACACCTTCGATGCGCGAAACCCGCGGGTACGCACGGCCCGGTAAGCGTCCACCGCGCCCAGGCGACGCAAGTCCGAGGCGCTGTGGATGCCCACGGCATGCAGCCATTGCGCCGACGTCTTGCCAAGATTCTTCAGGTGTTGCAGTTCATCATTCATCAAGCCTCCTTGCGACGGCCGAATGGTGCGTGGGCGAGCTTCTCAGGAGTGTAGCCATCAGTAGGAAAAGCGTGGTTGTTTGGTCGGATTCAACGCAAACGCTTCTAAGAAAGGGAGCTGTATAAGCTTGCGAAAGCTCTGCGGACGCAGGGAGACGGGGAGAAATGCTGATAAATGTGGGAGCGAGCTTGCTCGCGAAAGCGGTCTGACTCTCACGGTAGGGTCACTGACACTACGCCTTCGCGAGCAAGCTCGCTCCCACAGAAGGGAGGCGTTGTGTCAGAGAGGCAAAGAACTGTCAGCGAGTGCGATAGCGCAACCGCGTGCCGAAATTCATCGACATCAGAATCTCATCGGCACTCAGCTCCGGCGGGAAATACGCCCCGGAAATCTGCGCGTGCGCCAGGCTTGCACCTTCCAGCGAGGCGTTACGGAAATCGATGCCACGCAAATCGGCGGAACGGAAGTACGCGTCCCGGAAATCCACGCCATCGGCATTCAGTTCACGCAAATCGAGACCACGGAAATCGCCGCCGACCATATCGATCGGGCCATCCTCTGGGCGCTCTTTGTTGAAACCTGTGATGTCGTCTTTGTGCAGCAAGGCATACAGCGGGGTGTCGAGAAGTTTCGGCTGGCTCATGTCATATCACCGTTGGTTTTATGGCGCCAGTATAGTGCCACTATTTGACGGCCGTGAAGCAAGCGAGGACTTCACGGCCGAAATAGTTTCTTACAGGCCTGGCAGGCGCTGACGGATCTGCGCGACCACGGTGTCCAGCGTGCCGGATTCATTGGTCTGCACGCGTTTGCTGCGCAGGATTTCTTCCGGCGTCAGCGGTTCACGGTTGGCCTGCTGCGCTTCGATCACGGCCAGGGTGGCGTCGGACGGATCCTTCTGGTCAGCCTGACGAATCGCCAACCAGCTCTCGATCACCGCTTGTGGCGCGTTGCAGTCGAGGATCAGGAATGGCGTGCCGGTGGCTTCGGCAATTTTTGCTGCGTTGTCGCGTTGTTCGCGCTTGAGGTAAGTCGCGTCGATCACCACCGGGAAACCGGCGTGCAGGATGATTTCAGCGATTTCATGCAGGCGCGCGTAGGTCGCGGTGCTGGCGTCGGCGTTGTAAATGCCGGCCTGCACATCATTGGCAACGGTTTGCTCGCCGAACAGGCGCTTGCGCTCAACGTCGGAGCGCAGGCGGATCGCGCCCAGCGCTTCGACCAGACGCATGGCCACGTGGCTTTTGCCAACCGCGGAAACGCCGTGGGTGATCGCCATGAAGCGTGAAGGAATGGTGCTGTAGCTTTCCGCCAGGTTGGCGTAGTTGCGGTACTGGCGCAGGGTGGTGGCGCGCTGCACCGGGGTCGCGTCCGCCGGCATGCTGAACAGCGCAACCTTGGCGCGAACCAGAGCTCGGTAGGCTTTGTAGAAATTCAGCACTTCCAGGCCCTGATAGTCGCCGGTCAGTTCCAGGTATTGGCTGATGAAGCGCCGCGCCAGGGATTTCAGGCCACGGTCCTCCAGGTCCATCGCGAGGAAACCGGTGTCGGCCCAGACGTCCGTGAAGCGGAACGGTTCGTTGAACTCGATGCAGTCGAAGATCACCACTTTGCCGTCGATGACCGTGGCGTTGCCCAGGTGGATATCGCCGTGGCACTCACGGGTGAAACCCTCGGCCTTGCGTTGCGCGAACAGCGGCTTGAGACGCTCGAAGCTGCTTTCGGCCCAGGCTTTCAGTGCATCGAGTTGCAGCAGATCGTTTTTGTCGCTGAGGAACGGCAGGATCTGCTCGAAGTTTTGCGAGACCGGCGCCATCACACTGTCCGGGGTGCCGGCGTCGTGTTCGGCCGGGACTTTTGGCGCGGTGAGGTGGAAGCGTGCGATCTGCTCCGCCATCTCGTCGACGTGCTGAGTCGTCAGTTCGCCGTTGGCTTGCAAGGTGCTGAGCAAACCGCTCTGCGGGAATTGACGCATTTTCAGCACGTATTCGATGGCCGGACCGTCGCCGCCCAGTTGCGGTGCTTCAATGCTGCCGGTGACTGGCAATACTTCCAGATACAAATCCGCGGTCAGGCGCTGGTTCAAACGCAGTTCTTCTGCACAGAAATGTGCGCGCGACTCGAGGCCGGTGAAGTCGAGGAAACCGAAATTGACCGGCTTCTTCACTTTATAAGCGAAGGGGCCGGTGAGGATCACCCACGAGATATGGGTTTCGATGACCTGAAACCCTTCGACAGGGTGCGGGTAGAGGGCCGGGTTTTGCAGGGCAGCGATCAGTGACTGGCTCACGGGCGATCCTTCAGAGACTGGGGGGAAATTCGAGGCGGCCATTATGGCCGCTCGCCAGCCTGACGCAAACCTCGGAGCGCTCCTGTTGAGGATGAATAAAGTGCGTATAATCCGCCGCCATGACTCGAACTCGATCCCCCCGTACCAAGAAAAAACCACCCTCCAAGGGCCTCAGCCCATGGTTGAGCTGGGCCATTAAACTCAGTCTGGTCGGCCTTGTCGTGCTGGCCGGCTTCGCCGTTTACCTCGATGCCGTGGTGCAGGAGAAGTTCTCCGGCAAGCGCTGGACCATCCCGGCCAAGGTCTACGCGCGCCCGCTCGAGCTATTCGTCGGACAAAAGCTCAGCAAGGACGATTTCCTTACCGAACTCGATGCCCTCGGCTATCGCCGCGAAGCCGTGAGCAATGGCCCCGGCTCCGCAGCCGTCAGTGGCAATACAGTCGATCTGAATACCCGTGGCTTCCAGTTCTATGAAGGTCTGGAGAAAGCGCAGCCGGTGCGCGTGCGTTTCTCCGGCGATTATGTGGCAGAACTCTCGGCGACCAACGGTTCGAAATTGTCCGTGGTGCGTCTTGAGCCGCTGATGATCGGCGGCATTTATCCGAAAAATCTTGAAGACCGCATTCTGATCAAACTCGATCAGGTGCCGCCGTATCTGCTCGAAACCCTGGTTGCTGTCGAGGACCGTGATTTCTACAGCCACTGGGGCGTGTCGCCGAAGTCGATTGCCCGCGCTGTCTGGGTCAACACCTCTGGCGGCAAGATGACCCAGGGCGGCAGTACGCTGACCCAGCAGTTGGTGAAAAACTTCTACCTGACCAACGAACGCAGCCTGAGCCGCAAGCTCACCGAAGCGATGATGGCGATGCTGCTGGAGCTGCATTACGACAAGAAGGAAATCCTTGAGGCTTATCTCAATGAAGTCTTTGTCGGACAGGACGGTCAACGTGCGGTGCACGGTTTTGGTCTGGCCAGTCAGTTCTTCTTCGGTCAGCCGTTGTCCGAGCTGAAACTGCATCAGGTGGCGATGCTGGTCGGCATGGTCAAAGGCCCGTCCTACTACAACCCGCGTCGCAACCCGGAGCGTGCGCTGGAGCGGCGTAACCTGGTGCTCGACGTGCTTGAGCAGCAAGGCGTGGCGACGGCCGAACAGGTCGAAGCGGCGAAGAAAATGCCACTGGGTGTGACCACGCGCGGCAAGCTCGCCGACAGTTCGTTCCCGGGCTTTATCGATCTGGTCAAACGCCAGTTGCGCGAAGACTACCGCGACGAAGACTTGACCGAAGAAGGCCTGCGCATCTTCACCAGCTTCGACCCGATCCTGCAGATGAAAGCCGAGGCGTCGGTCAACGACACCTTTAAACGTCTGTCCGGGCGCAAAGGCTCCGATGAAGTGGAAGCGGCGATGGTCGTGACCAATCCGGAAACCGGTGAAGTCCAGGCGATGATCGGCAGCCGTCAGGCCAGTTATGCCGGTTTCAACCGCGCACTGGATGCGGTGCGGCCGATCGGTTCGTTGATCAAGCCTGCGGTTTATCTGACCGCGCTGGAAAAACCGAGCCAGTACACGCTGACCAGTTGGCTGTCGGACGACCCGTTGTCGGTCAAAGGTGCGAACGGTCAAGTGTGGAAACCGCAGAACTATGACCGTCGCTCCCACGGCACCGTGTTCCTCTATCAGGGCCTGGCGCATTCCTACAACCTGTCGACTTCGCGTCTGGGCCTGGAAGTCGGCGTGCCTAACGTGCTCAAGACCTTGGGTCGTCTGGGCGTGACGCGTGAGTTCCCGGCATTCCCGTCGATGTTGCTTGGCGCCGGTGGCATGACCCCGATCGAAGTCGCGACCATGTACCAGACGCTGGCCAACGGTGGTTTCAATACGCCGATGCGCGGGATTCGTAGCGTACTGACCGCCGAGGGTGAGCCGCTCAAGCGTTATCCGTTCCAGATCGAGCAGCGCTTCGATCCGGCATCCATCTATCTGATCCAGAACGCCATGCAGCGCGTGATGCGTGAAGGTACCGGCAGTTCGGTTTATAACGTCTTGCCCAAGACCCTGACGCTGGCGGGCAAGACCGGTACCAGTAACGATTCCCGTGACAGCTGGTTCGCCGGTTTCAGTCAGGACTTGCTGGCAGTGGTGTGGCTGGGCCGCGATGACAACGGCAAGACGCCGTTCACCGGTGCCACCGGTGCACTGCAGGTCTGGACCAGTTTCATGCGCAAGGCCGATCCGCTGCCGCTGGACATGCCGCAGCCGGACAACGTCGTGCAGGCGTGGGTTGATTCGCGTACCGGGCAGGGCTCCGATGCCAACTGCCCGGGGGCGGTGCAGATGCCGTATATTCGCGGCAGCGAACCGCCACCCGGCGCCGCGTGTGCGGGCGAAACGCCTGCGTCTGGCGAGTCGGTGATGGATTGGGTCAAGGGCTGGATGAATTAAGCAAAGAGGGTTTCAAGTGAACAAGTGGTTGATTCCAGCGGTGACCGCCGTGGCTTTGCTCAGCGGCTGCTCTACCGTACAGCGTGGTTCGATCCCGGTGGTTGATTCCGGTACTGCGGTGTCCAACAGCGAACGAATTTCGGCCAATGGCGGTTTCCGTCAAACGACGGTCAAGCGTCCTGCGCAAGGCCAGACTCAGGCGATCCCGCAAGGTGATACTGGCGTGGTGGTGATGGTGCCGGGTGGCGGCGCAGCCGTTTCGACTCCGATCAGCTCTTCTCCAATCGTGCCGGGTCCGGCATCCGGTGGTATCACGTCGGGGCCGTATAACCCTTCGCCTGTTGAGTCGGCACCGATCAACTCCGGCAGCTACAGCATGCCGTCGACGCCGAGCGGCATTCCTTCGGCCAGCAGTGGCGGCGGGCTGTCGGCCGATGAGCAACTGGACGGCCCGGTGCTTGCCTTGCTGACGACGGCTCAACAGCAACAGGCTGGCGGCGACCTCAACGGTGCCTCGTCCAGTCTCGAGCGCGCCCAGCGTGTCGCACCGCGTGAGCCGCAAGTGCTTTATCGTCTGGCGCAGGTGCGCATGGCCCAAGGTGATGCGCCGCAAGCCGAGCAGTTCGCCCGTCGTGCGCTGACCATGGCTAACGGTCGTCCGGATCTGCAAGCCAGTCTGTGGGAAATCATCGCCCAGTCCCGTGAGAAACAAGGCGATTCCGCCGGCGCCGCGCAGGCCCGTCAGAAGGCCAAGGTTTCGCTGTGATGGATGCTCGCTTCCCGAAAATCGCCGATCAGTTGTTGCTGATCGAGCGTGAACTGCGCACCCAAGGCTGGTGGGATGAGGTGCAGCCGGCGGCCGAAGCCCTGAGCAGTGTCGAGCCGTTTTCAGTCGACACGCTCGACTTCGAGCAGTGGCTGCAATGGATCTTCCTGCCACGCATGAAAATGATCCTCGAACAGGATCTGCCGTTGCCAAATGCCTCGGGCATTCAGGAAATGGCAGAAATGGTCTTCGCTCAGCGCAACCTGGGTGGCAAGGATCGTCAGCTTCAGGTGCTGCTCAAAGAGTTTGACCTGCTGATCACTGCCTCGCGTTGAATTGGAAACTGCCAGTCGCTACTGGCAGTTTTCACTTATCTGTTTCTGTGCCTCGACGATACGTTCCTGCCGCTGTGCATCGTCCAGCCGGCGCAATTGTCCCTCCACTTCCTCCCTCAAACGTGGATTGTTCTGCAATTGCGCAAGGTTCGTCCGTGCCTGTTCGCAAAACTGCTTGAACTGCGCCTGCTGATCGGCGACCTGTTTCTTCACCTTGTCATCAATTGCCTTCTGATTGCCCAATACGCCGCTGCCCGGCATTGCCGCCGGTTTCGGCGGCGGCGAGGAGGGCGTCTGCAAAGTAGTCGACGGCTGACCCGGTGGCGGCTGCGCATCAAAGTGCGTGACACCTTGAGCATCGACCCATTTGTAGATTTGAGCGGCCATGCACCATGGGCTGAGGCCGATCAGCAGAGTAAGGAGGAGCGTTCGCATGCTGATTCCTTGGCAAAATTGCGCAATTGACACTAACAGAGTAGCGGTTTTCAGGTTTTTTCTTGCGTTCTCATGTGCTTACCCACAATTAACCACATAGACGACTTGACTTGGAGAGGGCGAAACAGAAGAATCCAAAGTCCGCTGTAGAGGGACTGCCAGAAGCAGACCCACTCGGTAGATCATGAGGCGCACATCCGCGCCGACCTGTTACACCCGCAACGCGTTACCTCGCGCTGGGTGGGAAAGGCCCGCAACACTTGGGACGATCCCAATACTTGCTCAGTCAGTGCTGACGTAGTCGGCGACCACCGTCGCTCATGCTCTGCCGAGAAGTAAACCTATTAAGACCCGCCCCTTTTTTGTGGACGGTATTCTGGCGTTTTAGAGGTGAACAACGTGGAGCTTTTATCTGGCGGTGAGATGCTCGTCCGCTTTTTGCGTGACGAAGGCGTCAAATATATCTACGGGTACCCGGGTGGTGCTCTCCTGCATGTTTACGATGCCCTGTTCAAAGAACCGGAAGTGACTCACATCCTGGTTCGTCACGAACAAGCGGCAACCCATATGGCTGACGGTTATGCCCGTGCCACCGGTAAAGCCGGCGTGGTATTGGTGACGTCCGGTCCTGGCGCCACAAACGCCATTACCGGGATCGCGACCGCCTATATGGACTCGATTCCAATGGTGATCATTTCCGGTCAGGTGCCAAGCACCATGGTCGGCACCGACGCGTTCCAGGAAACCGACATGATCGGTATCTCCCGGCCGATCGTGAAGCACAGCTTCATGATCAAGCACGCTTCGGAAATCCCGGAAGTCATGAAGAAGGCCTTCTACCTGGCGCAATCCGGTCGTCCGGGCCCGGTCGTGGTCGATATCCCGAAAGACATGACCAATCCGGCCGAGAAGTTCGAATACATCTTCCCGAAGAAAGCCAAGCTGCGTTCCTACAGCCCGGCCGTTCGCGGTCACTCCGGGCAAATCCGCAAGGCGGCAGAGATGCTTCTGGCGGCCAAGCGTCCGGTCATGTACTCCGGTGGCGGCGTGATCCTCGGTAACGGTTCCGCACCGCTGACCGAACTGGCAAAAATGCTCAACCTGCCCGTGACCAACACCTTGATGGGCCTGGGTGGTTTCCCGGGCACAGATCGTCAGTTCATCGGCATGCTCGGCATGCACGGCAGCTACACCGCCAACCTGGCGATGCACCATGCTGACGTGATCCTCGCGGTCGGCGCGCGTTTCGACGATCGCGTGATCAACGGCGCGGCGAAGTTCTGCCCGAACGCCAAGATCATCCACATCGACATTGACCCGGCATCGATTTCCAAGACCATCAAGGCCGACGTGCCTATCGTGGGTCCGGTCGAGAGCGTCCTGACCGAAATGGTTGCGATCCTCAAGGAAATCGGCGAGACCCCGAACAAGGAGTCCGTTGCCAGCTGGTGGAAGCAGGTTGATGAATGGCGCGGTGATCGCGGCCTGTTCCCTTACGAGAAGGGCGACGGCAGCAAGATCAAACCGCAAACCGTGATCGAAACCCTCTGCGAAGTGACCAAGGGCGATGCCTTTATCACCTCCGACGTGGGCCAGCACCAAATGTTCGCGGCGCAGTACTACACGTTCAACAAGCCTAACCGTTGGATCAACTCCGGTGGTCTGGGCACCATGGGCTTCGGTTTTCCGGCGGCCATGGGCATCAAGTTGAGCTTCCCGGATGACGACGTTGCCTGCGTCACCGGCGAAGGCAGTATCCAGATGAACATCCAGGAACTGTCCACCTGCCTGCAATATGGCTTGCCAGTCAAAATCGTCATCCTCAACAACGGTGTTCTGGGGATGGTGCGTCAGTGGCAGGACATGAGCTACGGCAGCCGTCACTCGCACTCCTACATGGAATCGCTGCCGGACTTCGTCAAGCTGGCTGAAGCCTACGGCCACGTCGGCGTACGCATCACCGAATCGAAAGATTTGAAGTCGAAGATGGCAGAAGCGTTCGCCATGAAGGATCGCCTGGTGGTGATCGATATTTCGGTCGACACCAGCGAGCACGTCTATCCGATGCAGATCAAAGACGGCTCGATGCGCGATATGTGGCTGAGCAAGACGGAGCGTACTTAATCATGCGGCACATTATTTCCTTGCTTCTGGAAAACGAACCCGGCGCTTTGTCTCGCGTAGTCGGCCTGTTCTCGCAGCGCAACTACAACATCGAAAGCCTGACCGTGGCGCCGACTGAAGACCCGACCCTGTCGCGTCTGACGCTGACCACTGTTGGCCACGATGAAGTCATCGAGCAGATCACCAAAAACCTGAACAAGCTGATCGAAGTGGTCAAGCTGGTGGACCTCTCGGAAAGTGCTCACATCGAGCGCGAACTGATGCTGGTCAAGGTCAAGGCCACTGGCGCCCAGCGCGCCGAGATCAAACGCACCACCGATATTTACCGTGGACAGATCGTCGATGTCAGTGCCAGCGTGTATACCGTTCAGTTGACCGGTACCAGCGACAAGCTCGACAGCTTCATTCAGTCCATCGGCACCGCATCGATTCTGGAAACCGTCCGTAGCGGCGTGACCGGCATTGCCCGCGGCGACAAAGTACTCAGCATCTAAACCAAATTAGCGAATGGCCTGAACGGCCTGGATATAAAGGGGAAATTCATGAAAGTTTTCTACGATAAAGACTGCGACCTGTCGATCATCCAGGGCAAGAAAGTTGCCATCATCGGTTACGGTTCCCAGGGCCATGCCCAAGCGTGCAACCTGAAAGATTCCGGTGTCGACGTTACCGTTGGTCTGCGTAAAGGTTCGGCCACTGTTGCCAAAGCTGAAGCTCACGGCCTGAAAGTGACCGACGTTGCTTCCGCTGTTGCGGCTGCCGACCTGGTCATGATCCTGACCCCGGACGAGTTCCAGTCCTCCCTGTACAAAAACGAAATCGAGCCGAACATCAAGAAAGGCGCCACCCTGGCCTTCTCCCACGGCTTCGCGATCCACTACAACCAGGTTGTGCCGCGTGCCGACCTCGACGTGATCATGATCGCGCCGAAAGCGCCGGGCCACACCGTACGTTCCGAGTTCGTGAAGGGCGGCGGTATCCCTGACCTGATCGCTATCTACCAGGACGCCTCGGGCAACGCCAAAAACGTTGCGCTGTCCTATGCGGCAGGTGTTGGTGGCGGTCGTACCGGCATCATCGAAACCACCTTCAAGGACGAGACCGAAACCGACCTGTTCGGCGAACAAGCCGTTCTGTGCGGCGGTACCGTTGAACTGGTAAAAGCCGGTTTCGAAACCCTGGTTGAAGCTGGCTACGCGCCGGAAATGGCCTACTTCGAATGCCTGCACGAACTGAAACTGATCGTTGACCTCATGTACGAAGGCGGTATCGCCAACATGAACTACTCGATCTCCAACAACGCCGAATACGGCGAGTACGTGACTGGCCCGGAAGTGATCAACGCCGAGTCCCGTCAGGCCATGCGCAACGCCCTGAAACGTATTCAGGACGGCGAATACGCCAAAATGTTCATCAGCGAAGGCGCAACCGGCTACCCTTCGATGACCGCCAAGCGTCGTAACAACGCCGCTCACGGCATCGAAGTCATCGGCGAGCAACTGCGCTCCATGATGCCGTGGATCGGTGCCAACAAGATCGTCGACAAAGCCAAAAACTAAGTCGTCATTCTTGTACGGAAAACGCGGCCTTGGCCGCGTTTTTTCGTTTGAGCCGGTGGTTCTGGTATAAAGCTGCAGCGTTTGTGGCCGAACTGTCGTCCTCAAGCACTTGTCGAAATTTCTCCAAACCGTTGCAAGGTAATGTCCATGAGCGAACGTCCCGAAGAGCCGAACAAGGCTTCTGACGCCGAAAGCCTGCTGCCCATCGATGAACACATCGAAGAAGGGCACGACGCAGAAGGTCGTAAAGTCCGGCATCGTGGTATCTATCTGCTGCCGAATCTGTTCACCACTGCGAACCTGTTCGCAGGGTTTTACTCCATCATCAACTCGATGAGTGCCCAAGCGGCCTTGAGTGCCGGTGATTCCGCCAACGCGAGCAAGTATTTTGCGTTTGCCGCGATCGCGATCTTCGTCGCCATGGTCCTCGACGGCCTCGACGGTCGCGTGGCGCGTATGACCAATACGCAAAGTGCCTTTGGCGCCGAGTACGATTCCCTGTCGGATATGGTCGCGTTCGGTGTTGCACCGGCGTTGCTGGCCTTCGGCTGGGCGTTGGGCGACATGGGCAAGGTCGGCTGGATGGTCGCTTTCATCTATGTAGCGGGCGCAGCATTGCGCCTGGCGCGCTTCAATACTCAGGTGGGTACGGCTGACAAGCGCTATTTCATCGGTCTGGCCAGCCCGGCAGCGGCCGGTGTGGTTGCGGGTATTGTCTGGGCGTTCAGCGATTACGGCATTCAGGGTTCGAAGATGTCGTTTCTGGTCGCGCTGATGGTTGCGGCGGCCGGCATGCTGATGGTCAGCAACATCAAGTACAACAGCTTTAAGGAGCTGGACCTGAAGGGGCGCGTGCCGTTCGTGGCGATCCTTGCTGTGGTGCTGGTGTTCGCCGTGGTGTTCAGCGATCCACCGCGCATTCTGTTGCTGGTGTTCCTCGCCTACGCCGCTTCCGGCCCGGTGCAATACCTGTTGCATCTTCGTCGGCACAAAAAAGCCGAGTGATGTAATTTCCCGCATACTCCGCAGTCTATGGGTGCATCAGTCCTCCAAAGCCTGCGGAGTTGCCATGTTGATCAAAGTCCCCAAAGCGTCCGACTGCCATGAGTCGGATGTCACGCCTGAATCCATTTATCTCTCTCGTCGCCAATTATTGGGGGTCGCTGCAACCGGTATCGCCGTCAGTAGCCTGCCACGTTGGGCCAATGCCGACGATGCGGCGCGGTATGCCGATGTCGAGCCGGGCAAGGCTCCCGCATGGTTCGCTGAGAAACTTCCTTCTACCAAATGGGGCGCCGTAAACGTCAAGGATGAGGCGATCACGCCTTATAAGGACGCCACTCACTACAACAACTTCTATGAGTTCGGAACCAACAAGGGCGATCCGGCGGCGAATGCCGGCTCGTTGAAGACCGAACCGTGGAGTGTGGTGGTCGACGGGGAGGTGGGTAAGCCAGGGCGTTATGCGCTGGAAGACTTCATGAAACCGTACCAGTTGGAGGAGCGCATCTATCGTCTGCGCTGCGTAGAAGCCTGGTCGATGGTCATTCCGTGGATTGGTTTTCCGATTTCGGCGTTGCTCAAACAGGTCGAGCCAACTTCCAAAGCCAAATACATCCGTTTCGAAACCTTGCAGGATCCCAAGAGCATGCCCGGTCAGCGCTCTGGTTTCGCCTTGATCGACTGGCCTTATGTGGAAGGCCTGCGTCTGGATGAGGCAATGAATCCACTGGCGATTCTGGCGGTGGGTATGTATGGCCGCGAGTTACCGAATCAGAACGGCGCGCCGCTGCGCTTGGTGGTGCCATGGAAGTACGGCTTCAAGAGCGTTAAATCCATCGTGCGTATCAGTCTGGTCAGTGAGCAGCCGAAAACAACCTGGCAAAGCATCGCGGCAGATGAGTACGGCTTTTACGCAAATGTGAATCCAACCGTTGATCACCCACGCTGGACGCAGGCGCGGGAGCGGCGTTTGCCGAACAGTCTGTTCAAGCCAAACGTACGCGATACGCAGATGTTCAATGGCTACTCGGATGAAGTCGCTTCTTTATATACAGGGCTCGATCTGCGGAAGAACTACTGATGCGATTCCCGTACTGGCGTATAGGCGTTTTCATTGCGGCGGCAGTTTGGCCGATGCTGTGGTTGTTTCAGGCGCTCGAGGATTTACTCGGGCCGGATCCCGGCAAGGTGTTGGTGGATCGGCTGGGCTTGGGGACGTTGGTGTTGTTGCTGATCACTCTGAGCATGACGCCTATGCAGAAGCTAACAGGGTGGGCAGGGTGGATTGCTGTCCGCCGGCAGTTGGGGCTTTGGTGTTTTGCCTATGTGGTTTTGCATCTGTGTAGCTATATAGCGTTTATTCTGGGTTTCGATTGGTCGCAGTTGACGGTCGAGTTGCGCAAGCGGCCCTACATAATAGTGGGGGCGTTGGGTTTTCTCGGATTGTTGGCGCTGGCGGTGACGTCGAATCGCTACAGTCAGCGTCGTTTGGGTGTGCGCTGGAAGAAGCTGCATCGTCTGGTCTACGTGATTCTTGGCCTGGGTTTGCTGCACATGTTGTGGATCGTGCGCGCTGATCTTGAGGAATGGGCGATCTATGCCTTTATAGGTGTGGTGCTTCTGGTGCTGCGTCTTCCGCCAGTGATGCGCCGAATCCCCCGTTTGCTGGCTAAGAAGCAGGTTTTGCAGGAAAAGCGCAATTAACGGTTGACGGCGAATTTCAGATGTCTATAATTCGCCCCACTTCCGGCGCAGTCGAAACGGAAAACTCCTTGAGATTCAATGAGTTATGCAGGTTTCGGCAGCAGGTTGCTTCAGTTTATCGAAGCCAAAAAGGAAGTTGAAAAAGAGGTGTTGACAGCAGCGTGTAACGCTGTAGAATTCGCCTCCCGCTGACGAGAGATCGGAAGCGCAAGTGGTTGAAGTTGTTGAAGAATTCTTCGAAAACTTCTGAAAA
>NZ_UTHA01000017.1 GCF_900582195.1 Pseudomonas viridiflava
GGGTTATTCGTACCTGCGCCGCAACACGTTCGTGATGCTCGGTAACCCGGACCTCAAGCCCGAGACCAGCACCAACTACGAGCTGTCGGCGTTGTGGTCCAACCGCAATGACCTGTCGGCCGGTGCAACGGTGTTCTACAACGATTTCCAGGACGAGCTCTCGACCGTCACCACGACAGAGCTCTGGAACGGCTTCATCGTGATGGACCGCGTCAACGTCGACAAGGCGGTGATCAAGGGCATCGAGCTGAACGGTCGTTGGGACATCACCCCGGACGTGGCGCTCAAGGGCAATTTCACCTATACCGATTCGGAACAGAAAAGC
>NZ_UTHA01000196.1 GCF_900582195.1 Pseudomonas viridiflava
GCACACATGGTCGCTCCGTCGGCGACCGGTAATGCTCAGGCGCGATTGCGCAGCCATTGCAGAAAGCCTCTCTTCGGTACGACTGCCGGCGCTTCCTCGGTCAGGGATTGCGCCTTGTGCAGGCGATAATCGAGCAGCGTCTGCATCGCATCGTGGATGTCATGACGCGCATCGAGGCACGGTTTGAGGTACGACTTCTCGATGCGATACAACGCGCAAAAGGTCTTCGCCGAAAAGTCCGCCGGCAACGAGGAGTCGGCAAGAATCCCGGCCTCGCCGATCACCTCGCCCGGCCCCATGCGCCCGGATTCGAACGGTGTGCCATGGCGCTTCAGCGTCACCGAAACCACGCCGGACTCAATGATGAACAGATGATCGCTGACCTCGCCGCCCGCAAGAATGATTTCGCCAGCGCGAAAGGTTTGCAGGCTCATGTTCTGGCTGAAGGTGTCTTTCTCTTCCTGACGCAGGGTCGAGAAGATCGGCGAGCTGTCGAGTAACGCCCGTGGCCGCGACAGATTGCTCGGCACACTGCTTTCATCGCTCGAGAGCAGATTGACCCCGGACGCCTGCAAGTGCCGATACGCCAGGTCGAACAGCTGATTGCGCACCACACGTTTTTCGCCCATCGATGCAACGAAGCCACTGATTTCGTATTCAGCACCACTGCTGCCGGAGCTTTTCAGTGCAACGCTCGGCGCCGGTGTGTCGAGCAATTGCCGGCAGCCTTGCATCGCCCGCTCCAGCGCATCGATCACTGCACTGGGCCGCGCATGCGGACTGACCTGCACGCTGACCGCAACGCCGAACATATTGCTCGGCCGACTGAAGTTGATGATCTTGGCCTTGGCCGCCAGCGAGTTGGGAATCACCGCCATGCTGCCCTGGCTGGTTTGCAGGCGTGTGGCGCGCCAGTCGATATCAGTGACCCGACCTTCGGTGCCGTCGATGGAAATCCAGTCATCCAGTTGATAAGGCTTGGTGGTGTTGAGCACGATGCCGGAGAACACGTCGCTGAGCGTGCTCTGCAGGGCCAGACCGACGATGATTGCCAAGGCGCCGGAGGTGGCCAGCACGCCTTTGACCGGCAGATCCAGCACATAGGCCAGTGCGGCAATGATCGCGATGAGGAAAATCACCGCGCCGAGCAAATCCTGCAACAGCCGCCCGGTGTGACCGACCCGCTGCATCATCACCGCGCCGATCAACACCGTCAGGGTACGCGCACCGAACAGCCACCAGCCAATCTGCAGCCCGGTCGCTGCCAGATGCAGCGGCACATTGTCGGCCCACGGCGCCGGCTCCATCGGGTTGAGACCTTCGTTGAACAACAGCACGCTGAACAAGCTGAAAATCAGCACCCGCACCAGCAGTTTCCACTCACTGCCACGGGAACTGATCAGACGCCACAAGCCCAGATCAAGGAGGATCAGGATCAACGCGCAGAACAACGGATGTTCAGTGAGCAGAGACAGCATCAAACAACTCCGACGGGGCCAATCGCGAGAAGATCGCACAGATTGAGCAAGTGTAGGAGCAATTGATTTCAGCGAATGAACGCGATCTCACTGACAACAAAAAAACCCGTGCAGGAGCTGCCGAAGGCTGCGATCTTTTGATTTTGATTTTTTAAAGATCAATTTCAAAAGATCGCAGCCTGCGGCAGCTCCTGCAGCGATTTGTGCTAGGCGTGCATCTGGCCAAAACGGCCGGACTGGAAGTCGGCGAAGGCCTGGTGGATTTCCTGTTCGGTGTTCATCACGAACGGGCCGTGGCCGACGATCGGTTCGTCGATCGGCTCGCCGCTGAGCAGCAGCACCACCGCGTCCTGGCTCGCTTCGAGCGTCATCTGATGGCCGTCGCGTTCGAACAGCGCCAACTGCCCTTCGCGCACCGATTCCACACGGTTGATCTGCACCGAGCCTTTCAACACCACCAGCGCCGTGTTGCGCCCGTCATGCAGTTCCAGCGTCAGCAACTTGCCGGCGTTCAGGCGCAAGTCCCACACATCGATCGGTGTGAAGGTCCGCGACGGGCCTGTGTGCCCCTCGAACTCACCGGCGATCAACCGCAGGCTGCCGGCGTTGTCCTTGAGCGCAATGCTCGGGATGTCGCTGTCGAGAATGGTCTGGTAGCCCGGCGCGGCCATTTTGTCCTTGGCCGGCAGGTTGACCCACAGCTGGACCATTTCCAGTTTGCCGCCGGTTTTGGCGAAGTTTTCCGAGTGAAACTCCTCGTGGAGGATCCCGGAAGCAGCCGTCATCCATTGCACATCGCCCGGGCCGATCACGCCGCCGCTGCCGGTCGAATCGCGGTGCTGCACCTCGCCGTCATAAACGATAGTCACGGTTTCGAAACCACGGTGCGGGTGCTGACCAACGCCACGCCGTTCGGTAGTCGGGGTGAAATCGGCAGGGCCGGCGTGGTCGAGCAGCAGGAACGGGCTGATGTGCTTGCCCAGGTTGTCGTAGGAAAACAGCGTGCGAACCGGGAAACCATCACCGACCCAATGGCCGCGCGGGCTGGTGTAGATACCGATGATGTTTTTCATGGTTGTCTCCAATTAGGGTGAGTGACGCGATGGATTAAGCTTAAATCCATAACCATTAGTGCACTAGACTGCAAAAATCAGCCTCATCGTTCTATCTGGAGAACGATGGTGGGGAACCTCAATACCTTCTACTCCTTCACCCAAGTGTTCGAGCATCATGGTTTCGCCGCCGCGCCGCGATTTGTTGCCGTCGGTGCGCACCAAGATTGATTTTCTCGGCGAGGAGTTTGCCCAAAGCGACATTGCCTGAATCGGCGGCGCGCCCTTCGCGAGCAAGCTCGCTCCCACATGAGCACGCATTCCAATGTGGGAGCGAGCTTGCTCGCGAAGGGGCCAGCCCGGTCAACACATATCCCACATTTGATTCATGACTTCCGATCAACAGTGCTTTGCCCCACCAACGGTTTTTCTCAACGATGCAGACACGGATACTCCTGCCCATTCCCACTGCAACCCCTGGAGCCTTTCATGTCTGTTCCCTCTTTCGGTCTTGGTACATTTCGTCTGCAAGGCCAAGTGGTCATCGACTCGGTGAGCACCGCCCTCGAACTCGGCTACCGGGTCATCGACACCGCGCAAATCTACGAAAACGAAGCCGATGTCGGCGAGGCTATCGCCGCCAGCGGCATCCCGCGTGAAGAGCTGTTCATCACCAGCAAGATCTGGGTCGCCAACTTCGCCAAAGACCGGCTGATCGACAGCCTCAAGGACAGCCTGCAAAAACTGCAGACCGACTACCTCGACCTGACGCTGATTCACTGGCCGTCGCCGGAAAACCAGGTACCGGTCGAAGAATTCATGGGCGCCCTGCTCGAAGCCAAGCGTCTGGGCCTGACCCGGCAGATCGGTGTGTCCAACTTCACCATCGAGCTGATGCATCAGGCGATTGCCGCGGTCGGTGCCGAACACATCGCGACCAACCAGATCGAACTGCACCCGTACCTGCAGAACCGCAAGGTAGTCGAGTTCGCCCGCAGCCAAGGCATCCACATTACTTCGTACATGACCCTCGCCTACGGTGAAGTGCTTAGAGATCCGTTGCTCCAGCAGATCGCCGAACGCCTGCAGGCGACGCCGGCACAAGTCACCCTGGCCTGGGCCATGCAGTCGGGTTACGCCGTGATCCCGTCGTCGACCAAACGTGACAACCTGCAAAGCAACCTTGCCGCCACCGCAGTGACGCTAAGCGACGCCGACATGGCGCTGATTGCCACGCTTGAGCGCGGCCAGCGCCTGACCAGCCCGAAAGGCATCGCACCGCACTGGGACTGACCCGACACCCGTCAGACTTGCAGACGTTGCGCGAGGCTGGCCATGGCCTCGCGCAGCGTTTCGCCCGCCACGTCCAGCGGCGCCGCGTGCGTCTCGCGACACGCCTGCTCAAGCTCGACACACGCCGCCACCACTCGCGCCGCACCGACCATCTGCGCCGCGCCCTTGATGTGATGCGCCAGTTCACGCAACCCTTGGCGATTTTGCTCTCGCTGCAATACTTCCAGACTTTGCAGATCGAGCTGCAAGCTGTTCAGCACTTCCTTGCGCAACTGCCCGATCAACGCATGATCATCCCCGGCCATTTGCTCCAGTGTGCTCAGGTCGATTTCCACCAGCGCCGGCACCTCGCCAGGGTCTAGCGTCATTTCGCAATGACCGGCAACCGCCAACGCCTGCGCGAGGTCGTGCAAGCGGATCGGTTTGAACAGGCATTCGTCCATGCCGGCATTCAGGCAACGCGTCCGCTCTTCGACCTGCGCGTTGGCGGTAAAGCCAAGAATCAGACAGGGCTGGCGGCCGGCAAGCGCTTCCTCATCACGGATCGCCCGCGCCAGTTGATAACCGTTGCGCCGCGGCATGTTGCAATCGGTAATCACCACATCGAATGCCTGCGTGCGCCATCGCTCCAGGCCCTCATCACCGTTCTCGGTGTCGACCGTGCGATGGCCGAGTTCACTCAACTGCCAGCACAGCAGCAAACGATTCACCGGATGATCGTCCACCACCAGCACATTCAGTGAACAGCGCGCAGCTCCCTCGGTTTGCGCGGTTGCAGCGGGTTGAGCGAGGGCGGCCAACAGTGGCAGTTCAAGACTGACCTCGACTTGCGTTCCCTCACCCGGTGCACTGTCGAGTCGCAGCGTGCCGCCCATCATTTCGCAGAGGCTGCGACTGATCACCAGCCCCAGTCCGGAACCGCTGCGGGCCGACTGCGAGTGATTGCTCGCCTGCACGAACGGGCTGAACAGCCGGCGCCGGTCATCGTCGCTGATCCCCACCCCACTGTCATCAATGACCACCCTCACGGCCAGGCGCTCGGCCGTGAAGGTGGTCACCACCAGCCGCAGGCTGACCTCGCCTTCTTCGGTGAACTTGATCGCATTGCTCAGCAGGTTCGACAGCACTTGCTTGAAGCGCGTCGGATCGATCAGCACATCAACGTTGCTGCGGGCATCCAGTTCGATGTGCCACAGCAAACGCTTCTGCCGCGCCAGCCCTTCGAACACCCGGCACACCGACACCACCAGTTCGCGCAGGTTGGCGCGTTCGGGGGCGAGGGACAAATGCCCGGCCTCGATCCGCGCGATGTCGAGAATGTCGCCGATCAGTGCGAGCAATTGTTGCCCGGCATTGGACGCCACTTGAATCGCCAGGCGATCGGTCACACCTTCCTCGGCCCTCTTCAGCGCCAGTTCAAGCATGCCGATCAAGGCGTTCATCGGTGTACGGATTTCATGGCTCATGGTCGCCAGAAACGTGGTTTTCGCCCGATTGGCGTCGTCCGCCGCGTCCTTGGCTTCCTGCAATTGCTGCAACCACTGCTGGCGCCGGCGAATCTGCTGGCGCTGAAAAACGATCCAGGCCAGGGCCAGCGCCAGCAAGACCGCGGCGCCGGCAAAACCCAGAAGAATCTCGCGACGATGTTGCAACCAGTAACTGTCATCCACCACCACATCGTGGCTCCAACGCTCAACCAGCTCATCCATTTGCTGCGGGGCGATGCTCAGCAGCGCCTTGTTGAGGATCGAATGCAGTGCCGGCATTTGCGGCGCCGTCGCCAGCGCAATGCGCGCCGGTTGATCACCGATCGTGCCGCTGATGCGCAGACGTTCGCGGTAATGACGGGCGATCAGAAAGCGTGCCACCAGCAGCGAGCTGACCGTGGCGTCGACCTGGCCTTTGGCAATCAACGCCATGCCTTCGGCAGGGCTTTTGACTTCGATCAGACGGATGCGCGGTATCCGCTCCAGTAGATATCCGCGCAATGGATGACCGCGATAAATCGCCAGCCGTTTACCGGTCAGGTCATCAAGGTTGAGCGGCCCCTGCGCGGCGATTGCACTGACCAGCACAAACGGATTGTTCAGGTAGGCGCGGGTAAATTGCAGTTCGGTTTCGCGCTCGCTGCTCGGCGTCACCACCGGCAACACATCCAGTTCGCCGGCCTTGAGCTGTTCGATCTGGCGATCCAGCGACGTTCCGCGCACAACTTCGAAGGTCAGCCCGCTGCGCTGACTGATCAGGCTCAGCAGTTGCGCCGACAATCCGCTGAAGCGTCCGTCGGCGTCAAAAAAAGTCAGCGGCGCGAAGTCTTCGACGACACCGACCCGGATCAGCGGATGCTGATCCAGCCACACCTGCTCACTGGCACTGAGCTGCACCCGCGACTGCTCAGCCATCTCGGCAAGACCGGCGCTCCAGCGCTGTTCGATACGTTGGCGGCGCTCCATGGGAATGGCCGCCAACGCCTGGTCAACGATGCGTTTGAGGCGCACATTGCTGCGCAACAGGGCAAACGCGAACGCGTTGGCATCCAGCCCCGCCGGGCCGGCCAGTTGCAGATCATTACGATAATTGGTGTTGATCAGATAGTTGGCACTGATGAAGTCGCCCAGATACACATCATCCGCGCCAAACGCTACCGCCCCGAGCGCATCCATCGCCGAAGGGTAGCGCTGCACGCTGGCCTGGGGATAGAACGCCTGTACGCTCGCCAGTGGCAGATAGTCCTCGACCATGGCCAGGCGTTTGCCGGCCAGATCGGTCGGCAACGGCTCTTCGAGTCGAGTCACCAGCATCGGTTGGTCTTCGGCGTAGGCACGGGACAGGATGAAGTCCGGGTCGGCGGCTTCAAAACTGTTGGAGGTCCCCAGCAGATCGAGATCGCCGTGCTTGAGTGCCGCCATCACGGCATCGCGGTTGGCAAAACGCTGCACTTCGATGCGCACACCGAGCAACTGCGCCAGCAGATCGGCGTAATCCGCAGTGAGCCCTTCAAGTTCATGCTGATTGCGAGTGATCTCGAACGGTGGGTAGTCCGGACCGGAAACGCCCATGCGCAACACCGGGTGCTGACGCAGCCATTGCCGGTCCTGGTCGTCCAGGCGCAACCGGGCATTTTCCGGCCCGCTGCGGGTCAGCACTTGCAGCACCTGCGGCATGTCACTCGCCCAGCAGGTGGTGATCAGATTCAGCCACAGCCAGAAAATCCGCCATCCCTGCTTCATGTGCGATTGCTCAGATCACATGATTGCGCTTGGCGAAATCGCGCAAGTGCACCGCTGAGCCGACCCCGAGTTTTTTCATCAGACGGGTTTTATAGGTGCTGACGGTTTTGTGGCTCAGGTGCATGTCCTCGGCTATCGCCTTGTTGGACTTGCCCTGCCCCAGTTGCTCGAAAATGCTCAATTCACGATCAGAGAGCTGATCGATCATTTGTTTTTCCGTGGTTTGCACGGCATTCAGCGTGCTGAAACTGTCCGGCAGCGAGGAAAAATAGGTATGGCCCGACATCACCGCCCGAATGGCGTTGCGCAGTTGCTCCAGTTGATTGGTTTTGGTTACGTAAGCCATGGCCCCGGCACGCACGCAGCGATCCTGATAGAACATGGGTTCGTGTGTACTGAATACCAGCACCCGGCAAGCAAAATCATTGGCCTTGATCCGGGCAAGAACCTCCAGCCCGCCGAGTACCGGCAAATTCAGATCGAGAATCACCAATCGAGGCTGGTGTTCCCGAATCAGCGATACCACCTCGTTACCTTGGGACGCCTCGTAGATCTCTTTGAATCCTGCGGCTTGCAACACGATCCGGATGGCGGCGCGCACCACCGGATGATCGTCGACGATCAGCGCTGACTTCATGGCCACTCCCGGTGCAAGGTCTGACGAACAGGCCACCGATTGCGGCTTATCCGGACTCAGTGGCTGCGCAGGGACTGTTACACGTAACGCAGAGCAAATCACCTGTCAGGTCTGACAGTTGCAGGAAATGCTTTTTTATGCACGCGCAGCGCTTTGCACCAACGGATTGACCCTGTGGGCTGGTAACGTCTGTGCCAGTGCGGGTGCATCGGCCAGCGCCATCAAGTGGTCGATCGACTGTTTTGATGGCAGTGGCAAATGGCTGATCTGGACATTTTCCTGAGCGAAGCCGCAAGACAGTTGCAACGGCGCCGTTTGCTCGTTGTAGATCAATGCCTGACGAACCTGCGGGTTATCCAGGAAAAACCCCAGCAGATCCAGCGATCCTGCCGCCAGTTCGGCGTTGATGACCACCACATCGAAGGGCTCGCAACCATAATCCACCAGGGTCAGCAGCTCGGTGAGGTTCTGCACCGGAGCAATGCGGTAATAATTGAGGCCGTTGAACAGTCGCTCGATTTTCATCCGGTGAAAATGCTGAGGGTCTGCGATCAGGATGCGCAGGGCTTTATTGATCATGATCGATCTCCCGGTGTCAGGGTTTCTGGGTGCGGCAAGACTACGCAAGCCACCTGTAGAGTTCTGTAGGAATGTTCGGAAAAAAGAGGTTATTCATCGGTGGTTTGCCGAGCACTGCGTCGTTGCAACCAATGCAACAGGTCGGCACCGGACATCGGTTGTGCGTACCAGTAGCCCTGCCCTTGCGTGCATCCGAGCGCCAACAGCTCGCAGCGTTGTGCATCGGTTTCGATGCCTTCGATCACCACTGTCATGCCGAGTGTTTCGCCTAACGCCAGGGTGCTACTGATCGCTGCCCGGCAACGCGGTTCGTGTTCAAGATTGCGCACGAATTCAGCGTCGAGCTTGATCTCGTTGAATGGCAACTGACACAGGCGCTGCAACGACGAAAAACCCGCGCCGAAATCATCGATCGACAACTGACAACCCATCATCCGCAGCCGTACCAGGCTCTCCAGGCTGGTGGCCGGCGCTTCAAGCAGGCCACTTTCGGTCAATTCGAAGGTCAGGTTCGCACCGCAGGCGCCGTGTTGGGCCAGCAGCGTTTTCAACGTCGCCGTCAGCTGCGCATTGGCCAACTGAAGCGCCTGCAGATTGAACGCGACATTCAATGCAAAGCCCTGAGCACGAGCACTGCGTTGCACCGTCAGGGCCTGATCGATCTGGGTAAACAGCAACTCGTCGAGCAACCCGCAACGTTCCAGCACCGGCATGAACAACGCAGGCGAGATGACACCCTGGGTCGGATGGAGCCAGCGGCAGAGCACTTCCACTCCACAGACTTCGCCGGTGGACAGGTTGAATTTTGGTTGATACCAGGCATGCAACTGCTGCTGTGCCAGTGCCTGCCGAACCGCCTTGTCGCTGGCCAGCGTCACGGTGTCTGCAGGTTGCGTCAGGGCCGGCCTGTCGATCGATTTGCGCAGCAGAGTTGCCAGCACCTGCACGTGCAAAGGCTTGCCGACATCGCCCAACAGTTCCAGACCGAGCAACGCCACCATCTGATGCACCGCTCGACGCAGGTCCGCCGACAGCGAGCTGCTGATGATCACGGATTTGACTTGCCCTGATGCACCAACCCGCTGCAGAAACTCCAGGCCGTCCATGCCCTCCATCTGCAAATCGCACAAGGCAATATCGACCGTGCCGACGCGTGCCAGCAACTCCAGCGCCTGCGCACCGTCACTGGCTTCGAAGACTTCGCGGTAGCCAAGGCTACGGAGCATGTTGACCGCGACTGAACGCTGAAAAGCATGGTCTTCCAGCACTAACACACGTAAAGGCAGTTCGGGCATGGGCAATGGCTCGGGCAAGGAATGGAAAGATCGAGCTGGCGCCGATCGCCTGTTGCAATCGTCAGCCAGCGTGGCGACCCGGGTGTGCGTACTGCTAAACATCGAAGTGCTCCAGCAAAGGGCCAAGCGTGTCCCGATCGGCTTGACGGATCAGCATCAATTGACGTCGATGGTTGGCGTAAATCGTCTCGGCCTGAGGCTGGCCCCGGCGAGCGTCGTGAATCACAGCGTGGCGAATCTGGGTGTTGGTCTGAAAAAATCGAACCGGGTCCACGCCGGCAGCGACGATCAGTTCAGCATTGATGATCATCAGATCAAACAGCTCGAAGGGCTCGCAGGAATAATGGGTCACACCCAGCAGTTCACGAAACGAGTGGACCCGCGTCAGTCCTCGGCAGCCCAGTTCCTTGAAGGTTTTGCCGATTCGGTTTTGCAGCGCGGGCTGCTCGTCAACAATCAGAATTCGCCAGCATTTGTAGGACATGGTTTCAACAGTGAGAGAAAAGGTCACCGCTCGTGGTGGGATAGGCGCCACACTAGGCAAAAGAGCCAGCAAAACCTGTAGGACAAATCTGAAAAGACACCAGGAATGCTCCGAGGCACTTTCCAGACATCAGCCACGTCGGAATGAGCCGACGTCGCTGATCCCGATTTACCAGAGGTAGCGATAACCGAGGCTGACCCCGAACGGTTGCTCGATACCGTCGCCCTTGGCGTACTCGGCATCCAGCGAGATTTTGCTTTTTTCACTCACCTGCAACACGCCGCCGAAGCCAAGTTCGACACGATTGCCCGCAAGCTCGGCATCGAATTTGTTGCCGTTGACGCTGACCTTGCTGCTGCCGGCATGCTCGGTGATGTACGACGCTTTGACGTACGGCTGGGCCTTCATGCCGTTGCTCAGTTCGAGGCTGCGGCCGAACAGTGAACCGACACGGCTCTGCAGCGAGTCGAGATCATCGGACTTGACGCGCAAGCCGTTGCTGGCGGTGTAACTGGCACCCTGAGTGCGCGTGGCGGTGATCTCCAGTTGCGGCTCGACAAACCAGCCATCCTTGAGATTGATACGCTTGCCGACTTCGACGTCCGCGCCAACGCCGTTGGTGCTGTAGGAACCTTTTACCGCGCGGCCAAGATTGTCCGGCGTCTTGATGTCGTTATCGAAACGGCTGAACTTCAAAACGCTGTCGACGTACACACCGCTGTCGTTCAGATACGTCGCGTAAACACCGAACATGCGGCTGTCGATCTCGCCCGAGGCGCCTTCACCGAAATCCAGATCCGAGCGCGCGGTGCCTACCATTGCACCGGCGTAGACCTTGCCGCTGTCCACCGCGAAGGCCTTGTCGGCACCGATTTCCACACCCGTGACGTCCTGGGTATAGGCGCGGCTGGAGTGCTCGCTGATGTCGAAACGCTTGCCGATGGCGCGGGTCCAGATACCACCGTCATCCTCGCCCATGCGCAACTCGCCGAGACGTTTGACCAAGGCGTTCATCTGCGCGCCCCACAAACTGGCGCCAGCGGTGTGTGCAGCGATGGCCGCGTTGGCGCCCTTGGACAAATGCTCAGGTGCCGGGTCGACTGGCCGTGGTGGCGCGACCGGGTCCACCGGATTGACGGGGGTGACGGGATCAACGGGCGCCACCGGGTCGACAGGTGTTACTGGATCGACAGGCGTTACGGGATCCACCGGCACGTTCCCCGCGCTGGCCAGGACCCAGTCATCGCCCTGCTGCTGCAAGGTGTAACGGAATGCACCGGCATCAACGTGTCCGCCGTAGAGACCGAATTTCGCATTGCCACCGTTGGTGTCGACCAGTAGCAAGCGGCCGTCCGACGACGCTGGCTCATGCCCAGAATCGCCGACGATCAGCGTGTGATCGCCGCTGGCCTGGCCAACGCCCTGCACCACCAGCAAATCGTTCTGCTGATTGGCGATGTCGCTGTTCATCAACACACTGCCACTGCCGGACAGAGCACCGACCGTGAAGGTCTTGAAAGTGCCATCGCCGCTCGGGGCGAAGGCCAGGCGACCGCCGTTGAGAGTCAGCGAGTCAACGGTCTTCACCGCGTTTTCCATCACGTTGACCGTGCCGCCCGTTTCGGCGACCAGCCCGTTCGCCTGAGCGTCGGCATACAGATTGACCTGCCCGCCATTGCTGACCGTGCTGTTGTTGGCCGTACCGCGGCCATAGACGTTCTGCACACCACCGTCGATGAGCGTATCGGTGGCGATCGCGCCGCCGAACGTGGTGGTGGTCAAACGCTGCTCACCGCCGCTGAGAATCCGACTGCCCTGGGATCTGCCCAGATCCGTGAGAATCTGCACCCCACCCTCATTGACCAGGGTATCCACCGCCGTTGCGGTTAGCTGAACAGTCTGGACCCCGCCCTGATTGATCACCGTACGATTGGCGACGCTGTTGGGGGTCTGTACGGTTTGCGAACCGCCATTGAGGACGGTGTCGTTGGCAATGCCGGACGTCGAGACCAACTGCGACCCCGTGGCGCCCACCACCGTGCGGTTGGAAACGCCGCTTTGCACCCGTTGACTACCGAGTACCGTCGCGTCATTCGACACGCCATCGCGGAACACCGCCTGGGTGCCCGTCAACTCAATCAAGGTATTGTTGGCGGTGCCGTTATCGCCAACGCTCTGCTGGCCACCGATAACGGTTTCGCCATCGACCACAGCGCCGTTATTGACGGTCGCAGTGAAGGCTTGAGCGTGCACCGGCATCAACATGACGACGGCCAGAGCCAGGGGTGACAGAGTCAGTGCAGGACAGGTTTTTGCCGGGACAGTCTTCATGCTTCGTACCTCAGTGATG
>NZ_UTHA01000070.1 GCF_900582195.1 Pseudomonas viridiflava
GTTCGAACTGCGCCGCCAGCCCGGCGATGTCGAAACCATGCGCGGCAGCGGTCCGCACCTGTTCAGGAAAAGCCAGTCGCTGGTCAGCTCAGAGTCCAGCCTGCACAGCAAGGCGAGGATTTCCGATCGCCGCAAGGTGTTCGTTGCCTCGTTCAATTTCGACCCGCGTCCGTTGCTGTGGAACACAGAGGTCGGTGTGCTGGTCGAGAGCCCGGAGCTGGCCGAAGAGCTGCGTGAACTGACGCTGCAGGGTATGGCGCCCTCACTCACTTACCAGGCGAAGCTGGAAGACGGCAAGGTGGTCTGGGTGACCGAGGACAATGGCGTCATCCACACGCTGTACACA
>NZ_UTHA01000069.1 GCF_900582195.1 Pseudomonas viridiflava
CCTCTTTGCAGTCATTGAATGTCACGACAGCGAGCAAGACCCGCTGTCGACGCAGTTTGCAATCAGTCACGCATCGGGCCGGGCGCAATGACTTCACGAGAGCCATTGGTGTTCATGGATGTCACGACACCCGCCATCTCCATCGCCTCGATCATGCGCGCCGCGCGGTTGTAGCCAATCTTTAGCTTGCGCTGTACAGCGGAAATCGACGCACGACGACTCTCGAGTACGAATTTGACGGCTTCGTCGTAGAGCGCATCGCTTTCGCTGTCCTCACCGCCTTCACCGCCACCCCCATCGAAGCCGCTGCCGGCCTCTTCGACGCCAGCCAGAATAT
>NZ_UTHA01000152.1 GCF_900582195.1 Pseudomonas viridiflava
CCAAGGCCGGCGGCAGTTTCGTCAAGGTCGACGCCGGCGGCGTGACCATCAGCGGCGCCGAAGTGAAGGTCAATACCGGCGGTGCGCCTGGGGTTGGCACCGGGATCGGGATTTTGGTGCCGTTGATTCCCACTCTTGCTGCCGTAGGTAGTGTCGGACACTTGCTTGAACGCAAAAAAGTGCTTGAGAAAACCCCACATGATTTGGATTTCCTTATAACCAGTCAAGATACTGGATTACCGCTAAAAAACTTCCCGTATATGATTAAGACCTCATCTGGTAAACAAATTGTAGGTCGAACCAATGCAGATGGAAGAACTGCAAAAATTTCGAGTACGGAAGCAGAAACGGCCGTTATTGAAGTTTATGACGATATTCCGCCTATCAACCCGGGTTGGGACGACTCAGATGTCTAAAAACAAACCACTGGCAACAGCCAAGAAACCACTCACGCCGAAAGCCGATACCGCTCCAGCAAAAATTGCCGTGAACGATAGTCAACGCTTGAAAGAAATCAGAAAACTCGTGGAAGCCAATAACAAATCCACCATCGATACCAATACGGTGATTTGCCAGATTTATATGGAGTCACGCTTTGACGCGAATGCGGGTTTAGGTAAACATTCAGCCCGAGGCCTTATGCAGATGCAAGAGCCTGCGGTCAAACAAGTCTATAAATACCGAAAGAAAAAACAATTGGGACGTTCTCCGAGCGATGCTCAGACTGAAGAAGCCTTTGCGGCTGGGGCAGCCTTTTACGCATCCCAATCCATATGGGACGAAGCTCAGAATATTCAACTGGGAACAGAGTACATGCAGTACTGGCTGGACATTTCCAGTTCAACGGAAGAGGCGTATAAAAAATACCGGGGCAAAACCAATGGAATCTATTACAAAAAAATAAGTGAGTGCGCCAAAAAACTAGCGGCGAATCCTGACTCGATGGACGTTTTGCGGACGGCATTACAATGAAAAACTTGTGGATTGTTTTAGTTTTCTCCATTTTTGTCGTCCGCTTTTAGCTGATCCTAAGAAAGTCGTCCTGGACTGCCCATTTCCCGACGGAACCAGTGCGGCCTTGCTCGCCAGCTCAAGTGAGGATGGTATGCAGCTATTCGTGATGATTGGCGATAATGTCGATACCGCTTTTCCGGACATGCCAGATACAAACTTCGTTGGCGACATCGTATTAGCAAGATGCTCAGGAGCCAGTCTGATTTACGCTCTGAACTATGGCTCCCCCTACTTGAAAGGAGCCGTTGTACGCAAAAATCCAAAGACTAAAACCCTGGAGCGAATCGATTTCGCCGAAAAAGCGCTTCCGAGCCTGTTGTACTTAAATGCACAACAAATGCGCTTAGTGATACCGAATGAGGGTTATGAAGAGCCCTCAAAATTCCTTGTCTATGACTACATCGCAATCAAAGGGCAGCCAGAGGAACCGAAAGGTGTCAACACTCTGCCCGGTCGAAAAGGTTTTGAGGTGTTCGATCTGAAGTAACAACCATTCATTCGGGTTTGTCCTTTGAGTTCTGAGCGAAGCGTGCAAGAACGGGAAGTAAAATACTTGACCTACGTTCAGAACTATTCCGCCCCCCTCACAAAAACCAAGTCAAACCATCTACAATTAAACCAAAAAGCGTTTTAGCAAAAATACTGTCACTACCATCCTCGCCCTTGAGTAAAAACTCTGCTATGAGCAGAAGACAAGAATTTTTAACCGAGGTCAGATATAACGACTTTCTCGCTTAAAGCGACGAAACCAAAGAGTTCTGGGCGAACAACACATTCGAGTCAGACACTCCAGAGCAAGAAGCCTCATTAGAGTTACGCACTTCAAAAACGTAGCCTTAAAGAAACTGTTCATCTCGTACACCGCCGGATTAGAAATAACCTCGTTAGTCCCGATTCTCGAAGAGCTCATGACACACTATGAGAACCGTCAGGAAAAACTATCTTTATCTGAAACCATAGTAAATATATCGCCTCTTGCCATTGACGACTGGCTAGATGAGTACGAAGAATGTATTCAAGTAATTAGCTTATGCATACTACTGCGCCGCACAGATCTACTAAAGCGATTCGTCGAACTCTTTGATAAAGCAGGCTACGATGGTCAAGATGCTTTGCATGAGGATCTTCTATGCAAAGCACTCCCCGACAGAGAAGACATTGACGACTGGTACCACGAAGTTTATACGCCTCTTCTCCAGGCCATCTACGCAGATGAAAAATATGAAGCATCTGACCTGTTGGCGGAATATTGCAAAGAATGGTACCCGGCTTTTAAACAAGCGCCTTGGCACGACTCTCATCTGCAGGGCGAAGAAGGAAATTATGTCGGATACTGGGCCTTTGAGGCAGGTGCTATTGCCTTTTTATATGGGATAGATGACAGCGACATTGATCACATGGTTTATCCAAAGGACTTGGTCGAATACGCCCGAAATTATAAGCCAGCAAATGAATATTAAATTCCAGATTCATAAAACCGGGCAAGAATCTTCGTTGCCAAAGTATCGCCTCGCGCAGCAACATCCCGGGCGCTCCAATAAAACCAGAATTACTTTCATTATGAAAAAAACCAAACCACTCGTAAGCAACCACGACAAATCTTTAGCTAAGGCAGGTTGCATTACCGCCACCGAGGCTTGAGGAACAACCATGATGGAAAGACAGAATTTTTATAGCGAAAATCATTACAGCATCTTCCTGAAGGCATATGACGATGCTATAGATTTTTACCGCATTAGAACATTTAAATCTGATTCTTCCGAAGAAGAAGAAATGCTTCGCTCTAGATTTTTTCAAAGGCTTTCCCTGGACAAGCTTTTAGCGACTTACACAGCAGGAGAAGCAGTTCCCGCGCTCATTCCGATACTTGAAGATCTAGTGTCCAAGTATGAAGAATGGCAAGTCAAACTAGCACAATACGAAAAGAGCCCTGACATATCACCATTAGCAATTAGTGATTACCCCTATCAATATGAAGAATGCGTTCAAGTCATAGGATTTTGCATCCTATTACATCGCACAGATCTGCTTAAGCGCTTTGTAACTTTGATCGATAATGCCGACTACGAAGGCACAGACACACTCTATGAAGATTTGCTTTGCAAGATTTTACCTGGCAGACACGATATAGATCAGTGGTATCACGACGTCTATTCGCCTTTAGTACAGGCTATCTACGCAGACAGCGAAAAGAAAGCAGCGAGACTTCTGAAAAAATACTGTAGTCAATGGTACCCCGCTTTTAAGCAAGCTCCATGGCACGATTCGCACTTACAGGGCGAAGATGGCAATTACGTAGGGTACTGGGCTATATAAGCAGGAGCTATCGCATTTTTATATGGGATAGACGATAGCAAAGTAGATCACATGGTCTACCCCAAGGATCTGGTCGAATACGCTCGCAGCCAGCAACCACAATGAGCTTGTGCATCCGCCACACCCACCACTCAGCCTGCCCTCTCTCGACGGCAGGCTTTTTTGAGGGGTGAATTCAAGCAGGCGCTTTCCAGTTCAACATTTGCTGCTGTGCGACCTGGAGCAAGTCATTGCCATCCTGCGTCAGCAGGTAAAGCGCATGAGTGATGTGTGGAATGTCTTGCACGTCGGCGTGCTTGAAGCACAGGCAATGCAGGGTTTCGAGCAGGTCGGCGGCGGCGCGGATGCGCTGGACGGCGGCTTCGAGGATGTCTTTCGGGTTGGCTTGGGTGTCGATGAGCAGTGTCGGGGTTTCGGTGACGTTGCTGCTGAGGGGGAGATAGCGGTTTTGTAGCAGTTTGATTATTGGCATATTGATTACTCGATTGTTTCAAAAGTAACCGCCGACACCGTGACCAAACGATGGGAGGCGGACCGTGTACAGGCTTGGTCAACCGAGAACAATCAACTCAGCTCGCCCGAAGGCGTCCTGCACACGGCCGCCACAGCTATGCACTTCACGGTCAAAGAACTCCGCGGTGCAAATGATGGCACATATGCAATCGATTATTCCCGGGTGACCAAACCCGAACCACTGATTTTGCAGCGGCAACCGACAATAACCGCCCCGCTCCAGCCGCCGAAAGCAGACAAGGCACCAGCCTTTGTAGGAATTCGCCAAACCTTCCTGAGAAAACCGCCGCACTCCCTGACAGCCGGCGTTCAGCTCGGTTAACCATCCCTTAACGCCGTGGTCAAAAACTCTACTGAACCGCACGCCCTCAGCCATTCTGGCTGTTGCCCAGTGCGGCAGGTTCGGGTGCATCACGCCGAACTCTAGAACCGCCACTCGGGAGTCCTTTCATGAACATTCGCCCTTTGTTGCTTACCGCCGCCCTCGCCTGCACCGCGTTTGCCGGGCTGGCCCAGGCCAATGACACCTCCGCGACGTCCAAAGCCGTGCCGTATGAGTACGGAATGCCGCTGCATGTGGCCAAAGTGGTGTCGTTGACCGAGCCGCCAACGCAACTGTGCAAAGTGGTTACGGCCGACATGAAGTACATCGACAACGCCGGTAAGCCTGAAGAAATCAGCTACCGGAAATTGTCTGACGCGTGCAACTTCCAGAACTGACAGAAACGTCTGATTTGCGGGTTTGCGGTAGGCGTGGGGAGTTTCGGCGGTTATGCTCGGAGCCCTCCTCACTGCCGCAAGGATTCGCCATGCAGTTGTCGTTTCGCACGTTGTCGGGCTTCACGTGTTCGTTGTGTTTTTTGCTGGCGTTGGCCTGGGGCGTTTTCCCGGAGAGGCTGCTGGCGATCTGGAGCATTGAATATTCCGAAGCGGCCGGGTTTGTCGCGCGGCGCAGTGCGGTGCTGTTTGCGGCGTTGGGGGTGATGTTTTATCTGGTGCGCAATGCACCGCCGTCGCTGGGGCGCAATGCGCTGAGCAACGGGTTTATCGTCGGTTGTTTTGGTTTGGCGGTGCTGGGCTTTGCGGAATGGCTGAACGGCCATGCCGGCCCCGGGATTTTGCTCGCGGTGCTGGTCGAGTTCGCGCTGGGCCTTGGTTTTGTGCAGGCCCGGCGCGTGACGGTCGAACTGGGTGAAACGGTGCGTTAAACGACTCTGGAACGTGGGCTGTAGTGATGTTGCACAGTTTGCTGGTTCAGATCCGAGCGCAGCCCGGCGATCAGTTCGTTGATTTCACGACAGCCATTGAGGTGGCTGGCGTCGATACCGCTGACCAGCAGCTCGACCTGATCGGTCTGGTGATCGCCGAAGACCTTGACGGTCATCGACAAGTCCGGCGACAGCGTGCACTGGCAGCGTTTCGGCAGAAAACTGCTTTCAATGATATTACGTAGTTCCAAGGCAGACAGAAACATGGCGAAACCCTCTCCTTACTGTGAGATGCCAATCAAGTATTCACGCTGACCGATGCTGCCCCTGCACGGGTGTGTCCCCGCTGTTTCCCTGGTGCGACAAGCGGTGGTACTGCGAAATGCCCATTGGAGTGTAGGCGCCCAAGGCCGGTGCGCCGCACTGAAAAGACGCATAAAGCGTGCCTTTCATCGGTTCATTTTCACCCTCATAAAATCAAGCACTTGGCGTCAGTGCCAGTATTTGGCTACTTGCAAATTGCAAGAATGGCCTCGGCGGGTACTGCAATTTGCAACTCGACGCTGGTTTGCAATCACGGCCCATGACGGTAAGAATGCCCGTCATCCACCCTACACCCGCACGGAGGCTTCCATGGGTTCTTTACGCGTCTACGCGACCACCGGCTTGTTCATCGCCAGCCTGTCCACCCTCGCCCACGCCGCCAAGCTTGAAGACGTCGCGCCGTTCCCCAAGGCTGAAGCAGGGTTCACCCGCCAGGTCATTCATTTGCCCAAGCAGGAGCAGGAAGAAAACTTCCAGGTGGAAATCCTCGCTGGCAAAACCCTGGAAGTGGACTGCAATCGCCAGCGTTTGGGCGGTGTTCTCGATGAGAAGAATCTTGAAGGCTGGGGTTATCCGTTCTATCGACTGGAAAAAGTCATCGGGCCGATGAGCACGATGATGGCCTGCCCGCCCGGCAGCCAGAAGAAACGCGCATTCGTGCCGGTCGTTGGTGACGGTTTCATGCTGCGGTACAACAGCAAGTTGCCGGTCGTGGTGTATGCGCCGTCCGATGTCGAAGTGCGTTATCGCATCTGGTCGGCGTCGGACAAAGTCGGTACAGCCCTGCAGGAATAACCCGAACAAGGAGTGTGTTGCTTGATTACCTGCCACGTCCGATACGTGATTGATCCCTACCAATTGCCTGAGTTCGAGGTCTACGCGAAGGCCTGGCTCGGCATCGTCGAACGCTTGGGCGGCACCCATCATGGCTACTTCCTGCCGTCCGAGGGCGCGAACAATATCGCTTATTGCCTGTTCAGTTTTCCGTCGCTGGCGGATTACGAAAGCTATCGGCACATCGCGCTGACCGATTCGGAAAGCACGGCACTGGTGGCCAGCCTGGTCGAGAAGAAGTTTATCGTCAGCTACGAGCGCAGCTTCCTGCGCCCTCTGCTGCCGTAAGCCGCTTCACGCCGAGGCGCCGCACAACGCGGCGCGCTCGGCGACATGGCGCAGGCTGTCGAAGTTGATATTGGCGCCCGAGTCGATCGCCACGAATGTCTGCTCTTTCGCCCCGGTTCGCGCTACGTATTGCTTGATCCCGGCCACGGCCAGGGCGCCGGAAGGTTCGGTGATCGAGCGGGTATCGTCGTAGATATTCTTGATCGCTGCGCAGAGGTCGTCGTTGCTGACGGTGATCACCTCGTCGACGCAAAAGCGGCAAACCTCAAATCCGAACGCGCCGATCTGCGCTACCGCCACGCCATCGGCGAAAGTGCCAACGCTCGGCAGCACCACACGCTGATCCGCTTCCAACGCGGCCTTCAGGCACGCGGAGTGTTCTGATTCGACGCCGATGATCCGCACTTCCGGGCGCAGGTATTTGACGTAGGCTGCGATGCCGGCGATCAGACCGCCACCGCCCACCGGGATAAAGATCGCATCCAGCGAACCTTGATGCTGGCGGAGGATTTCCATGGCAACGGTGCCCTGGCCGGCAATCACTTCCGGGTCATCGAAAGGTGACACGAAGGTGCGTCCAGTCTGTTCCGCCAGTTGCAGCGCGTGGGCCAGCGCGAACGGGAAACTCTCGCCGTGTAGCAACGCCTCAGCGCCACGACTGCGCACACCCAGCACTTTCAATTCTGGCGTCGTCGCCGGCATGACGATAGTCGCCGCGATACCCAGCTCGCGCGCTGCCAACGCCACGCCTTGCGCGTGATTGCCGGCCGATGCGGTGATCACCCCGCACGCCTTTTGCTCGTCACTGAGTTGCACCAGTTTGTTGTAGGCGCCACGGATCTTGAAGGAGAACGTCGGTTGCAGGTCTTCACGCTTGAGCAGAATCCGGTTGCCCAGCGCCTCCGACAACGCCGGCGCCGCTTGCAAAGGCGTGCGCACCGCGAGGTCGTACACCGGCGCGGCGAGGATCTTTTTCACGTAGTGCTCAAGCAGGGTTTGCTGGTCGGGGCTGTGCGGCATGTTCGTCTCCTGACATTTTTCAGAACCCCGGAGACAGAAAGTAAAAACCCGCCTCTAGGGCGGGTTGGGTGCTGCAGTCGTGAGCTAGCCCGCCAAATGAGGAATGGCGGTAATAATCATTGGCTGGCAACGCGATACAGTCGAAGTCATGGGCTGGAAATTAGCCTGCGCGCCACTGACACGTCAATGGTCAATTTTGCGCGGTGGCGTTAGTCTGGCGACTCTCTCATCACACCAAGGAAGGATTGCATGATGTCTATCGCCCTGCCCCTCACGGCTTTGCTCGCGTTTAGCGCTTATACCGTTTCGGTGATGCTCCAGGCTGAACAGTCGTTGATCGACTTCGGCATCAGCCTGATGTCGCGGCCCGATACCGCTCAGGTGGTGGTTGATTTGTATCTGTTGGCCACGCTGGCGGGCGTGTGGATGGTCAAGGATGCCCGGTCGCGCGGGCAGTCGGTCTGGTCGGTGGTGCCCTATCTGCTGCTGACGGCGGTGTTTGTGTCGATCGGGCCGTTGTTGTATCTGGTTGTGCGTGGGGTTCGCGAGCGCAACAGGAAAGCGGTGGATCTGGCTCGGGTGGGTTGATCCGCGTTATCGGATGCCGGGTAGATTGCCTTCGCGAGCAGGCTCGCTCCCACAGGGCGTGGTGTCAGCACTGGCAAGGTGTATCTCGTTCAAGAATGCCTGAACCTCGCTGTCAACTGTCAACTATGACAGTTATGCCGAAAATTCTGATGCAGTAACTTGAGCTTTCGGGAGCTTGCTCCCACTGAGTTCATATATCAGGAGCATTGGCGATGAGTGATTTCGAGAAAAGCACTACCGGGGAATTTACTGCGGAGACAGAGGCAGGTGGGCGCCTGTTGTTCAACGCGGAAAAAGTGCGTCTGACCGAAGGTTTCCCCCCTGATCCTGGCCCTTATTGGCAAGGCCTGGGTGAGCAGGTCATCTCTGAATCCCCTCCCATTCAATATGCATGGCTGAGTGTCTACGTCCCTGCAAACGCCAACACTGGCGATCATGTTCTTAGCGTGAACGACCGCGGTTATCGAGCGAGCTATGCGTTTGGTGGCCTGGCTGATTTTACATCGTACTTTTCAACGACAGGCAAGATGACTCTAACGGTTGTCCCGTCAGTCGATGATCCCCGACTGGAAGGGACTATTGAGTTTGTCGGTAAAACCGAATCTGGAGAGAACACCGTTGACGTTAAGAAAGGTGTGTTCAAATTCAGCGGTTTGACAACTGGCCGGTCTGGATCCCCGGACAAGGAATAATGCGCCATCCAGGCAGCCGAACGCCTCTCGCAGCGCGGCGATAAAACTGGTCGAGCGCACACGGTTGAAGATCAAGTCTTCCGGCGAGCCCGCATGGGTGCGGAAACGCTGTGCGCCACGCGGCGTGTCCCCTTCCAGCGCATTGACGATCGCGTCCAGTTTCGGCACCCAATTGACATTGGTGTCGCGCAGGACGTGATCGGTCATGGCAAAGCTTCTTACGGTAAAAACATCGGATGGACGGCAGACGCTCCCGGGCATAGCGCTTGAATTTACGCTGAACTTGAACAGTCACTGATAAAGCAATGAATAAAAATTCACCCTGTGCTGTTCAAAGTGAAACATAAGCCCCTGTGGAGCCTTGCCCATGACTATCCGTTCCGTTATGTTCGCCGCCCCGTTGCTGCTGGTCGCGGCGATGGTTAGCCATTTGGCCTTGGCCAATGGTGAAGAAGAAGAGGTGCAGAAGCCCGAATGCCCGAAAGGCCAGGTCTGGGACAGCAAAACGCAGAAGTGCGTGATGCAAGTCAGCAAGGCACTTTCGGATGCCGACCGCACCGATTACGCCTGGCGCCTCGCCAAGGCCGGTCGCTACGACGAAGCCCTGGCGCTGCTCGACACACTGAAGCAACCGAACACCGCCAAGGCCCTCAACTATCGCGGTTACGCTACGCGCAAACTGGGGCGCACTGACGAGGGCATCGGTTATTACCTGCAATCGGTGAAACTCGATCCGCAGTACGCGCAAGTGCGCGAATACCTCGGCGAGGCCTATGTGATCAAAGGTCGCGTCGATCTGGCGCAGGAGCAGTTGCAGCAGATCCAATCGATTTGCGGCACGGCCTGCGAGGAATACCAGGATCTGGCCGAAGCCATCAACGATTCATCGAAAACCTGAGCACTTATAAGGGCCGCCATTATCTTCAACGATCAGGCATTCAGAGCAGAACTCGGACAGCACCTGGCGCGACTGTGGCGTTACGGTTTGCTGCTGTCGCGCAATCGGCACGTGGCCGAGGATCTGGTGCAGGCCACGTGTGTGCGAGCGCTGGAGCGCGCCAGTCAGTACATCGCCGGCACGCGCATGGATCGCTGGTTGCTGAGTATTCTGCATTCGATCTGGATCAATGAAGTGCGCGCTCGGCGCGTGCGTCAGGGCGCCGGTCAGGTGGATGCCGATGGCCAACTGGCGTTCGATGGCGAATACGCCGCGCAGACGCATGTGATGGCCGCGCAAGTGATCCGCCGCGTCGACGGCTTGCCCGAGACCCAACGCGAAACGGTCTACCTCGCCTACGTCGAAGGATTGTCCTATCGCGAAGTCGCCGAAATCCTGCAAGTGCCGATCGGCACGGTCATGAGTCGTCTGGCCACCGCCCGCCTCAAACTCGCCGAATACCCACCACTGCAGGCAGTGCCGAAGTCCACCGAAGGTGACCGTTCATGAACACACCTTCGGATGAGCAACTGGTCGCCTACCTCGATGGAGAACTCGAGCAGGAATATCGCCATCAGCTCGACAGCGCCATTGCCGAAGACCCATTGCTCAGTCTGCGCGTGCAATGGCTCAGCCGTAGCAATCTGCCGTACAAAAACGCCTATGACGAACTGGCGCAACAGGCACCGCTGGAGCGTCTGCAAGCGCGGCTCGATGCCATTCCTTCGCCGCAGCCTCCGGGTTTCAACCGCCGCTGGTTTATCGCGGGCGCTGCTGCAGTGCTAGTGGCCGGTGGCGTGTTGGCCGACCGCTTGTTCATCGGTTGGCATGCCGCGCCATCGAACAACTGGCGCGCATTGGTGGGCGATTACATGGCACTGTATGTGCCGCAAACACTTGATCATCTGGCCACCGACGAAGCAGCCCAACGGGCGCAACTGCGCACGATTGACGCACGCCTTGGCCTGAACCTTACGCCCGCTAATGTGAAGTTGCCGGGCACCGAATTCAAACGGGCACAAATGCTTGAGTACGACGGCGTGCCCATCGCGCAGATCGTGTATCTGGATGCCAAACATGGGCCACTGGCGCTGTGCGTGACCCGCTCGAACAGCGGCAGTCAGCCGTTGGCGCACGAGCGTCGGCATGAGATGAATGTGGTGTATTGGACCGAGCGTGAGCACGCTTGGATGTTGATTGGCCGTAGTTCGCCGGCGGACCTGGAGCAGCATGCAACACTGCTGGGTGCGCAACCACTGAGAACGTGAGAACGCTGTAGACCTGCGCTTGCTCGCGATGGCGGACTCCCGGCGCCGAAGATGGCGACTGAGTTACCGCTTTCGCGAGCAGGCTCGCTCCCACAGGGATATTTTCAGCGTCATGAAGCTCAGGCGTTATTGGGCAACCACAACCGGAAGCGTGCGCCGCCCAACGGTGAGCCTTCCACCGTCAGCGTGCCGCCCTGCGCTTCCAGTGCGCGGCGGCTGATCGCCAGGCCTAGCCCAAAACCACCCGTAGCCCGATCACGACTTCGATCAAGCCGATAGAACGGTTCGAAAATCCGCTCACGTTCGTCATCCGGAATCCCGATGCCGTCATCATCGACCCATATTTCACAGCCCTCGGCATTGACCTGCACGCCAATCTGAATACGCTTTTCGCAATAGCGCATGGCGTTGCGCAGCAGGTTCTGGATCGCCCGTGCGGTCAGGCGTGGATCAAGCGAGAAGCGTTCGAGCTGACCGTGCAGCAAAACATCAATGACGATCTCCGGCGACTCCAGCTCTTCATCGACACTGCCCAGAATGCTGTCGATGAACTCATCCAGCGACACCTCGACCTGCTCCGGCAATTGCGCCGGGTTCTGCAAGCGACTGTAGGAAAGCAACTCCAGCACCAGTTCATCCAGCTCGCGAATGTGAGCGACCAGCCCCAGCAAACGCTCGCGGCTGGCGCTCGGCAAGTCATCGGACAGGGCCAGCGCCAGGCCAAAGTCCAAGCGCGTCAGCGGCGTACGCAGTTCGTGGGACACGGCGTTGAGCAGATCACGTTGCTGATTGAGCAGATTTTCGATATCGCCGGCCATGGTGTCGAAGACATTGGCGAGGCTGCCGATGTTGGAGCTTGGGGCGATTTCCGTGCGTTCGCTCAAATGGCCTTTGCCGAAGCGTTCGGCGGTGCCTTTGAGCCGTTCCAGATCACGCCAGTGCGGGCGCAACCACATCAACAGGCAGGCGAGCAGCGTCGCACCGATCAGTACGTTGATGCTCCAGTACAACAAATTGACGTCCAGCGGATCCGGCGGCACGACCATTTGTACGGCCGTGATGTCGTCCAGCGGCGTCACCGCCAGCGTGCGCCAGCCCCAGTCGCCAATGCGTACGACGTTTTCACCGCGACGCAGGCGCTCCTGCTCGATCGCGGTGAACTCGGCATCGTCGATCCGCGCGAGGACGATGTGCAGCGGCTGGAAATCCTTGTCCATCGATGCCGCCAGCGCCGGCCACTGCGCCTGCGGCACGGCGTGAAACTGACGGGTGATCAGCGATTGCAGGCCGCGCGAATAATCGAGGTTGTAGGTGACGAAGCGATCCCGGAAGGCCATGACCACCAGATCCGGCACCAGATAGATCGCCGCGCTGTAGGAGACGATCGTCACCAGATACAGGCGAAACAGGATGCGAAACATCAGCTCAGCATTCCCACTCGGAACGGCTGAACAGATAGCCCTTGCCCCACACGGTCTTGATCTTGCGCGCCTCACCGGCGTGGTCGTCGAACTTGCGGCGCAGCTTGGAGATTGCTACGTCCACCGAGCGATCGGTGCCGTTGAATTCGATACCGCGCAGGCGCTGCAGGATCTGGTCGCGGCTCAACACTTCGCCGGCATGACGAGCGAGCACTACGAGCAGGTTGTACTCGCCACTGGACAGCTCGACCGGTTGCTCGCGCCAGGTCACAGTGCGCTCGGACAGGTCGATGCACAGATTGCCCATGAGGATGCGGTCATTGGCGGTCAGCGGTTCGCCGAGGCTGCTGCGGCGCAACAGTGTGCGTACCCGTGCCAGCAAGACCCGTGGCTCGCACGGTTTGGTGACGTAATCGTCGGCGCCCATTTCCAGGCCCAGCACCTGATCGTGGCTGTCATCGCGAGCCGTCAGCATCAGGATCGGCAGCGTCGCCGAATCGGCGCGCAATAAACGGCAGACTTGCAGGCCATCAAGGCCCGGCAACATCAGGTCGAGGATCACCAGATCCGGCGGATTGACCCGCGCCCGTTCACGCACATGGTCGCCACGGCCGATCACGCTGACGGAATAACCGTTGCGCTCCAGGTAGCTGGAAATCAGTTCGGCGAGGGCGGTGTCGTCTTCGACCAGGAGGATGTTGGGCATGGGGTGATCCAGATATTGCTGTGGTGGATGTCAGACCGCTTTCGCGAGCAAGCTCGCTCCCACAGTGGTTTTGCACTGTTCACAAAACCCATGTGGGAGCGAGCTTGCTCGCGAAAGCGGTTTAACCGTCACAAAAAAATTCAAGACCTGAAGGATATACGCCCTCGCCCGTCCCTGAGCAAAACCCTTACACAATTTCACACAGCGCCTACAAAGCTTCACCGCTAACCTCGGCGTCTGCCCGTAGGATGCGGACATCAATATTGGGGGTTGTACATGTCGAAGAAACTGCTGGCCGGGCTCGGCCTGATCGCGATGACGCTGACGCTGAGCGCCTGTGATTCGTCCTCGAAGGCAGAGGATCAGACGCCACCGGCCACGGTGCGCATCGAGACGATCGAAGCGCATCCCCTGACGATCAGCAGCGAACTCAGCGGCCGCATTGCCGCGCCACGGATTGCCGAAGTGCGGGCGCGGGTGGCCGGCGTGGTCTTGCAGCGCACTTTCCGTGAAGGCAGCGACGTGAAAAAGGGTGACGTGCTGTTCCGCATCGACCCGGCGCCGTTCAAGGCGGACCTCGACAGCGCCGAAGCCGCGCTGCGCAAGGCCGAAGCCAATGCGTTCCAGGCGAAACTGCAGGAGCAGCGCTACGCCCAGTTGATCGACGATAAGGCCATCAGTGGTCAGGACTACGACAACGCCCGCGCCAATGCCCGGCAAACCGCCGCTGATGTTGCGGCCAACAAGGCTGCCGTCGAACGCGCAAAACTGAACCTCGGTTATGCCACCGTCACCGCACCCATTTCCGGTCGCGTCGGTCGTGCGCTGGTCACCGAAGGCGCACTGGTCGGGCAGAACGAAACCACACCGTTGGCGCTGATTCAGCAGCTCAACCCGATTCACGCCGACCTCACCCAGTCGACCCGTGAACTCAACGAATTGCGCCGCGCGTTCCGTTCCGGGCAGTTGCAGGAAGTCGGTCAGGATCAAGTCAAAGCCACACTGATTCAGGATGACGGCAGCCTGTACCCGCTGCCGGGTAAATTGCTCTTCAGCGACATCACGGTCGACCCGGGCACCGGCCAGATCATCTTGCGCAGCGAATTCCCCAACCCGGATCTCGACTTGCTGCCGGGCAGTTTCATCCGCGTGCGTCTGGAGCAGGCCACCATCCAGAACGGCATCACCGTGCCGCAACGTGCCGTGCAGCGTGACAGCGCCGGCATAGCTCAGGTGCTGACCGTCGATGAGCAGATGCGCGTCGCCGAGCAACCGGTGCAACTGGGCGCGGTGCAAAACAATCGCTGGATCGTCACCGGCGGTCTCAAGCCCGGCGACCGTATCGTCATCGAAGGCCTGCAACACGCCCGTCCCGGCGAAACCGTGCAGATCGATGACACCCCTCTTCCACTTGCCCAGACCTCTGGTCAGTAAGCAGGACGCTTTTCTATGCCGCAGTTCTTTATCGACCGTCCGGTGTTTGCCTGGGTCGTCGCGCTGTTCATCCTGTTGGCCGGTGCGCTGGCCATCCCGCAGTTGCCGGTGGCGCAATACCCCGACGTCGCCCCGCCGCAGATCGAAATCTACGCCGTGTATCCCGGCGCCTCGGCGCAGACTGTCGATGAAAGCGTGGTCAGCCTGATCGAGGAAGAACTCAACGGCGCCGATCATCTGCTGTACTTCGAATCGCAAAGCAGCCTCGGCAGCGCGACGATCAAAGCCACGTTCCAGCCGGGCACCAACCCGGAGCTGGCGCAGGTTGACGTGCAAAACCGTCTGAAAGTGGTCGAGTCGCGCCTGCCGCAAGCGGTCAATCAGCAAGGTTTGCAGGTCGAAAAAGTCTCGTCCGGTTTCCTCTTGCTGATCACTCTGACGTCCAGCGACGGCAAGCTCGATGAC
>NZ_UTHA01000187.1 GCF_900582195.1 Pseudomonas viridiflava
AACGAGTAACACATTCATGTCCAATCTCGCGTTCTTCGACCTCCTGCTTGAACAGTTCATAGGACCTGAAGGCGAACTGCCCATGGCAACGGCCTATCTGAGCCAGGCGATTACTGAAGATGATCCTGCCCACAAGGCAGTGCTCATCCGGATCGCCAAGGAAAAGATCAAGAATGCACGGGTTCTTGCGTCGATTCTGCTGGAGCTGGCCAAAGGTCACACGTCGAATCTTTCCGGTGGACCTGACAGCGCCGATTTCGGTGCCTTGCTCAAGGGCAAGGGGATTATCAGCAACCCACTGGAAGCGACTGAAGCTTCGGCAGAGCAGATGGAC
>NZ_UTHA01000068.1 GCF_900582195.1 Pseudomonas viridiflava
CCGGCCCCTTCGCGAGCAAGGTCGCTCCCACATTGAAATGCGATCCCCTGTGGGAGCGAGCTTGCTCGCGAAGGCCACACCGCGATTTCGGATTGTTTGTTGTCCTTTTGGTCAGCAATTTGCATTGGCCCTGACCACACACAACAAAATGGAGTTCGAGTTCATGCAAATACGTCCGCTGCACAAACTGCTGTGCGCCGCCCTCGGTCTGGGGATCAGTCTGAGCGCCAGCGCTGCCGATCCGCTGAAGGTCGGTTTCGTCTACATTGGTCCGATTGGCGATCACGGCTGGACGTATCAGCATGAGCAGGGACGCAAGGCACTCGCGGAGAAATTCGGCAATCAGATCACCACCAACTACGTCGAGAATGTCGCCGAAGGCGCCGACGCCGAGCGAGTGATCCGCAACATGGCCAAGGACAAGTACGACCTGATTTTCACCACCTCTTTCGGCTACATGAACCCCACCGTAAAAGTCGCCAAGCAGTTTCCCAAAGTGACCTTCGAACACGCCACCGGCTACAAACAGGACAAGAACCTCGGCACCTATCTGGCGCGCACTTACGAGGGTCGCTACGTCGGCGGTTTCCTCGCGGCGAAGATGACCAAGACCAAAAAGATCGGTTACGTCGCTTCGTTCCCGATCCCCGAGGTGATCCGCGATATCAACTCGATTCAACTGGCCCTGAACAAGTACAACCCGGGCACCGAGATCAAAGTGGTGTGGGTCAACTCGTGGTTCGACCCGGGCAAGGAGGCCGACGCGGCCAACGCGCTGATCGATCAGGGCGTCGACGTGGTGTTCCAGCACACCGACAGCCCGGCGCCGATTCAGGCCGCCGAGCGTCGTGGCGTGTACGCGGTGGGTTACGCCTCGGACATGGCGCACTTCGGACCGAAAGCGGTACTGACTTCGATCGTCAACGACTGGGCGCCGCATTACATTCAGGCGACGCAGAGCGTAATCGACCACAGCTGGAAACCTCAGGATTACTGGGGCGGGCTGAAGGAAGGCACGGTTGAACTGCCGATCAGCGATCTGGTGCCGGCGCCAGTGAAAGCCGAGGCCGAGCAGATCATTGCCGACATCAAGAGCGGTGCCTTCCAGCCGTTCACCGGGCCGATCAAGGATCAGGCCGGCGTCGAAAAAATCCCGGCGGGCGTGAGTGCGACCAATGCTGAACTGGCGTCGATGAACTATTACGTGGAAGGCATGAAGGCCGAGATGCCGAAGTAATCCCCCTGACCCCGATCGTTCCCACGCTCTGCGTGGGAACGATCTCCCGTACTTTTCAAGGATTGTGTATGGATCAGCTTCCTATCATCGACATCAGCCCGCTCTATTCCGCCGACGAAAACGCCTGGCCCGCCGTGGCCGAACAAATCGACCACGCCTGCCGCGAATGGGGCTTTTTCTACATCAAGGGTCATCCGATTTCAGCGCAGCGCATCGACGCCGTGCTCGATCACACCCAACGTTTTTTTGCTCTGCCCACAGCGGAAAAACTCAAGATCGACATCACCCAGACCCGTCATCACCGTGGCTACGGCGCCATCGCCACCGAGCAACTCGACCCGAGCAAACCCAGCGACCTGAAAGAAACCTTCGACATGGGCCTGCACCTGCCGGCCGCGCATCCTGACGTGCTCGCCGAGAAACCGTTACGCGGCCCGAACCGCCATCCGTCACAACCAGGTTGGGAAGCGCTGATGGAGCAGCATTACCTCGACATGCAAGCCCTCGCGCAAACCCTGCTGCGGGCGATGACCATCGCCCTGAACATCGAACGTGACTTCTTCGACAGCCGCTTCGCTGACCCGGTCAGCGTCCTGCGCATGATCCATTACCCACCGCGTCACACCGCCAGTTCCGCCGAACAGCAAGGCGCCGGCGCACACACCGATTATGGCTGCATCACCCTGCTCTATCAGGACAGCGCCGGTGGCTTGCAGGTCAAGAATGTGCGGGGCGAATGGATCGACGCGCCGCCGATTGATGGCACCTTCGTGGTCAACCTCGGCGACATGATGGCGCGCTGGAGCAACGACCGTTATCGCTCAACCCCGCACCGGGTGATCAGCCCACTCGGGATGGATCGCTATTCGATGCCGTTCTTCGCCGAACCGCACCCGGACACCCGCATCGAATGCCTGCCCGGTTGTCAGGACGCACAGCATCCGGCGAAATATCCGACCACTACCTGCGCCGAATTCCTGCTCTCGCGTTTCGCCGATACCTACGCTTATCGCCGCGAGCAAGAAGCCGTTTGATGGATCGCTTGGTCAGGTTTTGCCAATTGTTTCGGCGAGCATCTGTAGAATGCCGTCATTGCACCTGATGAGAAAAGAATATGTACGACTGGCTCAACGCCTTGCCCAAGGCTGAACTGCACCTGCACCTGGAAGGCTCGCTGGAGCCCGAGCTGCTGTTCGCCCTGGCCGAGCGCAACAAGATCGCCCTGCCGTGGACCGACGTGGAAACCCTGCGCAAGGCTTACGCTTTCAACAACCTGCAGGAATTCCTCGACCTGTATTACCAGGGCGCGGACGTGTTGCGCACCTCGCAGGACTTCTACGACCTGACCTGGGCCTACCTGCTGCGCTGCAAAGCACAGAATGTGATTCACACCGAACCGTTCTTCGACCCACAGACCCACACCGACCGGGGCATTCCGTTTGAAGTGGTGCTCAACGGCATCGCGGCGGCATTGAAGGATGGCGAGCAGCAACTGGGTATCACCAGCGGTTTGATCCTCAGCTTCCTGCGCCACTTGAGCGAAGAAGAAGCCGAGAAAACCCTCGACCAGGCGCTGCCGTTCCGTGACGCGTTTGTCGCTGTCGGCCTCGACAGTTCCGAGATGGGCCACCCGCCGAGCAAGTTCCAGCGCGTGTTCGACCGTGCCCGCCACGAAGGCTTCCTGACCGTTGCCCACGCTGGCGAAGAAGGCCCGCCAGAGTACATCTGGGAAGCCATCGACCTGCTGAAAATCCAGCGTATCGACCATGGCGTGCGCGCCATCGAAGACGAGCGCCTGATGCAGCGGATCATCGACGAGCAGATCCCGCTGACCGTGTGCCCACTGTCGAACACCAAGCTTTGCGTGTTCGATCACATGTCGCAGCACAACATTCTCGACATGCTCGAGCGTGGTGTGAAGGTCACGGTGAACTCCGATGACCCGGCATACTTCGGTGGTTATGTGACCGAGAACTTCTACGCGCTGCATGAACATTTGGGCATGACCCAGGATCAGGCCAAGCGCCTGGCGCAGAACAGCCTGGATGCGCGCCTGGTAAAGCCATAAGCAACACCGCAAAAGCCATGTGGGAGCGAGCTTGCTCGCGAATACGGTCTGTCATTCAACGAATGATGTTGTTTGATACACCGCTTTCGCGAGCAAGCTCGCTCCCACAGTTGGTTTAGGGGTCAGCCAATAACTTCTGCTTCGGTCAGTTCCTCCAGGGTTTTACCCCGCGTCTCCATCCCGAACAGCCACACCACCCCCGCCGCAATCGCAAAACACGCCGCCCCCAGTGCAAACACCCCGCCCTGCCCGGTTATCGGGAACACCAGCCCGGTCACCAACGGCCCGAGCAACGAACCCACGCGGCCAATGGCCGAGGCAAAGCCCGAACCGGTTGCCCGCGCCGACGTTGGATACAACTCCGGCGTGTAGGTGTAGAGCACCGCCCACATGCCGAACAGGAAAAACTGCATCAACAGCCCGGTGCCGATCAGCAGCGCCACGTTGCCGCCAAACACCGCGCTCTGCCCATACAGAAACGCCATCACCCCGCCGCCGAGCAACGTGACGATGCACACCGGTTTGCGCCCCCAGCGCTCGACTAGCCAGGCCGCCATGAGAAATCCGGGAATCCCGCCCAGGGAGATCAGCACCGTGTAATACACCGACTGCGTCACGGCAAAACCCGACTGTTGCAGCAACGCGCTGAGCCACGAAGTCAGCCCATAAAACCCGAGTAGCGCAAAGAACCACAGGCTCCAGATCATCGTGGTGCGCTGGCGATATTGCGGCGACCAGATCTGCTTGAGCGCCGCAAAGAAATCGCCGGGCGGCGTCACGGTGCGCGGCAAGCGCAACGGTTCCGGCAACGCCGCACCGCCCAGCGACGAACGCACACGCGCCTCGATGCCGTTCAACACCTTGTCTGCCGCCTCGTGTCTTCCGGCCTGCTCCAGCCAGCGCGGTGACTCGGGAATGAAAAAACGGATCGCCAACACAAACACCGCTGGCACCGCCAACACCAGAAAGATGTCGCGCCAGCCAATCAGTGGCAGCAGGAAGTAGGACAGCACCCCGGCGGCTACGAAACCCAGTGGCCAGAAGCCGTCCATCAAAGCAATGTAACGACCACGGCGTTGCGCCGGAATCAGCTCGGACAGCATCGACTGGGCAATCGGAAACTCCATGCCCATACCAATCCCCAGCAAAATTCGGAACAGCGTCAGCGTCTCGACCGTTTGCGCCGTCGAGCACAGATAACTGGCTACGCCCCACAAGACGATGCTCCACTGAAACACCGGTTTACGCCCGAAACGATCAGCGAGCATCCCGGACAACGACGCCCCCAGCACCATGCCGAAAAAGCTCGAACTGGCGAGCAGTCCCGCTTGCGCACTGCTCAGACCGAACTCGGCTTTGATCGAGCCAAGCAGGAACGTCATCATCGCCAGGTCCATGGAATCGAAGAAAAACGCCAGCGCGATGATGATGAAAATGATCCGGTGATAACCGCTGAGCGGCAGTCGTTCCAAACGTTCTGCCGCACTGTAACCGTGAGTGTCCATGCCGCCTCCCCCATCCGAAATGTCCCCGGATCGAGTGTGCGTGATCGCGTCTCGGCGTTCGTGCTGGATGCGACCTGTTCGCAGTCGTGGACGACGCCAGAAGCGCTGAGGCCATCGCGGGCTTCGATTGCGAGACGCTCTACAAGGCCATTTCCAGCTCGGTTTCCCTTGCGAATCGATGCAATTCCCGCTGGCCGGTGGCCGTCAATTGCAAGGCCCGGGAGTCGTTGGGCAGCGTCAGCCAACCGGACTGCATGAACAACTGCAACAGTGCGGCGCCGAGTGAGCCCCCCATGTGCGGACGACGTTCGCTCCAGTCCGGACAGGCACACGCCACTTGCACATTGCGGTGGGCCAGCGCCTGAATGAACACGCCACGGCCAGCCAAGCGTTTCGCACCTTTGTGGGTCACCACGACGCGTTGTTCAAGCTGTTCGATCCAGCCGGCATCGAGCAACCGCTGATACAGATCCGCCGCCAGCGTACCGCCGAGGTGATCATCGCAAAAACGCGCGCGTAACAGTGAAGACGGTGCAGTTTGCGGTTTGGCCATGGGGGTGGTGCGCTTGAACACCTCGGGAATTTCCCGCGGCGCACTGGCGATGGTGGCGCTGGCCAATGCTTCTATCGCCGCACCGACCTCCGGTGCCGAGAGACGGAAAAAGCGTTTACGACCACGGACTTCGACCTTCAACAGACCACCCGTGGATAGCCGCGCCAGATGCGCACTGGCCGACGACGGCGACAGCCCTGCCAATAGCGCAAGCTCCTCGGTCTGCCGGGCCGAGCCATCCATCAACGCCCACATCATCGCGCTGCGCTTGGGGTCGGCCAGCAACGTGGCGATCTGGCTGATGCAAGGTGCATGTTCCATGTGTTCACTCCCTGTTGAATCGTATCGTCTACTGCTCGGAGACATCTTGGCCGGTAATGAGTCATCGGCCAAGACGCGAAAATCGCCATGAACCGGGGCGAGGCAAGCCACTGACGCGGCCTGCTCCGGCACAGAACCCGCAGCAGTTACGCGACCGTCACTCGAAGACTGGCGACGCGCTGCGAGGGTCTCCGGGCCGGGGTGTCGGTGCTGGCATGAGGCGGGCGCTAGTATAAGCGGGTTAGCCCCCGCGTCCCGCGCCGGGGCCTGCGCAGGTGGTGATTGTTCCTGACAGAAATTTCTCTATTTACCTGCGACTAATGATCAACTTTCGAAAAAACGGGAAATTGACTACTCAAATCAGCGCATCGGCTGGCGAGCATTTCCCTCAGAAGGTTCACCGGCTTACTCAATTGTGCGCGATGGGCGCACAACAAATTCAGCGGTGCGCGCTCACAAAGCAACTCCGGCAGCAGCACTCTGAGGCGCCCGGCGAGCACATCGGCGCCCACATCCAGCCACGACTTGTAGGCAATTCCGGCACCGGCCAGCGCCCACAGGCGCACAACGTCGGCGTCATCGCTGAAACGATCGCCACTGACGGTCAGGCCGACTTCACGTTTACCGTCGTGAAAACTCCAATGGTCATGAACCCGGCTGCCGAGCATGTACAGCAGGCAGTTATGCTGAGTCAGTTGTTCGAGCTGGTGCGGCTCGCCGTGTCGGGCCAGGTACGCCGGGGAGGCACACAGCACGCGACGGTTTTGCGGGGCGATGGGCAAAGCGACCAGGCTTGAGTCTTCCGGCTCGCCATAGCGCAAGGCAATGTCCACCGGTTGACGGAACAGATCGGCGATGCGGTCGCCGAGCAGCAAGCGCACGGTCAGCTTCGGGTGCTCGCGCTGGAACTCGTCGAGCCATGGCAACAACAGATTGCGCCCGAAGTCCGAAGGCGCCGACAACTGCAGAACGCCGCTGACCTGTTCCTGCCCGCTGGCGAGCAAACGTCGGCCTTCATCAAGATTGCTCAGCGCCGCCCGCGCGTATTCGAGAAAGCCTTCGCCTTCGGCTGTCAGCCGCAGGCTGCGGGTCGAACGGGCCAGCAAGCGCGCGCCCAGTTGCTGTTCGATCCGTTTCAATGCCGCACTGGCCACGGCCGCGGACATGTCCATTACCCGCGCTGCTGCTGACAGACTGCCCAGGTCCGCCGCCCGGACAAACAACTGCAAGTCGTCGAAACGCAACATGCTCAGTCTCGATTATCAAAAAAATATTGAAAGAGACTGCACTTTTAGCCGGTTTTATCTCGCAGAGAAATAGCCAATCATCTCTCCATCGCACTTATCCCGCTTCTCTGGAGCCGAGCATGTCCCAGCCATTCACTGCTATTGCCACCCTGATCGCCAAACCGGGCCAACAGGATCTTCTCGAACAGGGCCTGCGCGCACTGGTTGAACCGAGTCGCGCCGAAGCCGGTTGCAGCCAGTACGACCTGCACCGTGACCTCGCCGACCCGCAGGTTTTTTATGTGATTGAACACTGGGCCAGCGAAGCGATTCTTGAGGCGCACAACGCCAGCGCGCACTTCCAGCATTTCCAGGCAACGGCTGGCCACGCCATCGAACACTTTCAGCTCAAGCGCCTCGGCGCGATTGCCTGACCCCTTCTTCTATTACCTGTACGGAGCCACTCATGAAAGCCATCGCCTATTACGCTTCACTGCCGATCAGCGACGCAAAATCCCTGCAAGACATCGAACTGCCAGAGCCGGTCGCCGGCCCGCGCGATGTGCTGGTGGAAGTCAAAGCCATTTCGGTCAATCCGGTCGACACCAAAGTGCGGCAGAACGTGGCACCGGAAAACGGTGCAGCGAAAGTGCTGGGCTGGGACGTCGCCGGTGTGGTCAAGGCTGTCGGCAGCGAAGTGACGTTGTTCAAGGCCGGCGACAAGGTTTTCTACGCCGGCTCCATCGCCCGTGCCGGCGGCAACAGTGAACTGCACGTGGTCGATGAACGTATCGTCGGCCATATGCCGAAATCCCTTGGTTTTGCCGAAGCCGCCGCGCTGCCGCTGACCGCGATCACCGCGTGGGAGCTGTTGTTCGAGCGCCTGCAAATCCGCGAAGGCAATTCCGATGAAGGCCAGAGCCTGCTGATCGTCGGTGCCGCCGGCGGGGTTGGCTCGATCCTGACGCAATTGGCCAGGCAACTGACCGGTCTGAAGGTGATCGGCACTGCGTCCCGCGAGCAGACCCGCGACTGGGTCAAAGCACTGGGCGCTGATCTGGTCATCGATCACAGCCAGCCGCTAAGTGAAGAAATCAAGCGCGCCGGGATCGACAGCGTGACTCACGTCGCCAGCCTGACTCAGACCGATCAACATCTGGATCAATTGGTCGAGGCGCTGACGCCGCAAGGCAAACTGGCACTGATCGACGATCCGAAGTCGCTGGACGTGAGCAAACTCAAGCGCAAGAGCCTGTCGCTGCACTGGGAGTTCATGTACACCCGCTCGCTGTTCGAGACGCCGGACATGATCGAACAGCACAAACTGCTTAACCGCGTGGCGCAGCTGATTGATGCCGGGACGTTGAAGACCACCGTGGGCGAGCATTTCGGCACGATCAATGCGGCGAACCTGCGTCGCGCCCATGAGCTGCTGGAAAGTGGCAAAGCCAAGGGGAAAATTGTTTTAGAAGGTTTCTAAAAAACCGCCCATCGCAGCCTTCGCCGAACCTAGAGCGGTCGGCGGGGCTGCGCTGTTTTTTGCCGTCAGTCCGATGCTTGACCGTTGTCACAATTGCGATCGTATTCAGGTCTACAATCGAAGCCTCTGCGATACATCTTTTACGCAAGGGAGGTCAGCAATGAAGATCCTGATAAAAGAAGTGGCAAAGTCTCAATGGCAGGTTCGTCTGGACCAACACGCCGTGACATTCCGCAGTGAAGCCGAAGCACTGGCCTTCACTCGCACCCTCGAAGCGCGACTTTGCGCGCCCCATCAGATTCCCGATCGCAGCCAGCAGCGCGCCGCAGGCTGAGGCTTGCTTATGCCTCTGCCTGGGCTTGCGCCAGTGCCAGGGCATTCTGCAGACGACGGGTGAGCAGCGCCACGCACACCACAAGTAAACCGCACAGGCTGATGACAATTGCCATCGGCACGGCGGTGCCGTCGTGCAACACCCCCACCAGCGCCGAAGCACCAGCGGCGACACTGAATTGCATGCAGCCGAGCAGTGCCGACGCACTACCGGCGCGTGCGCCCTGCCCGTTCATCGCGCAAGCGGCGGCGTTGGGGCTGATGCAACCCAGGCTCGACACGCAGATAAACAGTGGAATCAGCAGCGGCCACAAGGATTCGGTATGCATCGCGCTGACCGCGAGCAGCGTCAGCCCGGCGGCGAAATACACCCACACCGCCCGTGACAGCAGGAACGCCGGGCCGCGCTTGGCCAACATCCGCGCGTTGACCTGCGCCACCAGAATGAAGCCCGCGGCATTGGTGCCGAACAGCCAGCCGAAATGCTCGGCCGGCACACCGTAAAGTTTGATGAAAATGAACGGTGAGCCAGCGATATAAGCGAACATCCCGGCGATGGCAATGCCGCCGGTCAGGGCATGACCGAGGTAAACCCGGTCCTTGAGCAGGCGCCCGTACTGACGCAGCGCACCCGACAACGGCTGACGCGGCATATTCGCCGGCATGCTTTCCGGCAGCCCCAACGCCACGGCCAGTCCGGCCAAGGCACTGAACCCGGTCAACACCAGGAAGATCGACTGCCAGCCTGTGGTGTTGACCAGCAGACCGCCGAGCATCGGCGCCAGAATCGGCGCAAGGCCCATCACCAGCATCAATTGCGAGAACACCTTCGCCGAGCCCACCGCGTCGCACTTGTCGCTGACCACCGCCCGGGAAATCACCATCCCCGCACAACCGCCGAGTGCCTGGACGAAACGTGCGCCGATCAGCCATTCCAGGTTCGGCGCATAGGCGCAGGCCAGTGAAGCCAGGGTGAACAGCGTCAACCCCACGAGCAACGGGATGCGCCGGCCAAAGCGATCCGCCACCGGGCCGTAGGCCAATTGGCCGATGGACAACCCGGCGAAATACGCCGCCAGCGTCATCTGCACGTGTTTCTCGTCGGTGCCGAACGCCAGCGCCATCGCGGGGAATGCAGGTAAATAGAAGTCGATCGCCAAGGGCCCGAAGGCGGTCAAGGCACCGAGAATCAGAATGGTACGGAAGTTCATCAGGCATCCAGGTAGGCAAGTCGGCAGCCCGACAGTTTAGCCGTGCCCGGAGGCCTTGAACATTCCGATAGCTCGCTAACGATCAAATTCAGACGAGCTTCACCTCATATCCTTCCTCGCGAATCGCTTCGATGACCTGATCAGCACTCATGGCGCTTTCGACGCCGACCTCTTTGGCCGCCAGATCAACCCGCACACTGGCCGCCGGATCCCTGGCCTGCACGGCGTTGGTGATGGCTTTGACGCAGTGACCGCAGGACATGCCTTGAACGTTGAACACTTGCATGGAATGACTCCTTTGAGTGAGGTTGCCGGCAGTTTCGAGCTTGCCACGATGGCAAGGTCAAGTTCTTCAATAAACTGCCGGGCTGGCATTCGGCGCCGCGCTCGGCCAAGCTGCGTGCATCAATGACTCGATTCAGGAGATTCAGCCATGCGCTGGTCAGCTTTCAGCCTGTTTGGCTTTCTCAGCCTCTTCGCCGCCGTTCCTCAAGTGCAAGCTGCCGGAGAGGATTACGGCGTTCTGATCATTTCCCGCGAGCGCCTGGAAGTGGCAACCTCCTGCGAAATCGGTGTGTATATCCAGGATCAGCTTTCGGCGCGCCTGTTTCAGGAACAGAGCACGTCTTTCAACCTGCCACCGGGCACTGTATCGCTGCGTTTGAAACTGCTACCGGGGCAAGTACCGGGTTGCAATCCAGGCTTGCTCGCACCGGGCTCGCAGGAAATAAAACTGCAAGCGGGCGATGTGCAGAAGTACCGGATAGCGATGACGCAGGAAGGCATGTACCTGAAGCGCGCCGATCTCGGCTACTAAGAAAATCCAGACCTGCTCGCGAAAGCGGTGTGTCATTCAGCAATGAAGCTGAATGGAACGGCCCCTTCGCGAGCAGGCTCGCTCCCACAGTTGGTTTTGCGGCGCGTCAAAGAATGGCGCTTGACCTTGCCCGCATGGCAAGGTTGATCCTTGTAGGCATCTACTACAGGGAGTACGACCGATGTCCGATTCCATCACTTTCGATCTGCCGATTGCCGGCATGACCTGCGCCAGTTGCGCCGGGCGTGTCGAGCGGGCATTGAGCAAAGTCAGCGGCGCCAGTGCCGTCAGCGTCAACCTCGCCACCGAGCAGGCCCGCGTGCAGGCGCCGGGCAATAGTTTGCCGGCGTTGATGGACGCGATTGAGCGCGCCGGTTACAGCGTCCCGCAGCAAGCCATCGAATTGAATATCGAAGGCATGACGTGCGCCTCGTGCGTCGGCCGCGTCGAGCGCGCCCTGAACAAAGTCCCCGGTGTCAAAAGCGTCAGCGTCAATCTCGCCAACGAACGCGCCCACCTCGAACTGCTCGGCCAGGTCGATGCGCAAACCCTGCTCGACGCCGTGAGCAAAGCCGGCTATTCGGCCAGCGTCTGGCAAGCCGAACACCCGCAAACCGATAACCAGCAACAGAAGCTCAAGCATGAACGCTGGGCGCTGATCTGCGCGATCGTCCTCGCCCTGCCGCTGGTGGCGCCGATGTTACTGCAACCGTTCGGCATCCACTGGATGCTCCCGGCCTGGGCGCAATTTGCCCTCGCTACGCCGGTGCAATTCATTTTCGGTGCACGTTTCTATGTCGCCGCGTGGAAAGCGGTGCGCGCAGGCGCCGGCAATATGGATTTGCTGGTCGCCCTCGGCACCAGCGCCGGTTACGGCCTGAGTATTTACGAATGGGCCACCGCTGCCGGGCGTATGCCGCATCTGTATTTCGAAGCGTCGGCGGTGGTCATTGCCTTGGTGCTGCTCGGCAAATACCTGGAAAGTCGCGCCAAACGCCAGACCGCCAGCGCCATCCGCGCCCTCGAAGCATTGCGTCCTGAGCGGGCTATTCAAGTGATCGACGGCCGCGAGCAGGATGTCGCCATCAGCGCGTTGCGCCTCAACGATCTGGTGTTGGTCAAACCCGGCGAACGTTTCCCGGTCGACGGCGAAGTCATCGAAGGCCAGAGCCACGCCGATGAAGCACTGATCAGCGGCGAAAGCCTGCCGGTGCCGAAACAGCCGGGCGACAAAGTCACCGGCGGCGCGATCAATGGTGAAGGGCGCTTGCTGGTGCGCACTCAGGCGCTCGGCGCCGAGACCGTGCTGGCGCGGATCATTCGTCTGGTCGAGGACGCTCAGGCCGCCAAGGCGCCGATCCAGAAACTGGTGGATAAAGTCAGCCAGATCTTCGTGCCGACGGTGTTGCTGATTTCTTTGGCAACACTGATCGGCTGGTGGCTCTACGGCGCGCCCATGGAAACTGCGTTGATCAACGCCGTCGCAGTTCTGGTCATCGCCTGCCCGTGTGCATTGGGCCTCGCCACGCCGACCGCGATCATGGCCGGAACCGGCGTGGCTGCGCGCCACGGCATTCTGATCAAGGACGCCGAAGCCCTGGAACGCGCCCATGAAGTCAGCAGCGTGGTGTTCGACAAGACCGGCACGCTGACCTCCGGCACACCGCGCATTGCCCATTTCAGTGCAGTGGATGGCGATGAAGACGCGCTGCTGAAACTGGCCGGCGCACTGCAACGCGGCAGTGAACACCCGTTGGCCAAAGCGGTGCTGGATGCGGCCACCGAACGAGGCCTGAACGTGCCTGATGTCAGCGACAGCCAGTCGCTGACCGGTCGCGGCATCGCCGGCAGCCTCGATGGTCGTCGCCTGGCGCTGGGCAATCGGCGGATGCTTGAAGAAAGTGCTTTGAACGCGGGCAATCTGAGCGAATCTGCCCAGGCATGGGAGGCCGAGGGCCGTACGCTGTCGTGGTTGATCGAACAAAGTCCTGAACCGAAAGTGCTTGGTTTGTTTGCCTTCGGTGACACCCTGAAACCCGGCGCACTGGCAGCCGTGCAGCAACTTGCCGCCCGCGATATCCACAGCCATCTGCTGACCGGCGACAACCGTGGCAGCGCTCGCGCCGTCGCCGAAGCCTTGGGCATCAGCAATGTCCACGCCGAAGTACTGCCGGCGGACAAAGCCGCGACCGTCACCGAGCTGAAAAAAACCGGCGTGGTCGCCATGGTCGGTGACGGCATCAACGACGCCCCGGCCCTCGCCGCTGCCGACATCGGCATCGCCATGGGCGGCGGCACCGACGTCGCCATGCACGCGGCGGGCATCACCCTGATGCGTGGCGACCCACGGCTGGTGCCGGCGGCGCTGGAGATCAGCCGCAAGACCTACGCGAAAATCCGCCAGAACCTGTTCTGGGCCTTCGTCTACAACCTGATCGGCATTCCGCTGGCGGCGTTCGGTTTTCTCAATCCGGTGCTGGCCGGTGCGGCGATGGCGCTGTCGAGCGTCAGCGTGGTGAGCAATGCGCTACTGTTGAAAACCTGGAAACCCAAGGACCTGGAGGAGCACCGATGAACATCGGTCAAGCAGCCAAACAAAGCGGCCTGAGCGCGAAAATGATCCGCTATTACGAGTCGATCGGCCTGCTTAAGGCGGCGCATCGCACCGACAGCGGTTATCGGGTCTATGGCGACGAAGACCTGCACACGCTGGCGTTTATCAAGCGCTCGCGGGACTTGGGCTTTTCCCTCGAAGAGGTCGGTAAACTGCTGACCCTGTGGCAGGATCGCCAGCGCGCCAGCGCTGATGTGAAGGCGTTGGCGCGCCAGCACATCGACGAGTTGAATCAGAAGATCCGCGAACTCGGCGAACTGCGCGACACCCTGCAAGACCTCGTCGAGCACTGCAACGGCGACCATCGCCCCGACTGCCCGATCCTCAAGGAGCTGGCGTCGGGCTGCTGCGCGCAACCCGCCCGCGCTTGAGCGCCAGAAGCTTCAGCGTGAGCAATGTGCCCAGGGGAATGCCGTGGAACAGCATGACCACGGCACCCGGCGCCCACCATCCGTAGAACGGCGCGGCGATGAGCATGCCGATGCCGAATCCGGTCATTTGCAGCAAGGTCAGGACGCTGAAAATCGGCAAGCGCAACTGCTCAGGTTCGCGCTGCAGCCGCGACATCAACCCGACTTCGGAAACGCCGTCACCCAGTCCCGCCGGCAAGGAAAACAGCAGCAGACCGTAGAGGCTGTGTTGCTGGAACATCAGGATAAAGCCACAGGACATCAGCGCCACGCCGAAGAAAAAGCGCCGTTCGAGGTTGATGTTGTCCGAGCCCTTGAGACGGCTGGCGATTCGCGCGCCCAGCAGTTTGCCGCTGGCCCACACCGCGAGCATCAGGCCCAGCGTGGTGCTCGCCGATTCTGGCGTGAGCAGTTTGGAGATGATCGGAAAGCCGACGTTGTGCGCAGCACTGCCCAAGGTGTCGGCCATGGTCACCGCAAGCATGGCGGCAATCACCGGTGCAGCGCGCAGGCCTTGCTTGAGGGCTGACCATTCGCCGCGTTCCGGTTCGTCGTTGACGGTCGCCGGTTCGAACCGCAGCGGCACGATCAATAACGCCGCGAGCAAGTAGGTCAGCGCATTCAGGGCGAACACCGTTTCAAAGCCAAAAGCCGCGACCAGCAAACCCGACACCAGACTGCCACCGACCATTGCGGCGGATGAAGCCGAGGTGATCCAAGCGTTGGCCTTGAGCAATTGATCGGCGTGGATCAAACGCGGCAACTGGCTGTTGAGGCCGATGGCGAACATCGAATTGCCCAGGCCCAGACCGAAGGCGATCACCGGCAACAGCAAGGCCTGTTGGCCGACAGGCACGATCAACAACAGACCGAGCACGCTGGCGCGCAGCAGGTCGAAGGCGATCAGCGGTGCGCGTCCGCTGCAACGACGGTAAAACGCGGTGCCGATCAGACTGGCAAAAATCCCCCCGCCGACGCGACTGGCGAGAAAGATCCCGACGCTTATTGCGCTGTTGCTCAGCAGGTAGACGTAGGTAGCCAGCGCGACCATGTTGAGGAAGGCGCCGAAATCGGAGACCAGTCGAGCAGTGACGATCAGGTGGGTGTTGCGGGGGGTGGTCACATTCAGTCCTTGAGTGTGGTTGGGGCGGTGGACAGTAGACGCGAAATTGCGTTGATCCGAAAGGGCCCTCACCCTAACCCTCTCCCAGGGGGAGAGGGGACTGATTGGGGGATGCTGTGGAGATACGCCGACCTGAAATTTCTTTACCGAATCCAAACAGGTCCAAATGCTGACCTCGTCCAATTCGTAATCGACCCGGTATTTCAGGTCGATGTATGACGCAAGACACCTCGGTCGGCCCCCTCTCCCTCTGGGCGGTCCGACGTTTCGGGAGGGCTGGGGTGAGGGTGCTTCTGCCTCAAACAAAAAAACCCGGCCGAAGCCGGGTTTCTCATCAAGCAATCACTGCATCCACGGTGGTGGCGGTGGCTCGTCGGACTTGCCTTTCGGCTCGTCGTCCGCCGCACGGATGGCCTGCTTGCGTTCCTCGTCGAGGCGCGCCGCTTCGATCTCGCGCAACACCCCACCCACGTCGGCCAGGTCTTCCGGATCATCGAACTCGCCGGACAGCACACTGTTCGGGTGCAGAGTGCCGGCTTCGTACAACGCCCACATTTCCTTGGCGTACTTGGTCGTCTTCAACTCCGGGGCAAAGCGACCGAAGTAGGAAGCCATGTTGCCGACATCCCGCTCCAGCATGCTGAACGCGTGGTTGTTGCCGGCAGCGTCGACGGCTTGCGGCAGGTCGATGATGACCGGGCCGGTCGGCGTCAGCAGCACGTTGAACTCCGAGAGGTCACCGTGCACCAGACCGGTACACAACATCAGCACGATCTGCGAAATCAGGAACGCGTGATACTCGCGCGCCTGATCCGGCTCGAGCACCACGTCGTTCAGACGCGGTGCAGCGTCGCCGAACTCATCGGCCACCAGTTCCATCAGCAGCACGCCATCGAGGAAGTCGTACGGCTTGGGCACGCGCACACCGGCACCGGCCAGACGGAACAGCGCCGCCACTTCGGCGTTCTGCCAGGCATCTTCGGTCTCTTTACGACCGAACTTGGAACCCTTCGCCATCGCCCGAGCCTGTCGGCTGTTGCGGACCTTGCGGCCTTCCTGATACTCGGCCGCCTGGCGGAAACTGCGTTTGTTCGCCTCCTTGTAGACCTTTGCGCAACGTAACTGATTGCCGCAGCGCACCACATATACAGCTGCTTCTTTACCACTCATCAGTGGGCGCAGCACTTCGTCGACCAGACCGTCCTCGATCAGGGGTTCAATGCGTTTTGGAGTCTTCATCAGCTTTTATTGTGGGTCCTTTATTACCAAACACGCGAATGTCACTCGTTATACGGCAATCCTCGCATTACGGGGAGGGGTTGCCGACCTGTGAACCTGTGAATGCACACACTGTGCCGAAAAATCGACCGCTGCGAATCATAGCCGAGCCTTGCCTGTTTGTTGGTATCGGCCGTTGAGGGCATTTGCGACAGAATCTGACATCTGCGATTTCAGCCCTTTTGCCCTCACCCCAGCGTTAGCGTTCGATAATGACGGTGACGCCCTGCCCACCCGCCGCGCAAATCGAAATCAGCCCCCGGCCCTTGCCCGCTGCATCCAGCAGTTTTGCCAGATTGGCGACGATACGCCCGCCAGTCGCGGCAAACGGATGGCCGGCCGCCAGCGAACTGCCCTTGACATTGAGACGGCTGCGATCGATCGAGCCTAGCGGCGCATCGAGGCCCAAACGGGTTTTGCAGTACTCGGGGTCTTCCCAGGCTTTCAACGTACACAGCACTTGCGCGGCGAATGCCTCATGAATTTCGTAGTAATCGAAATCCTGCAAGGTCAGTCCGTTGCGCGCCAGCAAACGCGGCACAGCGTAGACCGGCGCCATCAGCAGCCCTTCGGCACCGTTGACGAAATCCACTGCCGCCGCCTCGCCATCGCGCAGGTAAGCGAGAATCGGCAAGCCACGTTCCTTCGCCCACTCTTCGCTGCCGAGCAGTACCACCGAGGCGCCGTCAGTCAGCGGCGTGGAGTTGCCCGCAGTCAGCGTGCCTTTGGCACTTTTTTCGAAGGCCGGTTTCAATGTCGCGAGTTTTTCCAGGGTCAGGTCCGGGCGCAGGTTGTTGTCGCGGGTCAGGCCGAGAAACGGCGTCATCAAGTCGTTGTGCCAGCCTTCGCTGTAGGACGCGGCAAGTTTGTGGTGGCTTTCGAGGGCCAGTTGATCCTGATCTTCACGGGGGATCTGCCAGGTCTGCGCCATCAATTCACAGTGCTGGCCCATCGACAGCCCAGTGCGTGGTTCGCCGATGCCTGGAAAATCCGGAATCAGATGTTTAGGCCGCAGTTGCAGAAAGGTTTTCAGTTTGTCGCCAGTGGTCTTGGCGCGGTTGGCTTGCAGGAGGATTTTGCGCAGGCCTTCGCTGACACTGATCGGCGCATCCGACGTGGTGTCAACGCCACCGGCAATGCCGCAGTCGATCTGACCCAGGGCAATCTTGTTTGCCACCAGGATCGCCGCCTCCAGACCGGTGCCGCAGGCTTGCTGGATGTCGTAGGCCGGCGTCGCAGGTGACAAACGCGAGCCGAGGACGCATTCACGGGTCAGACTCATATCTCGTGACAATTTCAGCACCGCGCCTGCCACCACCTCGCCGATGCGCTGGCCGTGCAGGTTGTAGCGTTCGATCAGGCCTTCAAGGGCGGCAGTGAGCATCGCCTGATTGCTGGCCGTGGCGTAGGGCCCGTTGGAACGGGCGAAGGGGATTCGGTTACCGCCGATGATCGCGACGCGGCGCAGCTGACTCATGAATAACTCCTTAGAAAAAATCGGGTTGAAACAATCCCTGTGGGAGCGAGCTTGCTCGCGAAGAGGGCGGCACATTCATCACTTTTACCGACTGATACGACGCCTTCGCGAGCAAGCTCGCTCCCACAGGATCCGCGCATGTCCGCAAGACCTGCTAAACCTCAGTGTCTAGCGTAGGCCTTATTGCGTGGATCGAACGATTGTTTGCCATCGACAGTCCACACTTTGAACCACAACTTCTGGAGAGCGTTCCATGTCTGACCGCTATATCGACTTCGCCAACTCATCCATCGGCCATCGTCTGGTCGGGGCGTTGGGCCTGCCGTCGCCGGTGCGCCTGGAACGCTGGCAGGCCGGGCGCCTGCGGCCGGTAGAGGGTGCGCTGCTGATCGGCGGCGGGCCATTGGCCGAGCGCATCAGTGCCTTTGCCAACCGTTTGACCGACGGCATCTACCGTTACGGCGAACAACCGGCGGCGGCCAGCGAATGGATTCCTGGCCACGGCCCGAAACTCAAAGCCGTGGTGTTCGACGCCAGCGAACTGCTGCAGACCGACCAGCTCAAACAGTTGCGCGAATTCTTCCAGCCGTTGATGAAGAACCTTGAGCACAGCGCGCACCTGGTGATTCTTGGCCGCGCGCCGGAAACCCTCACGGATCCGTTTGCCGCCAGTGCGCAGCGCGCGCTGGAAGGGTTTGCCCGTTCGCTGGCCAAGGAACTGCGCAGCGGCGGCACGCTGCAACTGATCTACGTTGGCGAAGGCGCGGAAGATCAGCTGGAAGGACCGCTGCGGTTTTTCCTCTCGCCAAAAAGTGCGTTTGTCTCCGGCCAGGTGATTCGCCTGACAGCCTGTGCGACGCCAGTGACTGACTGGACGCGCCCGCTGGCCGGGCGCAAGGCGTTGGTCACCGGGGCTGCGCGCGGGATCGGCGCGTCCATTGCCGAAACGCTCGCCCGCGATGGCGCCGAGGTGATCCTGCTCGATGTCCCGCCGGCTAAAACCGACCTCGAAGCCCTCGCCGCTCGCCTCGGTGGCCGCGCCATCACGCTGGATATCTGCGCCGCCGATGCCGCCACGCAACTGATCGAACAACTGCCTGACGGCCTCGATATTCTGGTGCACAACGCCGGTATCACCCGCGACAAGACCCTGGCCAACATGACCCCGGAGTTCTGGGACGCGGTGCTGGCGGTCAACCTCAATGCGCCGCAAGTGCTGACCCAGGCGCTGCTCGACAGCGGCACATTGCACGATGATGCGCGGGTCGTTCTGCTGGCTTCGATCAGCGGCATTGCCGGCAATCGCGGGCAGACCAACTACGCCGCGAGCAAGGCCGGGCTGATCGGTCTGGCGCAGGCATGGGCGCCGGTGCTGCTGGAACGTGGCATCAGCATCAATGCCGTCGCTCCCGGGTTCATCGAGACGCAGATGACCGCGCACATTCCGTTCGGCCTGCGCGAGGCCGGGCGGCGCATGAGTTCGCTCGGTCAGGGCGGTTTGCCGCAAGACGTTGCCGAAGCCGTCGCCTGGCTGGCACAACCGGGCACCGGCGCATTTACCGGGCAGGCGCTGCGGGTCTGTGGACAAAGTGTTCTGGGGGCTTAGGCATGAGCATCGAATGGCACACGCTGGATCGCGAACCGAGTCTGCCCGGGCTGTATGCACGGGCGGCGACACGCCGCAAAATCACTGGCACGCAATTGCCCGACAGCGGTTTGCGCTGTTGGGTCGACATCGATGGCAAGCGCCTGACGGCTTATCGCAAGGTCTGCGGATTCGTCGATGACGGTCTGCTGCCGCCGACGTATCCGCACATCCTCGCCTTCGCCTTGCAGATGCAATTGCTCACCGCCAAAGAATTTCCATTCCCCCTGTTAGGGCTGATTCATCTGAGCAATCGCATTCGCGTGTTGCGCCCGATGGGCGGGATCGGTCGGGCGCAAGTGAGCGTGCGCGTGACGAATCTGCAATCGCATCCCAAAGGTGCGACGTTCGATCTGCTGACCACACTGAATGATCAGCTCGGGCCGTTGTGGGAAGCGGAAAGTCAAATGCTCTGTCGCGGTGTGAAGCTTGAGGGCGAGCCGGTCGAGCACACCTGGGAGCCGTCGCAAACGCTGGTGGAGGTGGCGCGCTGGAATGCCCCGGTCGATATCGGTCGGCAGTACGCCAAAGTGTCCGGCGACTACAACCCGATTCACTTGAGTGCCGCGAGTGCCAAGCTGTTTGGTTTTCCAACGGCCATCGCTCACGGTTTATGGAACAAGGCGCGAACGCTCGCAGCCCTTGCCGATCATTTGCCCAAGGCCAACCTCGAGATCGCCGTGCACTTTCGCAAACCGGTACGTCTGCCCAGTGAAGTGACGTTGCTGGCGAGTGCGGCGGGGTCCAGTGGTGAGTTGCGCCTGATCGGTGCGCAAGACCTGGAGCATATGGTCGGGCAGTGGCAACCGATTGCCTGAGCCCGCGCAACACCGTTAATTGTGTGTATATAACTTAAGTTTTCGCCGTCCCTCCCCCTTCCACTGAAAAAAATCAGGGCCTTGATTATCAAGGCCTTTTTTTGTCCGGCTATATCTTGGGTATTAGTCCTTAGGCGCTGAACTTCACCTTGTATATAAAGGCGTTAATACCAACTTGAGAATGGTCGCAAACCTGCTCCTGGACTGACATTGAGCACAACGGACGAAGGCATCACCGGCGTCAGATCGGCGAGCCATCGAAGTCAACGAACGTTGTGACAGGTGCAAGGAATTACGATCATGAAAACTCAAGGCGTATGGTGCAAATCGGCAATTGCTCTGGCATTGATTCTCTCTGTTGGCCTCACCGGGTGCAGCAGCGGCGGTGGCGGTCATAAAAGCAGTTCCGGCAGTTCTTCGGCGGATGGTACGGCGGGTACTGACGGCACATCAGGTACTGGCGGCACGGGTGGCAGCGGTGATACCGCAGGCACTGGCGGGACCGGTGGCACGGGTGGCACGGGTGGCACAGGCGGCACGGGTGGCACCGATCCGACTAATCCGACCAACCCTACGGATCCGACCGATCCCACCAACCCGACCAATCCAACTCCCACACCGTTGGTGACCACCACGCTGGTGCAGGATGTCGGTAATACCGTCGCGGGTGTCGGCGATGGCGTTGGCCAGATCGGTGACTCGCTGAGTACTGTACCTGTGGTCGGTGGCGTGGTGCAGAGCGCGGCCAACACTGCAGGCAATGTTGTCAGCACCTTGGGTGATGGCGTCGCCAATGGCGTTGGCAAACTGGCTACCGACCCTAACGGCCTGACCACCACCGTTGCTTCGGTTGGCGGTGTCGTGACGGATGTCGGCAACGGCGTTTCCGACCTCAGCGCGAAGCTGTCGACTGCCACCGGCAGCGTGCCAGTGGTGGGCGGAGTGGTGACCAAAGTCGCTCCGTTGGTTGATCGGGTCGGCGAGAAAGTCACCATGCTCGGCAATACCCTCGACACCACCCTGACGAACGGCCCGACCAGCCAATTGACGAACAAACTTGGCGGTATTCTGGTGCCGGTGATTGCGATGGTTGAAAGCACCACTGACAAAGTGGGCGATGCGACCGGTCTGGGCGACCCGCTCAAAGGCGTGGTTGCGCAAGTCGGTGGCGCGGTGAACACACTGGGCGGCAAGGTCACCGATGCGGGTAACGGCAATGCCTTGACCAACACACTCGGCGGCGCGTTGAGCGATACCGGCACCGCGGTCGGCAAGGCCGGTGGTCTGGTGTCCAACGGCACCGGCTCGGGTACTGGTGGAGTGGGTGGTGGTCTGGGCGGTGGCCTCGGCGGCACCGGTTTGCTGCAAACCGTTGGCGGTGCCGTGGTCAACGTCGGCGCAGGCCTGAATGCCGGCAATACCAATGGTGTCGTCAGCGCCGGCGGCGTTACCGCTGTCGGCCTCGGGAATACCGTCGCGTCACTCAACACCGTGCTTGGCGGATCGGGCACTCCGATTACCGCGACAACCTCACCTCTGGCCACGGTTGGCGCCACCTTGGGCACGGGCCTGAATCCGGTCACCAGCGCTGTGACCAACGTGACTCAACAAGTCGGCGCAGCGACCGGTATCGGATCACCCGTCGCCGGTCTCACCGGCCAGGTTGGCGGCGCGGTCAGCAGTATCGGCAACACCATTGCCGCGACCAACAACCCGGTCACCACGGCGGTCGGTGGTCTGGTCAGCAATGTCGGCGGCACCGTCGCCGCCGTCGGTGGCCTGGTCAACGGGGGTACCAGCGGGGGTACCACCGGTGGCGGTCTGGGCGGTGTACTCGGCGGTCTGACCGGCGCCTTGGGAGGTAACAAACGCTAAATTGCACCTGGCCGATTCGACGGCCTCACCTACAGCGCCTACGCTTGGTTGAGGGCGGAAGATTCCCACGAGTCTTCCGCCTTTTTTCTTAGGAAAATTCAGCCCAGTGCTGTGATCTGACCATGGAGTGTCCTATGCGCGTAATGGCATCCCTGCTGTTCCTCAGTCTCAGTTCCGCCGCCCTCGCCGACACCCTGCCCAGCTTTCTCAACAGCAACGAAACCATCCGCAATCTGCCCGTGCCCAACCTGCCGGCCGACGCCTATCGCCCGAGCGCCACGCCGGTGCAAGTGCCAGACGCGGGTGCAGCCGCCGCGCAGCCGCTGTTGATGGACACCAAAATCAATCTGCAAACCGTGCAGATCGAAGGCGGCACCCTCTACCCGCTCAACGAAATCGCCGAAATCTATAAACCGCTGATCGGCCGGCAGGCCACCCTCGCCGAGCTGATCGAAGCCACGCGCAACATCACCCGACGCTATCAGCAGGACGGTTATCTGCTGTCCTACGCGTTCCTGCCGCAGCAAAACTTCAATGACGGTGTAGCGCGCGTCGTGCTGGTGGAAGGCTACGTGCGCGATATCCAGATACAAGGCGACGTCGGCCGGGTCAAAGCCCTGCTCGACAAACTGGCGGCGAAGATCCAGGCCGAACGGCCGCTGACCCGCAAGACCTTCGAGCGTTACACCACACTGATGACGCGCATCCCCGGCGTGACGATCCAGGCCCAGGTGCCACCGCCCGGCACCACCGACGGCGCCACGACGCTAGTCGCCCAGGCCAGTCGCAAACCCTTCACCAGTTCGCTGAGCACCACCGAAGACAACCGCAACGGCACCCAGGCCCTGCTCGGCATAAGCAGCAATTCGCAAACCGCGATGGGCGAGCAACTGACCCTCAGCGGCCTGTTTCCACCGGGTGACGATCACGAACATTACTACCGCCTCGACTACAACCAATTCATCAATGACGAGGGTGCACAACTGGCGCTGTCCGCTTCCCGCTACCGCGCCGACCCCGGCACCAATGTCGTGCTCGACAATGGCCTGCAACTCAAACCGCACCGTGAAAACGATCGTTACTCGATCGGTTTCACCTTGCCGCTGATTGCTGCCTCCAACGAACTGCTGACGGCCGGTTCAAGGCTTTACGCGGTCAACGACAAAACCCGCTACAAGGTGGTCGGCTTTCCACTGAGCGTCGAAGAACGCACCGACATCCGCGCCCTCGCCTTCGAGAGCGACTGGCGCAAGGCCGATGCCCGGCAACTGCGGATCCTCAGCGGCGGTGTGTACCAAGGCGTGGACAGCATGGGGGCGAAAACCAACAACAACGCCATCGACCTCGACTTCTTTCGCCTGCGCCTGTCCGGCGTGCAGAGCGACAAGTTCTTCGACAACTGGCAAGGCGTGCTGTCGGCTGCGCTGTACTGGAGCGACGACAGCCTGCCCGACAGCGAGCGCGCGGTGTTCGGCGGGCAGAATTTCGGGCGCGGTTATCCCGACGACCAGGCGTCCGGCGACAAGGGCTGGGGCGTGGCATACGAGGTCAACTACAGCTTCAACCGCGACGGCAACTGGGTGCGCATCCTGCAACCGTATGTGGTGCTCGATCGCTCGCGTAGCTGGTTCAATGAACTGCCGGTAAAGGCCAACAATCTGTCATCGGCGGCGATCGGCCTGCGCTTTGGCGACGCCAGGTACTACAACATTGCACTGGAGGCGGCGAAGGCGATGTCGGATGAAGCCCTGGACACGTTCAATCGCCGGACGCGGTACAGCATCAGTTTCAGTTATCAGTTGTAGCGTCGAGATTGCACGCTTGCGCTGAGTCAAAACGACTGTGGGAGCGAGCCTGCTCGCGAAAGCGCTGGGTCAGCCAACCATTCTGTTGACTGACACACCGTCTTCGCGAGCAGGCTCGCTCCCACAGGTTTTGCGTGGTGCGGATCAGAACGCGTAACGTACCTTCGCGGTAAAGCCGTCGGCATTGAAACCGCTGGCCGTTACGTAGTTGTACGAACCGCCGACGCTCCACGCGCCCATCCGATAGTTGGCGCCCAGGCCCAGTTCATAGCTGTCGCGCACCGGCGTGGTGCCACGGCTGGTGAACGAATCGCCGCCCAGTACAAACGAAGACGTGGTGCCGACCTTGTCACCGATGAAGTCGTGCCAGGCCATCAGTTTCGCTTCCGGCTCAAGACTGCCCGTGCCGACAGCAAAGGCTGCCGCAAGGCGCGCGCCCACGCCCATCTCACCGACTTCGTAACGCTGGCTGCCGACATTCAACGACGCCGAACTGCCCTTCTCGCGATAGGAGTCCATGCCCACGTTGGCGTAACGCGCACCGACCTGCGGTTCCAGGACAACTTCGGGCCTCAACTGCACGGTGTAACCGGCCAGCGCCGAGACGCCGAATACATCGCTGTCGTAATCGCCCTTGGCACGCGTGCCGGCGATGTAGCGCTTGGACTCGTTGTCATTCCAGCCGTACATCAGCGAGGTGTCGACGAACCAGTTGTCATGCGTCCAGTTGCTGTAGACCGTCAGCGCGTGGCCGGTGACTTTGGTTTTGCTGCCGAGGTCGGATTTCACGTCGCTGTCGAGGTAGCTGTAGGCCAGACCCAGCGTGGTGTCAGCGTTCAATTGACCATCGGCGCCCACGGCAATCCCGTGGCTGTCAGCGTCATAACCGGCAACGCCGTGGCGCTGGTCCTGATTGGCATCGCTGCTCAAGGCTTGCAGCCAAACGCCTTTGTCGGTCGAACCGCTGGCGTGGCGCGCACGGCTGGAACGCTCATTGATCACACCCGATACCAGCGTCTGACTGTTGGTGGCCGCGCGCAGTACGCCGCGGCTGACGTCCGGGCTGAGGGATTCGGACAGGCGCGCCAGTTCGACATCGGTGCCGGCATTGGCGAAGGCCTGGAACACCGGGTCCTGTTCGTCGATACGCGACATCAGCGCCGACAGGCGCCCCACCGACGTCGCTGCATTGCGACTGCCGCCGACCGCAAGGGTGTTGTCGGCCAGCGTCTGATCGGACTTGGCCGTCACCACGGTGGTGATGTCGTTGCCTTGTACGCCGAAGCTCTTCACATCGAGCAAGGCAGAAGAAGAGGTCACCGTCAGGTTGCTGCCACCGAGCAGGTTGCCCGAGCTGATCAAGGTGTAGCGCGTGCCGCCGGGCGTGACGCGGAAATCACTGGAGCGCGCCAGCAAACGCAATTGCGCGCCCGGGGCGATGTCGGTGGTGCCGGTGACTTTCAATACCGGCAACGCCGGGTTGGTGTCGTTGCCCAGGTACATCTCCAATACCGAGTTGGCTTCCTCCATGTCGAAGTCGCCGATGATCGTGGTGTGCGGGCGTACCAGGGTCAACGTGCCCTCCTGGATCGTGACGTAACCGGACTTGATAACCGAACCATCAAAGATCGCATCGCCGTCGATTTTCACACCGGACAGCCCCAGCAGGTCGCCCCTCACGGTGCCGCCAAAGAAGTCAAAATAACTTTCGCCATCATCTACCTGAATGGCAGCTTTGCCACCTTCGATCAGACCGTTCAATTGGTAGATGCCGAACGGTTTACCGCCCGACACCTGGCCACTCACGTGCACACCGATGGACTCACCGGAAATCGTGCCGCTGTTGTCCAACATGGAAAGACTCTGGTTCGTCGAACGATTGAAGGTGACCCCCTCCAGCACGAGCGCCTCAGCATCGCTACCGGTGGCGCGAATAGTGCCGTAGTTGCTGATCGCGCTCTGGACAGTGGCACCGTCGAGAAACAATCCCACGGCATCCGTACCGCTGGCGCTGATGGTGCCGCGGTTGCTGAATCCGCTGCTTTTGGTGTGGACCAGCACCACGCCACTGGCATTGGCGCCACTGACTTCGATACTGCCATTGTTCATGACGAAGTTACCGAGTGTGCTCCCAACATCGGAAATCCCCGTGGAACTACCTGTCCCCGTCAACCCGTGAACCGCAATCGAACCGCTGTTGATCAAGCCGTACGCAATATTGGTCGCCACTGCACCGGAGGCGCCGATGTTGATCCCCACGCCATGGGTGGCGCCGTCAATACGGATGCTGTCGTTGTTGCGCAACTGCTGCGCCCTCAGTCCCATGAACTGTGCACCGAAGGTCAGCCCGGGCGCCGCTACCGGCGTGGCGTTCAAATTGCCATGCAAGTCGACCAGACTGTTCGCGTTCAGCAGGGTGCTATCGAGCGGTGCACTGCTGATGTCGAAATTGTAATCGGCAGTGGCGGAACCGGCATGCAGGGTGGCGGCGGCAACAGACAGCGCCAGTAACGAATGGCGCAAGCGAGAGGTCATCAAAGGAAAATCCCTTCCAAAACATGAAAAACAGTTTCAGCAGGGTTCACATAGTCGTTCAGGCATCCCTACCGGCCCGCCAGATTGCCTGGACTGAGCGCGGGGGAATTTACACGAGCCATCATTTCGACACCATCAAAAAGTCAACGAGATGGCGTCAATTTTCAGGTACCCCGACCGAAGGGCTCAGCCCCCGCCTCCCGAGCCACTGTCGACATTGCCGCCCTGCTCCTGATCAAAAAACTGCGGTATCTCATGCTGGTAGCTTTTCAGCCAGCGCTGCATGGCCTCCTCGCGTTCCGCGGGCGTGACGGTCTGGATCTTCGGCGAGGCCGCTTTGTTGCGCGCCTGCAGTTGCAGCCAGCCTTCGGTTTCCTGTTGCTGCGCCGAGGCCGGGCCGGCGTCGATGGCGTGGCTGGCGAGCGGCAAGGCCAGCAGGCCGAGGCAAAGCAGCGTGGCTTTCATCGCAGTTCTCCTTATTTGAGCATCGCCGTGACGGCAGCGGTGGAGCGGCCCGGCACTTTGAGTTTTTCCGCGCGGCTCTGCGCCTCGCTGAATTGCGCCGGACTCAAGCCGAGACGGCTGACCAGTTCGGCAGCACGGTTCCAGTCATCCTGATAGAGCAACAGCGTCACCAGATTGAGCGCCGCCAACTGGTCGCTCTGCTTGAGTTCCATGGCGGTGAGGAATTCGAACCGGGCGTCTTCGATGCGCAACTGGTTGAGGTACACCACGCCCAGATCGTTACGGATTTTTTCATCGGTCGGCGCCAGTCGCGCCGCGCGTTGCAGGTGCGCCTGCGCCTGTCCGTAGTCGGACCTGGCGGCGGCGAGTTGGCCCAGTCCATGCTCGGCCTCGGCGGCCAGGCAGGTGCCGAGCAAACTGCGATACAACGGTTCGGCCTCGCTGCGCCCGAGCAGTCGATAGACCTTGGCCTTGCGCAAACGCACATCGGCGAGGTTATCCGGCAGGCTTTGCAGGTTGGCCAGGCTGGCGTGCAGTTTGCCGTCATTGGCCATGTCATCGGCCAGGTTCAGCGACAACTGCTGATCGGAACTCAACTTGCCGCAACTGGCGCTGCTGGTCAGCGCCGCCCAAGGGGTCTGCCCGGTGCTGGCACAGCCACCGAGCAACAGAAGACATGCACCCGCAATCATTGCTTTCATTACCACTCCTTCAGGCACCCAACGCTTTCGCCAGGGCAGTGAAGCCCGGGCCGGCGAGGACAATCAATAACGCCGGGAAGAGAAACAGCATCATCACGACGGACATTTTTGCCGACATCTTCGAAATGTATTCCTGCAGGCGCGTCAGGCGCCGGTCATCGAGCAATTGCTTGAGCGACAGCAGCGACTTCATCGCGCCGCCGCCCTGATGCAGTAATTGCTGGAGGATCACGCAGGTGTCGGTGAACTCATCCACCGCCAGTAACTGCGTGGCCTTGTTCAGTTCTTCACCCAACTCCAGGCCGGAGTCGACCCGCGCCAGCACCAGCCGCAATTCCTGGGTCAGCACCGGCAGCAAGGCCTGGCCTTCGTGGCTGAGCACACGCAGTGCCTGCTCCACAGCCATGCCGGATTCAAAGAGGATGCGCAGCAGTGGAATGAAGGTACCGATTTCGCTCGCCAGTTGTTTCTGCCTCCGGCCGACTGCAATCACCAGCAGTCGTTTGGGCAACAGGTAACCGACGCCAAGCGCGAACAGCGGCGCGATCCACGGCCTTTCCACAGTGGGGAAAAACACCGATTGCACCAGCAGCGTCAGCGCCAGGAGCAATAACGGTGAACCGATCTGGCAGGCGGCGAACAACGAACGCTGGCGGGCGCTGCGCCATCCCAGACGGTTGAGCAGGGCCTGGGTTTCGTTGTCGAGTTTGACGCTGCGTTGACCGACTTTGCTGTCGCCCAACACTTGCAGAAGGTTGCCGAAACGGTTTTGCCGCAGCAGGTCACCTTCCAGCCGACGACTGATCTGGCGGGCACGGCGGCGCTGTTCCAACAGGCTGCCGAGCAGTAACAGTGCCGCGCCAAGCAACAGCAAGGCGCTGATCATCAGGGGCGTCGTCATAGGCTGCGCAACATCCGCCAGAGTAAAAGACTGCCAACCACCTGCATGCCGAACGCCGTGGCCAGCATCCGCTGCCCGGATGGGTCGTGCCACATGGCGACCAGATAAACCGGATTGGCCATCAGGAAGTACCCGGCCATGATGATCGGCAGCAGACCCAGCACCCACGCGGTGAGACGGGTTTCTCCGGTCATGGCGCGTAACTGACGCGAGGCCTGATCGCGCTCGCGAATCATCTTGATCAGGTTTTCCAGCAGCTCGCTGGCGTTGCCGCCATAGCGATGATTGACCTTGAGACCGAGGGCGAACAGGCGAAACTCATCGCGCTCATACAGCTCTGCCAGATCCGACGCGGCGTCCGGCAGGCTTACGCCCAACTGGACGTTGCGCTGAATCCGCCCCATCGCGTCTTGCAACGGATTGTCACTGGCCTCGATGGCGCCGAGCACCGCGTCGGCGAGGGTGCGCCCGGACTTGAGACTACGCACGGTGTGGTCGAGCAACTGCGGCAATTGCTCGATCATGCGCCGCAAACGACGCTGGTAACGCCAACTGACATAGCCGCGCACGGCCAGCGGCGGCACGATCAGCAACACCAGCAAACCGATCCATCCGAGCAGGGCGAAACCCAGCAACATCCCCAATGCCCACAGCAGCAGCCAGAGGCCGAGGCGGTCTGTCGGACGGCCCAGTCCGGCGCGTAAAAAGGCCCGCTCCAACCCTGCCCAGCGCGACGTTTGCGCGGTCATCTGCGGTTGTCCCTGATTGAGCCGATCAAGCACGCGCTCGGCGCCGCTCTGACGCAAGCCGTTGTAGAACAGGCGCAGTGACAGCCCGAACAAGGTCAGGCAAATCACGATCAGCAACAGCGGTTTGAGCATGCCGTGGCCCTCAGTGCGTGAGCGTCGGTTCACGGCGCAATTTGTCGCCGGCCGGGTTGACGGCCTCGCGCAGAAAACCGAAGCCGCTGCGCCGATCAAGGCGAAACAGGGTGTTGGTGACGTAGACGTCATCGCGCACGCCGACCACTTCCACCACTTCACTGACGCAGCGCCGACCATCGGGCATGCGCGTCAGTTGAATGACCACATCCAGCGCCGCGCAGATCATCTGCCGCAGGGTGCGTTCGGCGATGGTGCGGCCGGTCAGGCCGACCAGGGTTTCCAGGCGCAACAAGGCGTCCTGGGCATTGTTGGCGTGTACGGTGCTCATCGAACCATCGTGACCGGTGTTCATCGCCGTCAGCACATCGACCACTTCGACGCCGCGAATCTCACCAAGGATGATCCGGTCGGGACGCATGCGCAGGGCGTTGCGGATCAAGTCGCTGGCCTTGACTTCACCATGGCCCTCGGCATTCGGCGGCCGGGTTTCCAGGCGCACAACGTGCGGATGGCCGAGTTGCAACTCGGCAACGTCTTCGATGGTGACGAGGCGTTCGTGAGGATCGATCAACTGACTGAGGATGTTCAGCAAGGTGGTTTTACCGGTGCCGGTGCCGCCACTGATGAGGATGTTGCAGCGTTTGCCTACCGCTTCCTGAATGAAGTCGTAAATCGCCTGATCGATGGTTTGCATCGCCATCAGGTCCGTGCTCTTGAGCATGTCCTTGCGGAATTTGCGGATCGACAGGCACGGCCCGTCGAGGGCGATCGGCGGGATGATCGCGTTGACCCGGCTGCCATCCGGCAGGCGCGCATCGACCATCGGCGACGACTCGTCGAGACGCCGCCCGAGCGGTGCAAGAATGCGCTGCATGACCCGCTCGACGTGATGTGCATCGATAAAGCGCAAGTCGCTCAGATGCAGCACACCCTCGCGCTCGATAAAGACCCGGTGCGGGCCGTTGACCAGAATCTCGGTGACCGCGTTGTCGCGCAGCAACACCTCCAGCGGACCGAAACCGGTCAGTTCATCGACGATTTCTTCCGCCAGACGCTCCATTTCATAACGGGAAATCGCCAGATGCAGGCGCGCGATGTACTCGGCGACCTTGTCGATGACGAACTGCGAAAGCACCTGCCGCGAGCCCTCCAGCAGGTTTTTTCCGGACTCCTCAATGGCGTCGATGATGTAGCGGTGCAACACCAGTTTCAGACCGTCGTGGTCGGTATTGCCGGCGGCATGTCGCTGCGGCCCGCCGAACAGTTGCTCGCCGTTCATGATGTGCCTCGCAAGCGATCGAACCAGCTGGCTTTGGGTTTGGCCAGGCCTTCGGAGCGTTTCGCCAGACGTTCGCCGAGGGCGCGCAGGCTTTGGCTGATGGCTTCACGCGGGGCCAGTTCGAACAGGGTGACGCCCTGGTTCTTGGCGTTGAGGCGGATCTCCGGGCTGTAGGCGAGCACGGCGATCACCTCCAGGCCGAAGGTCTTGCCGAGGGTGTCGGAGTCCGGTGTGACGTTGCGCAGATAGCGATCCACCAGCAGCCGGCCGTGATCGAGTTTCATGCCTTTTTCGCGCCACAGATTGAGCACGGCGAGGTTGCGCCGGCAGTCGAGCACGTTCTGGTCGGTGTACCACAACAGCTTGTCGCAATGACTGACGAAGGTACGCAACGCGTCACTGTCGGGCTGGCCGGTAAGGTTGACGACAATGTGCTGGAAGTGTTGGCGCAACGCGCTGAGCAACATGTACAACTCGGCCGCGCTGGTGCGCTCCAGCGGATCGTCGCCCGCGGCGTAAGCAAGAATGCGCAGACCTGCTTCGGCGCTGGTGAAAGCGCTGTCGATCAGGGTCGCGTCGAGACGCCGCAAGTGGCGCAGCGCATCGCCGAAATGGAACGAGCTCTCAAGCCCGAGCAGGGCCAGGCTGTCGCCGCGCGGCAAGCCCAGATCCAGCAGCAACGTTTGCTGACCACTCTTCTGCACCACCAGCGCCATGTGGTTGGCGAGCAGCGCGCCGTCGGCGTTGCTTTGCACCCCGTAGAGCACCGTCAAACCGCCGAGCTGGGCATTCGGTGTCACCGGCGGCAGGCGTTTGCTCAAGCGCCGCACCAGCCCGGCGACCTCACTGGAGCGCGAGCCGTAGGCGACGAAATCCCGAGCGCCAGCGCGCATCGCGTTCAGCACAAGCTGGTTATCCATACCGTCGCCGAGGGCGACGATGGCGAGCATCGGCTTGGCTTCCAGTACGCCCTCGATCAAGGCGCTTTGCGCGACCAGATGATCGCGATCAAGCCCTACGAACACCAGGCTGGCGAAGGTCACGTCGACCAGCGCCAACAACTCGTCAAGGCTGCCGCCACCAGCGCTGACCACTTGGCCGAGGGGCGCCAGCGCACCTTGCAGCCACTCAAGATCGGTGTCGTTGCGGGTGATGGCGAGGAAGGTCTGGCTGAGGCTCTGGCTCATTGCGATAACCCACTGCGTTTATCGAAGTTGCCGTTTTCGAGGAAGTACAGGCGATACCAGTTCGGGTCGTAGTTGCGCAGTTTTTCCCCCGGCAGTGACGGCAGCGGCGCATTGGCCGCCAGTGGCTGCACCAGGTGTGGGGTGACGATCATCAGCAGCTCGCGCTCTTCGCGATTGATCGATGAATTGCGAAAGAACGCACCGAGCACCGGGATGTCGCCAAGGCCGGGGAATTTGTTCACTTCAGAGGCATTGCGAGTACTGATCAAACCGCTGATGACAAAGCTTTCACCGTCTGCCAGGGAGATGCTGGTGTCGGTGCGGCGAATGTTGAACGCCGGCACCGTGGTGCCGCCGATGGTCACGCCGTTGTTGTAATCCAGCTCGCTGACTTCCGGGGCGACTTTGAGGGCGATGCGGTCGTTGCTGACCACCGTCGGGGTCAAGGTCAGACGGATGCCGAACTCCTTGTACTCGATGGAGTAGCTGTTGCTGTTGGCGCTGGGCACCGGGATCGGAATTTCACCACCGGCCAGGAAGCTTGCGCTTTGCCCGCTCAATGCCACCAGGCTTGGCCGCGCCAGGGTATAGGCGAAACCGCTGCCCTCCAGCGCGTTGACGATGCCTAGGAATTTGCTGCTGCCACCGCCCCAGACGATGTTGAACATGTCGTTGGCCAACGGGATATTCGGCGCAATGATCGGCACCGTGCCGGGCCTGACGCCGGTGCCTGGCACCGTGCCGGGAGCGCCGATCAGGAAATTGTTCGAACCCTTGCCGTAAATCGAAGTACCGGCCTCTTTGAGTTTGGTCCGGCTGACTTCGACGAAGCGGATGTCGGTCTGCACTTGCGAAGGCAACGTCGGATCGCCCGTCGCCGGCAGCGCAACGGCCGTCATCGCCGCACTCGCCTTGCCTTGCACGAACACCATGCTCTGGCGCGGGGTGCTCGCGCAGGCACTCCAGATCATCAGCGTGGTGGCGCCGGGCGCGACGCCGGTGAGGAGAATGCCCTGATCGCCCGTCACGCGCACGTCGGCGATTTTCGGATCGCCCACCGCCACCCGGGTGATCGCCACGGGGGATTGCAGCGCCTGTTGCAAGCCTTCACCGACTTCGAGCGTCGCGGGCAGCGGACCGAGCGCGGCGCAGTTGCCTGCGGCAGCGACAGCACTGCCGACCGAGGCGACGCTCAGCAGCGAGGCCCGAAGCAAGCCGTTGAACAGGGGCGTAAAGCGTGTGCGCATGTAAAGGCGTCCTTGCTCGAATCAGGGAGTGGGTTGAGCGTTTTCCGCTCCGCGGATGACTTCCACGGAGGGTTTGCGCGCAGCCGGTTGACCGGCCACGGCCATCGGTCTGGGGGGCGGCGTCAGGGACAATTGGCTGAATTCCATCAGCTCGCGCCGAGGTGTATCGAGGCGGCTGGCGGCATCGTTTTCACCGGCCCAGTACTTCGTCAGTTGCTGTTCATCGGCGCTGCGCACCGCGAGGCGCAACACGCCCGCGCCAGACGCCAGCATCAAGCGGCTGAGCAACGTTTCAGGCACCGCCAGCACTACGCTGCGCGCGGCCATGCGTTGTTGTTCCTGCTTCAGGCGTTCATCGTCACTGCGCGCCGGGCCGGCGGGTTGACCATCGTTGGTCAGGCCCATCTGGCTGCCGACACCGAGCACGCGCACGGCCGGTACCACCAGTTGCGCCGAAGCTTGCGGATTGCTTTCGTCCCTGCGCAAAAACAGCAGCACGTCAACGTAATCGCCGGGCGCCAATTGCCCACCGGCATTGATCACTTCATCCACGGCCACGGCCAATGCGCGCTCACCGGGGCGGATCATGCGTGCCAGTTGACTGCCCGGTTCGAAGCTTTCTTCATTCAGCCAACTGCCGGCGCTCAAGGGCCGCCACGGCGTACGGCCGACCACCTGGTCGATGTTGCTCAGACTGCCGGCGGGCGCCGTGCGCAGTTTTTCCACGGCAACGTCAGTCGCAGTGATCTTCACGAAGGGGGCGATATCGCGCAGCAGCACGACGACGGGTTGGCGCGTGGGGTCTTCCACAGGTTCAGTCTGGACAGCGGGCGCTACGGCTGGCGCCGCTACGGGTGCCGCGACCGGCTCGGTCACTGGCGGCCGGCTCAATGTGAATCCCCAATATCCGGCGATGATGGCGCCCACCAGGAACAACCCGGCCAGACCCAAAGTGACGCGACTGTTCATGACGGCTCTCCCTTTCCCGCTGCGCTTTGTCTCTTATGCAATGACCCGTGGCTTCCAACGAGATAACTTCGCAATCAGGCAGCTATGAACAAGTAACTATTTCGCTATTTGACGGTAGCGCAGGCCGAACAAAACGCCATTACGAAGGTGGAAATATCCAACGAAAGTAGAGGCCTAAAGCGCCAAACGTGGTTTTTTGCCGTTAATCGGCCAACTACTACTTAGGTGTTAATCCGTTCTTACAGTTGTAGGGTCGAGAAATGCCGACAATGCTGATGCTGGCACAGGGAAATCATGTTGCGAACGCGCAACACCTGGCGTGCTCAAGGAGAATTCTCATGTCGTATTCCCTCGTTGTTCAAAAGATCAAATCCGAAATCGCGTTCTTCAAAGGCCTGGCAAAAGATACCGAAGGCGCCTCCGCCATCGAGTACGCGCTGGTGGTCGGTCTGGTCGCGCTGGTGATTGCCGCATTTGGTAACGGCATCGGTACGCAGGTCACCGCGATTCTGACCGCTATCCAGACTGCGCTGACTCCAACACCCTGATCGGGCCGATAACTTGTCAATGCAGCCATTGGGTTCTACCGTCAGCACTCAGTCCTTTGCAGGTGTTGCCTATGAACTCCTCACACACTCCACGCCAGCAGTTGCTCCTCGTCGACGATGAGGAGGACGCACTGCTGGAGCTGGCGGAGTTGCTGGAGGGCGAAGGCTTCACCTGTCACACCGCCACGTCGGTAAAACTCGCTTTGCATCACCTGACCCGGCATCCCGATATCGCCCTGGTGATCACCGATCTGCGCATGCCGGAAGAAAGCGGCATGTCGCTGATCAAGCGTCTGCGTGAACACACTTCGCGTCAGCACCTGCCAGTGATCGTCACGTCCGGGCATGCCGATATGGAGGACGTCAGCGATATGCTGCGCCTGCAGGTGCTGGACCTGTTCCGCAAACCGATCTATCACGTGCGTTTGCTGGAAACCCTGGACAACCTGTTTCCCAAGTCCAAGACCCATAGCGCTGGAGGTGCATGACCCCGATCAGTACCGGGGTCATGTGATAGCCGTCAGTGCGCGGTGACGCGTTGCCGTCCCGAGTTGCCGGGTGACAACGCCAGCGCCAGTTGGGTGCGGTTATGCATGTGCGTCAGACGCAGCACCTGCGAGACATAGAGCTTCACCGTGTTCTCGGTAATGCCCAGCTCACACGCGATCTGATAGTTGGTCTGGCCCTTGCCCACCAACCGGGCGACATCGAGCTGACGTGGTGACAGCTGATTGAAAATCGCCGGTATCTCTATGCCTTCGACTTCCCCCGGCGCTTCGTCACTCACGGGCGCGGGAGCACGGCGTACTTTGTCGAGGTCGTGGTACAGGTCGTCGATCGACTCGGAGAGGTATTGCAGCTTCTGATTCAGATGGCCCAGATGCAGGGTCTTCTGCCGTTCCTGCAAGGCCGCTTCCTGGCGTTGCAGGCCTTCGAGCAGTTCATCCAGATCGATCGGTTTCTGGTAGTAATCGGCGATCCCGGCGCGCAAGGCCTTGATCACATCCTGCTTGTCGGCACGCCCGGTCAGCATGATGGCCTCGAACACCCGGTGTTTGCCGGCCAGCCGTTGCAGCTCCTGCACCAATTGAATGCCATCCATGTCCGGCATATGCAGGTCACACAGCACCAGGCCGATGGCAGGGTCCTGGACGAATTGCTCGATCGCCTGCTTGCTCGATTCGCAAGGCACGCAGTGGTAGCCGCTGCTTTCGATGAATTCGCAGAGTTCCTCGACGATCAGCGGCTGATCATCGACCACCAGAACCTTTATCGCAGACGTAAGCTTGTTCACTTGCCACTCCATGCCCAGGTCAAAGGCTGACCGTTCCTGTACTTACAGCGCGAGGCTGTACAACGTTGATTTGAAAGTAGACCCACTTTCCTACTATGTACATAGCAGTAGTGGCGCTGCGCGACTAATGGATCCAATACAGAGTCAGGATTGTTCCAGTCAGCACGAACGGTGCAAATGGCAGCTTTTTTGACAGGGATGGCCCCAGATATCGAAGACGTTCCCTAAGCCCTTGACTCATATGCAGCCAGAGTTTTGGCACCAGCAAGAGCCAGATCACGCTGGACAGCGCTGCGCCGATAAACACGCCGAGCAACACCGTGCCGTCTGTCGCAAGAGCCAAGGCTGTCATTAATTTCACATCGCCGGCGCCAAATCGTTTCAGAATATAACCGGGAACAGTGAGGGCCAGCGCCAGCAACAGTGCCCACCCCGCCTGCGCCATGTCGGCACCGAGCCAGGTGTTGCCGGTACTCAGCAAATACACCACCGCCAACCCGCCCACCCCAAGGGTCAGGCCATTGCCGATATGCCGCTGGCGGGCATCCTGCGCTGCGCAGAGTGTCAGCCAGAGAAGTAAGACAACGCTGTGCATGCGGTAAAAAACGTCCGTTTTGGCTGAATGATTCTATGCTGATATTACGTAGTGAATGTCAGGGTAGACGCACTCATGAAATCCGGCCTCCCCCGCAAGCAAAAAGGCGCCGTCGCCATCGAATTCGCCTTGGTGTTCGTCATTTTTTTTGCCGTGTTTTATGGTTTGGTCAGCTACAGCCTGCCGCTGCTGCTGATGCAGTCGTTCAATGAATCGACCGCCGAGGCGGTACGCCGCAGCGTTGCACTCGATCCGGCCACCGCCAATTACCCCGCTGCTGTCACCGCCACCGCCAGAACCGAGCTGACCCGGCAATTGGCCTGGCTGCCTGGTGCCCTGAACTTCAATGCTGCCTCCGACGCCAGCATCACCTATATCGGCGGCGTGCTGACGGTGACCATCAACTACCCCACCAGTAAATTGAATCAGGCACTGCCGTTTCTGGTGTTGCCGGGCATCGGCACGGTTCCGCGCCTGCCCGCCACACTGCGCGCCTCGTCGAGCCTGCAATTTTGAGTTCCGCTGACAAGCTGTTCAGTCGCCTGCTCAATCGACATCCGCAAAGCGTCCCGCCGCTGGACAGCCCGCTGGTGTCGAGTGTCGGCCTGCAGCTGTATCTGGATGGCGACGGTCGGGTCAATCACTTGAGCGGTCCGCTGCGCCATGTCCTTGCGCAGCGGGCCGCCAGCCACCCCGCACACCTGCTCGAATACGTCTTGCCGCACAGTAGCCTTGCGCTCGAAGGCAGCCCCGTCGACTGGCAGGGACAAGTGCTCGACCTGGATTTTTTCAGCCTGGCCGGCCCGCCGCTGCATTTGCGCGGTTGGCTGCAGGCGCAGGGCGATGGCTGGCTCCTGCAACTGCTGGACATCGGCGACCTGCTCGGCGAACGACGACAGACGCGCAGTCGCGAGCAATGCCAATTGCTGGCCACGCAGATTCGCGATCATTTGCGCCTGGGCAGCCTCGCCCGCCTGCCGGATGTTTTGGGCGAGCAGTTGCAACGGCTGAGTCAGCATTTGCACGTGCCCTGTCTGGCGGTGGCCTTGCTCGACGAACAAGGTCAGGGCTGGCAGATTCATCAGCACTATGCGGCGCTGAATGCGCCGCAACCATGGCACGACCGGCAACCATTGGGCACGAGTCTGGACAGTCTCAACGGCGCGTTGCCGCAACGCCTGTCACCCGGCGAACAACCGCGCCTGAGCGCCCTGCTCGGCCCCCACGAGGGCTTCGCCGTGCCCTATCGCGACGCCCAAGGCGTGGCCGCATGGCTGTTATGCGCCGGTTACAACCCGCAGCAACAGGCGCCGGACCTTAACGATCACGACTGGTTGCTGCTGGCCGCGGCCGTCGCCGCGCCGTTGCTGGAGCGCCTGCGCGAGCATCGTCACCATCAGCAACTCGAGCGCCTGGATGTACTGCAAGCGCTGCTCGGCACCGGCTGGTGGGAAATCAGCAGCGACCGCGCCGACGTGCAACTGGCGCCGACACTGGCTGAGAGTCTGGGGCTGGCGGCGCAACGGTTGCCGATTCAGGACTGGTTCAACCGGGTGCATCCCGCCGACCGCGATGAACTGCGCAGTCGTCTGCAGGCCTTGCAGGATGAAGGCACCCCATTGGAATCGTGCGTGCGCCTGCAAGGCAGCGATCAAACGTTGCCGTTGTGGTATCGCCTGCAAGGCCGCTCGCTGGGCATCGGCGCCGAACGCCGGCTAGTCGGTTTCATGCTCGATATCAGCGACATCAAAAATCAGCAGCAACAGGCCGCGGCCGCCCATGCGCGGCTGGACAACCTGATCGCCAGCTCACCCGCCGTGATCTACGTGCAGCGCTATGTCGAAGGTGCGCTGCAACCGACATTCTTCAGCGCCAGCCTGCAGCCGTTGCTCGGCTGGAATCTCAGCGACTGCGAGAATGGCCGACTGGCGGAACACGTACACCCCGAAGACCGCCCGCGCTACTTCGAGCGCACTCGTCAGTTGCTGCGTGAAGGCTCGGTGAGTACGCGTTATCGAGTGCTCGACCGCCAGGGCCACGCCCACTGGCTGCTCGACGAAGCCAGGCTGCTGCGCGACGATCTTGGCCTGCCGGTCGAAGCGGTGGGACTCTGGCTGGACGTCACCGAGGCCACGCTCGCCGCCGAACAGGTCAAGGCGAGCGAAGAGCGCTACCGGATTCTGGTCGAAGACTCACCGGCGATGATCTGCCGCTATCGCCCGGACCTGACGCTGACCTTCGGCAACCGGCCGCTGGCGACGTATCTGGAATGCCCGCCGGAGCAATTGCCCGGGGTCAATCTGGGCAGCTGGATGTCCGACGATCAGCGCGCAGCGTTCCTCCTGCGTATCAGCCAATTGACCCCGGAACTGCCGGTGAGCACCGCCGAAATCAATCTGCGTCTGCCCGGTCGCGAACATGCCTGGTGGGTCTGGTCGGATCGCGGGGTGTTCGATGCACAGGGGCAACTGGTCGAAGTGCAAGCAGTGGGCCGTGACAACACCGAAGTGCGACGCTCCCAGCAACAACTGACGCAAAGCGCAAAAATGGCCACCCTCGGCGAAATGGCGACGGGCCTGGCCCATGAAATCAATCAACCGCTGAACGTAATGCGCATGGCCATCGTCAATGTGCTCAAGCGCCTGGGTAATGGTGATGTGCAGATCGATTATCTGACCGACAAACTCAATCGCATCGACGCGCAAGTGCAACGGGCGGCGCGGGTAGTGGATCACATGCGCGTGTTCGGCCGCCGCTCGGAAATCGAACAACATCCGTTCAACCCGCTCGAGGCGATTGAAGGCACGTTGTCGCTGTTGTCCGAAGGGCTGCGCGGCAAAGGTGTCGAGGTGCGCATCAAAGAGGCGGGTTTCCAGGTCGAGGTGCGCGGATACGTCGATCAACTCGAGCAGGTGCTGATCAACCTGATGGTCAACGCCCGCGACGCCTTGCTCGGCAAGCGCGAAGCCGATCGCGACTTCCAGCCGTGGATCGCCGTGCATGCCGAGTGCGATGAGCACGTCGTGCGCCTGTGGGTCGAAGACAACGGTGGCGGCATTGATCCGCGCCTGCTGGAGCGTATCTTCGAGCCGTTCTTCACCACCAAACCGGTCGGCGTCGGCACCGGTCTGGGCTTGTCGGTAAGCTACGGCATCATCGAAAACATGGGCGGCCGCCTGAGCGTGCGCAATGGCGATGAGGGCGCGCGGTTCTGCATCGAACTGCCGATTGCACTGAGCGATTAGATCACCAGGGTCGGTTGTCCGGGCGGTCGACAACTGAGGTTGGCACCGACATCGACCCGGTTCAGGGTGATGCCGAGGCTGGCGAGCACAGTATCGAGTAGCGGGTCCAGCACCGGACTGAGCAGATTATCAATCACCACACCGAGCGTGTTGTTGACGCCGGCCAGCACATCGGCGGTAGTGGTGAGCAATCCGCCCAGCAGGCTTGAACCGGTGGGTTTATAGGCCTGAACCTGAACCCCGCTCAACGTGCCTTTGAGGCTGTTGACCACACCTTGCGTACCGAAACTCCAGGTCTGCGGCGTTTGCTTGATGTCCGGCGGCTGGTTGTAGGTATGGATGTTCTGCGTGCTGGCCACCGTGGTGTCGACCTTCACGCCGAGACCGCCGCCGTAGAACGGTTTGCGCGAGTTCAGGTCACAGTTGGCCGAACCCAGGCCCAGCAGGGGAATGGTGCAGGTGATCACGCCGACATCAATCAACGCCAGCGGCTCCACGGTGACATCCGCCGCGGATGAAAACGCGTTGGTCGCGTCGATCTTGCCGACCTTGAGTTTGACCAGCGAGGAATTGGTCTGGGTGGTCAGGCTTTTGCTCGCATCGCTGACGCAGTTGAAATCGGTGACATGGCTGTCGGCGGCAGCGGCCTCCAGCAAAATGTCGATGGAGGACGTGGGCAGAATTTGCAGATGGGTGCGCTCACAAGTGCCACCCAACGTGCAGAACAACGAGTTCAGCGTGCCGGCAATGTTCAGGTGCAAAAGGTTGTTGAGGGTGTCCGTCAGCCCGCCAACCAGGGGCGCACTGGTAATCGCGCTGGCCAGCCCGGCCACGCCGGACAGCACGGGCAGATTCAGCGAGAGCAACGTGCGCACCTGCGCGGTTTTCACGTAGATCCGATTGGCGCCCATTGGATCGGCCTTGGCCAGCACCGGGTTGCCCACGGCGGACAGTTGCGGTGGCTGGATGACTTTGACTTTGACCGAACCGTTGACCAGCCCCGGAATACTGAGCGGCACCGATGCTGTAAGCGCGTTCTCGCTGTTGGCCACTTGCACGACGGCTTCGAGCAGCTGGAACAATTGCAGATTGGCATTGAGCGCAGCCGACGTGGCACCGGTCTGCAGTTGCAGCAATTTGCCCAGCGCCACTTCTGTGCTGCCGGCCACCGCTTTCAGCCCGACCAGACCGTCGACCGCGATACTGGTCGTAGTACCGCCCTTGGTCAACACGGTGATGGCGGTGTCGAGCAGTTGGCCGATCCTGATGTTCTTGGCCAGCAACTGGGTGTAATTACCGGCGTCGACGTTCACATCGAGGGCCAACTGATTGAGATAACCGAGCAGATTGATATTGGTCTGCACCAGCCCATTCCATCCGCCGACGCTGAGGTTGAGGCTACCACCGAGCATGCCTCCCCATACCGAGTTGAGGAGCGCAGACTTGCTGGCATCCACGGTGGCCAGTGTGGTGCCGATGGTCAGTTGCGCCTGGGGCGGCAGAATCGCCGAGGCGCCAACGGCTGTGGCGCCGAGGCGAGTGGTCGGCGTGACGCCGCCGGGCGCAAACAACCCGTACAGCGCGGCGGCCACACTGGTGGGCACGACGCGGGTAGCGACCACGCTGATGGCTTCTTTCTTCGTAGCGTCGGGGGCGAAGCCGCGCAGGTTGTTCGCACCGGTTTGCACGGTGCCGCAGGTCACCACCAGGGTACTTTCCCCCTGCGCCACGGTGAAACTGTTACGCGCCGCACTGGCGGCCGCGTATTGGGCTGCACTGGCGCCTGGCAAGCAATCGCCACCCCGGGAAACGGCCTCCAGCGCAGCGACATCGACCACCCGCTGCAAGCGCCGTTGCTCCATATACAAACGCCCGCTGTCGACCACCAGCACCATGCACACCAGCGCCAGCCCGAGAGTCAGCACCGCCATCAGACCGATCGCTCCACGCTGACGGGCCGGGCCATTGAATCGGGAACGAGGCGACATGGCGCACTCCTTTGCCGTTACCTCCATTGATGCAAGTGAGTGTAGACGCGCAAAAAAAACGGGAGCTCATGGGCTCCCATTTTTCTGAACACTTTCAGCGCGGTGGATAGTTGCTAAGGATGCGGGCGACGGTCTCACGAATAGCGTTGCTGCGATCTTCCGGATTCGGCTTGCCGGAGAGCATCTGCTCATCGCTGCCGCGCCACACCAGTTTGCCGTCCTTGCCGTCGAGCAGGTCGATCTGGATGGTGGCGACCTTGTAGGTGATGTTGCGCGTTTCGTTGTACATCGGCGCGCCCCAATAGCCGTTCCACGGACCACCCCAGCCGCCGCCGTAATTGGTCGTCACTTGCTGCTGACGATTCTCGACGATCAGGTACGTCTGCACATTCAGGTCGCCCTTGGCGCCTGCGGTGGCCGGGCGCAAACCGCGCTGGTCGAGCTGATCGGCCACGGCCTGGCGGATGCGTTGTTCGGTCAGGTCGCTCTTGATCCGCGGATCATCGGGACGATATTGCAGCGCGGGTTCTTCCCAGTTCCAGCTGCGATAGGCGGCAAAATCGCGGCTGGCATCGAAGTCATGATTGACCTGGTTGGCGGCGCAGGCGCTGAGCAGCGCGGCCATGGCCAGTAGAGCGAGACGGCGGAACATGGGTTTTCTCCGGTTGAAGACATGAACCTGCGGCAGCTTCTGATTGGCAGCAAGCTAACTGGGAGGATACGCCGACATGGCCTTTTCCACAGCCTCGCGGATCGAATCGGTGCGATCGATATCGCTGCCCTTGTTCGCGGTTTCGGCACTGGCACTCCAGACCGGTTGACCGCTGCCGGCGTCGAACAGATTGACCTGCACCACCACGACCTGTTCGGAATACGTGCGCACGATCGGCACCGTGTTGTACATGCCGTAACCGCGACCATAGCGATCATAGCTGCCATATCCGCCGCCGTAATAACCGTAGTCGTCCTGGACCTGACGCAAACGGGTTTCCAGACGCAGATTGGCGCTGACCAGCAGGTCGGCCGGGCGATTGTCGTGCAACGGGCGCAAACCGCGCTGATCCAGCGCGTTGCTTACCGCTTCGGCCACTTGTGCCGAATCGGCCCAGGCCGTGCCCGGCGGCAGTTGCCCGTTGAGCCAGGCCCAACTGCGATAGCGCCCGTAATCACGCGGCGGCGCCGGGTACGCGCTGCGGTCAAACGTAGTGGCGGCTTGCGCTGGCACCGGCGGCAAGGGCCGCGATTGCGCCACGTACGGGTTGCTGCTCTGGCAAGCAGCCAAGCCCAGACAGATCAGCAATAACCCGGATTGAGCTTTCATGTCGCGCTCCGATCACATCGGCCGGCAGATCCAGTGCAAGTAGCGCCCAAGCCCGGCGAAGCTTGGGTGACGGCGGTGAGCGAGCTCCATCTCAAGCAAATCCACAAGTTCGGCGCGGGCCTGGAATTCCACTGGCATGTAGTCGTGGAAAACCCGGATCCCGCTTTGGGTTTCGACCTGCCACAGGCCGTCGAGTTGCGTTGCCAGTTCCCGTGGGTCGAGAGGCTGTTGCGGGGTCAGGCTCTGCTTTTCGCCGGCCATGACGTTCTTGCGCATTTTCTTGAAATGGCCTTTGAGCAGATTGCGATAAATCAGCGCATCACGGTTGTAGAACGCCAGCGACAGCCAGCCACCGGGTTTGGTCAGTTGATGCAGCACCGGCAGGATCGCGTGGGGTTCGGCGAGCCATTCCAGCACGGCGTGGCAGATCACCAGATCGTACGGTTCGGCGAGTTGGCCGAGCAGCTCCTGCCACGATGCCTGAATGAACGTCGCGGTTTGCCCGGCGTCGGCAAAACGCTGGCGCGCACCTTCGAGCATCGGCGCGGCCGGCTCGGTGAAGGTCACATCGTGGCCGCGCTCGGCCAGCCACAGCGACATGTGGCCGAGGCCGCCACCGATGTCCAGGACGCGCAACGGACGATCCGGCAGCGCTTCGGCCAGGTCAGCCTGCAACACCGCGAGACGGATCGCACCTTTGGCGCCACCGTAGATTTTTTCGGCGAAACGCGTCGCCAACTGATCGAAATGCCGGTCGCTCATCAGTTGAACCGCCGTTCGCTGTCGGCGAGCTTGGCGCGCACCACTTCATTCATGTCCAGCCCCAACTCGCTGCACAGCAGCAACAGATACAACACGATATCGCCGACTTCCTGCCCGGCGTGGGCGAGTTTGTCCGCCGGCAACTGGCGCGACTGGTCTTCCGTCAGCCACTGGAAGATTTCCACCAGTTCGGACATCTCGACGCTGGCCGCCATGGCGAGGTTTTTCGGGCTGTGAAATTGCCGCCAGTCATTGCGGTCGCGAATGGCGTGCAGGCGTTCGGTCAGTTCAACAAGGTTCATCGGGCTCTCCTGAAGGCGTATAGCTTCGGGGGGATACCCACCAAAGGCAAGCGGCGCAGGTGATCTAATGTGGGAGCGAGCCTGCTCGCGAAAGCGGTGTGTCATTCAACCCATCCGTTATCTGATCCACCGTATTCGCGAGCAGGCTCGCTCCCACACAGAATGGGTGCAAACCTTCTATCATGCAGGGAACTCGGCCACCTGCGTTGTGGCCCAAGGCTCAGCTCTTTCATCAGGATGCACACATGCAGGTAGAAAGCTTTTTCGAATGGCTCGGCCAGGCGCTCGGTTCGGTCATCCGCTTTATCGTCGATGGCCTCAGCGGGCTCTTCAATATTCTGAGCAATGCCGGTGGCAACTTTGTCGACGGGCTGGCCAGGACACTGGGGATGGACACCTCGATCATCAGCATCATCGCGCTGATTGTCGGGCTGATGCTGTTGTGGTCGGCGATTCGGGCGTTCATGAATGCGTCGATCATTGCCGGGATCATCTGGTTGCTGCTGGGGTTGTGGTTGTTGAGCTGGATTATTCATTAGGCCTTTGAAGACCCCCTCACCCTCTGGGAGAGGTCTGGGCGGGCGGCGTTCCGATGAGGGTGACTTCTTCCGCTACAATGCCGCTCCCCAAGGAGCCCGCATGTCCACTCTGATCGCCGACTGGCGCGACCGCCAGACGCACCGCAAGGTCTGGGCACTCGCCGCGCCCATGATTCTTTCCAATATATCCGTACCGCTGGTAGCGCTGGTCGACAGCACTGTCATTGGCCACTTGCCCCACGCCCATCAGTTGGGCGCGGTGGCGGTCGGTGCCAGTCTGTACACCTTTCTCGCCTGGGCCATGGGTTTTCTGCGCATGGGCACCACCGGGTTTGCCGCGCAGGCTGCCGGGCGCAGCGACGGTGCGGCGTTGCGGCAGATTCTGTTGCAGGGTTTGCTGCTGGCGATGGGGCTGGCGCTGGTGCTTGGCTCGTTGGGTGTGCCGCTGAGCGGGATCGCGTTGCACTTTATGCAACCGTCGGCGGAGCTGGATCAGCTCACTCGGGATTTTTTCCACACGCGGTTGTTCGGCCTGCCAGCGGCGCTGGCCAGTTATGCGCTGGTCGGCTGGTTCCTCGGCACCCAGAACGCCCGGGCGCCGCTGGCGATTCTGCTGAGCACCAACCTGATCAACATCGTTCTCAATCTGTGGTTCGTCATCGGTCTGGACTGGGGCGTGGTCGGTTCGGCGCGGGCCTCGGTCATTGCCGAATGGAGCGGCGCCCTGCTCGGCCTGCTGCTGACCCGCAAGGCGTTGCGGGCGTACCCGGGACACATTGTCTGGGCGGCGCTGAAGATCTGGCAGAGCTGGCGCCCGTTGCTGGCGGTCAACCGCGATATCTTCATTCGCAGTCTGGCGTTGCAATCGGTGTTTTTCCTGATCACCGTACAAGGCGCACGACTGGGCGATTCGACGGTGGCCGCCAACGCGCTGCTGCTCAATGGCTTGCTGTTGACCGCACATGCGCTCGACGGTCTGGCCCATGCCGTCGAAGCCTTGTGCGGACACGCCATCGGCGCCCGTAATCGTCTGGCCCTGCGTCGTTCGCTGGTCGTGGCCGGCGGCTGGTCACTGATCGCCAGCCTCGGCTTTGCCACCCTGTTTCTGCTGGCCGGGCACCTGTTCATCGAGATGCAGACCGACATCCAGAGTGTGCGCGACACGGCCTTCGCCTACCTGCCCTATCTCGCCGTGCTGCCATTGATTGCGGTCTGGAGTTACTTGCTCGACGGCCTGTTCATCGGCGCCACCCGCGCGCGGGAAATGCGCAACGGCATGCTGATCACCGTGGTTCTGCTACTGCCGTTCGCCTGGGCGCTGCAAGGTCTGGGCAATCACGGGCTGTGGATAACCTTTCTGCTGTTCATGGTGTTGCGCAGCCTGACCCTTGGCGCGCAAGCCTGGTGGCTCAAGCGCAACGATGGCTGGTTCAGTGGCGGCGTTCACTGAGCCGGCGTGTGCGCGATAAACCCGACGACCTGGTCGAGCACGGGCGCCAGTTGCCGCAACGGTCGTGACAAGGTTGCCACCAACGTAATGTGATTGGGCCGCGAGTAATACAAATCCTGCACCGGCACCCCGGCCTCGCGCAGCTTGCTCGCAAGTCCGCCGGTATTACGCGTCGGGTTGACCAGCTTATCCTCGGTCGCGGCGATCAACAGCGCTGGCGGTGCGCCGCGACTGACATGGTTGATCGGCTGCGATTGCGCCGGCGAGTCGGGCCAGAAGAACACCGGACGCACCTCGGGATTCTCGATCGGCAGAAAGTCATACGGCCCGGCCAGACCGATCCAGCCCTGCAAATCCCGGGGCGACATGCCCACCGCGGCAAGCCATTCACCATCCAGTGCGAGCATCGCCGCGTTGTACCCGCCAGAGCTGTGGCCCATCACATACAAGCGCTGCGGGTTGCCGGAAAACTCGCGGATATGCGCTTTGGTCCACGCCAGCGCCCGCGCGCCGTCCTGCAGAAACAGCGGATAGCGCACTTGCGGATACAAACGGTAATCGGCCACCACCGTGACAATTCCCCGGGACGCCAGCGCTTCGCCGACAAAGCGATAGTCGAGGCGCGAACCGCTGTTCCAGCTACCGCCATAGAAAAACACCACCACCGGCGCGCCCGGCATTGGCTGATGCGGCACATACACATCGAGCTTTTGCCGAGGGTCGTCGCCATAAGCGATGCCCACGGTTTTTTCGTAAGTGCTGTCCGGGGTCAGCGCATTGAGCACCTGCACCGGCGAACAACCATTGAGCACCAGCAGCAACAGACTGCCGATCACTGCGCCGAGCCCTTGCCGGAAAAACCGTGTCATACGCGCTGAACCTCGCCTCAGGACTGATCGCCGTGCCACTGGCGCCGCACATGGTCAAGCCGCTGCTGTTGGGTCAGCCCCACCGGCGGTGGCACCAGCACGGCTCGCGGATGCAGCAAGCGTAGCCATAACCAGCCATCGAGCACGGTGCGGTCGCTGAATCCCAGCGCCAGGCCTTGTTGAACATGGGAGGACATCGTCGCGTAATCGGTTCCCAGTGATTGGCACCAGCGCCAGATGTGCTGCTCCAGTAGACAGGTTTGCAGGCGTTCGCGCTGGCGACGGGTCAGGCTTTGTTCGATGCTCAGCGGCTCGACGGCAAGCCCCGGATTGCGCAACTGCTGCCAGCCCTGACTGCCAATTGCACGGTCGGCCCAGGTACCGCCGAACCAGCGCAACTGGCGGATCGGGCCGAGCCAGCGGCTCAGCTCGGCGGCGTCGCAGGCGTCGAAAAAATAGCTCGCGGTCTGCCGGTTGTAATAGCTGAGCAAGGCCCGATGACTCAGTCCGAACGACACCGTGAGCATGCGCTGCAAGTGCCTCAGCAGACGTTGCGCCGAGACCTCACTGCCAAGCAACAGCCCGCGCCAGGTGTTCGGGTCGGTGTGACACAACGCGGCCAATGCCGGGCAATCGCGCAAATCGATCAATACCGGACCGTGCTCGCTGACCGGTTCGAACTCGGTGCCATCGAACAGACTGAAGCACTGCACATCGACGAACGCCTGGCGCAAGATCAGCAAGGCCTGCGGCGCGTCCGGGCCATCGAGCAACAACCACTGCGCCATGGACTCTGCCGCGCCACTCATGTTGCGCCGCTCTGTTCAAGCGCGGTGACCAGTCGACAACTGCACACCGACTGGGAGCAATGGTTGAAACTGCCGCCGCCGGGGATCAGGCACAACAGCAGCAAAGGTTCACCCGACATCAGCAGTTGCTGCAGACCGTCACTGACCAGGCTGTCGGGCAGTGGCAATTGCGGTAACTCGTCGAAGTCGCTGTCGGCGGTGACGATGGGCGGCTGCAGCACACCGCTGATCATCGGCTGATCCGGATCGCCCTCGAAAAAGCTCACCACCACCTCGACACCATCGCTCAGCGCGGTCATGGGTGCCTGTGCCAGAGACGGCGCAAGCGGCAGCCAGCAGTGACTCGGCGCCGCACCTTCGCCTTGATACAGCCAGTCGAATTGCACCGCCACCGGGCGTAAACGGTCGGGTTGTGGTTCATCGACCGCCACCACCCAGGCACGTTGCAGGCTGTGCATACGCAGACGCGATGGCGCGTTGGCCGAGGCACATGGCACCTGCACCGCGGCGAACAGTCGGTTGGCGTAGGGCGGTTCGTGGGATGGATCGGCGCGATGCTCAATGCGTGTCAGCAACCATGGGCGATTGCATTCGGCGAAGGGATGCCCGGCCAAACGCAGCCAATGACCACTGCGCAACGCGGCCAGATCACTCTGACCTTCAGCGCGGTGCACGCCCGATGCATGGGTCGCAATTGCGCTGTGCAATTGCCATAGGTCCACGGCCGGAGAACCGTCACCGTCGTCTTCCCCCCGATAACGCGAGGTACCCGCCAATGGCAACTGCGCCGGATCATCGGCAAACACCAGGCAATGCCGGTCGCGATGGTGTTCAAAGTAATAGTGAATCCGCGCCTGCGCGCACAAGCGCTCGAACAGTTGCAGATCGGACTCGCGGTATTGCGTACAGAACGTTCGGGGCGGATAGTCGCCGCGCAACTCAAAGCGGCGCTGGGCCGCGACAATCCCGTGCTCCCTGAGCACCTGTTCGATGATCTGCGGCACCGAACGGCCACTGAAGATGCGTTGGCTGTAGCGCAGCGCGAGGCAATCGAGTTTCGGTCCCAGACGGATCCGGCTCAAGCGCATGCCTTGTCCATGCTCATGCTGGACAAGGCTCTGCAATTGCCCGTGCACGCCCTCCCCCGACGGCCCGAAACAGAGGAACGCCGAACGGTAGAGCAGGCCGGCGAGATCCAGGTGCGGATCGTCGATCAACACATCGATCTCGAACGCAAAGGATTCGCTGAGGGCTTCGCTACCGGTAAAGGCCAGGACTTCGAAGGCGTCGGACAGGCCCGCTACATCGAGACGAAACGACGACTCGTTGACTGGATCGAACATGGGCGGATCTCTACAGGAGGGGCGGCCGGGGATTCTCGCCGAGAGCCATGGCCGAGTAGAGAGCTGAAGTACAACTTAGGAAATGACCTACGCGAAAAGCAGACCGGATGACTTTTCTGGCCGGGAAGGCCAAGCCTTTCGCGAAAATTTTGGGAGATATCCCACCGGATCATCCGAATTTTCCGCCACCTTCAGGAAAAATTCGGACAACCCGGCAAGATCGCCACCTGACCTCAGGACGACAGGTAGGAGGAGCGAGTCAGGCCCAGACGCAAGGCATCGAGGAATTGCGTACGCTCGCTGGCACTGATGCGGGCACTGGCGCACTTGTCGCGGTAGTGCGTCATCAGTTCTTCCGGCGACAAGTGCACATAACGCAGCATGTCTTCGATGGTGTCGTGGGTCTCGATGCCGGCGTGGTACACGCTGCCATCGGCGTTCTGGTAGATGTTCACCGAGTCGGTGTCACCGAACAGGTTGTGCATGTCGCCGAGGATTTCCTGATAGGCGCCAACGAGGAATACACCCAGCAGGTAGTCTTCGCCTTCATTCAAACCGTGTACCGGCAGGCTGGTTTCGATGCTCTGCTCGTCGACGTACTGATTGATCTTGCCGTCGGAGTCGCAGGTCAGATCCTGCAGCACCGCGCGGCGCAGCGGCTCTTCGTCGAGACGGTGCAGCGGGATGATCGGCAGGACCTGGTCGATTGCCCAGGTGTCCGGCAGGCTCTGGAACACCGAGAAGTTGCAGATGTACTTGTCGGCCAGCTTGTCGTTGAGCTCGTCGAGCACCTGACGGTGCGAACGCTGACGCGCTTTCAGCGAGTTGTGCAGGCGACGGCACACAGCGAAGTAGCACTGCTCGGCCAGGGCTTTTTCAGCCAGGGTCAGTTTGCCGTCGGCGTACTGGGCGGCCACGTCGCTCATGTAGTGCGTGGCGCGCCAGTAGGTTTCGGTGACCATTTCGATGTCGGTCGGGCCGAGCAGGTCAACCAGCCACTGCACGGTTTCCGGCAGCGCTTCCTTGTTTTCGATCTGCGGGATTTCGTCGTTGTGCTTCTCGACATCGGTCACCTGCACCACCAGCATCGCGTGGTGCGCGGTCAGCGAACGGCCGCTTTCGGAGAAGATGTGCGGATGCGGCAGGCTCTGCGCGTCGCAGAACTCCTTGAGCATGCCGACCACGACACCGGCGTAATCGTCCATGTCGTAGTTGATCGAACTGGCGTTGCGCGAGTGCGTGCCGTCGTAGTCGACGCCCAGACCGCCACCGACGTCGATGTGATCAACCGGCAGACCGAGGTTGCGCAGCTCGCCGTAGTAACGGATCGCTTCCTTGAAGCCGTGCTGATAGTCAGCCAGGTTGGCAATCTGCGAACCCATATGGAAGTGCAGCAGGCGAATGCCCTGATCCAGACCCGCCGCGCGGAAGCGCTCGACCACCGACAGCAGTTGCGCGGCCGACAGACCGAACTTGGATTTCTCGCCACCGGTGTCCGCCCACTTCGACGAGGCCAGCGACGACAGGCGCACGCGCAGGCCGACCTGTGGCTTGACCTTCAGCGAGGCGGCTTCTTCGATTACCAGACCGACTTCGGATTCTTTCTCGATCACGATGAACACGTTGTGGCCGAGCTTCTGGCCCATCAGCGCCAGACGGATGAACTCGCGATCCTTGTAACCGTTGCAGACGATGGTACCGCCCTTCGGCGCCAGTGCCAGTACGGCCAGCAGTTCAGGCTTTGAGCCGGCTTCCAGACCGATGGAAACATCCTGGGTAGCGATGATGTTCTCGATCACCGCTTCTTGCTGGTTAACCTTGATCGGGTACAGCGCGGTGTACTTGCTCTGGTATTCCAGGCGTTCGATATTCGAATCGAAGGCACCGGTCAACTGGCGTACACGGTCTTGCAGGATGTCGGGGAAACGAACCAGCAACGGCAAGGACAAACCGCTTTTGCGCAGTTGGTCAACCTGCTCGAACAGGTCGATAGGCGAGCTGCTCGGGCCGTTCGGACGAACTTCGACGCGACCGGCGTCATTGATCGCGAAATACCCGGCCCCCCAATGGCGAATCCCGTAAACACTGCGGCTGTCCGCAACTGTCCATTGGCTGCCATCGTCTTTGCGTGTGCGTCGTACGGACATCGAAGTCCCCTATAAAGAAGTCATAGTGCGTCGCCTGATCTCAGGCCGGCGCAGTCTAAAGAATGAAAATGACGATTCGTCAGCGCGGCGGTAGACCGCACTGACTGCGTGGAGTTTAGAAACCGGTCATGAACAGGCTCTGTGAAAACCATGGAGACGACGCCGGATCTGAACTGCTTCAGCGCCGGATCAAGCCGCAGGTGGTTTTCACAGAGGCTGCTAGCCGCCGGACTTCTTCGCTTTGAAACCGTGCTTGATCAGCTCAGTCAAGAGTAGCTCGACATGATCGCCCTGGATTTCGATGATGCCGTCTTTCAACGCCCCGCCAGTGCCGCAACGTTTCTTCAACGTTGTCGCCAACTCTTTGAGCGCGTCTTCGGCCAGGGGCACGCCGGTGATGGTGGTCACCGTCTTGCCGCCACGGCCCTTGCTCTCGCGTCGCACGCGGGCAATGCCGTCGCCGGCCGGGATCACGGTTTGTTTGCAGATACAGGCGTCCACCGGCTTACTGCAATCCGGACAATGACGACCTGCGTCGGTGGAAAATACCAGGCCGCCCAGGGCGGCGAAGGATGCGGCTTTTTTGGCCACCGGCAATCCTCTTGGGAGGACAAAGACTGATCGCAACCCTGGGCAAGGTCAGCGACCGCGAAGCCCCACTCAGGCAGGGGCAGCGCTACTGCACCACAAGCTTCAATAAAAGCAGGACGGTGCAGCTTGAAAAGGTCGCGCAGTGTAACGGCAAAAATGCGACTTGCTAAGTGCCAATCGGCGCCAATTTATGTGTTCTTTGCGACGTCGCTTTGCTGCGCCTTGAGATAGCGCTTGAGCGCTGCCAGAGAGTCCGGGCAATAAGGCTTCTGCTCGATTTCCAGCATGACCTGCCCGACCGGAATAAAGCGTGCTTCGAGGACTTCTTCAGGCTGCAGTATCAGCGGACCGTCCCATACAGCGGAAAACGCCGAACACCACAGACGATTGCCGGTGTCTTCGAAGTAGAAATGGTCATGGGCCGTCAGCTCGACACCGCTCACGCCCAATTCTTCTTCCAGCTCACGGGCCGCCGACTCGGCGTAAGTCTCGTTCGCCTGCACCATGCCGCCCGCCGCGACGTCCCAGTAACCGGGATAAATCGCCTTGCTCAAGGTGCGCCGGTGCACACAAAGCTCACCGGCGGAATTGAACAACATGATGTAGGTGCCACGGCCGATCAGCCCGCGCTCGCGCAGATCGGCACGCACCAGCGCGCCGAGCAGGTTGTCCTGCTCGTCGACCCAGGCGATCTGTTCGGCATCCGAGGCGGCGCGATGGGCCGCCTCTCTGGCGTTCTGACTCATGAATCAGCCCTGATTGAGCAGTTGACGCAAATCGATCACAGCGGCGTTGGCCCGGGAAATATAGTTGGCCATGACCAGCGAGTGGTTGGCCAGCACGCCGAAGCCGCTGCCGTTGAGAATCATAGGACTCCAGACCGGTTCCTGCGAGGCTTCCAGTTCACGGATGATCTGACGCACGCTGACCGTGGCGTTCTTCTTCGCCAATACATCGGCGAAGTCGACTTCGATGGCACGCAGCAGGTGCGACAGCGCCCAGGCCTGACCGCGGGCTTCGTAGAACACGTTGTCGATCTGCATCCACGGGGTCTCGACGACTTCCTCGTCAACCTGTGGCACTTCGCCAATGGCCGGCACTTCGGTTTTCAACGCAGTGTTGAGTTTGACCCGGCCTACGCTGGCCGACAGGCGTTGCGACAGCGAACCAAGACGGGTGCCGACATCGCCGAGCCAGTTGTTCAGGTTGTCGGCGCGGGCATAGAACAGTGCGTTCTTCTGAGTAGGATCGGACAGACGCGCCTGATAACGGCTCAGGGAATTGATGCCTTCCTGATACTCCGACTCACTCGACGGCAGGATCCAGCTCTTGTTGTCGAAGTTGAAACGCGGTTCGGCTTTGGCCAGATCGGCATCTTCCGCCGACTGCGATTGCGAGCGGGCAAAGTCTTTACGCAGGGCACGGGTCAGGTCGCGTACCTGCACCAATACGCCATATTCCCAGCTCGGCGTGTTGTCCATCCACAGGCCCGGCGGGAAGCGATCATTGGAAATGTAGCCGCCCGGCTTGCTGAGCAAGGTGCCGGCGACAGTCTTCAGGGTTTCGACGGTGGTGTAGCCGATCACCATCTGCTTGCCTTCTTTCTCGGCCGCCACTTGAGCGTTCTGTGCGACCGGAAACAGCGCCGGCTCCTGGCTCCAGTACCAGCCCAGGCCAATGGTCACGAGCAGATAGAGGCCGATCAGCGTGGCCAAAGCTCGGCTGAACAGCACCCCACCGACATAGCTGCGGGCGGCCGACTTGGGCTCGGCGGCACGTTCAGGCGCGCTGCCCGCGCGGTTTTTCCAGTCCAGCATGGCGATATCCTTTCAATCACTTGGGTTCAACGGTTCGACCACAACCATACAACAACGTGCCAAGGCCGGGCACCCGCGCGTAACGATAAGCCGCAAATGATGCGGGCGAATGACGCTTCGACGATGACTAAGGGAATCCCCGATACCCGCCCCCCAGCCAAACGGATGCCAGGCCCGTGAAACCTCTTTGCGATCTCGAGCACCACACGGATAAAGCACCCGTCTCGCGTGATGCATTTTTCGCCAAAACGCCCGAATGACGGGGATCTGACCGACGTCAAAGTCAAAAACAAAACCGCCCGGTCAGAAACTGAATGGTGACGCACTGCAGATTATTGATGTACGACACTCGTGTAAGGGAAAAGAGGTGCTAGCATAGAGCCACCAGTCGATCTCAGCATGCAGCCTAACTAGTAGTCAGGATATGACCGAGCCAGAAGACCCCAGCCGTGAGCGTCTCAAGCACCACTTTGCCCAGCGGGTAATTCATCAGGCACGTCAGATTCTTGAGATATGGCAGCGCCTGCAACGCAGTGAGTGGTCCACTGTCGACCTCGCCGAACTGAGCGAGGCCAACCTGCGCCTGCTGCGTTTCGCCGAACGCTTCGAACAGCCCGAACACACCCAGCTGGCGCGGCACATCAGCCAGTCGCTGGAAGCCGTGGACGCCAATCGCGGCCGCCTCAGCAGCGGCCTGATCACCGATCTCAATCGCTTGATGCAACGCCTGTCCCGCACCGGGCTGCGCCATGGCGATCAGCTCGACCAGACCTTTCTGCCGCCACTGCGCAAACCGATCTACGTGATGCTGCAGGATCACGACCGCGCGGAACGACTGGCCAAACAACTGGAATTTTTTGGTCTCAGCGCGCAGGCACTGGACAGTGTCTCGGCGTTTCGCTCATCGATGGTCGAGCGTTTACCGGCCGCGATCGTCATGGACGTCGATTTCAGCGGCGCCGGCATCGGCCTGAAACTCGCCGCCGAAGCCCAGATTGGCCTGGAAGAACCGCTACCGCTGCTGTTCTTCAGCCTGCACGAAACCGACACGCCGACCCGTCTCGCCGCCGTGCGTGCCGGTGGCCAGGAATTCCTCACCGGCACCCTCGAAGCGTCGAGCCTGCTGGAAAAGATCGAAGTCCTCACCTGCGTCGCCCAGTACGAACCTTATAAAGTGCTGATCATTGACGACTCGCGCGCGCAGGCCTTGCATACCGAGCGCCTGCTCAACAGCGCCGGCATCGTCACGCGCACGTTGATCGAACCGATTCAGGCGATGGCCGAACTGGCGGATTTTCAGCCGGACCTGATCATCCTCGACATGTACATGCCGGCCTGCACCGGCACCGAACTGGCCAAGGTGATTCGCCACAACGACCGTTATGTCAGCGTGCCGATCATCTATCTGTCGGCCGAAGACGATCTGGACAAGCAGCTCGACGCGATGAGCGAGGGCGGCGATGACTTCCTGACCAAACCGATCAAGCCGCGCCACCTGATCACCACCGTGCGCAACCGCGCCGCCCGTGCGCGTAACCTGAAAGCACGGATGGTCCGCGACAGCCTCACCGGTCTGTACAACCACACGCACATTCTGCAACTGCTCGAAGACTGCTCGTTCCGCGCCCGCCGCGAGAACAAGCCATTGAGCTTTGCGATGCTCGACATCGACCATTTCAAACGGGTCAACGACAGCCACGGCCACCCGATGGGCGACCGGGTGATCAAGAGTCTGGCGCTGTTTCTCAAGCAGCGTTTGCGCAAAACCGATTTCATTGGCCGATACGGCGGCGAAGAATTCGCCATCGTCATGCCCGACACCGATATAGAAGCCGCGCACAAAGTGCTCGACGAGATCCGCCAGCGCTTCGCTGAAATCCATTACCCGGCGCAGCCGCAGGATTTGTGGTGCACCTTCAGCGCCGGCGTGGTGGAAATGCACGACGACTGCGACAGCCTGATGATGGCCAGTCAGGCCGATGAGGCGCTGTACCGTGCCAAGGGCGCCGGACGCAATCGCGTGCAGACCGCGCGCGACTCAAAGCAAAGTGCCACCTTTTCATCGAATTCCACTGATTCGGTCATAACCCTGTAACAGAACCGCAATAAATTCAGGCGCTTACCATTTCTGCCGTTGGTAGCCGTCATGCGCCTGAAGTTGCTCACCAATCTCAATACGCTGCTGCTGGTCGCCGTGTGCCTCGCACTCGGCGCCACGCTGTGGTGGTCGCAAAAAGCCCTTGAACGTCCGTATCTATTGATGGAGCGGTATCTGGGGTTGTCGCAGCAATTTCAGAACGAGGTGGCGCGCAATGTCGAGGGTTACCTCGCCAGCGGTGATGCTTTGCGCTTGAGCAGTGCCAGCCAGGCCATCGACGGCTTAAAGAAAGAGCTCGATGAACTGCCGCCGACGCTGGCTGAGACTTTGCGCCCCAGTCTTTCCGGACTTGAAGATTTCAGTAAAACCGACCTGCTCGCGGCCGGCAAACTGGCCGGTGACCCGCAGGCCTTGCTGCTGCAGGCCGAGCGCGAACTGAGCGCCAGCCTTGATCAGCTCAGCACCTACGCCAACGGCAATGCCAGCTACCTGACGCCGCTGCTTGCCGCCTCACAACATCTCGGCAAGTTGTCGCTCGCGCGGGACAAACTGGTCAGCAGCGGTCGCAGCGAATTGGCCGCGGACGTTGAGCGCGAAGTCAGCAATATCAGCACTCAAGCGCAAGCGATTGATGCCCTGCCCTTGCTCGGCGTTGTCGCGAAAAATGAATCCGGCAGCGACGATTTCGCTGCAATGATGGGCATCGAGAACACCGAAAAAGCCGTCGCCGAAGATGCTGGGGTCGGCCTCAAACGCGAACTCAACAGCCTGCTCGGTCGTTATCCCGCAGAGCTGGCGCGCACCCGCGAGCAGATCCAGAAACGCAGCGATCTCAGCGCCGCCACCCACCAGAAAATCGCCGCCGTACAGCAAGCCATCGCCGGACTGGAGCCGGTGGTACGCGCCCAGCACGGTCAGATCCAGGGCGAAGTGCGCTTGATGCAAGGCGTGATGATCGGCCTGATTCTGCTGATCGCGTTGCTGATCGATACCTTGCAGCGGCGGCTGGCCCGTACGCTGACCAATCTCGCTCCGGCACTGTCGACCTGGGCCGAAGGCGATTTCAGCCGCGATATTCACTTGGGCAAAACCAACCGCGAGTTGCACGACATCGAAGCGTCGCTGAACCGCTTGCGGGCGTATTTGGTGGATCTGGTCGGGACGATTCGCGGCAACGCCGAACAAGTCGCGGGCAGCAGCCGCACGCTTGCCGAACTGAGCAACGACTTGCACAGCGGGGCTGAACATCAGGCCGGTGATACCGCGCTGATCCGCGATTCGCTCGGCGAACTGGAGGCAACCATTCAGCAAGTTGCCGGTGATGCACAACAGGCAGCAGAGGCCAGCCGTCATGCCGGACTGGCCGTTGAGCATGGTCAAACCGTCATTGGCCAGAGTCTCACCGGCCTGCACGCGTTGGTTGGTGAGGTTCAGGGTAACGCGCAGATGATCGAACATCTGGCTGAAGAGTCGGCGACCATCGGTGGAGTGCTGACGGTGATTCGCTCGATTGCGGATCAGACCAACCTGCTGGCACTGAACGCGGCGATTGAAGCAGCCCGCGCCGGAGAAATGGGTCGCGGGTTTGCCGTGGTGGCGGAAGAAGTGCGTTCGCTGGCACAGCGTACTGCCGGGGCAACTGCGGAAATCCAGACGCTGATCGCCGGCCTGCAAACCGCCGCCCGCCAATCGGTGGAAGGCATGCGTGCGCAGGTCGAACACGCCGAAGCCACGGCCAATCAGGCGCAAGCGGCGGATGGCGCGCTGGATAAAATCGTCGGCGCGATCCAGACCATTTCCGACACGGCGATCCGCATTGCCGACGTAACGGCGCAGCAAAGCGGTGCCGTCAGCGAGATCCGCGATCACAGCGAACGGATCCATCAATTGGGTGGGGATAATCTGGTGCGTATTGGTCGTGGGCGTGAACAAGGTGAGAACTTGCTGGTTCTTGGCGGGCAACTGCATACAGCCGTTCAGGCCTTTCGCGTCTGACAAATCGCCTTCGCGAGCAAGCTCGCTCCCACATTGGGATGCATACCCCTGTGGGAGCGAGCTTGCTCGCGAAGGCGTCAGTTCAGACGCCACAAATGACCGGATCAAATCATTTGGTCACATATCTCGCGCAAACATCGGCCATCGTGCGGGCTATTGCATAGAACTGGACAGTCACAAAGTCTTTGCGGCATAGTCGCCGGGTTCTGACGATTGCTCATTCATAACAAGGACTACGCAGATGGCAACCCTCCTGGTGCTGCACGGCCCCAACCTGAACCTGCTCGGCACCCGCGAACCCGGCACCTACGGTTCAACGACCCTGGCGCAGATCAATCAGGATCTGGAGCGCCGCGCCCGTGAAGCCGGCCATCATCTGCTGTATCTGCAAAGCAATGCCGAGTACGAATTGATCGATCGCATTCACGCCGCACGCGGCGAAGGCGTCGATTTCATTCTGATCAATCCAGCAGCTTTTACGCACACAAGTGTCGCATTACGTGACGCGTTGCTGGGAGTGAGCATCCCATTCATCGAAGTGCATTTGTCCAACGTGCACAAACGCGAACCTTTCCGCCATCACTCTTACTTCTCCGATGTAGCGGTGGGAGTGATCTGCGGCCTTGGCGCCAGCGGTTACCGACTGGCCCTGGAGGCTGCACTAGAACAGCTTGAAACACAGGCAACGACTTGAAATACAAGCGTTAAGCGCCCCTGACCGACCCTTGGGAGTTGATGATTCATGGATATCCGTAAAGTTAAGAAACTGATCGAATTGCTGGAAGAGTCCGGCATCGACGAGCTCGAGATCAAGGAAGGCGAAGAGTCCGTACGCATCAGCCGTCACAGCAAGACCCCGGCTCAGCAGTACTACGCACCGGCTCCGATGCAAGCGCCGGCCGCCGCACCTGTTGCAGCTGCTCCGGTGGCTGCTGCTGCCCCGGCTGCCGCTGCTGCTCCAGCGCTGAACGGCACCGTTGCCCGTTCGCCGATGGTCGGCACTTTCTACCGCAAATCTTCGCCAACCTCGCCATCCTTCGTTGAAGTCGGCCAGACCGTGAAGAAAGGCGACACTCTGTGCATCGTCGAAGCCATGAAGATGATGAACCACATCGAAGCTGAAACCAGCGGTGTGATCGAGTCCATCCTCGTCGAAGACGGCCAGCCGGTTGAGTACGACCAACCGCTGTTCACCATCGTTTGAACTGCGGAGAGCCTTTGATGACTGCGAAGTTGGAAAAAGTTCTGATCGCTAACCGCGGTGAGATCGCCCTGCGGATTCTGCGTGCCTGCAAAGAGATGGGCATCAAGACCGTCGCCGTTTACTCCAAGGCCGACAAAGAGCTGATGCACCTGGGTCTGGCAGACGAGTCCGTCTGCATCGGCCCGGCTTCTGCCGCTCAGTCCTACCTGCACATCCCGGCCATCATCGCTGCCGCTGAAGTGACTGGCGCCACCGCCATTCACCCAGGCTACGGTTTCCTCGCGGAAAACGCCGATTTTGCCGAGCAGGTCGAGAACTCCGGCTTCGCTTTCATCGGTCCGAAAGCCGAAACCATCCGCCTGATGGGCGACAAGGTTTCGGCCAAGCACGCGATGATCGAAGCGGGCGTACCGACCGTTCCAGGTTCTGATGGCCCACTGCCGGAAGACGAAGAAACGGCGCTGCGCATCGGTCGTGAAGTCGGCTATCCGGTGATCATCAAAGCCGCTGGCGGCGGTGGTGGTCGCGGTATGCGCGTGGTGCACAAGGAAGAAGACCTGATCGCCTCGGCGAAACTGACCCGTTCCGAAGCAGGCGCGGCGTTCGGTAACCCGATGGTCTATCTGGAAAAATTCCTGACCAACCCGCGCCACGTCGAAGTGCAGGTTCTGTCCGACGGCCAGGGTCACGCTATCCACCTGGGCGACCGCGATTGCTCGCTGCAGCGTCGTCACCAGAAGGTTCTCGAAGAAGCGCCGGCACCGGGCATCGACGAGCAGGCGCGCCAGGAAGTACTGGCTCGCTGCGTCAAGGCGTGCATCGACATCGGTTACCGCGGCGCGGGTACTTTCGAGTTCCTGTACGAGAACGGTCGTTTCTACTTCATCGAAATGAACACCCGTGTTCAGGTGGAGCACCCGGTTTCGGAAATGGTCACCGGTATCGACATCGTCAAGGAGATGCTCAGCATCGCCGCTGGCAACAAGCTGTCGTTCACTCAGGATGACGTGGTTATCCGCGGTCACTCACTGGAATGCCGGATCAACGCTGAAGACCCGAAAACCTTCATGCCGAGCCCGGGCACGGTCAAGCATTTCCACGCCCCAGGCGGCAACGGCGTTCGCGTCGATTCGCACCTGTACAGCGGTTATGCGGTTCCGCCGAACTACGACTCGCTGATCGGCAAGCTGATCACTTACGGCGCCACCCGCGACGAAGCCATGGCCCGCATGCGCAATGCCCTGGACGAAATCGTGGTTGACGGGATCAAGACCAACATCCCGCTGCACCGTGATCTGGTTCGTGACGAAGGCTTCTGCAAGGGCGGTGTGAACATTCACTACCTCGAGCACAAGCTGGCTGGCGAGAAGCACTAAGCTTCAACCGGCACCAGACAAAGCCGCCTTCGGGCGGCTTTGTTGTTTCTGCAGATTGAATAACCCCCTTGTGGGAGCGAGCCTGCTCGCGAAAGCGGTGTATCAGATCCATAGGCATTAACTGACCCTCCGCTTTCGCGAGCAGGCTCGCTCCCACAGGGTATGGTGTTTCAAGTCACTCCCACAAAAGCTTTGCGCTCGCGTAAACTTGCGCGCTTCTCGCCGGCCGCTAGGCTGCAATCAATATTTTTCAAAGGTGCCCGCCATGCCTTGGCTGCAAGTACGTCTCGCCATCAGCCCGGAACAAGCCGAAACCTACGAAGACGCTTTCCTTGAAGTGGGCGCCGTGTCGGTGACCTTCATGGACGCCGAGGATCAGCCGATCTTCGAGCCGGAACTCAACACCACCCCCCTGTGGGCGCACACCCATCTGCTGGCGCTGTTCGAAGGCGGCACCGAACCGGCACCGGTTCTGGCCCATCTGGAACTGCTGACCGGCAGCCCGCTGCCCGAGCACCACAGCGAAGTCATCGAAGATCAGGATTGGGAACGCAGCTGGATGGATGGTTTCCAGCCGATGCGTTTCGGCCAGCGCCTGTGGATCGTGCCGAGCTGGCACGCGGCGCCGGAACCTGATGCGGTCAACCTGCTGCTGGATCCGGGTCTGGCATTCGGCACCGGTACTCACCCGACCACCGCACTGTGCCTGGAATGGCTCGACGGCCAGGACCTGAAAGACTGCAACGTGCTCGATTTCGGTTGCGGCTCGGGGATTCTGGCGATCGCCGCCCTGCTGCTCGGCGCCAAGGAAGCCGTCGGCACCGACATCGACGTGCAGGCGCTGGAAGCCTCCCGCGACAACGCCGGGCGCAACAATATTGCCGACGAACTGTTCCCGCTGTACCTGCCGGAAGATCTGCCGCAGGTTCAAGCTGACGTGCTGGTCGCCAATATTCTCGCCGGCCCGCTGGTTTCGCTGGCGCCGCAACTGTCCGGGCTGGTCAAGTCTGGTGGACGTCTGGCGCTGTCGGGCATCCTCGCCGAACAAGGTGACGAAGTGGCTGCCGCTTATGCCCAGGACTTTGAACTCGACCCGATCGCCAATCGCGATGGCTGGGTGCGCATCACCGGCCGTCGGCGCTAGAATGACCGCCTGCATAATCCGGATCGCCGCATGACCGACAGCTTCGTCACCCAGTGCCCGCATTGCCAAACCAGTTTCCGTGTCAACCATGCTCAATTGAGCGTGGCCCGCGGGGTGGTTCGCTGCGGCTCTTGCCTGCAAGTGTTCAATGCGGCCAAACAGCTGCTGGAGCAACACGCCGGCAAGGACACGGTGACACCGGTTGCGCCACCGTTCGCCGCGCTGCCCGATGATGCGCCGCCGGCCGTCGAACCACCGCCCATCGTCGAGCACCCCGAGCCGCGCGCCATCAGCCAAAAGCAGTGGAGCGCCTCCGCGCTTGACCTCGACAGCCTTGATCTGGACGAAGAACTGGCGCGCCTCGAACAACGGGAAATCCAGCCGGCCACCGAACTCGGTCGCCCGCGCGAAGACACCCTGAGTGCCCGTCGCGACAGCCCGGAGCCGGACGATGCCGCCTGGCCTGACAGCCTGTTCAGCGAACCCGCCGATGAGCGGCTACCTGAGCCGGAAAACGAGCCGCCAATCGACGACATTGAACCGGTCAAATCCGAGCGCACCGAGCCTTCGCTGTCGCTGGAACCGGTGGACCTGGATGACGAGCCGGCAATTCCGCATCTGCGCCTGCACGACCCGATCGACCCCAATGCGCGCCGCGAACGTTTGTCGGCCAGTGACAATATCGATGACGACGACTCGCCATCGATTGAACCGCTGCGCAAAAAACGCGAGCGCGCAGAACCCGGCGTACGCGCCGAAGTGCTGCAGGACCTGACCGACGACCCGCTGCAACTGGACTGGCAGAAACGTCGCTCGCCGTGGGGACGCCGCTTGCTTTGGCTGGTATTGGTTCTGCTGGCGGCAGGCGGACTGGCTGCGCAGTACATCTCGTATCATTTCGAGGAACTGGCCCGACAGGATCAATACCGCCCGTGGTTCCAGCAAATCTGTCCGCAAATCGGCTGTACGGTGCCGTCCAAAGTCGACATCGCCAGGATCAAGAGCAGCAATCTGGTGGTGCGCAGTCACCCGGAGTTCAACGGTGCACTGGTGGTCGACGCGATCATTTATAACCGCGCGACGTTCTCTCAGCCCTTTCCATTACTGGAACTGCGCTTCGCCGACCTCAACGGTCACCTGATCGCCAGTCGTCGCTTCAAACCCGGCGAGTACCTTAAAGGCGATCTCGAAGGTCTGGCGGAAATGCCGCCGCAGACGCCGATCCACATTGCGCTGGATATTCTCGATCCAGGCCCCAAAGCGGTGAATTACAGCCTGAGTTTCCACTCCCCCGAGTGAAGTGCGTCATCGCTTTCGAATTGACGGCGGTTTTCTGACTTTGCCAGCCACGACCAAACCGGCGGCGATAACAGAATAACTGTTCAGATTTTGTTCAATTCAGCCTTTATCCAGTCATCGAGAGCGGGTATCATGCCAACCCTTTTTCGAACTCTCATGATCCGGCCCCACTTCAGGGAAGTCCTATGTCGGCGGTACGCATCGGCCCATACACATTGCAGAACGGCTTGATTCTCGCCCCGATGGCGGGGGTCACCGATCAGCCCTTTCGTCAGCTGTGCAAGCGTCTGGGCGCAGGGCTTGTTGTCTCGGAAATGGTCACCAGCGACATGAGCTTGTGGAACACCCGCAAGTCGCGCATGCGCATGATCCACGAAGGCGATCCCGAGCCGCGCTCGGTACAGATTGCCGGTGGTGACGCACAGATGCTGGCGGACGCGGCCCGGGCCAATGTCGAGCTGGGCGCACAGATTATTGATATCAACATGGGTTGCCCGGCAAAGAAGGTCTGCAACAAGGCCGCCGGTTCCGCGTTGTTGAAGGACGAAGCACTGGTGACCGAGATCCTGCAGGCCGTAGTGGCTGCGGTTGATGTGCCGGTCACCTTGAAGATCCGCACCGGCTGGGATCGCGACAACAAGAACGGCCTGACCGTGGCGAAGATCGCCGAGCAGGCCGGGATCACCGCGCTGGCAGTGCATGGCCGCACTCGCGCCGATCTGTACAAGGGTGAAGCCGAGTACGACACGATTGCCGCGATCAAGCAGGCCGTGTCGATCCCGGTGTTCGCCAATGGCGATATCGATTCGCCGGAAAAGGCCCGTTACGTGCTCGACGCGACCGGTGCCGATGGCCTGTTGGTAGGCCGCGCCGCCCAAGGGCGGCCTTGGATTTTTCGCGAGATCGAACACTTCCTGCGTACCGGCGAGAAATTGCCGGCACCGGAGCTGATCGAGGTGGAACACATACTGCTGGAGCATCTGGCCGCACTTCACGCTTTCTATGGGGATGTGATGGGTGTGCGCATTGCGCGCAAGCATGTGGGCTGGTATCTCGCAACCTTGCCGGGCGCCAGGGAGTTTCGCGCCCACTTCAATCGTTTGGATGGTACGGAAACACAATGCGCCAACGTTCGGGAGTTCTTCGCCGAGCGTTACAAGAGCCTGACAGGGGACGAAGAAGGGGTGGCCGCATGACGATGATGACCGAGACTTTAGTGAGTGGAACAGCACCCGTGAGCGACAACGTGAATTTGAAACAGCACCTCAATACCCCGAGCGAAGAAGGTCAGACCCTTCGCGGGAGTGTCGAGAAGGCGCTGCACAATTATTTCGCCCACCTCGAGGGCGCGTCCGTCACGGATGTGTACAACCTGGTGCTCTCCGAAGTCGAGGCTCCCCTGCTCGAAAGCGTGATGAACTACGTCAAGGGCAACCAGACCAAGGCCAGTGAGCTGCTGGGACTTAACCGCGGCACGCTGCGCAAGAAACTCAAGCAGTACGATCTGCTGTAAGCATTCAATCAAACCAGAAAGGCGCCCGCGTAAAAAACGGTCGCCTTTTTTGCTGACTTCCTTTGCTTTTGATGGAAATTGAGATGACCGACCAGACTACCCGCCTGCCGATCCGCCGCGCCTTGATCAGCGTTTCCGACAAGACCGGGATCCTCGAATTCGCCAAGGAGCTTGAAGCTCTGGGCGTCGAGATCCTCTCCACCGGCGGGACGTTCAAGCTGCTGCGCGACAACGGTGTTGCCGCAGTGGAAGTCGCGGATTACACCGGTTTCGCCGAAATGATGGACGGTCGGGTGAAAACCCTGCACCCGAAAATCCACGGCGGCATCCTCGGTCGTCGCGGTATCGATGACGCGATCATGAACGAACACGGCATCAAGCCGATCGATCTGGTTGCCGTTAACCTCTATCCGTTCGAAGCCACCATCAACAAGCCAGGCTGCGACTTGCCGACCGCCATCGAGAACATCGACATCGGCGGCCCGACCATGGTCCGTTCGGCAGCGAAAAACCATAAAGACGTAGCGATCGTGGTGAATGCCAGCGACTACGCCAGCGTCCTCGAAGGCCTGAAAGCCGGCGGCCTGACCTACGCTCAGCGTTTCGACCTGATGCTCAAGGCCTTCGAACACACCGCTGCCTACGACGGCATGATCGCCAACTACATGGGCACCGTGAATCAGGCTGCTGAAACCCTGAGCACTGAAGGCCGCAGCGAATTCCCGCGCACCTTCAACAGCCAGTTCATCAAGGCCCAGGAAATGCGCTACGGCGAGAACCCGCACCAGAGCGCGGCGTTCTACGTGGAAGCCAAGCCTGCCGAAGTCGGCATCGCCACCGCGACCCAACTGCAAGGCAAAGAGCTGTCGTACAACAACGTGGCCGACACCGACGCCGCGCTGGAGTGCGTGAAGAGCTTCGTCAAGCCAGCCTGCGTCATCGTCAAGCACGCCAACCCGTGCGGCGTGGCCGTTAGCCCGGACGCTGAAGGCGGCATTCGTCAGGCCTACGAGCTGGCTTATGCGACTGACACCGAATCTGCATTCGGCGGCATCATCGCCTTCAACCGTGAACTGGATGCCGAGACCGCCAAGGCGATCGTCGAGCGTCAGTTCGTTGAAGTGATCATCGCCCCTAGCGTCAGCGAAGAAGCCCGCGCCATCGTTGCAGCCAAAGCCAATGTGCGCCTGCTGGCCTGCGGCGAGTGGTCGGCTGACCGCGCTGCTGCCTGGGACTACAAGCGCGTTAACGGCGGTCTGCTGGTGCAGAGCCGTGACATCGGCATGATCAGCGCCGATGACCTGAAAGTCGTGACCAAGCGCGCCCCGACCGAACAGGAAATCCACGACCTGATCTTCGCCTGGAAAGTCGCCAAGTACGTTAAGTCCAACGCCATCGTCTACGCCAAGAACCGTCAGACCATCGGTGTCGGCGCAGGCCAGATGAGCCGCGTAAACTCGGCGCGTATCGCTGCGATCAAGGCTGAGCACGCCGGTCTGCAAGTGGCCGGTTCGGTGATGGCCTCGGACGCGTTCTTCCCGTTCCGCGACGGTCTGGACAACGCAGCCAAGGTCGGTATCACTGCGGTGATCCAGCCGGGCGGCTCGATGCGTGATGCTGAAGTGATTGCTGCAGCCGATGAGGCTGGTATTGCGATGGTGTTCACCGGCATGCGCCACTTCCGTCACTGATATACCGACTCAAATGTTGGAGCGAGCCTGCTCGCGAATGCAATCTGCCAGCGACGTTGACGTTGACTGACACACCGCTTTCGCGAGCAGGCTCGCTCCCACATAAAGCGCTACAGCAGCGCCTGACAGAATTTTGAGGTTTTTGAAATGAATGTTTTGATCATTGGCAGCGGTGGCCGTGAACACGCCCTGGCCTGGAAAGTGGCTCAGGATCCGCGCGTGCAGAAGGTTTTTGTCGCTCCGGGCAACGCTGGCACCGCCATTGAAGCCAAGTGCGAGAACGTCGCCATCGACGTGCTGGCCCTTGAGCAATTGGCCGACTTCGCCGAGAAAAACGTTTCCCTGACCATCGTCGGCCCGGAAGTACCGCTGGTGGCAGGCGTCGTTGACCTGTTCCGCTCCCGCGGTCTGGACTGCTTCGGTCCGACCGCCGGCGCTGCGCAACTGGAAGGCTCGAAAGCCTTCACCAAGGATTTCCTCGCACGCCACAAGATTCCGACCGCCGACTACCAGAACTTCACCGAGATCGAGCCAGCCCTGGCTTATCTGCGTGAGAAAGGCGCTCCGATCGTGATCAAGGCCGATGGCCTGGCCGCCGGTAAAGGCGTGATCGTTGCCATGACCTTGGCCGAAGCCGAAGACGCCGTACGCGACATGCTTGCCGGCAACTCGTTTGGCGACGCCGGTTCGCGCGTGGTGATCGAGGAGTTCCTCGACGGCGAAGAAGCCTCGTTCATCGTCATGGTCGACGGCAAGAACGTGTTGCCGATGGCCACCAGCCAGGATCACAAACGCGTCGGTGACGGCGACAGCGGCCCGAACACCGGCGGTATGGGTGCCTACTCCCCTGCCCCGGTAGTCACCGCCGACGTGCACAAGCGCGTGATGGATCTGGTGATCTGGCCGACCGTGCGCGGCATGGCCGAAGAAGGCAACGTCTACACTGGCTTCCTCTATGCCGGTCTGATGATCGACAAGGCTGGTAATCCGAAGGTTATCGAGTTCAACTGCCGCTTCGGCGATCCGGAAACCCAACCGGTGATGCTGCGTCTGCAGTCGAGCCTGGTGCTGCTGGTCGAAGCCGCTCTGGCGCAAGCGCTGGACAAGGTTGAGGCACAGTGGGATCCACGCCCAAGCGTCGGCATCGTGCTGGCCGCCGGCGGTTACCCGGGCGACTACGCCAAGGGCGCGGCGATCAACGGTCTCGATGCCGCTGCAAGTCTGGAAGGTAAAGTCTTCCACGCCGGTACTGCGCTGAAAGACGGCAACGTCGTGACTGCCGGTGGTCGCGTACTGTGCGCCACTGCAATGGGCGCAAGTGTCGGTGAAGCTCAGCAGCAAGCCTACAAGCTGGCGGCCGCCATCGACTGGGAAGGCTGCTTCTACCGCAAGGACATTGGCTACCGCGCCATTGCCCGTGAACGTGGCGAAACCCAGGAATAAGCTGTTCATCAAGCCCGGCGAGGGCTACCGTTCCTCGCCGGGCTGTTCCGCCGCCGCGCATCGTTATATTCTGGCATCAACCTACGAAGGGATTTCGCCGTGCGCTGGCTCAGGATTGCCATAAGCTTCACCGTCACGATGCTGACCTTGCTCTGCATGCTCCCGGCCCAGGCCGCGCAAGGCAGTGGCTGGTCGGTATTGCTCGACGATCAGGGCAATCTGCAACTGAGCGATATCCGCTCCGCTCGCTATACCAATCAATTCAGCCCCATTGACCTTGACCGCCTCACCGCGTCCGAGCCCGATGGCGCCCTGTGGTTGCGCTTCAAACTGGCGCCGGGCAAACACGAGCAAGTGCTGCGCATCTTTGCCCCTGACCTGTCCCAGCTCAATCTTTACGTGCTCGACGGTGACAAGCTGATCGAGCAACGCAATTCCGGCACCGATCAGCCACAGGCCGAACGACCGTTGCCGAGCAGCGACTTCATGCTGCCGTTGCCGCAGAGCGACAAACCCCTCGACGTCTATCTGCGCCTGGTGTCCGACCATCAGTTGCGCCCGCATGTCACCCTGCAATCGGCGGTGATGAGCGCGGCCAACCACAATCAGACGCTGATCTTCGGTTTACTGTTCGGCTGTCTCGCCATGCTGCTGCTGCACAACCTGGTGCGCTACGCCTATTCGCGGTCGCGCAGCAGCCTGTGGCTGGCGGTCTGCGAAGGCCTGCTGGGCCTCAGTCTGTTGCTGCTGCTCAACCTCGCTGGCCCGTGGCTGCCGAACTGGCATGCGGTGCAGACGCCAGGCGCCTATCTGGCACTGTTGCTGACCGCCCCGGCCGGATTGATGTTCGCCTATCGTTTCTTCGCCCCGCTCGGCCCGCACCCGCTGAACAAACTGTTGCTGGGCGACATCCTGTTTATCGTGACCTGCAGCCTGTTGCTGCTGTTCGTCAACACCCTGCCGTTGAACATCATCACTTATGCACTGGTGGCACTGGCCGGCCTGAGCATGTTGTTGGTCGCGTTCTATCACTGGCAGAAGGGTTATCGCCCGGCGCGCTTGTTCGTCGCAGCCATGGTGGTGTTCAACATCGGTACATTGATCATTCTTCCGGCATTGCTGGGGCTGACACTGGTATCGCCGCAAGGCTTGATCATGACCCTGATGGCGTTCATCTGTATCAGCGGCCTGCTGATGAGCGTCGCCCTCGGCGAGCGTCAGCGCAGCATCACCGAAAGCCGTTTCAGCGTCAGCCGCGATCTCGCCGCGAGCAATGCCGAGATCAACGCCAAAGCCGAGTTCCTCGCCAAGATCAGCCACGAAATCCGCACGCCGATGAACGGTGTGCTGGGCATGACCGAACTGCTGCTGGGCACGCCGCTGTCGGTCAAGCAACGCGACTACGTGCAGACCATCCACAGCGCCGGCAACGAACTGCTGACGCTGATCAACGAGATCCTCGACATCTCCAAGCTCGAATCCGGGCAGATCGAACTGGACGATGTGCAGTTCGACCTCAATGCCTTGATCGACGACTGCCTGAGCATTTACCGCGCCAAGGCCGAACAGCAGAACGTCGAGCTGATCAGTTTTATCCAGCCGCAGGTGCCGCGGGTAATCAGCGGTGACCCGACGCGTCTGCGCCAGACGCTGTTGAGCCTGCTGGAAAACGCCCTGAAGAAAACCGATGAAGGCGAAGTGCTGATCGTCGTCGCGCTTGACGAACGCAGCAGCAAACCACGCCTGCGCATCGCCGTGCAGGACAGTGGCGCGCCAATGGAGCAGGAAGAACGCGACGCGCTGATGCACGCCGAACTGCACAGCAAGCACTTCCTCTCGGCGAATCGCTTGGGCGGCAATCTCGGACTGGTCATCGCGCGACAACTGATTCGTTTGATGCAGGGCGAATTCGGCATCAAGAGCGGCGCCAGTCAGGGCAGCACGCTGTGGCTGACGCTGCCGCTGGATCCGGATCGCCTCGAACACCCGACCTCCGATCTCGACAGCCCGCTGCAAGGGGCACGGGTATTGGTGGTCGACGACAACGACACCTGCCGCAAAGTGCTGGTGCAGCAGTGCAGCGCCTGGGGCCTGAATGTCAGCGCCGTGCCTTCGGGCAAGGAAGCGTTGGCCTTGCTGCGGACCAAGGCGCACCTGCGTGACTACTTTGATGTGGTGTTGCTTGATCAGAACATGCCGGGCATGACCGGCATGCAGCTCGCGGCCAAGATCAAGGAAGACCCGAGCCTGAACCACGACATCCTGCTGATCATGCTCACCGGCATCAGTAATGCGCCGAGCAAGATCATTGCGCGTAACTCGGGGATCAAACGCATCCTCGCCAAACCGGTGGCCGGCTACACCCTCAAGACCACCCTGGCCGACGAACTCAACCAGCGCAACAAAGGCCAGGTGGTGTTTCAGCCGCAAGTGGTTACCCCGGCCACGGCTGCCAAAGTGCCAAGCGACTTCCGCATCCTCGTCGCCGAAGACAACACGATTTCGACCAAAGTGATTCGCGGCATGCTCGGCAAGCTCAACCTGCAACCGGACACCGCCGCCAATGGCGAAGAAGCCCTGCAAGCGATGAAAGCCCAGCGTTACGACCTGGTGTTGATGGACTGTGAAATGCCGATCCTCGATGGCTTCTCAGCGACCCAGCAATTGCGTGCATGGGAAGTCAGCAACCAACGCATTCGCACGCCAATCGTGGCGTTGACCGCGCACATTCTCGCCGAGCACAAGGAGCGCGCGCGTCAGGCCGGGATGGATGGGCACATGTCCAAGCCAGTCGAATTGTCGCAATTGCGCGAGCTGATCGAGCACTGGGTTGCCCAGCGTGATCAGCAGAATCGCACGGCTTCGACCTTCTGAGCGGTTTCGCCGCGACCCGCTCAGATGTCCAGGTCCGCCAGGTATTTCAAGGACTGGGACAGCACGGAGTGTTTCACCCTTTCTCGAAAATCAGCGTAATGCAGCGTGTTGAACGTGATGCGCGTCATCTGCTCGATACTTTGATACTCAAGCGATTCAGTTTCGATAAACAGGAACCGGGATACATTTCGCTGAATTTTGAACTGTCGGTGATAGATCCCCATGTCAACCTTGTGTGCGCCGTTCATCACACAGGGAATCATCTGAAAGTAACCGATCTCGGCGCTCAGGCTGGCGGACTCGAACAACTCGAGCGCCCGTGAATTTCGCTCCAGCTCTGCCAGGGCGCGGCTCATGGGCAAGGAAAATGCGTCTCCAAGGGATGCCGAAATGCGCTGCACAGCTTTTTTGCCCATGGGTGCCATGCCCATGGGCGAGAGCGTTTGCGGCTTTGGCACATCCCAGCCGAGATACTTCAGTTGCTTGCAGTAATAGTCGAACCAATCCTCCGATAATCCGTCGGCGAGGGCCAAGCGAGTAGCCCTTTGCGCAAAAGCGGTACTCATGTAAATGTCTTCTCGGTGTGATGCCGGCAAGCCCGAGGCGAAAGAAACAACACTGCCGCCCACCACGGCCGCCGGAGGTGCAAACAGATCTTTCATGGCTGCATCTCCCGGGGAGGATCAACAGCATCCGGTTCATCACCCACCGTCAACAGGGCCACATTTGCCGCGACCCGGTCTTTGATCTTCAGAGCGACGCCATCACGTGCAAGGCCATACAGGACCTGCGAAAGGTTCGCGCGGGCACAACGCAGAGTCATGACACCCTGCAGACCCCTCTCCCGATCGAGTGGCGCCAGTGGATGGCGATCCAGCGCCTGACGGGTTGAAAACTGGATATACACGCTGCTGAACGAATCCGGCGTTCGCGCGATGATCACGAGCATCTGCGCACCTTCCGCCGCGTCGCTCGATCGCTCTACGGATGCACCGCCTGCTTTATGCAGATGCTGGCGCAACACCTTGATCGCTGGATGCGAAACGGGAGCTTTAACCAGTCGAGACATGGCCTCGGCAGTCAGGCGTCCCAGGTCGTCTTCCATTTTGGCCATCGCGGCAATAATCAATGTCGCGACCGACGCCCCACTCTCTGGCCCCAAATGCTTGTCTTCGCGTGCTTTTAAAGACCTTGACCAGAAGTTATCGAGAACTTGTGAATAAGCGTCATACCAATCAACACTCGAGTCTTTCGCCACCTGCTTATTTGCCACCAACTGCGCAAACAACACGCTATTGATTACATCATCATAGTCACCAGGCTTTGCTGAGCCAGGCACTAACAGGATTGCCGCACCGACAATCAGAACTGAACAATCAGACTCCATGTCAACCTCTCCAAAAAAGGGCAGCCGATACACGACTGCCCTCCCAGACATCCATCAAATGTCGTAGTCGATTTTCTTGGTAATGTGATTCACCAACTTCTGCGAAATAAAATCGCGAGTCGCGGCAGCCAGAGTTTCATTTTTCTCAAAGACGGTTTCGCCGCGATACAGATCGACATTACGAATATCGACATCGACGAACAGAACTTTGGTAGATGTATTCCTGCGGGTAAACCGTACGGCACCAATGGCAAACACCGTTGCACCATTCACTTCGGTACAGGCACCAGCCGTTACACCGCCAACACCATTTTGCAGCACGTTACGTTCGTATACAGTCAGCGCGGTATCGCGTTTTTGCAGGGCGGCAATCGCGTCACCGGCCACTTTAAGCATCAGCGCGGTGGCAGGTCCCGGCACCGCGATGCCGGCAATAACCGAACCGAGGATCTCCAGCACCAGTTTGTCCATGCGAACACTGGTGCCACTGACTTGCAGGTCACTGTAGAACTTGCTGATTGGCGCCCAGCCTGCGTTGGTCATGACTTCACGAAAGAGCATGTACCATTCTTTACCCTGGTGTTCCAGCGGATAATTTTTGTTTGCTACCAGCGAGGCATAGAGAAACGCGTTCTGCGCATCCGTTCGATTGACACCAGAAAGACCGCCGCTGAAAGAAATAATCCCTTCACCCACTACAGAGCCTTTTGTCGGCGCTTCAATATCATCTCCCGGCATTATCAGAGCACGAGAACGAATAACGGACTCATCGCCAAGATCATACTCTTGAATACTTTTAACACAGGCATCGATATAACGCTGACTTACAACTTGATTGTTCATTATTGAATCCTTGATAACCATTAAACAAGTTCCTCATGAACTTGCTAAAACAACAATAACCAAGCCACTCAACACTGACAAACACAAACATGTAACAGCATGCCCGACACACTAAAACAACACCAAATAGAACAAGCCGACCATTAGCAACTTCCCAAGCACCAGACATTGCATATCCAAGCACACAGACAATAGAGCAACTGATAGACTCCGCCCCACCTACTCTGGATGCGAGCCGAAACCATGCTCCACGTGTTGTTCAGCGTTTACCTGAAGATGCTGGTGCTTTACAGCCCGTTTTTCGTGCTGTCCTGCTTTATCAGCCTGACCCGCGGTTATTCGCGCAAGGAACAACGGCGCCTGGCCTGGAAAGTCGCCGTGGCCACACTGGTCTCCAGCGTCTTGCTGTATCTGTTCGGGCGGGTAATTTTCGATGTATTCGGCATCACTGTGGATGCCTTTCGCATCGGCGCCGGCAGCGTGCTGTTCATTTCCGCGTTAGGCATGGCGCAGGGCAAACCGGCGGTGCAGGCCGACAACGTGCAGCAGGACGTCACCATCGTGCCGCTGACCATTCCGCTGACGGTCGGCCCCGGGACCATCGGCGCCCTGTTGGTGATGGGCGTCAGCCAGCCGCACTGGGACGACAAGCTCACGGCGATCATGAGTATTGCGCTGGCCAGTTTTACCGTGGGCGTGGTGCTGTATCTGTCGAATCGTATCGAACGGATTCTGGGCGATCAGGGTTTGCAGATCGTCAGTCGTTTGATGGGACTGTTTGTCTGCGCCCTGGCGGCGCAGATCATTTTTACCGGGGTTAAAGGCTATCTGGTGCCCTGACGCCAGCCCGGACACGTCCGCCAAAAATAAAACGCCGCGAACGACAACGTTCGCGGCGTTTTATTTCCAGGTGCATTTACCGGTCAGGGCAAATGTTCAGCCACCACCGCCAGGCTGGCAATTGCGTCATTGCCCTGCACGGTCACGAAGGCCTTCAACCATTGTTCGAGGGCGAACTGGTACTGACGGTCAGCGATTCTGACCGCCAGCTCGCATGAACCCTGCTCCTCGATCCCCCGAACGATCAGACTGTGACCATTGTCCGGGTCGGCGAATACCAGATGGCCATCGACACGCGACATCAGCCAATGCCCGCACTCACGCATATCCAGCACCAACAAGCCAGGTTCCGTCACCGCCCCCTCGGATGGACGCCGCACATCAACAACAATGCAATCCAGACGCTGCCAGGTTTCGGCCGATATCCGATAACCCTCAGTGTGCGAACCGAAGCTCAGAATCAACCGTTCGACATCGTCAGGAAGCAATGGCTGCACCTCGGTGAGGTCATCACTCAATTCCAGCGCCATGACCTCCTCGTCACGGTGGGCGTAGCTACCCGGCAACCAAACGCCATCGGCCGTCCCGGCGCTGAAGATCAATGGGTCAACCGGATCGAACAGCAGCGGATTGGCCCTGTCACGGGTACCGAGAAACGTTGCCCATTTTCCATCGTCCCGTGCGGACACATTGAATAGACGATCAAACGTCGGAACATAGTATTGGTATCGATTGCCGGTGTTTTCCACGGGGATAACCGCGGCATGGGCTTGCCCCTCCAGCCGCAGCTTCAAACGCTTTCGCAATTGCGCAGGTGTCTGGCCACGGACGTCTGACCAGCGGTTTTCCATGCTGACAATTCGCGCCGGTTGCCGGTCCTGCAGTTGCAGCGTCACACCTTCGCGGGTACGCCCGAGCAGCCCGTCGCCATGGGGCAGCACTTCGCAAAATGCCCACGATGACCATACACGCTCGGCTTGTGGCAACGCTTGGCGATGCAGTAATACGCTGCCGTTGCCGAACGCTGTGCGCACCTGCTCAAGGGAGACCAGTGTCTGGCGCCACAGCTGCCCGGAAGTAACATCAAACAGCCAAACCGCCTGCCGGTCAGGCGTCAGCCCCAGCAACACAAGCTCGTGGTTGCCCATTGCGTCCATCAGCACAAGCTTTTCGTCGATACACCACGCCGGCAGAAACGTCTGCCCCACTTGCGCACTCAGGCCGATGATCGCAAACGCGGCATTGCGGTATTCCCTGGCAAGCGCCGGTAATGCCGTCAGCCAATCAAGGTTTTGTTGCAGCCAACGCTGGCCGACGCCGACAAACTTCAGAACTTGTCTATCAAGCTCGGACAGCCAGTTGTCATCCTTGGCACCGAGATCGATTTCGAACAGTCGCCCGTCGCCCTGAGTGGCCAGGAAGCTTTCGCCAACACGCGTCACGTCAATCACATTGTTCGCCAGCGCCTTGTGCCATGGCACGTTGTCACGCAACTCGATGCCATGACTGAGCATTTGATTTTGCCGGCTGTAAAACAGCAGCGCAGCGGCCGGGTCAGAGGTTCGTGGCATCAACATCACCCGGTCCGCGTCACTGTCGGCGTCAGCCCGGAAGTACCTGTCGTGATGCGCGGCAATCCATGCCCGCTCAAGCAACCGATCGAAGGACCAGGCACGGGCGTGAATGTACGGCGCGTAGCTCCAGGTGCTGATGGCCGAAGCCATGCCAGGCGTCTCGTCGGCGTAGGGACGACGCTGTTTCTGGCGATGGCGGAAAAACGCAATTCTCGTCCCCTCCTCGGGCTTGAGGAAAGAGTTTTCCAGACCGGGCGACCACAGGTTGATGTCGGTCAGTGTCACTTCGCGATCGGCCAGATGGAATTGCGGTGTCGTGCGCACGCTCAGGGATGTTGGCTCAATCAACTGCTGCGACACCCGCAGGGTGCCGTCCGCCAGTTGCCCGAACGCGGTGATTTTCGTACCGGACTCCAGACTCAGTAGCCGATAACGATGCACGACCAGGCCGGTGATCACATCGACGCGCCAGACCGTGGCATGGTCGGGATGATAAAACCATGCACGGGCAGCGTTGGCGGCGCCCAGCATCAGGCCGTCGTTGACTTCGCGCGGCAGATTGCGCGCGTACAACAAGCGTCGTTGAGCGACATCGTAAAAGGCCGTCGTGCGCACCGCGTCGCTGGCCGGACTGAACGGAACCATGAACCGATGAAGCGCGACGTAACCCGTGCCCAGGCGCCCCTCATTGCCTCGCTGGCGCAGATGGGCAAGGACATCACGCGGACTGCTTTTATCATCTTCGAGGGTGATGGAAACCAGGCGCAGCGCATTGCGCTGCCAGTCCAGTTGAAACAACTCTCCCCCGGCCAGTTCGATCAGCCCTTCGAACGCCGACAGCACGATACCGTCGACCGTTAATTGGCGCCCCGCCAGATGCGTCCGCTCGGCCTCGTCATCCATCATTGATACGTCGTTGAAGCTGACCTGCTCGATAGTGACCCAAGGTGCATGCACCAGCCATTGGCCAGCGCCATTGAACCTCACCGCTGTCAATCCCGGCGCCAGACGCAGCTGACAGCGACCTGACATGGCGGAAATTTCGTACGACAGCTTTTGCTGGCACTCCACCGGCAGGGTCGGAACCACTAATTGGCGGACAGGCTCGTCCAGTTGCACGCTGATCGTTGCAGGTGTGTAGACCGGATGAAGTTTGTAGAGGATGTGTTTCAAAGACGGTGTGCTGTGCAGATAAAAACGCCGGTTACCCTGCTCGTCGTATTCCAGCTTGTCCGCCGCACTGTTGCGCAATTGCGGATAGCGTGTGTGGATGCGCTCGTCCAGTTGGCTCGTCAGCGTTTCGCCCAGCGCCGTGAACGGATTGAAAAACGAGTACCACTTTGGCGCAGGCCTTTCACTGGCGTTGCGCGGCTCGACCTGCTCTCCCGGCAGTGGCTCGTACACATAGCCCGCACCTCCCAGTTGATATTCATAGCCGTAATAACAACGCGGTGTGCAGGGCAATACCACGGTATGCAGTGCCGCAGTCCCCTGGATATTCAGCGCTGCGCTCTCGGGTAGACCGAAAGCCTGCCGGATGTTGAGGGAATGGTGTATCTGCTTCGGGTCATCGTTGTATTGCGGCAATTCGAGCGCGCCGCCGCCCCACGGATAAAAGCGCTGGCTGTCAAAGCGAACCCGCCTGTCCTGCAGATCCAGGTGGGTGATCACCGCTTCTGGCGGGAACCGCAACACCCCCTCTTCGAAAGTGAAGGCGCCCGGTTTGTAAGCGTTATGGATGGCTCGCAAATGATTGCCGACCGCGGTTGCCTTGTCGGCAATCTGCCCAAGATTGCTGGCGATGGCAGTGGCTCCAATGCCGATACCGAGCAACGGCACAGACAGAAAAGCAGCCGCTGCCCCGACCGTTCCGCCTGCCGCCAATGCCACAACATCCAGCCCAAACGCCCCTGCGTTGAACACCAGAGACGTGGAGAACCGCGAGCGCTGCTCGTGATTTTGCGCCAGTGACAGGTTGTGAATGTCGAAGCCGATGTTGACCAGCGAAAACGCAAAACCAATGCCCGTTGCCCCGCGACCGAGCACACGGCCGGACAACGACGACTGGCGCAAGACCAGCGCCTGTTCACTGGCCACCGCTTGCCGCACCAGGTTGATCATCTGTGCGGTGTCGCTGAGCACGCCAAAACCCAACTGCGCATAGCTGACGAAAACCTGGACTTGCAGCGCAATCGACAAGGCTGGCAATTGCTCATCGGCCTGGTATTCACGATGGCGCATTTCGCTGATCAGCGTCTGGATCGCAAAGGCGAAACTCAAGCGGCTGCCTCCGTCAGCCTCGGCCGGGCCACTCGGCTTGTCAGCCTTCACGCTCTGATGCAGATGTTGCTTGAGCTGAGTGAAGCGTGGATCGGCCGTGCTCACTGTTCGCACGTGCTGCGGATTCTGTGCATCGACCAACGTCAGCGAAAAGTCGCCGTCCGCCTGGGGTTTGAGCGTTTCCAGCAACGGCAGATACTCTCGCCCCAACGAGTGCTCACTGCGCAACTGCTGCATGGCCTGGTCAAACGCCCGCGCCCAATAGCGCGCATCCACTTGCGCCAGGCTTGCACCCATCCGCGCGTTTTCACTGAGCGAACGCTGACGCGCCACGGCCTGCTTTGCCCAGACCGGGACACTGCGTGAATCCCTCGAAGGAATGCGCAAAAAACTGTCCAGGCGCAAACCCGTCGATAGCTTGCGGGCCGCCATCGCCTCGGTGTTCAACTCGATCACGTTGAATCGCGCACCGGCCATGTCCCCCAAACCGTAGAGCCTGGCCAGCGCACTGTCGCCAGCGCTCAGATAACGCTCAACGCCAGTTTGCATATGCGCTCCTGCAGCGAACGCATAAATGGCGAAATTCGGGTCATAGAAGCGGTAGGCGAACTGGTCTCCTGCCTGCACTTTGGCCACCAGCAGGGCGTGATCGCCGGTGTCGAGCAACAGGACGGTGGCTGCACTGTTCGCCTCCAGTGTCTGAATGACCGAGTCCAGACTCTGCAAGCCGCGGGATTCACCAACAGCACTGGTGGGCAAGGCACGCAGTTCATTCAACGCAGTGAGCAGAGCCTGTGAACTGGATTCCTGGCGGTTGATGTTGGCCGTGGCGACATGCCCCACCAGTGTCCGTTCGGCCGACTCGCCGGCGGCCACCGCCGCGCCCATCAGCAACGCGAGCGGATAACATCGGCGCCCGGGATCACTGGGCGTGTGCATCAGCAAATCCTGCGACAGCTGCCGGGCCGAGGTCGCGCCGGCCTCGAAGAACATCTCGCGCACCTGCGCGCTGCGTTGGAGAATCCGCGAGCGGTATTCAGCTTGCGCCGTGCGAGTAATCTGCCCGATACGTTCGCCCCATTGGCGCAAGGTCAGGGGTTCAAAGAGGGCCTGAACCTTGAGTTCGCGCGCCGTCAGGAGAGCATGCGCCTGTCCTCGCGCCAGCCCGGCCTCGAAGTCGGGCGACTGCCGCTGGCGCAGGGCTTTTTCAACCGCATCGTAACGAGCGAAAGTACCGTCACCGTCAGTGTCGACAGCGAGGTCGCGCACGGTTTGCCAGACGTTGGCAAAGCTGGCGTCGTCCAGACTTGTCGCGCCGAAAATCCCCCCGAGCATGACGCGCACCAGCGGGCTGAGTTGTTCAAGCGGCAGAGAATCATGGGCTATGCGGCTGAGCAGCTCGTTGAGGTTGCTTGAGGATTCGGCGCCATGGAAAACCGGCAGTTCGCGCACAGGTTGCGCAAGGATCAACTGACGATGATCGAAGCCGATGGAAAACGGTTTGGTGAAGGTGATGTCACCGCTCAGCTTGTCCCTCATGGCTCGCACAAAGGGTTCGCCCAGATCATCCAGCAATTGTTGCAAGACCGACGTCAGCAGCACCGCTTTACCGCCGACCACGGGCCAGCCTTGTTTGAACGTCAGCGTCTGTTGCGGCTGAAGCAGATCCACAAGTTGCCCGGTGTAACGTGATTTTAGTTTGCCGGCTTTCCACTTTTCCTGCTCTTTGGCCAGCCATTGCGCCTCGTCGTCATTAACGGTCCAACCGGAGATCGCCTCCTCCTCGGTCTGGACGTTGTAACCCTCCGCCAGGCGCAGGCGCTCCTGAACCGTGACCTCGTTGTTCGGCAGCAGGTGGGTTTCGACGTAGTTTTTTAATCCGGTGACTGCCGCTCCGGGCCCGGTAAGCGCAATCGTGCCGCGCGATCCGACGCGAATGCCATCACGGTAGTAACTTAAAATCGCCTCGCTCAACTTCCCCAGAAAATCCTGCAGCGTGCGTGTCAGTTGCCCCTGCCCGATTTTCTCGTTCATCACGTTTTCAATTACATCGAGCAATCGTTCCGTCTGTGACCAGTCTACCGACGACGCGATGGCCGCCTGTTCAACGGCCTGCAGACAGTCATAGTTGAACCGGATCAATTGCATGACCGCGAGCGTCATCTCGCTTTGCGGCTGTGCCAGCAGATAAGCGTTCATCTCTCTGCTGAATTGCGTGCCCATACGCAGGCCATGTCGCGGGCTGTGGACTTCACGCGGCGCGACAAATATATGCTCGACGCCGGGCTTGCTGCGGGCAAAGACCAGCAGTGCCTCCCGATGTGCGGCAGGCAAAGTGTCAGTGTGATCGGCGTAGCGCCGGCGATCGCGACCGGGCATCAACGTTTCATCATGATTGAGCAAAAGCTGCAACACCCCCAGCCGTTGCTCGTCACTGAACCCGCTGACGTCGACACCGCCCAGTCTGTCAGCCAGCGGCGGCAAGTAATCCATGTCGCTGTAACGACCGCCCTCGGCATATTCGGCCTGCAAGCGAACAACATCGCTTGCCGCCGCAAAGTTGCCGCGCATTGCCACTTCGCGTTGATAGACATCTTGTAAAAAGTGCCCGGCGAACTCCCGACGAACATCACGCAACTGCAAGTCGTTGCCAACCATTTGCTGATGGGTTTGCAAACAGTGTTGACGAAAATTTTCCAGGGTCGTGCGGTCCTTGCCGTAGGCGCGCACCATCAGTTCGATTCGGGCCTGATCAGCCTTTCCTTGCCATTGCGGTAGTTGCAGATATTCGAACATCTCGCGCTTCAATACACGCGCACGATCTTCGATCATTTTTGAAAGTTCGCCGGGGTTGGTCACTGACTCCCCGCCCGACTCCATTGCATCAACTCTGGCGCTGTCGGATATAGTCCGATTCATTTCGAAAGCCAGTAACGCATCGCTGTCGTACCAGAGATTGAACTGGTAATTCTCGACAGCCAGCACTTGACGCCAGATATTCATGTAATCGCGCTGGATATTGCCGACCTCACTGCCACCCACCCAGACAAAGTGCATGATTCTCGGCACCGGACCGGACGCGTCACTGAGCATGTTTACTGTGCCCGCCAAGCGGGCGGCGTAATCGCGTAATCTGTCTTCGACAGTATTGATCGACGCCATCGCGGGCGCTGGGTTACGGCTTGACAAGCGTTCAAGGTTTTCAATAAAGAGTGTTACAACCTGCAGCTTTTCAGCGAGATTCCTGGCCTGGCCAGCACTCTCGTAAAGCCCCACCAGCGTTGCATATTCGGCCGAACCGGAAAGTGCCTTGAATGCTCGCTTTAACGCAGAGTATTCATCGGCCGAAATAAAATTAAACTCGTCAACATATTGCTCCATTGCGCCCATCAGACTTCATCCTTTATTCATTGAGAGAATCCTGGACGAAGTTAGTCTGGCCGCGAGGCAACTTCAAAAAGCACAAAACTCAAATAATTTCCCAAGAAACATCAAACAACAGACAAGTTGATTCGGCGCATGATTCGGCAACAAACAGACGCGTTACGAGTTATTCGACAAACACACGAAGCGGCGCCCCCAACGGATCCACCGCGCAGTTTTAACACTCATCGTCCGATAATGAATTTCGACTTGATGTCACACCGAGGCAACTTGCTTACAACTTGCCTCGGCATGGCGCTCAGGAAAGCGGCTTTTCACCGTACCAACGCGGCGTGTAAACCCAATCACCACCGCTGGCACGGGGAAAAGTGCAGGTGGTCGACGAACCAATCAACACCATGGTGCGCATGTCCACTTGCTCCGGGGTCAACGCGCCCAGTGTCGTGGTGCGCAGAGTCTGCCCGGGACGGCCGATGTCGCGGCCCAACACCACGGGTGTTTGCGGCGTGCGATGCTGCGCGACAATCTCCAGCGCCCGCCCCAATTGCCAAGGTCGCGCACGGGAGATCGGGTTGTAGAACGCCAACGCCAGATCCGCTTCAGCAGCCAGATCCAGACGCTTTTCGATGATCGACCAGGGTTTGAGGTTGTCCGACAGCGACATCACGCAGAAGTCATGGCCCAGCGGTGCTCCGGCCTGTGCGGCGGTGGCCAGCGAAGCGGAAACGCCCGGGAGGATTTCCAGGTCGACGCTGTGCCACGCCGGATCAGCCGACTCGTGCAACGCTTCGAGCACAGCAGCGGCCATGGCGAACACACCGGGATCGCCCGAGGACACGACGATTACCGAGCGCCCTTGGGCGGCCAGCCTGAAGGCGTGACGAGCGCGTTGCATCTCTTCGCGGTTGTCGGTGCAGTGCTGCACTTGGTCGTCGCGGAAAGGACCGGCCATGCGTACGTAGGTTTCGTAACCGAGCACATCGGTGGCGCGCGCCAGTTCGGCTTTCACTGCCGGCACCATCAGTTCGGCAGCGCCGGGGCCGAGGCCGATCACGGCGAGACGACCGCGGGGCCGGCCAACGCTGGAAACATCCAATGGCTGCCCGGCGACCGCGATTGCCATGCCGTGGCTGACCACGACTGTAGCCTCAGATACTACGGCACGTGCCAGCGTTTCGATGTCGCTTTGCGCCGCAACGAAGCGCAGCGGCACTCCCAGCTCAAGCGCCGCTTCACGCAAAAGTGGCGAAGCCATTTGCGTCTCGCTGGCCAGCAGACAAGCCAGCGCCTGCACAGCGATTTTCGCCTGGTGCAACGCGCTGCGCACGGCATTCGCCAGGTCCGCAGTTTCAGCATTCACCGCCACTGCCACACTGCGTGGATAGATCAGTAACTCATTGGCACTCGCCTCACGCGCGGCACTGCCGACATGAATCGAGCGCTGCGCCTGCGGATCTTCCGGCAACTGCGCTTGATCCAGCCACGGTGCCGCGCCTTCGACGCGCACGCTGTGACCGGCCAACAGATCGGAGACAAACCGCTTGCCCAGTTCCAGATCGCCCAGCGCGTAGCCAGTCGGGGGATTGAGCAGGCATGTGCCAAAACGCAACTCGCCGCTGGTGGTGATCGCCGCTGCGACTTGCAGCCCGGCTGCGATCTCTCGCGCCATGACATTCACCCCGCCGAGGCCACCCAACAACGGCACCACGGCGCTGCCGTCTTCGGCCACGGCGAGTACCGCAGGCTCGGCGCCCTTCTCCAGCAACAACGGCGCCAGCGTGCGAATGACGATGCCGGCCGCGCACAGGGCAATGATCGGCGTGTCCTGCTGATACAACGCGCGCAGGGTCGCGCCGAATTCCTGATAGGTGCAATCGGCGCCGTCGACGCGCCCGGCGAGGCCATGGATCTGCGTCGCCGGATAGACCTGCTGAATGCGTCGCGCGGTGGCCAGGCTGCCCTGACCGAGAATGACGATGGCTGGCGTGGATTGAGTCATCAGCCTTGCCACCGTTCGCCCGGCACAATGATCAGCGAGAAGTACGGCGACGACATCGGCTCGACCTGATCCATCGGCACAATCTTCTGATTGGCCATGGTCGCGCGCTCGACGTAAAGCGCACGCTCGGCCAGACCGAGTTCTTCCAGCACCTGCCGCACTTTCGGGAAGTTGCGGCCCAACTTCATGATCACCGCCGCGTCGGCATCGGCCAAGCGTCGCTTCAACTCTTCATGGGGCAACACACCAGAGAGCACCGACAGGCTCTGATTGCGATACACCAACGGCGCACCCAGCACCGAAGCGCCGCCCAGCATCGAACAAACGCCGGGCACTACTTGTGCTTCGTAACGGCTGGCGAGGCGATCGTGCAGGTACATGTACGAACCGTAGAAGAACGGATCACCCTCACAGATCACCGCGACATCGCGACCGGCGTCCAGATGGGCGGCGACCGTCTCGGCAGCTTCGTCGTAGAAATCGCTGATGACCTGCTCATAGGAAAGCGGCGCCGGCAGCGCTTCGGTGGTCACCGGGTAGACCAACGGCAGCAGGTTCTGTGCGTCTTGCAGATGCGCCTCGATGATGCCGAACGCGTTGCCCTTTTTGCCCTTGGCGACGAAGTACGCGACCACGGGCGACTCGCGCAACAAACGCAGCGCCTTGACGGTAATCAGTTCCGGATCACCCGGGCCGACGCCCAGGCCAAGCAAACGTCCTTTGGCCTGCATCATTCGATCTCCGTGGCGAGGGCGTTAACGGCGGCAGCGGCCATGGCGCTGCCACCGAGGCGGCCTTGCATGATCACGAACGGCACGCCACGGCTGTCGGCGGCCAGGGCGGCTTTCGATTCGGCGGCGCCGACGAAGCCGACCGGGAAGCCGAGGATCAACGCCGGTTTCGGTGCACCGGCATCCAGCATTTCCAGCAGATAGAACAGCGCGGTCGGCGCGTTGCCGATCACCACGACACTGCCTTCCAGGTGCGGACGCCACAGCTCCAGTGCGGCGGCGGAACGGGTGTTGCCCAGTTCACGGGCCAGATCCGGCACGCTGTCATCGCGCAAGGTGCAGATGACTTCATTGTTGGCCGGCAGGCGCGCACGGGTCACACCTTCGGAGACCATCCGCGCATCGCAGAGGATCGGCGCGCCGGCGGCGAGCGCATCGCGCCCGGCCTTGCCGGCACCTTCGGAGAACTGCAGACCGTCGATGGCCTCGACCATGCCGCAGGCGTGGATCACCCGCACCGCGAGTTTTTCCAGATCGGCCGGGATGCGCGCCAGATTGGCTTCGCTGCGAATGATCGCGAAGGAGTTGCGATAAATCTCCTGACCATCGCGGATGTAATCAAGCATCAATGGGGCTCCGAGCGCGGGCGTCGAGCAGGGTCGCGGCCGCTTCAATAGTAAGGTTGCGTGCGTGCAGCGCGCCGAAACCCGGCAGCGTTGCATCGCGAAAATAGAGGTCGTAATGACCGGGATTGACGGCCAGCAACGTCACCGGGGCACAGTGGGCGGCGGCGCAAGAACGCGTGCAGCCGCTGAGGTGTACGTTGAGGGCCGAGGGCAGCAAGGTCGCCAGATGGCGGGCGTCCTGCTTGGTGTCGGCCAGACCTTTGCCACAGCCATTGGAGCCGGTGCAGGCGATCAGCCGTGCAAGGGGCTCGGCTGCGCGGGTCAGCAGGTTCAGTCGCTCAAGACCTTCCAGCACCTGAGCCGCATCGCTTGCTTTGACGTCCGGCACCAGCAGGCTTTGCCAGGGTGTGAAACGCAGGCTGCCATTGCCGAACTGGCGGGCCAGTTGCGCCGCCCCGCGCAGCATTGCCGGATCGAGACGTCCCAGCGCCGGCACTGCTCCGATGTACACCCGGCCCGGTGTATTTTGCCGATGAACGCCGATGTGCAGATTGTCCGCAACGGCTGTGCGCTGCCATTGGCTGATCGGCTTGATCGGCAAACGCGTTCGCAGGGCGTCGAGAAACGCCAGCTTCGGCAGTTCATCGAGCAAATGGCGCATCCGCGTCTGTTCCGGCCGGGCCAGTTGCAGGAACAATTCCAGCACCGCGACCACCAGCGCATGGCCATTTTCTGTCGCCACGGCACCGACGGCACGATCCGTCGGGCATCCGGCCAGACCGAACGCCCACAACTTTTCCCCGTCGCGCTCAAACGCCGACAACCACAAATCATGAGGATGTTCGAGCATCGCCAGCGCTTCGCCGCCATCGAGTTGCACAGCAAACTTGGCGCTTAGCTCATGAAAGCGTGGATGGCTTTGCAAGTTGTCGAGGATCTGCTCGGCCAGTGCGCGGGTATCGACGCGCATCTGCCGGTCGATGCCGGCGGCCGGGCTGAGCATCAGGTTGCGCACGTCATCACCGGCGGCGGTGCGCGGGCCGAGCCCGGCAGCGAGCAAACGCTCGATCAGCGCTGCGGATTGCTCACCGATCCCACGAATCTGCAGATTGGCCCGGTTGGTCGCTTCAATCGCCCCGCCGAACTGTTCGGCGGCCTCGGCCACCGCGTCAGCCTGATCGGCGCTGATCGACCCGCCATTGAGCTTGATCCGGCAGATGCCGCCGTCCAGTGCCTGGACGATACGCAGCAACCCCGGGCAGGCCGAGGGGCGTATAGCGGTGGACATCGGGCGTTCGTTCAAGGGGCGGACCGGCTGCGTGGGAAAGGCGCTTCGCGGGCGAAGGCGCGGTATTATGCCTGCTTTGTCCGCTGGCATGAAAAGACTGCCCGTCGGAACGGCCTGTTTAGAGGAATATAGATGTCGCCCTGGCTGACGGTAGTGGGAATCGGTGAAGACGGCTTCAAGGGTCTGGGCAAAAACGCCCGGCGTGCCCTGCTGGGCGCCTCGCGGATCGTCGGTGGCCAGCGCCAACTGGATCTGCTGCCGGTGTGCATTCGCGGCGAACGGCAGTTGTGGCCCAGTCCGTTTTCCCTCGCACCGGTGCTTGAGCAGCGTGGCGATGCGGTCTGCGTGCTGGCCAGCGGTGACCCGATGTTCTACGGCGTTGGTGCCAGCCTCGCCCGTCAGGTGCCGAGCGACGAGATGCTGATCCTGCCGGCGCCGTCCTCCTGCTCGCTGGCCGCCGCTCGTCTTGGCTGGCCGTTGCAGGACGTGGTGACGCTGTCGTTGGTGGCCCGACCACTGGCGGCGCTCAATGCGCAATTATTCAGTGGCGTGCGTCTGTTGTTGCTGAGCAACGACGGTCAGAGCCCGGCTGCTGTTGCACAGTTGCTCCGTGAACGCGGCTTCGGTTCGAGCCGGATGTGCGTTCTCGAGCATCTCGGCGGTGACACCGAACGACGCATCGACAGCAGCGCCAGCGCCTGGGGCGACGCGCCGATAGCCGACCTCAATGTCATCGCCATCGAGTGCCAGGCCGATATCGAAGCCCCGCGCCTGTCGCGCCTGGCCGGACTGCCGGATTCAGCCTTCCAGCATGACGGCCAATTGACCAAACGCGACGTGCGCGCCATCACCCTCGCCCGTCTCGCCCCCACACCCGGCGAACTGCTCTGGGATGTCGGTGCCGGCAGCGGCTCGATCGGCATCGAGTGGATGCGCGCGCACCCGAGCTGCCGCGCCTTGGCCATCGAAGCCGACGAAGGTCGCCAGCAACTGATCGAACACAACCGCGATGCGCTGGGTGTGCCCGGTCTGCAATTGATTCGCGGCAAGGCACCGCAGGCTCTCGCCGGACTGGAGCGCCCGGATGCGATTTTTATCGGTGGCGGCGTCACCCGTGAGGGCGTGTTCGAAACCTGCTGGGAACAGCTCAAACCCGGTGGCCGACTGGTCGCCAACGCAGTGACCCTGCAAAGCGAAGTGGCCCTGATGAACTGGCGCGAACGTTACGGCGGCGAGCTGACGCGCATCCATGTCGCCCAGGCGCAGCCGCTCGGCGAGTTCGATACCTGGCGCCAAGCGTTGCCAATCACTCTGCTCGATCTGGTCAAACCCCTCGATGCGTGACGAAACCGCTGAACAACCTGCGCCGCTGCGCAGCGGCCTGACCACCGGCAGCTGCGCCACCGCCACCAGCCTTGCCGCCGCGCGCCTGTTGCTCAGCGGGGTTTCAGCCGATGCGGTGCAGATCGTGTTACCCAAAGGCAAACAGGTGCAGATGCGCCTGGAGTTCTGCCGGTTGACCGACGACGGCGCTGAGGCCGGGACGATCAAGGATGCCGGCGACGATCCGGACGTGACCCACGGCGCGCTGCTCTATTCGCGAGTGCGACTGATGGCCGAGCCGGGGATTCGCTTCAATGCCGGTGCCGGCGTAGGCACCGTGACCCGGCCGGGATTGGTGCTCGGTGTTGGTGAGCCGGCAATCAACCCGGTACCGCGCAAAATGATCAGTGATCACCTGACATCGCTCGCTGCAGAAACCGGTTATGGCGGCGGCTTCGACGTCACCGTAAACGTCGAGGGCGGCGAAGCGCTGGCATTGAAAACCATGAATCCACGGCTGGGCATTCTTGGCGGATTATCGATCCTCGGCACCAGCGGCATTGTCCGGCCGTTTTCCTGCGCTGCGTATATCGCCTCGATCCATCAAGGCATCGATGTCGCCAAAACCAACGGTTACCTGCACATCGCCGCGTGCACCGGCAATGCCAGCGAAGACACCATGCGCCGGGTCTACAACCTGCCGGAAATCGCCCTGATCGAAATGGGTGATTTTGTCGGTGCAGTGCTAAAGCATCTGCGCAAAGTGCCTGTGGATAAACTCAGCCTGTGCGGCGGCTTCGGCAAGATCAGCAAACTGGCGGCCGGGCATATGGATCTGCACTCGCGGCATTCGAGTATCGACTTGCCGCAACTGGCGGAGTGGGCGGCGGCGATAGGCGCCGATGAGCTGTTGCAACAAGGCATTCGCGAGGCCAATACCAGTCAGCAGGCCCTGGCGATGGCCAGTGCGGCGGGGGTCGCACTGGGTGATGAGGTGTGTCGTCACGCTCTGGAGTTTGCCCGCAGCGTGGTGCCGGCGCAGGTGCAGGTCGAGGTGTTTGCGATTGATCGTCAGGGCGGGATTGTCGGGCAGGCCGGAGGTTTTGCATGACACGGATTTTGCTGCTCGGCGGCGTCACGGAAGCGCTGGCGATTGCCCGGACGCTCGGGCCGCAACATGTCTACAGCCTCGCAGGCGTTGGCCGGGTTCCGACGGATCTGACCTGTCAGGTGCGCGTTGGTGGCTACGGGGGCGCTGAAGGGCTGGCGCAATTCATTCGTGACGAAGACATCGAGCTGTTGCTCGACGCCACGCATCCCTATGCCGCACAGATCAGCCAGAACGCCGCGACCGCCGCGCGACTGACCGACATCCCCTGCTGGGCTTTGCGCCGCCCGGCCTGGCAGCCGCAGCCCGGTGATGACTGGCGTGAAGTCAGCGACTGGGCCGAGTTGATCGCTGCCCTCAAGCCGTTTCGCCGACCGCTGTTCACCCTCGGCCGCGAACCGCTGCAGCACCTCGATGAAATCCCTGCGCAGCAGTTCTGGACCCTGCGCGCACTCGAGGTCTACCCCGGCAATGAACGCTGCGAAGTGATCGGCGCCCGTGGGCCGTTTCTGCTTGAGGATGAACGCGCACTGTTCGAACGGCGGCAGATCGATGTGCTGATCAGCAAGAACAGCGGCAGCACCGCCACCGAGCCAAAGCTAGAAGTGGCGCGCGAGCGTGGGGTGCCGGTGCTGGTGTTGAAGCGGCCGGGGTTGCCGGGGGTTGATCGGGAATTTCGATCAGCGTCTGAAGTCCTTGAAGCCCTGACGACGTCAGACTTTTCCTGACTTCGAATTTATTTGCGAATTTACCTGCAATTTTTGAGGACGCAGCCGACTGTTTTTCACTACATCCTCACCCCAATACTTCGGTTCCTTTAATCCCGACAAGCAGACAGCCAAGAAAAGCGGCTTGCCAGCTTGTATCCCAAGGAATACGATCCCGACATGATCGCTTTTGAACGATCCCGCATATTTTCCGAATGGCTCGACTCCTTGAAAGACATCAAAGGGAAAGGCCGAATCATCTCCAGAATTAAAACAGCCGAAAATGGCAACTTCGGTGATTGCGGGTTCGTCGGTGACACTGTTTATGAAATGCGTGTTCATTACGGCCCTGGTTACAGGATGTACTTCACACGCAAAGGCGAAGTGATTTATCTGCTGCTGATCGGGGGCGACAAATCGACACAAAAAAGAGATATCAAACGCGCCGTGCAGATGGCTCATAACATCGGAAATGAGGAGTAAATCATGAGCGAAGAATTCGCCCGTTTTGACGCCGCCGAGTACCTCAAAACTCCCGAGGACATGGCGGCGTATCTGGATGCCTGTTTTGACGACGATGAAGGCGACGGCGTCCTTATCCGTGCAGCGCTCAATGACATCGCCCGGGCTCAAGGCATGACACAAGTGGCGCGGGATGCAGGTTTGGGCCGCGAAAGTCTTTATAAAGCGCTGAGTAGCACTGGCAATCCCGAATTCGCAACTATCATGAAAGTCATGAAGGCTCTGGGTTTGCGATTGCATGCCGTAACACTGTGAAAGCGCTGCGACACCAAACCGCACGAGGCTTTTTTACTTATCGGCCCTGATCAGGCTAAATAGCCGCGCCTGATCGCCCACCCAATGGATCTGTCCCATGAACCGACAACGGCTAGCAATTGCCTGGATCGCCTGCTTTGCAGTGCTGTTCAACATGCTCGCCATGCCGATGACCGGGGCGATGGCGCAGGCGGCCAGCTCCCCGGCCGAACAATTGCTCTGGAGCAGTTTCTGCACCGGCAGCGGGACCAAGATGGTGGCGATCAACATCGGCACCACCGATCAAAAGGCCCCGAGCAACGACAATCATTCGAACATGCAGCATTGCTGGTGTTGCTCAGGCTCGGCGCCACTGGTCGCGTTGCCGGGGCATTCGCCGCAGCTGTATTTCGCCCGCTACGAAAGCAACCGCAGCGTGGCGCCAGCCTCTCTGCAAACACCCACTCCGCGCCAGCAATGGCCAAGTCTCAATCCCCGCGCTTCCCCTCTGGTTTGATTTGTTCGCGCAATTGACCTGCGTTTCAAATCGTTCTGGAGAACTGCCATGTTGAACAAACTCATCGTCGTCGCTGCGCTGCTGTTGCCGGCGTGCTTTGCCCATGCTCACGAATACAAGGCCGGCGAGCTGGAAATCGCCCATCCGTGGTCGCAAGAGTTGCCGCCGAATGCGCCGACGGTCGCCGCCTATTTCATCATTCACAACGCCGGCAAGACTGACGATCGCCTACTCAGCGTCGACTCGCCCATCGCCCCGGAAGCGCAACTGCACGAACACGTCATGCAGGGCGATCTGATGAAGATGCAACAGGTGCCGAGCGTGGAAATCCCGGCCGGCGGCAACGTAACATTCGCGCCGATGGCCTGGCACGTGATGCTGCTCAATCCGACCGATCGCAGCCTGCTCAGCGACGGCAAACGCTTCCCGCTGACGATGCATTTCGAGAAGGCCGGTGACGTCACTGTCGAAGTCTCGGTGCAGAAGAAACCACCGGAAACCACGCAGACCCACGCGCACGCTCAGTAAGCCTTCCGGCAGACTCCGCCCATGCGCCCGCTGAGCGCCAGGCCCTCCCGGCAACGCCGTCAGACTCAACACCTGACTCGCGGCAGCTGGATCGCCCTGTTCGCCATGTTGATGATCTTCATCGGCCCACTGATTTCTCAGTCGATGCCGATGGATCAACACGCCTCGACATCGATGCCAATGCGCATGGACATATCGATGGACATGCCGGGCATGGATCACAGCGCACATGACGCCAAGCCCTCAGCCGAACACTGCCCGCCACAATCCCCACACCATGTGCTCTGGGAAAAGTGTGGCTATTGCAGCCTGCTGTTCAACTGCCCGGCACTGACCGGCGGCGGCGATTTCGTCGCCTTCAATATTCCGCCGCTGAACACCTTCACCCCGCCCTATCCACGTCTGGGCCACGCCCGGCAACCCTTCTTCCCCGGCGCCCGCACCCGCGCCCCGCCCGTCGCAGCGTAAACACCGCACCTCTGATTGCACACGGTTGAGAAGACAGCTTCAGGCTGCCGGCCGTGTCGTTTACGACTGTTTGATGGAAATTGTCATGTCCAGGTTTGCTGCTGTTCCACGCTCGGGCTGTGCCCCGGCGTCCTTCGCTTTGACCGAATCGCGGATTCGTTTCAGGCACGCTACCGCCGTCCTTTGCGGCGTATTGCTGTCCCCGCTGGTACTGGCCGATGATCACACCGGCCACCAGGAAGAACTGAGCCCGACGGTGATTACCGCGATCGCCCCGAGTTCACCGCTGACCATCGTCACCAATCCCAAAGATCCACGCCAACCGGTACCGGCGAGCGATGGCGGCGATTACCTGAAGACCATTCCCGGTTTCGCGCTGGTGCGCAACGGCGGCACCAACGGTGATCCGGTGCTGCGCGGCATGTTCGGCTCACGCCTGAACATCCTCACCAACGGCAGCATGATGCTCGGCGCCTGCCCGGGCCGGATGGACGCACCGACCTCGTACATCTCGCCGGAAACCTACGACAAACTCACCGTGATCAAAGGCCCGCAAACCGTGCTTTACGGCCCGGGCGCATCGGCCGGTACGGTGCTGTTCGATCGTGAACCGGAGAGTTTTGGCGAACTCGGCACACGGGTGAATGCGAGTATTCTGGCCGGCTCCCACGGACGCTTCGACAAAGTGGTCGACGCCGCTGCCGGTGGCCCGCTGGGTTACGTACGGGTGATCGGCAACACCGCGCATTCCGACGATTACCGCGACGGCAACAACGACATCGTCGCCTCGCGCTACGACAAGTGGAACGGTGACATCGCGGTCGGGTGGACCCCCGACGCCGACACCCTGATCGAACTCACCGCCGGCAAGGGCGATGGTGAAGCACGCTATGCCGGGCGCGGTATGGACGGCTCACAGTTTCTGCGTGAAAGCCTCGGTTTGCGTTTCGAAAAATCCAACATCACCGACGTGCTGGAGAAACTCGAAGCGCAGGTCTACTACAACTACGCCGACCACGTGATGGACAACTACACCCTGCGCACGCCGTCCGGCACCGGAATGATGGCCGGGCCCATGGCCTCCAACGTCGACCGCCGCACCCTCGGCGCACGGATCAAGGCCACCTGGCGCTGGGCTGAGATCCAACTGATCACCGGCCTCGACGCGCAGACCAACGAACACCGCCAGCGCAGCGGCATGGGCATCGACACCTACAAGGATCAGCCGTACACCAAGGACGCCGATTTCCATAACTACGGCGTGTTCAGCGAAGTGACCTGGTACGCCGCCGACCGTGATCGGCTGATCACTGGCGCCCGCGTCGACCGCGCATCGGCCAAGGATTACCGGCAAACCACCGGCTCGGGAATGATGTCCCGCCCGAACCCGACCGCCGACGACACCCGCGCCGATACCCTGCCCAGCGGTTTCATTCGCTACGAGCATGACCTCGCCGACAGCCCGACCACGCTCTATGCAGGCCTCGGTCATGCGCAACGTTTCCCGGATTACTGGGAGCTGTTTTCACCCAAGTCCGGCCCGGCGGGATCGGTCAACGCGTTCGACTCGATCAAACCGGAAAAGACCACCCAGTTCGACTTCGGCGTGAACTACAAATCTGCCGAACTTGAAGCCTGGGCTTCCGGTTATTTCGGCGTGGTCCGCGACTACATCCTCTTCGATTACACCCCGGCAATGATGGGCATGAGCACCTCGCGCGCCGAGAACATCGACGCACGAATCATGGGCGCTGAACTCGGTGCCGCGTACAAACTCACCGATAACTGGAAAGCCGATGCGACCCTGGCCTACGCCTGGGGCAAGAACAGCAGCGACGGCACGGCCCTGCCGCAAATGCCGCCACTGGATGCGCGGTTCGGCCTGACTTACAGCGAAGACAACTGGAGCGCTGGCGCACTGTGGAGGGTGGTTGCCGCACAAAACCGCATCGACCAGAACAAGGGCAACGTGGTCGGCAAGGATTACGACAAGAGTTCGGGCTTCGGCGTGTTCTCACTCAACGGAGCCTACCGGATCAACAAACACTGGAAGGTCAGCAGCGGCGTCGACAACCTGTTCGGCAAAGCTTACGCCGAACACCTGAACCTGGCGGGCAACGCCGGCTTCGGCTACCCGGCCAACGACCCGCAAGCGATCAATGAACCGGGGCGCACGCTCTGGACCAAGGTCGACATGAGCTTCTAACACCCACCCATGTGGGAGCGAGCTTGCTCGCGAAGGGGACGGTACATCCAACACTGATGTCGTCTGGCACGACGCCTTCGCGAGCAAGTCGAATCGTCGCTCCCACAAGGGTTGCAGAACAACTAAAAGATCCAAGCCCAGCGGAGCACACGTGATGAAACAGCCCAAACCGAATTTCTACAACCTGGCCTGGCGTTGGCATTTTTACGCCGGTCTCTTCGTCGCCCCCTTTATGGTGATGCTGGCCCTGACCGGCATCATCTACCTGTTCAAACCGCAGCTCGACTCGCTGATGTACAGCAGCCTGCTCAACGTCCCGGCCGGCCATCACACCGTGCCGGCGGGTGACCTGCTGCAACGGGTGAAAAGTGCCTATCCACAGGGCCAGGTCACCCAGTATCTGCCGCCGGTCAACGCCGAACGCAGCGCACAGTTTGTAGTGACCAATGCCGGCCACGAACTCAATGTTTTCGTCGATCCGTATCACGGTGACATCCTCGGCGAGCAGGATGCCAAGCAAAATCTGCAAGCCATCGCCCGCGCCATCCACGGCGAATTGATGATCGGCACCGTCGGTGACCGCCTTATCGAAATGGCCGCCGGCTGGGGCGTGGTGCTGGTGGTGTCCGGCCTGTTCCTGTGGTGGCCGCGCGGACAGGCGGCAGGGATCCTGTGGCCGCGCCTGAACAGTCGCGGTCGCGTATTGTGGCGTGATCTGCACGCCGTCACCGGGTTCTGGGGCGCCGCACTTTTACTGGTGATGCTGCTCAGCGGCATGACCTGGACCGGTTTCTGGGGCAAGCAATATGCCCAGGTATGGAACGTGTTCCCGGCCGCGATGTGGGACAACGTACCGACCTCCGACGTCGAGGCCCGCAGCCTCAACAGCGCCACGCGCCAGACCGTGCCCTGGGCGATGGAAAACACGCCGATGCCGATGTCCGGCGACCACGCCGAACACATGGCCCACGGCAGCGCCAACGCGGGCCCGGCGGCACCGGGGATCAGCCTGCAAGACGTGCAGAACATCGCCACTCAGCGCAATGTCGAGCCGGGTTACAGCATCACCCTGCCGACCACCGCCACCGGCGTGTTCACCATCGCCGTGTTCGCCGATGACCCGCGCAATGATGCCACCCTGCATGTCGATCAATACACCGGCAAGGTCCTCGCCGATGTTCGCTTCGAACAATACGGCACCGTCGCACGTGCCACGGAGATCGGCGTGATGCTCCACGAGGGCAAGATGTTCGGCACCTTCAACCAGATTGTGGTGCTGCTGATCTGCCTGATGATCCTGCTCAGCGCTGTCAGCGGCGTGGTGATCTGGTGGAAGCGTCGGCCACAGGGCAAATTCGGCGTACCGCCGCTGCGCCATGACCTGCCGAAATGGAAAACCGGCGTGGTGATCATGTTGGCGCTGGCGGTGGTGTTTCCGCTGGTGGGGGCTTCGCTGGTGGTGGTGTGGTTGCTTGACCGCCTGCTGCTGTCGCGCGTTGGGCGCACGGAGTCGGCCCCGACCTGAGTCGGACTCAACGAGGAGTGACCGCCGGCGGCGGCACACTCCTTTGTCGAGGGCCGGTATCGTCAGTTACAACTCATCCCTGACACGGACAGCACCTTGGGCCGACGGCTGTTGGCGCTGCTGATTCCAGTCGCGCCTTAACAGCCCGGTCTGCCGCCAGTAATGTCCTGCGACCAGTACCCGGAACTCGCCAAGTGCCATGAGGCGTGAAATGAATTCCCCGGGACTTAGCCGGTTGCTCCAGCGCCCATTCAGGAAAAACATCGACCGGGTCAGCAACAGATCCTTTTCGGCATCTGAATAACTTGGCGTGTATTTGAGCAATACCTGATGCGGCGTCGAGTAAAAATAATGCTGAATATCAAAACCCCTGTTCTTCAGATCATGGGTGTGGGCATACACCAGCTCAGGCGCTGCGAAGTTGGCTCTCACCTCCTCCGCGTCCGGTACCAGAGTGGTGTTGCCCGACAGGTGCAACTGGTGAGCAGCCACCGGTGTGTAACCGTCGGGATAATGCGGCGCCGGGTGTCGCCAACTGGCCGATGTATCTTTCGCCGACAGGAATATCCGCGCAAGCGGGTTTCGGTCATGTGCGGACCAGACCATAGGGTCGAGCGGCACAAATTGGTTGCCGGTTGCTGATGCCAGGATGGCGCTCTCATAGCCGACATCGACAATGGCCTCGGCCGCACGCTTTTGCGTATGGCGCGCAGCATCGTCGGGGTGATGGAAAATCGGGCCCAGCGCCGGCACCGGATTTTCCTGCCAGCGTTGTTCACTGCCAATATCGATCTGTCGCGGCTGCCAACTGTCACTCACCTCACCATGGCGCGACCAGTAATCGCTGCTCTCGATAATCTCCAACTTGCCCGCTCGTGCCATTCGGTGAGCATAGGCAGACAATCTGAACGTGCCTTTGGCAATATCCCTTTCATCGGCCGCTGCCTGTTGTACTGATACAAATGCATTGGGACGAAACTCGATCTGTCCGAACGGGTCGTAAAACTCACCTGGCTCGAACGCATGCAACTGCAGTTTCAACAACGCCCCATCCGCGCAGGAAAAGTAGATCGGCAGATATCCCTGCGGTGTGTTGGCCCGCACACACGCCGACTGAATATCGCTGGGCAGAAAAAAGACCTGGCGCACATCATCAGACCGCACGCCCAACGGCGGCAGCGCTGCTCGAAGATACAGGGCGTGCAGAGCAAAGCCTGAAAACGGCTTGCCCTGTTCGAAGATCCGATCCAGAGCCAACGCCGAGCGCTGTACTTCCAAGGGCAGGGTTGCGAGAAACACACCCTCGTGATGACTCAGAATGAAACCGAAAGCTGCCGTTTCCCGGCTCACAGACACCTCATGAACATATCTGGCGGCAGCATCTGCCTGAATGAACTGCGGGCTGGAGGCGGGGCGGCTCAGAGCCTTGTCATAGTCTCTCGTCGGCAAAAAGTCCTTCGAATAAGGCACCCAGACAGATACCCGGCGCGGCAGCCCCCAGATTTCGCTGCCCTTGATCACCTGCAAACGCCCTCCCTTGGCCAGGGCGTTGATCCATTCCACGGGTTGCAAATGCCTGCTGCGCAAGCCCTGTTTGATCGCTTTTGCATCAACGGCGGCAAACCGATCGCCTTGGCCAAGCAGCTGTGAAAACAGTTCGGCTTGCGGCTGGTAACTGAGCACCGAACCGTCCGGCGCAAACAGGTATTCGTGCAATGGTTCCGGTTTGTAGCGCACCAGCGAGCCATCCGCCAGCACGCGGTAGCGGTCTGGCACCCCGCGCCTGTTGAATGCCGATTCCAGTACATCGACTGAAAACATGTTCAGATAGATCTGTTTCTGAACCGGCGATACGACCAGCGACGCTTCACGAGCGATGCGCGATCGGTAGCGCGCCACGATGTGACACCCGGGAGGAAATAATCCATAGGTCCGGCTTTCCTCGGGGCAAACCTGCGTGACATCGAAATCCTCGTGGCTGACTTCAATCGGCGCGGTGGCCAGGTACCGCTTCTCGGCCGTTTCCAGAATCAGGCCGCCATATACGCTGTCGGTCACAACGGGAAGTAACGTCCTGGCGTGGACAGCCGCGTCGTCAGCCGTCTGAAAAACCGGGCCGAGCCAGTGCCGCTGCAGATTGGCGTACGGCTGCCAGGTCACCTTGACCGGCCCCGTCCGGTCCCAGCACAGGCCGGCGCGCATCACCGCGAGTTCGCCACTGTTGGCAACCTCATGAACAAAATCGGTTGGCAGCCATTTCCCGGACGCCAGACCGTTCTTGATTGTCTCGAGCGAGCCTTGCGACGTAGCGTCACGAAACAGCTTGCTGGACTTGCTTCTTGCGTATTTCAACAAGGCGCCATCGCGCGCCGCTATATACAGCGCTGCCGGAACGTCTGAAGCCATTACCGGTCGATGGCGTCCAAAATACATCGAGGTGGTCAGGTTATCTGGCGAAATGAAGTAGTGGGCCAGCCAGTCATCCGGACTTTTTGTCGGGTCCTCCACGTGATGATGCGAATACCATCTGGCGTGTAAATCGAAGCCTTCGGGGAATCGATACCAAGGAGAGGTTCGTTGCACGGCAAACAGGCTATCCAACTCAAACAGATTGCTCTGCACAGCGCTGACGGGAACCCGTTCAGTGGCAATGTACTCGTCACGCTCACGATGTTTGAGTATGAAACCGAAACAGGCGTTTTTCTCTTCTTGCCAATGTCTGTCGTGCGCATGTTGACTCAGTGCCAGCTCGTCCGCTGAAGCAAAGACCGCACCGTACGCCACTGTTTCCGGGCGCCGCCACGGCAACGGCAACGGTAGGGTGAACGCAGGCCAATCCTTTGCAGGCCGGGTGTCCCCAGGTAACGAAGCAGGAAGCACCGCCGTGCGCTTGAGAAACTCAGTAATAACCTGCCAGACGGGCGCATCGGGTTCAGGTGGCGCTTCTCGCACAGACCAGATCGGGGCAATCCGACCACGATAGCCCCATAGCTGATTATCCAAAAGACTGGTCAACCGACCGCCGGCGGCAAGCTCACGAATGAAGTCTTGTGGGCGCTTGCTGCCATCAGCCAGTTCCGTAGCCAAGGCACCGGGATTTTGCCGAGTTCCAAGGCGTCTGCCCAGACTCTGCGCCGACGACGAGCCATTGGACTCATACCGCAGCAAAGAGTCCGGTACGGCTGATGCGTACAGCACGACCTGATCAAGCAGCACCTGCCTGATCTCATCGACACTGAACATCTGCAGACTCAGCAACGCTTCATGAAAGGTCCACTTGGGGTAATCGACGTCTACGGGATCAAGCCGCGACAAGGCAACGTGGCTCACATAGCGCGCGTGCAAAAGATGGTCATCCGGAAAAATCGCCTGCCCGTTATTGTTCTGCGGATAGAGCCGATCCTGCCGGAGCGTGTCGATATCGCCAGGCAACGGCTCGGTCACCACGAAGCGTTTGTCGCGCTGAAAAATGTAGCCGGCATACTGTCGGTCACGGCGGTTACCGATTTTCCTGTGGGCATAACGGGCCGCGTCATCGGCGGACAGGAAATCCCGACTCAATGCCGGCCAGGGGAAATGACCGAAGGGCTGCCATTCCAGGTCTACCGCGCCCAGGTTCGCCCACAATGCGCTACCACGCAGTACCTCGACTTTTCCGGCCAGCACCAGCATCGAAACATACTCACGGGGACGCAGGGTTCCGGCCGATAACCTCGCTTGCACACCATTGTCACTGATCGTGCCGTCAGCGTACTCGACGCTGAGTGCCGCTTCGACCGGACTGCCGCTGAAGCTGTATTTCAACATGGCCATGTCCTGCGCCAGCATGAACAGCGATAACCCGCGTCCGACCTTTGCCAGATGCTGATTGCGGCCAAACGCGGCGATGGCCACCGCCATGTCTTGAGGGCTGAAGAAATTTTCGTAGAGCCACGGCTGCACAGGCGGAAACTGTTTGGAATCGGGTCGCGAGGCGAAGTAAAAGCCTTCCAGCCGATAGCCCCGCGGCAGTTGCAAGTGTCCTTGGGTGTCCAGCGGAAAAAGGTGCTCGGCGTCCCAGGCAGCCAGGCCGCTCGGGCGAGCATGGGTCGCCACATATTCTTCGCCAGTGAGCTTTTTCAGGATCAGCCCGGCGGTCTGCGCGCCTCTGGATTTCAATGCTGCAAGTACGGCGCGTTCGGCATTGACGCAGACGCGCGTCATTAGCGGCCGCTCGGTGACCGCGCCAGTGGAAAACGGCGCGCCCGCCATCCAGTCCGCAGGTACCCGACCCACGGAGTGGCCCCAGTCGGCGTTCGAGACAATGACTTTGAGTTCACCCACGGTCGCCAGCTTGTTGATCACCGCCATGACGTCATATGCATCCGAAGGATGGCCAGTCGGCGCGCCGGATTGATGCCAGAGGAAATAGTCGCGCTCCTCCGGCGAGCCGCTCGACACGTATTTGAGCAAGCTGCCATCTGGCCCGGAAAGGTATGCGCTGCGAAAAAAATCCCGCGACGACACATCACCAATGAAATCGCCCCCTGAATAGAAGCTCATGAACAGCCTGAGCAGATTTTCATCCTGACGCCGATTGCCATTGCGGAACCGGTCATGTATCGGCGGATGGCTGTGTACGCTGGCGATGCATGTATAACCCAGTGGATGGAGCATGTCGCCACGGGCATCGGTTTGCAAAATGGTGCCAAAGTCAAAGCTTGTGGCTTCACCTGCTATGGGTGAGGTGGCCAGAAATTTTCCGTCCGGGCGCAGCAAAATCACGCTGCCGTACTCCCTGTCCGGGTTGAGTGGAACCCGTGTATGTACCCAATAGGCGGCGTCTTCTTCGCTCAGAAACGCCGGACTCACGGGGGGCAGCTTGAACGTTGCCGCAGAACTTGCGGCGCCACCGGACCGGCCAGACACATCACTCATAAAAAACCTGCTTGGAAAATCGGGATGAGCGAATGAGTGTGTGCCGGCGGGGCAAGTCATCAGCGGTATATGTTTATCGTTTTTGTATCAGCACCCTTGCCAGCAGCGACGCCCCAATCTGGCGCAGCCGTTTGCACCGACGCGCCATGAACGTCCCCTGATGGTGCACCTGCTCCGCTTGTAACCGCTCTGCAACGACATTTTCCTGTCCGGTCACGACCGGGCACAGCCCTTGCAAAACACACCTTCAGTCGTCCGCATCTGCCAACCAGAAAAAACAAATGTTCATGGAGATCGCACAATGAAGCGTCGCAGTTTGATCAAGGCTTTCACACTCTCGGCATCCATTGCCGCGATGGGCATGACCTGGACTGTCCAGGCCGCCGAGACCATCAAGGTCGGGATTCTGCATTCGTTGTCCGGCACCATGGCCATCTCCGAAACGTCGCTCAAAGACATGGCGCTGATGACCATCGATGAGATCAACGCCAAGGGCGGTGTGAACGGCAAGATGCTCGAACCGGTGGTGGTGGACCCGGCGTCGAACTGGCCGCTGTTCGCCGAAAAGGGCCGGCAGTTGCTGACCCAGGACAAGGTGGCTGTGGTGTTCGGCTGCTGGACTTCCGTATCGCGTAAATCGGTGCTGCCGGTGTTCGAAGAACTCAACGGCCTGCTGTTCTACCCGGTGCAGTACGAAGGCGAAGAGATGTCGCCGAACGTTTTCTACACCGGTGCCGCCCCGAACCAGCAAGCGATCCCGGCCGTTGAATACCTGATGAGCGAAGAAGGTGGCAGTGCCAAGCGCTACTTCCTGCTCGGCACCGACTACGTCTACCCGCGCACCACCAACAAGATCCTGCGCTCGTTCCTGCACTCCAAAGGCGTGGCCGACAAGGACATCGAAGAGGTCTACACGCCGTTCGGGCACAGCGACTATCAAACCATCGTTGCCAACATCAAAAAATTCTCGGCGGGCGGCAAGACTGCGGTTATCTCGACCGTCAACGGCGACTCCAACGTGCCGTTCTACAAAGAGCTGGCCAACCAGGGTCTGAAAGCCACCGACGTACCGGTTGTGGCTTTCTCGGTGGGCGAAGAAGAACTGCGCGGCATCGACACCAAACCGCTGGTGGGCAACCTCGCGGCGTGGAACTACTTCGAGTCCGTCGAGAATCCGGTGAACAAGAAGTTCGTCGATGACTGGAAAGCCTACGCGAAGAAACACAACCTGCCGGGCGCCGACAAAGCCGTGACCAACGACCCGATGGAAGCCACTTACGTCGGTATCCACATGTGGGCGCAGGCGGTTGAGAAAGCCAAATCCACCGACGTCGACAAAGTCCGCGAAGCCCTCGCCGGGCAGACCTTTGCCGCGCCGTCCGGTTACACACTGACCATGGACAAGACCAATCACCACCTGCACAAACCGGTGATGATCGGCGAGATTCAGAGCGACGGTCAGTTCAACGTTGTATGGCAGACCGAGGGGCCGATCCGTGCGCAACCGTGGAGCCCGTTCATTCAGGGCAACGACAAGAAGCCGGATTATGCGGTGAAGAGCAACTGAGTTATCCCGCTCAACCTGATCGTTCCCACGCTCTGCGTGGGAATGCCTCAACGGACGCTCTGCGTCCGCTTTAGGGACGCGGAGCGTCCCGGGCTGCATTCCCACGCGGAGCGTGGGAACGATCACTACGCAAGGCCACGCATATGCGCACTGCCCTCTACCGCTTGCTTCTAGCCATCACGCTGTTGCTGCCAATGCTCGCCCACGCCGGCGATGCCGAAGACTTCGTCGCGGCCAATCCCGTGCAACAGGCCCGACTCCTGGAAACCTGGGCCGCGCAGCCCGACCCGGCCCGTATCGAATTGCTCAGTGCCCTGCAACAAGGCGAACTGACCATCGATGGCCAACCCAAAACCCTGCGCCTGAACAACCGCCTGCGGGGTCTGATCGACACCGCCATGGCCAGCCACCAATTGCTCGCCGCCGACGCCAAAATCCGTCTGAGTGCCGCGCAGCAATTGCAGAAAAGCGCGAAACCCGCGCAGCTGAAATTCCTCGACCAGCAACTGGCTGGCGAAAAAGATGAAAGCGTCCACGCCGCCCTGAGCCTGGCGCTGGCCAACCTGCAATTGGTCGACACTGACCCGGCCGTGCGTCTCGCTGCAGTACGCCTGCTCGGCGAAACCGGCGATCCACTCGCCCGTACCCGACTCGAAGGTTTACTCGAGCCGGGCATCGAGAGCGATGCCAGCGTGCGCACCGCCGCTGAAACCAGTCTCGCTCAAGTCAAACGCAAACTGCTGATCGGCGAAGTGCTCGGCCAGGCGTTCAGCGGCATGTCGCTCGGTTCGATTCTGCTGTTGGCCGCACTCGGTCTGGCGATCACGTTCGGCCTGCTCGGCGTGATCAACATGGCCCACGGCGAGATGCTGATGCTCGGCGCCTACTCGACGTACGTGGTGCAGTTGATGTTCCAGCGCTACGCACCGCAGGCCATCGAGTTCTATCCGTTGATTGCACTGCCGGTGGCGTTCTTCGTCACGGCTGCAATCGGCATGGCGCTGGAGCGCACGGTGATTCGTCACCTCTACGGCCGCCCGCTGGAAACCCTGCTCGCCACCTGGGGCATCAGCCTGATGCTGATTCAACTGGTGCGCTTGCTGTTCGGCGCGCAGAACGTTGAAGTCGCCAACCCGGCGTGGCTGTCCGGCGGGATTCAGGTTTTGCCGAATCTGGTGCTGCCGTACAACCGCATCGTCATCATTGCGTTCGCACTGTTCGTGGTGGTGCTGACCTGGCTGTTGCTGAACAAAACCCGTTTGGGCCTCAACGTCCGCGCGGTCACCCAGAACCGCAACATGGCCGCCTGCTGCGGCGTGCCGACCGGTCGCGTCGACATGCTCGCCTTTGGTCTCGGCTCGGGCATCGCCGGCCTTGGCGGCGTGGCGCTGAGCCAGATCGGCAACGTCGGCCCGGACCTCGGCCAGAGCTACATCATCGACTCGTTCCTCGTCGTGGTACTCGGCGGCGTCGGCCAGTTGGCCGGTAGCGTGCTCGCGGCATTTGGCCTGGGCATCGCCAACAAGATTCTCGAACCGCAGATTGGTGCGGTGCTCGGCAAGATCCTGATCCTCGCGCTGATCATTCTGTTTATCCAGAAACGTCCGCAAGGCCTCTTCGCACTGAAAGGACGGGTGATCGACTGATGAACCAGCCTCTGTTAGTCACGGCCACACAAAAGGCCGGGCCGAAAGTCACCATTGCCATCGGTGCGGTAATCCTCGCCATACTGATCGCCCTGCCGCTGCTGTCGTTGTTGTCGCCCGACAATGCGCTGCACATCTCGGCGTACACCCTGACGCTGGTCGGCAAAATCCTCTGCTACGCCATCGTCGCACTGGCGCTGGATCTGGTCTGGGGTTACGCCGGATTGCTGTCGCTGGGCCACGGTCTGTTCTTTGCCCTCGGCGGATATGCGATGGGCATGTACCTGATGCGTCAGGCCGCCGGCGATGGTCTGCCGGCGTTCATGACCTTCCTGTCGTGGAGCGAATTGCCTTGGTACTGGACCGGCACCAGCAGCTTCCTCTGGGCGATGTGTCTGGTGGTGTTGGCACCGGGTTTGCTGGCGCTGGTGTTCGGTTTCTTCGCCTTCCGCTCGCGGATCAAAGGCGTGTATTTCTCGATCATGACCCAGGCTCTGACCTTCGCCGGCATGCTCCTGTTTTTCCGCAATGAGACCGGGTTTGGCGGCAACAACGGTTTTACCAATTTCCGCACGATTCTCGGTTTCGGCATCACCGAACCGGGCACCCGCGCGGTGTTGTTTCTGGCGACGGTGTTGTTGCTGGTGGCCAGTCTGTTCATCGGCTGGCGCCTGGCGCAGAGCAAGTTTGGCCGCGTGCTGACGGCATTGCGCGATGCGGAAAACCGCTTGATGTTCTGCGGCTACGACCCGCGCGGTTTCAAGCTGTTCGTGTGGGTGTTGAGCGCAGTGTTGTGTGGTCTGGCCGGTGCGTTGTACGTGCCGCAAGTCGGCATTATCAACCCGAGCGAAATGTCGCCGACCAACTCGATTGAAGCGGCGGTTTGGGTCGCTCTCGGCGGTCGCGGCACCTTGATTGGTCCGCTGCTCGGTGCCGGTGTGGTCAACGGCATGAAGAGCTGGTTCACCGTGGCGTTCCCGGAATACTGGCTGTTCTTCCTCGGCGCGCTGTTCATCGTCGTGACGTTGTACCTGCCCAAAGGCGTGATCGGTCTGCTGAAGAAACGAGGTGAACAATGAGAGTCACGGCGAGCGCTGAATTCATGCTGGAACCGGCCTTCTTTCCCGTCGAACCGAACAAGGATGAAGGCACCAGCCGCGACTCGATCGGCCTCGGTCAGCGGGTCGGTCCGGGGCTGGATACCCGCCACGGCACGATCCTCACCCTGGAGGACATCAGCGTCAGTTTCGATGGCTTCCGTGCGTTGAACAATCTCAACCTGTACATCGGCGTCGGCGAGTTGCGTTGCATCATCGGCCCCAACGGTGCGGGCAAGACCACGCTGATGGACGTCATCACCGGCAAGACCCGGCCAAGCCACGGCAAGGCCTGGTTCGGCGAAACCCTGGACCTGACGCAGATGAGCGAAGTGCAAATCGCCCAGGCCGGCATCGGTCGCAAGTTTCAGAAACCGACGGTGTTCGAAGCGCTGAGCGTGTTTGAAAATCTGGAGCTGGCGCAGAAAACCGACAAGTCGGTGTGGGCCAGCTTGCGCGCGCGCCTGAGTGGCGAGCAGAAGGACCGGATCAGCGAAGTGCTGGAGACCATTCGCCTGACCACCTCGGTCAATCGTCAGGCGGGGTTGCTCTCGCATGGTCAGAAGCAGTTTCTCGAGATCGGCATGTTGCTGATGCAGGACCCGCAATTGCTCCTGCTCGATGAGCCGGTGGCCGGCATGACCGACGCGGAAACCGAGTTCACTGCCGAGTTGTTCAAGTCACTGGCGGGCAAGCATTCGTTGATGGTGGTGGAGCATGACATGGGCTTTGTCGGCTCGATTGCCGACCACGTCACCGTGTTGCATCAGGGCAGCGTGCTGGCGGAAGGCTCACTTGAGCAGGTGCAGGAAAACGAGCGCGTGATCGAGGTCTATCTCGGCCGCTGAAGACCTAGATCGTTCCCACGCTCTGCGTGGGAATGCCGCCATGGACGCTCTGCGTCCGCCGTTATGTGACGCGGAGCGTCACGGGATGCGTTCCCACGCTCTGCGTGGGAACGATCACCGGGGGAGATTTGGAAATGCTGCAAGTCGACAAGCTGCACCAGTACTACGGCGGTAGCCACATCCTGCGCGGCCTCTCGTTCGACGTGAAAGTCGGCGAAGTCACCTGCCTGCTCGGCCGCAACGGCGTCGGCAAAACCACCCTGCTCAAGTGCCTGATGGGCCTGCTGCCGGCCAAAGAAGGTGCGGTCAATTGGGAGGGCAAACCGATCACCACGCTCAAGCCACACCAGCGCGTTCACGCCGGGATTGCTTACGTGCCACAGGGCCGGGAGATCTTCGGACGCCTGACCGTGGAAGAGAATCTGTTGATGGGTCTGTCGCGGTTTCCCGGCAGTGAAGCCAAAGAAGTCCCAGGTTTCATCTACGAATTGTTCCCGGTGCTGCTACAAATGAAGCAGCGTCGCGGCGGTGACCTCTCCGGTGGTCAGCAACAGCAGTTGGCAATTGGCCGCGCGTTGGCCAGCCGCCCGCGCTTGCTGATCCTCGACGAGCCTACCGAAGGCATTCAACCTTCGGTGATCAAGGAGATCGGCGCGGTGATCAAGAAGCTTGCGGCGCGCGGTGACATGGCGATTCTGCTGGTCGAGCAGTTCTACGATTTCGCCGCAGAACTGGCCGATCAGTATCTGGTGATGTCCCGGGGCGAGATCGTCCAGCAGGGTCGCGGTGAAAATATGGAGGCCGAGGGCGTACGCGGGCTGGTAACGATCTAGTACAACGAACTAATCTGTAGCTTCCTAACGATAATGACACACCATGAATTCGACTGTTGCACCTGCCTTGTTTACCCCGAGCTGGCACGCCGAGCTGGAACTCGCTTATGCCCGTTTCGGCGACTGCACACGCCCGGTCATGCGTCGCCACCTCGGCCCGCTGCGGGTGCAAAAGCATCTGTACGCCGAAGGCCCTGAAGTCTGTCAGCACATCATCGTCCACCCGCCGGGCGGGATTGCCGGCGGTGATCGGCTGGACATCAACGCACGCGTCGAAGCCGACGCGTGGGCGCAGATCACCAGCCCCGGCGCGGCCAAGTGGTATCGCGCGGGCGGGCCGGCTTACCAGAAACTTGAATTGAACGTGGCTGCAGGGGCGACCCTGGAATGGCTGCCGCAGGAGACCATCGTCTACAGCGCCGCGCAGGCCGAGCTGACAACTTCGATTGATCTTGAGGGTGATGCGCGGCTGTTCTACTGGGATGTGGTGGCGCTGGGTCGCCCGGCCAGTGGCGAGCGTTTCGACCTTGGGCATTTTCAGGCGCACCTGGATATCCGTCGCAATGGTCGATTGCTCTGGCATGAACGCCAGCGCATTGTCGGTGGTGATGGCTTGCTTGATTCGCCGATCGGGCTGGATGGCAACCCAGTGTTTGCGACGTTGTTGGTCACTGGTGAGATTGATGCTGAATTGCTGGAGCGTTGCCGCTCGCTGGGCCATGACGTGCGCGGGGATCTGACCCAGTTGCCGGGGTTGTTGGTTGCCCGTTGTCTGGCCAGTGAAGCGTTGCTCGCCCGTGCCTGGCTGATTGATCTTTGGCGGTTGCTCAGACCGGCGCTGCTCGGCCGCGAGGCGATATCTCCCAGAATATGGAGCACCTGAAAGCGACCCTCACCCCCCGCCCTCTCCCGGAGGGAGAGGGAGCCTGACCGAGTCGCCTGATAAAGATCTAACTGACTGAACAAATACTGCTGACTGAACCGGCCATTGAAAACAACCGAGATCAGTCCCCTCTCCCTCGGGAGAGGGCTAGGGTGAGGGGCTGCTCCAACTGGCACCCCTCGCCCGCAAGAACCTCACAAAACTGCCCTGACGGAACCCCACAATGGACCTGACCCCACGCGAAAAAGACAAGTTGCTGATCTTCACCGCCGGCCTCGTCGCCGAGCGGCGTTTGGCGCGCGGTGTGAAACTCAATTACCCGGAAGCCATGGCTTACATCTCCGCCGCCCTGCTTGAAGGCGCCCGTGATGGCCAGACCGTGGCCGAGTTGATGCACTTCGGCACCACCCTGCTCAGCCGCGAGCAAGTGATGGAAGGCATCCCGGAAATGATCCCGGAGATCCAGGTCGAAGCGACGTTCCCCGACGGCACCAAACTGGTCACCGTCCACCAACCGATCGTCTGAGGCGCGCCATGACTTACACCATTCGCGATGCCGTTCACGCCGACCTGCCGGCGATCCGCGACATCTACAACGATGCCGTGCTGAACACCACGGCGATCTGGAATGAACAAGCCGTCGACCTCGGCAACCGCCAGGCGTGGTTCAGCGCCCGTCAGGCCCAGGCCTATCCGATTCTGGTGATCGTCGACGGCGCCAACATCGTACTCGGCTACGCTTCGTTCGGTGACTGGCGGCCGTTCGACGGTTTCCGTCATACCGTCGAGCACTCGGTCTACGTGCGCAGCGACCAGCGCGGCAACGGCCTCGGCCCGCAACTGATGACTGAGCTGATCGAACGGGCGAAGACCTGCGACAAACACGTGATGGTTGCCGCCATCGAAAGCGGCAACGCCGCCTCGATTCGCCTGCACGAACGCGCCGGTTTCAGCATCACCGGGCAGATGCCGCAAGTCGGCACCAAGTTCGGTCGCTGGCTCGACCTGACGTTTATGCAACTGACCCTCAACCCTGGCGCGGAGCCGCCTGATGCCAACAAGGAGTGACACCGATGAACGCCGCCCAACTGCGCCGCGTCAATGCTGAAAGTTTTGCCCACTACCGTCAGGGTCTGATTGATCTGCTGCTCGATGCGGTCGGTTACGGCGCCAGCGTCGGCTTCTTGGCTGACCTCGATGCCGCGCAGGCGCGCGCCTATTTCGATGAGGTGCAGGACAACGTCAACAAGGGCAGCGTGCTGCTCTGGGTGGTGGTAAAGGACGAGCAGGTACTGGCCAGCGTGCAGTTGGGGCTGTGCCAGAAGGCCAACGGCCTCAATCGCGCCGAGGTACAGAAACTGCTGGTGCGCGAACACGCACGGCGGCGCGGCCTCGGCCAGCAACTGATGAGTGCGCTGGAACTCGAAGCGCCGAAACACAAGCGCGGCATGCTTTACCTCGACACCGAGGCCGGCTCGCCCGCCGAAGATTTCTACAAGGCATTGGGTTACACCCGCGCGGGTCAGATTCCTGATTACGCCTGCGACCCGCACGGCACCTATCGGCCGACCGCTCTCTATTACAAGATTCTGCAAGGAGCCCAATGATGATTCCTGGCGAGTACCAGATCCAGCCCGGTGACATCGAACTCAACGTCGGTCGCCGCACCGTCAGCCTGAAAGTCGCCAACAGCGGCGACCGGCCGATCCAGGTCGGTTCGCACTATCACTTTTTTGAAACCAACGACGCGCTGACCTTTGATCGCGCCGCCAGCCGTGGCATGCGCCTCAACATTCCGGCGGGCACTGCGGTGCGTTTCGAGCCGGGGCAGAGCCGTGAGGTTGAGCTTGTGGATTATGCCGGGAAGCGGCGGGTGTTCGGGTTTGCCGGACGGGTCATGGGCGATCTCTGACATCTGCGTGCACCGCTGCCCCTCACCCCAGCCCTCTCCCGAGGGAGAGGGAGCCGAATGGGGGCTTTTCCGATCCTGAGTTCGACTCGATATTTCAGGTCGATGTCTGTCGAAAGAAACCCGCGATCAGTCCCCTCTCCCTCTGGGAGAGGGCTAGGGTGAGGGTCAATGGCTCACCACTATTTTCTTGAAGGACGCAGCATGAAGATTTCCCGTCAAGCCTACGCCGACATGTTCGGCCCCACCGTCGGCGACAAGGTGCGCCTGGCCGACACCGAACTGTGGATCGAAGTCGAAAAAGACTTCACCACCTACGGCGAAGAAGTGAAATTCGGTGGCGGCAAAGTCATCCGCGACGGCCAGGGCCAGAGCCAACTGCTCGCCGCCGAAGTGGTCGACACGCTGATCACCAACGCGCTGATCATCGATCATTGGGGCATCGTCAAAGCCGACGTCGGCCTCAAGGACGGGCGCATTGCCGCGATTGGCAAGGCCGGCAACCCGGACGTGCAGCCGAACGTGACCATCGCCATCGGCGCCGGCACCGAAGTGATTGCCGGCGAAGGCATGATCCTCACCGCTGGCGGCATCGACACACACATCCATTTCATCTGCCCGCAGCAGATCGAAGAAGCGCTGATGAGCGGCGTCACCACCATGATCGGCGGCGGCACGGGACCTGCCACCGGCACCAACGCCACCACTTGCACGTCGGGCCCGTGGCATCTGGCGCGCATGCTACAGGCCGCCGACGCGTTCCCGATGAACATCGGCCTCACTGGCAAGGGCAATGCCAGCCTGCCGGAGCCGCTGATCGAGCAGGTCAAGGCCGGCGCCATCGGCCTCAAGCTGCACGAGGACTGGGGCACCACGCCGGCAAGCATTGATAACTGTCTGAGCGTTGCCGATCAGTTCGACGTGCAGGTGGCGATCCACACTGACACGCTCAATGAGTCCGGTTTCGTCGAAACCACCCTCGGCGCGTTCAAGGGCCGCACCATTCACACCTATCACACCGAAGGCGCCGGCGGCGGTCACGCGCCAGACATCATCAAGGCCTGCGGCTTCCCTAACGTGCTGCCGAGTTCGACCAACCCGACCCGGCCGTTCACCCGCAACACCATTGACGAACACCTCGACATGCTGATGGTCTGTCACCACCTCGACCCAAGCATTGCCGAAGACGTCGCGTTCGCCGAAAGCCGCATCCGCCGCGAAACGATTGCCGCCGAAGACATTCTTCACGACCTCGGCGCGTTCTCGATGATCAGCTCCGACAGCCAGGCCATGGGCCGTGTCGGCGAGGTCATCACGCGCACCTGGCAGACCGCCGACAAAATGAAAAAGCAGCGTGGCCCGCTGCCGCAGGACGGCGCAGGCAACGACAACTTCCGCGCCAAACGCTACATCGCCAAGTACACCATCAACCCTGCGATCACCCATGGCATCAGCCACGAAGTCGGTTCGGTGGAAGTCGGCAAGTGGGCGGATCTGGTGCTGTGGCGCCCGGCATTCTTTGGCGTGAAACCGACGCTGATTCTCAAGGGCGGCGCGATTGCCGCGAGCCTGATGGGCGATGCCAACGCCTCGATCCCGACACCGCAACCGGTGCACTACCGCCCGATGTTCGCCAGCTACGGCGGTTCGCTGCACGCCACCAGCCTGACCTTTATCAGTCAGGCGGCGCAGGAAGCGGGATTGCCTGAAGCGCTGGGGCTGAAGAAGAAAATCGCTGTGGTCAAAGGTTGCCGTGACGTGCAGAAAACCGACCTGATCCACAACGATTATCTGCCGGACATCGATGTCGACCCGCAGACCTATCAGGTCAAGGCCGATGGCGTTCTGCTGTGGTGTGAGCCGGCGGAAACCTTGCCAATGGCGCAGCGCTACTTCCTGTTCTGATGACGTCGTGTGCTGAATACGGACACCCAGGATCGTATTCAGCAGCGGTCGCCAGCCCGATCAGGGAAATAACCGCGACATGTCCTCATCGCTGTAGTTGTAATCGAGGCGCAACTCGGTTCCAGCCGGAATGTCTTCGGTAGCGAATATGGCGTTGAGAATGAACTCCCGGGTCACCAGCTCGTTACCTCTCCACTGTTGCGCGTCGACCTCGAACGGAACGAATTCGACGTTGTAACCCTCCGTCGCCTGACGAACCGGCTTGCCCGTTGCGTCATACAGAAAGTTCGTATTGATCCGGGAAATAATGGTGTCACCCACTAGCGCAATCTTGTCGGGAATCAGATATCCAGGCCCAGGCTGATGACGTTCTCCCACTTTTGTGGTGTAGGACTGTTCTCGGGGCGGAACAAGACGTGCTGGCGTGATGGCGCCGCCGTAAACGCCGACCACCTCACCTCGGGCGATTCTCCGGTTGGCTACCACCATGGACTGGCCGATCAAGGCGCGCTCTCCGGGCGCCCTCATGTCGGCTTCGGTGAACAACCGCCATTGCAGCTTTTCTTCATATAACCGTGCGACATGTTCATATCCACCAAACCTGATGTAAGGCTTGACCTGCTCCGAGGTGTATCGGCCGCCGTCTTCGAAACGCACCAGGGTCTGCAGTTTTTTGATACGGACAGGCCTGCCGACCATGTCTCTGAATGGATATTTGCCATTATTGGCGCGGTCGTAGACCCCATGTCGATTGCCCTGGTATGAAAAGGGCGTTTCGCTGCGCATCGCAATCAGTTCGGCAGCCGTGAAAGGTTTGACAGGCATCGATTCAGAGGCCATATGGAAGTGCTCTTGCGCCGCATCGACATCGGGCAGCTCTTCCAGAGCAGACTCATAGGCCTCGTCACTTTGCCGGGCGGCCCTGCGGCTTTTGCGCTGCCCAACGGCGATATCGTCCCCGGTCGTGGGGAAATCCTGCAGCGGGTACCAGTGTTTGTTCGATGAATCGTAGGCGAGCATCGGGCCGGACGGCCGCAGCTCGCCGGACAACCTGGCCTGGTGCAGACCGGTTTCGGCATCGATGCCGATCAGGACCGTACCGCCACCCTGTACGTCAGCGTAGAGGCGTTTCTTGAACACGCGAAATCCCTGAGTGTTCGCCTCCGGTAAATCGATTGTTGAAGCAATCAGGTAATGCTGCAGGGAAGGGGCTTGAGCCGTTGAAGAAGACGCAGACGTGGAGGGCGTCGGGTGAACCTGTACGCTGGGCGACACGGCTGCCGTTTCAATTTGCCGCGTGCTACTGCCGGGCTCGCGCGTATCGGGCGGGGTCTTGCGAATGAATGGATCGGGCGTCAGAGGCAACGACTCGGACCCGTGAGGCGTTGGATCCCCGGACGTGCGCGGGGGGGTGTTTACATCGGCTGCGCCCGGTTTGGGCGGCTTGGGTTTGACTGGCATGAACAGACTTCCTTGCAAAGATGTCGCAGCAACCGACCTGGCTGGCAGGTGCTACGGCAGTCGGCATCCATTGCCGACCTTGCCTGGAAAACTATCAGACCGTGCGGTCCGTTAACACCGGGAGAAACACCTGAAAACACTAACCCGGCTCGCAAATGGGGCCCTCGGACGAACGGAAATGTCTGACAGAACTACTCGACCACCAACCGCCCCAAGCGTTGGCGCAACATGCGGTTTTCAGCACGCAACTCACGCACCTCTTCCAGCAGGTCCAGCGCCAGCGCGACGCCCTCCCACTCAAGCTCCAGCTCGCGCCGCAGCTTGGCGGCGCGTTTGGCCAAAGCCAACTCGTAATCGGTAAAGCGCCATTCCCGGGGCTGCGCGCCCTGAGGTTCGAGGATGCCGTGTTCGACGATTTCGATCACGTAGACGTCCGACAAATCGGCCGCCTCACAGAATTCTGCCAGGTCCAGTTGAACGATCAGGGGGCTGCTCATGATGGGCTACTCCGTCGTCGGGTTCAGAAGTTCTCTCGCGGATTGAACGCGGCTTTCTTCGCCAGCTCCTGCCACAGTGCCTTGACCTCATCGTCGGCCGCTTTCGGCATCACCGCTTTGAGTTGCACGAACAGGTAACCGCGCTCGCCCGCCTTGTTTTTCAGGCCATGACCTTTGGCGCGCATGCGTTGACCGTTCTGGCTGCCGGCCGGGACCTTCAAGTTGATCTTGCCAGTCAGGGTCGGCACCGCCACCTCGGCACCCAACGCCAGTTCCCACGGTGCCAGCGGCAAGGTGATGATCAGGTTGTCGCCTTCAACATCGAATTTCGGATGCGGCGCAAAACGAATGGTCAGGTACAGATCGCCATTCGCCCCGCCACCGATGCCCGGTGCGCCCTGGCCTTTGAGGCGGATGCGCTCGCCGTCGCTCACGCCCGCCGGGATCTTCACGTTCAGGCTCTTGCTGGTGTTGCTGACGTGCTGGCCGTTGGCGTTGTACTGCGGCACCTGGAAGGTGACTTTCTTCGACTCGTTCGCTAGCGTCTCTTCGAGGAAGATCGGCAGTTCCATTTCCACGTCTTGCCCTCGGCGCCCTGCACTGCGAGATTGCCGACCTTCGCCGCCACCGAAACCGGGGCCGCGATTGCCGAAGATCGAACTGAAGAAGTCCGAGAAGTCGCCGGTGTCGCCACCGCCGCCACCAAAGCCGCCACGGCTCTGCCAGCCCGGTGGCCCCTGGAACGGCTGACCGTGCTGGCCATAACGGCGCAGCTCGTCGTATTCGGCGCGTTTGTCGGCGCTTTTCAGTGCTTCATAGGCTTCCGAGGCGTCCTTGAACTTGGCCTCAGCGTCCTTTTCCTTGCTGACATCAGGGTGGTATTTACGCGCCAGCTTGCGATAGGCAGCCTTGATTGCCTTGTCGTCTGCTGTCGGCTCCACGCCGAGTATCTTGTAATAGTCTTTGAAGTCCATTGAAGGAATCACCATCCGTTATCGATTTCGCGCCGATGCCAGCATGCGCCGATTCGCGCGTGCCGGGTTGACCGATCTCAAGGTTGTGACCGGGTGGCGCAGCAGAAGTTTATCGGCAGTGGACGGCGGTTCTTGCGACCGCCGGTGGTTCTGCCGGCCCATGCCAGCAAGTTTGGGGCAAAGCTTGAGGTTTCAAGGCAGTTTAGTCGTGAAATAGCAGATGACCGGCCTTCGATTCTGGCGCGCACTGACATACACTGCGCGGCCGTTTTTTTGACCGGAACCGAAAGACATGAAAGACGCCTCTCCAGCCCGTGCCTGCGGCATCGACTTCGGCACGTCCAACTCCACCGTCGGCTGGCTGCGCCCCGGCATGGAAACGATGATCGCGCTGGAAGACGACAAGATTACCCTGCCGTCGGTGGTCTTCTTCAACATTGAGGAACGCCGCCCGGTGTACGGTCGTCTGGCGCTGCACGAGTACCTCGAAGGCTATGAAGGCCGGCTGATGCGCTCGTTGAAAAGCCTGCTCGGTTCCAAGCTGATCAAGCACGACACCAGCGTGCTCGGCACGGCGATGCCGTTCAAGGACTTGCTCGGCCTGTTCATCGGCCAGTTGAAGAGCCGTGCGGAAACCGCCGCCGGTCGGGAATTCGAGCAAGTGGTGCTCGGCCGTCCGGTGTTCTTCGTCGATGACGATCCGCTGGCGGACCAGGAAGCCGAAGACACCTTGGTCGAAGTGGCCAGGAAAATCGGTTTCAAGGACGTGTCGTTCCAGTACGAGCCGATTGCAGCGGCCTTCGACTACGAGTCGACCATCGAAAAAGAAGAGCTGGTGCTGATCGTCGACATCGGCGGCGGTACCTCCGACTTCTCGCTGGTGCGCCTGTCGCCGGAGCGTCGTGGTCTCGATAACCGTCACGATGACATTCTCGCCACTGGCGGCGTGCACATCGGCGGAACCGACTTCGACAAGCAGCTGAGCCTGCAAGGCCTGATGCCGCTGTTTGGCTACGGCAGCCGCATGAAGAGCGGCGCCTACATGCCGACCAGCCACCACATGAACCTGGCGACCTGGCACACCATCAACTCGGTGTACTCGCAGAAATCCAGCCTGGCGCTGGGCAGCATGCGCTACGACATCGAAGACACTGGCGGCATCGATCGCCTGTTCAAGTTGATCGAACAACGCGCCGGGCACTGGCTGGCGATGGAAGTCGAAGAGACCAAGATCCAGTTGACCCACACCGACAGCCGCCATGTGCCGCTGGATCGGATCGAGGCCGGGCTGAGTGTGGAGCTGACCCGTGCACTGTTCGAGTCGGCGATCGACGCGTTGCTGGAGCGGGTGCGCGGCAGTGTCACACAGTTGCTGAACGATGCCGGTGTGGCGGTGGATCAGGTTGATACGGTGTTCTTCACCGGCGGTTCGAGCGGGATTCCGGCGCTGCGTAACAGTGTTTCGGCGATGTTGCCGAATGCGCGGCATGTTGAAGGGAATATCTTTGGCAGCATTGGTAGCGGTCTGGCGATTGAAGCGATGAAACGCTATGGCGCCATGGCCTGACCTGAAATCGGCGTCGCGTCTTTCGCGAGCAAGCTCGCTCCCACATTTGACCGCATTCCTTCAGTTGAAATGCAATTCAGTGTGGGAGCGAGCTTGCTCGCGAAGGCGTCAGATCAGGCACCACAGATCCATCAGTTAGACCATCCCGCCCAGCTTCAACTCACTCTTCAGGTACGCGTAATAAATCGGTCCCGCCACCACCCCCGGCAGACCGAACGCGGCCTCGAACACCAGCATCGCCAGCAGCAACTCCCACGACTTGGCACTGATCTGCCCGCCGACAATGCGCGCGTTGAGGAAGTACTCGAGCTTGTGGATAAAAATCAGATAACCCAGCGCGGCAATCGCCACCCAGATCGACAGCGACAGGCCGACGATGGTGATCAGCGTATTCGACATAAGGTTGCCGATCACCGGCAACAGGCCAAGCAGAAAGGTCAGCACGATCAGGGTTTTGGTCAGCGGCAGCTTGATGCCGAACATCGGCAGGATCACCGCGAGGAAGATCCCGGTGAAGAAGGTGTTGAGCAGGGAAATCTTGATCTGCGCGAAGACGATGTTGCGGAAGGCCTGCACCAGCAGGTGCAAACGGTCGAACAGCGCAGCGGCCAGCGGTTTGCGTTTGGTGACATCGGGAATGCGCTGCAAGGCGATGATCGCGCCGAGCACCATGCCGATCAGCAGCGTGACGAACATGTGCGCAGCGTCCTTGCCGACCAGTTGCAGGTCGGACAGATGTTTGCCCATCCACTCGCCGATTGCCACACGAAATTCCGCAGCACTGGCCGGCAGATAGGCATCGATGAACGGCGGCAATTGCCCGCGTGCGCGGTCGACCACGCCCATGAACTTGTCGAGGGAAGCGCCGGGATTTTCCGCTTCATGCAGTAAGAAGCTGATGGCGCCGGCAAAGAGCAACGCCAGCACACTCACCACCAATGTGCCCAGCAACGCCACCGCCAGCCAACGCGCACGGCGGCCTTCGATCAGCCGTTGCAGTTGCGGGGTGAGCATGTTGACCAGTTCGAATACCAGCAGCCCGGCGAGCAGGCTCGGCAACAAGCGCAGCGGCAGTACCAGTAGCAAACCGCCGAAAATGATGATGCAACTGACCCAGAACACTACATGACGCTCAGAAAACGTTGGCATACAGCCTCAAAACGAACGGCGTAAAAGGATTGGCAGTCTGCCAGCGTTCCGGGGTGAGCACTAGGTATATGCGGTGGGTGAGATTGGCGGCGCCCTGACCGGCCTCTTCGCGAGCAAGCTCGCTCCCACATCGGAATGCGCACTCCTGTGGGAGCGAGCTTGCTCGCGAAGAGGCCAGCCCGCCCACCACAAGACTCAAGTGCTTATTTTTTCTTCAGACAATCACTCATGAAGGTCTTGCGCGCATCGCCAGTCAGCGCCTTGGTTTTCGCATCGGCGTTGCAGGTGGTCATTTTCTGCTGCTGCGGGGTCAGGGCCTTGGCATCGTTGGCCGCTGGCGCTGCCTTAAGGCAGGTGCTCATGAAGGTTTTGCGCTCATCGCCTTTCAGACTCTTGGCGGTCGCATCGGCATTGCAGGTGGTCATCTTGTTCTGTTGCGCCGTGGCGGCGAAACCCTGGGAACACAGGAGCAAACCAATCATCAACAACGGCACACGCAACATCTTCATGGAGTTTTCTCCTTGTCGCCGCACCGATGGGAGCGGCCTCTGCTGGAGTGTAGCCAAATCCTGTTACATCTTCCTGCCTTCCAGATGGCTACGGCGGTACTGCTCCGGCGTACAGCCGGCCTGCCGCGCGAACATGGCGATAAATGCCGAGCCGCTGCTATAGCCGAGGTCGAAGGCGATTTCCTGCACGCTGCGCGAAGTTTCCAGCGCCTCGATCGCGGCGAGATAACGCAGACGCTGGCGCCACTCGCCAAAACTCATCCCCAGTTCACGGGTGAATTGCCGGGCCAGCGTGCGCTCACTGACGTGCACTTGCAGTGCCCAATGCGCCAGCGGCTGATTATTGCCCGGTTCTGCCTGCAAGGTTTCGAGAATCGCCAGTAACCCCGGACTGCTCGCGTAAGGCAGATAACACTCATGCACCGGCGCCTGTTGCAGTTGATCGACCAGGACCTGCGCCAGGCGTTGATCGGCATCGAGCTCGGGAATCTTTACGTCGCGGGCGGCGAAGTCCTTGAGAATCGCCTTGAGGATGTCGCTGATCGCCAGGGTACAGGCGCGCCTGGGCAGTTCGGCGCAGACCTTGGGGTCGAGGCACACCGCGCGATAGTTGACCGGTTGATGGCTGTAGAAACTGTGCTCGACCTGCGGCGGCACCCACACCGCGTACTGCGGCGGCGACATGAAGCGGCTGCCATCGACATCCATGTGCAGCACGCCATGGGCGGCGTACTCCAGCGTGCCCCACGGATGGCGATGCGGCGCGGCAAATTCATGGGCGTTGAAATCGGCATAACGGAAGTAAACCGCCGACGGCAGTTCGCTGAAATCCAGCAGATCGATATGTTTACTGTTCATGCTGTCCGGTTGCAGAGGCAGGTTGTCCGGTTCGAAGTATAGGCCTGCATCCAGACAAGGGATAATTGCGCTTCATCAACGTACTGGTTTCGACTCATGCAATACGCGTTTCCGCTGCTGGCGATTTTTATCTGGGCCGGCAATACCGTGATCAACAAACTGGCGGTCGGGGCGATTTTCCCCGCCGAGATCGGTTTCTACCGCTGGCTGCTCGCCGGTTTGCTGTTCACTCCGTTCATGCTCAAAGCGGTGATTGCCCACTGGCCGCAGATCCGTCCCAACCTGGGCAAGATTTTCATCCTCGGCGTGTTGGGCATGGCGGTGTATCAGAGCCTCGCCTACTTCGCCGCAACCCTGACCACCGCCACCAACATGGGCATCATCCTGTCGCTGATGCCGTTGATGTCGCTGGCCATGGCGATCATCAGTCTCGGCCAGCGCCTGACCGCTGGCGCGCTGGTCGGTGCGGTGTTGTCGTTTGCCGGTGTGCTGGTGGTGGTGTCGTCCGGCAGCCTCGGTGCGTTGCTGCAACACGGGGTGAACATGGGTGATGCGATGATGCTGATCGCTACCCTGGCCTATGCGATCTACAGCACGTTGCTGAAAAAATGGCAGCTGCGCCTGCCGCCCCTGGTGTTGCTGTATTTGCAGGTGCTGGTGGCGATTGTGGTGTTGTTTCCGCTGTATGCGGCTTCGCCGAAGACCGGGCTGACTCTGCAGAACATTCCGCTGGTGCTGTATGCGTGTCTGCTGGCGTCGATGCTCGCGCCGCTGGCGTGGATGCAGGCGGTGCAGCGTCTGGGGCCGAGCCGCACGACGTTGTTCTTTAACTTGCTGCCGTTGATTACCGCGCTGATTGCGGCGGTGGTGTTGAAGGAGCAGTTGGCGATGTATCACCTGGTGGGTGGATTGCTGACCTTGGGTGGGGTGATTCTTTCCGAGCGTTGGACCACCGTGTTGGGTCGCCGAATCAGCGTTGTCTGACCCGGCCTCTTCGCGAGCAAGCTCGCTCCCACAGGGAAATGCATCCCAATGTGGGAGCGAGCTTGTCTCCGGGCGGCGACTTGCGGTTAAACCCCGGCAGCCTCAAGCCGCGCCGCATGCTCGACAAACAATCGCACCGGATCCGCGCCCTTGCCGACCAGCCCCAGCGACTGGTTAACAATGTCGAAGTGATCCAGCGGATAGTCATCGCCAATCACCGTACCCAGATGCGAGCTGTAGCGCCCGACCATCCCGTCGCACTGCCCCGGCTCACGCACGAAGGTTTTCGCAAACAAGCGACAGCTGCGATTGGTCCCGTCAAACAAATTTCCGCCGCGATCAGTCTTGCCCGGCTGCAATGTCCCCGACCATGAGTAATAGCGTACGCCATTGACCTCTTCCGGCCCGTGCCCGCCCCACGTTTCAGGCAGGCCCTGTGGATAACGCTGATTGAACAGCGCCACGCCTTCAGTCGTCAGCGATTGATGGGAGGCGTGAATATCCACCGGCAGTTTCGGCCCGTGATAGCCGGTTTCCAGCAGCGCCATCAGCCAGCCGACAAAACGCAGCAATGCTTCAAGCAGACGACCCTTGGCGCTGTCCGCCGGGTAGTGTTTTTGCAGATAGTCGGCCAGTTCCGAACCATGATTGGGCCCGGCCACCGATGTCACCGAGGCCACCAGATCCGGCCGTTTCGCCGCTGCATAGCGCGCCGTCAGCGAGCCCTGACTGTGGCCGAACAGGTTGACCTTTTGCGCCCCGGTCTCGCGCAGAATCTCATCGATCTGCGCCAGCAATTGCTCGCCGCGCACTTCTGTGGAGTTGAGCGGCGACACCTGCACCGCAATCACCGTCGCACCACCCCGGCGCAGCGCCTTGATGATGCCGTACCAGTACGGATAGAGCACCAGCCGGATAAACCCGAGCATTCCGGGCACAAGCACCAATGGATAACGCGTCGACATGGGCAAACATCCTTGTGGTCGGTGAGTGGATGCCAGACGTGCAAAACGCCCGCCAAGCATCCTCCCTGATGATGACAACTCATCGACCAGCCTACTTCAGCCCCACCACCCCCGCCACAATCAGCCCTACCGAAACCAGTTTGACCAGCGTCAGGCTTTCGCCCAGCAAGGCAAAACCGAGGAACACCGTGCCCAGTGAGCCGATCGCCGTCCAGATCGGGTAGGCAATGCTCACCGGCAACTCGCGCATCGCCAGTGTCAGGAAGTAGATGCCGCCGACCGCTGCTACCACGGTGATCAACGAGGGCCAGAGCCGGGTAAAGCCTTCGGCGAACTTCATGCCCATGGCGAAGGTCACTTCAAATCCGGCGGCGATCAGCAGAAACAGCCAGGCCATCTAGAACACCCGGGCCAGGTCGAGCAAACGCTGCTCGGCCTCGGCTACCGACACCGCGAAGGTGCGTTCGGCAGATTCTTCGCCCTCGGCAGCGACCACGGTGACGTCGTTGATGCCGATGAAGCCCAGCGCCGTGCGCAACCATGGATCGGCGTGGTTCAAGGCTTCCAGCTCGCCTCCAGGTCCGAAACCGAAACCGCCGCGACTGGTGACGATCAGCGCCTTCTTGCCCTGCAACAGCGGCGTGTACTGAGCGACGCCGTTGTCCAGCGTGTGATCGAAGGTCAGGCCCAGGCGCACGATCTGATCGACCCAGGCCTTGAGGCCGCTGGGCACGCTGAAGTTGTACATCGGTGTGGAAATCAGCAGCAGGTCGTGGTCGAACAACTCGCCAACCAGTTGATCGCTCAGGGCCAGATCGGCCTGCATCGACAATGGACGTGCTTCAGGCTGTGGATAAAACGCGGCGGCGACAAAGGCTTCGTTGACCGCCGGAATCAGCACTCGCCCGACCTCGCGGCGAGTCACTTGCGCCTGCGGATGACGCACCTGCCAGGCACTGAGAAAACTTTCCGCCAGACGCCGCGAGTGGGAACGGTCGCCACGGGGGCTGGCATGAATTGCAAGAGTTCTGCTCATCTGAAACTCCTTGAGACTAGACTTGATTTGCTGTGTTGCCGCAGATTGCGGGCATCACGCCTAAGCCTCAAATGAGCAAAAATCAGTCGGGATGAATTTGTTTCATCCGTGGAGTTTTCAGTGTTTGCCTCGTTACCTCTCACCGCTCTGCGCGCTTTTGAATCGGCATCACGCCTGCTGAGCTTCAAGGCTGCCGCCGAAGAGCTGTCCGTCACGCCGACGGCGATTTCGCATCAGATTCGTTCGCTGGAAGACTGGCTCGGCGTCGCGCTGTTCGAACGCCTGCCGCGTCAGGTACGTTTGACCGAAGGCGGCGAGCGCTTGTTTCGCAGCCTGCACGGCGCGTTGCTGGACGTGGCGCAAAGCGTCGATACCCTGCGTCCGCAGCGCAACGCCAGCACGCTGACGCTATCGACTACCGCCGCATTCGCCGCGCTGTGGCTGGTGCCGCGCCTCGGGCGCTTTTATGCCCAGCACCCGAACATCAACGTGCGCCTCGATACCCATTGCGAAGTCATCGATCTGCACCAGGACGCCAGTGTCGATCTGGTCTTGCGCTATAGCCTCGACGATTACCCGAATCTCTACGGTCTGTGCCTGTTCGATGAATCATTCGGCGTTTACGGTTCGCCCGAGCAAGTTGCGCTGGCCGCGCGGCGCACACCCACGTTGATCAGCGTGCGCTGGCACAACTCGAAACTGTATGCCCATGGCTGGCAAGCGTGGTGCGCCAAGGCAGGGGAAAACTGGTTGAACCAGCAACCGGCCATCCGCGAATACGATGAAGAGCATTACGCCCTGCAAGCGGCGATCGCCGGGCAGGGGCTGGTGCTGGCGAGCAATATTCTGGTGTCGGAGAGTGTCGCCAGCGGTTTGCTGGTGCCGTTCATGGGCCAGTTTCAAGTCGATGGCGCCGGGTACAGCGCGTTGTGTGTACCGGGGCGCGAGCGGCATCCGCCGGTGCGGGCTTTTTTTGCCTGGTTGCGCGACGAAGCGCAGCGCTCGGGACTGGCACCCAGATCGCCGCAAATCGGGTAAAACTTTTTGCAACGCTCAGGACTCACACCTTAGGTAGCGACCGCGTCCGCAGAACGTGGCGCCCATCGGATTAGCCTCCAGGAGATCGAAATGAGCGACGACCTGCATCTGTCAGATGTTCAAACCTTGCGCGACCGTGCGCGCCAACACGTCGAGAACGGCGCCGTCACCGAGGGCTACAGCGCCGACCGTGAAGAGGTGCTGCGCTTGCTCAATGAATCGCTGGCCACTGAACTGGTCTGCGTGCTGCGCTACAAGCGCCACTACTTCATGGCCAATGGTGTGAAAGCCCATGTTGCCGCCGAGGAGTTTCTCGAACACGCCACCCAGGAAGCCCAGCACGCCGACCGCCTGGCCGAGCGCATTGTGCAATTGGGCGGCGAGCCCGAGTTCAATCCCGACATGCTGTCGAAAATGTCCCACGCGCAATACGTGGCCGGCAACACCCTCAAAGAGATGGTCTACGAAGACCTCGTCGCCGAGCGGATCGCCATCGACAGCTACCGTGAGATCATCCAGTACATCGGCGAAAAAGACCCGACTACGCGGCGTATCTTCGAAGATATTCTGGCGCAGGAAGAAGAACATGCCGATGATATGGCTGACATCCTGAACGACCTGTAACCCTTCTAAACCGCCTTCGCGAGCAAGCTCGCTCCCACACTCGACCGCATCCATCTGAAGGAATGCGGTCCCCTGTGGGAGCGAGCTTGCTCGCGAAGGGGCCCTTACGGGCACCGACTATCTAGTAGGTTTAACGGTGACCGGCGCCTTGCCCGCCTTCATCTGTTCCAGCAATGGCGCACACTGATTCGGCTCGCCACCACTCGGCGCCACCAGCGCCAACAACCCCGCCGCTGGCGCGGCGATCACACCCAGCGCAACCATCCCCGCCCCGCGCAACATCAACGGCACGGCCTTCACGCCGGCATCCGGTTTGATGAACTTGCCACGCACGTACAGCGGCGAGCGCAGGGAAATCAAACGCCAGCCCTTGGATTCCGGGGTCACTGTCAGATCCAGCTGCTCGGTGGCCATGTTCGCCGTGCCGTCAATGTAGATGATCGCGTTCTCGGTATCGAAGACAAACAGCTGTGTGGTGGCCAGACCGGTTTTGATGTCGAAGTCCGCCGCTGCACAGTTGATCTTCACTTCCTTGTCACCAAAGATCTTGCCAACCACATAGTTGCCGACGTTGAGACCGGCCAGTTCCATCAGCTCACGGCTGATCGCGCCGTCGTTGATCAGCATCTTCAATTTACCGTTGGCCCCGCCCAGCAGCTTGGCCACCGAGTTGCCGCGACCCGTGATATCGGCATCGCCATTAAGCTCACCGAAACTGGTCTTCATTGGCTCGAACGTCGGGAACAGTTCCTTGAGCTTGAACCTGCGAGCGGTCAATTTGGCGCGACCTTCCAGCGGTTCGGTGCGGCCGTTGAGGCGGATCTGTGCATCGAGATTGCCGCCGGCCACGCCGAAGCGCAGTGGCTCCAGGCTGAGTTCGCCGTCGTTGAGTTTCAAGTGGGTATAGAGGTCGTTGAACGGCAGTTTCTCGCTGTGGACGATGCGCTTGCCGGTGAACTCGACATCGGCGTCCGTCGCGCGCCAGCGATCAGTCTTGAACTCTTCCACCGGCAGAACTTTGTCCGCCGGCTGCTTGCTCTCGCCGCCGCGAGCCTTTTGCTTGTCATTGGAGTCGGCGCCGATCAACGGTGCGAGATCAGCGAACAACAGTTGATTGGAGAGTAATGCGCCGCTGAGTTTTGGTCGTGGCTGACTGGCGACGTAGGTCAGGTCGCCATGAATATCACTGCTGCCGATCTTACCGTTGAACTGCTCGTAGGTGAATTTCGCCCCGGCGTCGTCATGCAGTTTGGCGACCAAGTGACCGTCAGTGGAATATGGCGGGGTGTCCGGCAGGGTCACGCCGGTCAGTGGGTAAAGATTGCCGAGGCTGGCACCGGCCAGTTTCAGGCGCAGATCGAGGGCGCCGAGATTCAGCGGATCGGTCAGCGTGCCGGCGAGTTCGATGCTGGTGTCGCCGATCTTCGCCTGCGCCTGTAGCGGGAATGGCTTGCTCGCGTCCTGCAAAGCGAGCAGCCCGCCGATCTTGCCTTGGCCGGCGAGGTTCTGGCCGTGGTATTGGCCTTTGACCTTCAAGGCGAACGCATAATCCTGCGGTGCGCCGCCCTTGTCCTGCGCGGTTTTCGCGGCTTTGGCACCGACGATGTCGCTGTAAGGGATCGGCTTGCCCAGCGGATCGATCAGTACATCAAGATTGGTCTTGAGGGTCTGATCATCGAGGGTGACGTGGCCCTTGTCGAACCCGATCGCGCCGATGTCGACGATCCAGTTCGACGGTTCAGCATTCGGATCTTTCGGGTCGAACTTGAACGTCCAGTTGGCGCGACCGTCGGCCAGACGCTGCAACTCGGCATTGGGCTCGGTCAGGTCGATGCGCGGAATCACCACCCGTTGCGCCAGCAGCGCCAATGGAGAAATACGCAACTCGACGCGCTTGAGGGTGACCATCTGCGGCTTCTTCGACCAGTCCGGGTTGCCCAGGCTCAAATCCTCGGCGACCACATGCGGCCACGGCACCCACGCGCGCCAGCCGCCCTCGTCCGGCTCGCGCTGCCAGATCACCGCGAGGTTGCCGTTAATAGCAAACGGTCGGTGCAGTTCTTCCGAGACTTTGGCGTTGAGCGGCGGTTTGATCCGGTTCCAGTCGAAGAACACGATGATCAATACCAGCACAGCCAGTAGCAGCACGAGGATGGCGAAGGTCCAGCTGAAGATTTTTCCAGTGCGCGTCATGCACAAAGCTCCTGATCACGACCGCACGCAAAGACTACAGCGCACGGCTGAAACGGCGGGCCAAAGCGGCCCTCATGAAATCTACGACTGGCAAACCAGTCGCAGGTTTAATCGAAAGGCCGATTACTGCGCAAAAAGTCGCGCGGAATCTGACCAATCAGTCGAACAGTGTTACCGCGACCCGCACTTTTGCGAGGCGCGAGTGAGTAGGAAATACCCACTCCGGTGCAAAACCGTCGCCCGGAAAGCCGCGATCTAGAGCCTCCCGGCAGAACAATCAATTCTGTTGATTATTACCATTGCGTTTATGAACTTTTATATCGACTTATCGAGAGTAGCATTGCCCTCGTACCCACTTTATCGCCCTCCCAAGGAGCAACCCATCATGAAACGCCAATTACTGCTTAGTCTTACCCTCTCGATGCTGGCCAGCACTGCGTTCGCCCTGCCGGCTGCCGACCAAGCCACTCCGCAAGTCAAAGACAGCCACTCGGTGTTCAGCCAAACCCTCGCCGAAGATGGCTATGACAGAACTCCACAAGGTCAGACCCTGGCTGAAGATGGCTACGACAAAACCCCACAGGGTCAGTCGGTAGCAGAAAACGGTCGCAATCGTCTGGAAGAAAAAGGTCTGGTCGAAGATGGCTACGACAGAACCCCACAAGGCCAGGCTGTCGCTGAAAACGGCCGTAATCGTCTGGAAGAAAAAGGTCTTGTTGAAGACGGCTACGACAGAACCCCACAAGGCCAGGCTGTTGCCGAAGGTGGCGGTGACCGTGTTATCGAACGCAACAGCGCTGTGAGCTGAGCCCATGGTGGCCCAGAAAAAAAGCCCAATCGACGGATTGGGCTTTTGACTTTTCAGCTTCTGGTAAACGCCCCGTAAAAACCCTCGCTTTACTGCCCCGCCGTTCGACGCCGATAAAGCCGATTTGCTAGAGTGCGGCGCTTGTCCTGCCAAAGAACACGCCCTGCGATGCTGCCCCGCGCCGAACAGAAACAACAGACCCGCAACGCCTTGATGGACGCTGCCCGCCACCTCATGGAAAGCGGCCGAGGATTCGGCAGCCTGAGCCTGCGCGAAGTGACGAAAACCGCTGGCATCGTGCCTACCGGTTTCTACCGGCATTTCGCCGATATGGATGAGCTGGGCCTGGTGCTGGTCAGCGAAGTCGGCCAGACCTTCCGCGAAACCATTCGCCTGGTGCGCCACAACGAATTCGTCATGGGCGGCATTATTGATGCCTCGGTGCGGATCTTTCTCGACGTGGTCAGCGCCAATCGCTCGCAATTCCTGTTTCTCGCCCGTGAACAATACGGCGGTTCGCTGCCGGTGCGTCAGGCAATCGGTCGGTTGCGCGAGAACATCAGTTCCGACCTGGCGGCCGACCTGACGATGATGCCCAAGCTTCAGCATCTGGATGCTGCCGGTTTGAGCGTGATGGCTGACCTGATCGTCAAATCGGTGTTTGCCACCCTTCCCGACATCATCGATCCGCCCGCTGAAGCGCTGCCGGAGCATCTGACGCCACAAGCGAAGATCACTCAGCAACTTCGCTTTATCTTTATCGGCCTCAAGCACTGGCAAGGCTTGGGCAGTACCGAATAACCTTCCTTTATTTCAGCCCAGACCAAATCCCCTGTGGGAGCGACGGTGCGACGATTCGACTTGCTCGCGAAGGCGTCGTGTCAGCCAACTTCTAAATCACTGACCCACCGCTTTCGCGAGCAAGTCGAATCGTCGCACCGTCGCTCCCACATTTGGTTCGGCGCCAAAGCCTCCATTTGGTGCATTAAAAAATCTTCACGCACCAAAACCTTCCATAATCCCGCAACATCTTGAAACATCCACTACGCTCCGACAGGGATTTCCTACATCTCGTCCGATTGGCAAGGCCCTTGCTCTAGCCAGAGTATTGTCCATAGCTGGAAGCTTTCCGATGCTGGTGATTCACCACAGAATCGACCCTCAACCCGTCTGGGCCGCCGAGTTGCACCTGACCTTCGAAGCGCGGAGCAAAAGCCGTTTGCGCTGTTTCAGTGCCGAGGGCGAAGACGTCGGATTGTTTTTGGAGCGCGGTCAGCCGCCACTGTATGACGGCGAATGCCTTCAGGCTGAAGACGGCCGCATCGTCCGCGTCTGCGCCCGCCCCGAGCAATTGCTGCACGTCACCTGCGCCAACGCCTTCGAACTGACCCGCGCCGCTTATCACTTGGGTAACCGCCACGTCGCCCTGCAAGTCGGCGACGGTTGGCTGCGCCTGCTCGACGACTACGTGCTCAAAGCCATGCTCGAACAACTCGGCGCGCAGGTCGAAGCGATCGAGGCGCCGTTCCAGCCGGAACACGGCGCCTACGGCGGCGGCCATCACCATTCACGCCACGGCGACGAAGACTTCAATTACGCGCCGAAACTCCATCAGTTCGGCGTACGCCTGTGAATCCGGCCTGGGCGCTGTTGCGCCTGGCCAGTCCGCAATTGCCGATTGGCGGCTACAGCTATTCGCAAGGCCTGGAAATGGCGGTGGATAACGGCCGCGTGAACAACCCGGACAGTGCCCGGCGCTGGATCAGCGATCAGTTGCTGCTCAACCTCGCACGCTTTGAAGCGCCGCTACTGCTCGCGCATTGCCAGGCAGCCGCCGATGAACAATGGGCCGAGTTGCAGATCCTTTGCGAAAGCCATCGCGCCAGCCGCGAAACTCGCGAGTTGCATCTGGAGAGCCGGCAGATGGGCTATTCGTTGCAGCAACTGCTCAATGGTTTGCCTGAACTCGACGCGCCCGCCCGCGACTTTCTCGATCAATGTCCAGAACCGCATCTGGCTCTGTGCTGGGCGCTGGCCGCGCGCGCTTGGGGCATCAGCCCGCAAGACGCCCTCGCCGCGTGGCTGTGGAGCTGGCTGGAAAACCAGCTCGCCGTGTTGATGAAAACCCTGCCGCTGGGTCAGCAAGCCGCGCAACGCCTGACCAGCGAACTGCTGCCGCTGCTGCAACAGGCGCAGCAGGACGCCAGCCGAATCAATCCCGAACACATCGGCAGCGCCGCGTTTGGTCTGTCCCTGGCGTGCATGGCCCACGAACGCCAGTACAGCCGACTCTTCCGTTCTTAGGAGAAACACTCGATGAACACACAACCTCTGCGCGTCGGCATCGGCGGCCCGGTCGGTTCCGGCAAAACCGCATTGACCCTGGCCCTGTGCCTGGCACTGCGCGAGCGCTACAACCTCGCCGTGGTCACCAACGACATCTACACCCGCGAAGACGCCGATTTCCTGGTGCGCAACGAAGCCTTGGCGCCGGAGCGGATCATCGGCGTGGAAACCGGCGGCTGCCCGCACACGGCGATCCGCGAAGACGCCTCGATCAACCTGGAAGCGGTCGATCAACTGAACCGCCGTTTTCCGGGACTGGATCTGATCCTGGTGGAATCCGGTGGTGACAACCTCTCGGCGACTTTCAGCCCGGAGCTGTCCGACCTGACCATCTACGTGATCGACGTTTCGGCCGGCGACAAGCTGCCGCGCAAGGGCGGGCCGGGCATCTGCAAATCCGATCTGCTGGTGATCAACAAGATCGACCTCGCGCCGCTGGTGGGCGCCTCGCTGGAGATGATGGACAGCGACACCAAACGCATGCGCAACGGCAAGCCGTTCGTCTTCAGCAACCAGAAAACCGGTCAGGGCCTTGAAGCCATCATCGCCTTCATCGAACGCCAGGGCCTGCTGACCGCAGCCTGATTCACTGCTCAACAAGGAAGCTTATTCATGACACTCAAACGTATTCTTGGCGCTGTGGCGCTGCTGCTGACTCCGGCATTGGCCTTCGCTCACCCGGGGCATGGCGACAGCGGTTTGATCGCCGGCATCAGCCACCCGATCGGCGGCCTCGACCATTTGCTGGCAATGGTCGCTGTCGGCCTGTGGGCCGCGCAACAGCAAGGCGCGGCGCGCTGGGCACTGCCGTGCACGTTTGTCGGCACCATGCTGATTGGCGGCATGCTCGGGTTTGAAGGGCTGGAACTGCCGGCGCTGGAAAGCGGGATTGCCGCGTCAGTGCTGGCGTTGGGCTTGGCCGTGGCACTGGCGGTGCGTCCGCCGTTGGTCATGGCGGTGGCAGCGACGGCGCTGTTTGCGTTGTTCCATGGCGTGGCGCATGGCCTGGAGCTGCCGGACATGAGCAGTCCTTGGGCGTATGCGGCGGGTTTCGTCGCCGCGACGGCTGCATTGCATGCCGCTGGTTATGCCGTGGTGCGTTTCCTGCCTCAGGCGGCTGCGCCGTTGGTGCGCCTTGCAGGTGCGGCTTCGGCAGTGACTGGGGCCGGGTTGTTAACAGGTTGATCAGTTAGCGCCTGCACTGGCCTCTTCGCGAGCAAGCTCGCTCCCACATTGGATTTTTGGTGTACACAAAACTTGTGGGAGCGAGCTTGCTCGCGAAGGCGGCCGATCAGACGCCGCATCTCTGATGCCGGTCTCTCTGCTACCATGTCGCGCAATCGCCCCAGCCCGTGACGACGTCCGCCCATGCCCCACGCTTCCCGCTCCACCGCCCTGCCCGAATTGACCGCCCTGTTCGATGATGTGCAACAGCACTTCGTCAATGTGATTGTGCCCCTCTGGCAAGGCCCGGGCTGGAACGCCGACATGGCGTTGCCCTATGAGGCACTGGACGCCACGCATCAGCCGCTGCCACCGCAGCGCTATCGGGCGATGGCCTGCGCGCGGCAGCTGTATCTGTTTTCCAGTCTGATCGGGGTTGTGGATAACGCTGAGGTTCGTGCCGCGGCGCTGTTCCGCTCCTTGCAACGGCACTTTCATGATGCCGAGCACGGCGGCTGGTTCTACAGCATCGACGCCCAGGGCAAGCCGCTGGATCAGCGCAAGGATCTCTACACCCACGCCTTCATCCTGTTTGCCTGCGCGCATTACTGGGCGAAGTCCGACGATCCGCTGGTCGAGTCGACCCTGAATGCGGCGCTGGAAATCATCGGTCGACGCTTTGCCACCGGCGATGGCTTGTACGAAGCCTGTCTGGAACGCGACTGGATCACCCTGCAGACCGGTCCATTGCAAAACCCGTTGATGCACCTGGCCGAGGCGTTTCTCGCCACCCTGGCGGTTCGCGAAGATCCCCGGACGCAGCAGGCATTGCTGGAGTTATGCACAGCCATGCACAAGCAGTTCGTCGACCCGCAATATGGTGTGTTGATGGAGAAGCCGCTCGGGGCTGTGGATAACTGGTATGAGCCCGGGCACCAATTCGAATGGTACTTCCTGCTGGAATCGTCAGCGTTGCTGCGCAGTTCGAAACTGCACGCGGCGCTGGATCGAGCGTTTGCCTTTACCGAGCAATACGGTGTGGTGCAGCCATCCGGAGCGGTGCGGGCGATGCTCGATCTGGAAATGGACGGGCGCCCGCGAGACTCGACTCAGCGGATCTGGGCTCAGGCGGAATATCTGCGCGCGCTGACGTTGCGTCAGGACAGTGAAGCGGTGGTGCTGCGCCAGTTACAGGCGTTGCAGCAGCGGTTTCTGCATGCCGGTGGCTGGCATGAGTGCCGGGACGAGTTGGGCGAGGTGAGTCGCAAGGACATGCCTTCGACTACGCCGTATCACTTGGCGACTTGTTACCACGGTCTGGCTGAATATCTGCGCTGATTTATAGATCGCTTTCGCGAGCAGGCTCGCTCCCACAGGGGAACGCATTCCAAATGTAGGAGTGAGCCTGCTCGCGATCAGCCGTTACACGGTCTTCAGGCGATCCACTTCCTGTCCCCGGTAAAGCTGATGGTCAACCAGCGCGCCGCATCCGGCTTGCCCAGCTTCGTCGAAATCTCCTCACGCAACGTATCCAGCTGACCAACACTGCTCAGCGCATAGTCCGCTGGCAACACCACATGAATCTCGATAAACCGCGCCCGCCCGTGCTTCTGCACGTACGACACGTAATCGTCGAAGCCATGCTCGATTTTCGCCGCGTCCATCACCTGGCGCACCTGATCATCCAGCGTGTCCGGGGCAATCCCCAGTACATCGCGCAGCGCCGGGCCAAGGATCTTGAACGCCGGCGGCAGCATGGTCAGGGCCAGCACGATCAGGATCAGCGGGTCGACATAGACAGCCCACTGGCCATAACCCTGGGACTTGAGCAGCAACGCCGCGAGGAAACTGATCAACAGGCCTACCGACAGCATCGCGTCCACCAGCCAACTGATGTTGTCGAACTGGATCAAGCTGGATTTGAGCTTGCGGTTACGCTGCCGTACGTAGAAGAAGTAGGCGAATTCGACCACGGTAAACACCGCGGCATAAATGATCACCAGTCCTAACTCGATATCGCGGCCACCATTGATGACGCCGAACACACCGTTCAGAAACGCGTAGATCGCGATCAACATCAGGAAGCTGCCTTCGATCAGCAGCACCATCGGCTCCAGATGCCAGAAACCGAACTGAAAACGGTGGTTGCTTTGCTTGGCGATCAGCTTGGCGGTGATCAGCATCAGGACTTTGATGAACGTTGCGATCAGCGAGAAAAAACCATCGAACAGGATGGATTGCGAACCTGAAACAAAACCGGTGACGATCCCGGCAATCGCCACAGCCAACATCAGAATGGTCGATTGTTTGAGCAGTGCCTGCTCACCTCGGTTACTCACTTTGACTCCTCGAAAAACCTTGAAAACCGCGGGGTGCGGTTGGGTTGTTGCGAGGGGAGTTTACCTGATCGGTATTTATTGCCTGTGACGGCCCCTTCGCGAGCAGGCTCGCTCCCACTTTGAAATGCATTCCAATGTGGGAGCGAGCTTGCTCGCGAAGGGCTTCAGCGCGGTCTTAAGCCTTGTTACGCTCAATGGCAAACCCGGCCCAGGTCTGGCTCACCGGCATCAACTCGAGGCTGTTGATATTGATATGCGCCGGCGCATTCATCACCCAGAAAATCGTCTCGGCGATGTCCTGCGGCTGGATTGGCTCGGCACCGGCATAAGTCGCGTTGTAACGCTCCTGATCGCCGGCAAAACGCACCAGCGAAAACTCGCTTTCGCACAGCCCCGGCTCGATGTTGCTGACCCGCACGCCGGTGCCCTGCAAATCGCAACGCAGGTTCAGCGAGAACTGTTTAACGAACGCCTTGGTCGCGCCGTACACATGGCTGCCCGGATACGGATAGTTGCCAGCGATGGAACCAAGGTTGACGATGCCGGCGCCACGGCCATGGGCGATCAGGCGCGGCAGCAGCAAGCGCGTGGCGTACATCAGGCCTTTGACGTTGGTGTCGACCATCGTGTCCCAATCGTCCAGATCGCACTTCGGCGCCGGGTCCACGCCCAAGGCCAGACCTGCGTTGTTGATCAGGCCACGCAGCTTGGCGAACGATGGCGGCAGGTTGGCGATCGCCTCTTCCATCGCCTTTCGATCACGCACATCGAGGACCAGACCGTGCACTTCGGTTTGCTTCGACAATTCGGCGCACAGGGCGCTCAGGCGTTCTTCACGACGGCCGGTCAGCACCAGTTTCCAGCCAGCCTCGGCAAAACGGCGGGCACAGGCTTCACCAAATCCGGACGTCGCGCCGGTGATAAACAGGGTGTTGGACATCGTGTTCTCCTTGCTTCGGCCGCTGGGGCAGCCCTTGGAATAGAAAATCAGCAGGCAGCATGCCCGCCCGCGCATTCACGGGCAACACCCACAAGCTGTACAAAAAACAACCAGCCGTACCAACGCCACAGCCAGCGTGGCCTGTAGCCATGTGCACGCATGTTATCCACAGTCCCTTCCACAGTTTCCGGGGGCAAGTGCAAACGCGCAAAGCCGCGCCACACAAGGCTTTGCGGGCGAAATAGAAAGTTTTTTGCTTGACCCTGAAGCGGCAGGTGTGCGGGACATGGCATTTTGCACGACGGGCCGGTCAGCACAGTGATTGCGCGAGGCCAGTAATTACGGCCCTCAGCGCCGTCTTTCCAGAGTTTAATCACAGACTTATCCACAGGCTTGATCATCTGGAACTGGCTGAGTGACGATACCCAGAAAAAGGTTGACAACGACGTCTTCAGCTCCTGCAAAACTGCCTGATCAAAAAACAACCACACACTTGCAGACCACGGTTTTCAAGGCGTGCAGCCAGATACACCCACGTTATTCACAGCCAGCTCCACAGTAACCGGGGACAAGTCAAAACTGTGGAAAAACAGCCATTTGCAGCGTCTATATGTCGCGCTTTGGAAGCTTGGGGAATTTGTTTTCCACAATTCTGGAATCTGCACAAGTCAACTGTGGGAGCGAGCCTGCTCGCGAAAGCGATGGCATATCCAGCCAATCAAGTGACTGATACACCGCATTCGCGAGCAGGCTCGCTCCCACAGAGAGTTGAGGAGGGTTTGAGATGTAAAAAAGCCCCGGGACTTTCGTCACCGGGGCTGTGCATAACGTCGAGGAATCAGTGCCCGCCCAAATAGGCGTTACGCACCTCCTCATTCACCAGCAGTTCTTTACCCGTCCCCGTCAAGCGAATCTCGCCGTTGACCATCACATACGCGCGGTCCGACAGCTTCAGCGCATGGTTGGCGTTCTGCTCGACCAGAAAAATGGTCATGCCGGTTTTCGCCAGTTCGCGCAGGGTCGCAAAGATCTGCTTCACCACAATCGGCGCCAGGCCCAGGCTCGGTTCATCGAGCAGCAGCAACTTTGGCCGACTCATCAACGCCCGGGCAATAGCGAGCATTTGCTGCTCGCCACCGGACATGGTCATCGCCCGCTGATTACGCCGCTCTTCAAGCCGTGGGAACAGCTCGAACATGCGCTGCATGTCCTCTTTGGCGTACTTGTCGCCAATCGGGATGGTGCCCATCAGCAGGTTTTCCTCGACGGTCATGTCGGGGAACACCCGCCGCCCTTCCGGCGACTGCGCGATGCCGTTGGAAGCGATGTAGTGCGAGGACTTGTGGGTGATGTCGACGCCCTGATAAAGGATCTGCCCGCCTGCCGCGCGTGGCTGGCCGAAGATCGACATCAGCAGCGTCGACTTGCCGGCGCCGTTGGAGCCGATCAGGCTGACGGTTTCCCCTTCGTTGATCTGCAGCGAAACACCTTTGAGGGCCTGGATCGGGCCATAGAAGACGTCGAGGTCTTTGAGTTCGAGGATCGGTTGCGTCATACCAGCTCCTCTTCGTCAGCGCCCAGGTAGGCCGCTATCACTTTCGGGTCGTTGCGAATGGCTTCAGGCCCGCCCTCAGCGATGACGATGCCGTGGTCCAGCACCACGATGTGATCGGAAATGCTCATTACCATGCCCATGTCGTGTTCGATCAGCACCACGGTCAGATCGTGCTCGTCGCGCAGCAGCCGGATCATCGCGCTCAGCGCTTCGGTTTCCTGAGGGTTGAGGCCGGCGGCTGGTTCGTCGAGGCAGATGATCTGCGGCCGCGTGCACATGGCTCGAGCGATCTCCAGACGGCGTTGCTGACCGTAGGAAAGTTCACCGGCGAGACGGTTGGCGCAGTCCACCAGATCGACCACCTCCAGCCAGTAGAACGCGCAATCCAGCGCGTCGCTTTCAGCCTTGCGATAGCCCTTGGTGTTGAGGATGCCGGCGAGCATGTTGCGGTTGACCCACATGTGCTGGGCCACCAGCAGGTTTTCCAGCACCGACATTTCCTTGAACAGGCGAATGTTCTGGAAGGTCCGCGCCAGGCCTGCACGGTTCACCAGATGGGTACCGCCGAACATCTTGTAGTACATGCGGCTGAGGAAGGATTTCGGCGAGACGAAATCCGTTGGTTTGAACGATTCGCCCAGCAACTGGATGACGTTGGTCTGCTGGCCGCGCACATTGAGTTCGATCTTGCCGCCAGTGGCTTTGTAGAACCCCGTCAGGCAGTTGAACACCGTGGTCTTGCCGGCGCCGTTGGGGCCGATCAGGGCGAAGATCGAGTTGCGTTTGACCTTCAGGCTGACATCGCTCAAGGCCTTGATGCCGCCAAAGTGCATCATCAGTTTTTCAACAGAGAGTACGACTTCACTCATGGCGCAGTCCTCTCATAGTGAATGGCACCTTTGCGTGGAGTGACCCCGGTACGGCTGATGCGGATCAGCCCGCGTGGTCGCCAGATCATCATCAACACCATCAGGATGCCGAACAGCAGCACGCGATATTCGGCGAAGCCGCGCAACAGTTCCGGGGCGACGGTGAGTACGAATGCCGCAATCACCACGCCGATGGTCGAGCCCATGCCGCCGAGCACGACGATGGCAAGAATCAGTGCCGATTCGAAGAAGGTGAACGAGGTCGGGTTGACGAAGCCTTGATAGGTGGCGAAAAACACCCCGGCCAGACCCGCGGTCGATGCACCGATGGTGAACGCCGAGAGCTTGACCAGCACGTGGTTAAGGCCCATCGAGCGGCAGGCGATTTCATCTTCCCGCAAGGCTTCCCAGGCGCGACCGACCGGCATTTTCACCAGCCGATGCTTGATGTACAGCACAGCCAACACAACGAGGAACAACACCGCATAGATGAAGTAATACTTCACGTCCGGGTTGTAGGCGATGCCGAAGAACTCGTGAAACGGCACCCCGCCATCCTTCGCCCGTTTGCCGAACTCCAGACCGAAGAACGTTGGCAGAGGCGCCGGCATGCCGTTCGGGCCGCCAGTCAGCGACAACCAGTTGTTGAGGACAAGGCGAATGATTTCACCAAAGCCGAGGGTCACGATGGCCAGATAGTCGCCGTGCAGACGCAGCACCGGGAACCCGAGGATGCAGCCGGCCAGCCCGGCCGTGATCGCTGCCAGCGGCAACACCGTCCAGAAACCCAGACCGAGATACTGATAACCGAGCGCCAGACCGTAGGCACCGATGGCGTAGAACGCCACGTAACCGAGGTCGAGCAGACCGGCCAGACCGACCACGATGTTCAGCCCCAGCCCCAGCAGCACGTAGATCAACCCGAGGATGACCACGCCGAGCAAATAGGAGTTGGAGACAAACGGCACGATGACGGCCAGCACAATCAGCAGCGGAATGATCCAGCGCAGCGAGGATTTGTGATCGGCAGGCAACACATGCACACCGGAGCCCGTGCTCTCGAATCCGTCGAGAATTTTCAGGCCCTTGGGCGTTTGCAGGAACAGGCTGAGGGCGAAGCGACCGACCATGACAATGCCGATGATCCAGGCCACGCGGGTCGGTTCGAGGTTGAAGCTGTAACCCTCGAGTACGACGCCGACAATCGGCCCGAATACGATCAGGGCAATCAGGCCGGCCAGAATCGCCTCAACCAGGCTTTTTTTGATATCGATGGATTTTTGAGTGGTTGAAGACATCGCTTACACCTTCGACACAAGAGGACGGCCCAACAGGCCCTGCGGCCGGAAGACCAGAACAAGTACGAGCAGCGAGAAGCTGAACACGTCTTTGTAGTCGGAGTTGACCAGACCGGAGAACAGCGACTCGGAGATGCCGAGGATGATCCCGCCGAGCATGGCCCCGGGCAGCGAACCGATCCCGCCAAGCACCGCCGCGGTGAACGCCTTGATGCCGATAATGAAGCCGGCATAGAAGTCGAAAGTGCCGTAGTTCATGGTGATCAGTACGCCGGCCAGCGCCGCCATGGCTGCACCGATGATGAACACATAGGAAATGACCCGATCGGTGTTGATGCCGAGGATCGAAGCCATCTTGCGATCTTGCTGGGTCGCACGGCACATGCGTCCGAGCTTGGTGTACTTGATGACGTAGGTCAGCAGGCCCATGCCGACGAACGCGGCCACCAGAATGAAGACTTTGGTGTAGGTCAGTTGCACGAAGCCAGTACCGACTTCAACACGCCATGCACCGCTCAACAGGGTTGGCACGCCCTGTTGCTTGGCGCCCTGGGCGATCTGTGCGTAGTTTTGCAGGATCAGGGAGATGCCGATGGCGCTGATCAACGGAGCCAGTCGGGTGGAGTTGCGCAGGGGTTTGTAAGCGACTCGTTCGATGACCCAGCCATACACCGCCGTGATCACGATGGTGAAAATCAGGGTGCCGAGCATCAGAAGCGGGAAGGATTCAATACCGAAGTACGCCAGCAGAGCCAGACTGATTGCCGCCAGGTAAGCAGAAATCATGTAAACCTCGCCGTGGGCGAAGTTGATCATGCCGATGATGCCGTAGACCATTGTGTAGCCGATGGCGATCAGGCCATAGACCGACCCGAGAGTCAGGCCGTTGACCAGTTGCTGCAGGAAAATACCATCCATAACGCAATCTCACGCAGTGAGAACCTGCACACCCGGGGTGTGCGGTTCTTCTAGGAAAAATACAGATTTACGTCGGAGCAATGTCAGAGCGCGTCCAGAAAAACCCACCGGCCCTTGTGGGAGCGAGCTTGCTCGCGAAAGCGGTGTATCAGCTACCGTTTATGGCGACTGACACCCCGTATTCGCGAGCAAGCTCGCTCCCACAGGGGATCGTGGGTTAACCGATCGCGTCAGCCCTTACTTCTGTTTTTCCAGCTGGTGATATTTGCCGTCCTTGTCCCACTGGTAAACCACGTAGTCGGAGACTTTCAGGTCGCCCTTGGAGTCCCAGGTTTTTTCGCCCATCACGGTTTTCACCGGATTTTTCTTCAGCCAGGCCGCAGCCTCTTCACCCTTGTTGGACTTGGCACCGTTGAACGCGGCAGCCAGGGTCTGCACCGAAGCGTAGGCGTACAGGGTGTAGCCCTCAGGCTCGGTCCCGGCCTTGCGGAAAGCGTCCACTACGGTCTTGCTCTCAGGCAACAGACGCGGGTCGGCGCCAAAGGTCATCAGCACGCCATCGGTGAATTGCGGACCACCGGCGGTGGTCACCAGTTCGTCTGTCACGATGCCATCATCGGACATGAACTTGACGTCTTTCAGGCCTTGTTCACGCAGCTGGCGGACCAGCGGGCCGGCCTCCGGGTGCAGACCGCCGAAGTAGACGACGTCGGCGCCAGCGCCACGGATCTTGGTGACGATGGTGCTGAAGTCTTTTTCGCCACGGGTCAGGCCTTCGTACAACACAGGCGTCACGCCGCGCTTGACCAGTTGTGCCTTGGTGGCATCCGCCAGGCCTTGGCCGTAGGTGTCCTTGTCGTGCAGCACGACGACTTTCTTGCCCTTGAGCACGTCGACGATGTAGTCGCCGGCCACAATGCCTTGCTGGTCGTCACGCCCGCACATACGGAACATGGCGCTGAGCCCACGCTCGGTGACCTGTGGGTTGGTCGAACCCGGGGTGATCGCGATGATCCCGGCTTCGTCGTAGATTTCCGACGCTGGAATGGTCGAAGAGGAGCAGAAGTGACCGACCACGCCGGCGACTTTCTGGTTGGTGAGGTCCTTGGCGACCGTCACGGCCTGCTTCGGCTCGCAGGCGTCATCGCCCTTGACCAGTACGATTTTCTCCCCGTTGACGCCACCCGCCGCGTTGACTGCGTCAGCCGCTGCCTGTGCACCCTTCATGTACTGCTCGCCAAATGCTGCGTTGGCGCCAGTCATTGGACCCGCTACACCGATTTTCACATCAGCTTGAGCAAACGCAGAAACACCCAACGCAGTAGCCACTGCGAGGGCCAGAAAGCCTTTCTTGTAAAACGTCTGGGACATGAGGTGGTGCTCCAAGGTTTTTTTTAGTTGGCACTGCGACTTCACTTCACTGAATGCTCAGAGCAAGGGCCGTGCCATCGGTTTTTTATTCTTCAAAAAGTCGCTGCTTTCTTGTTATTTCGACTGTTTCGGTCCCATTTTCATTGGGCGTGCAACCGTCTAAACCGCGGAAGGTGAAACCATTTATTTTTTCAGGCGCAACCCGCACGCGCCATCATTGCAACCGCGGCGCCAAACGACGTGCAACCAGCCTGTAACAGCCCGCGTCACCGAACTGCACACTGCTGGTGCGGGACTGCTACAACCCGCACCATTACAGGCTAGTCGCTGCATCGAAAAGCGCCGCGTCCGGCAACATATTTCAACACTCAAATGACAATGCGCAGGCACTGGCCCGCGTGATACAGCGAGAACCCGGCCTCGTACAGGCAACTGCGCAAGCCCACGCCGGCCAGGGGCTGCATCGGTGCGAAGGGAATTGGCAGGGCTTGCGGATTGCCGTGACACAAATAGTCGGCGAAGGCTTTGCCGACCACGGTGCCCGTCGTGACGCCCCGGCCGTTGTAACCGGTGACGGCCACCAGTCCCGGCGCCGGCTCGAACAAACGCATGAGGTGATCGGGCGTAAACGCGATGCGCCCGGTCCAGGTGCATTCCCACTCAACGGGTTGCAGATTGGGGAAGTAATGCTGCTGCACGCGGTCGGCCCAGGCCTTGAGAAACCACGTCGGTTTCTGATTGCCGTTGCCCAGGCTACCGAGCAACAAGCGCCCTTCTTTGTCACGGCGGATGCTGCTCAGCACCTGCCGCGTGTCCCACGAGCCCTGCCCGCCCGGGAGAATTTCCTGTGCGGCGTCTTCGGTCAACGGCACCGAGGCGACCTGATAGTAGTAACCGGGGAAAAAGTTTCGCTTGAGCTCGGTCCAGTCGCCTTCGGTGTAGGCGTTGGAGGCGATCACCACTTGTTCGGCCAGCACCGAACCGTGCTCGGTCTGCACCGACCAGTTCGTGCCCTGACGTTCAAGGCGAGTGACCGGCGAATGATCGAACAGTTGCCCGCCGAGACCGCGCACCGCATTGGCCAGCCCGGTGACATAAGCCATCGGATTGAGCGTACCGGCGCGGCGATCGAGCAACGCGGCGGCGATCTTTTGCGTACCGGTGGCCTGTTCACACGCCTTGCCGGTGAGCAATTCGACCGGCGCACCTCGGCGTTTCCATTGCTGTTCACGACTGCGCAGATCCGCTTCACCTTTGGCGTTGTGCGCCATGTGCAGCGTGCCTTCGCGGCGCAGCTGGCAATCGATGTCGTATTTATCCACAAGGCTGAAGACCAGCGCCGGCGCAGCCCCGAGCATACGGTTGAGCTGACTGCCGACCACTTCGCCGAAACCGGCTTCGATCTCGTCCGGCGGGATCCACATGCCGGCGTTGACCAAACCGACGTTGCGTCCGGAACCGCCGTGACCGGCGCGATGCGCTTCCAGCACGCAGACGCTTTTGCCTTTTTCCAATAGATGCAACGCCGCCGACAACCCGGTAAAACCGGCGCCGATCACGCAGACATCGACGTTGACTTCGCCCTTGAGCGCGGTGTTATCCGGCCTTTGCGGCGTGAGTTTTTCCCACAGACATTCTTCGCGTAACGGCATTGCCAGACTCCAACAGAAACCTAACAAACACTGCAAAATGATCGTTCCCACGCTCTGCGTGGGAATGCAGTCAAGGACGCTCTGCGTCCCAAAAGCGAACGCGGAGCGTCCGGTGAGGCATTCCCACGCAGAGCGTGGGAACGATCGATCAAGGGGGTCTCCAACTGTCAGTCGAAGGTGATGCCCTGCGCCAGCGGCAACTCCAGCGAGTAGTTCACGGTGTTGGTCTGCCGGCGCATATAGGCGCGCCACGCGTCCGAGCCGGACTCACGACCACCACCGGTCTCTTTCTCGCCACCAAACGCACCGCCAATTTCGGCACCGCTCGGGCCGATGTTGACGTTGGCGATGCCGCAGTCGCTGCCGACCGCCGACATGAACTGCTCGGCTTCGCGCACGTCCGTGGTGAAGATGCACGACGACAGACCTTGCGGCACCGCGTTGTTCAGGCGCAGCGCTTCCTGGAAATCGCTGTAGCCGACCACGTACAGAATCGGTGCGAAGGTCTCACTGCAAACCACATCACTTTGCTCGGGCATTTCAACGATCGCCGGCGAAACGTAATAGGCATTGGGGAATTGGTCTTCGAGCTGACGCTTGCCGCCGAACACCCGACCACCCTCGCTCAACGCCTGCTCCAGTGCGTCCTGCATGTTTTCGAAGCTGTGTTTGTCGATCAATGGCCCGACCAGATTGCCCTCCAGTGGATTACCGATGCGCACTTTCGAGTACGCAGCTTTGAGGCGAGTAACGATTTCTTCCTTCACCGACTCATGGGCAATCAGTCGACGCAGGGTGGTGCAACGCTGCCCGGCAGTACCGACGGCGCTGAACAGAATCGCCCGTACCGCCATGTCGAGATCGGCGCTCGGGCCGAGGATCATCGCGTTGTTACCGCCCAGTTCCAGAATGCTGCGAGCAAACCGTGCGGCGACTTTCGGCGCCACTTCGCGACCCATGCGCGTGCTACCGGTGGCGCTGATAAGTGCGACACGCGGATCATCGACCAGCGCTTCGCCAGCGTCGCGACCACCAATAACCACCTGGCAAATATTCGCTGGGGCGTCGGTGAAATTCTTCACAACACGATCAAACAGCGCCTGACAGGCCAGTGCGGTCAGCGGGGTTTTCTCCGACGGTTTCCACACCACAGGGTTACCGCAGACCAGCGCCAGCGTGGTGTTCCACGCCCACACCGCGACCGGGAAGTTGAACGCGCTGATCACCCCGACCACGCCCAGCGGATGCCAGGTTTCACGCATATGGTGACCAGGACGCTCGGAGGCGATGGTCAAACCGTACAGTTGGCGAGACAGACCGACGGCGAAATCGCAGATGTCGATCATCTCCTGCACTTCACCCAGACCTTCCTGAGTAATCTTGCCGGCTTCCCAGGAAACCAGTTCACCGAGATCAGCTTTGTATTCACGCAGCACTTCGCCAAATTGACGCACCAATTCGCCGCGACGCGGGGCCGGCACCTTGCGCCATTGCTCGAACGCATGATCTGCGCGACTGATGTGCTGCTCGACTTCGGCCGGGCCTTCCCAGTTGACGGCGGCAATGCGGCTGCCGTCGATCGGCGAATGCACCGGCACTTTGCCGTTCTGATACAGGGCCGGGTTCACACCAAGACGATCAAGCAATGCGGCAACCATGGGTCACTCCTCAAGCAAAAAACTGAATGTGTGCGGCCACCGTTTCGCGACCGGGCAGGCCTTTAGTTGTAGCGTCACAATGGCGAGGCAACAAACGACCTTTACGCGAGATATCATTCCGTTTATTCATGCTGGGCATAGAAAGACAAGAAAAGGATCAGCCAATGCTGAACAAACGCCACTTGCCGTCGATCACCGCATTGCAGTGTTTCGAGGCCGTGACCCGTCACCTGAGTTTCACCCGCGCTGCCGAGGAACTTAACCTGACCCAGAGCGCGGTGAGCAAGCAGGTCGCGCAGCTTGAAGAGCTGTTGCAGCACTTGTTGTTCCGTCGCGTGCGTCGGCGTTTGCAGATGACCCCGGCCGGGGATTTGTACTTGGTCGAAGTACGAAAAATTCTCTCGCAAGTGGAGATGTCGACGCATTACCTGCGTTCCTACGGCGGCGAGACCGAAGTCCTGCGCGTATCTACGCCATCGACCTTCGGTGCGCGCTGGCTGGTGCCGCGCCTGAAAGGCTGGCGGCTACGTCATCCGTCGATTCATCTGGACCTGTGCAACGAGCAGGAAGCGGATGACCTGCTGCAAGGGCGCAGCGACTTGGCCTTCTATTTCGGCCAGGGTTCACGGCCAGGGACTGAATGCCTGAAACTGTTCGGCGAAGAACTGGTGCCGGTGTGCGCGCCGGGCAGCCTGCCGGACAAACCGTTTACTGACCCGACGCAATTGACCGATCTGGTGCTGCTGCAAAATGCTTCGCGCCCGCAAGCGTGGCACGACTGGTTCGACAGTCAGGGTTACCAGACCGAGCACAGCTACCACGGGCCGCGCTTCGAAACCTTTTATATGTGCATTCGCGCCGCGCAGGTTGGCTGCGGTGTGGCGCTGCTGCCGAGGTTTCTGGTGGAGGAGGAGTTGGCCGACGGCAAACTGATCATTCCCTGGCAGCATGCAATGCCCAGCACTGATGCCTATTACCTGGCGTACCCGGAGCATGCGGCGGAAGTGCCCAAAGTGCGGGACTTCGTCAAATGGATGCTGGAGCAAATCGATAGCCCGGCTGAGCTGCCTTGACCCCTGTGGGAGCGAGCTTGCTCGCGAAGAGGCCGACACATTCAATATCAATGTCGGCTGAAATGACGCCTTCGCGAGCAAGCTCGCTCCCACAATGGATCTGATGCGTTGTCAAAAAATGCTGGCAATCCCCACCGCTGATATGCGCCACTAGCGCCATTGTTTGAGACCGCGCACAGGCGCGGCGCACCTGGAGACCCCGTTATGAGCGAGAGCGTGTTTGCCGATCGCATCGTGCAGAACCTGCTCGACACCGACTTCTACAAACTGACGATGATGCAGGCGGTGCTGCACAACTACCCCAACGTCGAAGTCGAATGGGAGTTCCGTTGCCGTAACAGCGAGGATCTGCGCCCGTATCTGGCCGAGATCCGTTTTCAGATCGAGCGTCTGGCCGAGCTGAGCCTGAGCGCCGATCAACTGAGTTTTCTTGAACGCATCAGCTTCCTCAAACCGGACTTCCTGCGCTTTCTCGGATTGTTCCGCTTCAACCTGCGCTATGTGCACACCGGTATCGAAAACGGCGAGTTGTTCATCCGCCTGCGTGGGCCGTGGCTGCATGTGATTCTCTATGAAGTGCCGTTGCTGGCGATCGTCAGCGAAGTGCGCAACCGTTATCGCTACCGTGAAACCGCACTGGAACAGGCGCGCGAACAGCTCTATCGCAAGTTCGACTGGCTGACCGCCAACGCCTCGGCCGACGAATTGTCGCAACTGCAGGTCGCCGATTTCGGCACCCGCCGGCGCTTTTCGTACGGCGTGCAGGCTGAAGTGGTGAATGTGCTCAAACACGACTTTCCCGGACGCTTCGTCGGCACCAGTAACGTGCACCTGTCGCGCGAACTCGATATGAAACCGCTGGGCACGATGGCCCACGAATGGATCATGGCCCATCAGCAACTCGGCCCGCGCCTGATCGACAGCCAGATCGCCGCGCTCGATTGTTGGGTCCGCGAATACCGTGGCCTGCTCGGAATCGCCCTCACCGACTGCATCACCACCGATGCTTTCCTCGGCGATTTCGACCTGTTCTTCGCCAAGCTTTTCGATGGCCTGCGCCACGACTCCGGCGATCCTGTGGTGTGGGGCGAAAAATGCATCGCCCACTATCACAGGCTGGGCATCGACCCGATGAGCAAGACTCTGGTGTTCTCCGACAGCCTGACGCTGCCCAAGTCGCTGGAGATCTTCCGCGCGCTGCACGGCAGGATCAACGTCAGCTTCGGCATCGGCACCAACCTCACCTGTGACATTCCGGGTGTCGAACCGATGAGCATCGTGCTTAAAATGACCGCCTGCAACGGCCAACCGGTGGCGAAGATCTCCGACGAGCCAGGCAAGTCCCACTGCAAAGACCCCAATTTTGTTGCCTATTTGCGACACGTTTTCCAGGTTCCTGCCGATTCCAGTCTATCTAGCAAGGAGTGAATTCATGCAAGCCGTACAGCGTGAGATTGCTGAACAGCTCAAGGTGCAACCGCCGTTCGCCGACTACCAGGCCCTGCAGGCCGAAGTCGCCCGGCGTATTACCTTCATTCAGGATTGTCTGGTCAATTCCGGGCTCAAGACGCTGGTGCTGGGCATCAGCGGTGGCGTCGACTCGCTGACCGCCGGCCTGCTGGCCCAGCGCGCGATGCGCGAACTGCGCGACCAGACCGGCGACAACAGCTACAAATTCATCGCCGTGCGCCTGCCGTACGAAACCCAGTTCGATGAACACGATGCCCAGGCCTCGGTGGATTTCATCGCCCCGGACGAACGGCACACGGTCAACATCGGCCCGGCCGTGAAGTCGCTGGCCAGTGAAGTCGCGGCATTCGAAGGCAAACATGCCGTGTCGGTGGACTTCGTACTGGGCAACACCAAGGCGCGGATGCGCATGGTTGCCCAATACACCATCGCCGGCGCGGCGCATGGTCTGGTGATCGGTACCGATCATGCGGCGGAAGCCGTCATGGGTTTCTTCACCAAGTTTGGTGACGGCGCCTGCGATCTGGCACCGCTCAGCGGTCTGGTAAAAAATCAGGTGCGCGCGATTGCACGCAGCTTCGGTGCGCCGGAGTCGCTGGTGGAGAAAGTGCCAACGGCGGACCTGGAAGACCTGTCGCCGGGCAAACCGGACGAAGCGTCCCACGGCGTGACCTATGCCGAGATCGATGCCTTCCTGCACGGCGAGCCGGTGCGTCAGGAAGCGTTCGATATCATCGTTGCGACGTACAACAAGACTCATCACAAGCGTGTGATGCCGTTTGCGCCATAAGCGCTGATGGAATGAAAGAGCCCGCTGAGGAGCGATCCTCAGCGGGCTTTTTTGGCCCAGACATCAGTTGATGCTGATGGCCCCTTCGCGAGCAAGCTCGCTCCCACATTGACTGCGCAAACCTGTGGGAGCGAGCTTGCTCGCGAAGAACGATGACGCGGTTGACCGGCTTACTTGACAGTAATCGTGCCTTTCATCATCGAGATGTGGCCTGGGAACGAGCAGAAGAAGCCGTATTTATCAGCGCCGGCCAGCTTCGACACGTCGAAGGTTACCGAGTCAGTTTCCTTGGCGCCGATGATCTTGGTGTGAGCGATGATGCGCGCGTCACCTTCCGGCAGGTAGTTCTTGTCGATACCGGCGGCCAGGCCAGCGGTGGCGATTGGCTGCATGTCCGCTTCTTTGCTGATCACCAGGTTATGGCCCATCACGTTCTTCGGCAGGTTGCCGGAGTGGGTCAGTTCGACGGTGAAGGTCTTGCAGCTCTTGTCGATCACGATTTCCTTGGTGCTGAAGGACATCTGATCAGTGGAATCAACGGTGGTTTTGCACTCGGCAGCCATCAATTGGCTGCTGGCCAGCGCCAGCAGGGATACCGCAACAACTTTGGAAAACATGGTGAATCTCCAAGGCAGGGTTAACAAAAACACGAATGGTGGAAAGACTGCCTGAAATCTTCGCAAGTTCCTATGACTTGAGTCAAAAATTGTATACAACTTTCAGGCTATGACACTCATCGACACAATCTAACGGCCAGAACTCCCGGCCCGCCCTATGATCGGCGCATCTACTGAGACGGAGTGCCTGTCATGTTCTTTAACGGTCTGTTGTGCAGTTTGCTCGCCGCCTACGCCTGTGGCGCCAGCGGTACCTTTGAATCACCGGAACGCGAAGTTTAGCCCTTGGATCACGGCGTGCCAGCCATTACCCTGTGACGGATTGACCCAGGAGGAAGGCATGTCTCTGAAATCCGTTTGTGTATTTTGCGGTGCCAACGCCGGCACCATCCCGGCTTATACCGATGCCGCCGTCGCCCTTGGCCGGGCCTTGGCTGAACGCAAGTTGACCCTGGTCTACGGCGGTGGCGCTGTGGGCTTGATGGGGATTGTCGCCGACGCCGCGCTGGCCGCCGGCGGTGAAGTGATCGGCATCATCCCGCAAAGCCTGATGGACAAGGAAATCGGTCACAAAAGCCTGACGCGCCTGGAAGTGGTCGATGGCATGCACGCGCGCAAGGCACGCATGGCTGAACTCAGCGATGCGTTTATCGCCCTGCCCGGCGGCCTCGGCACACTGGAAGAGCTGTTCGAAGTCTGGACCTGGGGCCAGCTCGGTTACCACGGCAAACCGCTGGGGCTGCTGGAAGTGAACGGTTTCTACAGCAAACTCACTGCATTTCTTGACCATATCGTCGGCGAAGGCTTCGTTCGCGCGCCACACCGTGACATGCTGCAAGTGAGCGAATCGCCGCAAACACTGCTCGATGCCCTGGATAACTGGAAGCCGACCGTCACGCCCAAGTGGGTCGACCAAAAACCCGGTTAACCCCCGGACACCGATACAGGGCAGAATATGCGCCGCTCAACCTCACCTTCGACCCAAGAGGATCGCCCATGGCCAAACCCAATTACTCCTTCGCCAAACGTCAACGAGACCTGGCAAAGGAACAGAAGAAAGAGGAAAAGCTTCAGCGCAAGAAACAAACCGCTGAAGAAGCGGCACTGAACCCTGACGGTGAAGTGGCGACGGATGATGATGTTGATGCAACCGAAGCACCGAAAGACCAGGCGCCTGACGCCTGAGCCCCACCGGGTTTGATCATCGAATCAGACCCTGCGGATTTGTGACGGGGCTGGCGGTTTCACTGCCGGCCCTCACAGCCCCCTTTTTGAGTTCCCCCCAACTCCCCTGTGGGAGCGAGCCTGCTCGCGAATGCGTCGTGTCAGTCGATAAATCACTTACTGAAAGAAAGCATTCGCGAGCAGGCTCGCTCCCACAGTTTTGATCGGCGTTAATCCAGCGGCATTACCGTGACGCGCACTTCCGGATCATGGTTGCCGCCGCCAAGAATGACCCCGCGCAACGGCGACACATCGGAAAAATCCCGACCCCACGCCAACGTGATGTGCTCCAGCGCCGGTTGCACATTGTTGGTCGGATCGAAATCCACCCAGCCCAGTACCGGACAAAATACCGACACCCACGCATGCGACGCGTCGGCGCCGATCAGGCGTGGTTGCCCCGGTGGCGGCTGCGTCAGCAGATAACCACTGATGTAGCGCGCCGCCAGCCCTCGCGAGCGCACGCACGCCAGCATCAAGTGCGCGAAGTCCTGACACACCCCGCGTCGCCGCTCCAGCACCTCCACCAGCGGTGTCGCCACCTGGGTCGCCTCGGCATCGAAAGTGAATTCGCTGAAGATCTTGTGCATCAGATCCCGCACACCCAACAGCAAAGGCCTGCCCGGCGGAAAACAACTTTGCGAAAACTCGACGAAGCTGCGCTTCAAATGCACATACGGTGACTGAAACCGGTAGCGACAGGCTTCGAGCAACTCAGCGGACAACGGCTGGCTGCTGTAGGTCAGCGCATCGCGGGTCAGCTCCCAGGCGGGTGACTGATTGAAGTCCAGCGCCGGCCGCTCCAGCACCTCAACGGTGAGCCGGGCATTGACCTGTAATTCGTCGTGAGGACGCTCGAAGGCCAGCCGGGTCAGCGGATTGCCGAACACATCCAGCTCATCGCGCCGCGCTGTCGGCTCCGGGCTGATCAGCAGTTGCTGTTCGGTGCAGCGTTGCCAGTCGCATTCACGCGGCCACAAATGCGCCAGTTGCTGCGCCAGGGACACCGGGCTGTCGTAGTGATAACAGGTGTCGTGGAGGATCTGGTAGCGAGCATTCATCAAACGGACACCGTGCGCTGGCTGACATCATCGACATGGGCGAAATGGCGCAGGGCCAGGCGATCGGACACTTGCCCGCTGGCCTCGGCAATCTCTTGCAGCAGATCAGCAAGACCATTCAAAGCCGCTCGTACGCTGGATTCACCGAACAATGGATTCTCCAGACACCCCAGATCGAACCGCGCCAGACGCTCGACCAGTCGCGGCAACCCCGCTTCCCGTGGCGCACCAAAATCATCGTTCAAACGTTTCAACGTGCGAGTGACCAGTTTCAACTGGAACAGCACCGCGTGCGGGTTCTGCTCGTCGAGCAGCAACAGGTCGAGCACCGGAATCAATTGCGCCACGGCCAGATAACGCGAGCGATAGGTGATGCTGCTGTTGCCCAGCTCCAGCAGCCACTCCAGCCCCGCTTGGTCGAACGCGCCGGCACCGCGCAGAAACGCCGCAAGGCTGCTGCTGAGAAACTGCAGTCGTTCGATACGCCGGCCAATCATCAGAAAGCGCCAGCCTTCGTCGCGGGTCATGTCGTCCAGAGCAAACCCGGACAACGCCGCCAGCGACATCACCAGCCGGTTAAGGAAATCCAGCAGTTCACCAAAGTCGGGGTCGTCGGTGTCCAGCTCCATCGCTTCGCGCTGCAACTCCACCAGCGCCTGCCAGTTCTCCCGCGAAAGCTTGCCGCGCACCTGTGAGGCCGCCCACTGCAAGCGTTGCAGATTGGAACGCAGGCTGAACGACCAGTCTTCACCGAGCAATGCAGCGAGCAAGCGCTCGGGCAGCTCTCCTTCATCCGGCAACAACGTCAACCGCTCGCCGAGATCGACCGCCGCCTGCAACGCTTGCGGGTCATCACCATCGACATACCGCGCAAGCATGATGCGCAGCAGCCGCGCACTGTCGTCGCAGCGTTCGCAGTAACGGCCGAACCAGAACAGGTTCTCCACCACTCGCGAGGGTAGATACGGATCGCGCCGCACCAGGTCATGCACGCCGACATTACGCTGGCTCTTCCATTGCTCGCCGCTGGGCGGACGATCGCCAAGTACCCAAGTGTCCTTGCTCGCCCCGCCGCGCTGCATCGATACCACTTCGGCATCCGCTTCGGCGGCCACCCGGGTCAGACCACCGGGCAGCACGCGATAACCTTCACTACCGGCCACCGCGTACATGCGCATACCGATCGCCCGCGGTTGCAGTTGTCCATTTTCAGCCTGCCAGATCGGCGCTTGCGATAGCTGAGCCAACTCTTGCGCAACGTAGGCATAAGGGCGCGCCTGCATGCGCTCGGCAAGCGTCTGACGTTGCTTTTCACTCAGATCACGGCCAAAAACAGGCGCGAAGCTTTGCGAGGGAAACGCCGGTTTGATCAACAGCTCAGGGAGTTTTTCCAAGGCCTGCGCCAGTACCGGCGGCTCGCCGCACCACCACGTCGCGATTGACGGCAAGATCAGCTCTTCGCCAAACAGGTATTGGTTGATCTTCGGCAGAAAACCCAGCAAACCCGGAGATTCCAGCACGCCGCTGCCCAACGCGTTGGCCACCAGTACTCGCCCTTGGCGCACGGCTTCGAGCAGACCGGGCACGCCGAGCGCCGAGTCCGTACGCAGCTCCAGCGGGTCGCAGAAATCATCATCGAGCCGACGCATGATCGCGTGCACCCGACGCAAGCCGCTGAGGGTTTTCAGGTAGACCGTGGCATCGCGCACCGTCAGGTCACCGCCCTCAACCAACGGGTAGCCGAGCTGGCGAGCCAGATACAAATGTTCGAAATAACTCTCGTTAAAGCGCCCCGGCGTGAGCAGCACCACCAGCGGCGCGTCATCGTCACTGGGCGCCTGTCGCGCGAGGGTTTCCTGCAAGGTGCGGAAGAACCCGGCCAGATGCTGCACCTTCAGATCCCGGTACAACTCGGGAAAGGCGCGGGACACGATGGTTCGGTATTCCAGAGCATAGCCGGCGCCCGATGGCGCTTGTGTGCGATCCGCCGTAACCCACCAGCGCCCGTCCGGCGTGCGTGCCAGATCCACGGCGTAAAGATGCAGGAATGTCTCTTCCGGCGGCGTGATCCGCTGACACGGCCAGAGAAAATTGTTATGACCAAAGACCAGCTCTGCCGGCAACAAGCCTTCGCTGATCAACCGTTGCGGGCCGTACAAATCGGCCAGCACCGCATTAAGCAGCCGCGCACGTTGGGCGATACCTGCCGAGAGCTGCTGCCACTCCTGCGCAGCAATCACGTGGGGCAGCAGATCCAGTTCCCACGGCCGATCCGCGCCCTTGGGATCGGCATAGACGTTATAGGTGACACCGTTTTCCTGAATTTGCCGCGCCAGTAATGCCTGCCGCTGCACCAGTTGCGCCGGGGTGCTGCGCTGCAACTGATCGAACAGCCGCCGCCAGTGCGGGCGCACCGCGCCACTGCCATCGAGCAGTTCGTGATAAGTGCCCGCAGTGAGCGGGTAGCGGTCTAGCAGGTCAGGCATGGAAAGCTCGGCAGACAGCAGGGAACGGTCAGACTAACGCAGGCACATGACACGCGGATATACGAAAAATCCGCGTGTCGCGTAGGCTTTAGAAACGTCGCAAATCGAGTGTCATCGGCAGCTCGTCACTGATTTCCACGTTCGGTACAGGAAGTTTCCCCGGCGTGTGTCCGACGCGGAAGAATCGCGCCATGCGCCGGCTCTCGGCTTCGTTGGCATTGACCGGCAACGTCTCGTAATTGCGCCCGCCCGGATGGGCGACGTGGTACTGGCAACCGCCCAGCGAACGCCCCATCCACGTATCGAGCAAGTCGAAAACCAGCGGTGCGTGCACGGGAATCGTCGGTTGCAGACAGTTGGCCGGTTGCCACGCACGGTAACGCACACCCGCGACGAACTCGCCCACGCGCCCGGTCGGGTGCAACGGCACCGCGATGCCATTACAGGTCAGCAAATAACGCTGCGGCGGCAGCCCTTTGAGCTTGACCTGCAAACGCTCCAGCGAGGAGTCGACGTAGCGCACCGTGCCGCCTGCCGCGCCCTCCTCGCCCAGGACATGCCACGGCTCCAGCGCCTGACGCAGTTCGAGTTCGATGCCGTTGACGGCGTAATCGCCGACCTTGGGAAAACGAAACTCCAGATGCGCAGCAAACCATTCGGCTCGTAGCGGATAACCGGCGTTGTTCAGCTCGACGATAACGTCGGCGAAGTCCTGCTCGATAAAGTGCGGCAGCAAGAATCGATCGTGCAGCTCGGTGCCCCAACGCGCCAGTTTCGGCGGCGCATAAGGCTCACGCCAGAAACGTGCGACCAGCGCCCGCAGCAAAAGCTGCTGGGCCAGACTCATGCGCGCGTGTGGCGGCATTTCAAAGGCGCGCAGTTCCAGCAAGCCGAGACGCCCGGTGGCGCCGTCCGGTGAGTAGAGTTTGTCGATGCAGAACTCGGCACGGTGCGTGTTGCCGGTGACGTCGATCAGCAAGTTGCGCAGCAGTCGGTCGACCAGCCACGGCGCGCATTCCTCGCCCGGCTCCGGCATTTGCGCGAAAGCGATTTCCAGTTCGTACAGCGCGTCATTGCGCGCCTCGTCGACACGCGGCGCCTGAGATGTCGGGCCGATGAACAATCCGGAAAACAGATACGACAACGACGGATGGTTGTGCCAGTAGCTGATCAGGCTGCGTAGCAGATCCGGGCGACGCAGAAACGGTGAGTCCGCTGGCGTCGCACCACCGAGCACAAAATGGTTACCGCCGCCGGTGCCAGTGTGGCGACCATCGATCATGAATTTCTCGGTGGTCAGTCGGGTTTGCCGCGCCTCTTCGTAAAGAAACTCAGTGCGCTCGACCAACTCGTCCCAGGTCGCCGACGGCTGCACGTTGACCTCGATCACGCCCGGATCCGGCGTCACGCGGAAATTGCTCAGACGCGGATCGCTCGGTGGCTCGTAGCCTTCCAGCAACACCGGGCAACGCAGTTCTTCGGCGGTGGCTTCGATGGCCGCTACCAGTTCCAGGTAATCCTCGACCCGCTCCAGCGGCGGCATGAACAGGTACAAGCGGCCCTCGCGAGCCTCAGCGCAAAATGCCGTGCGGGTCAGCCAGTCGGCGGATTCGTCGATTTTCGGCGCGCGTTCGTCAGCCGTCGCCGGTTCATCGTGGCTGTTGAGCTGCGCAGTTTGCGGCAGCTCAGGGAAGTCCTGATTCGGATCCTGAGGATGAATGAACGGATACTCGGCGGCCTTCACCCACGGCTGCGACCCCAACGGCAGGCGATAGCCCAGCGGCGAATCGCCCGGCACCAAACGGCAATGTTCGTCGCGCAGATACCAGCGCCCGCTCTGCCATTGATCGCCCTTGGCCGTGCGCGCCAGCGGTAGCACCTGGCCAATGACTTTATTCAGGCCCTGACTGAACACCTTGCGCAGGCGTGCGCGCTCCAGCGGCTCCTCCAGACGCGAATCTTCGGCGCTGACGTTGCCGGGCAATGTGCCCTCGCGCCAGAGGTAATAGAAGTTGTCCTCGTAGGCCGGGAAGACAAAACGCGTAGGTAGTTTCAGGCGCTCGGCGACACTCGCGAGGAAGCGTCCAGCCAATTCGCCATTGGCGCCGTAATCCTGTTGCTCGTCAGCGATCAAAGCATCGTTATGCCAGATCGGCACGCCGTCACGGCGCCAGTAGCAATTGAGCGACCAGCGCGGCAGTTGCTCGCCGGGATACCACTTGCCCTGACCAAAATGCACCAGACCTTGCGGCGCGTAATGTTTGCGCATGCGCTGGAACAGTTCGGCGGAAAGCCTACGTTTATCCGCACCCAACGCGGCAGTGTTCCACTCGGCACCATCCGGATCATCGATTGAGACGAAGGTCGGCTCGCCGCCCATGGTCAGGCGTACATCATCCGCCAGCAGATCGGCATCGATCTGGCGGCCGAGCGCCTTAATCGCCAGCCATTGCTCATCGGTATAGGGCTTGGTGACGCGCGGCGCCTCCCAGATCCGCTCCACCGACATTTCATGGCTGAATTCACATTCGCACGGCTCGACCAAGCCACTGATCGGTGCCGCTGAGGACGGATCGGGACTACACGCCAACGGGATATGCCCTTCGCCGGCGAACAGCCCGGACGTGGCGTCCAAGCCGATCCAGCCAGCGCCCGGCAAATACACCTCGCACCAGGCGTGCAGGTCGGTGAAATCGACTTCAGTGCCGGACGGGCCGGCGAGACTTTTCACATCGGCGGTCAGTTGAATCAGATACCCGGAGACAAATCGCGCGGCCAATCCAAGGTTGCGCAGTAGTTGCACCAGCAGCCACGCCGAATCCCGGCAGGAACCCGAGGCATGTTCGAGGGTGTGCTCCGGCGTCTGCACGCCCGGCTCCATGCGGATCAGGTAGCCGATGTCTTCGCTCAGACGCTGGTTGAGCGCCACCAGAAAATCCACCGCAGGCAGCGGCGTGCGGTCGATGGCGTCCAGATAGGTCTTGAATGTCGGCGTCAGCGGCAAGGTTTCGAGGTACGGCGCCAGTTCCTTGCGCTCATCGGCGGCATAGGCGAAGGGGATTTTCTCGGCGTAGGGTTCGAGGAAGAAGTCGAACGGGTTGAACACCGCCATTTCGGCGAGCAGATCGACTTCGATGCGTAATTCGTCGGTTTTCTCGGGGAATACCAATCGGGCGAGGTAGTTGCCCTGCGGATCCTGCTGCCAGTTGATGAAGTGCTGCTCGGGCGAGACTTTCAGCGCATAGGACAGAATCCGCGTGCGGCTGTGGGCGGCCGGGCGCAGGCGAACGATCTGCGGGCCGAGTTCGACAGCGCGGTCGTAGCGATAATGCGTGACGTGATGCAATGCGACATGAATCGACACGGCGTGCCTCCTGCGAGCCTAAGCGTATTCGAAAGCGCGCAAGACTTATGCCATGCACAGGCTTGGGCGCTTTCCCGGAATGCTTAGGGCAGTACAGCACCAAAATCGGGCGATGCGGGGAAATGGTTTGGCGAGTTTGCTTCTATTTGTGGCAGACATGCGATGGTGGTTGCATGTGCCGTCCTCTTCGCGAGCAAGCTCGCTCCCACACTTGGAATGCATTCCCCTGTGGGAGCGAGCTTGCTCGCGAAGAGGACAGAGGCTCACCGCATTTTCTGGGGCCTGAAATGCAGAACGCCAACCCGAAGGTTGGCGTTCTGTCCAGCTCAAGCAATGATCAGCGCGGTACCACAGGCTTACGGGTCGGCTTCGGCCCTTTGCCTTTCGCAGCGTCTTTACGTTCCTTGGCCGCCTGCTGGTTGCGGGCAAACGCCGCCGCCTTGGCCTGCTCACGCTTGTCCCAAGGATTACCGCCATCACTGGCACGCGGCGGCAAACCGGTGTGCTGGGTGAGGATCTTGGTGGTCTTCTCTTTGCCGTCCTTCGCCACTTTATGGCTGCCGGCCGGCGTCGAGTTCTTGCGACGGGCGCTCTGGTAGCTGTCGGTAGCCGGTTGATGCGTCGGGATCAACTGATCCTTGCCCGAACCGATCAGGTCGCCACGACCCATACGGATCAGCGCTTCACGCAGCATCGGCCAGCCTTTCGGATCGTGATAACGCAAGAACGCCTTGTGCAGACGACGCTGCTCTTCGCTCTTGACGATGGTCACGCCGTCGCTCTTGTAGGTGACCTTGCGCAGCGGGTTCTTGCCCGAGTGGTACATCGCAGTCGCGGTGGCCATTGGCGACGGGTAGAACGCCTGCACCTGATCGGCGCGGAAGCCGTTGCCCTTGAGCCACAGCGCCAGGTTCATCATGTCTTCGTCGGTGGTGCCCGGGTGGGCAGCGATGAAGTACGGAATCAGGTACTGCTCTTTGCCCGCTTCCTTGGTGTACTTCTCGAACATGCGCTTGAACTTGTCATAGCTGCCAATGCCCGGTTTCATCATCTGGTTGAGCGGACCTTCCTCGGTGTGTTCCGGGGCGATCTTCAGGTAACCGCCGACGTGGTGGGTCACCAGCTCCTTGACATACTCCGGCGACTCGACCGCGAGGTCGTAACGCAGGCCGGAGGCGATCAGGATCTTCTTCACACCCGGCAAGGCGCGGGCGCTGCGGTACAGCTGAATCAGCGACGAGTGGTCGGTGTTCAGGTTCGGGCAGATGCCCGGGAACACGCAGGACGGCTTGCGGCACGCGGATTCGATTTCCGGCGTTTTGCAGGCGATGCGGTACATGTTCGCGGTCGGGCCGCCGAGGTCGGAAATGACGCCGGTGAAGCCTGGGACCTTGTCGCGGATCTCTTCGATTTCGCGAATGATCGACTCTTCGGAACGGTTCTGGATGATCCGGCCTTCGTGCTCGGTGATCGAGCAGAAGGTGCAGCCACCAAAGCAACCACGCATGATGTTCACCGAGAAACGGATCATGTCGTAGGCCGGGATCTTCTCCTTGCCATACGCCGGGTGGGGAACACGGGCGTACGGCATGCCGAACACGTAGTCCATTTCTTCAGTGGTCATCGGAATCGGCGGCGGGTTGAACCAGACATCGACTTCGCCATGCTTTTGCACCAGCGCACGGGCGTTGCCGGGGTTGGTTTCGAGGTGCAGTACGCGGTTGGCGTGAGCGTACAGAACCGGGTCGTTACGTACCTTTTCCATCGACGGTAGGCGGATCACGGTCTTGTCGCGGGTCATGCGCGGGCTTGCCAGGATCTGTACGACCTTGGCTTCCTGCGGATCCTCGACCGGGCCCTTTTCCTGTTCGATGGCACAGGCCTGGGTGTCCTGGGTGTTGACGTACGGGTTGATGATCTTGTCGACCTTGCCCGGACGGTCAATGCGGGTGGAATCGACTTCGTACCAGCCCTGTGGCGTGTCACGACGGATGAACGCGGTGCCGCGCACGTCGGTGATGTCTTCGATCTTGTGGCCGTAGGACAGACGCTGGGCAACTTCGACGATCGCGCGCTCGGCGTTGCCGTACAGCAGGATGTCGGCGCTGGCGTCGATCAGGATCGAGTTACGCACACGATCCTGCCAATAGTCGTAGTGGGCGATGCGACGCAGCGAGGCTTCGATGCCACCAAGGACGATCGGTACGTGCTTGTAGGCTTCCTTGCAGCGCTGGCTGTAAACCAGGCTCGCGCGGTCCGGACGCTTGCCGGCCATGCCGCCCGGCGTGTAAGCGTCGTCGGAACGGATTTTCTTGTCCGCGGTGTAGCGGTTGATCATCGAGTCCATGTTGCCCGCCGCAACGCCGAAGAACAGGTTCGGCTCGCCGAGCTTCATGAAGTCGTCTTTGGACTGCCAGTTCGGCTGGGCAATGATCCCGACGCGGAAGCCCTGGGACTCCAGCAGCCGGCCAATGATCGCCATGCCGAACGACGGGTGATCGACGTAGGCATCACCGGTAACAATGATGATGTCGCACGAATCCCAGCCAAGCTGATCCATCTCCTCCCTGCTCATCGGCAGGAATGGCGCTGGCCCGAAACATTCGGCCCAATATTTTGGATAGTCAAATAACGGCTTGGCTGCTTGCATGTCGACGACCGGTGTTGAAGTGAAAAATCGCGGGCGCGGAATATAGCACAAATTTTGACCAATTCCGACGGCAATGGTCGGTTTCTCTCACAGGCTTCGCGGCCCACGGGTTACCCGGCAACCGGACTCGAAAATTCGCTATTCAAATCACATACTCATCGACCAGTGTTGAACCTGGCTGATGTGACAACCCTTCAAGGATGAAGACATGTCACCCAAAAAGCCTGCCAAAGGCCCTCTCACCAACAACCCGCCAACACGAACCACGCAGCCGGCCACCCCGAATTTGCGGCCGCCCGACAACACGCAGACCGTGGTAGCGAGTTCTTCCACCAGCAGACCTGGCGAAACTTCGGCCCCCCCTGTCAGAAGCCATTTGCAACCTGGCGTAACAGTCAGCCGGTCGCCGTCCGGAGCGGCCCTGGTGTCGGCACCTGCGCGACGGCCACTGGCGGATTACTGGATCCCCAGCCACATTCGGCTGCCCATTGCCGATACACAAGGTTTTCGCATCGTCGAGGGCCGCCGGTACGTCGATGTGCCGGACGATCACTCCGTCCTGGTGGTGATTGATCCGAAAATGGGCCTCTATCGAGCCACGCTGACGAGTGAGCGCAACCCTTCAGGCCCGCTGTTGAAGCTTGATCCGCAGAGCAAACTCTGGAAGCCGCTGGAGGACATGCCGTCCATTCGCTCTATTACCGACCTGAACGGGGATCTGGATAGCCATGAGAAAATGATGAATGAATCTGCAGCCCTGGCCAGAGAGCTGCAGAGCGCCTGGTTCGAATTGAAGGGCCAAGCGGGCGAACGAGCTGAAATCGTCAAATATGAGGTGCAGTACCACAGACATCTCGCCGCTGTGGACAAATGCTTCGATTTCTACCTCAAGGAACAGGTCTCACTCCTGATCTACAAAGGCATCAGCGCTTATGAGGCCGAACTGTCCAGGATTCAGCTAAAGCGCTTTGAAGTTCTTTGCAGAATCATGCAGGCAGGTGATCGGCGCAAACTGATCGATAGGCCACCGAGGGTGCGGTTCACTCTCGAACATCATCGTTCGAACGCCGGATACTTGAAGGGCAAACTTGCGCTTCTGCGCAAGCGCCAGATCATTGCCGACGAATTACTGCAAAAATCGCAATACAACCAGAACAGCTTTTCCGAGTGGGATTACGACCCTATGGAAATACACAGAGACACTGCCGACTGGTTGCATTCAAAGTGTCAGGTGCTGTCCGCCAATGCGGGCGTCAGCACACCTGCGAACCTTTCGTTGTCATTTTCGGAAACGACGCATGTCTTTCTTGGTATCGACGCTATCCCGCTGGACGCTCGTATTCCGGTATTGAGCGATCTGCTGGATCAATGTACCTCGATCAAGAATTCCTTTGAGTACCTTGAGTTTCCTTCGGGTTCCGCCGACGCCACTTCCCGGCAAGAAATCATCGACGCCATCACGTCGTTCGAGAACACGCTGGAAGATCGGCTGGCCCTTTATCACCGTGATCTGGAAAACGTTCCGTTATTACCCTCGTCCGATCAGGCCATCGACTTCGATTTCATACCGGTTCAACGTACAAGCGAACCGGTACCGATGCCGACAAGGATGTTCCGCAGCGAACATAACGGGGTTCACAAGATCCGCCTCGGCCAACCGCGACTTGGTCCCGCTGGCGAAGAACTGATGGATGTCATGCACCCACACAACCCTACCGAGGTCCTGCAGACGTACGAGCGGCGAGAGGGAGGGTTGCACCGCCGTGTAGCCACCCCGGAAAAAAAACTGTCGAAGCTGACCACCGAAGCCGAGCAGCACCTGGCAATGTCCGATGAGTATCTGCGCGCGGCCTGGCAAAAAGAGGCGGCAAAACATAATGCATCAGGCATCGTGGATGAGTTGGTCACCAAAGCCATCGTGCTCGATGACCTCATTCCACAGATAGAAAAAGCTCCCAACCCTTCCGCAATCGAAGTCGGACCTGTCGTGCAGCGACTCAGGCAAGACAGCCAGCGATTACGCAAGGAAGCCGAAGAGATCCGCATCCGGCTTTTCAAGGACAAAAGCCACCTGAGTGCCGACCGGGTGGTGCATCTGATCAACCTCGACGAGCTGCGCGTCAAACGAACCCAAAGTCGGCAGCCGCTGGGCAAGGGCGCCAACAAAGAGTTTCTGGACACCTACCTGCTGAGCGACAAGCGTACGGGCGAGCGATTATGGGAGGCCCATTTTCACTATCCGGCAGCAGGCACTTCTGAACGGGAGTTCAAAAGCACAGGTGGCCATCTGAAAACGCTGGATCAAGCCCGCAAAGGTGTCTCGTCCCAACGCCGGGACGAACAGGCCGGGCGTCCGCATGTCGCCATCTGGAGACTGACCCTCGACCGCAAAACAGCGCAGAAAATCTTCGACCTGGCGTCGTGAAACCCTAGCTGATCAGCGGCAATGACGCCGCCCCTGCCATCAACGCTTGTTTATACGAGCTGGTGCGCAAACTCTACAAGGATAGAAAGATATGCCCGTTAAATCGTCTGCCAAAGGCAGCAGCTCCGCCAATACCCCCATTCGACAAAACGCTGGACCAGAGGTAGACCCCCCACACCTTGAACCGCCACTGCGCACAGGTATCGATCTCTCGACACCGGCCGCCCCTTCGCTGCGACCGGGCAGGCCAGGCACGCAAGCCGGCATCGATGCGATCGAGCCGGCACCGGCCATCACGGTGCATTCGACCCTTTCGTCACCAGGTACCTCTCACCCGATCACTCAGCCACTGGAACATTATCGACTCGCCGTACCGCCAGTTTTGGCGCAAGCCGATGACAACGGTTTAAGGACGCACAGGGGTCGGGAATACGCGGAGATTGCCGACGGCGGCATCGTGCAGGTTGGCACGGATCCGCTCACCGGCCTGTCGCGGGCCAGGTTGTCGAGCGAATCGAAACCCTCCGGTCCATTGCTACTGCGCGATGCCGAGAGCGGGCTGTGGCACAGGCTGGAAGACTTTGAACCGAACACCTTTCGTTTAAGCGATACCCGACTGGAACCGTTTCGCACAGGGCTGGATTTCAACCACGCAGAACCTGGCAGCGACGGCCTTCATCGATTCGACGGCAAACTCTACGCGGTGATCGAAAACCACGCCTATCAGGTCTTGCATGATGCCGATAGCTCAACGCCGTTGGCGGCAGTGATGCGCATTGTGCGCAGCGACGACCCGGTGGCCAGCGACAGCGCAAACCGCTATGTCGCCTCGCGTCCGGGAAGGTCGGAACCGATTGTTTTCGATGCCATACAAGGCTGGGTGGGTATCACGGTCGCCGGAGCGGGCGGGATGATACGCAGCGATGGTGGTCACGCGCCTGTTCGTCTGGGGCTACGGGACCGGCTATCTCTGACCCTCAATAAATTGCGCGGCTCGAAGTCCCGCGCGAAAAAATTGTTCCCGGATCGTACAGATGACGAGATAAGCGACTTCATCAAGTCATTGGGAGATGATATCGCGGGAGGTTTGACCCGCCGCGAAACCGAGTACAAAACACTCAAGGTCGAGCTGAATGCCTGGGTCAGACAATCTTCCCTCGCGTCGGCACCGGGCACATCACGAACCAACGCGCAGCAGGTCGCTAAAAGCCTCAAACTTTGCTGGCGTCATCAGAGCGGGGGAATTCTCAGCCTGATGACCGGAAATGCAACGCTGCCCGCGCTGACCGCAGATTTCAGCCATGTCAGGCACCTGACTCTGCAATCGGTCACCTGGTCCGACTCGGCCAACACATTTCTCGGCAATTTTTCCGGCCTGGAGTCTCTGCAGATCAACGACTCAGCACTGGGTACATTGCCCAAAGCCATTGTGCAGATGTCCAATCTGAGCAAGCTGGATCTGAGTTCGAACCGTATTGCCCTCAATGAGCAAACGGCGGGAGAGCTGAGCACTCTGGGCAAACTCAAGCAACTTGACCTGTCAGGCAATCCACTGGGTAAAACGCCTGATTTTGCCGGTATGGCTGACCTGGAAATACTGAATCTGAGCGATGCACAACTGGTTCAGTGGCCAACGGGTTTGCGTAATCAGACCAAACTGACCCGGCTGGACTTGCGCAAAAACCAGCTGACCGAGGTTCCAGAGGCACACCTCACCCCCTCGACGGATGAACTCGAGGCGGTCACACGGATCAACCGCGTCACGCTGCTTGAGGGCAATCCTTTCCCGCCGGACTACTGGGAAAAGCTTGAAGTATTTTGGCGACGCGTGGCGACCGCGCACCCGCAGCTGAGCACCGACGCATTGGCGGGCGCATTCAGACTTGATGGTGATATGCCCGAGGTCGCCACAGTGCAGCGGGTCTATCCGGACAAGAACGCCCAAGAAGCCCGGATATTTTTCACCGGTCTGGATGATGAAGGCAAAATAAAACTGGCTCGGCGCGTTGAGGAACTGGACTCACTCGAAGCCCGGTTGAATGCTTATGTCGACAGCAGCCAGGCCGATTCAGCCAGCGCTGACTCACCCGCAAAAAAACAGGCGCGGCGCGTCGCCAGAATCATCAAAGACTGCTGGCTTCAAGACTCGGGAACGACACTGAAGCTGGCATCCCTCAATGCGCCGCTCCCCGCCCTGACCGCAGACTTCAGTCATGTCAGATTACTGATCCTGAATGAAGTTACCTGGTCGGGTGATGCCGACCTGTTCCTGTCCAACTTTACTCATCTGGAGCACTTGATAATCAACCGTTGCGGGATTGAAACCTTGCCTCGATCCGTTGGGGCGATGAGTAGACTGAACAACCTCAACTTGAGCAATAACCGACTGAAACTGGATCAGGAAAGTGCGGCAACACTGAGTGCCATGCATCACCTGAACACCGTCGTACTCTCCGAAAATCCTGCGATCGGGCTGCTCCCGGACTTTAGCAACATGTCAGGATTGAAATACCTGTTCCTGGATAAAACCGGAATCGATCAGTGGCCGACCGGACTGCAAGACAAGACGGGGCTGATCATCGTTGATTTGCGTGACAACCATTTGAAAGAAGTGCCGCAGGAGTTCATCAATCCGGCGCCGGATCAGTTGCTGACTGTCGCCTCAATCAACAGCAGCACGCATCTCGATGGCAATGATTTCCCGCCCGACTACTGGAAAACCTTCGACAGCTACTGGCGGCGTGTAAGCCGGGTAGCCCCGGATCTGCTGACGTCTCACCATAGCGTGATGTTTGATAGCGACAACTCGCTGACGCAGCGTTATCGGCGACTGTTTCCAAACAAGGACGTCAAAAAGTGCAGGGAATACCTCTGGAGTTTTGACGGCGATACAGCGGCCACCAAGGTCCACAACCTCGAGCTGGAGTTCGGCACGCTGAAACGTCAGCTCGATGCGTGGGTTTACTCTGGTGGAGGTAATCGAGGCGGATATATTCGGGCGGACCAACTGGCGGTCAACGCCCGGACCCGTCCTGACAGGCTCACGGCGAGTAACCGGATTATCAGTTGCTGGCGGCAAGAGACACTCCCGAAACGGGCCAATGACCGAACGCCCATCGGCCTGGAACTGAATCTCAGCGGCCTGAGATTGCCAAGCCTGCCGGACATCGATGTGGACTTCAGTCACGTTGGCTCTCTCAAACTGAGCAATATGGACCTGAGCACCTCGCCAGAAGGCTTTCTGACTCGTTTTCGCCATGTCCGCTGGCTGGACCTGTCACGAAATCAACTGCGCCAACTGCCACCTGCGGTTGGAGAAATGGGCGGGCTGACGCGACTGTTTCTGCAGGAGAACCAGATTTCCCTGACAGCCGACACTGCCCGTGTTCTGTCAGAACGAACAACCCTGCGAGCTCTTTGGCTGCATGAGAATCCGCGACTGGGTATCACGCCGGATTTCAGCGCGATCGTCGATCTGCGCTCGATCGATCTGGCCAACACCGGTATCGACACCTTTCCGACAGGTATTGCCGATCAGCCCCTGCTGGACACTATCAATCTGAGCAACAACCGAATAACGCAGATTCCGGATTCTGTCATTGCGCCGCCGGACGCGCGCCTGGCGCACACCGTGCGTATCAACAATGTGACCGACATCAGCAACAATCCGCTGTCCGCAGCGACTCAGACCCGGCTGACCCAGTACAACGATCGCCTGATACAAGCCGAAACCCCGCTGACTGGCTGGAGAAATCTGGTCGATACGGCGCGAGGTCTCGCCCCTGTAATCACCCGTAGAACAACAGACGATCCCGTGGCGCGCTGGACCGCAGGACTTACGGCGGAACAGTTGGCAGCCAGAAGAATCCAGTGGCAGACACTGCGCGATCAGCCACGCTCGGATGGCCTGTTCAATACATTTGAACGCTTGCTGGAGTCTCCCACCGGGCACAATGAACTTCAGAGTCGAGTCTGGAAGCTGATCGACAGCATTACCGAGAACACTCCAGAGTCCGAACGTCTGCGCAACGAAGTGTTCGATCGGGCGGGTGACGCAGCTTGCTGCGATCGAGCGGCTTTCACCTTCGCCAATCTGGAAACCCGAATGATGATGCATCACGCCCTTGCCCAGGCCAGCGACAAGGCGCAGGGGCCAAAGCTGTTCGCATTATCCAAAGCGTTGTTCCGTTTGCATGAAGTCGACAAGATCGCCTCGGCGGACATTGCGCAACGCGAGGCCGCCCTTGCAGCAGACAGATCGCCGCAAGAAGCAGCAACACTCGCACCGCCTCGTATTCCGGAGGAGATCGAGATCAGGCTCTTCTATCGCCACGGTTTGAAAGACCGACTGCAATTGCCGGGACAACCGGAAAGAATGGGGTTTTCTCGTCTGGCCGGCGTTTCAAAAACGCAGGTGGAGGACGCGTACAAGAAAGTCATCGCGCTGGATAACTCCCCTGAAGAGTTTCAGGAATTGGTGTCGAGAGAGTTCTGGCAAAAATTCCTCACTCACAAGTACCAGGAAGTTTTCGAAAAGCAGCGTCAGCCATTTCAGGATCGGCAGGCAGCACTCGACGAGTCGCACGCGGCCAAAGAGCTATCGTTTGCCGATTACGACGCGCAATCCAAAGCGATGCAGGCATCGTTGATGGTCGAGGAAGCGGCATTGATCGAAACACTGACGCGGCAAGAGCTTGCCGAGTACTCGGCGGCCAGCACCGTTGAAGAAACGGTGGACGCAAGCGCATAAATCGACAGGAACAGGTGTTGGCCGAAAGGTTTCGGCCAGCATTTATTCATCATCGTCGAAGTTGTAACTGCCCGGCGCAAGGTTTTCGAAACGGGTGTATTTGCCGATGAACGCCAGGCGGATAAAACCGATCGGGCCGTTACGCTGCTTGCCGATGATGATTTCGGCGATGCCCTTGTGTTCGGTTTCCGGGTGATAAACCTCATCGCGGTACACGAACATGATTACGTCGGCGTCCTGCTCGATCGCTCCGGATTCACGCAAGTCGGAGTTCACCGGGCGCTTGTTGGGACGCTGTTCGAGGGAACGGTTGAGCTGCGACAGCGCGACCACCGGGCAGTTGAATTCCTTGGCCAGCGCTTTCAGGGATCGCGAGATCTCGGAAATCTCGTTGGTCCGGTTATCACCACTGGAACCGGGGATCTGCATCAGTTGCAGGTAGTCGATCATGATCAGGCCGACGTCACCGTGTTCACGCACCAGACGCCGGGTTCGCGCACGCATTTCCGACGGGCTGATGCCAGCAGTGTCATCGATGAACAGCTTGCGGTCGTTTAGCAGGTTGACCGCCGAGGTCAGGCGCGGCCAGTCATCGTCTTCCAGTTGGCCGGAACGCACTTTGGTCTGGTCGATGCGCCCAAGCGACGAGAGCATACGCATGATCAGCGATTCACCTGGCATCTCGAGGGAGTACACCAGAACCGCCTTCTCGCTGCGCAACACGGCGTTTTCCACCAGGTTCATTGCGAAGGTGGTTTTACCCATCGACGGACGACCGGCGACGATGATCAAGTCGGCCGGCTGCAGGCCGCTGGTTTTCTCGTCGAGGTCGGTGTAACCGGTGGAAAGACCGGTGATGGCGTTGTCGGTGTTGAACAAGGTGTCGATTCGGTCGATAGCCTTGGTCAGCAAATCGTTCACACCCACCGGGCCACCGGTTTTTGGCCGGGCCTCGGCGATCTGGAAGATTTGCCGTTCGGCTTCGTCGAGAATTTCGGCGGCGGTGCGGCCTTCCGGGTTAAACGCACTGTCGGCGATTTCGGTACTGATACCGATCAACTGGCGCAACGTCGCGCGTTCGCGAACGATCTGCGCATAGGCCTTGATGTTGGCGACAGACGGCGTGTTCTTCGCCAATTCGCCGAGGTAGCCGAGGCCGCCGACCTGTGAGGTCTGCCCTTCCTTGTCCAGTTGCTCGGACAGGGTCACGACGTCGATCGGCATGTTCTGATCGGCCAGCTTGGCGATCGCACGGAAGATCAGACGGTGGTCATGTCGATAGAAATCGCCATCGGAGACTTGATCGAGCACGCGTTCCCAGGCGTTGTTGTCCAGCATCAGACCACCGAGTACAGCCTGTTCGGCCTCGATGGAGTGCGGCGGCACCTTCAGGGCAGCGGTTTGCAGATCGTATTGCTCGGGAGCGGAGATATCGTTCATGGCCACTTGTGTTGTTTGGAAAAACAGGGAATTCAGAAAGACAAAGGGCACGACCTGTAAACAGGATCGTGCCCGATGTTAACCGTCTGACGGACAAGCCGCCAGCCGATCAGTGTTGCTTAAGCTGCTACCACGACAACGCGTACGGTGGCTTCAACTTCGGCGTGCAGGTGCACAGCCACGTCGAATTCACCCACGTTGCGGATGGTGCCGTTCGGCAGACGAACTTCGCTCTTCTGCACTTCAACGCCGGAGGCGGTCAGTGCGTCAGCGATGTCGTGAGTACCGATCGAACCGAACAGCTTGCCTTCGTCGCCAGCGGTGGCAGTGATGGTCACTTCCAGCTCGGCCAGTTGGGCAGCACGGCTTTCAGCCGATGCTTTACGGTCTGCGGCAGCTTTTTCCAGCTCGGCACGACGCTCTTCGAACGCAGCCAGGTTGGCAGCGGTCGCAGCGGTAGCTTTGCCGAAAGGCAGCAGGTAGTTACGGCCGTAACCGGCCTTAACGTTTACTTTGTCGCCCAGGTTGCCCAGGTTGGCGATTTTTTCCAGAAGGATCAGTTGCATGTGGAAATCCTCTTAACTTTTAACCTTCACCGTTCGCGTTATCGGCGTCTTTCGACACGTGACGACCGCGAAAATCAATCAGGCTGTCGACAATGGCCAGGACCACGAGCAACGGATAGATCAGCTGCATGAACAGCAGCAGCGTGACGTACAACCCCACCAGCCAGAAACCGGCCAGTCGCTTCTGCCCGACCAGCCCGTGAATCAGGGCAAGTCCGGCGAACACCAGCGGTACACTGCACAACGGCGTCAACATGGCCATCTGTGCACCGAGATTCGGGCCCAGAAGCATCAACGCCAGCAGCAACATCGCCGGCCCCAGCGGGATCCGGATGGCGCGAAACTCGCGACCAAAACCACCCGGGTTGTACAACAACGCCTGCCAATGCCGCCCGACAATCAGGCTCAGCACGCTGACGATCTGCAACAACGCCGCAATCAGTCCGGTCAGGACTGGTGCGATCAGGGACGCGAAACGCGCTTGCTCATCGACCGACAATTGCTTGTAAGTCTCACCGAGAAGCGCCGGCATGACCTTTATCAAGGCCTGCGCGAGCATCTCGATCTGGGCCGCAAACGCTGCCCCGAGCACCACTGAAAACACCACTCCAATCACTACGCTGACCAGCAGCGTGCGAACCCAGGACTCACTTGCGCGCAAAACCAACGCAAGCCCCGAAGACCCCAGCAGCACCAGAAGTGCGCGTGGGTCATCGGCATACAGCCACCAGATCAATGCCGGCAGCAGCCCCAGAGACAGAACGCCCAGGGCGTCCGTCAGTCCGCGCCGCAGCAGCACAAGGCTCCCGGCGGCAGCGCCCAACCAATACAACAACGGCAATGTTGCACATCCGGCCACCACGAGAGTGGCCTGCATACGGCCTCGCATGATGAACTCAGCTAAGCCACGCATGCATTCAATCCTTTGCTACTTGTCGACTGCCCGGTCTCAGCGGCCGTGGCTGTCGGTGTAGGCCAGCAGGGCCAGGAAGCGGGCGCGCTTGATAGCGGTGGCCAGCTGACGCTGATAACGAGCTTTGGTACCGGTGATGCGGCTTGGAACGATTTTGCCGGTCTCGGATACGTAGGCTTTCAGAGTGTTGAGATCTTTGTAATCGATCTCTTTCACGTCTTCAGCGGTGAAGCGGCAGAATTTACGACGACGGAAGAAACGTGCCATTTGATAGGCTCCTTAAAAGGTCCGTGGATTACTCGTCAGCGTTATCGCTGTTGTCGCTGTCATCACTATCAGCGCTATCAGCGCCTTCGTGCTCAGGACGGTCGCGACGCTCACGGCGCTCACTGCGGTTTTCTTCAGCCTTGAGCATCTCGGACTGGCCAGTAACGGCTTCGTCGCGACGGATGACCAGGTTACGGATCACTGCATCGTTGTAGCGGAAGTTGTCTTCCAGCTCGGCCAGGGCCTTGCCAGTGCACTCAACGTTCAGCATCACGTAGTGAGCCTTGTGAACATTGTTGATTGCGTAGGCCAGTTGACGACGGCCCCAATCTTCCAGACGGTGGATTTTGCCGCCGTCTTCTTCGATCAGCTTGGTGTAACGCTCAACCATGCCGCCGACTTGCTCGCTTTGATCCGGGTGGACCAAAAAGATGATTTCGTAATGACGCATGAATGCTCCTTACGGGTTGTAGCCTGCCGCTCAAAAACGGTCAGACAAGGAGTGAATGACACTTATGGACTTGCTGGCGCGGGGCACATGCGTGCCTGCCGTCACAGCAAGGGGCGCAATTGTAGAGAAGGGACAGAAGAGGTGCAAGGCAATTGGTGATTATTTGAACAATCACTCAGTTATGCCACACCACAAAACACTGTGGGAGCGAGCTTGCTCGCGAATGCGGTTTGTCAGGCAACATTTACGTCGACTGACACGCCCTCTTCGCGAGCAAGCTCGCTCCCACATTTGATCCGCTTTCAGCTCAAGACTACTTCTTGGCGGCAGCCTTGGCTTTCGCACCGCGCTGACGCTGCGCTTCGAACAGGCACACGCCAGTCGCAACCGAGACGTTGAGACTGCTGACGCTACCGGCCATCGGCAGGTTCACCAGGTAGTCGCAGTGCTCGCGGGTCAGGCGACGCATGCCTTTGCCTTCGGCGCCCATGATCAGGATGGTCGGGCCGGTCAGGTCCTGGTCATAAATGCTGACCTCAGCTTCGCCTGCTGTGCCGACAATCCACAGACCGCGCTGCTGAAGTTTTTCCAGGGTGCGCGCAAGGTTAGTCACCGCAACCAACGGAATCACTTCTGCCGCGCCGCAAGCGACTTTACGCACGACCGGCGTCAAAGTTGCCGATTTGTCTTTCGGCACGATCACCGCCAGCGCACCGGCCGCATCGGCCGAGCGCAGGCAGGCGCCGAGGTTGTGCGGATCGGTGACGCCGTCGAGCACCAGCAACAGTGGCGCGCCTTCGGTGCGGTCGAGCAGCTCATCGAGCATGGCTTCACCCCAGACCTGGCTCGGGCTGACTTCCGCGACAACACCCTGATGCACGCCTTCAACCCAGGCGTCCATTTCGCGACGCTCGGCCTGACCGACCTGAACACGATTTTCGTTGGCCAGTTCAACCAGGGTCTGCACGCGCGGATCGTTGCGGCTTTCCGCCAGCCAGATCTGCTTGACGCGTTTCGGGTGGTGACGCAGCAACGCTTCTACCGCGTGAACGCCGTAGATTTTTTCCAACTGACTCATGACTTCGCCTTCGGTTTACGTGCCCCGCCACTTTTGGCTGGAGCAGAACCCGCTTTAGGCGGGCCTTTACGGTGTTTGCTCGGTTTGGCTGGCTTGCCGCCGGAGGCCTTTTCAGGCGCCGACCGTCCGGTCTTTCCCCCTGACGCCGCTTTACCACCGTTTTTCGAGTCGGCCAGCAAAGCCTTTTTCATTTCACGGCTTTTGCGCAGCTCGGCGTTTTTCGCCACGGCGTCGCTTGGACGATAGGCTTCTGCGGCTTTTTCCTTGGCAGGACGACGGCCGGCGGTTTTAGCCGGCGCCTTTTCTTCCGAAGCCTTAGCAGCAGGAGCCGCGGTTTCAGCGCCACGCTTTTTCCGACCGATCGGCGCGCTGATGGTTTTTTCAGCCATCTCGAAGTCGATCTTGCGCTCGTCGAGGTCAACGCGCATCACGCGTACTTCAACAGTGTCACCGAGACGGAAGCTGCGACCGGTGCGCTCGCCCGCCAGGCGGTGATGCACAGGATCGAAGTGGTAGTAGTCGCCCGGCAGCGCGGTGACATGCACCAGGCCTTCGACATAGATATCGGTCAGTTCGACGAACAGGCCAAAACCGGTCACCGCGGTGATCACGCCCGGGAACGATTCGCCAACGCGATCTTTCATGAACTCGCACTTGAGCCAGTTCACCACGTCGCGGGTCGCTTCGTCGGCACGGCGCTCGCTCATCGAGCATTGCTCGCCGAGTTGTTCCAGCGCCGCTTCGTCGTACGGATAGATGCGCGCCTTCGGAATGGTCATCGCACCGGCACGGCGAACGTGCGGGGTGTCCTGTTTCGAATGGATCACGCTGCGGATCGCGCGGTGCGTCAGCAGATCCGGATAACGACGGATCGGCGAGGTGAAGTGGGTATACGCTTCGTAATTCAGGCCGAAGTGGCCCTGATTGTCAGCGCTGTACACCGCTTGGCTCAGCGAACGCAGCATCACGGTCTGGATCAGGTGGAAGTCCGGACGATCCTTGATGCTTGCCAGCAGTGCCTGATAGTCCTTCGGCGACGGGCCGTCCTTGCCTTTATGCAGGGACAGGCCGAGTTCACCGAGGAAGGCGCGAAGTTTTTCCAGACGCTCCGGTGGCGGGCCATCGTGAACGCGGTACAGCGCAGGGATTTCGTGCTTCTTGAGGAATTCGGCGGTGGCCACGTTGGCCGCCAGCATGCATTCCTCGATCAGCTTGTGCGCGTCGTTACGGGTGGTCGGCCGGATTTCGGCAATCTTGCGCTCGGAACCGAAGATGATCCGGGTTTCCTGAGTCTCGAAATCGATCGCACCACGTACATGACGGGCCGCCAGCAACACTTTGTACAGCGAATAAAGCTGCTTGAGGTGTGGCACGACGTCGGTGTATTCGCCGCGCAGTTTGCGTGCTTCGGCCACTTTCGGCGTTTCCAGCATCGCGCTGACTTTGTTGTACGTCAGACGAGCGTGGGAATGGATCACCGCTTCGTAGAAGCAATAGTCAGTCATTTCGCCGGACTTGGAGATGGTCATCTCGCAAACCATGGCCAGACGATCGACGTGCGGGTTCAGCGAGCACAGGCCGTTGGACAGCTGTTCAGGCAGCATCGGCACGACGCGCTCGGGGAAGTACACCGAGTTGCCGCGCACCTGCGCTTCGTTGTCCAGCGCCGAACCGATCTTCACGTAGCTGGAAACGTCGGCAATTGCCACGTACAACTTCCAGCCGCCGGAGAACAGGCGCAGCTTGCCCGGTTTGGCTTCGCAATAAACCGCATCGTCGAAGTCGCGAGCGTCTTCGCCGTCGATGGTGACGAACGGCAGATGGCGCAGGTCGACGCGCTTCTCTTTGTCTTTTTCTTCGACTTCCGGTTTCAGCTTGGCCGCTTCTTTCAGAACGGCTTCAGGCCAGACGTGCGGAATGTCGTAGGTGCGCAGGGCAACATCGATTTCCATGCCCGGCGCCATGTAGTTGCCGACCACTTCGACCACATCGCCTTGCGGCTGGAAGCGCGGCGTTGGCCAGTGGGTGATTTTCACCTCGACGAACTGACCGATCTGCGCGTTGGCGTTACGGCCCGGGGTGACCAGCACTTCCTGCTGGATCTTCGGGTTATCCGCGACGACGAAGCCGATGCCGCCTTCTTCAAAGTAGCGACCGACGATGGTTTCGTGAGCACGCGACACCACTTCAACGATCACGCCTTCACGGCGACCGCGACGGTCGAGACCGGAAACGCGAGCCAACGCACGATCGCCATCGAACACCAGACGCATTTGCGCCGGGCTCATAAACAGGTCATCGCTGCCGTCATCCGGCACCAGGAAGCCGAAACCGTCGCGGTGACCGCTGATGCGGCCGAGGATCAGGTCGAGCTTGTCTACCGGCGCATAAGTGCCGCGGCGGGTGTAGATCAGTTGTGCGTCGCGCTCCATGGCGCGCAGGCGGCGGCGCAGGGCTTCGATCTGGTCTTCCGTGGTCAGACCAAACTCTTCGACCAGTTGCTCGCGGGCAGCAGGCGAACCCCGATCGGCGAGGTGCGCCAGGATCAGTTCGCGGCTAGGAATAGGGTTTTCGTATTTTTCCGCTTCACGAGCGGCCTCGGGATCGAGGGACTGCCAATCGGCCATTAGAGAGTTTTCACCTTGTCTATATGCGGGTTAGTTTGGCATAGGCGCCATGAAACGGGAAATTTCCGACTATATAAGGCCCATCTGAGGCCTTGTATCGACGCCTGAAAGCCCATTTGAACGCCGCCGGTAAAAAAAATCATATTTTTTGCTGACAGGGGTTTACAGTTAAAAAGACGCTCCGTATAGTGCGCGCCATCGACGACGCACAAGCGTTGCCGATACTGCCCAGATGGTGAAATTGGTAGACACGCCAGCTTCAGGTGCTGGTGACCTTACGGTCGTGGAAGTTCGAGTCTTCTTCTGGGCACCAATTTCGAGCTTGAGACTAGATC
>NZ_UTHA01000191.1 GCF_900582195.1 Pseudomonas viridiflava
CGCCCAGCTCGATGCGGTGGCCACGGATCTTGACCTGATGGTCGATACGCCCGGCGTATTCAATGGTTCCGGTCGCGCGATAACGCGCCAGGTCGCCGGTGCGGTACAGGCGTCCGCCGTTCGTTGAAAACGGATCGGGCACAAAGCGTTCGGCGGTCAGCGCAGCGCGGTTGTGATACCCCCGCGCCAGCCCCGCATGGCCGATGTGCAGTTCGCCGCTACAGCCCTGGGCGACAGGATTGAAGTCGGCATCCAGCACGTACCAGGAAAGATCCGGTATTGCCTCACCGATGGGACTCGCAGAGTTGTGCGTGTCGGCCTGGGTGATCGGCCGGTATGTGACGTGAACCGTGGTTTCGGTGATGCCGTACATGTTGATCAGTTGCGGCGCTTGATCGCCAAAGCGCTCGAACCACGGCGTCAGACTGGTCACGTCCAATGCTTCGCCACCGAAGATCACCGAACGCGGTGCCAGCGGT
>NZ_UTHA01000066.1 GCF_900582195.1 Pseudomonas viridiflava
GTTATTGTTGCAGGGTTTGGAGGGTAGAATGCATCAAAGCCAAGTGACACACTAGAAGGAGAAGCGAAATGGCAAGTCCAATTACCTCGCCAGTAGGCGTGGGTTCGGGTCTTAATATCGGTGAAATCGTCAAAGGGCTGGTGGGTGCCGAGAAAGCCCCCAAGCAGACCCAGATAGACAAACAGACTTCCGCTACCTCGGCCTCGCTGTCGGGTGTCGGTCAGTTGTCGTCTGCGCTGGCTGCGTTCCAGAAAACCATGGACACGCTCAACAGCACCACAACGCTTGCGTTCAATGGCTTCGCGGCGACCTCGGCCGATGAAAAGGTCGTGAAGGCAACGGCGGGCAACAACGCAGACAATGGTTCTTACGCGATCGGTATCACCAAGCTGGCGACTCCTTCCAAGGTCGCGACTGCAGCATTGACGGCAGCCCAGACCAGTGCC
>NZ_UTHA01000082.1 GCF_900582195.1 Pseudomonas viridiflava
GTATCGTCATCGCTGGATATCCCGCCGCGCACTGCTGGAACTGACGGATGACCTGCTTCGCGATATCGGCATCGACTTTCGGCAGGCCAGAGTCGAGGCAATGAAGTCTTTCTGGAGGGAATAGCGCGGGTCAACGCAGCTCTTTCAAACGGTGCCAGAGCATGCCCAGCGCCAGCAGCGGCGAGCGCAGGTGTTTGCCGCCGGGAAAGGTAATGTGCGGGACCTTCGCGAACAGTTCGAAGCCATCGCTGTGCTGTCCGGCGATGGCCTCGGCCAACAGGCGGCCCGCCAGGTGCGTGGCGTTCACGCCGTGGCCGGAATAGGCCTGGGCGTAGTACACGTTTGGCTGATCCCTTAGCCGCCCGATCTGCGGCAGGCGGTTGGCCCCGATGC
>NZ_UTHA01000272.1 GCF_900582195.1 Pseudomonas viridiflava
GCCTTGACCCGGTCGCCGACATCCACGTTGCGCTGAATGATCTTGCCGTTGACCCGGAACGAAAGCTGCGTCTGCACCCGTGCCTGGATATCGCCGGTCAGCGCCACGCTGCGGTGAACTCGGCGGTTTTCACCGGCTGCACGTACACGCGGGGCAATTCAGGCGCTGCCGGTTTTTCCTCGCCGCAGCCGGCCAGTACCGCCATGGCAGCGACAAGGCCCAGCGTAAATACATTTGAAGGACGAGCGGGCATGCAGACTCCTTTTGCGGATGCCGGGTGCAAGCGTGGGATCACGAGAGAACAACGTGAACATGCGACTGTTGGCGTGCGGGAGGGTTCCTTGGAGGGGCATGCCTATATTGCGGATGTAGCGGTGTCAGAGCCGGGTCTCTTGCATCTCGTTCTGATCAGGCACATTTGAACGCACACTTGAAGCCCGACTGCGGATGCTGTCTGTCTGAATACCGATGCTGCGTCTGGAGAGTGCATTTGAAGCCGGGGCTGGAATCGGCGTCGAAGGAGCCGGTCTTGCTGCGACTCTGGAACGCGCAAAAG
>NZ_UTHA01000065.1 GCF_900582195.1 Pseudomonas viridiflava
GGTTTGGTCATGACCGCGATGCTTCCATGGATACCTTCAAGCTCATGATGGGCACCAGTGTGATCATGTCAGCCGGCGGCATTTTGCTGGCAAGAGGGCGGCTGTGGGGGATGTGGGTGTTGGTGGCGTTGCTGGCAATCTGTCTGGCAGCGGTGCTGGTGACCTGGGCTTTGCCTGATCGGCGTGTCGATGTGATCAGTTCGATGCTGGGCGTGCTGTTTCCGTTGCTTGGCTTTTTGTCACTGAACAGCAGGCGTCACCGGGAGTTGCGTGAGCGGTTTGTGTTCAATCGCGCTCAGCGCAAGGT
>NZ_UTHA01000097.1 GCF_900582195.1 Pseudomonas viridiflava
TGGTAAGTCTATGAAGTGATGCTGATACGTGGTCAGCACCGACACGCCAATCAGCGCGAACCAGCTGTGCAACAACCAGCGCCACGCCACGTGAAAGTGCCGCGCATAGCGGTCGTAGCAGACCCACAGCACCTCCAGCAGCGCGATATGCAGCGAGGGTGCCTGATTGAACGGCTTGTCGAACCCGGCCAGCACTGCGAACAGCCAGCCGAACAGGCCATCCAGTTCCGGGCGTTCAAAGGTGAAGCGCAGCGGCCAGAGCAGAAAGCAGGTGACTGCGATCAGTTGCGCGCTGAACAGGCGCAGCGCGTGGGTATCCAGCTCACGGCGCGTCAG
>NZ_UTHA01000061.1 GCF_900582195.1 Pseudomonas viridiflava
CCTTCCAGGAAGGACTCGGGCAAGACATAATCGCCTCCCGACACCATCGCGTGCATGGCGTTGACGAGTTGTTCCAGGGTAATGCACGGCCAGATCAGCAGCCCGGTGACAATACCTCCAGCGATGTAGCGCAACGGCGTTGTCAGATAGCGCTCGATAAACCACAACACTGGCCAGCCAGCGAGCATGCTCAGAAATGCTCCGACCAGACCTGCCATGACAAACGTCGACAGGCCAATGTCGGGGCCGTAGAAACCGATGACTGTTGTCGTCCCCAGCGTCAATGCGCCTGAC
>NZ_UTHA01000043.1 GCF_900582195.1 Pseudomonas viridiflava
AGGTCAAACAGGCCGAAGTAGGTTTCCCTGGCGGTGGTATCGAACTGGATGCGGCTGCAAAGGCACGGCTCGACAATATGGTCGCCTATCTGAAGGCAGACCCGACGGTCAACCACGTCGAACTGGACGGGCATTCTGACAACAGCGGCAATCGCCTGACCAACCGCGACCTGTCACGCCGTCGCGCACTGGCGGTCATGGATTACCTGAAAGCCCAAGGCATTCCAGAGCAGCATATCACTCTGCGCTTTCATGGCGAGCGGTATCCACTCGCCCCCAACACCAAC
>NZ_UTHA01000207.1 GCF_900582195.1 Pseudomonas viridiflava
GGCCAGGACGATGCCAAGGCTCGGCATCAGACCCGGACGCCGTCCCAGAACCAGCCATTGCAGCAAAGGTACGAACGGCACGTAGAGCGCGGTAATGAACGCCGACTGACTGCTGGGAATGGTCTGCAGGCCAATGGTCTGCAAGCCGTAGCCGAGCATGATTGCGGCGCCGATCAGGACACCGGCCTTGAGCTCCAGCAGCGTCAGCCCGCGCATGACATTCATAGAGCACAGCGCGACGATCATGACGGCGGCCGCGAAGCGCAGGCCGACGAAAAACATCGGACCGCTGACCGTCATAG
>NZ_UTHA01000060.1 GCF_900582195.1 Pseudomonas viridiflava
AACCGGGCCTGTCGAGAGGCAAAGGCTGGGCAACCACGTCGGCCGACAGGCCCAATGTCTGCACCATGACCATCCCCGCATAGCGACCTGCCAGTACGTAATCCACCTCGCCCAGCGCCAGTTTCTGGAATGCCGAGGTCAGACCGGAAACGCGCTCCAGCGTCAAATGCTGCCGGGTGGCCTCGTCGAAGTCAGGCGTCAGCCGCGTTTTGTCAGAGATGGCGCCGCTGTGCCCATGAAGTTCGCTGAACGTCGTCAGCGGAACAGCATGATCATGAG
>NZ_UTHA01000034.1 GCF_900582195.1 Pseudomonas viridiflava
GTAATTAACAGTCTCGCCAGTCGGAAGCCGAAGACTCACGGGGCACTCACCATCTTTAAACTTCGAATAGTCAAAGAAAAAGGCTTCCCCCATATCAGTTTCGCTAACACAAGCTTTTTGCCATCTACCAGATTATTTTTTATGCCCACAATACGCTGATAGACAATATCCCCCCCATTGACACCCTCAAAGTCCACACCATAGATACTGTAAATTTCTTCAGTACCGGTCTCGCCACCCGCATACGTCTTTAAAAACCACTTATACAACCCTGGCAGTTCAAGCC
>NZ_UTHA01000059.1 GCF_900582195.1 Pseudomonas viridiflava
GGTACGGACGGCGCCAGAACAGGCCGCGGTATTCGTACAGGGCATCCGCGTCACGGCCGTTGTACGGCGAGGACATCAGACCGCATACCATCCCAATGTAGGAGCTGCCGAAGGCTGCGATCTTTTGACGTTAAATCCCGCAAAAACAAAAACGGCACCCGAAGGTGCCGTTTTCATTTCTAGCCAGCCAAGCAATCAGCCCGCCAGACCCGCCTGTTGAACCAGAGTCAGCAATGGCTGCGGGTACACACCCAGGAAGAATGCGACCAGGGCGATGGCCAGCAGCATCACGCCGCCTGCCTTCTGTTCCCAGTGCAACTGGGCGTCGTGGCGACGCAGGTTTGGCTCGATCAGGTACAGGGTGACCATTACGCGCAGGTAGTAGAAGACGCCGATGGCGCTGCCCAGTACCAGCGAGCCGACCAGCCACCATTGATGCGATTCAACACCGGTAGCAATGATGTAGAACTTGCCGATGAAGCCCGCGGTCAGCGGGATACCCGCCAGCGACAGCATCATCACGGTCAGGACGGCGGTCAGGTACGGACGGCGCCAGAACAGGCCGCGGTATTCGTACAGGGCATCCGCGTCACGGCCGTTGTACGGCGAGGACATCAGAGTGATCACGCCGAAGGCGCCGAGGCTGGTGATCACGTAGGTGACCAGGTACACGCCGATGGCTTCCACCGCCAGACCCTTGCTCGCCACCAGCGCGATCAGTAGGTAGCCGAAGTGCGCGATGGACGAGTAACCCAGCAGACGCTTGAGGTTGCTCTGGGTCAGGGCCAGCAGGTTACCGAACAGGATCGAGGCGATGGCGATAACGGTCAGCACGTCGCTCAGTACGCCACTGCTCGCGGCAGGGGAGATCTGGAACAGACGCACCATCACGGCGAACACGGCCACTTTCGAAGCGGTGGCGAGGAACGCAGCGACCGGTGCCGGAGCACCTTCGTAGACGTCTGGCGTCCACAGGTGGAAAGGTACCAGCGACAGCTTGAACGCCAGACCGATCAGCATCATGCCCAGGCCCAGTTGCGCCAGCGAGCTAGGCAGGCCAGTCGCAGCCAGGGCCTGACCGATGCCAACGAAGCTCAGCGAACCCGAGTCGGCGTACAGCAGCGCCATACCGAACAACAGGAACGCGGAACCTGCAGCCGACAGCACCATGTACTTGATGCCGGCTTCCAGCGAACGCTTGTTGAAGAAGGCATAAGCCACCAGACCGTAAACCGGTACCGAGAGCAGTTCCAGACCGATGAACAAACCGGCCAGGTGCTGCGCGCTGACCAGAACCAGACCACCGGCGGCGGCCATCAGGATCAGCAGGTACAGTTCTTCACGGTTGCCCGGGTAGCCCGAACCGCCATCACCCAAGTAGGCGTGGGCGAGAGTGACGCAGGCGAGGGTGGCGACCAGGATCAGCGCCATGTACAGGCAAGCAAAGGTGTCGATTTGCAGCAACGGGGTCACGGCCAGAGGCGCGACTTTCAGGGCTGGGAGGATCGACAGCAAGGCCAGGTTCAGACCGGCGACCGAGATCAGGAAGGTCTGCGAGTGGTTGCGGCGCCAGGCGATTGCCAGCATCACCACGATAATGGTGAGGCTGGTGATCAACAGTGGCGCAAGCGCAATAAAGTGTTGAATCGTGAATTCCATAGCGCTCTTACCGGGCCGAAGCGAGTTGAGTGAAGGCGGTGCCGAGCCACTGCTGCACGCCATGCATCGTGGCGGCAGAAGTGTCGAGGAACGGTTGCGGGTAGACGCCGATGTAGATCAGCAACACCGCAAGGCCTAGCACCATGATCAGTTCGCGAGCGTCCATACCGTGCAGGATCGAATCCGATTTCGCCGGACCGAAATAGGCACGGTGGATCATGATCAGCGAGTAGACCGAACCGAACACCAGACCGGAGGTGGCAATCGCAGTGATCCACGGCCAGCTTGCGAAGGAGCCGATCAGGATCAGGAACTCGCCGACAAAGTTACCGGTACCCGGCAGACCCAATGAAGCGGCTGCAAAGAACAGGCTGATCGCCGGCAGGTAAGCAATTCGCGACCACACACCGCCCATCTCACGCATGTCACGCGTGTGCAGACGCTCGTACAACTGACCGCTGAGGATAAACAGTGCCGCCGCCGAGACACCGTGCGCCAACATCTGGATCACTGCACCTTGCAGGGCCAGTTGGCTGCCGGAGTAGATGCCGATCAACACGAAACCCATGTGGGAAACGGACGAGAAGGCAATCAGACGCTTGATGTCGGTTTGTGCGAACGCGAGGAACGCACCGTAGAAGATCCCGATCAGACCGAGGGTCATGGCGATCGGCGCAAACTCCGCCGAAGCATTCGGGAACAGCGGCAGGGCGAAACGCAGCAGACCGTAAGCAGCGGTTTTCAGCAAGATACCGGCGAGGTCGACGGAACCGGCAGTCGGCGCCTGGGCGTGGGCATCAGGCAACCAAGAGTGGAACGGAACCACCGGCAGCTTGACCGCGAAGGCGATGAAGAAGCCGAGCATCAGGATGTACTCGGTGGTCATCGACATCTTGGTTTTCAACAGGTCGGCGTAGTTGAAGGTAATCACGCCAGTGTTGTTGAAGTTGACCAGCACCAGACCGAGGATCGCCACCAGCATGATCAGGCCGGACGCCTGAGTGAAGATGAAGAACTTGGTCGCTGCGTAGATCCGGGTTTTCTTGCCGTCCGAAGAGCTGTGACCCCAGAGCGCGATGAGGAAGTACATCGGCACCAGCATCATTTCCCAGAAGAAGAAGAACATGAACAGGTCGAGGGCGAGGAACACGCCGACAACGCCGCCCAGAATCCACATCAGGTTCAGGTGGAAGAAGCCAACGTGACGTTGAATCTCTTTCCACGAGCAGAGTACCGAGAGGATACCCAGCAGACCGGTCAGCAGGATCATCAACAGCGACAGGCCGTCGAGGGCCAGGTGCACGTTGATGCCGAAGCGCTGGATCCAGACATGCTTGAACTCAAGCGCCCAGGTCGGATCGGCGCCAGGCGCCGGTGCAAATGAATAGTCACCGTGGGCCCACAGCCAGAGGCCGAGGGCGAGTTCCAGGGTCATGGTCAACAGCGCAATCCAGCGCGGGAGGGTAGCGCCGAAGCGCTCACCCATCCAGCACAGCAGGCCGCCGATGAAGGGGATCAGGATTAGCCAAGGCAGAATCATGACGGGCTCGTTTCCTTTCGCAAATTCGCAAGGTTCATATCAGACCGCTACCAGCACGATGGCGCCGATTACCAGCACGGCACCAGCAGCCATCGAAGCAGCGTACCAACGCAGTTGACCGGTCTCGGTGCGGCTCAGGGCAGTGTGACCACCCTTGGCCATACGCGGGATCAGACCGATGGTCTGGTCGAGCGGGTCTTTGCGCAGTACGTGGCTGATCGCCAGGTAAGGCTTGACGAACAGTTTGTCGTAGATCCAGTCGAAGCCCCAGGCAGCGAACCACCAGGCCGAAAGGAAACGGCCGATGCCGCTGTTGGCGATCGCCGTGACGAAGCGACGCTTGCCGAGGAACAGCAGCGCTGCCAGCAGGATACCGGCCAGGGCGATGGCGCCCGAAGCGATTTCCAGACTGTGCTTGGCTTCGCCACCGGCATGGCCAACGCTTTCTGGCAGCACGCCGTGCAGCGGTGGCACGATCATGGCGCCGACGAACGTCGACAGTACGATCAGCACCGACAGTGGCAGCCAGTGAGCGATGCCGTGACCGGCGTGGGCTTCAGTCTTGGCTTCACCGTGGAACGTGATGAAGATCAGGCGGAAGGTGTACAACGAAGTCATGAACGCGCCGACCAGACCTGCGTAAAGCAGACCGTGGTTGCCGCTGGCGAACGCTTCCCAAAGGATTTCGTCCTTGGAGTAGAAGCCTGCGGTGACCAGTGGCAGGGCAGCCAGTGCCGCGCCGCCGACGATGAAGCTGGCGTAGGCCAGTGGCAGCTTTTTCCACAGACCGCCCATCTTGAAGATGTTCTGCTCGTGGTGGCAGGCAACGATCACCGCACCGGAAGCAAGGAACAGCAGGGCCTTGAAGAAGGCGTGGGTCATCAGGTGGAAAATCGCGCCATCCCATGCGCCAACGCCCAGCGCCAGGAACATGTAGCCGATCTGGCTCATGGTCGAATAGGCGAGGATACGTTTGATGTCGGTTTGTACCAGCGCGGCGAAACCTGCCAGAACCAAGGTCACACCACCGACGATGCCGACCAGGTGGAGGATTTCCGGCGCCAGGGTGAACAGGCCGTGGGTACGGGCGATCAGGTAGACACCGGCGGTCACCATGGTTGCGGCGTGGATCAGTGCCGAAACCGGGGTCGGGCCAGCCATCGCATCCGCGAGCCAGGTTTGCAGCGGCAGTTGTGCCGATTTACCAACCGCACCACCCAGCAGCATCAGCGTTGCCAGGGTGATCCAGAAGTCGCCGACCTGGAATTTCTGCGGTGCCAGCATCAGCAATTCCTGGATGTTGAGCGTGCCCACTTGCTGGAACAGGATGAACAGGCCGATGGCCATGAACACGTCGCCGATCCGGGTCACGATGAACGCCTTGAGTGCGGCGTTACCGTTGTTGCGGTTGCTGTAGTAGAAACCGATCAACAGGTACGAGCACAGGCCCACGCCTTCCCAGCCGAAGTACAGGAACAACAGGTTATCGCCGAGCACCAGGAACAGCATGCTGGCGATAAACAGGTTGGTGTACGAGAAGAAGCGCGAGTAGCCCGCTTCGCCGCGCATGTACCAGGACGCGAACAGGTGGATCAGGAAACCCACGCCAACGACCACGCCAAGCATGGTGATCGACAGGCCGTCGACGTAGAGGGCGAAGTCAGGCTTGAAGCCTTCGACCGCCATCCACTGCCACAGCACCAGGGTGTAGTGACCGCCTTCCGGTGGCGCGACGTTGAATTGCCAAATGACGTAGGCGGCGACGATCGCCGACAAGCCAATGGAACCCACGCCGATCAGCGCCGAGAGGTTTTCCGACCAGCGTCCACGGGAGAACGACAGCAGCAGGAAACCGATCAGAGGGAATACGAAAGTCAGAAAGATAAGATTCATCCGCGCATCTCACTGGCAGCGTCGATATCGAGCGTGTGGAAGCGGCGATACAGTTGCAGCAGGATCGCCAGACCAATACTGGCCTCGGCGGCTGCAAGGCTGATCACCAGGATGAACATGATCTGTCCATCCGGCTGGCCCCAACGGGCGCCTGCAACAATGAACGCCAGTGCAGAGGCGTTCATCATCACTTCCAGACTCATCAACACGAACAAAATGTTGCGGCGGACCATCAGGCCGACCAGACCAAGGCAGAACAGGATGCCGGCGACGGCCAATCCATGTTCGAGAGGGATAGCAGGCATGTCTTACTCCTTCGCCTCGTTACGGCCCAAATGGAACGCCGTGACGGCTGCAGCAAGCAGCAGCATCGAGGCGAGTTCGACCACCAGCAGGTACGGGCCGAACAGGCTGATGCCCACGGCTTTCGCGTCTACGGTGGTGTGGCCGATGGCCTGGCCGCTCTGGTGAGCGAACAGCACATACAGCAGTTCGGCCAGCAGCAGCGCGGCGAGAATCACCGGGCCTGCCCAGATGCCGGGCTTGAGCCAGACGCGTTCTTGCTGAACCGAGGCGGGACCCAGGTTCAGCATCATCACCACGAACACGAACAGCACCATGATGGCGCCGGCGTAGGCGATCACTTCCAGCACGCCGGCGAACGGTGCGCCGAGTGCGAAGAAGGTCATGGCCACGGCTATCAACGAGATGATCAGGTAGAGCAGGGCGTGCACAGGGTTGGTGTTGGTGACTACGCGAAGCGTGGACACAACAGCGATACCCGATGCGAAATAGAAAGCGAATTCCATCGTTCTTCCTTAAGGCAGCAAGCTCTTCACGTTGATCGGTTCGGCTTCGTTCTGCGCGGAGCCTTTCGGCTTGCCAGCGATTGCCATACCTGCAACACGATAGAAGTTGTAATCAGGGTTTTTGCCGGGGCCGGAGATCAACAGATCTTCTTTCTCGTACACCAGGTCCTGACGTTTGAACTCGGCCATCTCGAAATCCGGTGTCAGCTGGATTGCGGTGGTCGGACAGGCTTCCTCGCAGAGACCGCAGAAAATGCAGCGCGAGAAGTTGATACGGAAGAAGTCCGGGTACCAGCGACCGTCTTCGGTTTCCGCTTTCTGCAGCGAGATGCAACCCACCGGGCAAGCCACGGCGCACAGGTTGCAGGCTACGCAACGCTCTTCACCATCGGGGTCACGGGTCAGGACGATGCGACCACGGTAGCGTGGTGGCAGGTAGACCGCTTCTTCCGGGTATTGCAGGGTGTCGCGCTTGCGAAAGCCATGGCCGAAGACCATGACCAGGCTGCGCAACTGGGTACCGGTACCCTTAACGATGTCGCCAATATATTTGAACATGGGTCAAATCCTCACTGAACCGCGACCGCAGGCGTGTTCCACAACACGACTGCAGCGGTCACCAGCAAATTGATCAGGGTCAGTGGCAGGCAGAATTTCCAGCTGAAATCCATCACCTGGTCATAACGCGGACGCGGAATGGAAGCGCGCAGCAGGATGAACAGCATGATGAAGAACGCGGTCTTCAGTGCGAACCAGACGAACGCCAGTTGCGGCAGGATGCCGAACGGACCGTGCCAGCCACCGAAGAACAGGGTGACCAACAGCGCCGAGATCAGGATGATGCCGATGTATTCACCGACGAAGAACATGCCCCATTTCATACCGGCGTATTCGATGTGGTAACCGTCGGCCAGTTCCTGTTCCGCTTCCGGCTGGTCGAACGGGTGACGGTGAGTCACGGCGACGCCAGCGATGAAGAAGGTACAGAAGCCGAAGAACTGCGGAATGATGAACCACAGGTTCTGCGCTTGGTACTCGACGATGTCGCGCATGTTGAACGAGCCGACCTGAACCACGATGCCCATCAGGGCCAGGCCCATGAACACTTCGTAGGACACGGTCTGCGCCGACGCACGCAAGCTGCCGAGCAGGGCGAACTTGTTGTTACTCGACCAACCGGCGAACAGCACCGCGTAGACCGACAGACCGGCCATGGCGAAGAAGAACAGCAGGCCGATGTTCAGATCCGCGACGCCCCAGGTCGGGGTGATCGGGATGATCGCAAACGCGATCAGCAAGGCCGACATGGCCACCACCGGTGCCAGGGTGAAGATCACCTTGTCGGCAAACGGCGGGGTCCAGTCTTCCTTGAAGAACATCTTCAGCATGTCGGCGGCGATCTGGAACATACCGAACGGGCCAACGCGGTTCGGACCGTAACGGTCCTGCCACCAGCCCAGCAGGCGACGTTCGACAAAGCTGAGCAACGCGCCAGCGACCACTACGGCCAGCAGAATCACGATGGCTTTGACGACCGAGAGGATCACATCGATCACTTCAGGGGTGAACCAGGTCATTGCGCTGCCTCCTGCAGACCGTCGACGGATACGCCGGCGAATGCCGGTGGAATGCCGGCGATGCCCGCAGGCAATGCCACCAGACCGGCGCCCAGTTCTTCATTGATGCGCAGCGGCAGACGCAGGGTCTGACCGGCGACGTTCAGGCTCAGCAGAGCACCGTCGTTGACGCCCAGACGATCCGCTTCGGACTTGGCCAGTGCCACGTATGGAGCCGGAATACGCTCTTGCACCGGGGCGGCTTTCGAAGAATTCTCTTCGCTGCCGAACAGGTGGAAGAACGGCACGGCTTGCCAGGTGCCCGGCGCCGGGTTGAATGCGCGCGGTGCAGCGGCGAACCAGTTCAGCGAATCACCGGTGCTTTCGATTAGGCGGGTGCCCGGGTCGCCTGCACGGATGTGACCACCGACTTCGTCCTGGAACTTGTTCCACGCTTGTGGCGAGTTCCAGCCCGGCGACCATGCGAACGGTACTTGCTGACGCGGTTCGGCAGAGCCCGAATAACCTTCCATGGAGAAGGCGAACGCGGTGTCTTTGTCTTGCGGGGTGCGCGGTTCGTGAACGCTGATGTCGGCGCGCATTGCGGTGCGACCGGAATAACGCAGCGGCTCACGCGCCAGTTTCAGACCCTTGATGCGGAACGCCGCCGACGGTGCAGCATCGACGATACGCGCCAGTTGCTCGGTGCTCGAAGCAACGGCAGCGGTGACGTGGTCGAGTTGCGTCCAGTCGATCGGCTGGTTCAGCAGGGTCGCGCGCAGGGCGTGCAGCCAGCGCCAGCCTTCGTGAACCAGGATGCTCGCGTCCATGTATTGCGGGTCGAAAACCTGGAAGAAGCGCTGGGCGCGACCTTCCTGGCTGACCAGCGTACCGTCGCCTTCGGCGAAGCTTGCGGCTGGCAGCACCAGGTGCGCGCGGTCGCTGGTAGCAGTCTTCTGATGGTCAGCAACGATCACTACTTGCGCAGCGTTCAGTGCCGCATCGACTTTTTCTTTGGCGGTGCGGGTGTACAGATCGTTTTCCAGCACGACGATGGCGTCGGCCTTGCCATCGATCACGGCTTGCAGCGCCGCGTCGACCGATTCGCCACCGAGCATGGCCAGACCAAGGCTGTTGGCTTCCGGCACGATCAGGCTGATCGAACCGTTCTTCTCGCGCAGCTTCAGCGCCTTGGCGATGTTCGCGGCGGCTTCGATCATGGCTTTGGAGCCCAGCGAAGTACCGGCGATGATCAGCGGACGTTTGGCCGCGAGCAGGGCATCAGCAATGCGCTGAGCCAGTTCCAGTGCTTCAGCGTCCAGACCTTCAACGGCCGGAGCGCTGGCGTCCAGTGCGTGGGCAACGGCGAAACCGATGCGCGCCAGATCGTCAGGAGCGGCGTGTACGCATTCTTCAGCGATGTCGTCGAGCTTGGTTTCAGCCAGGCTGGCGATGAACAGCGGGTTCAGCGCGTGCTGACCGATGTTCTTCACGGCGGCGTCGAGCCAAGGCTGAACGCGCATGGCTTCGGCCATGTCTTCGGCTTTGCCCTTGACCGATTGACGCAGCGACAGCGCCACACGGGCGGCGGTCTGGGTCAGGTCTTCACCGAGCACGAAGATGGCATCGTGGTCTTCGATGTCGCGCATGTTCGGCACAGGCAGCGGGCTGTCTTTCAGCACTTGCAGGACCAGACGGATGCGCTCCAGTTCGGAGGCTTCGATACCCGAATAGAAGTGCTCGGCGCCGACCAGTTCGCGCAACGCGTAGTTGCTTTCGAGGCTGGCGCGCGGCGAACCGATACCGACGATGTTGCGACCGCGCAGCAGATCAGCAGCTTTATCCAGTGCAGCATCCAGACCGAGCTTGGTGCCATCGGCCAGCAGTGGCTGACGTGGACGGTCGGTGCGGTTGACGTAGCCATAACCGAAACGGCCACGGTCGCACAGGAAGTACTGGTTCACCGAACCGTTGAAACGGTTTTCGATGCGACGCAGTTCGCCATAACGCTCGCCCGGAGAGATGTTGCAACCGCTCGAGCAGCCATGGCAGATGCTCGGCGCGAACTGCATGTCCCATTTACGGTTGTAACGCTCGGAGTGAGTCTTGTCGGTGAACACACCGGTCGGGCAGACCTCGGTGAGGTTGCCGGAGAACTCGCTTTCGAGGGTGCCGTCTTCAACGCGACCGAAGTACACGTTGTCGTGGGCGCCGAACACGCCGAGGTCGGTGCCGCCGGCGTAATCCTTGTAGAAACGCACGCAGCGATAGCAAGCGATGCAGCGGTTCATCTCGTGGGAAATGAACGGGCCCAGTTGCTGGTTCTGGTGGGTGCGTTTGGTGAAGCGATAACGGCGCTCGTTGTGGCCGGTCATCACGGTCATGTCTTGCAGGTGGCAATGACCGCCTTCTTCGCACACAGGGCAGTCGTGCGGGTGGTTGGTCATCAGCCATTCGACAACACTGGCGCGGAACGCCTTGGACTCTTCATCGTCGATGGAGATCCAGGTGTTGTCGGTGGCAGGGGTCATGCAGGACATGACGATGCGACCACGGGTGTCGTTCTCGTCGGTGTACTGCTTGACCGCGCACTGGCGGCAAGCCCCGACGCTACCAAGCGCGGGGTGCCAGCAGAAATAAGGGATGTCGAGGCCCAGCGACAGACATGCCTGTAACAGGTTGTCTGCCCCGTCGACTTCGAGCGCTTTGCCGTCTACGTGGATAGTGGCCATGGTTCAAAGGTCTTCGTTGGCCCGGTGTCAGCGGGCGTGGCTAATGGAATCTTGTTATCCGTCCGAATCCAGTCAGCCCCGAAAGGCGTCATCGGACGAAAGGCGAAGGGCACGGACCCTTCGCCTTTTTAAGCGTTTACGCGCCGATTACGATCGGCCTTGCCAGAGGCGGGACGGCGGCGCTGACTGGCGCGATACCGGCTTCGAACTCTGGACGGAAGTATTTGATGGCACTGCCCAACGGCTCCACGGCACCCGGTGCGTGAGCACAGAAGGTCTTGCCCGGGCCGAGGAAGTTGACCAGACCCAGCAGGGTCTCGATGTCGCCAGGCTGACCGCGGCCTTGTTCGATCGCCATCAAGAGCTTGACGCTCCATGGCAAACCATCGCGGCACGGGGTGCAGAAACCGCACGACTCGCGAGCGAAGAACTGCTCCATGTTGCGCAGCAGGGAGACCATGTTGACGCTGTCGTCCACCGCCATCGCCAGGCCGGTACCCATACGGGTGCCCACTTTGGCGATGCCGCCGGCATACATTTGTGCGTCGAGGTGCTCAGGCAGAAGGAAACCGGTACCGGCGCCGCCTGGCTGCCAGGCCTTGAGTTTGAAACCGTCGCGCATGCCGCCGGCGTAGTCTTCGAACAACTCGCGACCGGTGACGCCGAATGGCAGTTCCCACAGGCCCGGGTTTTTGACTTTGCCGGAGAAGCCCATGAGCTTGGTGCCCATGTCTTCGCTGCCTTCGCGGGCCAACGATTTGTACCAGTCCACGCCGTCGGCAATGATCGCCGGCACGTTGCACAGGGTTTCCACGTTGTTCACGCAAGTCGGCTTGCCCCACACGCCAACGGCGGCAGGGAAGGGCGGCTTGGAGCGCGGGTTGGCGCGGCGACCTTCGAGGGAGTTGATCAGTGCGGTTTCTTCACCGCAGATGTAACGCCCGGCGCCGGTGTGGACGAACAGTTCGAAATCGAAGCCGCTGCCCAGAATGTTCTTGCCCAGCAGGCCCGCAGCCTTGGCTTCTTCCACAGCACGGTTCAAGTGCTTGGCGGCGGTGGTGTATTCGCCGCGCAGGAAGATATAGCCACGGTAGGTTTTCAGCGCGCGAGCACTGATCAGCATGCCTTCGATCAACAGATGGGGCAGTTGCTCCATCAGCATGCGGTCTTTCCAGGTATTCGGCTCCATTTCATCCGCGTTGCACAGCAGGTAGCGGATGTTGATGGATTCGTCCTTGGGCATCAGGCCCCACTTCACGCCAGTGGGGAAACCTGCACCGCCGCGACCTTTGAGGCCGGCGTCTTTCACGGTCTGGACGATGGCGTCCTGATCCATGTCGGCGAAAGCTTTGCGCGCAGCGGCGTAACCGTTCTTGGCCTGGTACTCGTCGAGCCACACGGCTTCGCCGTCGTCACGCAGACGCCAGGTCAGCGGGTGAGTCTCGGCCGAACGCTGGATGCGGTTGGCAGGACCGAAAGATGTCAGGGTCATACGTAGCCCTCGAGCAGTTTGGCGACGCCAGCAGGCTGCACATCACCAAAGGTGTCGTCGTCGATCATCAGCGCCGGTGCCTTGTCGCAGTTGCCGAGGCAGCAGACAGGCAGCAGGGTGAAACGACCGTCGGTGGTGGTCTGACCCAGGCCGATACCCAGATTGTTCTGGATTTCGCTGACCACCGACTCGTGGCCGCCGATGTAGCAGACCATGCTGTCGCAGACGCGAATGATGTGACGGCCAACCGGCTGACGGAAAATCTGGCTATAGAACGTCGCCACACCTTCAACGTCGCTGGCCGGGATGCCGAGGATCTCGCCGATCGCGTACAAGGCGCCATCCGGCACCCAGCCGCGTTCTTTCTGAACGATCTTCAGGGCTTCGATCGACGCCGCGCGCGGGTCTTCGTAGTGATGCAGCTCGTGCTCGATGGCCGAGCGCTCGGTTTCACTGAGGGTGAAACGGTCTGTCTGGATAAGCGTGCTGTTCATGCTTAGCGGTCCACGTCGGCCATAACGAAATCGATACTACCCAGGTACGCAATCATGTCCGCGACCATGCTGCCTTTGATCACCGAAGGGATCTGTTGCAGATGCGGGAAGCTTGGAGTGCGGATCCGGGTACGGTAGCTCATGGTGCCGCCGTCGCTCGTCAGGTAATAACTGTTGATGCCCTTGGTCGCTTCGATCATCTGGAAGGATTCGTTGGCCGGCATCACCGGGCCCCACGAAACTTGCAGGAAGTGCGTGATCAAGGTTTCGATGTGCTGCAGCGTGCGCTCTTTCGGCGGCGGCGTGGTCAGCGGGTGATCCGCCTTGTACGGGCCTTCCGGCATGTTGCGCATGCACTGGTCGATGATCTTGATGCTCTGGCGCATCTCTTCGACGCGAACCATGCAGCGGTCGTAGGCATCGCCGTTGGCCGCCAGCGGTACTTCGAACTCGAAGTTCTCGTAGCCGGAGTACGGACGCGCCTTACGCAGGTCGAAGTCGCAACCGGTCGAACGCAGGCCCGCACCGGTGACGCCCCATTCCAGGGCTTCTTTGGTGTTGTACTGGGCAACGCCGATGGTACGGCCCTTGAGGATGCTGTTCTGCAGGGCAGCCTTGGTGTATTCGTCGAGGCGTTTTGGCAGCCATTCAACGAAGTCTTTCACCAGTTTTTCCCAGCCGCGCGGCAGGTCGTGGGCAACGCCACCGATGCGGTACCAGGCCGGGTGCAGACGGAAACCGGTGATGGCTTCGATCACCGTGTACGCCTTCTGGCGGTCGGTGAAGGTGAAGAACACCGGAGTCATGGCGCCGACGTCCTGGATGTACGTCCCGAGGAACAGCAGGTGGCTGGTGATCCGGAAGAACTCGGCCATCATGATGCGGATGACGTCGACCTTCTCGGGCACCTTGATGCCGGCCAGCTTCTCGACCGAGAGCACGTACGGCAGGTTGTTCATCACGCCGCCGAGGTAGTCGATACGGTCGGTGTACGGGATGAAGCTGTGCCAGGACTGACGCTCGGCCATCTTCTCGGCGCCACGGTGGTGGTAACCGATGTCCGGCACGCAGTCGACGATTTCTTCACCGTCCAGTTGCAGAATGATGCGGAACGCACCGTGCGCCGAAGGGTGGTTCGGGCCGAGGTTGAGGAACATGTAGTCCTCGTTCGGGCCGGAACGCTTCATACCCCAGTCTTCCGGACGGAAGCGCGCGGCTTCTTCCTCAAGCTGTTGCTTGGCGAGGTTGAGGCTGTACGGATCGAATTCGGTGGCGCGCGCCGGGAAGTCCTTGCGCAGCGGGTGACCTTCCCAGGTCGGCGGCATCATGATGCGCGACAGGTGCGGGTGACCTTTGAAGTCGATACCGAACATGTCCCAGACTTCACGCTCGTACCAGTTGGCGTTCGGCCAGATGCTGGTGACGGTCGGCAAGCTGAGGTCGCTCTCGGACAAGGCGACCTTGATCATCACGTCACTATTACGCTCCAGCGACATGAGGTGATAGAACACGGTGAACTCAGCGTCGCTCGGCAGCCCTTGACGCTTGGTGCGCAGACGCTCGTCCACGCCGTGCAGGTCATAGAGCATGACGTACGGCTTGGGCAGGTTACGCAGGAAGGTCAGGACTTCGACGAGCCTGGCGCGCGCGACCCACAGCACCGGCATGCCGGTGCGGGTCGACTGAGCGGTAAACGCTTCGGCGCCAAAACGGTTGTTCAATTCAACGACCACATCCTGGTCGTCTGCCTTATAAGGCGGGATGTACAGAGCACTGCCTGTAGTCATGGTTATTTTTTCGCTTTCGGTCAACGTAAAGAATGAAGCCAGCTTCTCGTTTCTATTTCAGAACAGATCTGGATCAGACTTCGTCAGGGCTGCGCAGATTGGTGACTGCGATTCGCTGTTCGCGGCGCTGTTCCTTCTGCGAAGGCATGTCGGCGCGATAGACGCCTTGATCACCAACGACCCAGGAAAGCGGACGACGCTCCTGTCCAATCGATTCCTGCAACAGCATCAAGCCTTGCAGAAATGCTTCCGGACGGGGAGGGCAGCCAGGTACGTAGACGTCCACGGGCAGGAACTTGTCCACCCCTTGAACCACGGAGTAGATGTCGTACATGCCACCGGAGTTGGCGCACGAACCCATGGAGATGACCCATTTCGGCTCGAGCATTTGCTCGTAGAGACGCTGAATGATCGGCGCCATCTTGATGAAGCAGGTCCCGGCGATAACCATGAAGTCGGCCTGACGCGGCGATGCCCGGATAACCTCGGCGCCAAAGCGCGCGATGTCGTGGGGCGCCGTGAAGGCGGTGGTCATTTCCACGTAGCAGCACGACAGGCCGAAGTTGTACGGCCACAGGGAGTTTTTACGTCCCCAGTTGACCGCGCCACTCAGCACGTCTTCCAGCTTGCCCATGAAAATGTTTTTGTGGACTTGATCTTCTAACGGATCGGAAACGGTTTCCCGTTCGCCAATCGGATATTGCTCGTTAGGAGCATCGGGGTCGATCCTGGTGAGATTGTATTGCATTGCCAAAGCCTCATTGTTTCAGCTTCGCCTGCCGCTTGCGACGAGCTTCCGGAGCCCAGTCAAGGGCGCCCACTCGGAACAGGTAGACAAGACCTGCCAACAGAATTGCTATGAAAACGAGAGCTTCGACGAATCCGGTCCAGCCGCTTTCGCGGACGGACACAGACCATGCAAAGAGAAAGAGGGCTTCGATATCGAAGATCACGAAGAGCATCGCGACCAGATAGAATTTGGCTGAGAGCCGCAAGCGGGCGCCACCGGTAGGTAGCATGCCGGACTCGAACGGTTCGTTTTTGCTGCGACCCCAGGCTTTTGACCCAAGGAGGCTGGAGACGCCAAGCATGAAGGCACACAGGCCGACGACACCCAGAAGGAAAATGGCAAAGCCCCAGTTGTGGGCCATGAGTCCTGTCGCTTCGGGCATGCTGGTAATCCTTAACAGAGAGCAAAGGTCTCTGAGCTTGATAAAGAAATAGGCAGTGACGATATGTCGCAGCAATCAATCGCGCTGATTTTATGGCTAAACACCCTGCAAGTAAAATTCCTATAGCGAAATTATTTATTGGAATAAGGACATAGCGCATCTCAAATGCCCTGCAGCCCATGCGTTGCGGGCATTAGGGGGGTTTATGCAAATAATGTTTTGTAGGGAATGTAACGAACATAGTTGCGGCTAAATGATAATTGATATCGTTTGCAGAGGTTTTGTAACTGTTTAACGGGATGTCAGTTGGGAAGTTGTCTTACTTGCACGTTACTGCAAGTAGCGACGGCGCCCGTTTTAGCGGATTTTTCTGACGGTTGTACCGCTCTGGATCAATGTTTTGTCTCCCGGGCTGAAGAGAAAACCTGTGGGAGCGAGCCTGCTCGCGAATGCGGTGGGTCAGTCACCACATGTGCAAGCTGGCACCACGCATTCGCGAGCAAGCTCGCTCCCACAGGGGATTGGTGGTGTCTGGGAGATTATCGGGGGCAAAAAAAACGCCCCGAACCAGTCGGGGCGTCAGTTTTGCGGCTCTGCGGTTAGCTTTCCATCCGATCCGCAGAGGCCGTTTGCTCAGCGAAGCAGAATCAGTGGAACTGTTCTTCTTCAGTCGAACCGGTCAGCGCGGTTACCGAAGACGAGCCGCCCTGAATCACGGTGGTCATGTCGTCGAAGTAGCCGGTGCCCACTTCCTGCTGGTGAGCCACGAAGGTGTAACCCTTGGCGGCGTCAGCGAATTCCTGCTCTTGCAGCTTCACGTAGGCAGTCATGTCGTTGCGGGCGTAGTCGTGCGCCAGGTTGAACATGCTGTGCCACATGTTGTGAATGCCGGCCAAGGTGATGAACTGGTGCTTGTAACCCATGGCAGACAGTTCGCGCTGGAACTTGGCGATGGTCGCGTCATCCAGGTTTTTCTTCCAGTTGAAGGAAGGCGAGCAGTTGTACGACAGCAGTTGGTCCGGGTATTCCTTTTTGATCGCTTCAGCGAAGCGACGAGCCTCGTCCAGATCCGGCTTGGCGGTTTCGCACCAGATCAGGTCGGCGTATGGCGCGTACGCCAGGCCACGGGCAATCGCTTGATCCAGGCCAGCGCGGACCTTGTAGAAACCTTCCTGAGTACGCTCGCCAGTCACGAACGGCTGGTCGTACGGGTCGCAATCGGAAGTCAGCAGGTCAGCAGCGTTCGCGTCGGTACGGGCCAGAATGATGGTCGGGGTACCGGCAACGTCCGCAGCCAGACGAGCAGCGGTCAGCTTCTGCACGGCTTCCTGGGTCGGAACCAGTACCTTACCGCCCATGTGGCCGCATTTTTTCACGGAAGCCAGTTGGTCTTCGAAGTGAACGCCGGCAGCGCCTGCTTCGATCATGCTCTTCATCAGCTCGTAGGCGTTCAGTACGCCGCCGAAACCGGCTTCAGCGTCAGCCACGATCGGTGCGAAGTAGTCGATGTAGCCATCGTCGCCCGGGTTCTTGCCGGCCTTCCACTGGATCTGGTCAGCACGACGGAACGAATTGTTGATGCGCTTGACCACGGTTGGAACCGAATCCACCGGGTACAGCGACTGGTCCGGGTACATGGATTCTGCGGAGTTGTTGTCCGCAGCCACTTGCCAGCCCGACAGGTAGATTGCCTGGATACCGGCTTTAACCTGCTGAACAGCCTGGCCACCGGTCAGGGCGCCCATGCAGTTGACGAAATCTTTCTCAGGACGGAAGGACGGCTTGGCACCCTGGGTCACCAGGTTCCACAGCTTGTCGGCGCCCATTTTTGCAAAGGTGTGCTCAGGTTGAACCGAGCCACGCAGACGGACGACGTCAGCAGCGGAGTAAGTGCGTGTCACGCCTTTCCAGCGCGGGTTTTCAGCCCAGTCTTTTTCGAGGGCTGCAATTTGCTGTTCGCGTGTCAGTGCCATGGAGATAAACCTCGTCGCGTCTTTTATGAAAAGTTGTTCTGCGGTGGAAAATTCCTGCGCTCGCTGACCAGAAGCTTAGGTGGTCAAGTCGGATTCGGCGGGGTAGGCGACGGGATGAACGATGGGCTCGAGGGGAAGTGAGCAGGTAGTGGCAGACTGCGGGCGCATTCGGGCGTCGTGGGCCTTTATACGGTCTACAGCGTGAAGCCGGGTTACCTAATTACGCTTCCGTCCCTCGGGACAACTTCGTTCCAGTCGGCAACCTCGTCAAACACACCTTGTGGGCGGTACAGACACGAAACGGTTCGCGGGGTAGGTGCGAACAGCGCTTCGAAGGCCCTTGCCAGGGCCTCTGATTAGCGGGAGCGAGGCCATCATGCCTTCGCTTTTTTACCCCGTCAAACGTTTTGTAGTGCTTTTTTTCAAGCACTACATCTTTCGTCTAATACGACTAATCAGTCAGTTTTCGGTGCTTTAGTCCAGAGCGTCGACTTTCACCCGCAGGGTCATGTCATCCCGGCCTTGAGTCGAGTAGCTGCGGGTGAGGCCCTGTTTGTCGGCCTGAGTCTGGCGATTGACGCCGGCGAGGGTGATCCACTCACCGAGGCGCCCGCTGACAGTTGTGTCGGTGCTTTGCACGTTCACTACATCGGGACGTTCCTGGCTCATGCGGTCACGGTTGGTACTGATCGCCAGGTGAACGATGTCGCCGGTGACGCTGGCGGTGACATAGAAACCCTGGGTGACGTTGCGGTATTGCGTCTGGCTGTTGTAACCGCCGTAGGAGTCACTTTGAACATTGGTGATCGGCACGCTCTGGCCAACCTGAATCAGCGCCGGCATGCCATCGGTGGCCTGCACCTGCTGGACGCCGCCTTCACGGCTGGTGGTGCTGCGGCTGATAATGCGGGTCTGGTTCGGCTGGGCGCCATTGACCGAATAACCTTCATCGCCACGGCCATTGTTTTCATTGGTGTCGACGGTAATCAGCAGGCGTTTCGGCGCCGTGTCCAGTTGGGTGATCAGTGCCTTGAGTTCCTGGATCTTGTCCGGCTCGGCCTTGATGATCAGTTGGTTGCCGTAGGCGCTGACCTGACCGTCCTTGCCGAGGAAGTCCTGCGCCATTGGCAGCATGTCGGTGCTGGTGCGGTAATTGAGGGGCACGATTTCTGTGGCTGCCATCACCGAAAAACTGCAACCGAGCAGCAGGGTGGTGAGCAGGGTGCGTAGGGACATGTCCGTTATCTCCGCTTTCGAAAGGCTTGATATTGCCAGTTTGTCGGCCATGGGTGGGGCAAGTTGAATCGTAGACAGCAAAACGCCCCGGCATCGGTTGATGTCGGGGCGTTTTGTGGTGTTATCGAGGGCCTCTTCGCGAGCAAGCTCGCTCCCACAGTAGATCTCCAGCGGACACAAATTGTGCGTCAGGCACAGATCCAGTGTGGGAGCGAGCTTGCTCGCGAAGGCCGCGCCGCGGTCTCAGGCCGAATGGCGAACCATGTCGACATGCGGAATCCCGGCTTCAAGGAATTCCTCGCTGACCAGGCTGAAACCCAGGCGCTCATAGAACGCCGTGGCCTGCACCTGAGCGCTGAGCATCTGCTGCTTCAAACCACGCTCCTCAGCTTCAGCAATCACCGCTTGCATCAGCGCGTCACCGACCTTCATGCCGCGCCAGTCTTTCAGCACTGAAACCCGGCCAATGTGCCCATCAGGCAACAGGCGCGCAGTACCAATCGGAAAGTCGCCTTCAAACGCCAGAAAATGTACGGCGGTCGCGTCGTCCGCGTCCCATTCCAGCTCGGGTGGCACCGATTGTTCGGCGATGAACACCGTTTCACGAATGCGCCGGATCTCGGCGATGTCCTTCTGCCAGTCTGCGACACGTACGCGAATCTTATTCATCGGCGAACCCCAGGCTCCCTTGCTTGACCAGTTGGCACAGCAGGCCGCAAGCGTCTTCGTCGTTCAGCCACTCACCGAGGTTGTCAGTGTGCAGGGCGTCAGCGGCGCAGATCAGCTTCAACAGTTCGCGCAGTTTGCCCGGCAGGTAGCGGCTCTGGCCGCTGGCAAACAGCAGCAGATCGTCATCGACTTCCGACCAGGCCAGGCGCGCGCTCGGGTTGCGGATCAGGATGGCGCCATCCTGCAGGGCGGCGAGGAAATCTTCTTCTTCGATTTCTTCCGGGCCAGCCACCAGTTCCGGATAACGCGGCTCGGTCATGTACTGGCCGAACCAGGTCAGCAGCAGGCGCTCGTCGCTCATGTGCTCGGCGAGCAAGGCTTTCAGGCGATCCAGTGCGTCGTGTTGAATCTGGTGCGGATCGGCTGCTGGCTGTGCGTCGGCATCGGTGTAGCGCTCTTCGTCAGTCAGAAACTGGCTGAGGAAGTCGGTGAAGTGGGTCAGCACTTCGGAAGCGCTCGGCGCACGGAAGCCGACCGAGTAGGTCATGCAGTTGTCGACCGCGACACCGCAGTGAGCCAGACGCGGCGGCAGGTAAAGCATGTCGCCCGGTTCCAGTACCCACTCTTCGGTCTCGTGGAATTCGGCGAGGATGCGCAGATCCGCGTGTTGCAGCAGCGGACTCTCGGAGTCGCACATCTGGCCGATTTTCCAGTTGCGCTTGCCGTGGCCTTGCAGCAGGAACACGTCGTAGTTGTCGAAGTGCGGACCCACGCTGCCACCCGGGGCGGCGAAGCTGATCATCACGTCGTCGACGCGCCAGCTCGGCAGGAAGCGGAAGTTTTCCAGCAGTTCGCTGACTTCCGGGACGAATTGGTCGACGGCCTGAACCAGCAGGGTCCACTCTTTTTCCGGCAGCTTGCTGAATTCGTCTTCAGCGAACGGGCCGCGACGCAGTTCCCATGGGCGCTCGCCGTGCTCGATCACCAGGCGCGATTCGACTTCTTCTTCCAGGGCCAGGCCGGCCAGTTCGTCGGCGTCGATCGGGCTTTCGAAGTCAGGAATCGCCTGACGGATCAGCAGCGGCTTTTTCTGCCAGTAGTCGCGCAGGAATTCGCGTGCCGTGATGCCGCCCAGAAGTTGAAGAGGAATATCGGAATTCATATGTAACCTATTGAAAAAAAGCACTTTTCAGACGGGAATAAAAACGCCCGGCGCGGCCGGGCGTCTCAAACGGAGCAAGCGGTCGATCAGATGCGTTTGGCTTGCGCTACAGCGTTGCCGATGTAGTTGGCCGGGGTCAGTTGCTTGAGCTCGGCTTTCGCTTGCGCAGGCATGTCCAGGCCGTCGATGAAAGTCTGCAACGCTTCAGGGCTGATGCCCTTGCCGCGGGTCAGTTCTTTCAGCTTCTCGTACGGGTTTTCGATGTTGTAGCGGCGCATTACGGTCTGGATCGGCTCAGCCAGGACTTCCCAGCAAGCGTCGAGGTCAGCGGCAATCTTCTGCTCGTTGAGTTCCAGTTTGCTGATGCCTTTGAGGCTGGCTTCGTACGCGATCACGCTGTGGGCGAAGCCGACACCGAGGTTACGCAGTACGGTGGAGTCGGTCAGGTCGCGCTGCCAGCGGGAGATCGGCAGTTTGCTCGCCAGGTGCTGGAACAGTGCGTTGGCGATGCCCAGGTTGCCTTCGGAGTTTTCGAAGTCGATCGGGTTGACCTTGTGCGGCATGGTCGACGAACCGATTTCGCCAGCGATGGTGCGCTGCTTGAAATAACCCAGGGAGATGTAGCCCCAGATGTCACGGTCGAAGTCGATCAGGATGGTGTTGAAGCGCGCGATCGCGTCGAACAGCTCGGCGATGTAGTCGTGCGGTTCGATCTGCGTGGTGTACGGGTTGAAGCCCAGGCCCAGCTCGTCTTCGATGAAGGCGCGGGCGTTGGCTTCCCAGTCGATCTGCGGATAGGCCGACAGGTGCGCGTTGTAGTTGCCGACGGCGCCGTTGATCTTGCCCAGCAGCGGCACGGCAGCGACTTGAGCAATTTGACGCTCGAGACGGTAAACCACGTTCGCCAGCTCTTTACCCAGAGTGGTCGGGGAGGCTGGTTGGCCGTGAGTGCGCGACAGCATCGGCACGTCAGCGAAACGGATGGCCAGTTCGCGGATGGCGTTGGCGGTCTGGCGCATCAGCGGCAGCATCACGTCGTCACGGCCTTCGCGCAGCATCAGGGCGTGGGACAGGTTGTTGATGTCTTCGCTGGTGCAGGCAAAGTGGATGAACTCGCTGACCTTGGCCAGCTCCGGCAGCTTGGCCGCCTGCTCTTTGAGCAGGTATTCGATCGCTTTGACGTCGTGGTTGGTGGTGCGCTCGATCTCTTTGACGCGCTCGGCGTGCTCCAGCGAGAAGTTTTCAGCCAGTTCATTGAGAACGGCGTTGGCCTCGGCGGAGAAGGCTGGCACTTCAGGGATACCCGCGTGGGCGGCCAGGCGCTGGAGCCAGCGCACTTCAACCAGAACGCGGGCACGGATCAGGCCGTACTCGCTGAAAATCGGGCGCAGGGCCTGGGTTTTGCCGGCGTAGCGGCCGTCAACAGGGGAAACCGCAGTGAGCGAAGAAAGCTGCATGGGGTGTTCTCGGACAGTCGGGCAACGAAATGGGGCGCGTATCATACATGAAAAAATCCGCCGGTCCGTTGCCAACTGACCGGCGTATTACGCGTTACAGACTACAAAGCTTTTATTGCGCGGCGTTTTACTCGCTGCGCATCAACGGATACAGCTCTTTGAGCAGCTTGCGCCGGCTGATCACCAACTGCCAGCGATGGCCGCCGAGCTGCCGCCACAGGCGCGCCGAACGGATGCCGGCGAGGAGCAGGGCGCGAATCTTCGAGGCATTGCTTGGCTGCTGCAGGTTGCGCATGTCGCCGTGCACCTGAATGCGTTGGCGCAGGGTGCTCAGGGTGTCCTGATACAGCGCACCGCAAGCCGCGACCACGTTTTCGTGGGCCGGGCCGAAATGCTCGACCTGCGACTGGATCTGCGGCAAACGCTTGCCGATGATGTCGAGCATGTCGTCACGTTTGGCCAGTTGACGCTCAAGACCGAGCATCGACAGGGCATAACGCAGTGGCTCGCGCTGCAGCGTGCTTGGATCGCGCTCGAGGGCGCCGATCAGCGCGCGGTAACCCTCGCGCAGATTGATATCGTCGCCGCCGTATACGTCCAGCGTGTCCTTCGGGTCGCGTACCAGCAGGCTGCCGAGCATGCAGCTCAGGCCGGCTTCGCTGGTCTGGCCGGTCTTGGCGATCCGGTCGACCAGCACGGCGGCGAGAAACACACCGCCGAGCGCCGTCAGTTGCTCCTGAGTCGGGCTCATGCCTGGCCGCTCCACGGCTCGGCCACTTCGATCACGCCGCCGCCGAGGCAGATTTCACCGTCGTAGAACACCACGGACTGGCCCGGCGTCACTGCGCGTTGCGGTTCGTCGAACACGGCGCGGTAGCCACTGGCGGTTTTTTCCAGTGTGCAGGCCTGGTCGCTCTGGCGATAACGCACTTTGGCGGTCAGGCGCAGTGGCTGGCTCAGGTCGATCGGGTTGACCCAGTAGATTTCCGAAGCGAGCAGGGCGCCGGAGAACAGCCACGGATGGTTGTTGCCCTGGCCGACGATCAGCTCGTTGCTGTCGAGATCCTTGCGCAGCACGTACCACGGCTCATCGCCGGCGTCTTTCAAGCCGCCGATGCCGAGACCCTGGCGCTGACCGATGGTGTGGTACATCAGGCCGTGGTGACGGCCGATGACTTCGCCTTCGGTGGTCTTGATCTCGCCCGGTTGCGCCGGCAAGTATTGCTTGAGGAAGTCGCTGAAACGCCGCTCGCCGATGAAGCAGATCCCGGTGGAATCCTTCTTCTTGGCGGTCGCCAGCTCGTATTTCTCGGCAATCGCACGGACTTCAGGCTTTTCCAGTTCGCCAACCGGGAACAGGGTCTTGGCGATCTGTTCGCCGCCGACGGCGTGCAGGAAGTAGCTTTGATCCTTGTTCGGATCGAGGCCTTTGAGCAGTTCGGTGCGGCCATCGATGTCTCGGCGGCGCACGTAGTGGCCGGTGGCGATCAGGTCGGCGCCGAGCATCATGGCGTAGTCGAGGAACGCCTTGAACTTGATCTCGCGGTTACACAGGATGTCCGGGTTCGGCGTACGGCCGGCCTTGTATTCGGCGAGGAAGTGCTCGAACACGTTGTCCCAGTATTCGGCGGCGAAGTTGGCAGTGTGCAGTTTGATGCCAATCTTGTCGCAGACAGCCTGGGCATCCGCCAGGTCGTCCATGGCGGTGCAGTATTCCGTTCCGTCGTCTTCTTCCCAGTTCTTCATGAACAGGCCTTCCACTTCATAGCCCTGCTCGATCAGCAGGAGAGCGGAAACGGAAGAGTCCACGCCGCCGGACATGCCGACAATGACGCGCTTCTTGGATGTGTCAGAAGGGGCTGGATCACGCATAGGGATTCAATGAGTGTCTTGAAAAAGGACGCGATTCTAGCAGGCTCGCGGCCTCAAGGCTAAAGAGAAGGGCGGATCAGTTCGAGGCTGAAGTGATGACCGGCCAGATAATCGTCGATGCAACGGATGATCAGCTCGCTACGCCAGTTGTCGCGCTGGGCGATTAATTCGTCGCGGGTCAGCCACTTGGCGCCGACGATGCCGTCGTCGAGTTGATAATCCGGGTGGTGTTTGACGGCTTTGGCGCTGAAACACACGCGCTGATAGGTCACGCCATTGCTTGGTGCGGTGTACAGGTAAATGCCGATGACACCGGTGGGTTCGACGTCCCAGCCGGTTTCTTCGAGGGTTTCGCGCACGGCGGCATCGATCAGGGTTTCGTCCGGGTCGAGATGGCCGGCGGGCTGGTTGAGCACGTTGCGCCCGGCCTTGTGTTCTTCAACCATCAGGAAGCGACCGTTGTCCTCGACGATGGTGGCGACGGTGATGTGGGGGAGCCAATCCATAAAACCTTCCTCAATCTATTGGTTGAAACCCGATCCCCTGTGGGAGCAAGCTCGCTCCCACAGGGGAAGTGTGAACTCTGGAAACACAAACCCCGGCACGAGGCCGGGGTTTGTGATGTTCCCTTTACAACCTTAAACCAGCGCAGCAATCGCCGCGTTGAGGGTTGCGCTTGGGCGCATGGCCTTGCTGATCAGCTCGGCATTGGCGTGATAGTAACCGCCGATGTCGACTGGCTTGCCCTGAACGGCGTTGAGTTCGGCAACGATGGTTGCCTCGTTCTCGGTCAGAGTCTTGGCCAGAGTCGCGAACTGCGCTTGCAGTGCAGCGTCTTCAGTCTGGGCAGCCAGGGCCTGGGCCCAGTACATCGCCAGGTAGAAGTGGCTGCCGCGGTTGTCGATGTTGCCGACTTTGCGCGATGGCGACTTGTTGTTGTCGAGGAACTGGCCAGTGGCCTGATCCAGAGTCTTCGACAGTACCAGTGCTTTCGGGTTGTTGTAGTTCACACCCAAGTGCTCAAGGGAGGCTGCCAGCGCGAGGAATTCGCCCAGCGAATCCCAGCGCAGGAAGTTCTCTTCAACCAATTGCTGCACGTGCTTCGGAGCCGAACCGCCGGCGCCGGTTTCGAACAGGCCACCGCCGTTCATCAGCGGCACGATCGACAGCATCTTCGCGCTGGTGCCCAGTTCCATGATCGGGAACAGGTCGGTCAGGTAGTCGCGCAGTACGTTGCCGGTCACCGAAATGGTGTCCTTGCCTTCGCGGGTGCGCTGCAGGGTGTACTTCATCGCGTCGACCGGCGCCATGATCTGGATGTCCAGACCGGCGGTGTCGTGATCCTTCAGGTAAGCCTGAACCTTCTCGATCACTACGCCGTCGTGAGCGCGCATCGGGTCCAGCCAGAAGATCGCCGGAGTGCTGCTGGCGCGAGCACGGTTGACGGCCAGTTTGACCCAGTCCTGGATCGGCGCGTCTTTGGTCTGGCACATGCGGAAGATGTCGCCGGCTTCAACAGCCTGTTCCATCAGCAGGTTGCCCTTGCTGTCGGTGACGCGGACCACGCCGTCAGCCTTGATCTGGAAGGTCTTGTCGTGCGAGCCGTACTCTTCGGCTTTCTTCGCCATCAGGCCAACGTTTGGCACGCTACCCATGGTGGTCGGGTCGAAAGCGCCATTGGCTTTGCAGTCTTCGATCACAGCCTGGTAGATGGTCGCGTAGCAACGATCCGGGATCACCGCTTTGGTGTCGTGCAGCTGACCGTCGGTGCCCCACATCTTGCCGGAGTCACGGATCATCGCTGGCATCGAAGCGTCGACGATCACGTCGCTCGGCACGTGCAGGTTGGTGATGCCTTTGTCGGAGTTGACCATCGCCAGCGATGGGCGAGCAGCGTAGACCGCTGCCATGTCAGCTTCGATCTGAGCTTGCTGCTCAGCCGGCAGGGCCTTGATGCGTGCGTACAGATCGCCAATGCCGTTGTTCAGGTTAAAGCCGATTTCGGCCAGCACGTCAGCGTGCTTGGTCAAGGCGTCTTTATAGAACTCGGCAACGATCTGGCCGAACATGATCGGGTCGGAGACCTTCATCATGGTCGCTTTCAGGTGCACCGAGAGCAGCACGCCTTGCGCCTTGGCGCTTTCGATTTCAGCAGCGATGAACGCACGCAGGGCGTTTTTGCTCATCACGGCGCAGTCGAGGATCTCGCCGGCCTGAACGGTGGTTTTTTCTTTCAGAACGGTAGCGGTACCGTCCTTGGCGATCAGTTCGATCTTCACAGCGTCAGCGGCGTCGATCAGAGCAGCTTTTTCGCTGCCGTAGAAATCGCCGGTGCTCATGTGAGCGACGTGGGACTTGGAGTCTTTGGCCCAGGCGCCCATTTTGTGCGGGTGCTTGCGTGCGTAGTTCTTCACCGACAGCGGTGCACGACGGTCGGAGTTGCCTTCACGCAGAACCGGGTTCACGGCGCTGCCCTTGACCTTGTCGTAACGCGCCTTGGCGTCTTTGTCGGCGTCGCTGGTCACGGTTTCCGGGTAGTCCGGCAGGTTGTAACCCTGAGCCTGCAGCTCTTTGATCGCGGCTTGCAGCTGTGGCACCGAAGCGCTGATGTTCGGCAGCTTGATGATGTTGGCTTCAGGCGTAACGGCCAGGTCGCCCAGTTCGGCGAGGTGGTCGGCTACGGCTTTGTCGCCCAGTTGCTCGGGGAAGCTGGCCAGAATACGTGCTGCAAGAGAGATATCGCGGGTTTCCACGGCGATATCGGCCGAGGCGGTGTAAGCCTCGATGATCGGCAGCAGGGAATAGGTGGCGAGGGCTGGAGCTTCGTCGGTGAAGGTATAGATGATCTTCGAGCGGGTGGGCATATTCGGATTAACTCTCTCTTCTTTGCTAAAGCGTGCGCAGAAACTCGAGGGGCGCCGGGTAAGCGCGTTCGTTCAAAGTCATCCATGAACCGAATGTCGAGATTCTTCGCGGTGATGTTGGGTGCATCAGTAGAGCGTCAAGCAGTCAGGCTGCGGTAACAGCCCGACCAATCAGGCGGAAAGTCTCGTGCTAGAGAGGCCAGCCGTCGTGACCCTGTGGTCAGCGGGCGGCATTATACATAGGTAGCTGGCAATCTGCCGATGGTTCATATGCAACGATTCTCGTCCATTGGTCTAAAGGTCGCAGGGCGGGGTGGGGCGTAGAGTCGTCGCGAATGCTTGAGTTTGGCGCTTTTCCCTTTGCTTTCAGGCTTGTACGAAACGAGATGTAGCCTCGCCACGAACAGAGGGTTTGCGTGTTGATTTAACTGGGTTACGCTCGAACCAAGCCAGATGTTCAATCCAAACAATGGAGTTCAGCATGGGTTACAAGAAGATTCAGGTTCCAGCCGTCGGCGACAAAATCACCGTCAATGCAGACCATTCTCTCAATGTTCCTGATAACCCGATCATCCCCTTCATCGAAGGTGACGGCATTGGTGTCGACATCAGCCCGGTGATGATCAAGGTTGTCGATGCTGCAGTTCAAAAGGCATACGGCGGTAAACGCAAGATTTCCTGGATGGAAGTCTACGCCGGGGAAAAAGCCACTCAGGTTTACGATCAGGACACCTGGCTGCCTCAGGAAACCCTGGACGCGGTCAAGGATTACGTGGTTTCCATCAAAGGCCCGCTGACCACCCCGGTCGGTGGCGGCATCCGCTCGCTGAACGTGGCCCTGCGTCAGCAACTCGACCTCTACGTCTGCCTGCGCCCGGTGCGCTGGTTCGAAGGCGTGCCGAGCCCGGTGAAAAAGCCCGGCGACGTCGACATGACCATCTTCCGCGAGAACTCTGAAGACATCTATGCCGGCATTGAGTGGAAGGCCGGTTCGCCGGAAGCCACCAAAGTCATCAAATTCCTTAAAGAAGAAATGGGCGTCACCAAGATCCGTTTCGACGAAAACTGCGGCATCGGCGTCAAGCCGGTTTCGCTGGAAGGCACCAAGCGTCTGGCGCGCAAGGCCCTGCAATATGTGGTCGACAATGACCGCGATTCGCTGACCATCGTGCACAAAGGCAACATCATGAAGTTCACCGAAGGTGCCTTCAAAGAGTGGGCCTACGAAGTGGCCGCTGAAGAATTCGGCGCGACCCTGCTCGACGGCGGTCCGTGGATGCAGTTCAAAAACCCGAAAACCGGCAAGAACGTTGTGGTCAAAGACGCCATCGCCGACGCCATGCTCCAGCAGATCCTGCTGCGCCCGGCCGAATACGATGTGATCGCGACCCTGAACCTGAACGGTGACTACCTCTCCGACGCCCTGGCGGCGGAAGTGGGCGGTATCGGTATCGCGCCGGGCGCTAACCTGTCCGACACCGTGGCGATGTTCGAAGCGACCCACGGTACCGCACCGAAGTACGCCGGCAAGGATCAGGTGAATCCGGGCTCGCTGATTCTCTCGGCCGAGATGATGCTGCGCCACATGGGCTGGACTGAAGCGGCGGATCTGATCATCAAGGGCACCAACGGCGCCATTGGTGCCAAGACTGTGACTTATGACTTTGAGCGTCTGATGGAGGGGGCCAAGCTGGTTTCGTCTTCGGGCTTCGGCGATGCGTTGATTTCGCATATGTAAAACGCGGGCACACAAAAACCGCCTGATTCTTCGTTGAGTCAGGCGGTTTTTTTATTCTTGGAGTATTCAGGTAAAAATCAGTCAGCTCATTGCTTTGGCAGTTGCAGTTGCAGCGGCAGCAGCAGCGCCGGCAGCAGCACTCTCGGCTGGACTGGATGGTTCGGTGATGACGTTTGTGATTTTTACGGCATGCAGCCCCTTGGGGCCTTGCACAATATCGAAAACCACGGCTTGCCCTGCCTTGAGGGTTTTATACCCGTCCATTTCAATGGCGGAGTAATGGGCAAAGAAGTCGATCTCTTTCCCGTCCTCGTCGCGGCCTTCACGGGCGTCGGTATTGATAAAGCCGAATCCCTTGGCATTGTTGAACCATTTCACCTTGCCGACAGCCATGCTCAAATCCCTCTGCAACAGACTCCATCGCTGGAGTATCATCCAATTCATCCGCAATCTTATTCGTTAAAAGAATTGACTCCGCGGATCTTTTTTACCCACTGTGGGTTCTATTGGTTGTAACACCGTTTTCCCGATAGTCAAGGTGACCGGGCAGTCGGAGTTGAAAACGTGGACAACCGCCCCCACCACTGTATTTGCACAACTGACGAACCTTTCTTTCCATGCATGCAATCAGCCAGATTCGACTAACATTCAATCAGGATCGCCCGCTTCTCCAAAAGGATCATCCAGAGGAGCACGACGACGATTCGGCAGGCGTTGCTGTTCAGGAAGCAAAGCCTGCGTTACAGGCGCCGCCGATGTACAAGGTGGTTTTGTTCAACGATGACTACACACCGATGGATTTCGTCGTCGAAGTGCTCGAGGTGTTTTTTAACCTGAATCGCGAGCTGGCGACCAAGGTCATGCTGGCCGTCCACACAGAAGGACGGGCAGTATGTGGAGTGTTTACCCGCGACATCGCCGAGACAAAGGCCATGCAGGTCAACCAGTACGCCAGGGAAAGCCAGCATCCGCTACTCTGTGAAATCGAGAAGGACGGTTAATCGCCGACCACTTGGGTATGAGGTGAAGCTATGTTAAACCGCGAGCTCGAAGTCACCCTCAATCTAGCCTTCAAGGAGGCTCGTTCGAAACGTCATGAATTCATGACCGTCGAACACCTTTTGCTGGCCCTATTGGACAATGAGGCTGCCGCCACCGTTTTGCGTGCCTGCGGCGCAAACCTCGACAAACTCAAGCACGACCTGCAGGAGTTCATCGACTCCACCACGCCATTGATCCCCGTTCATGACGAAGATCGTGAAACCCAGCCAACCCTGGGCTTCCAGCGTGTACTGCAACGTGCTGTTTTCCACGTACAGAGCTCGGGCAAACGCGAAGTAACCGGCGCCAACGTGCTGGTTGCCATCTTCAGTGAGCAAGAGAGTCAGGCAGTGTTCCTGCTGAAACAGCAGAGCGTTGCGCGCATCGATGTCGTCAACTACATCGCTCACGGCATTTCCAAAGTGCCGGGGCATGGCGATCACTCTGAAGGTGAACAAGATATGCAGGACGACGAGGGCGGTGAGTCTTCTTCTTCAGGCAATCCTCTGGATGCTTATGCCAGCAACCTCAACGAACTCGCGCGTCAGGGTCGAATAGATCCGCTGGTCGGCCGTGAGTCGGAAGTCGAGCGTGTCGCGCAGATTCTCGCGCGCCGGCGCAAGAACAATCCGCTGCTGGTCGGTGAAGCGGGCGTGGGCAAGACCGCGATTGCCGAAGGCCTGGCCAAGCGCATTGTCGACAATCAGGTGCCGGATCTGCTGGCCAACAGCGTTGTTTATTCCCTCGACCTCGGTGCTCTGCTCGCGGGCACCAAGTATCGCGGTGATTTCGAGAAGCGCTTCAAGGCGCTGCTCAATGAACTGAAAAAACGTCCGCAGGCGATCCTGTTCATCGACGAAATCCACACCATCATCGGTGCCGGCGCTGCGTCCGGTGGTGTGATGGATGCCTCGAACCTGCTCAAACCGTTGCTGTCGTCTGGCGACATCCGCTGCATCGGCTCGACCACGTTCCAGGAGTTTCGCGGCATCTTCGAGAAGGATCGTGCCTTGGCGCGTCGCTTCCAGAAGGTCGATGTCGTCGAGCCGTCGGTGGAAGACACCATCGGCATCCTGCGCGGCCTGAAAGGGCGTTTCGAGCAGCACCACAACATCGAATACAGCGATGAGTCGTTGCGCGCCGCTGCTGAACTGGCGTCGCGTTACATCAATGACCGGCATATGCCGGACAAGGCCATCGACGTGATCGACGAAGCGGGCGCCTACCAGCGTCTGCAACCGGTCGAAAAGCGCGTGAAGCGCATTGAAGTGCCGCAGGTCGAAGACATCGTCGCGAAAATCGCTCGGATTCCGCCAAAACACGTCACCAGCTCCGACAAGGAGCTGCTGCGTAACCTGGAGCGTGACCTGAAGCTGACGGTGTTTGGACAGGACGCGGCGATCGATTCGCTGTCGACGGCGATCAAGCTGTCCCGTGCCGGGCTCAAGTCGCCGGACAAGCCAGTCGGTTCGTTCCTGTTTGCAGGCCCGACCGGTGTCGGTAAAACCGAGGCCGCACGGCAATTGGCCAAGGCGTTGGGGATCGAGCTGGTTCGCTTCGACATGTCCGAGTACATGGAGCGTCACACCGTATCGCGTCTGATCGGTGCACCTCCTGGGTACGTCGGTTTCGATCAGGGCGGTCTGTTGACCGAAGCGATCACCAAGCAGCCGCATTGCGTGTTGTTGCTCGATGAAATCGAGAAGGCGCATCCGGAAGTCTTCAACCTGCTGTTGCAGGTGATGGACCACGGTACGCTGACCGACAACAACGGGCGCAAGGCGGACTTCCGCAATGTGATCGTGATCATGACTACCAACGCCGGTGCCGAAACGGCGGCGCGTGCCTCGATCGGTTTCACCCATCAGGACCACTCGTCTGATGCGATGGAAGTGATCAAGAAGAGTTTCACGCCGGAGTTCCGTAACCGTCTGGACACCATTATCCAGTTTGGTCGCCTCAGTCATGAGGTCATCAAAAGTGTGGTGGACAAGTTCCTTACCGAGCTTCAGGCGCAGCTGGAAGACAAGCGTGTGCTGCTTGAGGTCACTGATGCTGCGCGTAGCTGGCTGGCGGCGGGTGGTTATGACTCGGCGATGGGCGCACGTCCGATGGCGCGCCTGATCCAGGACAAGATCAAGCGTCCGTTGGCGGAGGAGATTCTGTTTGGCGAGCTGGCCGAGCATGGCGGTGTGGTTCACATCGACATCAAGGATGGTGAGTTGACGTTTGACTTCGAAACGACCGCTGAGATGGCCTGATGGCCTGAGATCAAGAGGGCGCCTTCGGGCGCCTTTTTGTTATTTGTCGTTTGGGGTTTTTGGGTGAATATCCGTTGCTGCGGTGATGGCTTATTACGGTTTCGCCCTTACGGCGACTCACTTTTTTTCAAACGCCAAAAAAAGTAAGCAAAAAACGCTTGCTCCTACGTGCGGCCCGCTCGCTGGGGCTCGGGGTTCCTTCGCTCCGGGATCGATCCGGGCGCAGCGCCTACGGTTTGCTTCGCTGCACCTCCTCTCGCTGTGTTTGGCTTCGCCAAACGGTCGCTGCGCTCCCACGCCCGGATCAATCCCTTCGCTCAGCCTTCCGACGTCGCCCTACAGATCAAAAGCCGCAGCCGAGCTAACGCTCATCCTGTTGAGTGGTGAGGAGCATGCGGTCGGCTTTTGTTTGGTGTTGGATTCACCCCTCACCCCAGCCCTCTCCTCGAGGAGAGGGAGCCGATTTTTGTGCTTTTCAAAGCTTGAGTTCGACTCGGTATCACACGTCGGCGTACCTCCCCCAAACACCGCGATCAGTTCCCTCTCCCCCCGGGAGAGGGTTAGGGTGAGGGGCTGTTGATCTGGCTCTTGATCTGGCTTTTGATCCGGATTTTGATCTTGCTTCGGCTTTTGATTTTTTGCCCCATCGGCAGGCCGAGCGGAGGTGTTCATCCGGGGGTAGGCGCGCAGCGCCGCGCGGCGTAGCCGCATACATCGAGAGGAGGTGCAGCGAAGCAAACCGTAGGCGATGCCCCCGGATGGACACCGTAGCGAGGGAACACTGAGCCTCGGCGAAGTGCCGTACGCCAGGGGCAAAGCCTTTTGGTTCCTTTTTGGCGTTTGAAAAAGGGACTCGCTGTAAGAGCGAAACCGCCAGCGGCAGCACCCGAAAAAACGGATATGCCCCCAATCCCCAAACCCAAAACGCAGATACAAAAACGCCCGGCATAAACCGGGCGTTCTGTATTGACTTGATTAACGAGCGCGGTAAGTAATGCGCCCTTTGCTCAAGTCATAGGGCGTCAGCTCGACGCGCACTTTGTCACCGGTAAGAATACGAATGTAGTTCTTGCGCATCTTGCCGGAAATATGCGCGGTTACGACGTGCCCATTTTCCAACTCCACACGAAACATGGTGTTGGGCAGGGTGTCGACGACAGTGCCTTCCATTTCGAAGCTGTCTTCTTTCGACATGCAGTAAAGCCCTCGGTATCCAATGAATGGCCCGGTGCAACTGCGCCAGGCAAAAGCGGCGTGCATTGTGCCCGAAAAATGGGGTTTACGCCAAGGGGTTTACGGCTTGGGTTTAGTTGAGGATGACCCAGCGCTGATTAATCAGCAATTCGATGGGGCGATATTGCGTCTTGTAGTTCATCTTTTTGCAGTTCTTGATCCAGTAACCGAGGTACACCGCCTCAAGCCCCAGACGCTGTGCCTCGGCGATTTGCCAGAGGATGGCAAATCGGCCAAGGCTGCGGCGTTCTTCAGCGGGTTCATAGAAGGTGTACACCGCTGACAAACCGTTCGGCAGCAAATCGGTCACGGCCACGGCGAGCAACCGTCCGTCGAGCCGGAACTCGTAAAAGCGCGAGAACGGCAGATCGCGTACCAGAAAAGTCGAGAATTGATCACGGCTCGGCGGGTACATGTCACCGTCGGCGTGGCGTTGTTCGATATAGCGCTGGTACAGATCGAAATATTCTTCACTGAACTGCGGTTTGGCCGGGCGCACCTGCAAATCCGTGTTGCGCTTGAAAATCCGCTTCTGCTGACGATTGGGTGTGAACTGCGCCACCGGAATGCGCGCAGGCACGCACGCATTGCAGTTCTGGCAATGCGGGCGGTATAGATGATCGCCGCTGCGACGAAAGCCCATTTCCGACAGGTCTGCGTAGACATGCACATCCATGGGCTGGCTCGGATCGAGGAACAGGGTCGTGGCCTGCTCCTCGGGCAGATAACTGCAAGAGTGAGGCTGAGTGGCATAGAACTTCAAACGCGCCAACTCGGTCATGATCAACCCTCGGGATAAGCTGGTGAATTAAGTGTAAGCCACGCGCGCAAAAGTCGCTCAGCAAACCCAGGTGGCACGATTGGGTTGATCCAGGTGATTGGCCAGATAGTCGGCGAATTGCTGACGAGGAATCGCCCGTGCGCCGAGGCTGTGCAGATGATCGGTCGGCATTTGGCAGTCGATCAGCATGAATCCCGAGTCTTTCAGGTGGCGCACCAGGGTGGCAAAGCCGAATTTCGAGGCATTGTCGGCGCGGCTGAACATCGATTCGCCGAAAAACAGTTGGCCCATCGCCAGGCCGTACAGGCCGCCGACCAGTTCGCCCTGATCCCGAACCTCCACCGAATGGGCGAAGCCGCGACGATGCAGTTCAATGTAGGCCTCCTGCATGGCTTCGGTGATCCAGGTGCCGTCGGCGTAATCCCGTGGTGCGGCGCAGGCGCGGATCACCGCGTCGAAGTCCTGATCGAAGGTCACTTGATAGCGTTGTTGGCGCAGCAATTTGCCGAGGCTGCGCGAGACATGCAGTTCGTCGGGAAACAACACTGTGCGCGGATCCGGCGACCACCAGAGGATCGGCTGGCCTTCGGAAAACCATGGAAAACAACCATGGCGATATGCCTGAATCAGACGATCGGCCGACAGATCGCCACCGGCGGCGAGCAATCCGTTGGGGTCGCGCATGGCCTTTTCCAGCGGCGGAAAAGTCAGGGAATTGCGTTGTAACCAAGTCAGCATGGCATCCAGGCTTGCAGAAGGGGAGGGCGGTGCGAGCCGTTTGGCCCGCGACAAAGTGTGCCGTTAAATGACCGGAATGTCGTCCAGATACTTCTCGGCATCGAGTGCGGCCATGCAGCCAGCACCTGCCGACGTTACCGCCTGGCGGTAAACGTGGTCCGCCACGTCGCCGGCGGCAAACACCCCGGGAATCTCGGTAGACGTAGCGTCACCGTCGCTGCCGCCCTTTACCTGCAAGTAACCGTCGCGCATCGGCAGTTGCCCTTGAAACAGATCGGTGTTGGGTTTGTGGCCGATAGCGATGAACACGCCGGCCAGCGCCAGTTCAGCGGTTTCACCCGTGTGGCTGTCACGCAGTCGCGCGCCGGTGACACCGCTGGCATCGCCCAGCACTTCGTCGAGATTCTGATTCCAGTGCAGGCGCACGTTGCCGTTCGCGGCCTTCTCGAACAGTTTGTCCTGAAGGATTTTCTCCGAGCGCAGTTTGTCGCGGCGATGGATCAGGTGCACCTCCTTGGCGATGTTCGACAGGTACAGTGCTTCCTCAACCGCCGTATTGCCGCCGCCGACGACTGCGACCACCTGATTGCGATAGAAAAAGCCGTCACAGGTCGCGCAAGCAGAAACACCTCGACCGGCAAAGGCTTCCTCTGAAGGCAGGCCCAGGTATTGCGCCGAGGCGCCGGTGGCAATGATCAGCGCATCGCAAGTGTAAGTGCCGCTGTCGCCGACAAGTTCGAACGGGCGCTGCTGCAACTTGGCGGTGTGGATGTGGTCGTAAACGATCTCTGTGGCAAAGCGTTCGGCGTGCTTCTGCATGCGCTCCATCAGTACCGGGCCGGTGAGGCCTTCGACGTCGCCGGGCCAGTTGTCGACCTCGACAGTGGTGGTGAGCTGGCCACCTGCCTGCAGGCCGGTAATGACCACGGGTTTGAGGTTGGCGCGAGCGGCATACACGGCGGCGCTGTAACCGGCCGGACCGGAGCCGAGGATGATCAGGCGTGAATGCTTCGCTACGTTCATCAAATACACCTCATAAGCCTTTGTCACAAAAGGTAATGCATGCTCAAATTGAGTCGCGGGTTCTGTGTGCTTGACTATGCTCAGTCCTGAGGCTTGAAGCATGGCATCAGACGCACAAACCCGTACAATGCCGGGCTGTTACAGAATATTCGCGGTGCGTTGTGTTTAAAAAAAGCGCGACGCAGTGTTAAAAGTAGTCTCAGTTGCGCTCGTTCACTTTTTTACCTGCCTGGATTGGGCAGTTTTTTATCGTCATTCAATAGATGGACGCGCCTCGGGCGCAGGAAAAGAAGCGTTTTGAAGAAATCCACCGAAGCACCAAAAACAGTCGTTCCGCTCTGGCGCCAACAGTTGCACTACCGGCTCAAGGAAGGTGCATTGATCGCCATCGGTGCCTTGTGCCTGTTCCTGATGATGGCTTTGCTGACCTACGGCAAGGACGATCCGGGCTGGAGCCACAACAGCAAGATCGATGACGTGCAGAATTTCGGCGGCCCGGCGGGCTCCTACAGCGCTGACATCCTGTTCATGGTGCTGGGTTACTTCGCCTACATCTTCCCGTTGCTGCTGGCGATCAAGGCCTACCAGATTTTCCGCCAGCGCCACGAGCCGTGGCAGTGGAGCGGCTGGCTGTTCTCCTGGCGCCTGATCGGTCTGGTGTTCCTGGTACTGTCCGGCGCTGCGCTGGCGCATCTGCATTTCCACGCAGCGTCGGGTCTGCCGGCGGGTGCGGGTGGGGCACTGGGCGAAAGCCTTGGCAATCTGGCGAAGAATGCGCTGAACATTCAGGGCAGCACACTGTTGTTCATCGCGCTGTTCCTGTTTGGCCTGACGGTGTTCACTGACCTGTCGTGGTTCAAGGTGATGGACATCACCGGCAAGATCACCCTTGATCTGTTCGAACTGTTTCAAGGCGCGCTCAATCGCTGGTGGTCGGCGCGTACCGAACGCAAACAACTGGTCGCGCAATTGCGTGAAGTCGACGATCGCGTGCATGACGTGGTCGCGCCGACGGTGACCGACAAACGTGAGCAGGCCAAAGTCAAAGAACGCTTGATCGAACGTGAGCAAGCCCTCAGCAAGCACATGTCCGATCGCGAGAAACAAGTGCCACCGGTTATCGCCCCGGCCCCGGCCAAAGCGCCCGAGCCAAGCAAGCGCGTGCAGAAAGAGAAACAGGTGCCGTTGTTCGTCGACAGCGCTGTGGAAGGCACCTTGCCGCCGATCTCGATTCTTGATCCTGCGGAAAAGAAGCAACTCAACTACTCACCGGAATCCCTGGCGGCGGTCGGCCATTTGCTGGAGATCAAACTCAAGGAGTTCGGTGTCGAGGTCACGGTGGATTCGATCCATCCGGGCCCGGTGATTACCCGTTACGAAATTCAGCCGGCCGCCGGCGTGAAAGTCAGCCGCATCGCCAACCTGGCCAAAGACCTTGCACGTTCGCTGGCCGTGACCAGTGTGCGGGTGGTCGAGGTAATTCCGGGCAAGACCACGGTCGGTATCGAGATCCCCAACGAAGACCGACAGATCGTGCGCTTCTCCGAAGTGCTGTCGACGCCTGAATACGACAACTTCAAATCGCCGGTCACTCTGGCGCTGGGGCATGACATCGGTGGTAAGCCGGTGATCACTGACCTGGCGAAGATGCCGCACTTGCTGGTGGCCGGTACCACCGGTTCCGGTAAGTCGGTGGGCGTGAACGCGATGATTCTGTCGATCCTGTTCAAGTCTGGCCCGGAAGACGCCAAACTGATCATGATCGACCCGAAGATGTTGGAACTGTCGATTTACGAAGGCATTCCGCACCTGCTGTGCCCGGTCGTCACCGACATGAAAGACGCCGCCAACGCCCTGCGCTGGAGCGTTGCCGAGATGGAACGCCGCTACAAACTGATGGCGAAGATGGGCGTGCGAAACCTGTCCGGCTTCAACGCCAAGGTCAAGGAAGCCCAGGACGCCGGCGAGCCGTTGAGCGATCCGCTGTACAAGCGCGAAAGCATTCACGACGAAGCACCATTGCTGCAGAAGTTGCCAACCATCGTTGTGGTGGTGGACGAATTCGCCGACATGATGATGATCGTCGGCAAGAAAGTTGAAGAACTGATCGCCCGCATCGCCCAGAAGGCGCGGGCCGCCGGTATTCACTTGATCCTCGCGACCCAGCGGCCGTCGGTGGACGTGATCACCGGTCTGATCAAGGCCAACATTCCGACGCGTATGGCGTTCCAGGTGTCGAGCAAGATCGACTCACGGACCATTATCGATCAGGGCGGCGCCGAACAGCTGCTCGGTCACGGTGACATGCTTTACATGCCACCGGGCACCAGCCTGCCGATCCGCGTTCACGGTGCGTTCGTTTCCGACGATGAAGTACACCGCGTGGTCGAAGCGTGGAAACTGCGCGGCGCCCCGGAATACAACGACGACATCCTCAATGGTGTCGAAGAAGCGGGCAGCGGTTTTGAAGGCAGCAGCGGTGGTGGCGATGGCGATGATCCGGAAGCCGACGCGCTGTATGACGAAGCGGTACAGTTCGTACTCGAAAGCCGTCGCGCCTCGATTTCCGCGGTACAGCGCAAGTTGAAGATCGGCTACAACCGCGCCGCACGGATGATCGAAGCCATGGAAATGGCCGGGGTCGTCACCTCGATGAACACCAACGGTTCCCGTGAAGTCCTGGCCCCGGGCCCGGTACGCGACTGATTGCAAACGCAAGAGGCGGGACAATGATGTGCCGCCGCTCTCCCAACGAGTATTCAAGAGGACTCCCATGCGTCTTATCCGCATGTTGCTGCCAGTACTGGCGCTGACCACTCTCACGGCCCACGCCGATGACAAGGACGTGGCGCGTCTGACCCAATTGCTGGAAACATCCAAGACCCTGAGCGCGAACTTCTCGCAGCTGACCCTCGACGGCAGCGGCACGCAGTTGCAGGAAACCACCGGCAACATGACCCTGCAGCGTCCCGGCCTGTTCTACTGGCACACCAACGCGCCAGCCGAGCAGACCATGGTTTCCGACGGCAAGAAAGTCACCCTGTGGGACCCGGATCTGGAACAGGCCACCATCAAGAAGCTCGACGAGCGTCTGACCCAGACCCCGGCACTGCTGTTGTCTGGTGATGTGTCGAAGATCAGCCAGAGCTTTGATATTTCCGCGAAAGAGGCGGGCGGCGTGATCGACTTCACCCTCAAGCCGAAAACCAAGGACACCCTGTTCGACAACCTGCGTCTGTCGTTCCGCAACGGTCTGCTCAATGACATGCAACTGATCGACAGCGTCGGCCAGCGCACCAACATCCTGTTTACCGGGGTCAAGGCCAACGAGCCGGTGCCGGCATCGAAGTTCAAGTTCGACATCCCCAAGGGTGCCGACGTGATCCAGGAATAAACGCAAAACCCCTGTGGGAGCGAGCCTGCTCGCGAAAGCGATATTTCATCCAGCATTAATAGTGACTGATACACCGCTTTCGCGAGCAGGCTCGCTCCCACAAGGGCAAATGATCGACTTGATCAAATAGAGGTTTCAACGCTACGTGATGGATCTGTTTCGCAGTGCACCGATTGCCCAGCCACTGGCCGCGCGTTTGCGTGCGACCAATCTGGATGAGTACGTCGGTCAGGAGCACGTGCTCGCTCGCGGCAAGCCTCTGCGTGAGGCGCTGGAGCAGGGTGCCCTGCATTCGATGATCTTCTGGGGCCCGCCGGGCGTGGGTAAAACCACCTTGGCGCGGTTGCTTGCGGAAGTCTCGGACGCGCACTTCGAAACAGTCTCGGCAGTGCTTGCCGGGGTCAAGGAGATCCGTCAGGCCGTTGAAATCGCCAAGCAGCAGGCCGGCCAGTACGGCAAGCGCACAATTCTGTTCGTCGATGAAGTGCACCGCTTCAACAAGTCCCAGCAGGACGCATTCCTGCCGTACGTTGAAGACGGCACGCTGATCTTCATCGGTGCCACCACTGAAAACCCTTCGTTCGAACTCAACAACGCTCTGTTGTCGCGCGCCCGCGTCTACGTGCTGAAAAGCCTCGACGAAGCGGCGCTGCGCAAGCTGGTGCACCGCGCGCTTACCGAAGAGCGTGGCTTGGGCAAGCGCAACCTGACGTTGAATGATGAAGGCTTCCAGATGTTGCTGTCGGCCGCCGATGGTGATGGCCGGCGGTTGCTCAACCTTCTGGAAAACGCCTCGGATCTGGCTGAAGACAACAGCGAAATCGGCACCGAGTTGCTGCAAAGCCTGCTCGGCGACACGCGTCGGCGTTTCGACAAGGGCGGTGAAGCGTTCTACGACCAGATCTCGGCACTGCACAAGTCGGTGCGCGGCTCCAATCCCGACGGCGCGCTGTACTGGTTTGCGCGGATGATCGACGGCGGTTGCGATCCGCTGTACCTGGCCCGGCGTGTAGTGCGCATGGCCAGCGAGGACATCGGCAATGCCGATCCGCGCGCTCTGAGCCTGTGCCTCGCGGCGTGGGAAGTACAAGAGCGCCTCGGCAGCCCGGAAGGCGAGTTGGCCGTCGCGCAGGCCATCACTTATCTGGCCTGCGCGCCGAAGAGCAACGCGGTTTACATGGGTTTCAAAACTGCCCTGCGTGCCGCTGCTGAAAACGGCTCGCTGGAAGTGCCGCTGCACTTGCGCAACGCACCGACCAAACTGATGAAACAATTGGGCTACGGTGACGAATACCGCTACGCCCATGACGAGCCGGATGCTTATGCCGCTGGCGAAGACTATTTCCCGGAAGAACTCGATCCCATTCCGTTCTATCAACCGGTGCCGCGCGGCCTGGAATTGAAGATCGGCGAGAAACTCAACCACCTCGCTCAACTCGACCGTTTAAGCCCTCGGCAGCGGAGAAAATAGTGCTTCCATTGATTGTTGCGGTCTCCGTCGGCGGTGTCGCCGGCACGTTGTTGCGCTTCGCCACCGGTAATTGGGTCAACGCCAATTGGCCGCGGCACTTCTATACCGCGACGCTGGCCGTTAATATCGTGGGCTGTCTGTTGATTGGCGTGTTGTACGGCCTGTTTTTGATACGCCCGGAGGTGCCGATCGAGGTGCGTGCCGGGTTGATGGTCGGCTTCCTCGGGGGGCTGACGACTTTTTCATCCTTTTCACTGGATACGGTGCGCCTGCTGGAAAGCGGGCAAGTGCCGCTGGCCCTGGGCTATGCGGCACTCAGCGTATTCGGCGGGCTGCTCGCGACGTGGGCTGGCCTGTCTTTGACCAAACTTTGATAACGAGAAACCGACATGCTCGATTCCAAACTGTTACGTAGCAACCTTCAGGACGTAGCGGACCGCCTGGCTTCCCGTGGCTTTGCCCTGGATACCGCGCGCATCGAAGCGCTGGAAGAACAGCGCAAGACCGTCCAGACCCGCACCGAAGCACTGCAGGCTGAGCGTAACGCGCGTTCCAAATCCATCGGTCAGGCCAAGCAGCGCGGTGAAGACATCGCGCCGTTGATGGCGGACGTCGAGCGCATGGCGGGCGAACTGAGCGCCGGTAAAGTCGAGCTGGACGCGATCCAGACCGAACTGGACTCGATCCTGCTGGGCATTCCCAACCTGCCGCACGAATCCGTGCCGGTCGGCAAAGACGAAGACGACAACGTTGAAGTGCGTCGCTGGGGCACGCCGACCGCTTTCGATTTCGAAGTGAAAGACCACGTTGCCTTGGGCGAGAAGTTCGGCTGGCTGGACTTCGAAACCGCTGCCAAGCTGTCCGGCGCACGTTTCGCCCTGTTGCGTGGCCCGATCGCGCGTCTGCACCGCGCATTGGCGCAGTTCATGATCAACCTGCACGTCAACGAGCACGGCTACGAAGAGGCGTACACGCCTTATCTGGTTCAGGCCCCGGCACTGCAAGGCACCGGTCAACTGCCGAAGTTCGAAGAAGACCTGTTCAAGATCGCCCGTGAAGGCGAGGCCGATCTGTACCTGATCCCGACCGCTGAAGTGTCGCTGACCAACATCGTTGCCGGCGAAATCGTCGATTCGAAACTGTTGCCGATCAAGTTCGTTGCGCACACTCCGTGCTTCCGTAGTGAAGCCGGCGCGTCGGGCCGTGACACTCGCGGGATGATCCGTCAGCACCAGTTCGACAAAGTTGAAATGGTCCAGATCGTTGAGCCATCGACCTCGATGGAAGCGCTGGAAGGTCTGACCGCCAACGCCGAAAAAGTCCTGCAACTGCTCGGTCTGCCTTACCGCACCCTGGCGCTGTGCACTGGCGACATGGGTTTCAGCGCGGTCAAGACTTACGACCTGGAAGTGTGGATCCCGAGCCAGGACAAGTACCGCGAAATCTCCTCGTGCTCGAACTGCGGCGACTTCCAGGCCCGTCGTATGCAAGCGCGTTTCCGCAACCCGGAAACCGGCAAGCCTGAGCTGGTACACACCTTGAACGGCTCCGGTCTGGCCGTCGGTCGTACGCTGGTTGCCGTACTGGAAAACTACCAGCAGGCCGATGGTTCGATCCGTGTGCCGGACGTGCTGAAGCCGTACATGGGTGGCCTTGAGGTCATCGGCTAAATGAAATATCTGCCGCTGTTTCACAACCTGCGCGGCAGTCGTGTGTTGGTCGTCGGTGGGGGGGAAATTGCCTTGCGCAAATCCCGCCTGCTGGCCGATGCCGGTGCGCTGCTGCGGGTGGTCGCACCTGAAATCGAAACGCAACTGCGCGAGCTGGTTACAGCCTCTGGCGGTGAATGCCTGTTACGCGGTTACGTCGAGGCGGATCTGGACGGTTGTGGGCTGATCATTGCCGCCACCGACGACGAAACGCTGAACGCACAAGTTTCCACCGATGCTCACAAGCGCTGCGTGCCGGTCAACGTGGTCGATGCGCCTGCCTTGTGCAGCGTGATTTTCCCGGCGATCGTCGATCGCTCGCCGCTGATCATCGCGGTGTCCAGTGGCGGCGATGCGCCGGTGCTGGCGCGTTTGATCCGGGCCAAGATCGAAACCTGGATTCCTTCGACTTACGGTCAGTTGGCCGGACTCGCCGCGCGTTTCCGCAATCAGGTGAAAAGCCTGTTTCCGGATGTGCAGCAGCGTCGTGGCTTCTGGGAAGACGTGTTTCAGGGGCCGATTGCCGATCGGCAACTGGCCGGGCAGGGCGCGGAAGCCGAGCGTCTGCTGCAAGCCAAGATCGATGGTGAAGCCATGGTCACGACCGGTGAGGTGTATCTGGTCGGGGCTGGTCCGGGCGATCCGGATCTGCTGACCTTCAAGGCTTTGCGTCTGATGCAGCAGGCCGACGTGGTGCTCTACGACCGTTTGGTCGCTCCGGCGATTCTTGAGCTGTGCCGTCGTGATGCCGAGCGGGTTTATGTCGGCAAACGTCGTGCTGATCACGCCGTGCCGCAGGATCAGATCAACCAGCAACTGGTCGATCTGGCCAAGGCCGGCAAACGCGTGGTGCGCTTGAAGGGCGGTGATCCGTTTATCTTCGGTCGTGGCGGCGAAGAGATCGAAGAACTGGCGGCCCACGGCATTCCGTTTCAGGTGGTGCCGGGTATTACGGCGGCCAGTGGTTGCGCGGCGTATGCCGGGATTCCGCTGACCCATCGTGATTACGCGCAGTCGGTGCGTTTTGTCACCGGCCATTTGAAGGACGGTTCCACCGATCTGCCATGGGTCGACCTCGTCGCCCCGGCGCAGACGCTGGTGTTCTACATGGGGCTGGTCGGCTTGCCGGTTATTTGCGAACAACTGATCAAGCATGGTCGTTCAGCCGATACCCCGGCGGCATTGATTCAACAGGGCACCACGGTCAATCAGCGGGTCTTTACCGGCACCCTGGCCGATTTGCCGCGACTGGTGGCGGAGCATGAAGTGCATGCGCCGACACTGGTAATCGTTGGTGAAGTGGTGCAACTGCGCGAGAAACTGGCGTGGTTCGAGGGCGCTCAGGCGCAGGTCTGAAAACCGAGTTGACCCATTCGCGAGCAAGCTCGCTCCCACAAGGGATTTGTGAACGACACAGATCCAGTGTGGGAGCGAGCTTGCTCGCGAAGATGCCTTCCAAAACCCTATAAATGTCAGCGTTTTCGCCAAACCCCTTTGCCGTTCAACCGCGCCCGATCATGCGCCACGGTGAAATCCTGCTCCGGCCCCTTCGGCACAACCCCTGTCGGGTTAATGGTCTTGTGACTGCCGTAGTAGTGATTCTTGATGTGCTGGAAATCCACCGTCTCGGCAATCCCCGGCATCTGATACATCTCCCGCAGCCAGTTCGACAGGTTCGGATAATCGGCAATGCGCCGCAGATTGCACTTGAAGTGCCCGTGATACACCGCATCAAACCGAATGATCGTAGTGAACAGGCGCACGTCAGCTTCAGTGAGGTATTCGCCGCTCAGATAGCGGTTTGCGCTTAAAACGCCTTCAAGGTGATCGAGTTCGGCAAACACCTCATCGAACGCTTCTTCATAAGCCTGTTGCGACGTCGCAAAGCCTGCGCGATACACGCCGTTGTTCACCGCCGGATAAATCCGCTCGTTCAGCGCATCGATTTCACCGCGCAGTGGCGCCGGGTAGAAGTCCAGATCGTTGCCCGTCAAACCATCGAACGCGCTGTTGAACATGCGGATGATTTCCGCCGACTCATTACTGACGATGCGCTTGAGCTTTTTGTCCCACAGCACGGGCACGGTGACGCGGCCGGTGTAATCGGCCGTGTCGGCGGTATAGCGCTGGTGCATGAAGTCGAAGTTGTCGAGCTTATCGCCCGTCGAGCCGAGTGCTTTGTCGAAGGTCCAGCCGTTCTCCAGCATCAACCAACTCACCACCGAGACGTCGATGAGGCTTTCCAGGCCTTTGAGCTTGCGCAGGATCAACG
>NZ_UTHA01000080.1 GCF_900582195.1 Pseudomonas viridiflava
ATCGGCGAAACATAAATAAATTCGGTTCCGAATTTGTTTTCAGTGTCACCGGCTTGCGGTAGTCGTTCATATTTTTTTCAAACATGTAAGGGCTCTTGCTTGTTCTTAAAAAAGGGTAGGGACTAATTTCACACACCTGTGCTACAAAATAATCTGCCGCCTTTATTGTGTGTGGTGATTTTCTGTGTTTGCTATTGGTTGTATGGTTTTTCGATTGGAAATCAATGCGCCTATTATCAATAGGTGAGTCAGTTTTGATGGGCAGGTTTTTGTGTTTTGAAAATAAAATCTGTCCGATTTATTGTAGATGCAGGCTACAAACTAAGCCGGAGTAGGCTCTGTCTA
>NZ_UTHA01000053.1 GCF_900582195.1 Pseudomonas viridiflava
GCAGTGCCCAGCAAACCGAGTAAGAAACCCCAACCGTCGCGGCGTACGGTCAGACGACGGTCTTCGGCGTACAGTCGTTCGAAGGTCTCGCGATAGCGCTTGAGCAACAGCGGCGCGAACCCGAACAGCTTGACCTCCTTGATGTAGCCCTCGTGAGAAAGCAGCGTTTCGATGTAGTTCTGGCGGCGTGTTTCCGGAGCGCGGCGGGTGAACAGACGGAATGCATCACCGGAAAAATGCGCCTCGGCAAAGAACACCGGCAATGCGCCGAGCACCAGAATTACCAGCGCCCAAGG
>NZ_UTHA01000031.1 GCF_900582195.1 Pseudomonas viridiflava
TGCTTACATAGTTTGTCACGGTATTGATATTCAAGGCATTACCCTCCCGTTGAGTTCATACCGGATAACAGCCATGTCCAGAAAAACTTGGCCTGATAAAGCAGTAGGAAACTTCCGAGAGGGTTGTCGAGTGTGATGCTGTTCTCAGGTGGGTAACAGGCGGGGCGCTTTGTCAAAGCGCTTGTTGAGTTCGAGTCCGTTGGCCATGAGTATTATCAGTCCCAACCCGATCACCGCAGTGGTCACTTGCATCGGCCAGGTGTCACCCGCCAGGGCATTGGCCATGTCGGCCAGCGGCGCCAACAGTACGCCCAGGC
>NZ_UTHA01000223.1 GCF_900582195.1 Pseudomonas viridiflava
ATATTGCACTGACCTGCAAAGCGGCCGCCATTGCGCCAGCCCATCGCTGTAGTGCGAGATCCCACATCCAAGCCGACGTGCATGTTCATGCTTTCAACTCCAAGAGAACTGAGTTAAAAATGCTTCCTGGTTCCCCTGACCTCGAACTTCATGCCACTGCAACCTTGTAATGCGAAGTCCGACTCGTCGGCTTCTCGATACTCTTCGTGGTGGGCAATGAGGCGGGGGGACCTCTCTGCAGACAAGGTCAGGAGCAAGTCCTGCCTTAAGGAGCGATCGGTCTCCCCCAGAAACACATCTTCGTATGTCGCACCAGCGAGCTTAGATCTCATTCATGCTGGTGTGTGGGGAACATACAAGGAGCTGCCGAAGGCTGCGATCTTTTTATCTTCAGAGCCAGATAGCGTCCCGCAAAGAATAATCACCCAAGCGCGCCACCAGGCCGGCTCGCAAGGCATAGTCTGTGAGAACCATAAAGA
>NZ_UTHA01000202.1 GCF_900582195.1 Pseudomonas viridiflava
GACGGGACGCTTTGCGCCTGGGCTTCAACAAGAATCACGGTCAGGCGGGTCAGCGCCGCGCATAACGCCGCCACCGCCACGCCCGCCAGCACCAGTCGGCCCTGGGATGCGGCAGGCGACCAGGCGCCGCCGAGGCTGAACACCGTGATCCACGCCAGGGCACCGCCCAGACAGGTCATCAGCAGCGCGCCGCCGGGGAAGGGCAGGGCAATCAGCCCTGTGGAGAACAACGCCAGACCCAGCGCCGCCCCCGCTGTCACGCCGAACAGAGACGGGGAGGCCAGCCGATTGCGGGTGATGCCTTGCATCAAGGCTCCGGCCACGCCGAGACAGGCGCCGACCAGCGCCGCGCACAAGGCTCGCGGTACACGCAGTAGCGCAACGATGTAGGCAATGTTGCCGCCCTCGCGGCCCAGCGTGAACAGCCCGTTCCAGGCGTCGATCTGCCGGATGGTGAAGGGCGAC
>NZ_UTHA01000051.1 GCF_900582195.1 Pseudomonas viridiflava
GCCCCTTCTACTACCAACTCGACCACCTCGGCACCCCGCAGGAACTCACCGACTACAGCGGCGACATCGTCTGGTCCGCGCAATACGACGCCTACGGCAAAGTCGCCGCCCTGACCCTGGCCGGCGACGACTACCTGAACCAGCCGCTGCGCTTTCAGGGGCAGTACTTCGATGGGGAAAGCGGGCTGCATTACAACCGGCATCGGTACTACGACCCGCGACTGGGGCGGTATCTGACGCCGGATCCGATCAAGTTGGCGGGTGGCTTGAATCAGTACCAGTACGTGCCGAATCCGACGGGGTGGGTGGATCCGTTGGGGTTGAACTCCAATTGTCCGCCGCCGAATAAGCCCGGGTGTGAGGTGCCGGGTGGGGTCGGTGGGGCTCAGGTTGATGAGGGTGAGCCGAAACTACCGAACATTGCTCACAATATAGATCCAAAAACTTTGAAGCGAATACATACAATAGAGGGAAAGACCTCAACCAAGAAAGTCGAGGATTATAAAGATAAAATGCGCGACGGATACGATCCAGTAGATCCCATCGATGTCATAGAACATGACGGCAACCTGTATATTCTTGACGGACACCATCGCGCAGCAGCCGCACGGCAAACCTCAACAAATGTGACAATCAAACTCATAACCGACCTTATAAAATACGACAGAACTCTAAACAGCATTGAAGACGTAATAGAGTCAGCAAACAACGTAGGTTTAGACAGATTGGAGCATCGGAGAAGAAGATGAGCGATCAAAATGAAACTTTGGATGTCCTGATAAATGACTTCATCTCCATGGTGGAGTCCAGCACGCTGATATTTGAGCGCAAATTTGGCACTCGAGACATTCGAAGGCTTTGGCGCACCAAGGCAATAAAGCGATGCGGGAGAGTTACTCGAGGCGTTAAATATGAACTGCATGGTATTGGCTGCCGCATCAACTTATCGACAGGAAGCGTAGATTTCGACTATGGCCCTAACGGTGAAATCAATGGGTTTGATGCTTGGCGCCTATACAACTTTGCCCGTGAAAGACCCTCTAAACATAGAAAATATTGCGATGAAGAAACCATTAAAAAAGAACTCGAAGAATATCTGAAGCTAAAAAAAATCAAAAAAATGTCAGGCATAAGTAACCTGTATGTATTGGCTGACTCAAAAGAAACCGATTAGACTCGACCACCAAAAGGGCCTGTTCACTCAGGCCCTTAAAACCAATTCCAGACTTTCAACCCAACCTGTTCCCCCTCACAGCTCATACGCATACCCCTCATACTCTTTATCTGCCTCATCCGCATCATTCAACGGCACCGTCGCGTCGTCCATCAATGAGCCGGATCCTCATTCTCCCCGGGTCATTGATGAACGGCAATTCACTCGTGTCTTTTTCGCCTAGCGAGCGATAAGCGATTGCATGTCATCGACAACCTGCCCTGCGGCAGGAACCCCGTGAATCAACGGCCCATAACGCCGGCTGAATTCCCAGTCGTACAGCAAGCCATCCTTGCTGCTGCCGTTGTCCCAGTTCACCGACCACGTCATCAAGCCTTTGATAGGCAGCCCTTTAATCGCCAGACGCTTGAGGACATTCCCGACTACGGTTTTGTCGATCACATAACCGGTGGCCGCCGCATCGTTGTTGGCCGGCAGGCCGATAACGAACTTGTCCGCCGGGATGCGGGTGAAGCCACGCGTGCCGGTCACCAGACTCTCGGTCAGGTAATAGAGGAAATCCTCTTTCAGTGGATCGTTGTTCTGCGCAATCCACGCACCCGCACCGCTGTTGGCTTCCGGCACCCAGACCCCGTCGCCACCCTGGTTATAGAACTGCGGGGCGATAAAGTCGTAGTAGCCTTCCAGCGCCTGCAGATAGCTCACGTATTTGCCGGTGCTGGTCAGGTATGGAAACTCCGGGGCCATGCTGATGATGAAGTGTTTGCCCTGACCTGCGTAGTGATCCTTGACCAGTTTCAGTGCGGCCGGCAGGACGGTCTTGTTGGCAGCGAAATCAATCGCGCTCTGTTCAAGATCAATGTCCAGTCCGTCGAAACCGTAGGTTTCCACCAGACGGATGATTTCATTGGCCAGCGGTTGTTCCTGACCGCTGCGCAACTCGATATGCGCATCGGCGCCGCCGAGGGAAATCAGTACCGCCCGCCCCTGGCTGTTGAGCACGCCGACCTGACGGCGGAACTCGGCATCGGAAACGTTGAACGGTTTGAAGGTCGGAATGCCACTCCCCTTCATGAAGGCTACCGCGACGACGTTGTACTCCTTGGGCACCTCCTCCAGCGAGAGGCTGGCGAAGCGGCCCTGACGGTAACCATCGCTCGGGCCTGCGGACCAGTTGTGCCAGAAGCCCATGAGGATCTTTTTGCCGGCAATGCTCGGCATCAGCGAAGCAGCATCGCTCGCGGCGTTTTGTACTAAAGAGAAATCGATTTTTGACATGTTCTAATCCTTCAGAACGTGTGGATTTGGCGCCTCGGCGCCGTTATTTGAAGTCGACGTCGAAGGCCTGATAGAAGGCGTTGCCGGTGTTGGCGACGATCCACATCAGCACGATCACGTGATGGCCTTTTTTGTTGGTCGGCAGTTTCACCGCGTGATTGACCTTGGCCTTCAGCTCATTCGGGTAGCTGTAATAAGGCACCTGAGTGTAGAAGTCTTCGAAGAATGGCTGGGTGTCCAGTTGCGCACGGGTGATGCGCTGTTTCGGGTCCCAGCCGTCCTTGGTGATCAGCCAGCGATAGCCGCGAGTGGTGTGCGGCGCGGTGTATTCCCACTTGATTTCGAGGGTCTGCCCCGGGGTGACGTTAAGCAGCGGCCAGGTGAATGGACGAGCGAGTTTTTTGCTCATTTCGTCATTGGTGAAGTTCACGCAATCGCGGGCATCGCTCTTGCCGCCGCTGAGAATGTAGCCGTCGGCCGGTGGCGTGACACTGTCCGAGTCGCTCTGGTATGGCGCCGGAAACGGCCCCGCTGCCAGCGCCGGGAAGTTCTTGCCGCCTTCCATTTCATTGACCTGCCAGGCGCCGAGCAATCCTTGCTCGATCGCTACCGCACCGCGGCTTGCAGGGGAAATGACACGACCGTGTCGCAGTTGGGTTTGTGGTTGATTCATGTTTTTCACTCCGTTGATTTAAGAACTCTCCTTTCCGAAGAGAGGCCTTCAAGCTAACGGAGGCGAATTTTTTGTCCATCGGCGGTTTTGTCGCAGTCAGCGAATGAAAGCGAGCAAAACACCGATAATACTGGATGGATATACAGCCTTTTAAGACAACGCCCACCCGAGATAAGGTCAAAAGATTACACGCCAATGCTGCAAAGGCTGCCATTCAGCACTTAAGTCAACTGCGCCTGAAACTCCTTTTCGTATTCCCCGGCGAGTTGGACTTTCTGTTTTTCGTTGAGCAATTTGCCGGCCATCTGGAAGAATTTCTGCTCTTCCTCCTTCAAGTGGTGATGAACCTTGTCCGACAGCTTCTTCGCGGTCGCCAACCAGGCCGGGCTGGACATCTCGGTCTCGTCGAGTTCTTCCATCATCTCGTCCATTTCATGGTGTTCGGCGATGGCATGGCGGCTCAGATCGACACCGTCATCAAGCTCCATCAACGGAATGTAGAAATGACGTTCTTCAGCAGTTTCATGGGCCTGAAGTTCTGCCTTGAGCTGTTTGTACGCTTCGACCCGCTCGGGCGTGTCGCCGCTGGTTTCGATCAAGGTCTTGGCGTAAGTACGCTGGCGGTCGTGGCTTTCGCGAAGGGCTTCGAAAATATTCATGGGGCTTCCTTATCAACCGCGTGCTGGAATGACGCTGTAAAGGCTAGACCCCGAGGCGAAAGCGGCAGTTCCACCGGGTTGAAGCGGGGCTTGGAAGATGGCCGCGCGGCAGGATAGGCTGCGAACTCAAACAACAGGGAAGTCATGCATGAACTTGCGCATTGAGCTGTCGCAGCATTCCACCGAAGAAGAACGCCAGGCCATTCTGGCCCCGCTGCATGCCTATAACGTGGCCAAGGCCGGAATTGCCGTCTCCGAGCCACTCACCTTGCTGGTGCGTGACGATCAGAACCAGATACTGGGCGGACTCTATGGCCGCCTGGTCTGCCAGTGGCTGTTCATCGATTTGCTGTCAGTGCCTGAAGCAGGCCGGGGTCAGGGAATTGGCTCGAAACTGATGCGCATGGCCGAGGAGCTGGCGCGGGAAAAAGGCTGCATCGGTGCTTGGCTCGACACGTTCGACTTTCAAGCACCGGAGTTCTACAAGAAACTGGGGTATAGCCAGTTTGGCGAGATCGTCGATTATCCGCCGGGGCACAAGCGGCATTTTTTCCAGAAGCGCCTGAACGGTTGAATGTGACGCCGCCTTCGCGAGCAAGCTCGCTCCCACACTGGATTAGTGACCGACAAAGAATCGATGTGGGAGCGAGCTTGCTCGCGAAGGCGGCTTGAACCTCACCGCGACCATTGGCTCTACAGGCAGGTCGCCAACGCCGCCAACCGACGCTTGGCAACAAAATCATCCTTCTGCGCGTAGTAATTCAAGGTCGTACCCGATGCTTCGGTAATCACGTCGACAAACGACTCCGCCGAACGGGTGTACACCGTCGTACCGCCCTGCTTGCGCGATTCCAGATACGCCGCCGCATCCACACCGAACACCGCTTCGTCCTGCCAGCCAAACTGCACACACTGCGCCACGACTTTTTCAGCCTTGTCCGACGTCAACACCTTGTACGGGGTTTTCGTGCGAGCATCGTCCATCACCGAGCCGGCACAACCGGCCAACAGCGTCGCCGCCAGCGCTACCATCAGAATTCGCATTGCATTCGCTCATTCAGAAAAAAGCGGACTGTATCATCGCAGCAGCAGGAATCGTTCTGCTTTACTGCATTTATAGCGCGACAGGCGCAGGCCGCTGCGGCAACCTAAGGTCATCAGCCTCACAAGGAAAACACATGGCGCCCACCGACCAGCGACATGAACATGCCCTGCAAGTGTTTCTCGACGCGCGTCCCGAACTGCGCGAAACCCTCGACCACCTCAACCCGTTACTGGCCCAGGCCAAAGGTGAAACCCAGGCGCAGTATCGCGAAGAACGTCTGCATGAAGCGTTCGAAGCCGAGGCGGAAAGTCTCGGGTTGTTTGCCTGGGAACTGACGTTGCAACTTACCGCCGATTCGCCCGAGGAATACCAGGCGCAGCGTCTGGAAGTACATCGTGAAGTCGCAGAAATGGCCGGGATGGATTGGCTGGAATACTGCGATCTGTATGGCATAGAGCCGTAACCGCCACCCAAGGACACCGCCACCGATGCTGCCATCCGCCTCGACTCACCGCGCCAGCCCCGGCCATCTGCACACGCAAAAGTGGCGCGGGCGCGTGGGTCTGGCGCTGGTTGCCAGCCTCTCGGTACTGGCCGGAATGACCGACGCCATTGGCTTTATGGCCAGCGGCGACTTCGTCTCGTTCATGAGCGGCAACACCACCCGACTTGCCGTGGCGATCAGTGATGGCGATGTCGGGTTGACCGTGCGCCTGGTGATTCTCGTCGCAACGTTCGTTGTCGGTAATGCTTTGGGTGTTGTGGTTGCACGCTTGGGCGGACGTCGGGCGCTTCCTCTGCTGCTGTGTATCGCCACCCTGCTGTGCGCGGCGGCGGCCTGGCCATTCGACACGCAACTGCCAGCGCTGCTGGCGGCGATCATAGCGATGGGCATGCTCAACGCGGCGGTCGAAGAGGTGAATGGTTTGCCGGTCGGGCTCACCTATGTCACCGGTGCGTTGTCGCGGTTCGGCCGTGGATTGGGCCGCTGGATGCTCGGTGAGCGGCGCAGCGGCTGGCGGGTGCAACTGGTGCCCTGGAGCGGGATGTTTATCGGCGCGATTCTGGGCGCGGTGCTGGAACACCATTTGGGACTTCAAGCAATGTTTGTCAGCGGTTTGCTGGCCGCGATGATCGGGCTGCTCTCGCTGAAAATCCCGCGACGCTGGCAGCTGGGCTATATGCCTCGCTAATGGACGCTTACACAAATCCTTGTGGGAGCGAGCCTGCTCGCGAAGAGGCCGGTACATTCAATATCTTTATCGCTGGATACACCGCTTTCGCGAGCAGGCTCGCTCCCACAGGGGCCTGAGTACAACTTGGGTTTCGCGGCGGCCTCGATAAAGCTTTATCATGGCCGCAGTTTCGCTGATCGAGTCCGTCATGAAGTTCGCCATTGCGCTGTTTTCCGCCGCCCATGCGCCCTCCTCGCGCCGCGCCCTGCTGTTTGCGCAGGCTGCGCTGGCCGGAGGGCATGAGATTGTCCGGCTGTTTTTCTATCAGGACGGCGTCTATAACGCCTCGGATGCGCTGGTCACCCCGCAGGACGAACTGGACCTGCCCAAACAATGGTGCACCTTCATCACCGAACAGAAGCTGGACGGCGTGGTGTGCATCGCCGCCGCCCTGCGCCGTGGTGCGCTTAACGCCGAAGAAGCCAAGCGCTACCAGCGTGAAGCGATTTCGGTCAGCACACCATGGGAATTGTCCGGCCTCGGTCAGTTGCATGACGCGGTGCAAGACGCTGACCGCTTGATCTGCTTCGGAGGTGCGTGAGATGGCCAAGTCCCTGTTGATCATCAGCCGCCAGTCGCCGTGGTCAGGTCCCGGCGCCCGTGAAGCGCTGGACATCGTATTGGCCGGTGGCGCGTTTGATCTGCCGATCGGCCTGTTGTTTCTCGATGATGGCGTGCTGCAACTCGCCGCTGGGCAGAATGCCAAAGCTCTGCAACAGAAAGACCTCAGCGCCAACCTGCAGGCATTGCCGATGTTTGGTGTCGAAGAACTGTTTTACTGCGCCGACAGCGCCAGCTCTCGTGGTCTCGGCAATCTGTCGCTGGACGAAGCGCAGCCGCTGGCCGCCGAACAAATCACCGCCCTTATTGACCGCTACGACCAGGTGATCACCCTCTGATGTCGACTTTGCATGTGTTGTCTCACTCCCCGTTCGGCGACGATCGCCTGACCAGTTGCCTGCGCCTGATCGGCAGCGCTGATGCTTTGTTGCTGTCCGGCGATGCGGTCTACGCGTTGCAAGCGGGCACCGCGCCGTTCACCGCCCTGCAAAGCCGCCGGATCAAACTGTGGGTGCTGGCCGAAGATGCACAGGCTCGCGCCATCGAAGTCCCGGACTGGGCCGAAGCCATTGATTACCCGGCCTTCGTCGAACTGTCGATTCACCACGACAAGGTCAACAGCTGGCTATGAATTGCATGACCGTCGGCGCCCGCGCCATCGAACTGGACAAGGACGGTTTCCTCGTCGACCTGAGCGACTGGTCGACTGATGTGGCCACTGCCCTCGCCGCCGCCGAAGACATCGAGTTGACGCCCGAGCATTGGGAAATCCTCGAACTGCTGCGCAGCTTCTACGCCGAATTCCAGTTATCCCCGGCGACCCGTCCGCTGATCAAGTACACCGCGCTGAAACTCGGAGCGGACAAAGGCAACAGCCTGCACCTGAACCGACTGTTCAAAGGCACCCCTGCCAAACTCGCCGCGAAACTGGCGGGCCTGCCCAAACCGACGAATTGCTTATGACCGACTTTCCAGCGCTGACCCTCGAAACACCTGCCGAGCACCCGTTCGCCCAATTCGTACGCATTCTCGGCAAGGGCAAACGTGGTGCGCGCGACCTGACCCGCGAAGAGGCCCGCGAAGCCATGGGCATGGTCCTTGACGACAAGGTCGAAGACACCCAGCTCGGCGCGTTCCTGATGTTGCTGCGGCACAAGGAAGAAAGTGCCGAGGAAATGGCCGGGTTCACCGAAGCGCTGCGCGAGCGCTTGCAGGCTCCAAAGCTGAACGTCGATCTGGACTGGCCGACCTACGCCGGCAAGAAGCGCCATCTGCCGTGGTATCTGCTGGCGGCCAAGTGCCTGGCGCAAAACGGCGTGCGCATTTTCATGCACGGCGGCGGCGCGCACACGGCCGGGCGGCTGTACAGCGAGCAATTGCTCGGCGATTTGAACATTCCGTTGTGCCGCACCTGGCAGCAGGTCGGCACGGCGCTGGATAACGGTGGCCTGGCCTTCATGCCGCTGGTGGACTGGGCGCCGCCACTGCAGAAGATGATCGACCTGCGCAACACCTTGGGCCTGCGTTCACCGATTCATTCGCTGGCGCGGATTCTCAATCCACTGGCCGCGCGTTGTGGGCTGCAGAGCATTTTCCATCCTGGCTATCAGGCCGTGCATCGCGATGCCAGCGGCTTGCTCGGCGACACGGCGATTGTGGTCAAGGGTGACGGTGGCGAAATCGAGATCAACCCGGATGCCGACAGTCACTTGTACGGCACCACTGGCGGCGAGAGCTGGGACGAAGAATGGCCGCAATTGTCGGCGCAGCGCCACGTTAAACCGGCAACTTTAGACGTTGAACATCTGAAAGCGGTGTGGCGTGGCGACGTGGTCGACAGCTACCCACAAATGGCCCTGATTGCGACCATGGCCCTGGCCTTGCGCGGCCTCGGTCAAAGCCGTGAACAAGCCTTCGCAACTGCCGAGCAGTACTGGGCCGCGCGGAACAAATCGATTTAACCGATCATTCACGCCCGATCTTTGCGCTTTTTGTTCGAACTCATCGGAATAGACTCGACTCCAACGATTATTGGTTTACGGAGTCTTGATCATGGGTTTACTCGTCGATGGCCACTGGCAGGACAAGTGGTACGAAAGCAGCAAGGACGGCGCGTTCCAGCGCGAACAGGCCAAGCGCCGCAACTGGGTCACCGCCAACGGCGAACCCGGCCCCAGCGGTGAAGGCGGTTTTGCTGCCGAGGCCGGGCGCTATCACCTCTAC
>NZ_UTHA01000029.1 GCF_900582195.1 Pseudomonas viridiflava
TCGATGGTGATCACGGCGCCGTTGCTCAGTGTCACGGTGACTGGCGAGCCAGCGGCGTTGGTCAATGTCGCGGTGTAAACGATCGAGCCGCCTTCAGCCACAGAACCGGTCGCGCTGAGCGACAGGTTGGTGGTGTCGACAGTGTCGGTCACCGTAGTGCTGACCGGCGTTTTGTCGGCCACGAGGTTCTCGTAGTTACCGCCGCTGACGTTGGTGATCGCGTTGGTGATCAGCGCGTGGCCGGTCAATGCATCGTTTGGCGCTGCGGTGGTTGCGGTGCCGGTGGTCTGGCCGACACCGATGGTGATGGTTTGACCATTGGCCAAATTCACGACAACTGGCGAGCCAGTCACTGGCGCGCCGACGGTTGCGGTGTAGACGACATTGCCGCCTTCAGTGGCAGTGGCAGTCGCGGTCAGTTTCACCGTGGTGGTGTCGATGGTATCGGTGACGCTGGTGATAGCCGGCGTCGTGCTTGGTACCAGATTTTCGAAGTTGCCACCGGTGGCGGTGCTGATCGTGGCCTGAACGGTGCCGGCGTCTTTGTAGACGTCATCGGCTGGCGCTGGAACAGTCACGGTGCCAGTGGTTTTACCGGCATCGATGGTGATCACGGCGCCGTTCGACAGAGTTACGGTCACTGGCGAGCCAGCGGCGTTGGTCAGGGTCGCGGTGTAAACGATCGAGCCACCTTCAGCAACCGAACCAGTCGCGCTCAGCGACAGATTAGTGGTGTCGACAGTGTCGGTCACGTTGGTGCTGACTGGCGTCTTGTCGGCCACAAGGTTTTCGTAGTTACCGCCGGTCACGTTGGTGATCGCGTTGGTCAGTGGCGCATGACCGGTCAATGCATCGTTTGGCGCGGTAGTGGTTGCGGTGCCGGTGGTCTGGCCAACACTGATGGTGATGGTCTGCCCGTTCGACAGGGTTACCACGACTGGCGAGCCAGTCACTGGGGCGCCGACGGTCGCGGTGTACACGACGTTGCCGCCCTCTGCTGCAGTAGCCGTTGCCGTCAGTTTCACGGTGGTGGTGTCGATGGTATCGGTGACGCTGGTGATAGCCGGAGTCGTGCTTGGCACCAGATTTTCGAAGTTGCCACCGGTGGCAGTGCTGATCGTCGCCTGCACGGTGCCGGCGTCTTTGTAGACGTCGTCGGCTGGGGCTGGAACGGTCACGGTGCCGGTGGTTTTACCGGCGTCGATGGTGATCACGGCGCCGTTGGACAGGGTCACGGTCACTGGCGAGCCAGCGGCGTTGGTCAGGGTCGCGGTGTAGACAATCGAGCCACCTTCAGCAACCGAACCGGTCGCGGACAGCGACAGGTTGGTGGTGTCGACAGTGTCGGTCACGTTGGTGCTGACTGGCGTCTTGTCGGCCACGAGGTTTTCGTAGTTGCCGCCGGTCACGTTGGTGATCGCGTTGGTCAGCGGAGCGTGGCCAGTCAATGCATCGTTTGGCGCGGTGGTGGTTGCGGTGCCGCTGGTCTGGCCTACACCGATGGTGATGGTTTGACCATTGGCCAAAGTCACGACAACTGGCGAGCCGGTTACCGGTGCACCGACGGTTGCGGTGTAGACGACGTTGCCACCCTCAGCCGCCGCCTCGGTGGCCGTCAGTTTCACGGTGGTGGTGTCGATGGTGTCGGTGACGCTGGTGATAGCCGCAGCCGTGCTCGGCACCAGGTTTTCGAAGTTGCCACCGGTGGCGGTACTGATAGTCGCTTGCACGGTGCCTGCGTCTTTGTAGACGTCGTCGGCCGGGGCCGGAACGGTCACGGTGCCAGTGGTTTTGCCGGCGTCGATGGTGATCACGGCGCCGTTGGACAGCGTCACGGTGACCGGCGAGCCAGCGGCGTTGGTCAGGGTCGCGGTGTAGACGATCGAGCCGCCTTCAGCAACCGAACCAGTCGCGCTCAGCGACAGATTAGTGGTGTCGACAGTGTCGGTCACGTTGGTGCTGACTGGCGTCTTGTCAGCCACGAGGTTTTCGTAGTTGCCGCCGGTCACGTTGGTGATCGAGTTGGTCAGCGGAGCGTGGCCAGTCAATGCGTCGTTTGGCGCCGTGGTGGTCGCGGTACCGGTGGTCTGGCCGACGCCGATGGTGATCGTCTGACCGTTGGCCAAGGTTACGACAACCGGCGAGCCGGTGACTGGCGCGCCGACAGTCGCGGTGTAGGTGACGTTGCCACCCTCAGCGGTCGACTCGGTGGCGGTCAGTTTGACGGTGGTGGTGTCGATGGTGTCAGTGACGTTGGTCACTGCCGGCACAGTGCTCGGTACCAGGTTCTCGAAGTTGCCACCGGTCGCAGTCGAAATGGTTGCTTCGACTTTGCCTGCATCTTTGTAAACGTCATCCGCCGGTGCAGCGACGGTCACGGTGCCGGTGGTTTTGCCGGCGTCGATGGTGATCACGGCGCCATTCGACAGGGTCACGGTAACTGGTGAGCCAGCCGCGTTGGTCAGCGTTGCGGTGTAGACGATCGAACCACCTTCAGCGACCGAGCCAGTCGCGCTGAGCGACAGGTTGGTGGTGTCGACGGTATCGGTGACATTGGTCGAAACCGGGGTCTTGTCGGCTACCAGATTCTCGTAATTACCGCCGGTTACACCGGTGATCGAGTTGGTCAGTGGCGCCTGACCGGTCAGCGCATCGTTCGGTGCGGTGAAGGTCACTGTGCCGGTGGTTTTACCGACTTCGATGGTGATGTTCTGACCATTGGCCAGCGTTACGGTGACCGGCGAACCGGTTACTGGCGCGCCGACAGTGGCGGTGTAAGTGACGGTGCCGCCTTCAGCGGCCGACGTATCAGCCGTCAGTTTCACGGTCGAGGTGTCGATGGTGTCGGTGACTTCGGTCACGGCCGGAACAGTGCTCGGCACCAGGTTTTCGAAGTTGCCACCGGTAGCGGTGGAGATCGTCGCTTCAACCTTGCCGGCGTCTTTGTAGACGTCATCAGCCGGAGCTGGAACGGTCACGGTGCCAGTGGTTTTGCCGGCGTCGATGGTAATCACCGCGCCGTTCGACAGGGTCACGGTCACTGGCGAGCCAGCAGCGTTGGTCAATGTCGCGGTGTAAACGATCGAACCACCCTCGGCCACAGAACCGGTGGCGCTCAGCGACAGGTTAGTGGTGTCGACAGTGTCGGTGACATTGGTCGAAACCGGCGTCTTGTCCGCCACCAGGTTTTCGAAGTTGCCGCCGCTCACCTCGGTGATCGCATTGGTGATCGGCGCGTGGCCGGTCAGTGCGTCATTCGGTGCGGTGGTGGTCGCGGTGCCGGTGGTCTGGCCAACACCAATGGTGATGGTCTGACCGTTGGCCAGGGTCACCACCACAGGCGAACCGGTGACTGGCGCGCCGACGGTGGCGGTGTAAGTCACGCTGCCACCCTCAGCCGCCGACTCGGTCGCGGTGAGCTTGACGGTGGTGGTGTCGAGGGTGTCGGTGACATTGGTCACGGCTGGCACGGTGCTCGGCACCAGATTCTCGAAGTTGCCGCCGGTGGCATCCTTGATGGTCACTTCGACTTTACCGGCGTCTTTGTAGACGTCATCGGCTGGAGCAGGAACGGTCACGGTGCCGGTGGTTTTGCCGGCTTCGATGGTGATCACCGAACCGTTGCTCAGGGTCACGGTTACCGGCGTGCCGGCCGGGTTGGTCAGTGTCGCGGTGTAAACGATCGAACCGCCTTCAGCCACCGAATCGGTGGCGGTCAGGTTCAGGTTGGTGGTGTCGTTGGTGTCCGAAACCACGGTGTCGGCGGACTTGCCGTCGACCGCCAGTTTTTCGTAATTACCGCCTGTGGCGCCGTCGATGGTCACGCTCAGCGAGCTGCCGCCGGCCAGTGGGCTGTTTGGCGCGACGAAGTTCACCGAACCGGTGGTTTCACCGACAGCGATGGTAATGGTCTGGCCGTTGGACAGGGTCACGACAACCGGCGAGCCGGTCACTGGCGCGGTCACGGTCGCGGTGTAGACCACGGTTTCGCCTTCAGCGACGTTCGCCGTGGCGGTCAGCGACACGGTGGAGGTGTCGATGGTGTCGTTGACGGTGGTGACCGCCGGGGCGGTGCTGGTGACCAGGTTTTCGAAGTCGCCACCAGTCGCGCCTTTGATGGTTGCTTCAACGGTGCCGGCATCTTTGTAGACGTCATCTTTCGGCGCGTCGACGGTGACGGTACCGGTGGTTTTGCCGGCGTCGATGGTGATCACGGCACCGTTCGACAGGGTCACGGTGACTGGCGAACCAGCAGCATTGGTCAGGGTTACGGTGTAGGTGATCTGGCCGCCTTCGTTGACCGAACCGGTGGCGCTGAGCGACAGGTTGGTGGTGTCAACGGTATCAGTCACGTTGGTGCTGACCGGGGTTTTGTCGGCTACGAGGTTTTCGTAATTGCCGCCGCTCACGTCGGTGATCGCGTTGGTAAGCGGCGTATGGCCGTTCAGCGCGTCGTTCGGTGCGGTGGTGGTCACGGTGCCGGTGGTTTTGCCGACTTCGATGGTGATGTTCTGGCCGTTGGCCAGGGTCACCACAACCGGCGAGCCAGTGACTGGCGCGCCGACGGTCGCGGTGTAAGTGACTGTGCCACCTTCAGCCGCAGACTCGGTGGCGGTCAGTTTGACGGTCGAGGTGTCGATGGTGTCAGTGACGTCGGTAACGGCTGGTGTGGTGCTCGGCACCAGGTTCTCGAAGTTGCCGCCAGTGGCGTCCTTGATGGTGACTTCGACCTTGCCGGCGTCCTTGTAGACGTCATCGGCTGGTGCGGGAACGGTCACGGTGCCAGTGGTTTTGCCCGCTTCGATGGTGATTACCGAGCCGTTGCTCAGGGTCACGGTGACGGGCGTGCCGGCCGGATTGGTCAGAGTGGCGGTGTAAACAATCGAACCACCTTCAGCCACGGTGCCAGTCGCGGAAAGCGACAGGTTGGTGGTGTCGACGGTGTCAGTGACATTGGTCGAAACCGGGGTCTTGTCAGCCACCAGATTCTCGTAATTACCGCCGCTCACGTCGGTGATCGCATTGGTCAGCGGCGCGTGGCCGTTCAGCGCATCGTTCGGTGCGGTGGTGGTCACGGTGCCGGTGGTTTTGCCGACTTCGATGGTGATGTTCTGGCCGTTGGCCAAGGTCACGACGACCGGCGAGCCGGTGACTGGCGCGCCGACGGTCGCGGTATAGGTGACGGTGCCACCCTCTGCGGTGGACTCGGTGGCGGTCAGTTTGACGGTGCTGGTGTCGATGGTGTCGGTGACTTCGGTCACGGCCGGAACAGTGCTCGGCACCAGGTTCTCGAAGTTGCCGCCGGTAGCGTCCTTGATGGTGACTTCGACTTTGCCGGCGTCTTTGTAAACGTCATCGGCCGGTGCAGCGACGGTGACGGTGCCGGTGGTCTTGCCCGCTTCAATGGTGATCACCGAGCCGTTCGACAGGGTCACAGTCACCGGCGAGCCAGCCGGGTTGGTCAGCGTCGCGGTGTAGATGATCGAGCCGCCCTCGGCGACCGAGTTGGTGGCACTGAGCGACAGATCAGTGGTGTCGACGGTGTCAGTGACCGTGGTCGAAACCGGTGTCTTGTCGGCCACCAGGTTTTCGTAGTTGCCGCCGGAAACGTTGGTGATCGAGTTGCTCAGCGACGCCTGACCGTTCAATGCGTCATTCGGCGCGGTGGTGGTCACGGTGCCGGTGGTCTTACCGACTTCAATGGTGATGCTCTGACCGTTAGCCAGAGTGACCACGACAGGCGAACCGGTGACCGGCGCGCCGACAGTGGCGGTGTAAGTGACGGTGCCGCCTTCAGCCACGGTGGTGTCGGCCGTCAGTTTCACGGTCGAGGTGTCGATGGTGTCAGTGACGTCGGTCACGGCTGGCGTAGTGCTCGGAACGAGGTTCTCGAAGTTGCCGCCAGTGGCGTCCTTGATCGTGACTTCGATTTTGCCGGCGTCTTTGTAGACGTCGTCGGCAGGCGCTACGACGGTCACGGAACCGGTGGTTTTGCCCGCTTCGATGGTGATCACCGAACCGTTCGACAAGTTCACGGTAACGGGTGTACCGGCCGGGTTGGTCAGGGTCGCGGTGTAAACGATCGAGCCGCCTTCCGCCACGGTGCCGGTCGCGGTCAGCGACAGGTTGGTGGTGTCGACGGTGTCGGTCACCGAGGTCACGGCTGGGGTTTTATCGGCCACGAGATTTTCGTAATTGCCGCCGCTGGCGCCATCGATTTTCACGCTCAGCGTATTGCCGCCGGCCAGTGCATCGTTCGGTGCGGTGAAGTTGATGCTGCCGCTGCTGGCGCCGACCGGGATGGTGATGGTCTGGCCGTTGGACAAGGTCACGACAACTGGCGAGCCGGTCACTGGCGCGGTCACGGAAGCGGTGTAAACCACCACGCCGCCTTCAACGGTGCTGGCGGTGGCGGTCAGCGAAACGGTGCTGTTGTCGATGGTGTCGGTCACGTCGGTGACCGCCGGGGTCTTGTCGACCACCAGGTTCTCGAAGTTGCCGCCGGTGGTCTTGGTGATGCTCGCATCGACCTTGCCAGCGTCCTTGTACACGTCATCGGCCGGTGCTGCGACGGTCGCGGTGCCGGTGGTCGCGCCTTTGGCAATGTTGATCACCGCACCGTTGCTCAGGGTCACGGTCATCGCCGTGCCTGCCGGGTTGGTCAGGCTCGCGGTGTAGACGATCGAGCCGCCCTCGGCAACCGAAGCGGTGGCGCTCAGGCTGATATTGGTGGTGTCGACGGTGTCGGTGACGGTGGTAACCACCGCCGAGCGGTCGGCATCAACCTGCTCGAAATTACCGCCGCTGTGGCTGGCAATCGCGGTCTGTACCTTGCCGCCATCGACGTACGGGGTATTCGCAGGCGCAGCGAAATTCACCGAACCGCTGGTCGCACCGGCAGCGATGTTGATCACCGCACCGTTGGCCAGGGTCACGGTCATGGCGGTGCCGGCCGGATTGCTCAGGGTCGCGGTGTAGGTGATCTGGCCACCTTCGCTGACGGTATCGCTGGCGCTCAGGGTCAGCGTGGTTTTGTCGACGGTGTCATTGACGGTGGTGCTGACCGGGGTCTTGCTGACGTCAAGCTTCTCGAAGTTGCCGCCAGTGGCATCGGTCATGGTCACGGTGAGCTTGCTGACGTCTTTGTAAACGTCATCGCTCGGCGCGGCGATGGTCACCGAACCGCTGGTTTTGCCGGCCTCGATGGTGATGGTCTGGCCGTTGCTGAGGTTGACGGTCACCGGCGTTTGCGCGGCGTTGGTCAGGGTCGCGGTGTAGGTGATCGACGTGCCTTCGAGCACATAGCTTTCAGCGCTGAGGGTCAGGTGCGTGGTGTTGATGGTGTCGGCGACGTTGGTCACCGCTGGCGTCGGATTGGCCACCAGGTTTTCGAAATTGCCACCCGAGGTTTCCTTGATGGTCACTTCGAGTTTGCCGGCGTCTTTGTAGACGTCATCGGCTGGCGCCGGAACGGTCACGGTGCCGGTGGTCTTGCCGGCGTCGATGGTGATGGTCGAACCGTTGCTCAGGGTCACGGTCACCGGAGTGCCGGCCGGATTGGTCAGCGTCGCGGTGTAAACGATCGAACCGCCTTCGTTGACGTTGCCGGTGGCGGTCAGCGAAACGGTGGTGGTGTCGACGGTGTCGGTCACGGTGGTGCTGACCGGGGTTTTGTCGGCGACCAGATTTTCGTAGTTGCCGCCGCTGACGTTGGTGATCGCGTTGGTCAGCGGTGCATGGCCGGCCAGCACATCGTTTGGTGCAGTGGTGGTGACGGTGCCGGTGGTTTTACCCAGTTCGATGGTGATGTTCTGACCGTTGGCCAACGTCACGATCACTGGCGAACCGGTGACTGGCGCGCCGACGGTGGCGGTGTAAGTGACGGTGCCACCCTCAGCGGCGGTTTCGGTCGCGGTCAGTTTCACCGTCGAGGTGTCGATGGTGTCAGTGACGTCGGTGACGGCTGGGACGGTGCTTGGCACCAGGTTCTCGAAGTCGCCGCCGGTGGCGTCCTTGATGGTGACTTCGACTTTCCCGGCGTCTTTGTAGACGTCATCGGCAGGCGCTGCGACGGTCACGGTGCCGGTGGTTTTGCCGGCTTCAATGGTGATTACTGAGCCGTTGCTCAGGGTCACGGTGACTGGCGAGCCTGCTGCGTTGGTCAGGGTCGCGGTGTAAACAATCGAACCGCCTTCAGCCACGGTACCGGTGGCGCTGAGCGTAAGGTTGGTGGTGTCGGTGGTGTCGGTCACGGTGGTGCTGACCGGGGTTTTATCGGCGACCAGATTTTCGTAGTTACCACCGCTGACCTCGGTGATCGAGTTGGTCAGCGGTGCATGACCGGTCAACGCATCGTTTGGTGCAGTGGCAGTCGCGGTGCCGGTGGTCTGGCCGACTGCGATGGTGATGGTCTGACCGTTGGCCAGGGTCACGATGACCGGCGAGCCGGTGACTGGTGCGCCGACGGTCGCGGTGTAAGTGACGGTGCCACCTTCAGCAGCGGTTTCGGTGGCGGTCAGTTTCACGGTCGAGGTGTCGAGGGTATCGGTCACGTCGGTGACGGCTGGCGTGGTGCTTGGAACGAGGTTCTCGAAGTCGCCGCCGGTGGCGTTGCTAATGGTGACTTCGACTTTGCCGGCGTCTTTGTAGACGTCATCGGCAGGGGCCGCAACAGTTACGGTGCCTGTGGTTTTACCGGCCTCGATGGTGATCACTGCACCATTGGACAAGGTCACGGTCACTGGCGAGCCAGCAGCGTTGGTCAACGTCGCGGTGTAAACGATCGAACCGCCTTCAGCCACAGTGCCGGTGGCGCTGAGGGACAGATTGGTGGTGTCGGTGGTGTCGGTAACGGTGGTGCTGACCGGAGTTTTGTCAGCCACCAGATTTTCGTAGTTACCGCCGGAAACCTCAGTGATCGAAGTGGTCAGCGGCGCATGGCCGGTCAACGCATCGTTCGGTGCCGTGGCGGTTACGGTGCCGCTGGTCTGGCCGACCGCGATGGTGATGGTTTGGCCATTGGCCAAAGTCACCACTACTGGCGAACCGGTGACCGGCGCGCCAACGGTGGCGGTGTAGGTGACGGTGCCGCCTTCAGCCACGGTGGTGTCGGCGGTCAGTTTGACGGTCGACGTGTCGATGGTGTCGGTCACTTCGGTGACGGCTGGAACGGTGCTCGGCACCAGACTCTCGAAGTTGCCGCCGGTGGCACTGTTGATGGTGACTTCGACTTTGCCGGCGTCTTTATAGACGTCATCAGCGGGTGCCGCGACGGTCACGGTGCCGGTAGTCTTGCCCGCTTCAATGGTGATCACCGAGCCGTTCGACAGGGTCACAGTCACCGGAGTGCCGGCCGGATTGGTCAGGGTCGCGGTGTAAACAATCGAACCGCCTTCAGCCACAGAACCAGTGGCGCTGAGCGACAGGTTGGTAGTGTCGGCAACGTCAGTGACGTTGGTGGAGACCGGGGTTTTATCGGCGACCAGATTTTCGTAGTTGCCGCCGCTGACATTGGTGATCGCGTTGCTCAGCGGCGCGTTGCCGGCCAGCGCGTCATTCGGCGCGGTGGTGGTCACGGTGCCGGTGGTTTGGCCGACAGCGATGGTGATGCTTTGGCCGTTAGCCAGGGTGACTACGACTGGCGAGCCGGTCACTGGGGCGCCAACAGTGGCGGTGTAAGTGACGGTGCCGCCTTCAGTAACCGAGGTGTCGGCCGTCAGTTTCACGGTCGATGTGTCGATGGTGTCAGTCACTTCGGTAACGGCTGGAACGGTGCTCGGCACCAGGTTCTCGAAATTGCCGCCGGTGACGGTATTGATGCTGACTTCGACTTGGCCGGCGTCTTTATAGACGTCATCGGACGGTGCTGGAACGGTTACGGTGCCAGTGGTTTTGCCCGCCTCGATGGTGATCACCGAGCCGTTGCTCAGGGTCACGGTCACCGGCGTGCCGGCAGGATTGGTCAGGGTCGCGGTGTAAACGATCGAGCCGCCTTCAGCAACGGTGCCGGTCGCTGACAACGATAGATTCGTGGTGTCGATCGAATCGGTAATCGTGGTGGTCGCTGGCGCGGTGTCCGGCACCAGGTTTTCGAAGTTGCCGCCGGTTGCGCCGGTAATCGTTGTGCTGACGGTGCTGCCGTTGTTGTAAACGTCGTTGGCCGCAGTCGGTACGTTGACGGTGCCGGTGGTCTGGCCGGCGTCAATGGTGATGGTCGAGCCGTTCGACAGGGTGATCGTCACCGGAGTCTGCGCAGCATTGGTCAGCGTCGCGGTGTAAGTGATCTGGCCGCCTTCGACGACGGTACCGGTAGCGGTGAGGCTGACGCTGGTGGTATCGATCGAATCGGTAACCGTGGTGGTCGCTGGCGTGGTGTTCGGCACCAGGCTTTCGAAGTTGCCGCCGGTAGCGCCAGTAATGGTGGTGCTGACGGTGCCGCCATTGTTGTAGACGTCGTTGGCCGCGGTCGGCACGTTGACGGTGCCCGTGGTCTGGCCGGCTTCAATGGTGATGGTCGAACCGTTCGACAGGGTGACGGTTACTGGCGTCTGCGCCGGGTTGGTCAGGGTCGCTGTGTAAGTGATCTGGCCACCCTCGACCACTGTGCCGGTGGCGGTCAGGGTCAGGTTGGTGGTGTCGATCGAATCGGTGATGGTGGTCACCGCTGGCGTCGGGTTCGTCACCAGGTTTTCGAAGTTGCCGCCGCTGGCACCGGTGATGGTGGTGGTGACGGTGCTGCCGTTGTTATAGACGTCGTTGGCCGGTGTCGGCACGTTGACGGTGCCGGTGGTCTGGCCCGCGCCAATGGTGATGGTCGAGCCGTTCGACAGGGTGACGGTCACCGGCGTTTGCGCCGGGTTGGTCAGCGTCGCGGTGTAGGTGATCTGGCCGCCTTCGGTGACACTCGGCCCGGCCGTCAGGGTGACGGTGGTGGTGTCGATCGTGTCGGTGACCTGGGTCGTGGCCGGAGTGGTCGGCGGGGTCACGGTGATGCCATTGCCGCCGGTGGTTCCGGTAACGGTGACATCGATCTGGCTCGGGTCGTTATAAACCGTGTCGTTCGGCGCCAGCGGCACGTTGACGGTGCCGGTGGTTGCACCTGCCGGAATCACAATCACCGCGCCGTTGGACAGGGTGATGGTCAGGTCGGTCAGCGGCGCCTGGGTCAGGGTCGCGGTGTACACCAGCACGCCGCCGGCTTCGGTGATGGACGGCGTGGCGCTGAGGCTCAGGGTCGAATCACGCAGGGCGTTGGTGGTGGTGTCGGTGGTCTGGCCGCCGGTGATGTTCTGCGCGGCTTGACCTGCAGCGTTGATGCCAGCGGTCGGGAAACCAATGGTCGGGTCAACACGGCCAGCGGTGGCGTCGAGCATGACGAAACTGTGGCCACCACCGGCAGCACCGCCCGTGCCTGCGGCGCTCGGGCCGGCAGCGGTGGCATCGAGGGCGGTGGTCGGGTCGACACCGGCGGCGATGGCTTGCTGCAGTTCGGCTACCGACGGCGCAGCCTGCGCGGTGGCTTCAGCCAGGTCAGTGCTGGAGTCGGGCGTGTTGGCGCTCCACTGGGTTTCACGGCCCAGATCCAAGGTGCGGCCATCCGCCAATTCAAGCGACACGGCGCCGGAGAGGCCGGTGTCGATCTGGTCGCCAACGAACAGGCGATCGCCTTCAACGAGTACGCGACGTACACCCTCGGGAGAGACCACAAATACCTGACCGACAATGCTTTTGACGATGGCAACAACACTGCTCATTGAAGACTCTCCGGGGGTGTCACGTTCAGTTGACTTCCATAGACCTGATGGCTTTTGGCGCCGACTCAGTCTGGACGTACTTATAAAATTTGCGAATCAAGTTTGACGCGTTAAATCGTCAATAATTTGGCTATATTCTTTCGCTATTAACTTTATGCCAAACTATTGACCTTCTTGGTGCCATCCTAAACAATCGCCCCACTAATGTCACATTGATATTTCCGCGGCGACCTGTCCTTCAGCGTGTGATCCAGTTCCTGTTTTGAACTTTCCGACATACGGTCAATCTGGTTGCCATCATCCGACGCAGCGCCACGTTTTGCTGTGATTCAAGACAAGAAGTTCCGGGAAATTCCTACCATGCGTTCGCCCCTGCTTTTCGCCGTACCTTTCGTTCTCGCCGCCTCTTTTGTACAAGCACAATCCTTACCAGAAGCCATGCAACAGGCACTGGATGTCCATCCGGAAATCCAGGCAGGGGTCAATAGTCGATTGGCTGCGGATTATCAATTAAGAGCGGCAAAAGGTGGATACCTGCCGAAGGTCGATCTGCTCGGCGGTTACGGTCGTGAAGGCACCGACAGCGTTACTACCCGCGCCAATTCCGGTAACCACTACGAAACCCTGAACCGTAGCGAGTCAAGTTTACGTCTCTCGCAAATGGTCTTTGACGGTTTTGCCACGTCCAGCGAAGTCGGGCGTCAACAAGCCACCGTTAACTCGCGTGCGTACTCGTTGCTTGGCACTTCCGAGCGCACCGCGCTGACCGTCGCCCAGGTGTATCTGGACGTACTGACCCGCCGCGAATTCGTGCGTCTGGCCGAGGAAAATCTCAAGAGCCACCAGCGCATCTACGACCAGATCCAGTTGCGCACCCAGCGCGGCGTCGGCAGCGGTGCCGACCTCGATCAGGCTGAAGCGCGGATGGCCCAGGCCCGCAACAACCTGATCACTGAGCAGACCAATCTGGCCGACTCGGAAACCAACTTCCTCAGCGCCGTCGGCCAGATGCCTGATCAACTCGAGCGGCCGGCGCCGTTCATGGCAATGATGCCGGCCAACCTCCACGAAGCGCGGCAGCAGATGCTGGAAAACAGCCCAATCCTGCGTTCGGCCGAATCCGACATCGCCGCCGCCGAGAAGCAATACGAGACCGCCAAGTCGACCTTCTACCCACGTTTCGACGCCGAACTGGGTCGCACCGCCGACAACGACCTCGATGGCCAGAACGGTCACAACAACGAATGGCAAGCCATGCTCCGCATGCGCTTCAACCTCTATTCCGGTGGCAGCAACAAGGCCGATCTGGAATCCAAGTCGTACCTGTCGAACCAGGCGCTGGACATCCGCAACAACGCCCTGCGTCAGTTGAACGAGGAACTCGGTCTGGCCTGGAACGCCCTGAACAACGCTAATGCGCAGGTGCCGATCGCGCAGCAATACGTCGATCACAGCACCTCGGTGCGCACCGCTTACCAGCGTCAGTTCAGCCTTGGCGAACGTACCCTGCTCGATTTGCTCGACAGCGAAAACGAGTTGTTCACCGCTTCGCGGCGTCTGGCGGAAATCAAAAACATTCAGTTATTTACTCAGTACCGAATCAAGGCGACCATGGGCGAGTTGCTCAGAAGCCAGGGAGTGGTCGCACCGTTGGCATCCGTTGTGCAGAACGACGTGAAGCCCAAGGTCCAGCTGCCTGGGATGAATTGAGTTATCCCTTTTCAACTGTCAAAGAGTGTCGAGCGTGGAATCAGAAGTCAGTCGAGTTCAACTCAGTCATGATCCACGCGCGTTGCACGACGATCCGTTACTGGACGGACTGCTCGCCCTTTGCATGCTTCATCAGAAACCCGCCAGCGCGGCGATGCTGACCACCGGCCTGCCGCTGCCCAAACAACGCCTGAGTGTCGAGTTGCTGCCCCGTGCGGCGGCTCGCGCCGGCCTGCAAGGTCGGGTGCTGCAACGCAAACTGGAAGAAATTCCGGCGATCGCCATGCCAGCGTTGCTGCTGCTCAAGGATGGCCGCAGCGCCGTCCTGCTCGGCTGGCAGGGTGACAACGAAGCCCGGGTGCTGCTCAGCGAAAGCGATGGTGGCGAGTCCATTGTCAGCCGTGAACTGCTCGCCGACGACTACACCGGCAAAGTCTTCTTCGCTCAACCGCAACACAAATTCGACGTCAACCACGGCACGCTGATTCCGCGCGCACGCTCGTGGTTCCGCGACACCCTCAAGCGTTCGCGCTGGCTCTACGCCGACGCGATCGCCGCGAGTTTCCTGATCAACATCATCGCCATGGCCGCGCCGCTGTTCGTGATGAATGTCTACGATCGCGTGGTGCCGAACCAGGCCGAAGCGACCCTGTGGGTGTTGGCACTGGGTATCACCGGCGCCTATATCTTCGACCTGATTCTCAAGAGCCTGCGCAGCCTGTGCCTGGATCTGGCCGGGAAGAAAACCGACCTGATCATCTCGGCGACGCTGTTCGAACGCATCGTCGGCATGGCGATGAAATACCGCCCGGCGCGGGTCGGCAGTTTTGCGCAGAACATTCATGAGTTTCAGAGCCTGCGCGATTTCCTCGCCTCGCTGACCCTGACCAGCCTGATCGACCTGCCGTTCACCATCCTCATCTTTATTGTCATCGCCATTCTCGGCGGGCATCTGGTGTGGATTCCGGTGCTGGCGTTCCCGATTGCCCTGCTGATCGGCTACGCCTTGCAGAAGCCGCTGGTGGCCACCATGGAGCGCACCATGGCCCTTGGCGCCGAGCGCCAGTCGAGCCTGATCGAAACCCTCGCCGGTCTCGACGCGGTGAAGGTCAATAACGCCGAGAGCGAACGCCAATACCAGTGGGAGCAGACCATCGGCACCCTCAGCCGTCTCGAGCTGCGGGTGAAAATGCTCTCCGGCTTGGCGATGAACATCACCCTGCTGATCCAGCAACTGGCCGGGGTGATCATGATTGTCTTCGGCGTGTACCAGATCATCGCCGGCAACCTGAGCATGGGCGGTCTGATTGCCTGCTACATGCTCAGCGGCCGCGCACTGAGTCCGCTGGCGTCGCTGTCGGGTCTGCTGACCCGTTATCAGCAGGCGCGGGTGACCATGACCTCGGTCGACCAGATGATGGAGCTGCCACAAGAGCGCAACTTCGAAGAGCGCCCGCTGAGCCGCAAGGTGCTGCAAGGTGCGATCGAGTGCCGCCAGCTCAACTTCACCTACCCGGAACAACAGAACCCGGCGCTGAAGAACATCAACCTGGTGATCCGTCCCGGCGAGAAGATCGGCATCATCGGCCGCAGCGGCTCGGGCAAAAGCTCCCTCGCCAAACTGTTGGTCGGCCTGTACCAGCCGGACGATGGCGCGCTACTGGTCGACGGTGTGGATATCCGCCAGATCGACGTCAGCGAACTGCGCTACAACATCGGCTACGTGCCGCAAGACATCCAGCTTCTGGCCGGCACCCTGCGTGACAACCTCGTCTCCGGTGCGCGTTATGTCGAAGACGAGCTGGTCCTGCAGGCGGCCGAACTGGCCGGCGTCCACGAATTCGCCCGGCTGCACCCGCAAGGCTATGAGCTGCAAGTCGGCGAGCGCGGGCAGAACCTCTCCGGTGGCCAACGGCAGAACGTCGCACTGGCCCGGGCGCTGTTGCTCAATCCGCCGATCCTGTTGATGGACGAGCCGACCAGCGCCATGGACAACACCGGCGAAGAACGCCTCAAGCAACGCCTCGCCGCCGTGATTGAAAACAAGACCGTGGTGCTGGTCACGCACCGGGCTTCGCTGTTGTCGCTGGTGGATCGTCTGCTGGTGATCGACCGTGGACAGATTCTCGCCGATGGCCCGAAAGCCGCCGTGATGGAAGCGTTGAAGAAGGGGCAGATCAGTGTTGCTTAAGTCGGGTTTCAAGGATTCGATCCGTCGCTACTTCAAGGGCTCGGCATCGTTGCAGGGTCAGCCACTGCCGGAGGTCAACAAGGCGCTGATCGAAGACGCCCCGCGCGTCGTGCGCCTGACCATCTGGGCGATCATCGGCTTCTTTATCTTCCTGTTGCTGTGGGCCAACTTCGCCGTGATCGACGAAGTGACCAAGGGCGACGGCAAGGCGATTCCGTCGTCGAAGATCCAGAAAATCCAGAACCTTGAGGGCGGGATCATTTCCGAACTGTTCGTCAAGGAAGGCCAGATCGTCGAAGCCGGTGCACCGTTGATTCGTCTCGACGACACGCGATTTGCGTCGAACGTCGGTGAAACCGAAGCCGATCGCCTGTCGATGCTGCTGCGCGTAGAACGCCTCAGCGCCGAAGTGGATGACCGTCCGCTGAACTTCCCCGAGGACGTGCTCAAGGCCGTGCCGGGCCAGGCGAAAAGCGAGGAGTCGCTGTATATCAGTCGCCGTCAGCAACTGCACGACGAGATTGGCGGTTTGCAGGAGCAGTTGATTCAGCGTCAGCAAGAGCTGCGCGAATTCGCCTCCAAGCAAGCGCAGTATCGTCAGCAGCTCGGCTTGCAGCGGCAGGAAATCAACATGTCCGAGCCGCTGGTGGCGCAGGGCGCGGTGTCTCCGGTGGAAGTCTTGCGTCTGAAGCGTGCCGAGGTGGAAACCCGTGGTCAGCTGGATGCAACGACGCTGGCGATTCCGCGTGCCGAATCGGCGATCAAGGAGGTGCAGCGCAAGATCGACGAAACCCGTGGCAAATTCCGCAGCGAAGCGCTGACCCAACTCAATGAAGCACGCACCGACCTGAACAAGGCCAGCGCGACCGGCAAGGCGCTGGAAGACCGCGTCAGCCGCACGCTGGTGACATCGCCGGTACGCGGCATCGTCAACAAGTTGCTGGTCAACACCATCGGCGGCGTGATCCAGCCGGGTAGCGACATGGTCGAAATCGTACCGCTGGATGACACCTTACTGGTCGAAGCCAAGATTCGTCCGCAGGACATTGCCTTCCTGCATCCGGGGCAGGAAGCGATCGTCAAGTTCACCGCGTACGACTACACCATCTATGGCGGGCTCAAGGCCAAGCTTGAGCAGATCGGTGCCGACACCATCACCGACGAAGACAAGAAAACCACGTACTACATCATCAAGGTGCGCACTGAGCGCAGCCACTTGGGCACGGACGAGAAGCCGTTGCTGATCATCCCGGGGATGGTGGCGTCGGTGGACATCATTACCGGCAAGAAGTCGGTGTTGAGTTATCTGCTCAAGCCGATCATCCGTGCGCGGGCAGAGGCGTTGCACGAGCGCTAGATCTTCGGCGCTGCCACCGGCCTCTTCGCGAGCAAGCTCGCTCCCACAGTGTTTTGTGTTGAACGCGTAATCGTGTTCCAGCCCAGATCTCTGTGGGAGCGAGCTTGCTCGCGAAGGCGTCAGTCGGATCGCTGCATCTGTCAGGAAGTGACAAAAACCGTCACTCACCACTCAGTCCATTCCTCACCAATCGCCATATCGTTATTCATTAACGGTATTTAATTTCAGATTCTTATATCTATAAAGTCATCCCCCTGCGTACCTGCCGACCAATCGGCGCGCCGCACGACCTGAACCAACACGCAATCCAGCGTGAGTGTCTGATCGACGAGCGCGCCCATGAGCGTGCCGTGCATGGGAGATGGAAAGATGTCCGCAGCTACTGCTTCCCCAAGCGCCGCGACCGCCGCGCCGCAATCCTTTGAAATCCGCCCGTTCAGCGGTGCCGTCGGCGTCGAGATCATTGGCCTCGACCTCACTCGACCGATCAATGATCAAGACTTCGCGCGCATTCATCGCGCGCATCTGGATCACCACGTTGTGGTGTTCCGCGACCAACAAATCACTCCGCAACAGCAAATCGACTTCAGCCGCCGCTTCGGCGTGTTGCAGATCCATGTGCTCAAGCAGTTTCTGCTGGCCAACCATCCGGAAATCCTCATCGTTTCCAACATTATCGAAAACGGCCAGAACATCGGCCTCGGCGATGCCGGCAAGTTCTGGCACTCCGACCTCTCCTATAAAGAGCTGCCGAGCCTCGGTTCGATGCTTCACGCGCAAGAACTTCCGTCCGAGGGCGGTGACACGCTGTTCGCCGATATGCACAAAGCCTGGGACAGCTTGCCCGAGGCATTGCGCAAAGCGGTCGAAGGTCGCAGCGCTGCGCATTCCTACACGGCGCGCTACAGCGAAACCAAATTCGAAGGTAACTGGCGCCCGACCCTGACCCCGGAGCAACTGGCCCAGGTCGCGGAAGTGGTGCACCCGGTGGTGCGTACCCACCCGGAAAACGGCCGCAAGGCGCTGTTCGTCAGCGAAGGCTTCACCACGCGCATCGTCGGCCTGCCGGAGGACGAAAGCCAACAACTGCTGAGCGAGCTGTATGCCCACAGCGTGCTGCCGCAAAACATCTACCGCCATCAGTGGCAGCCTCACGATCTGGTGTTCTGGGACAACCGTTCGCTGATCCATCTCGCCGCCGGCTGCCCCGCGCACCTGCGCCGCAAGCTGTATCGCACGACCATTCAGGGCGACGCGCCTTTCTGATTCGCCGGAGATTGATCAAAAAATGAACGCCCCCTTGCAAGGCCACGCGGCCAGCAACCCGATCGCCCGCAGCGAAGCGTTGCTGGCCGTCGATCACGTCAGCCTCGAATACCGCACGCCGCAACGCGTGGTGCGTGCCACTCACCAGGTCAGTTTTGAAATCGACCCGGCCGATCGTTATGTGCTGCTCGGCCCGTCCGGCTGCGGTAAATCCACCTTGCTCAAAGCGGTCGCCGGGTTCATTCAGCCGTGCGAAGGCGAGATCCGCCTGCAAGGCCAGCGCGTCGACGCACCGGGACCAGACAGGATTGTGGTGTTTCAGGAATTCGATCAGCTGCCACCGTGGAAAACCGTCAAACAGAACGTGATGTTCCCGCTGTTGGCCTCGCGCACCCTGAAGAAAAAAGAAGCCGAAGAACGTGCGCTGCACTATCTGGAAAAGGTCGGACTGGCGGCATTCGCCGATGCCTATCCGCACACCTTGTCTGGTGGAATGAAAGCGCGCGTAGCGATTGCCCGGGCATTGGCGATGCAGCCGAAAATCCTCTTGATGGACGAACCGTTCGCCGCGCTCGATGCGCTGACCCGCCGCAAGATGCAGGAAGAATTGCTGCTGCTCTGGGAAGAGGTGCGTTTCACTCTGCTGTTTGTCACCCACTCGATTGAAGAAGCGCTGGTGGTCGGTAATCGCATCCTTTTGCTGTCGCCGCATCCGGGCCGGGTGCGCGCCGAGGTGCACAGCCATCAATACGATCTGCACAGCTTGGGTGGCGTGGCATTTCAGGAATCGGCGCGGCGCATTCATCGTCTGCTTTTCGACGAAGGCCAGTCGCCGGAAACCGAGCGTGACCACGACTTCAACGACATCCGCATTGCCTATTGAGCGGCCAGGAGGACTACCCGATGAGCCATTCATCATCTGTGCGTGAAGAGTTTGAAATTGTTCTGGAGCCGCTGACTGAAGTGCCGGTCGAGCGTGAGTTGTCGCTCGGCACGCGGCTGTGGCAACAGGGCTGGTTGCGTAAAGGCCTGATCCTGATTGTGCTGGCGGTGCTGTGGGAAGTGGTTGCGCGGATTCAGAACAATGATTTGATGCTGCCGAGTTTCCTGCAGACCAGCCATGCGCTGTTCGAGGGCCTGCTCAGTGGTGAGTTGCTGGCCAAGGTGTGGATCTCGTTGGTGGTGCTGATCAAGGGCTACCTGATCGGTATTGTGCTGGCGTTTGCCTTGACCACGTTGGCGGTATCGACGCAGTTGGGTCGTGATCTGCTGAGCACGATGACCTCGATGTTCAATCCGTTGCCAGCCATCGCTCTATTGCCGTTGGCGCTGCTGTGGTTTGGCCTGGGGCAGAACAGCCTGATTTTTGTGCTGGTGCATTCGGTGTTGTGGGCGTTGGCGCTGAATACTTATGCCGGGTTTCTCGGGGTTTCGGACACCTTGCGCATGGCTGGGCGCAATTATGGTTTGAAGGGTTTGCGGCTGGTGCTGTTCATCCTGATCCCGGCGGCGCTGCCATCGATTCTGGCCGGGTTGAAGATTGGTTGGGCGTTTGCCTGGCGCACCTTAATTGCGGCAGAACTGGTGTTCGGCGCGACCAGTGGCAAGGGTGGGTTGGGCTGGTACATTTTTCAGAATCGTAATGAGCTGTACACCGACAAGGTGTTTGCCGGGTTGGCGGTGGTGATCTTGATTGGCTTGCTGGTGGAGAATCTGGTGTTCGATACGCTGGAGCGGGTGACCGTCAAGCGTTGGGGGATGCAGCGGTAATTCTGTGGCGTTGCGACTGGCCCTTTCGCGAGCAAGCTCGCTCCCACAGGAGAATGCATTCCAAATGTGGGAGCGAGCTTGCTCGCGAAGGCGTCGGTCAGATCAGCACCTACTCTGAAAGATGTTTGTTAGCATTGCGCACAGATCAATCCTGATCAGTCATGAGTGCTCAGCATGCAACTCCCGGACATGAACCTTCTGGTCGCCCTCGACGCCTTGCTCGACGAGGGCAGTGTGGTCGGCGCCGCGCGGCGGATGAACCTCAGTCCGGCCGCCATGAGCCGCACCCTGACGCGGATCCGCGAAGCGATCGGTGATCCGATTCTGGTGCGAGCCGGCCGAGGCTTGGTGCCAACGCCCAAGGCGCTGGAGTTGCGCGAGCAGGTGCGCGATGTGGTCGAGCAGGCCGCGCTGCTGTTCCGTTCCGCCGACAGCGTGGAACTGGGCACACTGCGCCGGCGCTTCAGCATTCGCGCCAATGATTTTTTCATCGGTGTGTACGGCGGCAAGCTGTTCGACACCCTCGATCAACTGGCGCCACACTGCGAATTGCGCTTTGTGCCGGAAGGCGATGGCGACGATGAAGCATTACGCGAAGGCCGCATCGATCTGAGCGTCAGCAACACCCGCCCCGTTACCCCGGAAGTCAAAGTGCAGAACCTGTTTTCCACGCACTTCGTGGGCCTGGTGCGTGAAGATCATCCATTGCTCGACGGTGAAATCACTGCCGAACGCTATGCCGGTTTTTCCCATATCAGCATGTCGCGCCGCGGTATCGCACGTGGCCCGATCGATACGGCACTGAATGCCTTGGGGCTGGAGCGCCGTGTGGCAGTGATTGCACCGAGTTTCCACGCAGCGATGTTTGCCTTGCCGGATTCCGACCTGATCCTGCCGGTGCCCAAGGAAGCGCTGCTCAGCGTGCGCCGACTCGGGCTGAAATTACGCTCATTCGACCTGCCGATCCCGTTGCCGACCTTGATGCTGACCCAGGCCTGGCATCCGCGTTTCGACAAGGATCCCGCGCATCGCTGGCTGCGCGAAACGCTTAAGGCCTGTTGCGACGAAACCTGGCTGGCGGCCCAGCCTTAATCTCCAAATCCACACAAAACCTTGTGGGAGCGAGCTTGCTCGCGAAGGCGTCATTTCAGTCGACATCTTTGTTGGCTGATCCACCGCTTTCGCGAGCAAGCTCGCTCCCACAGGGGATATTCATTGCTGCGTACGACGCACTTATAAACTGCCAATAAGTCAATTTTCGTCAGCGATAAGCCCTACTAAGATGCTCCGGTATTTACCACCCCCGGAGTTTTCATTCATGACATCCCTGACGGCAGCAGCGCCCACCGCTGCGGCCAGCCTGGCAAAGGCGGCGACGCCACCGGTGTTCGGGGCGCGGATCATCATCGGCCTGGTCGGCGTGCTGCTGGCGGTGCTGGTATCGGGCCTCAATGAGATGGTGACCAAGGTCGCCCTCGCCGATATTCGCGGTGCGTTGCACATCGGTTATGACGAAGGCACCTGGCTGGTGGCCAGTTACACCGCCACCTCAGTCGCGGCCATGGCCTTCGCGCCGTGGTGTTCGGTGACCTTTTCGCTACGCCGTTTCACCCTCTGCGCCATCGGCCTGTTCACCTTGCTGGGCGTGCTGTGCCCATTCGCGCCCAATTACGAAAGCCTGCTGCTGATGCGCATCCTGCAAGGCCTGGCCGGCGGTGCGTTACCGCCGATGTTGATGACCGTCGCCCTGCGCTTTCTGCCGGCCAACATCAAGCTTTATGGTCTGGCCGGCTACGCGCTGACGGCGACATTCGGCCCCGGTCTCGGCACACCGCTGGCCGGTTTGTGGACCGAGTACGTCGGCTGGCAGTGGACGTTCTGGCAAATCATCGCGCCGTGCCTGATCGCCATGGCCGCTGTGGCGTACGGCTTGCCGCAGGATCCGTTGCGCCTGGAACGCCTCAAGTCATTCAACTGGAAAGGCCTGCTGCTGGGCTTTCCGGCGATCTGCATGTTGGTGATCGGTTTGTTGCAGGGCAATCGGCTGGACTGGTTCGAGTCGAGCCTGATCTGTGGATTGCTCGGCGCCGGCTCGTTGCTGCTGGTGGCGTTCCTGATCAACGAGTGGTCGCAGCCGACCCCGTTTTTCAAATTGCAGATGCTCGGTATCCGCAACCTGTCGTTCGCCTTGATGACCCTGGCCGGTGTGCTGATAGTGCTGCAGGCGGTGGTGTTGATTCCGTCGAGTTATCTGGCGCAGGTGCAGGGTTATCGCCCGGCGCAGACCGCACCGATCATGCTGATCGCCGCATTGCCGCAACTGATTGCGCTGCCGTTGGTGGCAGCGTTGTGCAACCTGCGCTGGGTCGATTGCCGCTGGGTGCTTGGCATGGGTTTGAGCATGTTGACGCTGTCCTGCCTGGGCGGATCGCTGCTGACTTCAGAATGGATTCGCGACAATTTCTACGTCCTGCAATGGCTGCAGATCTTCGGTCAGCCGATGTCGGTGTTGCCGCTGTTGATGTTGTCCACCGGCAGCATCCAGCCGCAGGACGGGCCGTTCGCCTCCGCGTGGTTCAACACGGTGAAAGGCTTGGCGGCCGTGGTCGCTACCGGGGTGATCGAAGCGCTGACCACCGCGCGTCTGCATTTCCACTCGACCATGTTGGTCGACAGCCTCGGCAATTCGCCGCTGGCCGACCGCAGCGATCCGGGCCTCGCCCATCGCCTGCACGAACAGGCCGTGGTGCTGACTTCTTCCGATCTCTATGTATGCATGGCCGGCGTCGCGGTGGCGTTGATCCTGCTGATTTTCTGGCTGCCGACGCGGATCTTTCCGCCGCGCGCGCCGACCTGATTGCTCCACTGAAACAGAAGGTTTTTATGACGACTCAAGCAAAGCAAAAACTCGCGGTAGCCATCGCCGCCGCATTGGCGGTCGGCGTGCTGGTTTACCTGGCGCTGCCCGGCGTATTTGGCAAAGGCACCCAGCAAAATACCAACGACGCGTTCGTCTCCGCCGACTACACGCTGGTGGTGCCGCGTGTGGCCGGTTTCATCAAGGAAGTGCTGGTGGAAGACAACCAGCAAGTGAAGGCCGGGCAGTTGCTGGCGCTGATCGATGATCGCGATTTGCGTGCCTCAGCTGAGGCAGCGGACGCGCAAACCCTGGTTGCGCGAGCGCAGTTGCAGAATGCCAAAGCGACGCTGGAACGCCAGACGTCGGTGATCGCCCAGGCGCAAGCCTCGGTGGTGTCGGCCAAAGCGGAAATGGCTTTTGCCCAGCAGGAGTTAAATCGCTACAACCACTTGGCGGGCGTTGGTGCCGGCACCGTGCAAAACGCGCAACAGGCGCGCACGCGTATCGATCAAGCCACGGCTCATTTCGATACTGCCACCGCGAAGCTGGCAGCAGAGCGCAAGCAAGTCGACATTCTTACCGCCCAGCGTGACGCCGCCGAAGGCAGTTTGAAACACGCGCAAGCAGCGCTGGAAATCGCCAGTTTCGAACTCTCCTACACGCGCATCACTGCACCGCAGGACGGCATGATCGGCGAGCGCGCCGTGCGCGTCGGCGCTTACGTGACGCCGGGTAGCAAGCTGCTGGCAGTGGTGCCATTGCAGCAGGCGTATGTGGTGGCGAATTTTCAGGAGACGCAATTGACGGATGTGCAGCCGGGGCAGGAAGTGCAGGTACGCGTCGACAGCCTAGGTGGCGAAGCGTTGAGTGGTCGTGTCGAAAGTATCGCCCCGGCCACCGGGGTGACCTTTGCGGCGGTAAAACCGGATAACGCGACGGGCAACTTCACCAAGGTGGTGCAGCGGATTCCAGTGAAAATCATGCTGGAGCCGGGTCAACCGTTGGCCGAGCGCTTGCGCGTAGGGATGTCGGTGGAAGCGAGTATTGATACCAAAAGCTCGGCGACATCGGTGCGTGAGGTGACTCAGCGATGATTCGTATTGAATCGACCGACGCCTTCGCGAGCAAGCTCGCTCCCACATTGGATCTCGGCAATATCACAGAACCCCTGTGGGAGCGAGCCTGCTCGCGAAGAGGCCAGTGGTGGCAAATCAGTTTGAGTGCCTTGCTAGCAGTGAGTCTCACCGCCTGCACCGTCGGCCCAGACTTCCATAAACCTGAAGCCCCACAAATCGCCGACTGGGCCAAACCCGCCAAGTCCGCCCCGAGCCAAGCCGTCAGCGAACCCCTGAATGACCGCTGGTGGGAAGTCTTCCACGACTCGCAACTGTCAGCGCTGACCCAGCGCGCCGTGCGCAGTAACCTCGACCTGCAACTGGCCAGCAGCCGTCTGCAACAAAGCCGCGCCGCTCGCCAGGTGATCAACGCCGACCGCTATCCGAACACCGCCGCCACGGGCAGTTACGCGCGCAAACGCAACAGCGGCGAAGGCCTGAACGACCCGTCCGGACACAACGGCGATTCCGCTTTCAACCTGTGGGACGCCGGTTTCTCCGCCTCGTGGGAACTGGATTTCTGGGGCCGCGTGCGCCGTGAAACCGAAGCTGCCGACGCCAACCTCGAAGTCGCCGAAAACGACCGCCGCGGGGTGTTATTGGCCGTGCTCGCTGACACGGCGCAAAACTACATTCAGCTGCGCGGCGTGCAGAACACCCGCGCCGTCACCGAGCAGAACCTCGATGTCGCCCGCCATAGCCTGAAGCTCTCGCAACTGCGTCTGGCCGACGGTGTGGCGACCGATCTCGACGTCGCCGAAGCCGCTGCGCAAGTGTCCACCATCGAAGCGCGCCTGCCCGCACTTGAGCAACGCCAGGCGCAACTGATCAACGCGATCAGCCTGCTGATGGGCGAAGCGCCGCAAGCCTTGGCCAAAGAGTTATCCACAGACGCCGCCGTGCCGCAGGCGCCGCTGCAAGTCGCCATCGGCCTGCCGTCGCAACTGGCCGAACGCCGCCCGGACATCCGTCAGGCCGAAGCGCGGCTGCACGCTGCCACTGCCAATATCGGCGTGGCCAAGGGTGATTTCTATCCGCGCATCACCCTGTCAGGCAATCTCGGTTCGCAAGCCATGCAACTCAGCGATTTCGGTTCGTGGGGTTCACGCGCCTTCGCCATCGGCCCGCAATTCAGTTTGCCGCTGTTCGACGGCGGACGCCTGCGCGGCGTACTGCAATTGCGCGAAGCCCAGCAGCAGGAAGCGGCCATCGCTTACCAGCAAACCGTGCTGCGCGCCTGGCATGAGATCGACGATCAACTGACCGCCTACAACGCCAGCCAGCGCCGCCGCGACAGCCTCGCCGAAGCCGTGCGCCAGAACCAGATCGCCCTGCGTACCGCGCAACAGCAATACGTCGAAGGCGTGGTTGATTTCGTCAACGTCCTCACCGTGCAAGGCGCGCTGCTGGCGACGCAGGAGCAGTGGGTGGAAAGCTCCACCGGCGTGTCGCTGGCCATGGTCGGGCTGTACAAGGCCTTGGGCGGCGGTTGGGAGTCGGTGTATCCAGAGGCGAAAGTCGCCGTCGGGTTGCCGGGTGTCGTGAAAGCACCAACCGGCATCGACGGTTCTGCCGTGGCTGACCTAAAGTGATGGGCAGGTTGGCGCGTCATACTCTTGTGGCGCTGCGGCGCGGCAAGAGGAAGCAATGGCGGTCAACAGAGTCACGCCGATGGGCGATACGCAAGACCCGTTTGCCGCGCCCGGTTCCTGGTTCGGCAGCCTGCGCTGGGTGCGCTGGGTAAAACATCACTGGCTGTGGCCGATTCTGGCGCTGGCTGCGTTGGTGCGTTTTTATGACCTGACGGCGGCGGCGATCTGGGGCGATGAGGGTTCCAGTCTGCTGCTGGCGCGCTATTCGCTGAGTGAAATCTGGCAGCACGCGGCCTTCGATGTGCATCCACCGCTGTACTTCATGCTCCTGCACGGCTGGATCGAGCTGTTTGGGGACGGCATCTTTGCGCTGCGTTGCCTCAGTGCGCTGGCCGGCATTGCGGCGGTCGGACTGGGTATTTTGCTAGTGGATCGTCTGGCCACCCGTCGCGCAGCGTTCATCGCCGGTGTGTTGCTGGCGTTGTTGCCGACCGCGGTGCGCTACAGCCAGGAAGTGCGCATGTACGCGCTGCTCGGGGCGCTGCTGCTCGCCGCGAGCCTGGCGCTGGTCTACTGGATCCGACGCCCGCAACGCCAGCGCTATCTGGTGTATTACCTGCTGCTGATGAGCGCGGCGCTCTATACCCACTATTTCGCCGTGCTCGCGGTGCTGTGCCACTGGCTCTATCTGATTGCGATCCGCGTACAGCGTGGTTACCGGCTCCGGCACATCCAGCGCTGGAACTGGTGGCTGGCGAACCTGGCCATCGTTGCTTTGTATCTGCCTTGGCTGCCCAACCTGCTTGATTTGATGCAGCACATGCAGCAGCTCGAGGCCGGTGGCGATGTCGGTTGGGAGCCTGCCGTTACGTTGAGTTCGCTGCCGTCGATGATCTGGTCATGGTTGATTCAGGATGACGGTGAAAGTTTGCCGTGGCTGCTTTTCGCGGCGTTGCCGCTGGCGATGTTGGGGCTGGCAGTCATCGCGGTGATGCGCGATCGCAGTGTGTCGCGCGGCAGTGTTCTGCTGGCGCTGTACACCGGGCTGCCGCTATTGCTGGTGTATCTGGTGTCGTTCATTACGCCGGTATTCATTGAGCGTTATCTGACGGCGTATGCCCTTGGCTTGCCGATGCTGACGGCGTTGGCCATCGACCGTTTGTACAGCCGCGTGCGGATTTTTGCCTTGGCGGTACTGGTGTCGCTGATCGCGGTGGAACTGATCGGCGTAAACAACAACGCCACGGTCGACACTCATGATCAGCTCGACACGGTCGTGAAGTACGTCAACCAGCATTTCCTTCCCGGTGACCGCATCGTCACCAGCGACATGCTCTGGTATCTGAGCTACGTCTACTACGATCGCACCGGGGCGCAGGTGCGCCTCTTCACCCCACCGAACGCCGATGGCCAATCGACGCGGCCAAATGAGTACGGGTTCGGCACGCTGGTAACGAGTGATGTCTATCTGAACAGCCTGACCGAGCTGCCAGCCGGAGGCCGGGTCTGGCTGGTCGGAACCGTCGATGAGCCACAAGAGTTCTCACCGCTACCTGCGACCTGGCAGGCCAGCGCTGAAGTCCATGCGGGCGGGATGCAAGCACGCTTGCTCGTGGCCAAACCTGCGGGTGAATAGGCGGGTCAGGATTTGCCGGATAAATCCGCCATGCCCTTGAGCAATTCGATCGGCAACGGAAAAACAATCGTCGAACTCTTGTCCCCGGCAATCGAACTCAAGGTTTGCATATAGCGCAACTGCATTGCCCCGGGCTGACGACCGAGCATTTCCGCTGCCTGCATGAGTTTTTCCGAAGCTTGCAGTTCGCCTTCGGCGTGTATCACCTTGGCCCGCCGTTCCCGTTCTGCTTCAGCCTGTTTGGCGATGGCGCGGACCATCGATTCGTTGAGATCGACATGCTTGATCTCGACGTTGGCGACCTTGATCCCCCAGGCGTCGGTTTGCGCGTCGAGTACCTGCTGGATGTCGATGTTCAATTGCTCGCGCTCGGCCAACAGCTCATCCAGTTCATGCTTGCCAAGCACGGCGCGCAAGGTGGTTTGCGCCAGTTGACTGGTGGCCGACAGATAATCTTCAACCTGAATAATCGCCTTCTGCGGATCGAGCACGCGGAAATACAGCACGGCGTTGACCTTGACCGAGACGTTGTCGCGGGTGATCACGTCCTGCGGCGGCACGTCGAGCACCACCGTGCGCAGATCAACCCGAACCATTTGCTGCACCACCGGGATCAGCAGGATCAGGCCTGGGCCTTTGACCTGCCAAAAGCGGCCGAGCTGGAACACCACGCCGCGTTCGTATTCGCGCAGGATGCGAAACGTCGAGCCGGCGAGGGCAATGACCAGTAACAGCAGCGCAACAAAACCGATTTGCAGACCCATGATCACTCTCCGAGTGGCGCCGCGTCAGTCGCGGCCACTTGCAGCAACAATCCCTTGCGCGCCACCACGCGCACCGATTGCCCGGTGTGCAGCGGTGTCGCGCTGAGCACTTGCCAGCGCTCACCTTGCAGTTGCACCCAGCCGTTGCGCGCATCGCCCGGTTGCACCGTGGTGATCGCGGTGACACTGCCGAGCAGGCCGGCATCGCCACTGACGGCGTGGCGCGGGCGGGTTTTCAGGGCGCGAATCAGCAGCGCAATCAACAACAGAGCGCTGATCAGGCCAAGACCGATCATCATCGGCACCGGCAACTCGGCGTTGCTCAGAATCAGCGCACCGATGACGAACATGATGATCCCGCCCAGGCCAATGACGCCGTAATTGGGCAGCGCGGCTTCGGCGATCAGGAACACGATACCCACGGTGATCAGCCACAAACCGACCGGACTCATCGGCGGCAATGAAGTGTCGGCGGCGAGGGCTGAACCGCTGATCAGCAGGAGCAAGGCAAGCGCACAACATCGGCTGTTCACGTGACCCTCCGTGAGCGTCATGTCTGGTTCTTACAGTCTAGTTGAGGGTTGCGCTGGCTGAATTTTGATCAATATGCGGATGTGTCCAGTGGGCGGAATTCTCTGCGCCAACCCCTCGCCGAACTAGACTCAAAGACACGGCAATCACCGTTCAGCGCAACACCGAGGTGCATCATGCGTATGGCAAGAAAGGTGCAGAGCAGCCTGAACCGGGCGCACTGCGAATACGACATCGTCGCCCATCGACACTCGTCCAGCAGCCTGGAAACCGCACGAGTCGCCGGGGTGCCCGCCGAGCGTGTGGCCAAATCGATCATCCTCGACGACCACCACGGGCACTACCTGATGGCCGTCCTCCCGGCCAGCCGTCACCTGAACCTGAGCAAAGTGCGCACCAGCGGCGAATGGCAACTGACCCGCGAAAGCAATCTGGCGCACATCTTCGACGACTGCGAACGCGGCGCGGTGCCGCCGCTGGGTGATTCCTACGGGCTGGACATGGTCATCGACCCGCTGCTGACGCGGCAGAAGGATATTTATCTGGAGGCGGGCAACCACAACTATCTGCTGCACATGAGCATGCCCGAGTTTCTGAAAATGGTGCCGCATGCCGAGGTGCGGGAGTTGAGTGATTAGGTTTTGTGGCGCTGGCACTGACGCCTTCGCGAGCAGGTTGATCGATTCCCCTGTGGGAGCGAGCCTGCTCGCGAATAATCTTCCACACACCCCGTTTTTGAAGGAACTCAGCAATGGAGCAACCAACCCACACTCTCCCATCCCTGTTCAAACAACTCGGCCTGGACAACGACCCGACCAGCATCGACCAATTCATTGCTACCCATTCCCCGCTAAAACCCGACCTGCATTTGGCTGATGCGTTTTTCTGGACGAAGAGCCAAGCGGAGTTTTTACGGGACGAGATTCTGGATGACGCCGACTGGGCGGAGGTGGTGGATCAGTTGGATGTGTTGTTGCGAAAGGGCAGAAGTGTGTAAAAAAAATTGTAGGAAAAGGCTGAAATGTAAAAAAAACATACGCGATGTAAAAAAAACCGGGCTTTAATCGTCGCAGTGAATTTTTTATGTGGACGATGACGATGCCAACTGTTGGATATGCCCACCTGCGTGATGCGCTGAAGCTTAATGCATTTGCCCCCAAGCGCATTGCGATGATCAAACCGGTTACCCGGATTACCTTGATCGGTGAGTGTCTAGCGGTTCCAAACGGCGTCGCGCCGGCACAGGGGTCGACACTTGAGCACATCTTGTTTGCTCTGAAGCATGAGGGAATAAACCTGTGCATTCTTGCTCAGGCGCTTGAAACCGTTGAAGCGGACGAGTTGCTAGGTGAGTTGAGCCGATCACCTAACGGGGTATTTATCCGCAAGGCCTGTTTTCTTTGGGAAAGTTTCACGGGCAAACAGCTGGAATATTCCGTACCGGTTCGGGGCAACGTTGTCGCTTTGTTTGATCCCAAGCGTTATGTCACCGGGCCTGCAATTCGAAATAGTCGTTGGCGGGTAGATTTTAACGGGTTGGGGTCAATGCGTTACTGCGCCACAGTCGAGCGTACGACGGAGCTGCAGGCGCTGCTTGATCTGGACATCCTTGGTCGAGCCCAGGCTTTTATGGCGACGTTGCCGCCGGAAATGATGGATCGGGCAATCAATTGGGCCTATCTGCATGAGACCCGCGATTCTTTCGCCATTGAGAAAGAAGAGCCCAACGAAGAAAAGTCGCGCCGTTTTGTTCGGCTTCTCCGCCAAGCCCATGAGCGAACAGAGTTGAGCGAAGACTATTTGGTCGAGTTGCAGAACAGTACGGTTTCCAATCCTTTCGATAAAGCTGTGCTTTTCCGTCATGAACAGAACCATTTACACAACGGCTTGAGAGGCGCAGCTGGCGTCAGCTATATCCCGCCTCCACCGCAATTGTGCAGGGAGTTGATGGACGAGTTGATGAGTTTTGCCAATCACTCAGCCAAGCAGGTTGATCCGTTGATAGCTGCAGCGGTTGTGGCTTTCGGGTTTGTCTTTCTTCACCCGTTCATGGATGGCAATGGTCGACTTTCACGTTTCCTGATTCACCAGACGCTTTGCCATTCTGGCGCTCTAAAAAATGGTTTGTTGTTACCGGTTTCCGTAGCGATGAAACACGAAGAGTCTGGCTATCTCGAAGCGTTAAAGGAGTTCTCGAAACCATCAAGAGAGTTCTGGAATGTCACTTGGCTGGACGCTGATCAGATGGCTTTCGATTTTATTGGGCACGACTCGATCTATCGATTCTGGGACGGGACTCAATGTGCAGAATTTACCTTGCAGATGGCCTTGCGAGCATTGGAAGTGGAGCTGCGCGAGGAGACCGAGTTTCTTGAAAAATACGACTACGTCATCAAAGAGGTGAATGGGCGTTTTGACGTACGGGGGAGCGACCTCTCGAAACTGGTAATGATGTGTCTGGACAACGGTGACAAAGTTTCAAAGCATCGACGTAAGCAGTTCCAGTTCAGCGTGCCGGAGGAGGTTTTCGATTTCATTGAGCAGATAGCGGGTGATTTCGATTCGGTAGGCTAACCCTGCACAGGCAATTTGTTTCAAAACTTGACTGAAATTCCCCTCCAATGCGATATTGATAGTTAGCAAACTAACAGTGTGCATTTTCCCGTGCCGAACGATCTCGACGCTCTCCAGATGAACATCAGCAGTGCCATGGTGGTGGCCGCCAGGCATTGGCGGAAGATCTGCCAGACCACGCTGGTCAACTATGGAATCTCCGAAGCCTGCGCCGTGCCGCTGTTGATGATCGGCCGCTTGGGCGAGGGCGTGCGCCAAGTGCAGGTGGCGCAGGCGGCCGGGATGGAGAGTCCGTCGCTGGTGCGCCTGCTCGATCAGTTGTGCCATTCCGGCTACGTCTGCCGCACCGAAGATACCCAGGATCGCCGTGCCAAGTGCCTGAGCCTGACCGACACCGGTCGTGAACTGGTGCAAGCGGTGGAGATCGAACTGGTGCGCTTGCGTCACGAGGTGCTTGAAGGCATCGAGCAAAGCGATCTGGAAGCTACGCTTCGGGTACTTCGCGCTTTTGAGGCGGCCAATCCGCCTGTGGTGATCAATTCTTGAACGGTTTTTTATCCGGCATTCCGCCGGCCCGTGACTGGTTCTACGGGGTGCGGACTTTTGCAGCGTCGATGATTGCGCTGTACATCGCCTTGCTCATGCAAATGCCGCGTCCGTATTGGGCGATGGCCACGGTGTATATCGTCTCCAGCCCGTTTCTCGGGCCGACCAGTTCCAAGGCCTTATACCGCGCCATCGGGACTTTTCTCGGCGCGGCGGCGGCGGTTTTTTTCGTGCCGATGTTCGTGCAGAGCCCGTATGTGCTGGTGGTGGTCATCGCGCTGTGGACGGGGATTTTGCTGTTCCTGTCCCTGCAACTGCGCACGGCCAACAACTACGCATTGATGCTCGCCGGGTACACCCTCCCGCTGATTGCCTTGCCGGTGGTGGATAACCCGCTGGCGGTGTGGGACGTCGCAGAGGCGCGCACCGAAGAGATTTTCCTCGGCATCGCCGTTGCCGCCGTGGTCGGCGCGATGTTCTGGCCACGCCGTCTGGCGCCAGTGTTCAACGACGCTGTGAGCAAGTGGTTCGCCGACGCAACGACCTACAGCCTGAAATTCCTCAGCCGCGACGTGCAGCCCGAAGAAGTCGCTGCGCTGCGCATGGCCATGGTTGCCAACTTCAACAGCCTTGAGCTGATGATCGGCCAGTTGCCTCACGAAGGCGCGCGACCGCAAACAGTGCGCAATACCAAGGAATTGCGCGGGCGCATGATTCATCTGTTGCCGGTGATCGATGCGCTGGAAGATTCGCTCTATGCCCTCGAACGGCGCACACCGGAGCTGGTGGAAAAATTCGCACCGCTGCTGGCCGCAACCCGCGAATGGCTCGGTCACCCGGACGCCGATCTCGACCGTTGGCAAGCCCTGAAAGATCAGCTCGAAGCCCTGCAACCGAGTGCCGAAGCACTGCAAGACCGCAAACAACTGCTGTTCTCCAACTCGATCTATCGCCTCGGCGAATTCATCGATTTATGGCAGGACTGCCGCAGTCTGCAGGACGCGATTCTCTGCGAGCGCCAGGACAGCTGGCGTGCGGTCTACCGTCACTGGCGCCTAGGTCGTCTGACGCCGTTCATTGATCGTGGGCTGATGCTCTACTCGGCGGCCTCGACCGTTTTGGCGATCATCACCGCCTCGGTGCTGTGGATTCTGCTCGGCTGGCCGGACGGCGGCAGTGCGGTGATTCTCGCCGCGGTGGCCTGTAGCTTCTTCGCCTCGATGGACGACCCGGCACCGCAGATTTACCGGTTCTTTTTCTGGACCGGCATGTCGGTATTGTTCGCCAGCCTTTATCTGTTTTTGATTCTGCCCAATCTGCATGATTTCCCGATGCTGGTGCTGGCGTTTTCCGTACCGTTCATCTGCGTCGGCACGTTGACAGTACAGCCGCGGTTCTTCCTCGGCATGCTGCTGACGCTGGTCAACACCTCGTCGTTCATCAGTATTCAGGGGGCTTACGACGCGGACTTTTTTGCCTTCGTGAACTCCAACCTGGCGGGGCCGATCGGCCTGCTGTTCGCCTTCATCTGGACGCTGGTGGCGCGCCCGTTCGGTTCTGAGCTGGCAGCCAAGCGCCTGACCCGTTTCAGCTGGAAAGACATCGTCCACATGACCGAGCCGGCCAACCTCGCCGAGCACCGGAAACTGGGCGTGCAGTTGCTCGATCGGCTGATGCAGCACCTGCCGCGTCTGGCCCTCACCGGCCAGGACACCGGCATTGCCATGCGCGAAGTGCGTGTTGGTCTGAACCTGCTCGATTTGCTCGCCTACACCCCACGGGTGACCGGCGCGCCGAACGCGCTGTTGCAGCAAGTGGTCAGTGAAGTCGGCGAGTATTTCCGCGCCTGCCTCAAGGCCGGCGAACGTTTGCCGGCGCCGGCCCCGTTACTGATGACCCTCGATCGCACTCGCCGCGCGCTCAATGGCCACGGCGACGATGAAACCCGGCTAAACCTGTTGCACGCCTTGAGCGGTTTGCGTCTGGCGCTGTTGCCCGGCGTCGAATTCGTCTCCAGTGCCGACGCCGAAGAACCGCTGCCCGATGGAGCGCCCCTATGATCGGTGATCTGGACATCAGCGGCATTTTCCTGCCGACCCTGCTGGTGTTGATGGGCATCACGTATGTGCTGTTTTTGCTGGTGCATGCCGTGCTCACGCGCGTGCACTTTTACCGTCTGGTCTGGCACCGGGCATTGTTCAACGTGGCCCTCTACGCGGTACTGCTGTACGGCGTGGACTCACTCAGTCGATACCTGATGACATGAAAAAACCGTTTTTGACCATCGGTCGCGTGATACTGACCTTGCTGATCGTGACTTTTGCCGTTGTCCTCGTCTGGCGCATGGTGATGTATTACATGTTTGCGCCGTGGACCCGCGACGGCCACATTCGCGCTGACATCATCCAGATTGCTCCGGACGTCTCCGGACTGATCCAGCAGGTTGAAGTGAAAGACAACCAGCTGATCAAGCGTGGCCAGGTGCTGTTCAGCATCGACCAGGATCGCTTCAAACTGGCCCTGCGCCAGGCCAAAGCCGCCGTCGCTGATCGCGAAGAAACGCTCGCTCAGGCCCAGCGTGAAGCCAAGCGTAACCGTGGCCTCGGCAATCTGGTGCCGGCCGAGCAATTGGAAGAAAGCCAGTCGAAGGTCGCTCGCGCGCAATCGGCACTGGCTGAAGCCATGGTCACCGTGGACAGCGCTCAGCTCAACCTCGACCGCTCGGTGATCCGCAGCCCGGTCGACGGCTACGTCAACGACCGTGCGCCGCGTCCGCAGGAGTTCGTCACGGCCGGGCGTCCGGTGTTGTCGGTGGTCGACAGCAATTCGTTCCACATCGACGGCTATTTCGAAGAGACCAAACTTGACGGCATTCATGTCGGTCAGTCGGTGGATATCCGCGTGATCGGCGACCGCGCCAAACTGCGCGGGCATGTCGAAAGCATCGTCGCTGGTATCGAAGACCGCGACCGTACCAGCGGCAGCAACCTGTTGCCGAACGTCAACCCGGCGTTCAGCTGGGTGCGGCTGGCGCAGCGGATTCCGGTGCGGATTGCCTTTGACGATGTGCCGGAAGATTTCCGCATGATCGCCGGGCGTACCGCCACGGTGTCGATCATTGAAGACTCAAAGGTCGACGATAAAAAGCAGGAGCCCGCGCAATGAGCAGGGCGCTGATGATCGCCGGGTTGGGCGTGATGCTCTCGGCCTGTCAGATGGTCGGGCCGGATTATCAGGTGCCTGAGGATGCGGCGGTGCAGCGCAAGGATTTTCAGGGTGAACTGGCGGTTGCCGGCAAACCGGTGGTCTCGGCGCCGGTGCCGGCGGACTGGTGGCGTCTTTATAAGGATGCGCGGCTGGATCAACTGGTGCAGCAGGCCATGGCCTCCAACACCGATCTGCGCGTGGTGGCGGCGAACCTGCAACGGGCTCGAGCTCAGGTCGATGAGGCCGAAGCAGCGGGCGGCTGGAGCGCTGGCGTGAAAATGGGCGCGCAGCGTTTGCAGGAGTCTGGTCAGGCATTCTTGCTGCCGGAAAAAGTCCCGGTCGATAACGTCGGCGACATCGGCATAAGTGCTTCCTATCAGTTCGATCTGTGGGGCACCTTGCAGCGTGGCATCGAAGGCGCCAAGGCCAACGCCGACGCGACCCAGGCAGCGGCTGATACCGCGCGGATCACCTTGGTGGCGGACGTCGTCCGTGCCTACACCCAAGTCTGCGCGGCCAACGAAGAACGGGAAATCGCTGAGCATTCCCTCGACCTGCAATCGCAAAGCACCACGCTGATCCAGCGTTTGCGCGACGCCGGGCGCGGCGACGAAACCCAGGTCACCCGATCACAAACCCAATTCAAATCCCTGCGCGCCGATTTGCCGCGTTATGAAGCCGCGCGTCAGGCCGGTCTGTTCCGCCTGTCGATGCTGCTGGCCAAACCGGTCGATCAATTGCCCGCCGGCACCGCCACCTGCGCCGAACTGCCGAAAATCGCCCAATTGGTGCCGGTCGGCGATGGCGCTGCGCTGCTCAAGCGTCGTCCGGATATTCGTCAGGCTGAACGACGTCTCGCGGCTGCGACCGCCGGGATCGGCGTCGCCACTGGCGAGTTGTACCCGGACATCAGCATCGGCGCGACCATTGGCACTGTCGGTCTCATTGACGACTTGGGTGATCCATCGACCAACCGCTGGGGCTTTGGCCCGTCGCTGAGCTGGAAGGTGCCGACCAACGGCGCCCGTGCGCGTATTCGTGAGGCCGAAGCGACGACCCAAGGCGCCTTGGCGCATTTCGATGGCGTGGTGCTCAACGCCATTCGCGAAACCCAGACCGGCCTGGCCCAGTACAGCGCATTGCTGCAACGCCGCGACGCACTGGCCGATGCCGAGCAGTCGGCGAAACTGGCCGCCGACCAGACCCACCGCTTCTTCCAGGCTGGCCGCGAGTCGTTCCTCGCTGATCTGCAGGCTACCCGCACCTACACCGATGTCACCGCACAACTGGCCGCCGCTAACACCCAGGTTGCCATGAGCCAGATCGATTTGTTCCTCGCCTTGGGCGGCGGCTGGGAAAGCGGACGAACGCACGCTCCAACCGCCAGCAAACCCTGAGGCCGTTGCTATGCTTTGAAGTGTTGAAGGGACGCCCCGTGCAAAGCGCCCCTTCAGCGCACATTGCTAGCGCTGGTCTAGGGGAAACCAATAATGAAAAACCCTTACGCTCTCGGCTTCTGGTGCGCCCTCGCAGCGCTGGTGCTGCTCTCGGCCACCTATTTCTACGGCATCATGCTGGCCCACCAGATCGACAAGGCCATGGTTTTCCTCGACAGCGCCGTCGCGCTGATTGCGGTCATGGCAATCGTGGTGGTCGCCTGGGCGTCGCTCCAGGTGCAGCGGGTCAAGAAACGACAACTTGAACAGGGCAAGACCCTGGTGCTGATCTGGGATACCAAAGTCGCCCTGCGCCGGGTCGAAACCGTGTTCGACCGGTATTTCTGGGGCAGTTACTGGCAACCGGGGCGCACCTTCGCCGAAGTCATGGGCGAACTCACCGGCACGCCGCTGGAAAAAAGTCTCGAAGCGCTGAAAAAGCAGTGTCTGGAACTCGACAAGCAGATTGATGGCGAGGGCTGGCACTGGCTCAACAATGCCCGGGAATTGTCCGATGTCGCTACAGCTATGGCCCGCGAGCGTTATCAACTGGATTTCTGCGATCCGCGCGCCGACGGGCCGGGCGGGGCGGTGATCGATCGGGATTTTGAAGTGCTGGTGTACACCTGGACCGCCCGGCTGAAAAGCTTTGATCATCAACTGGATGAGATTGAGGTTCAGTATTCCTGATTCTCTGCTGAATCATCTGGCCCCTTCGCGAGCAGGCTCGCTCCCACAGGTACAGCGGTGTCCTTGTGAGAGCGAGCCTGCTCGCGAAGGCGGACTGAAAAACACCGAAACTCTTCCCGCCTGTCGACTGTCCACAATTCCCATAGACACTCTTTAACCTTTAAACATTGGGCCAGCTCACGCGCCCGGTGCTAATCTCCACCGCTGAATTCAGCGCAGTCGAGCCGCGACCCGGTCACGGGTTCAGGGAAGACGACCACACTCACAGCCACGGAAATCGATCAGGTCATTCATGAATAAATCAGCAGGCGTGCTTCTCGGAATTGTTGTTGCCATCGGCGCGATCAGCGCAGGCGGGGCCTGGTACACCGGAACCAAGATCGAAGGCGTGCTGAACAACGCCGTCAGCAATGCCAACCAAGAGCTGCAAACCGCGATGGCCGGCTCCAACGGCACTGCATCGCTGGAACTGGTGTCGCTGGAACGCCACACCTTCACCAGCACCGCGCACTACCGCCTCAAAGGTGAAGGCGAGATGTTCGGTGATGCGCCGGTCGAACTGCTGTTCGTCGATCACATCGAACATGGCCCGCTGCCGTTCTCGCGTCTGGTTTCGCTGAAGTGGCTGCCGGTCATGGCCACCAGCAACTATGAGCTGGAAAAAAGTCCGGCCACCGAGAAGTGGTTCGCCGCCACCAAGGGCGCCGCGCCGCTCAAGGGTGTGACCAGCCTCGGCTACGACGAATCCACCACCAGCACCCTCGACCTGCTGCCGTTCGAAACCGCACTGGATGAACAGTCGAGTCTGAAATTTTCCGGCCTGACCATGAACATCTCCGCTAATGCCAAAGCGCAGAAGGTCAAGGCAGACGGCTACATGGACAACCTGAAACTGGTCACCGTGGCTGAAGACCAGGCGCCGGTGCAGGTCGAACTCAACGGTCTGACCCTGGCCAGCAACCTCGCCAAGAGCAGCTACGGCTACTACACCGGGGAAAACACTCTGGTGCTGACCAACAGCAAAACCACCTTCGGCACCAAGCAATCGGTGCTCGGCGTGAAGAACTTCGAAATGAAGAACCTCACCGAAGAAAACGGCAGCAATGCGTCGGGCCGTGCGGACTACAAGATTGGCGAAGTCAGCCTCAACGACAAGAAAGTCGGTTCGGCGAACATGGCCATGAGCCTGAAAAACCTCGACATCCCGTCAACGATGTCGCTGATGCAGATCTACCAGACCAAATTGCAGCCGTATGAAAAGGCTGCCGCCGAAGCCGCCGCTCAAGGTTTGCCAGCCCCCGAGCTGAACCTGACCGAAGCGGAAAATGCCCAGGTCAAAGCCGATCTGCAAAAACTCCTGGCAGCCGGCCCGCAGATTGCCCTGGAAAATCTCTCGTTCAACACCGCCAACGGTGAGAGCAAGGCCAATCTGGTCATTGACCTGACCAAACCACAATCGATGGATCTGCCGCCGGATCAACTGGGCAAACAACTGATCGCATTGCTGGATCTTAATATCCAGGTGTCCAAGCCAATGCTGGTCGATCTGCTCAGCGTGCAGGCGCAACTCGACGGTCAGACCGATGCCAAAGCCATCGTCGATCAATCCAAGGAAGCGGCCGACATGTTCGCCGGCATGGCCGTTGGTTCGCAGTTGGCAGTCGTCGACGGCACCAACGTGGTGACCAAGCTGCATTACGCCGCCAATCAGGTCGAATTCAACGGCCAGAAGATGACCGTCGAGCAGTTCGTCGGCTTCCTGATGAGCAAGTTCGCCGGCGTCACGCAAGTGCAGTAATTCTGCGTTCTTAATAGCAGCGCCCGGCCTCTGTATCGCACAGACGCCGGGCGTTTTGCTGTCTGGCGTTCGGGTTTTTGACTAAACCGTCAGCACGATTCTGAACAATTATTGTGTTCCGAAGATTGGTCTACGCTTGCGTGCAAGACTGCCTGACTAAGCTTGGCCGTTGGATGTGCATGGGCGGCCACCGTTACGAATGGGCAAGGAGGGCATTGCGACCCGGCTGGCCATGTAAGGATGCTGACGAATGCCGCGTATTGATGTCCCTTTATTACATCGTGGTTTGCGCCCTTTGTTTCGAGTCGCGCTGTGCGGCCAATTGCTCTGGCCGGCGCTAGCGTTTGCCGATACTCCCTACGATCAGATGGTGCGTGATGCCCGTGCCGGGCAGTACACGCCCGCGCTGACGGTTTTGCGTCAGGTGCCACCCGGCCAGTCGACCACCGGGCAGATCAGTGATCACCTGCAAATCGCCAGTTGGGCCGGACTCGACGCCGAAGTGGTGCAGGTCTATGAAACCCAGGGCCGCGACCGCGTGCTGCCGGTGCAGGCGCTGACCGCCACTGCGCGCGCCTACCGCAACCTCAAGCGCTGGGATCAGGCGACTCAGGTCTACAACAAGGCTTTGGCGCTGGAGCCGGATAACGCCGATCTGCAACTGGGCCTGGCCCTGACTCAGGCGGATGCTGGCAAACCCGATGAAGCGGTGACCCGCGCCAAAGTGCTGGTGGCGGCCAACCCTGATGATCCTTCCCGCCGTCTGGCGCTGGGCTACGCGTTGACCCGCGCAGGCAAACAGTACGACGCCCTGTTCGAATACGATCAGGCCTTCAAGCGCGCCGGCACTAAACCGGAAGTCGCTCGCGAATACGTGGTCGCCCTGCAAAAGGCGCGTCTGCCGGAGCCGGCGCTGCGTCTGGCCCATCAACGTCCGGGGCTGATCGATCCAGTGACCCTGCGTCGTCTCGAAGGCGATCTGGCTGCCGAACGCGTGCGCCTCGCTGAACTCGCCACCCGCAGTGAAAAAGAACGCTACGTTATCGCCGACCGCGCGCTGGCCGATTACGACAAACTGCTCGCCACCTGGACGCCGGACGCCAGCGCCAAGGACGACGTCACCCGTTGGCGCATCGACCGCATGGGCGCACTCAAGGCCCGGGCGCGCACCGCTGACGTCATTGCCGAGTATCAGAAGCTGCAAGCCGAAGGCGTGAAGATTCCGACCTATGCCCTGCGCTGGGTGGCGGCGTCTTATCTGGATCAGCGTGAACCGGAAATCGCCACCGACCTGTATCGCCAAGTACTGGCGGCGCCGGATGCCGATGTCGGCGACCGACTCGTAGACACCACTGCGCTGTACTACTCGCTGCTGGAAAGCGACCGCGCCGATGAGGCGCGCAAAGTCGCCGAGGACGCCGCCAAGTCCCAGCGTCCGCGCGTCGAACTCAAAGGATTGCCCATCGGCAATCCCAACGATGAATGGATGGACGCCCAGCAACTCGCCGCTCAGGCCGGTACTTACGGTTCCGACTTGCCCCACGGTGAGGAGCGTTTGCAGACTCTGGTCGATCAAGCGCCGGGTAACGTCGGTTTACGTCTGGCTCAGGCCGATTTGTATCTCGCCCGCAACTGGCCGCGCCGCGCAGAAATGCAGCTCAAGGAAACCGAGAGCATGGTGCCGCGCTACATGGGCCTGGAAATTGGCCAGGCCCACACCGCCATGGAATTGCAGGAATGGCGGCAAATGGATGCGCTGACTGATGACGTCGTCGCCCGTTATCCGGATAACCGCCAGGTGCAGCGTCTGGCCCGTGAACGCGAAGTGCATGACATGTCCGAGCTGCGCGTCGAAGCCTACGGCGGCAAAGCCAACGGTGGCGACAGTGGCGATGCCGGCGCCGTCAGCGGCAGCCGCGATTTCGGTATTCAAAGCACTCTGTACAGCCCGCCCATCGATGAAGACTGGCGCGTGTTCGCCGGCGCCGGCTATGCCACCGGCGACTTCGCCGAAGGCACTGGGCACCACCGCTTTCAGCGTGTTGGCCTGGAGCGCCGCACTCGTGACATGACCCTTGAAGCCGAAGTGTCCAGTCACGATTACGGTTTCGGCGACAAGCAGGGCGCACGGCTGGCGATCGCCCGTGACATCAACGACCACTGGCAGTACGGCGGCAGCCTCGAATACCTGTCGGCCGAGACGCCATTACGCGCGCTCAACAGCGACATCAAGGCCAACGGCGGCAGCGGTTTCATCCGCTGGCGCGCCAATGAAAGTCGCGAGTGGCGCCTGTCGGTCAGCCCATCGCACTTCAGCGATGGCAACAACCGCGTCGAAGCCTTGCTCACCGGTCGCGAAGGCGTTTACAGCGCGCCGAACGTGCAGGTCGATGCCGGTCTGGAAGTGGGCACCAGCCACAACTCCAAGTCCGATGACGTGCCGTACTTCAACCCCAAATCCGACTTCAGCGTGATGCCGCTGGTCAACGTCAATCACGTGCTCTACCACCGCTACGAAACGTCCTGGAGCCAGCAATTTCAGGCCGGCGCAGGTACGTACAGCCAGCGAGATCACGGCACCGGCGGCATGGCGTTGCTCGGTTACGGTCAGCGCTATGCCTGGAACGACGTGTTCGAGGTGGGCGGTTTGTTCAGTGTGATCAACCGGCCCTACGACGGTGATCGGGAGACCGATTTGCGTCTGCTCGTCGACCTCACTTTCCGCTTCTAGAAGAGTTTGAAGATGCCTTTGATTTCGCGTTTCATCCTTCTGCTGGGAGCGCTGCTGATCAGCGCTTGCGCCCAGCAAGCTCCGGCCTTCGCGCCGCCGTCCGAGCGTCCGCTGGCGGCCAGTGAAAAACCGTGGCCGAAAAACCACGTGCTCGGTATTGCCTATCACGACGTCGAAGACCGTGACCCCGATCAGGCGGTTGTGGCGGTGCGCACCGAGCGCTTGATCGAGCAGCTCGCCTGGTTGCGCGAGAACGGCTACAAACCGGTGACGGTCGACCAGATCATGGCCGCACGCAAGGGCGGCCCGGAACTGCCGGCGAAAGCGATTCTGCTCAGCTTCGACGACGGTTATTCGAGCTTCTATACCCGCGTCATGCCGGTTTTGCGCGCCTACAACTGGCATGCGCTGCTGGCGCCGGTCGGCAGCTGGATCGACACGCCACTCAATCAGCCAGTGGACTTCGCCGGTGCCCCGCGTGCGCGTTCCGATTTCCTGACCTGGGATCAGATTCGCGAAATCTCGCAATCCGGTCTGGTGGAAATCGCCGCGCACACCGACGCCAATCACAAAGGCATTCTGGCCAACCCGCAGGGCAATCTGCAGCCTGCTGCCGCGACCCGGCGCTACGATCCGCTGACCAAGCGCTATGAATCCGAGGCCGAATTCCAGGCACGGATCCGCACCGACGTGAACAACATCTCGGAAAAAATCCGCAAGGTCACCGGCAAGAAACCCCGCGTCTGGGTCTGGCCGTATGGCGCGGCGGACGGCACATCGCTGACCGTGGTCGGCGAGCAGGGCTATGAAATGGCCCTGACCCTGGACGACGGTCTCGACGCCCTCGACAACCTGATGAGCAGCCCACGTTTCCTCGTCGCCTCCGACCCTGACGGCGAGCACTTCGCCAACAGCATCGTCGACGTGCAGTCGGATCTGCCCATGCGCGTGGTGCATGTCGATCTGGACAACGTCTATGACCCGGATCCGGCGCAGCAGGACATCAACCTTGGCAAACTGGTGCAGCGCATGGCCGACATGGGCGCCAACACGGTGTTCCTGCAAGCTTTCGCCGACCCGAAGGGTGATGGTCTGGTGCACTCGCTGTACTTTCCCAACCGCCACTTGCCGGTGCGCGCCGATCTCTTCGACCGGGTTGCCTGGCAATTGCGCACCCGCGCTCATGTAAAGGTGTATGCGTGGATGCCGGTGCTGAGTTTCGGCCTCGATTCGAAGTTGCCACGGGTGACTCGTTGGGACCCGAAAACCGCTATCACCGCAGTGGACCCTAATCAGTACCAGCGCCTGTCGCCCTTTGATCCCGAGGTGCGGCGGATCATCGGTGAAATCTACGAGGACGTGGCGCGCCTGAGCTCGGTCGACGGCATCCTCTATCACGACGATGCGCTGCTTTCGGACTTCGAAGACGCTAGCCCTGAGGCCTTGAAAGCGTACGTCGCCCAAGGTCTGCCGGGTTCGATAGCTGCGCTGCGCGATGACCCGGCCGCGATGCAGCGCTGGACGCGCTTCAAGAGCCAATACCTCATCGACTTCACCAACGAGCTGACCGCCAAAGTCCGAGCAATTCGTGGCCCGCAGGTGCAGACCGCACGCAATATTTTTGCCGAGCCAATGCTCAATCCACAAAGCGAAGAGTGGTACGCCCAGAACCTCGACGATTTCCTCATGACCTACGACTGGACCGCGCCGATGGCCATGCCGCTGATGGAAAAACAGACCCAGGCAGAGTCCGGCCCGTGGCTGGAAGCGTTGGTGGCCACGGTCAAGAAACGCCCCGGCGCGCTGAACCGCACGGTGTTCGAATTGCAGGCCCGCGACTGGACGAAAAAGGATCAGGCCGATATCGACGGCGCGCATCTGGCGGACTGGATGAGCCGCCTCAAGCGCCAAGGCGCGACCAGTTTCGGTTACTACCCGGACAACTTCCTCGACAACCTGCCGGACCTGAAAACCGTAAGGCCTGCGCTCTCCAACAAATGGAATCCATAACATGCTGGATAGACTGTTAGCCCTGCTTGTTCTGGCGCTCGTCCTCGGCGTGCCGCTGGGCCTGATCTTCCTGGTCACCGGGCAGTTCCTGATGGACTTCGTGTTCTTCTACCCGCTGTTCATGTCCGGGTTGTGGATTGCCGGCGGCCTGTATTTCTGGCTGCACTGGGAACGTCACTGGCCGTGGAAAGACGACACGCTGCCGCCGCCACTGGCAGGCGAACCGCTGATCTCGATCCTGATCCCTTGCTACAACGAAGGTGACAACGCCGCCGACACCATCCACGCGGCGCTGGCCCAGCATTATCCGAACATCGAAGTCATCGCGATCAACGACGGCTCCAAGGACAACACCGCGCAAGTGCTCGACGCGTTGGCCAAGGAAGATCCACGGTTGCGCGTGCTGCATCTGGCGGAAAACCAGGGCAAAGCCGTCGCTCTGCGCATGGGCGCGATCGCGGCGCGCAGCGAATATCTGGTGTGCATCGACGGTGACGCGCTGCTCGCGCCGAATACGGCGGCCTATCTGGTCGCACCGATGCTGGATAACGCACGCCTTGGCGCGGTGACCGGCAACCCACGGATTCGCACGCGTTCGACGCTGGTCGGGCGGGTGCAGGTCGGTGAGTTCTCGTCGATCATCGGTCTGATCAAACGTACGCAACGGGTGTTCGGGCGGATCTTCACCGTCTCCGGGGTGATCGTTGCGTTCCGCCGTACGGCGCTGAACCGGGTCGGTTACTGGAGCCCGGACATGATCACCGAAGACATCGACATCAGCTGGAAGCTGCAACTCGATCACTGGAGCATCTTCTACGAGCCGCGCGCGTTGTGCTGGATTCTGATGCCGGAAACCCTCGGCGGTCTGTGGAAGCAGCGTCTGCGCTGGGCTCAGGGCGGCGCCGAAGTGCTGTTCAAAAACATCCGTGGCATCTGGCAATACCGCCATCGTTATCTGTGGCCGCTGCTGTTCGAATACTGCCTGTCGACCGGTTGGGCGTTCACCTTCCTGTTGTCGGTGATCTTCTGGGGCGTCGGCAAATTTGTGGTCATGCCAGAGGCCATCGCGGTGGATCACCTGATGCCGCCGGCGTTTACCGGGTTGCTGCTGGCGTTTGTGTGCCTGGTGCAGTTCGCGGTGAGCATCATCATCGACCGTCGTTACGAGCCAGGCTTGGGCAAGACCATGTTCTGGGTGGTCTGGTACCCGATCGCGTTCTGGTTTGTCAGTCTGCTGACCACGCTGGTCAGCTTCCCGAAAGTCTTGTTCGGCCAACATCAGAAACGTGCGCGTTGGGTCAGCCCTGACCGCGGCATCAAACCGATCGGCGACGACGAAGAGGAGGTCATCAAATGAAAATCATCCGGACCCGCCAGCGGCCGTTCCTGGTCGTGGTCGATGTGATTCTTACCGTGGTGGCGTGGGTGGGGCTGCTGTTTCTGCTGATCCGTGGTTTATGGCCGCTGATCGAAGCTCACGCGGGCGGGCCGCTGATCGATAAATCGGCGTTCGACGCGCTGGGCACCCTGCAGATTTATCTGTGGGTGGCGTTGGTCAACGCGGTGATTCTGATCTGTTGGGCGCGGTATCAGCAGCGCAAGAGTCGCAGTTTCGCCCAGCGTCGGTTGCCTTCTCCGGTGATCGACGATGAAGGGTTGAGCAAAAGCTTCAAGCTTTGCGACGACCGTTTTCAAAAGCTGCGCACGCCCGGGGTGATGACCATTCACAACGATCAGGAAGGCGATATCAGCCATGTGGTGATGCATTTCTGGCCGGTGCAACAGGAAGAGTTGCCGCCGCCACTGGCACCGCTGGAGCATCCGCGGGTGATCTTTTTGCATGCCGAGGATGACGATAATCGCGAACCCCTGACCCGGTGAGCGGGTGATCGTTCCCACGCAGAGCGTGGGAACGATCAAGCGTAATCGCGGATCAGTGCCCAGGCTTCTTCCATTGCTAGTGGCTGCTTCATCCGTTCGGCCAATAGCGCCATTGCCCGTTCCTTCTCGCAAGCCACAGCGGCGACCAGCACACCATTTCTGCCAAACAGACCAATGAATGGCGGATGTTCAGGCTCGCCGAGAAACTCCACTTCATCCCAGTGTTCGGCATGGCCGAGGTAGTCGTAGTTCTTGCCGAAGTGCCAGGTCCAGAAGAACGGCACGTCGAGGTAATGTTCGTCGCCACCGAGCATGTTGGCGGCAGCGATGCGTGCGTGTTGTTGAGCCAGGCGCCAGTGCTCAATGCGTTGCGGCTGGCCGTGCAGCGGGAACGTGGCGATGTCGCCGATCGCCCACAGGCCCTCTGTGACGCGCATGCCGTCATCGACGCGCAATGACTGATCCTTTTCCCTCGGCAGTGACGCAAAAGCTTCGGTGGCCGGGTGCACGCCGATCCCCGCCAGCACCAGATCCGCCGAAAGCCGCAGGCCATTGTCCAGCAGCACCGCCTCGACTTTGCCGTCGCCGATGATCTCTGTGGCTTGGTGCTCGCTGATGAATTTCACGCCGTTTTCCTCGTGCAACGTGCGAATGGCTTTGCCCACGGCCTCGCCGAATTGCGCGGCGAAAGGAATCGTGTGACGAGCCAGCACCGTGACGTCGAGGCCGTACTGACGCAGGGCCGAGGCGCATTCGAGGGCGATGAAACTGTCGCCGACGATCACGGCACGTTGCTCCGGTCTGGCCGCCTTCATTATTCGCTCTGCCTGGGCTTTCGAGCGCAGCACGAATACCTGTGGCAGGTCCGCCCCGGTTAATTCCAACGGGTTGGGCTCGCCGCCGGTGGCCAGCACCGCAGCGTCGTAACGCAGCGTCTGGCCGTCGTTGAGGTGAAGGGTTTTGGTCGCCGCGTCGATTGCGTTGATTTCGCCTGTCTGGCGTTCAATGCGCTGCTCTATATAGAAATCATCTTCACGCAGCGGCGGTGTTTCTTTGGGCGGCATTTCCCCGGCAAGGACAAATTTGCTCAGCACCGTGCGGTCATAACCGGCATCCGCCTCGCGATCGATCATCACAATCCGCCCACCGAAACCCTTTTCCCGCAACGCCGCCGCGCACGCCGTACCTCCCGCGCCGGCACCGGCGATCACGAACGTGCGCGAATCATCGGCCGGTGGCGTATGCGCATCGGGCAACGGCTGATCATCGACCCAAACCTCGTCGCCACGCAGCTCCAGCGGGTAACGCTTGAGGCTGTCGAGCGCCGGTGGCTCGCACAGTGCGCCGTCCTCCGCGCGAAACGCAGCCTTGTGCCACGGGCAGATCAGCCGTCCGTGACACACCGCACCGTCAGCCAATGGCGCGCCGGCATGTGGGCATTCGCCCTGAAAGGCGCGTAGCTGCTCACCGATGCGCAGCAGCACAATCTTGCCGTCGCCGATTTCAACTTGCAGGCCACGGTCTTCAGGGACATCGGTGATACGGGCGACGCGGTGCAGGGACATGTTCGGCTTCCTCGCGGGCATTTCTCTTGTGAGTTTGCGCGTCGGTGCGAGGTTCAGCCATTTGCCACTGCCACGGCACGAACGGTACAGCTATAGTTTGCAGGCCGACGACGGCCCCACTGCACAAGGTGCTCCCGGAATGACCCGATTGACCTCTCTCAACCCATGGCTGGCGGCCCTCGCCGTCACCCTTTGCGTGCAGTTTCCGGCGCAGGCCCAAGAGCGTTTTACCCTGAGCATCCCGGGTGTTTCCGATAACCGCCTGTTCACCTCGGCAGCGGCCAGCGATGCGCCCGGTTGCGGCGGCAAGAACCAGTCGCCGGCCCTGAGCTGGAACGCTGGTCCCGCCGGCACTCAGAGTTACGCGATCGTCATGCACGACCCGGACGGCCAGAAAGGCCTGGGCGTCGATCACTGGATTCATTACGGCATCAAAGCCACCACGCACCAGATCGCGGCGGGCGTCGGCGCCAAATCCGCGTTCGAAGGTGTCGGTGGCACCAACAGCAAGGGCAACACCCATTACATGGGGCCGTGCCCGCCAGTGGGCGACAGTGCGCACCACTACATCATCCAGATCTACGCGCTGGATCTGGCCCCGGATGCCTTGCCGGCCGGTTTGACCCGCGCCGAGCTGATGGAAAAAATCAAAGGCCATGTCCTGCGTAACAGCAGTGCGGTTCGGCGTTATCACCGCTGAAAATAGTTGTAGCGGCGCGTAACCCGAAATGAAGGGGCTGCCCGTCTCAGTGGATGAATGATCAATTTCATCCCGAGGTCAGCCCCCATGTCACTTGCTCTTTTGCGTCCTGTTGCGGTTGCTGTGCTGCTGGCGCTCGCCGGTTGCGGTGCTTCGTCCACGCCCGACTCTGCTGCTGTGCCAGCGCCGGCGCAGCCCGAAGTTCTGGTTCAGCAGGAAGTGCCCCTGGCCGGTGGGGCGATGGCCAAGCGCATTGCTCATCCTGCGCCCACCGCCAGTTTCGCGGCGATGCCCAGCGCGGACAGTTATCCACAGGGCTATCGAGACGAGGCGCGCGAGCAATATCAAAAACTGGCCGATAACCCGATCCACAGCGTCGCCGAAACTCCGGTTTCAACCTTCAGCGCTGACGTCGACACCGGCGCTTATGCCAACGTCCGTCGCTTGCTCAATCAAGGCCGACTGCCACCGGAAGGCGCGGTGCGACTGGAGGAAATGGTCAATTACTTCCCTTATGACTACGCGCTGCCCAGCGATGGCTCGCCGTTTGGCGTGACTACTGAACTGGCCACCTCTCCGTGGAACCCGCACACCCGCTTGCTGCGCATCGGCATCAAGGCGTCCGACCGAGCCGTGACGGAGCTGGCCCCTGCCAATCTGGTGTTTCTGGTCGATGTGTCCGGCTCGATGGATCGCCGCGAAGGCCTGCCGATGGTCAAAAGCACGCTGAAATTGCTGGTCGATCAGTTGCGCGATCAGGATCGTGTGTCGCTGGTGGTGTATGCCGGCGAATCGAGAGTGGTGCTGGAGCCTACTTCCGGACGGGAGAAAGCGAAAATTCGTACAGCCATCGAGCAATTGACTGCGGGCGGTTCGACCGCCGGCGCTTCAGGTATCGAGCTGGCCTATCAAATGGCACAGCAAGCTTTTATTCCCAAAGGCATCAACCGCATCCTTTTGGCCACCGACGGCGATTTCAATGTCGGCGTCAGCGACTTCGACAGCCTCAAACAAATGGCTGTGGATAAACGCAAAACCGGTATTTCGCTGACAACGTTGGGTTTCGGTGTGGATAACTACAATGAACATCTGATGGAACAACTGGCCGACGCCGGTGATGGCAACTACGCCTACATCGACAACCTGCGCGAGGCGCGCAAAGTGCTGGTGGATCAGTTGAGTTCGACGCTTGCCGTGGTGGCGAAAAACGTCAAATTGCAGGTGGAGTTCAACCCGGCGCAGGTCAGCGAATATCGCCTGCTTGGCTATGAAAACCGCGCGTTGAAGCGTGAGGATTTCAGCAATGACAAAGTCGATGCCGGCGAAATCGGCGCAGGACACACGGTGACCGCGTTGTATGAAATTGTTCCGGTAGGTGAGCAGGGCTGGCTGGAGCCGCTGCGTTACGGTAAGTCGGAGTCGGTTGTTTCTGCGAAGAGCGGGGAATTGGCGATGCTGCGTGTGCGTTATCAACAGCCTGGAGGTGGGAAAAGTCTGCTGATCGAGCGGCCGATCGCCACTCAGGTCGCACCTGCCAGTGAAGACCTGCGCTTTGCCGCTGCCGTTGCCGCGTTTTCCCAACAGCTCAAGGACGAACGCTATACCGGCGATTTCAGCCTGAAAGACACCGAAGCACTGGCCCGTGGCGCTCGCGGTGATGATCGCTTCGGTCTGCGCAACGAGTTCGTGCAACTGGTCGAATTGGCGCAAAGTCTGCGCACATCGAGCGCTTCGAACGCGCTGGCCACTGAACGCCGGATTGAATAAGTGAGTCGTCTGAAAGGCTTTATCAGCCAGCTGTTTGCCTCGGCGGACAGCTCAACCGCCAGCAGCGACGAATCGCTGCTGGCGCGTTATCGCGAGGGCGACGGCGCCGCGTTCGAGATCTTGTACGCACGCCATCGTCAGGGTTTGTATCGTTTTCTGCTCGGCTTGAGCGGCAAACCGGAACTGGCCGACGAGGTGTTTCAGGAAACGTGGTTGAGCCTGATCCGCAGCACCAGTCAGCCACAAGGCCGGGCGACATTTCGTACATGGCTATTCCAGATCGCCCGCAATCGCCTGATCGACCACTGGCGCAAGCATGGCGCCCACCAACCGTTGCACGACAGCTATGACGAGCAGGTGCATGCCGTCAGTGACGATGCGACTGATCCTGAGCAGCTGCTCAACCTCAGCCGCGACAACCAGCGTCTGGAAAACGCCCTGCAAACCCTGCCCGCCGATCAACGCGAAGTGTTCCTGCTGCGTGCCCACGGCGACCTCGACCTGGCACAAATCGCCAGCCTCACCGAAACACCGCTGGAAACCGTCAAAAGCCGCTTGCGCTACGCCCAGCAAAAACTGCGTCGGCTGCTGGCCGAGGAGGTACTGACATGACTGACGCCCGCCAGACACCCGAAGATCCACTGATCAAGCATGTGCGTGAACAGCACAATGCCGAACCGTCAGCGCACCTTGATGCGTTCATCCTCAATGCCGCGCATCGTCAAACCCCTGCGCCGAAACCGACCTTGTGGCAACGCTGGCTGGATGTCTGCCGCAAACCACGTTGGCAAGTCGCATTCGCCAGCCTCGTCGGCGTCGCCCTGATGTTGTCGCTGGTGCAGCGCACCCCCGAACAGCAAGCGCAATTCGACTACGCCCCAGCCCCCAAACTTGCCGTACCGATGACCGATACAGACTCAGCGCAACTGCACCGATTGTCCGCCCCGGCCGGCGCCATGCCGGCACCTGCGCCGATGATGGAAATGGCCGCGCCGATGCAAGATCAAGCCATCAGCGCCGATGAGGCCAAACTGAGCAAACGCGCCGCCGCCCCGGCCAATGGCCTAGACGCGCAACTGCGCGAAGTCCTGCGCCTGCGCGAATCCGGCCAATCGCACGCCGCCGACAGCCTGTTCAACAACCTGCACAAACGCTACCCGAACGCCGATCTCGACGCCCGACTCGAACAGTTGCAGAAAAAATGACCGCCTGATCCCTCAGCCATTTGGCATTGCCCCGCAAAAACGCGCACTATCGGGGCATTGCCGATGCGCTGGAGGACAACGTGGCAGCAAAAATTGACCGCATCGCCCAACTGCTCAACTGCCCGGACAAGGGCGAAGAGATGCGGCGCGCGATTACCGAAGCGCGTAAGGAGTTTCTGCTGAATCAGCCGGAAGAGGATGTCGTTGATGAAGACGATGTTTTTGAAGAGGAGGTTGAGGAGGAAGAGGGCGACGATGATTACGACGAGTTTGATTGGACGACGGAGTGACGTTCGTCGCGCAGCTCCACCACCCTCTAATTACCGAGCGTTGAGGGTGGTCGGGCAGTGATGCTAGAGGAACAACGGTCAACTTTTCTTGGACTACCCAAGAAAACTACCCAAGAAACTACCCAAGAAACTACCCAAGAAAGCAGCTTGACCCGACACCAGTCAGAGAATCCAACCGTCAAGTTTTACTTGATAGTTGCCCGGTCTTAAAACTCTAAGCAGGCGTCGCTTGAGAGTTAGAACATCAGCATTTCAGAGAGCAACAGGCAGGTAAGTCATCTTTAGCGGTATCAACCGCTTCGTCTCAGAGTCCGTCTGCCCGTAATGTTCAATCAACGCGCGCACCAGGTTATCCAGCGTCCAAAGCGTCAGCGGTACATTGGCACGCTCGGCTTCGTAGTAAGCGTCCTTGCTGAAACCGCCGGTGCTAACATAAAGCCCCCGATCATCCTTGTGCCGTCCACCAAGGAAACTGCGGATTTGCTGACTGCCCATCTGCTCTTTGCGGTGCTTGACCTCCACGATGATGCGTGGATTCTCGAACCCGAAACCATCAGGTGAAGCGATGATGTCCTTCCCGCGATCTGGGCCGGCCGGGGAAACCTGAGTCTTGTAACCCATCGCTCGCAGAATACCGGCGACAAGGTGCTGCATATCGTCCCACGGCAAAGCGCTGATCAAATCCTTGATACGTTCAAGCGCCAGACTTTCCATTCCTGCCAGCGGATCGCTGTCCGGATATTCCTCCTCGACTGGCGGTAGCGCAGGAGGCTTGTTTCCAGCGGCCATCGCTTTTAGTTCTTGCAGCGCGAAGTCTGGAACGACGAAAACTGTGAGCGTGGAGCCAAGGCTGTTTTTGCTCGCGGAGGTAAGGCTGTCGCGATCTACTTCTTGGTCAATCCACTGCACCGGACGTGTCAGGGACATGCCGAGGTCGGCCAAATCTGGGTTATGTTTGAAATCGCCCGTGATCTTGCCTACGAGATAGGTGCGGTTGGCCGGAGAGTAGGTAACAACCCAGTCACCGGGCTGAATTTCATTGATGAAGCGCCAAACCTGCGATGCACCTGATATGGCTGTGCCGGGTTTGATGTTGGGCTCAATGTCTTGATAGAGGCGAGTGACTTCTTTGCGCGACATCCCGGGCTTCGCCAGCGGTGCGAGCTGCGACCATCCGATTGCGACCACGCCGCGCTCACGGAAATCTTCGTACAGGCGACCAGACTCGCCACGGATCATCCACATTTTGGTCATGTCACCTCCTTGGTTTTTGAGTTTCGTATGCGATTGCTAGTTTTCCCGACCGGCATCTCGTAGCGCATCGCAAGAATCGCAGAGTAAGGTAGATGACTCAGTCACGGGCGGCAAATGCCGAGGATTTCGTCGATAACGTTTAGTCCTTGGACAGATGGGGCAGTTGTCAACTCTAAGTTGACAACTGCCCCATCTGTCCAAGCCTTGCGTAATCATTTGCCAGAAAAAACCAACGCCCACAAAAAAGCCCCGGACCATCACAGTCCGGGGCTTTCTCGTTTGAATCAATGGCGCACCAGGCGGGATTCGAACCCACGACCCCTGCCTTCGGAGGGCAGTACTCTATCCAGCTGAGCTACTGGTGCAGCGGGCGACATCATACCTAGGTCGACTCGGGGCGTCCATGCCGGGTTTTGGCGGGTATTGTCAGTGCACGTGTCGGCGCAAGTCGCGGTATTCCTTAAAGCTGTAACGTCCTGCAAAACCCTCGCTTGGCGCTTTGCCGGGGTTGATCTAAGGTTTTCCTGCGGCTGAGGCTTTTGGCTCGTTGATCTGAAAAATTCCACAGACGCGGCGTTTTTGTTCTTTTTTTCGAACGACCTATTGTCCTTTAACCCCTTTGATCCTACGATCCGTTTGAGATTTCAAACGCTCGTTGACCGGGCGTTGAAGCGCCGGTGTTTCGAATCGTGCACTGTTGATGCGCCACACCCGGTCACTGATTTCCCTGACGGCAGCCTTGCGAGGCGCCTTTCTACAATCATAATTTGCTCCGCGCAGGCCGCGGTGCTGTTAAGGAAAGCCGACATGCAGCTTAAAGACACCCTGTTGTTCCGCCAGCAAGCCTTCATTGATGGCGCTTGGGTCGATGCGGACAACGGTCAGACGATCAAGGTCAACAACCCGGCCACCGGCGAAATTCTCGGTACCGTGCCAAAAATGGGCGCTGCCGAAACCCGCCGTGCCATCGAAGCCGCTGACAAAGTGCTGCCGGCCTGGCGTGCCCTGACCGCCAAAGAGCGTGCCGGCAAGCTGCGTCGCTGGTTCGAACTGATGATCGAGAACCAGGACGACCTCGCGCGCCTGATGACCCTCGAACAGGGCAAGCCGCTGGCCGAAGCCAAGGGCGAAATCGTTTACGCCGCGTCGTTCATCGAGTGGTTCGCCGAAGAAGCCAAGCGCATCTACGGTGATGTGATTCCGGGTCACCAGCCAGACAAACGTCTGATCGTGATCAAACAGCCAATCGGCGTGACCGCTGCGATCACCCCGTGGAACTTCCCGGCCGCGATGATCACCCGTAAAGCTGGCCCGGCGCTGGCCGCCGGTTGCACCATGGTGCTCAAGCCTGCTTCGCAAACTCCATTCTCCGCTTTCGCCTTGGCCGAACTGGCTCAGCGCGCGGGCATTCCTGCGGGCGTGTTCAGCGTGGTGTCGGGCAGCGCCGGCGACATCGGCAGCGAGCTGACCAGCAACCCGATCGTGCGCAAGCTGTCCTTCACCGGTTCGACCGAAATCGGTCGTCAACTGATGTCGGAATGTGCCAAGGACATCAAGAAAGTCTCACTGGAACTGGGCGGCAACGCGCCGTTCATCGTGTTCGACGACGCGGATCTGGACAAGGCCGTCGAAGGCGCGATCATTTCCAAATACCGCAACAACGGCCAGACCTGCGTCTGCGCCAACCGTCTGTACATTCAGGATTCGGTCTACGACGCGTTCGCCGAGAAGCTGAAAGTGGCGGTGGCCAAACTGAAGATCGGCAACGGTCTGGAAGATGGCACCACCACTGGCCCGCTGATCGACGAAAAAGCTGTTGCCAAAGTGCAAGAGCACATTGCTGACGCCGTAGCCAAAGGCGCCACCGTGCTGGCTGGCGGCAAGCCGATGGAAGGCAACTTCTTCGAGCCGACCATCCTCACCAACGTGCCGAAAAACGCCGCTGTGGCCAAGGAAGAAACCTTCGGTCCGCTGGCGCCGCTGTTCCGTTTCAAAGACGAAGCCGAAGTGATCGCGATGTCCAACGACACCGAGTTCGGACTGGCTTCGTACTTCTACGCTCGCGACCTCGGTCGTGTGTTCCGTGTCGCGGAAGCGCTGGAATACGGCATGGTCGGCGTCAACACCGGGCTGATCTCCAACGAAGTCGCGCCGTTCGGCGGCATCAAGGCTTCGGGCCTGGGCCGTGAAGGCTCCAAGTACGGCATCGAGGATTACCTGGAAATCAAATACCTCTGCCTGGGCATCTAAGCTCGGACAAGGATCGCTGCAAACGCAAAGGGCACGAGAGCGCTGTCCCTTTGCGTCGTTTCAAACCGGAATTTTCTTTGCGGCCAGGAACGCCGTGGCAGTCGATCATCGCATGCTGCCACCGTCGATTTCTCCCGCTTAATCCTTGAACCACGCCGCCCGATGAGCGGCGAATGAGGACTGTAATGAGCAAGACTAACGCTGAACTGATGGCCCGTCGTACCGCAGCTGTTCCACGTGGTGTTGGCCAGATTCACCCGATCTTCGCTGAGTCGGCCAAGAACGCTACCGTGACTGACGTTGAAGGTCGTGAGTTCATCGACTTCGCTGGCGGCATCGCTGTACTGAACACCGGCCACGTGCACCCGAAAATCATCGCGGCCGTGACCGAACAGCTGAACAAGCTGACGCATACCTGCTTCCAGGTGCTGGCTTACGAGCCGTACGTTGAGCTGTGCGAAAAAATCAACGCCAAGGTGCCAGGTGATTTCGCCAAGAAAACCCTGCTGGTCACCACCGGTTCCGAAGCCGTCGAAAACGCCGTGAAAATCGCCCGTGCCGCCACTGGCCGCGCTGGCGTGATCGCCTTCACCGGCGCTTACCACGGCCGCACCATGATGACCCTGGGCCTGACCGGTAAAGTCGTGCCTTACTCGGCCGGCATGGGCCTGATGCCAGGCGGCATCTTCCGTGCGCTGTACCCGAACGAACTGCACGGCGTGAGCATCGACGACTCGATCGCTTCCATCGAGCGCATCTTCAAGAACGACGCCGAGCCGAAAGACATCGCCGCGATCATCATCGAGCCGGTTCAGGGTGAAGGTGGTTTCTACGTTGCGCCGAAAGAGTTCATGAAGCGTCTGCGCGGCCTGTGCGACCAGCACGGCATCCTGCTGATCGCTGACGAAGTACAAACCGGCGCTGGCCGTACCGGCACCTTCTTCGCCATGGAACAGATGGGCGTTGCTGCCGACCTGACCACTTTCGCCAAATCCATCGCTGGCGGTTTCCCGCTGGCCGGTGTATGCGGCAAGGCCGAATACATGGACGCTATCGCTCCAGGCGGCCTGGGCGGCACCTATGCTGGTAGCCCGATCGCTTGCGCCGCTGCACTGGCGGTGATGGAAGTGTTCGAAGAAGAGCAACTGCTGGATCGCTGCAAGGCTGTCGGCGAGCGTTTGGTCACTGGCCTGAAAGCTATCCAGGCCAAGTACCCGGTGATCGGCGAAGTCCGTGCCCTGGGCGCGATGATCGCAGTCGAGCTGTTCGAAAACGGCGACAGCCACAAGCCGAACGCTGCCGCTGTAGCGTCGGTTGTGGCCAAGGCGCGCGACAAGGGTCTGATCCTGCTGTCCTGCGGCACCTACGGCAACGTTCTGCGCGTCCTGGTACCGCTGACTTCGCCGGACGAGCAACTGGACAAAGGTCTGGCGATCATCGAAGAGTGCTTCTCGGAGCTCTGATCTGCCTGTGACCTGATCGACAAAAAACCCGCTTCGGCGGGTTTTTTTACGTCCGTTGAAACACATCGACGCATTAGCGCTGTATCGAATGGCCAGCATTGGCTAAGGTTCAAGCATTGCAAGGGAGCGCGTGCATGACTGCCGTTGAATTACCCGCTGTACCGCGAGTGTTGATTGCCGAGGCCGATCCGTGGTCTCGCGACCTGCTCAAACAAGTCTTGCTAAACGTGCGTTGCGACGCACGGCTGGATCTGTGTGCCGATGGCCAGCAAGCCCTGTCGATGCTCAGTGAGGTGCCATATGATCTCGCGATCGTCGATTGGGAGTTGCCGGGTGTCGATGGTTTGAATGTGCTGCGCAGCGTGCGTCAGCGCAAACGCAATCCGCCGTTGCCGTTCATTCTGATGAGCAGCCGCAATGACAGCGCCAGTGTGCGCGAAGCGATTCCGTTGGCACCAACGGCCTATCTGACCAAGCCGCTGAACATGGAAAATCTGACCGAGCGTTTGCAGGGTTTATTGCTCAATGCCGGTGAAGAAGTGTTCTGTGAGGTGCCGGCACTGGCGCCGGGCATGACCTTGTCAGTGTTTCTTGAGCGGCGCCGCGAGCAGGCCGACGGCGCGCCGTTGATGACCGATGTGCAGGTGGCGGTAAAGCGCAGCCTCAATCCCAATGGCCTCGATCTGAAGCTGCTGGAAGATGAGATCAAGACCGACCCCCAGATTACAGCGGTGCTGATCGCTGCCGCCAACAGTGCGGCGCAGCACCACGGCGCACCGGTGCAAACGCTGGCCCAAGCCCTGCATCGCTTGGGTACCGGGCAGAGCATGAACCTGATTCTGGGGCTGGCGCTCAAGCGCAGCGCCAGGCTCAGCGACCCCTGTCTGGCGGACTACGCCGAGCGCTACTGGGGGCTGTCGCTGCACACCGCTGAATACGCGCGCACGCTGGCGCGTTTGCTCGATCTCGATCAGGAGCGCTGTTACTGCGCGGGCATGCTCCATCGACTGGGTGATCTGGCGTTGTTGCGTTGCTTGCAGGAATGGCAGCAGGCCGGCGGTGCGCTGGATGAGCTGGAGGAAGTTGGTGAGGCGTTGGCTGAGTTTGGTGCGGCGTATGGTTCGGCCCTGCGCACCCGCTGGCGTTTGCCGCTGGAGCTGCGGGAGCTGATTGCCTCGGTCTACCAGCTCGGCGGCGGGGTGTATTCCCGTGAAGCGCTGGTGATGAACATGGCGGCACAGATGGCCCGCTTGACCGAGCATGAGGGCGTTGAGGAGTTGGCCAAGAGCCGCACGGCGCGGTTGCTGAAGATCGGCTTGCCGGAATTGATGCGGATGCGCAAATAATATTGATACACAGCAAAACCATGTGGGAGCGAGCTTGCTCGCGAAAGCGGTGTGTCATTTAGCGGTACGTTGACAGACAAGACGCCTTCGCGAGCAAGCTCGCTCCCACAGTAGTCATGTGTTGGGTTTAGGTATTGGGCTCAGGCAGAAATGATGCGGTTCTTGCCCTGCCGTTTGGCCTCATACATCGCCGCATCCGCGCGGGCGAACAGGCTGTCGAGGCTTTCGTCTTCCCCGGTAAGGCTGGTCAGCCCTTGGCTCACGGTGATGCCGAACGTCTGGCCTTCATGGCTGAAACTCAAGCGTTGAATCTCCTGCTGCAGCCGCTCCGCAACTTGCATGGCCATGTCCGGCGCGCAGCCGGGAAACACCGCCGCAAATTCTTCCCCGCCAATTCGCCCGAACAGATCACCTCGGCGCAACGACCCGCGCCCGCACTCGGCAATCCGCTGCAGCACGTTGTCACCCTCCGGATGACCGTAGGTGTCGTTGATCGTTTTGAAGTCATCGATATCCAGTAGCAGAAAGGCCATTGGCGACCCTTGCATACGTGCCTCTTCGAACTCGCGGTTGGCGCATTCGAAGAAGTGTCGGCGATTGCTGCTTTGCGTCAGTACGTCGGTGGTCGCCAAACGATGCAGTTCGGTTTCCATCTGCTTCTTGTCAGTGATGTCTTCGGCAATGCCGACGATGATTACCGGTTGTCCGGGTTCGTCCTGACGGTTGATGAAGCATTTGTCGCTGAGCCAGCGTACCTGTCCGTCGGCGGCGATGATCCGGTATTCGCGATCTTCCACCGCGCCTTTTTGCAGGACTTCGGCGAGACTGCGTTCGGCGTATTCCAGGTCGTCGGGGTAGATGCTGTCGCGCCACTGATTGTAGTCGGCGAGAAGGAGGCCGGCGGAGCGGCCGAAAATCCGTTCATAGGCGGGGCTGACGTACAGCACCTGCCGGGTTTCCCAGTTGAAGGCCCAAAGCACGGCGTTGACGCTGACCAGCAAGGAGCTGAACAGCTGTTCGCGTTCGCTCAGACGGGCGACCTCGCCTTGGGCGTGCATCAACGCCATCAGGGTTTGCGCGGCCTCGGGCCACTGCGGGAAGGATGAGTCTTTTTGATTGTTGTTGACCATCGGCACAGATCTCAAAGGGCGTGCCGGAAGTCGACAACGGCCACGGTACAACCCGCCGGAGGTGGCGAAGTGTCATTGAGATAGGGGATTGGAGGGGAAGTTCCAAAGGGTGCGCCCAGGTTCCGGGCGCACCGATCAATGGCTTCAGACCGCTGCTGGACGCAGCGAGTAGGTCTTCAACTGGTCGGCGAATTCACGCAGGGACTGGATACCGCTGGCCTCGGCTTCGTGAATCCATTCCTTGATGGCCGCGAGCATGTCGTGGCCATTTGCGCTGGTCTTGACCCAGATCTGCTGCAGGGCCAGGCGTTTTTCGTAAATTACCTTCAATGCCTGGCTGTGCTCGAGCATGGTCTGGATGCGCAAGTGATGACGGTCTTCCAGCAGGCTGGTTTCCCGCGACAGCAGACGTTTGGCGCGGTGGAACTGGTGACGTACCGAATGATCGACCTTGGCCAGCTCTTGTTTGACCAGCGGGCCGATCACCAATTTGCGGTACTGGGCCATGATCTGGAAGCGGTTGTTAAGGATGGCCATGGCGGTGTCCATGTCCAGATTGCCCTTGCCTTCGACCCGGTGGGCGATCGGCGCGACCCGCTGGACCTTGGCCAGACGCAGGAAGCAGAAGACTTTGATCCACGCCCAACCGAGGTCGAACTCCCACTTCTTCACCGACAGCTTGGCCGAGTTAGGGTAGGTGTGGTGGTTGTTGTGCAGTTCTTCGCCGCCGATCAGGATGCCCCACGGCACCAGATTGGTCGCCGCGTCGCGGCATTCGAAGTTGCGATAGCCGACCGCATGGCCCAGGCCGTTGATCACGCCGGCAGCCCAAACCGGGATCCACATCATCTGGATCGCCCAGATGGTGATGCCGATGGTGCCGAAGAGCAGCAGGTCGATAACGCCCATGATCGCCACGCCCAGCAGCGGGTAGCGGCTGTAGACGTTGCGTTCGATCCAGTCTTCGGGGCAGTTCTTGCCGTAGATGCGCAGGGTTTCCGGGTTCTGCGCTTCGGCGCGATACAGCTCGGCGCCGGTACGCAGCACGGTGGAAAGGCCTTTGATGACCGGGCTGTGCGGGTCATCTTCGGTTTCGCACTTGGCGTGGTGTTTACGGTGGATAGCGGTCCACTCGCGGGTGTTCTGCGCCGTGGTCAGCCACAGCCAGAAACGGAAAAAGTGCTTCAGGCCGGCATTCAGCTCCAGCGAGCGATGGGCCGAGTAGCGGTGCAGATAGACCGTGACGGCAACAATCGTCACGTGAGTCATCAGCAGGGTGACTGCGACCAGAGACCAGGCCGACAAGCCAAGAAAACCTTCGTACCACATAGGCTATAGGGCCCTCGATAAAGATAAAAACAGCCGTTGCATTATCACCAAGCACACAGATAAAACCAGTCGCCCTTTCAGATAAGAGTCGCTGGATGTTTCTTGACCTATAATTCCAACCTTTTTGTAGGGACATGGACAGTCGAATGCCTGCCACTTATCGCGATGCTTTGCGTGCAGCGCTGCTCTATCTCGTGCTTGCGGCCGTCTGGCTGCAAGTTACTGATCATTTATTAAACAATTTCTTCGATAACTCCGTCGATCTCGCCCGCTGGCAACTGATCAACGGTTACCTGTTTGCGGCGCTCAGCGCCGTGCTGATCTTCCTGGCGCGAGTGCGTTTGTGCGAGTTCCTCGGTATTGGTGCGCGTCTGCGCGAACGCCACGCCGATCGCGAACGCCTGCGTCAGGCGGCAGCTGTGTTCGATTGCACCCGCGAAGGCGTGTTAGTCACCAACCACCGAGGGCTGATCGTGCACGTCAATCGCGCGTTCATCGAGATCACCGGTTATCAGCGCGAAGAGGTTCTTGGACAGCAGCCGAGCCTGTTCAAGTCCGGCCATCATCCGCCGGGCTTCTATCAGGCAATGTTTGCCACCCTTGAGTCGCAGGGCGAATGGAGCGGCGAAATCTGGAACCGCCGGAAAAGCGGTGAGATTTATCCACAGTGGCAAACCATCCGGGTCATTCACGATGATCAGGGCCGGCTCAGCCATTACGTCGCGGTGTTTTCCGACATCAGTGCGATCAAGGATTCCGAGCATGAACTCAAACACCTCGCGCACCACGACCCGCTGACCGATCTGCCCAATCGTCTGCTGTTCAGCGACCGTGCGGAACAGGCGCTGGCCTCGGCGCAAAACCACAAGCGCGGCTGTGCACTGCTGATGCTGGATCTCGATCACTTCAAAATGATCAACGACAGCCTCGGGCATAACACTGGCGATCGCTTGCTCAAGGCTGTGGCGGCGCGTCTGCAGGCGCTGTTCGGCCCCGGCATTACTTTGGCGCGGCTCGGTGGCGACGAGTTCGCGGTGTTGGCAGAGAGTTGTCCACAGCCGGTGCAGGCGGCGGCGCTGGCGCAACGCATTCTCGATGCGTTGAAGGAGCCGTTCTGCATCGATGGTCATGAACTGTTCATCAACGCCAGCCTCGGCATCAGCCTGTTCCCCAGCGACGCGCTGAGCGCCGAACAACTGTTGCGCAATGCCGACGCGGCGCTGTTCAAGGCCAAGAGCAGCGGCCGCAACGGTTACGCCTTGTACACCGAAGAACTCACCGCCCACGCCCAGCAACGGGTGGAACTCGCTTTCGAGCTACGCCGGGCACTGGAGCAGCAGGAACTGCGGGTCTACTACCAACCGGTGCATGACTTGAAAACCGGTCGCTTGATTGGCGTTGAAGCGCTGGTTCGCTGGCAGCACCCGTCGCGTGGTCTGGTATCGCCGGCGGAGTTCATTCCGATCGCTGAACGCACCGGGCTGATTGCCGAAATCGACGCGTGGGTGATGCAGCAGGCGTGCCGGCAGATGTGTGAGTGGCAACAGGCCGGGGTGGTGCTGTCGTTTGTCGCGGTCAATGTTTCGTCGCGGTTGTTCGCCCGGCGTGAGTTGTACCAGCAGGTCGCGCAAGTGCTGCACGACACCGGGCTGGATCCGGCGTATCTGGAGCTGGAAGTCACCGAAAGCGCGGTGATGGATGATCCGGAAGTGGCCCTGGAGCAAATGCATCGTTTGCGCGAGTTGGGTATTCGCCTTGCCATCGATGATTTCGGCACCGGTTACTCGTCGCTGCTGCGGCTCAAGCGCTTGCCGGTGCAGAAACTGAAGATCGATCAGGGTTTCGTCGCCGGGCTGCCGTGGGATGAGGATGATGCGGCGATTGTCCGGGTGATCATCGCGCTGGCGCGCAGCATGGGCATGCAGGTGCACGCCGAGGGTATCGAGCAGGTTGAGCAGGCGGCGTTTTTGCTGGAGCAGGGATGTGATCTGGGGCAGGGGTATTGGTTTGGGCGGCCGAGTCCGGCGGTCGAAATCGATTGGGGACGCGCGCCATTGATTGATTAAAGATCAAAAGATCGTCCAATCGCGGCCCGATCCTTCGGACGATCTTTTGCTGCAACAGGCTGCAAACCCTTGCTCCGCCACATAATGTTTTTCAGTTATATAAACATTCTTAAATAGTCTTTTTAAGAATATCTACGCCTCTCTTATATTGCTCCCACGCCGAACGCAGTGCCGCCCACTGCCAGGCACATCCCATTCAAAGGAGCAGCACCATGAGCGCATCCCTTCGCAGCGTTGACGGTCAGGACGAAAGCACCATCTTGCGTGAAATCCAGAGCGCCCTGCGCGATCTGCGTTTCGGCGCGGTGGAGATCACTGTGCACAACGCCCAGGTCGTACAGATCGAACGCAAAGAGAAATTCCGTTTGCAGCAACCGGGCAAGCAACCGGGCTAAAAGATCGCCGCCTGCGCCAGTTCCTGCGGGGGGATTGATGCAGGAGCTGCCGCAGGCGGCGATCTTTGTACCGACACACCCGATTTGCGCAATACATAAGAAAAAGCCACCACCAGAATTCCAGGAGCTTTCACCATGTCGTCGATTCGCCGTTACGCTTTGGCCGCTCTGGCCAGTGCTGTGTTTGCCGGTTCCGCCGTTGCCAAGGATTACGAACTGCTCAACGTGTCGTATGACCCGACGCGCGAGCTGTATCAGGACTACAACGCTGAATTCATCAAGTTCTGGCAGAAAGATCACGCCGGCGACACCGTGAAAATCCAGCAATCCCACGGTGGTTCGGGCAAACAGGGTCGTGCGGTGATCGACGGTCTGCGCGCTGACGTGGTGACCCTGGCCCTGGCCGGCGACATCGATGAAATCGCCAAACTCGGCAAGACCCTGCCCGCCGACTGGCAGAAGCGTCTGCCGGAAGCGAGCACGCCGTACACCTCGACCATCGTGTTCCTGGTGCGCAAGGGCAACCCGAAAGGCATCAAGGACTGGGGTGATCTGGTCAAGAACGACGTCTCGGTGATCACCCCGAACCCGAAAACCTCCGGCGGTGCGCGCTGGAACTTCCTCGCCGCATGGGCCTACGGTCTGAAAGCCAACGGCGGCAGCGAAGAAAAAGCTAAAGAGTACGTGCAGACCCTGTTCAAGCATGTGCCGATTCTCGACACCGGCGCTCGTGGCTCGACCATTACCTTCGTCAACAACGGTCAGGGTGACGTGTTGCTGGCCTGGGAAAACGAAGCGTTCCTGGCGCTGAAAGAAGATGGCGGCGCCGACAAGTTCGACATCGTCGTGCCTTCGCTGTCGATCCTCGCCGAGCCGCCAGTGGCGGTGGTCGACAAGAACGCCGAGAAGAAAGGCAACGAGCAGATCGCCGAAGCCTATCTGAAGCACCTGTACAGCCCGGCCGGTCAGGAAATCGCCGCGAAGAACTTCTACCGTCCGCGTGACAAGGACGTGGCCGCGAAGTACGCCCAGCAGTTCCCGAAACTCGAGCTGGTGACCATCGACAAAGACTTCGGCGGCTGGAAAACCGCGCAACCGAAATTCTTCAACGACGGTGGCGTGTTCGACCAGATTTATCAGGCGCAGTAATCTGACTTCAGCCACACATCAAGCCTGAAGCCAGGCGCGGAAAATGTGGGAGCGAGCTTGCTCGCGAAAGCGGAGTGTCAGACGACGTAGAGTTGGCTGATACTCCCTCTTCGCGAGCAAGCTCGCTCCCACATTGGTGCGTTCAGCGGAATGCTTTTTAACCAAGGACTTTTATGTCGCGTCGTATCTCCCCCGTCATACCCGGCTTCGGGCTGACGCTGGGCTACACCTTGGTGTACCTCAGCCTGATTGTGCTTATCCCGCTGGCGGCGATGTTCGTCCACGCCGCCCAACTCACCTGGGATCAGTTCTGGACGATCATCTCCGCGCCGCGGGTGCTGGCGGCATTGAAGCTGAGCTTCGGGACCGCGCTGTGTGCGGCGATCATCAATGGCATCATCGGCACGTTGCTGGCCTGGGTGCTGGTGCGCTACACCTTCCCGGGGCGCAAGGTGATCGACGCGATGATCGATCTGCCGTTCGCCCTGCCGACTGCCGTGGCCGGTATCGCGCTGACTGCGCTGTACGCGCCGGCCGGTCTGGTCGGCCAATTCGCTGCTGACCTCGGTTTCAAAATCGCTTACACGCCACTCGGTATCACGTTGGCGCTGACCTTCGTCACACTGCCGTTCGTGGTGCGCACGGTGCAACCGGTGTTGGCCGACATTCCCCGTGAAGTCGAAGAAGCCGCCGCGTGTCTCGGGGCGAAGCCATGGCAGGTGTTCCGCCACATCCTCGTACCTGCGCTGCTGCCCGCCTGGCTCACCGGTTTTGCCCTGGCCTTTGCCCGTGGCGTCGGCGAGTACGGTTCGGTGATTTTCATCGCCGGCAACATGCCGATGAAAACCGAGATCCTGCCGCTGCTGATCATGGTCAAGCTCGACCAATACGATTACACCGGCGCCACTGCCATCGGCGTGTTGATGCTGGTGGTTTCCTTCGTCCTGTTGCTGCTGATCAACTTGCTGCAGCGGCGCATCGAAACCCCATAAGGAGGCGCGAACATGTCCCAATCGTCTATTGCGGCCGCCTCTTCGGCCAACGCTGCACGCCGTGGCAGCGCCACTTCGCGCAGAATCCTGATCGGTCTTGGCTGGCTGATCTTTTTCCTGTTTCTGCTGCTGCCGCTGTTCATCGTCGTATCGCAAGGTTTGAAGAACGGACTCGGCGCCTTCTTCACCGCGATCTTTGAGCCGGATGCACTGTCGGCATTGAAACTCACCGTGTTCGCCGTGCTGATTTCGGTGCCGCTGAACCTGGTGTTCGGGGTCAGCGCCGCGTGGTGCGTGAGTAAATACTCGTTCCGTGGCAAGAGCATGCTGGTGACGCTGATCGACTTGCCGTTTTCGGTGTCACCGGTGATCGCCGGTCTGGTCTACGTGCTGATGTTCGGTGCGCAGGGCCTGTTCGGGCCGTGGCTGCAGGATCACGACATCCAGATCGTCTTCGCCCTGCCGGGCATCGTGCTGGCGACGATCTTCGTCACCGTGCCGTTCGTGGCTCGTGAACTGATCCCGCTGATGCAGGAGCAAGGCACGCAGGAAGAGGAAGCCGCGCGCCTGCTCGGCGCCAATGGCTGGCAGATGTTCTGGCATGTCACTGTGCCGAACATCAAGTGGGGCCTGATCTATGGCGTGGTGCTGTGTACCGCGCGGGCCATGGGTGAGTTCGGTGCGGTGTCGGTGGTTTCCGGGCACATTCGCGGCGTGACCAACACCTTGCCGCTGCACGTCGAGATCCTCTACAACGAATACAACCACGTGGCCGCGTTCGCCGTGGCGAGCCTGTTGCTGATCCTGGCGCTCTTCATCCTGCTGCTCAAGCAGTGGAGCGAAAACCGTATCAACCGCCTGCGCGCCAGCGCCGCGGAGGAATAATTCATGTCGATCGAAGTGCGTAACGTCAGCAAGAATTTCAACGCGTTCAAGGCGCTGGACAACATCAGCCTGGATATCCACAGCGGTGAGCTGGTGGCGTTGCTCGGCCCGTCGGGCTGCGGCAAGACCACCTTGCTGCGGATTATCGCCGGTCTGGAAACCCCGGATCAGGGCAACATCGTGTTCCATGGCGAAGACGTTTCCGGCCACGACGTGCGTGATCGCAACGTCGGTTTCGTGTTCCAGCATTACGCCTTGTTCCGCCACATGACCGTGTTCGACAACGTCGCATTCGGCCTGCGCATGAAACCGAAAAACCAGCGCCCGAGTGAAAGCCAGATCGCGACCAAGGTGCATGAACTGCTGAACATGGTGCAGCTGGACTGGCTGTCGGATCGTTATCCGGAGCAGTTGTCCGGTGGTCAGCGTCAGCGTATTGCTTTGGCCCGTGCCTTGGCGGTGGAGCCAAAAGTGCTTCTGCTCGATGAGCCGTTCGGCGCCCTCGATGCCAAGGTGCGTAAAGAGCTGCGCCGCTGGTTGGCGCGGCTGCACGAAGATATCAACCTGACCTCGGTGTTCGTGACCCACGACCAGGAAGAGGCGATGGAAGTCGCCGACCGTATCGTGGTGATGAACAAGGGCGTGATCGAGCAGATCGGCTCACCGGGCGACGTTTACGAAAACCCGGCCAGCGATTTCGTTTATCACTTCCTCGGCGACTCGAACCGCTTGCTGTTGAGCGACGACAACCATGTGCTGTTCCGCCCGCATGAGGTGTCGTTGTCCAGGCATGAGCTGGAAGATCACCATGCGGCTGAAGTGCGTGATATCCGGCCGTTGGGCGCGACCACGCGGGTGACGTTGAAGGTGGAAGGGCAAACGGATTTGATCGAGGCAGAAGTGGTGAAAGACCACGACAGCCTGATTGGGTTGGCCAAGGGTGAGACGCTGTTCTTCAAACCCAAGGTCTGGCAGAAAGTCGCCAGCTTCTAAAATCAAAAGCTTCGCGAGCAAGCTCGCTCCCACAGGGAATTCGGTCGGACATGAATTTTGTGTTCAGCACCAGTGCACTGTGGGAGCGAGCTTGCTCGCGAAAGCGATTCAGACAGCCGCACGATTCGGATTGACCCGCACCACCCCCGCCCGCGCCTCGATCTGCTCTTTCAATTCATGCCGCATCCCGAGCATGAACGCCAACTCGGCCACGACAAACAACGGCCCGACAATCAGCCCCGACACATCATCGACAAACGCCGGTTTGCGTCCCTCATAGTGATGCCCGACAAACTGGATCACCCAGCCCACCACAAACATCGCCAGGCCGCTGCTCAGCCAGACCATCGTGCTCTGCTGCGCCAATACATGCCCGGCCCAGACTGACAGGCCCATCAGCACCGTCATCAGCACCCCGAGCTTCACTTCCAGACGCAGATAAAACCACGCCGAAGCCAGCGCCACGACAACCGCTGGAGATATCCACAAGCCGCCCAGCGACCATTCCGGACGCGACAACAACACCGCAACGGCCACCACAATCAGCGGAATGCCGATAAAGTGGCTGGCGATATTGCGCGGATCGCGGTGGTAGGCGGCGTATTGACTGAGATGGTCGACGAGGCTTTTCATTGTTGTTCCTCCGGTAGGGTTGATCGCATCATCCCTCGGGATCAGGGTTCGCTCTGTCAGGCAGGCGACAATCCAGGAGTGTTTATGCAAATTCGTTCACGGCTGATGAGTGGCCAGTGGTTCAGTCATCTACCGGTATCCTTTCAGGATAGCTTGCTGGCGGCAGCTCGGGAGCGACGGCTGACGGCGGGGCAGCGCTTGTTCCAGCGTGGTGATGCGCCGTGCGGCTTGTACGCGGTGCTCGATGGCGCCGTGCGCATTGGCGCGGTAAGCGAGCAGGGCAAGGAGGCGTTGTTGAGCCTGGTCGAGGCGCCGCATTGGTTCGGCGAAATCTGCCTGTTCGATGGCCAGCCGCGTACCCATGACGCTTATGCCGTCGGGCCGTGCACGTTGCTGAATATTCCGCAGCCGACGTTGCTGAAACTGCTCGACGAACATCCGGTGTATTGGCGGCATCTGGCGCTGCTGATGAGCCACAAACTGCGCCTGGCCTTCATCAATCTCGAACAACTGAGCCTGCTGCCAGCGCCGGCACGTCTGGCCCATCGCTTGCTGATGATCGCCGAAGGCTACGGCGAGCTCGATGCGCCACGCCGCGTTCTGCAACTGCCGCAGGAGCAGTTGGCATCGATGCTGTCGCTGTCGCGACAGACCACCAACCAGATCCTCAAGGACTTGCAGGGGCAGGGGATTATCGGGCTTGGCTATGGCGAGATCGAAATCCTTGATGCCGTACGATTGCGCGTCCTGGCCACGATCTGACAATGCACCCAGGCCCTTGTGGGAGCGAGCTTGCTCGCGAATGCGATTTAACATTCAACATGATTGCTGACTGACACACCGCCTTCGCGAGCAAGCTCGCTCCCACAGGGGGCAGTGTTGACTCAGGAACCGCGATAGGTCGAGAAGCCGTACGGGCTGAGCAGCAGCGGGATGTGGTAATGCTGATCGGTCTGCTTGACCTCGAAGATCACCGGGATTTCCGGAAAGAACGTGTCGTGCTTGGTCTTCTTGAAGTACTCGCCGGTCTTGAACACCACGCGGTATTCACCCACTTCAAAAGGCTGTTTGGCCGGGAACAGTTCGGCGATGCGCCCTTGTTCATTGGTCGTGCCCTGGGCCAGTTGCTGCCAGTCTTGACCAACGTGTTTCTCCAGCGTCACGTTGATGCCCGGCGACGGCAGGCCGTTTTCCAGATTGAGTACATGCACGCTCAACGGGTTGCCGGCCGCCAAGGCCAGGCTGGAAAAAGCGCTCAGTCCAAGCGCGGCGAAGGTCATGCGCAAAGTGCTCATGGATGCATCTCCTTATTGGGAACGGGTGGTGGCCAGACCGGTTTTTCCGGCAGCCTTGATCGCACAGCTTTCGTCCTGCTCGCCGCCGCCGGAACCGGCCACGCCCATCGCGCCCACCAGTTCAGTGCCGAGGAACAGCGGAATCCCGCCGCCAAGCAACAGCAACTCATCGAGGGTGTTGAGGTTGGCGGTTTCCGGATTGCTGCGAGCACGTTCGGCAAACAATCGGGTGGCGGTTTTGGTCGACAGCGCGGTATACGCCTTGCGTTGGCTGGCGGCGGTGTTGTGCGGACCGACGCCGTCGCTGCGCAGGGTCACCAACAGATTGCCGCCACGGTCGAGCACCGACACCGTGCCGGTGCAGTTGGCCATTGCCGTGTCGGCGAGCAGCCGTGCAGTTTTCAGGTCGAGGTCGGCGTGACGCGGCAGCTCAGGACTGGCGACAGCAACGCCACTGAGGCCGATCATCAGGCTTGCAACGAAGTATTTGACGGTCATGGACAGGCTCCAAAAGCGAAGGTCGCCACCTTAATCGCCGATGTTCGTCAGAACCTCGTCAGTCTGATTACAAGTTTGTAATGGGCAACGCCGCCGAAGGCGCCTAGCCTGTGTGTCTGAATAATCGAGGTGTGCCATGCGTTTGCTGGTCGTAGAAGATGAAGCCAAAACCGCGAATTTCCTCGCCAAAGGCCTGGGCGAGTCGGGTTTTGCCGTGGACGTGGCGCTCAATGGCCTCGATGGGCGCTACTTTATCGAGCAACAGGCATATGACCTGATCATCCTCGACGTGATGCTGCCCGGCCTCAATGGCTGGCAATTGCTGCAACTGATTCGCCAGCGTGGCGCCACGCCGGTGCTGTTTCTCACCGCCAAGGACGCCATTGAAGACCGCGTGCGCGGTCTCGAACTGGGCGCCGACGATTACCTGCTCAAACCCTTCGCCTTCGCCGAGCTGCTCGCGCGGGTACGCACGTTGCTACGGCGCGGGCCGATGCGCGAAGCCGAGTCGTACACCATCGCCGATCTGGAAATCGACGTGTTGCGCCGCCGCGTCAGTCGCGGTGGCCAGCGCATCGCCCTGACCAACAAGGAGTTCGCGTTGCTGCAATTGCTCGCCAGTCGCCAGGGCGAAGTGCTGTCGCGCACGCTGATCGCCTCGCAGGTGTGGAACCTGAATTTCGACAGCGACACCAACATGGTCGAGGTTGCAGTGCGCCGATTGCGCTCGAAAGTCGATGACCCGTACATGCCGAAACTGATCCACACCGTGCGCGGCGTCGGTTATCAACTGGAAGCGCCTGACGATGCGCTCTAGGTCGATCGCCTGGCGCTTGGCGCTGGCGTTCGCGATGGTTTGCGCTTTGGTGCTGAGTGCGATTGGCGTGTTTCTCTATCGCTCGCTCGCTTCGGAAATTGCCTGGCGCGACGATCTCGCGCTGCTCGGACGACTTGAGCAAGTACGCGCCTTGCTCGCCGACAGCGACAGCCTCGACGCTTTGCAGGCGCGGCCACGGCTGTATCAAAACATGCTCGGCAATCTCGACAGCCTGCTACTGGTGCGCCGTGCCGATGGTTCCAGTGTGATCGCCATCAACCCGCGTCAGCGCGATCTCCCGGCGCTGAACGCGATCCCGCGCGAGCAAACGCCGCAGCGACGCGACGTGTTGACCTGGCAAGCGCCGGACGGTGCTGAGCTGGCCCTGCTGTCCGGCGAAGCGCAAGGGCCAAACGGCGAGCCACTGACGGTCATTGCCGGCAAGGTGCTGAGTGAACGCGAACAGATGCTCGCCAGTTACCGTTTACGCCTTTATCTGGCCGTCGGCCTCGGTGCGTTGCTCGCCTTTGCCTTGGGCTTGCTGTTGCTGCGCCGGGGTCTGCAACCGTTACGGCAGTTGAGCGAAGCGGTACGCGGCATCGATCTGCGTAGCCTCGATCAACGCTTGCCCGCCACCGGCACGCCCGCCGAACTGCTTGAGCCGGTGCAGGCGCTCAACGGCATGCTGGCGCGGCTGGACGACAGCGTGCAGCGCCTCTCGCAGTTTTCCGCCGACCTCGCCCACGAGATACGTACGCCGCTGCACACCTTGTTGGCGAGCAACGGTCAGGCGCTGAATCATCCGCGCAGCACCGAGGAGTATCAGGAAGTCCTCGCCTCGAACATGGAAGAGTTCGAACGGCTCAAGCGCATGGCGGAAAACCTGATGTTCCTTGCTCGAGCCGAGCAGGCGGAGCGTGCGCTAAATCTGCAAACGCTGGATCTGCACAGCGTTGGCGGTGAGCTATGTGATTATTTTGAAGCGTTGGCCGATGACCGCGATCTGCGGCTGGACAATCAACTGCATGGCGAATTGCTTGCCGATCAGCAACTGTTGCAACGGGCGCTCGGCAATCTGTTGGCCAATGCCGTGCGTCATGCCGATCCCGCCAGCGTGATCAGCCTGCGTCGCCACGACGAAGCGCAATGTTGCTGGCTGCAGGTGCATAACCTCGGGCCGACCATTGCGCCGGAGCATCTGGGCAAACTGTTCGACCGTTTCTACCGCGTTGATCCTTCGCGGGCGGAGCCGGGGGATTCGGGAGGATTGGGGTTGGCGATCGTGCAGTCGATCATGCAGTTGCATGGGGGGCGGGTGCGGGTGAGTAGTGATGCGGCGGGTACGGTGTTTGAGCTGGGTTTTGCAATGAATTGAAGGACGTCTTCGCGAGCAGGCTCGCTCCCACATTTGGAATGCATTTCCCCTGTGGGAGCGAGCCTGCTCGCGAAGGCGCTGGATCTGACGACTCAGGGTTGGGATCAGTCAGCGCAACCCATCGCGAAACTGCCCCGGTGTCATCCCCGTCCAGCGCTTGAACGCACGGCTGAAGCTGCTGGTATCGGCAAACCCCAGCAAATAACTCACCTCACTCAACGAACACTGCGGATCGCGCAGGTGCAGCAACGCCAGATTCTCGCGGCTCTCGTTCAACAACGTATCAAAGCGACAACCCTCATCCGCCAAGTGCCTTTGCAAACTGCGCAAACTCAGGTGCAACGCCTGAGCTATCCGCTCTGCGCTTGGCTCACCTTCCGGCAATTGCTCTTCGATAGCATCTCGTACCTTGCGCTCCCAAGTCAGCGGCTGGAGCTGGGCCATGGTGCGTTTGAGCACGGCTTCGTTGTGTTCGGCGAGTTCCGGGTTAGCGTCGTCGAGGTGGCTGTCAAAGTCGGCAAGGGCGAATTCAAGACGATCCTCGACACAACCGAAATGCACCGGGGCGCGGAAGACTTTGTGCCATTGCTGCGCATCGCTCGGCTCCGGGCGGCGCAGATAAACCGCCAGCGGCGCGTAATCGCGGCCGAGACGGTTGCGGCAGGTGCGCACGTAGATCGCGGTAAAGGCGTCGATGGCTTCGAAAGCCGGCGCGGGATTGCCTGACGGAATTTTCAGACGAAATTGATAGCGATCATCGCTGCGGCTCAGTTCCAGTTCCAGCGCATCGCTGACCACCGGGTGATAACGCACGATGCGTTCGAACACTTCGCGCAGACTTCCACTGGCGACCAGTGCGTAACCGAGGGCATGGAACGTGGTCGGGCTGACGAACCGCGATACGCGCAAACCAATCGCCGCATCGCCGCTGACCTGCACGGCAATTTCCCACAAGCGTGTGGTGCCGGACAGTGGATAGCGCGCGTTGGGGTCGTCCATCAAGTTCGGGTCGAGCCCGGCCTGCTGGCACAGGGCAATGCTGTCCAGCCCCAGCGCATCGAGTTGCTTGCGCAAGGCACGGGTCCAGCTTGCGAGCGAAGTCGGTTCCTTCATGCTGATTGGCGCTTCCGGTCAACAGGTTGGCGTTCTCGGCTACCGCAATCCAGGCCTTCGCGAGGCACGATGCGAACATCCATAAACAGAGGATGGAAGCATGGACGGTACTTCTGCAAGTCCCCAGCGACACAATGCGGCGCAGCGATCAGCGCATATTCGCGAAGTGGTGCTGGCCAAAGGCGTCGAACTGCGCGAGCGCTACCCGATTCTCAAGCATCAGGATGCGCTTGGGGCGGGGATTCTGGCCTTTGCCCTGATCGGGATGATCGGCTCGGCGGCGCTGTATATCAGCGGCCACTTGGCGTGGTGGGTTTGCCTGCTGCTCAATGCGTTTTTTGCTTCGCTGACCCATGAACTGGAACACGACCTGATCCACAGCATGTATTTTCGCAAGCAGCGTGTGCCGCACAATTTGATGATGGGCCTGGTCTGGCTGGCGCGGCCGAGCACGATCAACCCGTGGATTCGCCGCCATCTGCACCTCAATCACCACAAGGTCTCCGGCACTGAAACCGACATGGAAGAGCGCGCGATCACCAACGGCGAGCCGTGGGGGCTGGCGCGGTTGCTGATGGTTGGCGATAACGTGATGTCGGCGTTTATCCGCATGCTGCGGGCCAAGACCTGGGCGCACAAGTTCAGCATCATCAAGCGCACGTTGAAGGTGTATGCGCCGCTGACGCTGGTGCATTGGGGCGCGTGGTATGTGTTTCTCGGTTTTCATGTGGCCAATGGCATCGCGTATCTGCTGGGCTCGCCGATCGAGTGGTCAGCGACCACATTGTCGGTAATGCAGGTGATCGATATCGCCGCCGTGGTGATCATCGGCCCGAACGTGTTGCGCACGTTCTGCCTGCACTTCATCAGTTCGAACATGCATTACTACGGCGATGTCGAGCTGGGCAATGTGCTGCAGCAGTGTCAGGTATTGAACCCTTGGTGGTTGTGGCCGTTGCAGGCGTTCTGCTTCAATTTTGGCAGCAGTCACGGGATCCATCATTTTGTCGTGAAGGAGCCGTTTTACATTCGCCAGATGACCGTGCCGGTGGCGCATAGGGTGATGCGTGAGATGGGGGTCAGGTTTAATGATTTCGGCACGTTTGGGCGGGCGAACCGGTTTGTTCGTCGGGATGAAGTTGCGGTGTCTGGTGAGGCGGTGGAGGCCTGACAAGCGGCCCTCACCCTAGCCCTCTCCCAGAGGGAGAGGGGACTGATCGGGGGATATTGAAGAGTTACGCCGACGTGAAATAGCTTTGTCGAATCCATAATCGACCCGATTTTTCAGCTCGATGTTTGACGGAAGACACCTCGGTCAGTCCCCTCTCCCTCTGGGAGAGGGTTAGGGTGAGGGGCTCTTGATCCTGTATCAATCCGGCTGAAACGGCGACTCACTGAGAATCACCCCAGTCTCCTCGACATACTGCTGCCAATGCCCGATCAACGCGCTGAGCTTCTGCGGCCGACTCAACGCCAGATCATGAATCTCCCCCGGATCACTGCTCAAATCATACAGCTGCCACGTCGCCGGCCCGACCGGCCCGGGGATCCATACCGCTTTCCACGACCCCTGCCGAATCGCCCTTCGCCCGAACAATTCCCAACCCGTCACCGTGTGCTCGTCGTGCACCTGCGCGGTCTCGCCAGACAAGAACCCCAACCACGATTTGCCACGCAACGGCGCCACCGGTTTGCCGTGCCAGAGCTTGCCCGGATGGCGCACGCCGGCCAGATCGAGAATGGTCGGCGTGATGTCCATCACCGTGCCGAAACCATGGCTGATCTGCCCTTTGATCGCCAATTGCGGATAGTGCAACAGCGCCGGCACGCGAATCCCGCCTTCAGTGGTAAACGCCTTGAACAACCGCGATGGCGCGGTCGCTACCTGCGCCCAGTTCGGCCCATACCAGACATATGAGTTGGCCCGGCCAATGTTGTCGAGGCTGTTGTCGTAATGTTGGCTGAGATACGTCACCAGTTCCGGACCGAATTTGGGGAACGCTTCCAGCAGCGCACCTTCGGCACCGTTGTCCGACATGAACAGGATGAACGTGTTGTCGAGCTGCCCTTGCTGGCGCAGATAGTCGACGACCCGGCCAATGTTCCAGTCCATGCGTTCGACCATCGCCGCGTAGACTTCCATGGCCCGCGCGGAAATCTGTTTTTGTTCCTCGCTCAACGCGTCCCACTGTTGGGTCAAATGAATTAGCGGATGCGGCTCGACGTCCGGTTCGATCAGGCCGAGGGATTTGAGTTTTTCCAGGCGCTCCAGACGCAGCACTTCAGGGCCGGCGTCATAGCGCCCACGGTATTTCTCGACGATGTCTGCGGGCGCCTGCAGCGGCCAGTGCGGTGCGGAGAACGGCAGGTAAGCGAAGAACGGCCGGGTCTGGTCACGCTCCTTGAGGTACTGCAGCAGCTTGTCGCCAAAGGTATCGGAGGAATAGAAATCCTTCGGCAATTCGTCGAGAAACGTATCGTCCTCGATGTACAGCGCCGGGGTGGATTTCAGCAGCCCAGGCGTTTTCTCATCGTAGGTCGGCTCGAAACCGTAATGGTTGGCCGCGCCCGGCAGCAGCGAAAACGAACGCTCGAAACCTCGCGCATGGGGCGCCAATTCAGCCTTCAAACCCAAGTGCCATTTGCCGCTCATCAAGGTTTGATAACCGGCCTCGCGCAGCAACTCCGGCAGCGCCACCACGCGATCGTTGAGATAACCCTCATAACCCGGTTTACCGATCAGTTCCGGCGTCAGCGTTTCGGCCATGGTGCCGATCCCGGCGATGTGGTGGTCGGTGCCGGTCAGCAGCATCGAGCGGGTCGGCGAGCAGGTCGGTGCGGTATGAAAATCGGTCAGGCGCAGGCCATTGTTGGCCAGGGCATCAAGGTGCGGCGTGGCGATTTCGCCGCCGAACGCGCCGATGTCGGAGAAGCCTAAATCGTCGGCCAGAATCACCAGAAAGTTGGGACGTTGCGGCATCGCAAAACTCCTGTTCAGCAGGCAATGAACGTCAGCGGCAGATCACGGATCTGCACCGGCACGCTCGGTTGGTAATGGTCGTCACTGGTCAGTTCGTGCAGCAGCTCTTCACGCAACTGATGGAAGTCGAAACTGCTGCGCTGGCGCGGATGAGGCAGGGCGATGTCGACCACTTGCTTGATCCGCCCCGGACGCGGCTCCATCACCACCACGCGGTCGGCGAGGAAGATCGCTTCTTCGACGTCATGGGTGACGAGGATCGTGGTGATTTTTGCGCGGTCGCGGATCGCCAACAGCTCGTCCTGCATCTGCTGGCGGGTCAGTGCATCAAGGGCACCGAAGGGTTCATCAAGCAGCAGAATGCGTGGGCTGGCGACCAGACCTCGAGCGATCGCTACCCGCTGCGCCATGCCGCCGGAGAGCTGGTGCGGATAGGCGCGGGTGAAGTCGCGCAGGCCGACCAGATCGATGAAATCGTTGATGCGTTGCTGCTTATGCGCAGCGCTCAGAGGCTCGTTGACCAGGCCCAGGCCGATGTTGTCGGCGACGGTCAGCCAAGGGAACAAACGGTGTTCCTGAAAAACAATGCCGCGCTCGCCACCGATGCCGCTGACGGCTTTGCCGTCCACGGTAATCTGCCCGCGAAACTGCGTATCAAGGCCCACCAATAACCGCAGCAACGTCGATTTGCCGCAACCGCTGGAGCCGACAATGGCGACGAATTCGCCCTCGGCGATGTCCAGGTTAAATTCGCGAATCGCCTCCAGTTCGAAACCGTCGACGTCGAAGGATTTGCCTACGTGTTTAAAGCTGACAATCGGTGCGTTCATGCGTGTCTCCAGCGGGTCGCGCGAATTTCCAGGCGTTGGCCAATCAGGTTGAGCAGGGCGCCGGTGAGACCGACGAAAAGCATACCGGCCATGATCAGGTCCATGCGCAGCAGTTGTTGTGCGCCGATCATCTGGCTGCCGATGCCGCCGTTGGACGGCATGAAATATTCCGCACCGATGGTGCCGAGCCAGGCGTAGATCAGGCTCAGTCTGAGCCCGGCGAAAATCCCCGGGGCGGCGCCCGGCAGCACCAGCCGACGCAGGCGTTGGCCGAGGCTCAGACGGAGCACTTGTGCGGCTTCATTGAGTTGTGGCGAGAGGTTGGCGACGCTGCGTTGCGTGGCGATAAACAGCGGAAAGAACGCGGCGAGGGCGACGAACACCCATTTCGCCAGTTCGCCCAGACCGAACCACGCGGTGAGCAGCGGCACCCAGGCGAAGATTGCGATCTGACGGAGGGCGGCGAGGGTCGGACCGAGCAGGCGTTCGCTAATGTCCGAGAGACCCAGCAGCAGGCCCAAGGCAAATCCGAGGCCACCGCCAAGCAGCAGGCCGCTGAGCGTGCGACCAAGGCTTAGGGCCATGCCGCTGATCAGCGTGCCGTCGAGCACGCCATCCCACGCCGTGCTCAAAACGGCCAGCGGGCTGACCAGAATATTGGCGTCGACCCACTGCTGGTCACTCGCCACTTGCCACAGCCCCAGCAAGCCCAGCGGCAGCAGCCACGGTTGCAGCCGCTGCCAGCCTGCATAACGCGGGCCGCGACGAATTTCGGCAGTGGCCGGGTGCGGCCAGTGCACCAGTTTCTTGTCCAGCAGACCGATGCCGCGATCCATCGCCACACCGATCAAACCGATGACGACGATGCAGACGAAAACGATGTCGAGCATGAACAGTTGTCGCGCCCAGACCATCAGGTAGCCGATGCCTTCACTGGAGGCCAGCAGTTCGACTGCCAGCAAAGACGTCCAGCCGGCGGCCAGCGCCAGACGCACGCCAGCCATGAACGCGGGGAGGGCGGCGGGTAATACCAGTCGACGAATCAACAGATGCGACGGCAGGCGTAAAACAGCGGCAGCTTCGCGCAGTTTTGGTTGTGCATCTCTTACGCCGACCAGTGTGTGCAAGGTCACCGGCACCACGACGGCTTTGATCAGCACCACCAGTTTCAGTACTTCGCCGATGCCGAAAAACACCATGAACAGCGGGATCCACGCCAGCGTCGGTATTTGCGAAAGTCCGGCGAAGGTCGGGAAGATCAAACGTTCAAGACGACGACTGAAGCCCAGCGCTGCACCGAGCAATGCCCCCGCAGAAACCCCCGCGAACAGGCCCCAGAACAAGCGTTGCAGACTGATCCACAAATGGCTCCACAATTCGCCTTGAGACAGCTCGACAGCACTGTTCCAGACCAGCGACGGCGCGGGCAGGATCTGCTCGCTCATCCATTCATTGCGTGCGGCCAGCCACCACAGCGCGAACAGACTGAGCGGCAGCAGCCATGGCAACAGGCGTTGGTTCACGCTTGGCCAGGTACGGCGGCTTTTCAGCGGCCGGGCGGGCAGGGGGAGACTGAGCAAGGATTGACGGGCCATGGGTGACCTCCGTTGTCGGGTTGGCTCAAGATCTTTAGCGGTATTAGCTAAAAACAAAAAGTTATAACAATATTGAAATAGATTCTTTTAAGAGATAAGCGAGGCCATTTAAGGCCTCCAGCCCACACGCATCCAATGCATTCGAAGAATATTTTCGATGCTGTTAATGCATACGCCGCTGTAAGCCCCGTCATTGCTTTCTTAGCGTTAAAAGGTATAAAAATGTGCATTTATAGTATTTAAGTGCAGGTATTCATTCGGCCTACTTTCGGCTCCTCAACGCCCGTCGTGATCAAGGAGCTGCACCCATGAATCTCCCCTTCAAACGTGTTTTCAGTCTGTTTGCCGTTCCTGCACTCGCGGGCCTGTTGGCGTTCACCGCGCATGCCGACGACCTCAAGGAAATCAGAATCGCCGTGCCCGACCTGAGTGCCGGCACCCAGCACAGCGGCGGCGGGGTGATCGACGTGCTGCGCGACCAGCAGATCTTCGAAAAGGCCTTTGCCGATCAGGGCATCAAGATTCAGTGGAGTTTCTTCAAAGGTGCCGGACCGGTGATCAATGAGGCGTTTGCCAACGGTCAGGTCGATCTGGCGTATCTCGGCGATTTGGCGGCGATCATCGGCAAGTCCAATGGCCTGGATACTCGCTTGCTCAGCGCCAGTGCGCGTGGGGTGAAGCAATATCTGGGCGTGGTGCCGGGGTCGGGAATCAAGACGCTCCAGGATCTCAAAGGCAAGCGAGTGGCGATTTTCCGGGGCACCGCGACGCAGCTCTCGTTTGACGCGGCGCTGGCCAGTCAGGGCTTGAGCGAGAAGGATCTGAAGGTCATCAATCTGGATTTCAACGCAGCCGTTGCGGCACTGGCCGCCAAACAGATCGATGCCTCGTGGGGTAGTTCCGGCTTGACTGCATTGCAGGCCAAAGGCCTTGCCGAGCTGCCGCTCAACACCAAGGATCTCGGCGGCGCAGGCAGCGTGCAGTCGGTACTGGTCGGCACGGGCAAGTTTGTCGACGCTCACCCGGAAGCGGTGGCCAAGTTGCTCAAGGCGCAGCAACAGGCGGTCGAGTGGCTGACACAGGACAGCAACAAGGCGGCTTATGTGCAACTGGTCTCGGGTCTGGCCAGTTATCCACTGGTGATCCTGACGCAGGATCTGCAGGATCAGAAATTGAGCGAAGTGTTCCCTTCGACACTGGATCCGGTGTTCCTCGGCAGCTTGCAAGACAAGGTTGATCTGGCGGCGCAGCAGAAGCTGATTCGCAAGCCCTTCAAGGTCAACGACTGGGTGGCGCCTGAGTTGGCAGCGGCCAAGCTCTAACGTAGACCGATCGTTCCCACGCTCTGCGTGGGAACGCATCAATGGACGCTCTGCGTCCACTTTGGGACGCGGAGCGTCCCGGGCTGCATTCCCACGCAGAGCGTGGGAACGATCCCCTTAAACAGCGACGCTGACCTCCTGCCGGTCCACCGCCACCAGCGTCTCGATCAGCGCCCGCGCCGCCGGCGACAGTCGAAACCCGGTACGACTGACAATCCCGCACCGCGCATTCATGCTCTCCAGGTTCTGCGGCAGATTTCGCCAGTGCAGCAACACCAGCGAACCCTTGGCAATGTCCTCGACAAATGCTTCTTCTGTGCCCACGCCGATCGCATTGGATTGCAGCACCACTTTGACCAGCGCCGGAAAGTGCTCGGTCTCGATGGTCGGAGAAAAATCGATGCGCCCACTGAGGTTCGCCAGCAGTTTGCGAATGCCCGGCGGGATCAGCGTGGTCGCCAGCGGATAATCGAACATGTCATTGGTCGACAGGCTTTCCTTGGTCAGCAACGGATGCCCCGGCCGGCAGAAAAACACCCCGCGCTTGGGCGTCAGTGCCTGGGTCTGGAAGTTCGGGTCGGACTCGAAGTGACGGATGTCGGCGATAAAGAACTCGATCTCTTCACGGCTCAGTGCGCGACTGAGTTTTTCCCAGTTATCCACCTGAAAACAGGTGCGCACTTTCGGGTGTGCGTTGATGAATTGCGCCACCGCATCCGGCACCAGTTTCACCGCCGGCGCCGGGCCGCAACCGAAGTGCACCTCGCCGGCATCGAGCTTGGTCATCTGCGTCACTTCGGCGCTAAGCAGCGCGGCGCCTTGCACCAGGCTCAGGGCGTGTTGCAGCACCACCTGGCCTTCGGGCGTGGGGCGCAAATCCTTGTTGCCGCGATCCACCAGCACGCAGCCGAACTCTTGCTCCAACCCCTGAATACTGCGGCTGAACGCTGGTTGAGTGATGCCCATCGCATCCGCCGCACGTACAAAACTACGGTGTTCGTTGAGGGCGATGAAGTAACGCAGCTGGCGAAGATCCATATGCTTTTCCGGCATCCTAAAAATAGCTCGAAGGCATTTGCGACGAGGGTTACTAGAGGTTTTAAATGCACGCTCTTATTCCGTCAACGAAGCACGTAAATATCTATTAGATGTAAATGGAATATAGATAGAGCGATGTTTCGCTGCCGTCCAACCGTAAGCAGTCGATGAGGGTCTACCCATGAGCAATGCCGCACTCGCAGTAAAACCCGCTGTCCACGCGCTGGAAATCCACCCGGTAGCCGGTCGAATCGGCGCCGAGATCCGTGGCGTGCATTTGTCCGGTGAACTGGACGCCGCCACCGTCGAAGCGATTCAACAGGCGCTGGTTCAGTACAAGGTCGTGTTTTTCCGCGAGCAGACTCAACTCGACGATCAGCGCCAGGAAGCCTTCGCCCATTTGCTCGGCGAACCCGTGGCGCACCCGACCGTGCCATCCCGTGAAGGCACGCGTTATCTGCTCGAACTGGACGGCGCTGAAGGCCAGCGCGCCAACTCCTGGCACACCGACGTGACCTTCGTCGACGCCTACCCGAAAGCCTCGATTTTGCGCTCGGTGGTCGCGCCGGCCTTCGGTGGCGACACCCTCTGGGCCAACACCGCGACGGCGTACAACGGCTTGCCGACCGAGCTGCGTGAGCTGGCCGACAAACTGGTCGCCGTGCACAGCAACGAATACGACTACGCCAGCGCCAAGCCGGACGTCTCGGCGGAGAAGCTTGAGCGCTATCGCAAGGTCTTCACTTCGACTGTTTACGAGACTGAGCACCCAGTGGTCCGCGTGCACCCGATCAGCGGCGAGAAGAGCTTGTTGCTGGGGCATTTCGTCAAACGCATCAAGGGTTATTCGCAGGCGGATTCGGCGCATCTGTTCGGGCTGTTGCAGAGCCATGTGATCCGCCAGGAAAACACCGTGCGCTGGCGCTGGAAGGCCGGTGATGTGGCGATCTGGGATAACCGCTCGACGCAGCATTATGCGATTGATGATTACGGGACTCAGGATCGCGTGGTGCGTCGGGTGACGCTCAAGGGTGAAGTCCCGGTGGGTGCGAACGGGCAGCGTAGCCAGACCATCAAGGGTCGTGACTGAAGATCAAAAGCCCCTCATCGGAACGCCGCCCGCCCAGCCCTCTCCCGGAGGGAGAGGGAGCCGACCGAGTTGTCTCGCGTTAAATATCGACCTGAAAGACCTTATCGATTATGGATTCGGTGAAGCACGATCAGGTCGGCGTACCTCTGAAACATCCCCCAATCAGTCCCCTCTCCCTCCGGGAGAGGGTTAGGGTGAGGGGCTCTCCCAGCTACCAAACCCCAATCTGAACAACCTTCTCGGCTTCCGGCTCACCATAGCGAAACCGCTGCCCACGCAAATCAATCTCTTGATGGCTAATGGTGGTACGCCGCTTCAACCCGCGCACCCACTCAAACAAATACCCCGCATGCTCCTCGCGCACCGCCGCATACGCCGGGTCATCACCCAGATCCCGCAGCTCATGCGGATCATTCAGCAGATCAAACAACTGCGGCCGAAAACCGTCGTACGCCAGGTATTTCCAGCGCTCGCTACGCACCATGGTCATCCGGCAACGATCGATCGGCTGGCCCAGACGCTCCCGCGCCGGTGCCTGAAAGGCGTAGTCGTATTCGCTGATTGCATAGTGGCGCCAGTCCGGGTTTTCACCGTGCAGAAGCGGGATAAGCGAGCGTCCCTCAAGCCGATGCTCTGCGCCTGGCAGCCCAAGCGCCTCAAGAAACGTCGGTAGCGCATCAATGGTTTCTGTCAGACGTTCATCAACGGTTCCCCGCGTAACGTCCGCTGCCGCCCGAGGATCGCGCACGATCAACGGCACCCCCACCGCCTGCTCCAGCAAAAACTCCTTCTCGCCGAGCCAGTGATCGCCCAGAAAGTCGCCGTGATCGCTGGTGAACACGATCAGCGTGTCATCCCAACGGCCATTGCTCTGCAGAAAATCGAACAGTCGTCCGAGTTGATCATCCACCTGTTTGATCAGGCCCATGTACGTAGGGATTACAGTCAATCGTACTGAGTCGCGGGAGAAGTTGAGGCTTTCCTCATGCAGGCGAAAGGCAGTGTAGACGGGGTGTTTGCTGGCTTCGTAGGGCGTCGCGCGGATCGCTTCGAGAATCGATTTCGTACTGTACAAGGCGTGGTACGGCGCTGGTACGATGTAGGGCCAGTGCGGTTTGATATATGAAAGGTGTAAACACCACGATTTCTCGCCTTGCTCGGTGATGAAGTCGATGGCTCGATTTGTAGTGTAGACAGTCTCCGAGTGTTGCTCGGGTATTCGTGCTGGCAAATTCGAATGACGCATTTTCCAACCGCTGAGGATTTCGCCGTTTTTGCCTTCGGCAGCGTTGGCCCAGTCGTGCCAGGGGTTTTTGCCGTCGAAGCCGTGTTCGCGCAGGTAATGGGTGTAGGGCGCAGATTCGCGCTTGTCGTCGAACAGCGGATCGTCGGGGTAGATGCCGTCATGGCGCATGTAGGGTTCGAAACCGACTTCGTTGAGGATCTCGGCTTGTTCGCTATCGGGATTGATCGCCAGGCGTTGCAAGGCATCGACATTAGCGGTGGCGTGGGTCTTGCCGACCAGGGCGGTACGAATGCCGTGCGGGCGCAGGTAATCGCCTATCGTCAGTTCTTCCAGCGGCAGCGGCACGGCGTTCCACGCCACCTGATGGCTGCTGACGTAGCGCCCGGTATAAGCCGACATCCGCGACGGGCCGCAGATCGTGCCTTGGGTGTAGGCGCGGCTGAAACGCACGCCGGCCGCAGCGAGTCGATCGATGTTTGGCGTGTGCAGATGCGGATGGCCGTAGCAGGACAGGTAATCGCGGCGCAGTTGATCGCACATGATGTACAGCACGTTGCGCACGGGGATTGGCGAGTTGGACATGGGTTCACCGGTCAGAGAGACAGGTGGGGTTTTTCGCTTTCAGTGAGGGTGTTCGGCAAGTGCATTTGGGGAATGGGTTTTATGCAGGCAGTGCATCGGAGACTGTACTGGCCCCTTCGCGAGCAAGCTCGCTCCCACATTCAGCCAGCGTTCCCCTGTGGGAGCGAGCTTGCTCGCGAAGAGGTCCGATCAGACGGCGAGATTCTGCAGCGAGCAAACCTCCTCATCCTGCTGATCTATCTCTTTGATCTGCTCAATCATCGCCTCCGCCAACGGCGATAACCGATACCCCGCACGGCTGACAATGCCATAGCGGGTATACAGTTCCTCAAGATCATCGGCTAACCCTTCAATCCGCAAACACACCAGCTCACCCTTGGCCTGGTGCAAGGCATCCGAATACGCCCCGACAATCCCGATCGCCTCCGAGCGCAGCACCACACTGAGCAGACTCGAGCTGTTTTCACACTCCACATTCGGCGTGAAATCGGGCCGCCCACTGAGGTCGACAATGACCTTGCGCAGGTTCGGCGGCCGAATGCTCACCGCCAGCGGATAGCTCATCAATTGCTCGGCGGTGACCCGATCAAACCCGGCCAACGGATGCCCCGCGCGGCAACAGAAATGCCACTTGCGCGGTCGCAGCCGGTAGGTCAGGTAATCCGGATCTGCCTCGAAGTGCCGAGTGTCAGCGACAAAGAATTCAAACTCTTCGCTGAGTAATCGCTTGCTCAGACTCTGCCAGTCATCGACCTGAAACTGCACCCGCGCTTTCGGGTAACGCCCGATAAAACTACCGATGGCCCGAGGAATCAAACCCGCCGCCGGCGCCGGTCCACAACCGAAGCGTAATTCCCCCGCCTCCAGCCCGTTGAACTGGCTGATCTCGTTGGCCATCTGCTGCGCGCCACTGACCAGTCGCCGTGCGTGTTCCAGCAGCACCTGGCCCTGTTTGGTCGGCGGTAATTCCTTACGCCCGCGATCAACCAACTGACAACCGACGCTGTGCTCAAGCGCCTGAATGCTACGGCTGAACGCTGACTGCGACAGGTTCACCGCCTGCGCGCCGGCGACGAAGCTGCGTTGTTCAGCCAAGGCGATGAAGTGACGAAGTTGGCGCAAGTCGATATGCATTTTTCACATAAAAAATATCCGGGAAATGCATTGGATATGCATTAGGTCGACTCCTTATAAAGGCAATCTCTTATGCAGTAAATATTTGTAAATCCATAAATAAATAACTGAAAAGAATATGCAGCACTGAAGATGTCTGTGTGTTTTTTGACCAGGAGCCGCGCCATGAGTCCGTTTAACCTTGCGTCACCCTTAACGCCACGACGGCTCAAGCGCCTGCCTCTGGCCCTGTTGCTGGCAGGGAGCGCGAGCTGGACTCACGGCTACGCCGCCGATGCTGAAACCGCGGCGCCAGTGCCGGCCGGCAAGCCTGCGGCCAACGGTTCACAGCTGGAAACCGTGACCGTCACCACCCGCCGCCGCGAAGAAAGTTCGCAGGATGTACCGACGCCAATGAGCGTGGTCAGCGGGCAGAATCTGGAGACGCAACGGGTTTACCGGATTCAGGATTTGCAGCAATTGGTGCCCAGCGTCAACGTCGCCTACATGCATGCACGACAGTCCAGCGTATCGATCCGTGGTCTGGGTAATAACCCGGCCAGCGATGGCCTGGAAGGCAGCGTTGGTCTGTACATCGACAACGTCTACCTGGGTCGTCCGGGGATGGCGGTATTTGACTTGATGGACATCGAACAGCTCGAAGTCTTGCGTGGTCCGCAGGGCACGCTGTTCGGCAAAAACACCACCGCCGGGGTGATCAACATCAGCACCCGCGCGCCAACCTTCACCCCTGAGCGCAGCATCGAAACCTCGGTCGGCGAGGACGGTTACTTCCAGACCAAGGGCACCCTTTCCGGCCCGCTCAACGACCAACTGGCCGGGCGTTTTTCGGCCTACCGCACGCGCAGTGACGGCGACATCAAAAACGAATACGACGGCCATGATTTGAATGGCGGCTCGCGCGATGGCTTCCGCGCGCAACTGCTGTTCAAGCCCAATGAAGATTTCAACCTGCGCTGGATCGGTGACTACAACGAAGAAGATTCCAGCGCCGGCACCCGCGTGTTGTACAACACCGGACCGACCATCAACGGCGTCAACCTGTACCAGGCGCGCGCCAACGCAGCCGGCGCAACACTGGTCAAGGGCTCGCACCGCAAGGTCAATCTGGACAACGACCAGCATGTCACCGTGCATCAGGGCGGCACCTCGGTGGAGGCTAACTGGACGCTGCCGAGCGACTTCACGCTGACCTCGATCAGCTCCTATCGCTTCTGGAATTTCACCCCGCGCAACGACGACGGTCTCAACGTGCCGGCGAGCTATAACGCCGGGGTGTCGGTGGAAGATAAACAGTACTCGCAGGAATTTCGCCTGGCCTCGCCCAAGGGTGAGTTCTTCGATTACGTGGTCGGCGCCTACTACTTCGGCTCGGATCTGGACAATAAATCCTTCGCCTATTACGGACCGCAAGCGGATATATGGAATGGCACGGCGCCCGGTGCGCTGGCCAACGTCACCAGTGTCGGCAACGGCCATATCAAGACCGACAGTTTTGCGTTGTTCGCCCAAGGCACCTGGCACCTTACCGAGCGGCTGGATTTCACCGCCGGGGTGCGTGGCACTTATGAAGAAAAATCCGCCTGGGTCACGCGCAATGCCCCGGTCGGCGGCGCAGCGGTCACCGGGGCGGCAGCGACGGCTCGACGCGGTCGTGCCGGCGCTTACAATTCCGGCGATCTGAATCAGTACAGCTCCAGTCCCTCCGGGCTGCTCAACCTCAGCTATCGCATCACCGATGATGTTCTGGGCTACGCCACGTTGTCCCACGGCGAGAAATCCGGCGGGGTTAACCTCGCCGTCGGTTCCGCGCCGGTGGCCGGCGCCGATTCACTGCTGATCGGCACCGAGCGTGCGAACAACGCCGAGCTTGGCTTCAAGAGCACGCTGTGGGATCACCGTCTGCAACTCAACGCCAACGTGTTCTGGACTCAGGTCAACGCTTACCAGACCAACGCCTACGACGCCGAAAACCGCGTGCAATACCTGACCAACGCCGGCTCCGTGCGCTCGCGCGGCGTCGAGTTCGAAAGCACGGTGATCCCGCTGCGCGGCCTGACCCTGAACATCAATGGCTCCTACAACGACGTCAGTTACCTCTCATACAAAGATGCCCCGTGCCCGCCGGAAGTCAGTCAGGCGCCGGGGGCTCCAGCGTCTTGCGACCTCAGTGGGCATCAAGTGGTCGGCGCCTCGAAATGGATTGGCAACGCTAACGGCGAATACAAATGGAATCTGGATAACGGCTTCGAACCTTACGTCACCGCGAGCTATGCATTCCGTTCGAAAGCCGTCGGTACGGTCGAGGATTCCGACTACGGGCAGATCCCGAGTTACGCCGTGGTCAATTTTTCCACCGGCCTGCGCGGCGACTTCAATCAGGGCCAGTGGGACGTGTCGCTCTGGCTGAAAAACGCCTTCGACAAAACCTACTACACGACCCTGTGGACGGGCGGCAACGGCGGCTATGAAGGCCTGCTCGGCACGCCGCGCACTTTGGGCGTCACCGGTCGCTACGACTTCTGATTGGTCATTCAAGGAGCTGCATCATGTTGCGCATCAAAACGGCTTTGCCGGTGTTGCTGTCCGGCGCAGTGCTCAGTGCCGGCGCCTTCGCCGCACCGAGTGTTTACCCGACCGGCGTCACCCGTTACGACCCGAACAAGGCGTTCAACCAGTACGTGATTTTCAGCGGTGCCGACAAACAGACGCATCTGATCGACATGAATGGCAACGAGGTGAAAACCTGGCCGCAGGCAGGTTTTCCGTCGGCGATCATCGATCCCAAACTGGTTGGCGGCGAGCGCGGGCATGTGCTGCTGCAACTGAGTGAAAAGGACCCCGGCAAACTCGGATCGGCCGGTAACGGGCTGGGCAATCAAAGCGTCGGCGAGCTGGACTGGAACGGCAAAGTCGTCTGGCAGTGGGGCGACAAGGCACCCGGTGGCGCGGCGCAACAGCACCATGATCAGCGCCGTTTGAGCAACGGCAACACCGTGGTGCTGGCGAACAAGGTGCACAAGGTCAAAGGCTTCAAAGTGCCCGAGGTGATCGACGATGCGATCTATGAAGTCAGCCCCGAAGGCGCGGTGAAATGGCAGTGGCTGGCCTCGGAACATCTCAATGAATTCGGCTTCACTGCCGAGCAATTGAAACTGGTGCGTGCCAGTGAAAATCCGGATTACCTGCACATCAACAACCTCAGTCTGGTCGGGCCGAACAAGTGGTTCGATGCCGGTGACAAACGCTTCAATCCGGACAACCTGCTGTTTGATTCACGCAACGCCAATTTCATCGCGATCATCGACAAAAGCAGCGGCAAAGTGGTCTGGCGTCTTGGCCCGAATTTGCCGCTGATCAACCCGAAAACCGCGCAGAAATTGCCGCGTCCGGTGGATCAGTTCGTCGGTCAGCATGATGCGCACATCATTCCGGCCGGATTGCCAGGTGCCGGCAATTTGCTGGTGTTCGATAACCAGGGATCGGCGGGTTATCCGAACGTCACCCTCGGGCTGATTTCCGGCTCGCGGGTATTGGAAATCGACCCGGTGAAAGGCGAGATCGTCTGGCAGTACAGCGCGGCCAATTCGAAGCAACCGGGGTGGGCGTTTTACAGCTCGTTTATCAGCAGTGCGCGACGCTTGCCCAATGGCAATACGTTGATCGACGAAGGCATGAACGGGCGGTTTTTCCAAGTGACGGCCAGCGGGGAAAACGTCTGGGAATACGTCAGCCCGTATCTCGGCAAGGCGCCTGGCAGCGACGCGATCAGCAATTGGGTCTATCGGGCGTTGCCTGTGAGTTATGACTGGGTGCCAGCGGGTACGCCACGCTCCGAGACGGCGGTTAATGCCCCGGTTGCAGGCGCGCCACAAACCAATGCCAGTCGTTAGTTGAATTGGAATTAGTGCTCGAACGAACGGCGATAAGTTATGAACGGGTTGAAGGGGGCTTATTGCAAATTCGTTAGTAAGTCACGTGGACAATAAGTGAATGTCCGACCATTCTGACTGTCGTGAGTTTCCAGGAGGAAACTTGCTCTCATCGGAAGACACTTATCCAACGATAAAGGAAATCTCGTTATGTCGAGCATTAATGGCACTTATGTAAATTCCAACTCTGGCGCCAAGCTGGTGATTACCGATGGTAATGATTCCAACGGCTCGTTCAGCGGAACGTTGAGTCAGGGTGGCGTGAATTACGACATTCGTTATGGAAACTACCATTTCCAGAACAGTACCGGTAACCCGACCACCATAGCAGTACTTGCTCAGAATGGTAATAGCGGTTATCAGACATGGACACTGTTTTCGCCGGATCATAACTACGCAAAATTGCGCGCTGCCGGCTCCCGTACGAACTTCGATGGTGATGTGGTGACCCTGGGCGGGGAATTCGTAAAACAGTAGTCTTGCTTAAAAATTTAAAAGGCCGGCGCACGAAAGTGCTCCGGTTTTTTTGTGATTCAGAAAAAATAATTATCAACTATCTACTTGGTATTAGTCGTCCTGCAAAACCGGGTCAGGCGAATTCGATGCGTTGCACGAATACTTTCAATGCCTGAAAAGCATGCGTTTTTTCACATGACGCTGCAGCCCGCGTGGCACGTGGCTTTGGCGAAATTGATCAATTCATATATTCCATAAAGGCCTATGCGTAACGTTAAAAATTACTTTGGGAGATAAGCGCCAAGCCCAATGATTCGCCCATCGATCCGCCGTGGGGGATTCAACAAACGGTGATCGGCAGTTTTTGTAGAGAACGCAAAAAGACCGCAGGGAGTGAATCAATGGGCAATGTCCAGACCGCCGCCAGCGCAGAGGAATTGCTGTGGCGTCAGACGCCGGGTGGCGAATTGGTCGATCTCGGCCGGCCGCATCGTGTGCCGTTGGGGCAGTTGCGTTTGCAGCGTGCGCCCAAAGGCATTTTGAGCCGCCGCGAAACGCTTCTGCTCGGCGTGCTCGCATTGGTGGTGCACGGCGCGGTGATCTACTGGATCAGCCAGAAGCCGACGCCGGTGCTGCCGATCGTGCCGCCGGAAATTCCGCCGATGACTATCGAATTCTCGCGCCCGGCGCCGCCAGCACCACCGGTTGTCGAGCCGCCACCACCTGCGCCTGTGGTTGCGCCACCGCCGCCGGTAGAAGACGAACTGGCGGTAAAACCACCGCCGCCCAAACCCGTCCCGAAACCTAAACCGGTGGTTAAACAGGCACCCAAACCCGCGCCGAAAGCGGTCGAGCAGCCACCCGCGCCAGCAAAACCGGCAGCCCCGGTTGCAGCGCCAGCGCCACCTGCTCCCCCCGCGCCGGCACCAGTAACCCCGGCGTCAGCCAACGCCGCGTACCTGAAAAACCCGGCACCGGAATATCCGTCGCTGGCTCAGCGTCGCGGCTGGGAAGGCACGGTGTTGCTGCGCGTGCATGTGTTGGCCAGCGGCAAACCGGGTGAGATCCAGATAGCCAAAAGCAGCGGCCGGCAACAGCTCGACGACGCGGCGCTGAACGCCGTCAAACGTTGGAGTTTCGTCCCGGCCAAGCAGGGTGATGTCGCCCAGGACGGCTGGGTCAGCGTGCCCATCGATTTCAAGATTCATTAAACCGAAACCAAATTCGCGCGAAACGTTTACACGAGGGAATCATCATGACGTTACTGGCATCTCCACTGGAATCCATCGAAAGCGCGGTGATCTGGCTGCTGGTGTTTTTTTCCGTCGCCACCTGGGGCCTGGCACTGCTCAAGACTTTGCAGTTCGGGCGGCTGAAGGCGCAGGATCGGCGTTTTCATAAGCGTTTCTGGGCGGCGTCGAGTCTGGATTCAGCCGCTGAATTGAGCGAGACCCAACCCGGCGCCGCAGCGCGAGTTGCACAGGCCGGTTACGCGGCGATTCAGGTGGGCGAGACGCCACAGGCGAATGATTTGAGCCAGGCGATCAACCATCAGGATCGACTGGAGCGCGCTCTGCGTCAGCAGATTGTCCGCGAACGTCGTTCGCTGGAGGCAGGGCTGGCGGTGGTTGCAAGTATTGGCAGCACCTCGCCGTTCATTGGTTTGTTCGGCACGGTGTGGGGAATCATGGAAGCGTTGAAAGGCATCAGCGCGGCCGGTTCGGCGAGCCTGGAAACGGTGGCCGGGCCGATCGGAGCAGCCTTGGTTGCAACAGGTGTGGGGATCGCCGTCGCGGTGCCGGCGGTGCTGGTTTACAACTACTTTTTGCGTCGGTTGAAACTGACGGCGGCCGATCTGGATGACTTCGCCCATGACTTCTACAGCCTGGCGCAGAAGAGTGCGTTCCGTGTGTTGATCCACCCGACCGCGCACAAGGTTGCAGCGCCGGGCAACGCGGCAAAAGTGAAGGAGGCGTCCTGATATGGCCTTCTCCACGCAAGACAGTGATGAGGTACTCAGCGAGATCAACGTGACGCCGCTGGTGGACGTGATGCTGGTGCTGCTGGTGGTGTTTATCGTCACCGCGCCGCTGCTGACCAACGCGATCCCGATCAACCTGCCGAAGACCGAAGCGGTGGCGCCGGTCGAGCAGAAGGACCCGCTGGTGGTGAGCATCGATGGCGCCGGCAAGCTGTTTATCAACAAAGACGAGATTCAGCCGGACTTGCTGGAATTCAACCTCAAGTCGGCCAAGGCCAAGGACCCGGAAGTGCGCGTGCAGTTGCAGGCCGATGACGGGGTGAATTACGGCGAAGTGGCGCGGGCGATGGCTTCGATTGAACGGGCGGGGATTACCAAGTTGTCGGTGATTACTGCGCGGTGACAGATTCAACGTTTTTCCGGGGCCGTCTCCTTGGCAGGGTGCGGCCCTTTTTTTATCCGTTTTTTGCCCACGACACTCTCCAATGTGGGAGCGAGGCTCGCGCCTTATATGCATTATGGGTCTTAATAAATAGCTTCTTATTCCTTAGCGAATATAAATCCCCTCCCTATACTCCTCCATGAACAGACACGACGCAGGAGAGCTCCCCATGCGCAACGAATCAATCCGCTACCTGATTGTGCCGGGCTGGCAAGGATCGCCAGAAGATCATTGGCAAAGCCACTGGCAGAACAGCCTGCCAAACAGTGCGCGGGTCGAGCAGGCCGACTGGCTGACGCCGCGTCGTGAAGACTGGGTGGCGGCACTGGCCGAGGCGATTGCTGCCGACAGCACGCCGGTGATCCTAATCGCCCACAGCCTCGGCTGCATCACCGTTGCCCATTGGGCGGCCACTGCGCCGCTGCAATACCTGCGTCAGGTACGCGGCGCCTTGCTGGTCGCGCCGGCCGATGTCGAGCGCCCGGCCTGCGCGCCGGCGCTGCGCAACTTCGCACCGATCCCGACCGATCTGCTGCCATTTCCAAGCCAGGTGGTCGGCTCCGACAACGACGCCGCCGTCAGCGCACCGCGAGCACTTGAGCTGGCGCGCAATTGGGGCGCCGAGGCAGGGATTCTCGCCGGTGCCGGGCACATTAACGTCAAGTCCGGGCATCAGCGTTGGGAGCAGGGTTTTGCCTATCTCTATCGCCTGCAAAACCGCATGGAACACCACGCGCGTCGGCGCGCCTGATTTCTTTTTTCTTTGAGCGCCCCCGTCTCCCGGCGGTTTTGGGCGGGAGTCTGCCATGAGTTTTGAAACCTTCGGTCAGCCGTTGCTGACCTTTCCCGACGCTGAAAAAAGTCCCCTGAGCATTCGCGCCAAGGCGTTGGTGTTCGTTGATCCGCGCTCGCGTCAACTGCGTGAAGAGCTGGAGCAATTGGCGCCGCGTTCGACCTCGGTATTGATCCGTGGCGAGACCGGCACCGGTAAAGAATTGCTTGCCCGGCATATCCATCGCGCCAGTGACCGCAGCGGCCTGTTTGTTTCGGTCAATTGCGGGGCAATCAGCCCGACTTACGCCGATGCCGAACTGTTCGGCTACGCCGCCGGCAGTTACAGCGGCTCGGCCAGCAGCCGCGCAGGCTGGTTTGGTTCGGCCAATGGCGGCACCTTGTATCTGGATGAAATCGGCGATTTGCCGTTGCCGATCCAGATCAAATTGCTCGCTGCTTTGGAAAATCACGAGGTCACCCGTGTCGGCGCGCATCAGCCGAGCCCGGTGGATGTGCGCCTGGTGGCCGCGACCAGCATCGATCTGGCGCAAGCGGTAGACGCCGGGAAATTCCACGAGCGCCTTTATCACTACCTCAGCGAGGGCCACCTCGAGTTGCCGGCGTTGCGCGCGCGTACCGGCGATATCCTCTCGCTGGCGGAGTATTTCCTCGGCATCTACAGCCAGCGTCTGGACTTGCCGGTGCCATTGATCAGCGAAGCGGCGCAGCATGTGCTCGAACAACACAGCTGGCCGGGCAACACTCGAGAGCTGGAGAACGTCATTCATTTCGCGTTGCTGGTGAGCACGGGCGACGAGATTCTGCCGGAGCACCTGAACCTGCCCGAGGCGTCTGGCCCGCAGCTTCAGATCGAACGGCTGGTGGCACAAATCAACATCGGCGGTAGCGTCGATGAGCGTAAGGCATTGAAAGATTTGCTGATTCGTTTGAGTGAGGGTTTGTAACCGTTTTGTTCAACATGAACAAAATGGAATATGAAGCTGAATAAACGTTATTGTCCGGGAATAAAAAATCCCGGTATTGTCCGACCCACGCCAGCGATATCACTTCACTGGCACACGTATTAATGCCGTCGTCGATGACGACCGTGATTTTCGATAAGGACACTGCATGAAAAAGGTTCTGTTGTTTACCGCATTGGCGGCTGCTCTGACTGCTTCCCTGGCCAATGCCGGCGAAAAACTGGTAGTTGCCGCGACCCCGGTGCCGCACGCTGAAATCCTTGAGCTGATCAAACCGACCTTGGCCAAAGAAGGCGTGGATCTGGAAATCAAAGTCTTCACCGACTACGTTCAGCCGAACGTACAGGTTGGCGAGAAGCGTCTGGACGCCAACTACTTCCAGACCCTGCCGTACCTGAACAGCTTCAACCAGGGTAAGTACAAGGACGACAAAGCCAAGTACCTGGTGACCGTGCAAGGCGTGCATGTTGAACCGTTCGGTGGCTACTCGAGCAAGTACAAGACCCTGGCTGAATTGCCGGACGGCGCGACCATCGCCATCCCGAACGAAGGCAGCAACAGCGGCCGTGCGCTGATCCTGCTACAGAAGGCTGGCCTGATCGAACTGAAAGACCCGAAAAATGCTTTGGCAACGCCGAAAGACATCGCCAAGAACCCGCACAACTTCAAGTTCAAGGAACTGGAATCGGCGTTGCTGCCACGGGTTCTGAAAGAAGTTGATCTGGACATGATCAACACCAACTATGCGCTGGAAGCCAAGTTGAACCCGCAGAAAGATGCGCTGGTGATCGAAGGCGCTGACTCGCCGTACGTAAACTTCCTGGTGGCCCGTGAGGACAACAAGAACAGCGACGCGATCCAGAAACTGGCCAAAGCCCTGACCAGCCCGGAAGTCAAAGCGTTCATCGAGAAGAAGTACAACGGCGCAGTATTGCCGGCGTTCTGATCTGACGCTTGAGTGAACCCCTTCAAGGTATGAAAACGCCGATGGCCAGTGATGGTCATCGGCGTTTTTGTGTGCGGCTGATCTATGGCGCGCGCTGATCGTTCCCACGCTCTGCGTGGGAACGATCGATAAAAGGCTTAGGCCACCCCGGCCTTCAACGCCCTTCTCAACGCCACCAACAATTTCACAATGTCCTGCGGATCCAGTCGCTGCGGCACTTTTACGTCCATGTTCTCTTCCTTGTTATGGGTTTGGCCGGAGGAGTCTGGCCAAAAGCTGTTCGTCCTTGGAGGGCTTTCATGAAAAAAAGATCCGTCCTACAGCGCAAAGGAAAATAGCCTTCTTATTCCTTCCCGGCAAACCCACAAGATAGTTTTTTGGGTGATATCAATATGCTTTAACGGTATTTAAATTCTTGTTTTTATACCTATAAAGTCGGTGCTTGCCGGACAGCCACCCGTTGTCCGAGGAGTGCACCACCGTCGCTTACCGAGCGGCGTCCAGGACGTTTCATGACTTTTGATTACACATTTATCCTCAGCACCCTGCCGGCGTTTCTCAAAGCCGTGGGCGTGACGCTGCAGGTCGGATTCATCGCCATCGGCACCTCACTGTTGGTGGCGCTGCTCAACGCGACGATTCTGGTGTTCCGCACGCCATACCTGCAAAAACTGGTCGGCCTCTATGTGGAACTGGCGCGCAACACACCGCTGCTGATCCAGTTGTTTTTCGTTTACTTCGCCTTGCCGGCAGTGGGGATCCAGGTTTCCGGGTTCACTGCCGCGATCATCACCATGACCTTCCTCGGCGGCGCCTACCTTACCGAAGTGCTGCGCGCCGGCGTCGACGCAGTGCCGCAGGCGCAACTGGAATCCGGGCGCTCTATCGGCCTGTCCCACGGCCAGTTGCTGCGCTACGTGATCCTGCCGCAAGCGGGGATTCTCAGCCTGCCATCGCTGTTCGCCAATTTCATTTTCCTGCTCAAGGAAACCACCGTGGTCTCGGCGGTCGCGGTGCCGGAAATTCTCTACACCACCAAAAGTTACATCGCGCTCTATTACAAAACCTACGAAATGCTCGCCGTGCTGACGCTGATCTGCGTGCTGTTGTTCCTGCCGTTGTCGCTGCTGCTCAGTCGTCTGGAAAGGAGGCTCCAGCATGGCCAGTTCGGGTCTTGAACTGCTCTGGGTGTCGTTGCCGCAATTGGCCAAAGGCGCCGGGCAAACTCTGTCTATTTCATTTCTGAGCATCGCCATCAGCACTGTCGGCGGCGTGCTTTACGGCGTGTTGCGCACGCTCAACGTGACATGGCTGAACGCGATTTTGCGGGTGTATCTGGAACTGTTTCGGGCGATTCCGGTGCTGGTCTGGTTGTATCTGTTGTTCTTCGGCTTACCGATCTTCTTCGGCCTGAGCATTCCGAGCTTCTGGTGCGCGGTGCTGGTGCTGTCGCTGTGGGGCGCCAGCGAGGTCGGTGAAGTGGCGCGCGGTGCGCTGCATTCGTTGCCGCGCGGGCAGCGTGAAGCGGGGCTGTCGATCGGTCTGAACGCGGCGCAACTCTACGGCTACGTGCTGCTGCCGCAAGCGCTGAAACGCATGACACCGCCGACCATCAACGTCTACACGCGGATCATCAAGACCAGCTCGCTGGCGGTGCTGATCGGCGTGGTGGATGTGATCAAGGTCGGCCAACAGATCATCGAACGCACCTACGAATCGGTGCTGATCTACGGCGCGCTGTTTCTGTTTTTCTTTTTCATCTGCTACCCGCTGTCGGCCGCCTCGCGCGTGCTGGAGCGGCGCTGGACGCAAGTATGAGCGCATTGATCGAATTTCACGGTTTCAACAAATTCTATGGCGAGCAGCAGGTGCTCAACGGCATCGACCTGCAAGTGCAGAGTGGCGAGGTGATCGTCATCCTCGGCCCCAGCGGTTGCGGCAAAAGCACCTTGCTGCGTTGCCTCAATGGTCTGGAAGAAGCCCACAGCGGCAGCCTGAAATTTCTCGGTAGGGAATTGCTGAACAAGGCCTCCGACTGGCGGGAGATCCGCCAACAGATCGGCATGGTGTTCCAGAGTTATCACCTGTTCCCGCACATGAGTGTGCTCGACAATCTGCTGCTTGGCCCGCTCAAGGTGCAGAAGCGTCAGCGCCGCGAAGCGCAGCAACAAGCCGAAGCGCTGCTTGAACGCGTGGGGCTTCTGGACAAGCGCGACGCCTTTCCGCGTCAGCTCTCCGGTGGCCAGCAGCAACGCATCGCCATCGTCCGCTCACTGTGCATGAACCCACGGGTCATGCTCTTCGACGAAGTCACCGCCGCCCTCGACCCGGAGATGGTCAAGGAAGTTCTACAGGTCATTCAGGGTCTGGCCCGCGAAGGCATGACCCTGTTGATCGTCACCCATGAAATGGCCTTCGCCCGCGCGGTGGCCGACCGCATCGTGTTCATGGATGCCGGGCGCATCCTCGAACAGAACCCGCCCGAGATTTTCTTTACGAACCCGCAAACCGCACGCGCGCAGCAGTTTCTGGAGAAGTTCTCCTTCGTGGCAACACTGCCAAAAACGAATCCGACAAAGGAACTGGAACTGTTATGAAAACTGCCGCTTTTTTACTGCCCCTGCTCAGCCTTGCCTTGCTTGCCGGTTGCAGCAAGACCGAAGAACCGCCAAAGCCGAAAGTCGCCAGCGAAAGCACCGCGCCGGCCGGTTATCTGGACAAGATCAAGGCTCGCGACAAGTTGATTGTCGGCGTCTTCACCGACAAGCCACCGTTCGGTTTTGTCGATGAGGCCGGGCGCTACGTCGGCTTCGATACTGATATCGGCCGACGTTTCGCCAAGGATCTGCTCGGCGATGAAAACAAGGTCGAGTTCGTCGCGGTGGAGCCGGCGAGCCGTATTCCGTTCCTGCAAAGCGACAAGGTCGACCTGATCCTCGCCAACATGACCGTGACCCCGGAGCGCAAGGAAGCGGTGGAATTCACCAACCCGAATCTCAAGGTGGCGGTGCAGGCGCTGGTGCCGCAAAGCAGCGCGGTGAAAACCCTCGATGATCTGGCAACCCGCACTACCATCGTCACTACCGGCACCACTGCGGATATCTGGCTGACCAAGAATCATCCGGACTGGAAGCTGCTCAAGTTCGAGAAAAACTCCGAATCGCTGCAAGCCTTGGCCAACGGTCGTGGTGATGCATACGCGCAGGACAATCTGGTGTTGTTCAGCTGGGCCAAGCAGAACCCGGGCTATCGCGTGCTGGATGAAAAACTCGGTGCCGAAGCGCCGATTGCGCCGGCGGTGAAGAAGGGCAATATCGAGCTGCGTGACTGGGTGAATACCGAGCTGACCAAGCTGGGTGAGGAGAAGTATCTGCTCAAGCTGTACGACCAATATGTGCGCAAAGAGCTGAGTGATGACACCAAGCCTGAGAGCGTGATTGTCGAGGGTGGCAAGTGGCAGGGGTGATTGCCTGTTGAGTCGGTGGTGAGGCTCAAGGGCAATCCCTCACCCCAGCCCTCTCCCGGAGGGAGAGGGAGCCGACCGAGGTGTCTTGCATCAGACATCGACCTGACAAACCGAGTCGATTATGGATTCACAGACGCATTTCGCGTCGGCGTCACTTCGATTTTGGATTCACAGATGCATTTTCACGTCGGCGCCACTCTTGAGCATCCCTCGGTCAGTCCCCTCTCCCTTTGGGAGAGGGTTAGGGTGAGGGGCTTTTGGCTGGAGCGCTCAATCCGGCCAATGCCACGCCGGCTCATCCAGTACCCGCTGGCCGACAATCCCGGTCTGCCCCAGGGATTTTTCCAGCACGATGCAGTTGCACTCCGGGTCTTCCTGCAACGCCGAAATCAACCGCCGCGCATGGGACACCACCCACACCTGACACTGCTCAGATGCGCGAATGATCAACCGCGCCAGCGCCGGCAACAGATCCGGGTGCAGACTGGTTTCCGGTTCGTTCAGCACCATCAGCGACGGCGGCCTCGGCGTCAGTAGCGCTGCGACCTGTAACAGGTAGCGCAATGTCCCGTCCGACAACTCCGCCGCCGACAACGGCCGCAACAAACCTTCCTGATAAAACTCGATGGCAAAGCGTCCGCCAGCCTCGGCTTCGATGTGCACCCGCGCGCCGGGAAAAGCATCGGTAATCGCCGCACGCATCGCGTCACCATCACCCATCTCGATGATGGTCTGCAACGCCGCCGCCAGATCACGCCCATCGTGATGCAGCACCGGCGTGCGCGTACCCAATTGCGGTTGGCGCACCGGTGCATCGGCGTCGGTGCGAAAGTGATCGTAAAAGCGCCAGCGGCGAATGAACTCGCGCATCTGAAACACTTCCGGCGAGCTGCGCAGGCTACCGACCTGATCAAACAAGCTGTCGAAATTCGGCGTGTGTTGCGCCAGCACGTCCCATTGGCGCTCGGCGCGTGCGCGGATCATCGGGCCGTCGCGATCCACCAGCAGGCTGGCGGGGCGGTAAAGCGCGCCGGCCCAGATGCACTCGCGCTTGATCTGCGGGTCGAGGCTGAAGCGCGAGGGAATCGGCCGAGAATGCTCGGGCAGCATGAAGTGCCCGTTGGAGTCGGGCAGGCCGAGGCTGATCGAATAACTGAAATCTTCCCCGGCGAACCCCAGGCGCAGACGCTTTACACCTTGGCGTACTGTCGACTGGATCGGCACCTCGCCGTTACGCATGCGCCGGCTGATGGTTTCCGGCCCGGCCCAGAAAGTCGAATCCAGCCCGCCCTCGCGGGCCAGCGCATTGACCACACCGCCTTGGGCGGTTTCCGCCAGCAGGCGCAAGGCCCGGTAGAGATTGGACTTGCCGCTGCCGTTGGGGCCGGTGATCAGGTTCAGCCGGCCAAGCGGGATCACCAGTTTGTTGATCGAACGGTAATTGGCCACTGCCAGGGTGTTAAGCATGGAAGTCCTTCTCTGGATGCACTGAATCTGCGACAGAATACCCCTGCGGCAGCGCCGACATGGAAAAATGGGGGGACGAACGGGCGAACGTTGAACCCTGTTCTAAGCTCACAGTCGTATCGTCACTTGCACGTTCGTACACAGGAAGGAGTCTGCATGGCGAGTCCCGGTTTGAAAACAGCGGTCGTGCTGAGTCTGTTCACTTTGGTGACCGCTTGCGGCGAGAAAAAAGCCCCTGATGAATACCTGCCACGGGTCTTTGTTCAGGAAGTGAAACCCACGGATTACGCGGCGTCGGTGACGCTCACAGGTGACGTGCAGGCCCGCGTGCAGACCGAACTGTCATTCCGCGTCGGCGGCAAGATCATCCAGCGCATGGTCGACGTCGGCGACCGCGTCACCGCCAAACAGGTGCTGGCCAAACTCGACCCGAAGGATTTGCAGACCAACGTTGACTCCGCCCAGGCCCAGGTTGTCGCTGAGCAAGCCCGGGTGAAACAGAGCGCGGCAGCATTCGTGCGCCAGCAGAAACTCCTGCCCAAGGGCTACACCAGCCAGAGCGAATACGATTCCGCCCAAGCCGCGTTGCGCAGCAGCCAGAGCGCCTTGAGCGCGGCGCAGGCGCAATTGGCCAACGCTAAGGATCAACTCAGTTACACCGCGCTGATCGCCGATGCGCCGGGCGTCATCACCGAGCGTCAGGCCGAAGTCGGCCAGGTTGTGCAGGCCACCGCGCCGATTTTCAGCCTGGCCCGTGATGGCGACCGTGATGCAGTGTTCAACGTCTATGAATCACTGCTCGCCGAGCGGCCTGCGGATAACAAGATTACTGTCAGCCTGCTCGACAACCCCGAGATCAGAACCACCGGCACCGTGCGTGAAGTCACCCCGGCGGTATCGGCGCAATCCGGCACCGTGCAAGTCAAAGTCACCCTCGACAAACTGCCGCCGGGCATGCAACTCGGTTCGGTGGTCAGTGCCACGGCGCAAGGTTCGGGCAAATCGGCAGTCGAGCTGCCGTGGTCAGCATTGACGAAAAACATCAGCGATACCGCGGTGTGGATGGTCGACGACAAGGGCGAAGCGCAATTGCACAACGTCACGGTCGGCCGTTACCTGACCGGCAAAGTCATCATCAGCGAAGGCCTCAAGGGCGGCGAGAAAGTCATCGTCGCCGGCGGCCAGTTGCTGCATCCGGGCATGAAAGTCGAGATTGCCGAAAACACCTACAAGGATCTGCAACCGGGAGCACAGCCATGAAGCGTCTCTGGCTGTTACCCATGGCCGTATTGCTGGCCGCCTGCTCGAAGAAAGAGCCGCCACCGGAGCCCGTACGCCCGGTGCTGTCGGTCAAGGTCGAAGCGTTGAGCGAGGAAAACCTCGGGCGTTTTGCCGGCAGCATTCAGGCGCGCTACGAGAGCAACACCGGTTTCCGCGTTGGTGGCCGCATCGCCAGTCGTAACGTCGATGTCGGCGCCGAAGTCGAGAAGGGCACATTGCTCGCCACCCTCGACCCGTCCGATCAGCAAAACCAGCTGCGCTCGGCGCAGGGTGATCTGGCGAGAGTCCAGGCGCAATTGATCAACGCCCAAGCCAACGCGCGCCGTCAGCAGGCGCTGTTCGATCGCGGTGTTGGCGCGCAGGCGCAACTGGACATTGCCACCACCGACCTGAAAACCACCCAGGCTTCGCTCGATCAGGCGCGAGCGGCGGTCAACCAGAGCAAGGATCAACTCAGCTACACCGAATTGCGCTCCGACCACCGCGCCGTGGTCACCGCGTGGAACGCCGAGGCCGGACAGGTGGTCACGGCTGGCCAGCAAGTGGTGACGCTGGCGCAACCGGATATCAAGGAAGCGGTGATCGATTTGCCCGACACCCTGGTCGATCAGATTCCCGGCGACGTGGTGTTCTCGGTGGCCGCGCAACTCGACCCGAGCATCAACACCACCGCGGTCATCCGCGAGATCGAGCCGCAGGCGCAAAGCGCTACGCGCACCCGACGGGCGCGCCTGACCCTGGCCGACACGCCGGACGGTTTCCGCCTCGGCACGGCGATCAGCGTGACTTTGAGTTCGGCGATCAAACCGCGCATCGAATTGCCCACTACGGCGTTGCAGGAGGTCGACGGCAAACAGCGCATCTGGGTCATCGACACGCAAAACAAAACCGTCAGCCCCCGTGACGTCACGGTGATCAGTCGCAGCGGCAGCAGCGTGGTACTCGCGGGTGGCGTGAAGAACGGCGAGCGCGTGGTCAGCGCCGGCGTCAACAGCCTCAAACCCGGACAATCGGTAAAACTTGACGAGGACAGTCAATGAAAGGCTCTTTCAACCTCTCCGAATGGGCCCTCAAGCATCAGTCGTTCGTCTGGTACCTGATGTTCGTCGCATTGCTGATGGGGGTGTTCTCGTACTTCAATCTGGGGCGCGAAGAAGACCCGTCGTTCACCATCAAGACCATGGTGATCCAGACCAAATGGCCGGGCGCGACCCAAGAGGAAACCCTCAAACAGGTCACCGACCGCATCGAGAAAAAACTCGAAGAACTCGATTCCCTCGACTACGTGAAAAGCTACACGCGTCCCGGCGAGTCGACGGTCTACGTGTACCTGCGCGACACCACCAGTGCCAAGGACATCCCGGAAATCTGGTACCAGGTGCGCAAGAAGATCGACGACATTCGCGGGCAGTTTCCCCAAGGCATTCAAGGGCCGGGATTCAACGATGAGTTCGGTGATGTATTCGGCTCGGTGTATGCGTTCACCGCCGATGGCCTGACCATGCGTCAACTACGCGATTACGTCGAGCAGGCGCGAGCCGAGATCCGCAATGTGCCGGGGCTGGGCAAGATCGAAATGGTCGGCCAGCAGGACGAAGTGATTTACCTGAACTTCTCCACGCGCAAACTGGCCGCGCTGGGCATTGACCAGCGGCAGGTGGTGGACAGCCTGCAATCACAGAACGCCGTGACCCCGGCGGGGGTGATCGAGGCTGGCCCCGAGCGGATTTCCGTGCGCACCTCGGGACAGTTCGCCTCGGAGAAGGATCTGGCCGAGGTCAACCTCAAGCTCAATGATCGCTTCTATCGTCTGGCCGACATCGCCGAGATCAGTCGCGGTTACGTCGACCCGGCCACCCCGGAGTTCCGCTTCGACGGCAAACCGGCGATCGGTCTGGCCATTGCCATGCAGAAGGGCGGCAACGTTCAGGCGTTCGGCAAGGCTCTGCACGCACGTATCGATGAACTGACGGCGGACTTGCCGGTGGGCGTCGGCGTGCACACCGTGTCCGATCAGGCTGTGGTGGTGGAGGAGGCCGTCGGCGGCTTCACCAGCGCGCTGTTCGAAGCGGTGATCATCGTGCTGGTAGTGAGCTTTATCAGTCTCGGTGTGCGCGCCGGTCTGGTGGTGGCGTGCTCGATTCCGCTGGTGCTGGCGATGGTCTTTGTGTTCATGGAATACAGCGGCATCACCATGCAGCGGATTTCCCTCGGTGCCCTGATCATCGCCCTCGGCCTGCTGGTGGACGACGCGATGATCACCGTGGAGATGATGGTCACGCGTCTGGAAATGGGCGAGAGCAAGGAGGAGGCCGCGACGTACGCGTACACCTCGACGGCGTTCCCGATGCTAACGGGGACGCTGGTGACGGTCGCCGGTTTCGTGCCCATCGGCCTCAACGCCAGTTCCGCCGGTGAGTACACCTACACGCTGTTTGCGGTGATTGCCGTGGCCATGATTGTGTCGTGGATTGTCGCGGTGTTCTTCGCTCCTGTGATCGGCGTGCACATTCTCAGCGCCAACGTGAAGCCCCATGACGCCGAGCCGGGCCGCGTCGGGCGTGCGTTCAATGGCGGTCTGTTGTGGGCGATGCGCAATCGCTGGTGGGCGATCGGCATTACCGTATTGCTGTTTGTCCTGTCGATTTTTTGCATGCGCTTTGTGCAGAACCAGTTCTTCCCGGCGTCGGATCGTCCGGAAATTCTTGTCGACCTGAATCTGCCGCAAAACGCCTCGATCGACGAAACCCGCAAGGCTGTCGACAAGCTCGAAGCGACGCTCAAGGGTGATCCGGACATCGTGCGCTGGAGCACCTACATCGGTCAGGGCGCGATCCGTTTCTACCTGCCGCTCGACCAGCAATTGCAAAACCCGTACTACGCACAACTGGTGATCGTCAGCAAGGACTTCGAGGCCCGTGAGGCACTGAGTCAGCGTCTGCGCGAGCGCTTGCACAAGGACTTCGTCGGCATCGGCAGTTACGTCCAGGCGCTGGAAATGGGCCCGCCGGTGGGGCGTCCGATCCAGTACCGGGTCAGCGGCAAGGACATCGATCAGGTGCGCAAGCACGCCATCGACCTGGCCACCGAACTGGACAAGAACTCGCACATTGGCGAGATCATTTACGACTGGAACGAGCCGGGCAAAGTCCTGCGCATCGACATCGCCCAGGACAAGGCGCGCCAGCTTGGGCTGTCCTCGGAAGACGTGGCGAACCTGATGAACAGCATCGTCAGCGGCTCGCCGTTGACTCAGGTCGATGATGATATCTACCTGGTCAATGTGGTCGGGCGCGCGGTGGATTCCGAGCGCGGCACACCGGAAACCCTGCAAAACCTGCAGATCGTCACGCCGAGCGGCACGTCGATTCCGCTGCTGGCGTTCGCCACGGTGCGTTATGAACTGGAGCAGCCGCTGGTGTGGCGTCGCGACCGTTTGCCCACCATCACTATCAAGGCTTCGGTGCGCGACGAGATCCAGCCGACCGATCTGGTGAAAATCCTCAAACCGTCGATTGATGCTTTCGCTGACAAATTGCCAGTGGGCTACAAAGTCGCCACCGGCGGTACGGTCGAGGAAAGCGGCAAGGCCCAGGGGCCGATCGCCAAGGTCTTGCCGTTGATGCTGTTTTTGATGGCGACCTTTCTGATGATCCAGTTGCACAGCGTGCAGAAGATGTTCCTGGTGGCGAGTGTCGCGCCGCTGGGGCTGATCGGCGTGGTGCTGGCGCTGGTGCCGACCGGCACGCCGATGGGTTTCGTGGCGATCCTGGGGATTCTCGCGCTGATCGGCATCATCATCCGTAACTCGGTGATTCTGGTGACGCAGATCGATGAGTTCGAACAGAAAGGCTATGCGCCGTGGGATGCGGTGGTGGAGGCGACCGAGCACCGCCGCCGGCCGATCCTGTTGACCGCAGCGGCGGCGAGTATGGGCATGATCCCGATTGCCCGGGAAGTGTTCTGGGGGCCGATGGCGTACGCAATGATTGGTGGGATTGTGGTGGCGACGTTGCTGACGCTGCTGTTCCTGCCGGCGCTGTATGTGGCCTGGTACAAGATTCGCGAGCCGAAGAAGGACGCTTCGTCATCGACCCACTGAGGGCGTTTGTTACACCTTTGGGAACGGTCTGACTTACAACAGTGATGCCTTGCGTTACCGTCCTTCCTCCATTTAGAGGAGGGACGCCTGATGTCGACGGTCACTTGCTGGCTGCGCCAACTGCTGTTATTGGCTGGCCTGTGCCTGTCGCCCTCATCACTGGCCGACATCCTTTTGGCGAACCCGCTGTGGCGCGTACAGCTCGATCCCGCAACGCTCGCGGTGCGAGTCACCCCGGCCCACAGTGCGACTGTGCAGGCGTCGACTGGGGGCGCCGCGCACACGGTCAGCAACCTGGTGCAACGTGACAATCGCGTCGATTGGCAATGGGACGATGGCGCCTGGTCAGTCAGCGTTGATCTCGATCAACGCGACCTGAGCTTCTCGATCACCGCACGCACCCCGTCTGAACTTGAGTTCTTGCGCCAGCCCGGCGATGCCATGGGCAAGGGCCTGATCTGGCCCTTGGCCGAGGGCCGTTATGTGCCGCGCGGCGATCCGGTGTGGCAGGCGTTTCTGGTGAGTCAAGGGGGGCTCAATGCCACTCAGGATATGAGTCTGCCGATGTGGGGCGTCGAGCATGAGGGATTCAGCCTGAGCTGGTTGCTGACCACCCCCTACAACAATCAACTGCTGTTCAGTGCTGAGGGCGATACGCTTGCTTTGTCGGTGCGGCATCAATTCACCTCACTCAAACCGTCGACAGCGCTGACGTTCAGTCTGTTTCTGGGTGACGCCGAGCCGCTGGCCGGCGCCAAACGCTACCGACAATGGCTGATCGACACCGGTCGTTACGAAAGCCTGAGCAGCAAGCTTGAGAAAACGCCGGCGTCGCGAAAGCTGTTGGGCGCCAGTCATGTCTACCTGTGGGGTAATGATCTGCTGGGGCAAAAGGATGTACGTAACTGGCCGGCGTTGCTTGGCAAGCTGCGCGGCCAGACTCGCCTTGCCGGTGTGCTGCGCGGCGGGATGGATCATGAAGCCCTGCAGTTGCTCGCCACGCAGACCGTGCTGGATCGTTATCAGCAAGGCCTGCTGCTGCGCAGCCTCAATCGGGCGCTGAACACTCAGGCGCGCAAAACCTGGCAGGCCCGTGCGGTGCCGGACATGCAGGCACTGGTCAACGGTTACGCCGCCCTGCGTGGGCAACTGGCCCGCGAATTCGCCGGTGCCGTGACAGCCAGGCCCGAGCAATGGGGCAACACCCTGTCGCTGGCTACCATCGAGCAATTGCAGAGCGCCGGGCTGTCGCGCTTGTGGCTGGGTCTTGGCGAGGGGTGGGAGGGCGGGCTCTGGCATCCCGAGGCGGTTCGAGCAGGCGTGCAGGCCGGGTATCTGCTTGCGCCGTATGATTCTTACGAGACGGCGCTGAGTCGGGATGAGAACCCGGACTGGGCCACCGCGCATCTGGGTGACACGGCTTACCGCGAGTGCGCCATCGTGCTGGAAAACCGCACGATGAAAAGCGGCTTTCAGCAATCAGGTCACTACACCGACCCGCGTTGCGTGCGTCCTTTGCTGGAGAAACGAGTCAAGGCAATCAGCGTCGCCGCTGGTTTCAACAGCTGGTTTCTCGATGCCTACGCCACAGGTATGTTGTTCGACAGCTACCGCGCGGACGCCCCCATGACGCAGGCGCAGAACGCCGAGGGCAACGTCGCGGCGTCGCGCTGGATCAACGAAACGCTGCAATTGCCCAGCGGCTCCGAGGATGGCAATGCGACGACAGCTCAAGGCGTGCTGTTCGCTCATGGCATGCAGACCCCGGTGATCGGTTGGGGCGATATCGACATGAGTAAAAATCCGGATTCCGAATACTTTGTCGGTAAGTGGTTTCCGCCGGAGCAGCCGGCCCGGTTCTTCAAATCCGTGCCGATAAAGGAGCCGTTGCGGCGCATCCACTTTGACCCGGCCAGCCGTTTGCCGCTGTATCAAGCGGTGTTTCATGGTTCGCTCATTACCACCCATCACTGGTTGTTCGACAGCCTTAAACCGAGCAACGTGAGGGTGGAAAACGAACTGACGCAATTGCTTTACAACGTGCCGCCGCTGTACCACCTGAGTGCCGCAACGCTGGCGCAGCGACTGCCGTTGATGGCACGCCAGGATGCATTCTTCCGTCCGCTGCATGAGCGCCTGGCGGCGCAGGCGCTGACCGGTTTTCAATGGCTGAGCGAAGATCGCCGGGTGCAGCAGACTTCATTTGAAGACGGCACTCGGCTGCTGGCCAACTTCGATCCAGCTCCGCGTGAAGTGGCCGGTCAGACCCTGCCCGGCGAGAGCATCACGGTACTGCTGCCGGACGGTAGCGTCAGCCACTACCGGGTGCAGGCAACTCCCTGACTAAGCCTTTGCGCCAGACGCTGGCCAGCCACGGCTGTTGCTCGCGCGGCAGGCCAGCGGGACGGAAGTAGTGTTCCAGTTCAACGAATCCGGCGCGGGCAAGCAGCCCGCGCCATGCCTCCAGATCGTGATACGAGCCATAGCGCGCCCCGTTCCAGCCCTCGCGGTTGTCCCCGCGCGGGTTAGAGCTGAACAGCACACCGCCCGGTTTCAAGGTGTCGAGCAGCTGTTGCAAAACCCGTGGCAATTCCTGCAATGGCACGTGAAACAGCACCGCGTTGGCGAAGACTCCGTCGAAGCGTTCGGCCGGTAGATCAAGCTTGAGAAAATCCTGGCACCACACTTCACAGCCGCTGTCCTCACGGGCCATCCGCGCAAACTCCTGCGAACCGTCGAGGCCCACAGCGATGTGACCCATGCGCGTAAACGTCTGCAGATCCCGCCCAGGACCGCAGCCGAAATCCAGAATCGTGAACGGTGCCTGTCCTTGAATATGCCGCAGCAACGCATCGATGTTCTGGCTGACATCGTGATCGCGGGTGCCCTCACGGAAGTCTTCGGCCACTGAGTTGTAGTGGGCAAGGGTGGTGGCGGTGATCTGTTCCAGGTCGGTCGGGGTCTGTTTCATGGTCGGTTCGTGGTAGCAAGGACGATGGGCAGACTATAAGCGCTTTCGCGCCATAAAAATCGCAACCTGCGACAACTCCTGGAGAGCCCGACGCGTTCCGGCGCCGCAGTGGCCGCAGGCTGCGAGCCTTTGGCTTCATTCACCGCAGAGCACAAAACCCCGACGCCTGTGCAATACATATGTACCGCACGCAGTGGCGCGTTCCGGGATGCAATGACGCCTGCGCGATAGACCACTGTCGCGATGTCTGCCCTGTTTTTTTATCGGGGGAATCACTCAGGAAAAGGATGTTCATGAGCATTGTTCACAAAACTGGCGCTGCCTCGCCGACCGCCCGTAACACGGTGGACGCCACTCCACTGCGTAAAAGATCCGGCAGTTTGCCATCCGACGACGGGACTCCCGCGAAGGTTTACCGTTCGCAGACGGATCCAGCGAGTCTTGAGGCAGGGGCGTCTTCTGCCCCGGCTTTGCCCGCGGTTACGGTTGCGCCGTTGCGCTCTGCGCGGACCCGGCCCGTGTCTGCGCAGGTCAAAGCCCTTGAGCGCTACAGCCTGAGGGCGCCAGACAACTTGCCTGGCGCCAATGCGCAAGGCCTGCGGGTGTACAACAACCGAAATTATGTCGATATCGCCCCTGGCGAGATCGTCCTGGTGCGGGAGACCGGCACAGCGGGTGAGTATCGGGCATCGCTGGTCTCTGAATCGGCGGCGCTGGGCCCGGCGTTGTTTCTTGATCCGCGCAGCAGGATCTGGACACTCGAACGGCCTCAACCGGTGACCGGTCCAGGTAAAGTGATTGATATCGACATCGATGGGCTCATTGGCGAGGTCAGAAGAGAGCACGCCGAAAAAACCCGGGTTCATACCGGCAGCGATGACTCGTTCGAGTACACGGCGGCACAGGAGGGCGCACTGGTCGCCCGCGGCTTGAAGCAGTTTTCGCCGGAACAGGTAGCGATCATTCGTTCGGAACTGAAAGCGGTTGAAAGCATCTTCGCTGATGCCAGCCACACCATTGGTCTGAAATACCGGGACGCGGATGCGGTTTACGAAAGTTTCTTCGGCACCGGGCACCTCAGCGTGGCGCAGCGATTCGCCGATGCTGTCGGGCGCGGCCTGGCGGTTTCCAGGGAATACCAAGGGGTTTGGGGCGCCGAGAAATTGCTCGGCGTCGATGCGCACAGCAATTGCGCGGCCTGGATGTACAAACGCGATTTCCACGGCCGGCTGTTCATCAATCGCAAGTACATGCAGCGCGGTACATTGAGCCTGTCATTGGGCCATGAAATGTTGCACACCAACAGAATCGACCGGTTCCAGGCCATCGGACCCAACGCCGCAGACTATTTCTATCTGGACGGCCGACTGGGCCGTTTGCTGGCCTGGGATTCGCTCGCCGTATACGACCTTCCCGAGCGCGGCGTCTCCGAGGGAATCATGCGTGGCGGTTTGACGGTCGACTATCTGAACGCGTTTTCAGACGACCACGATGCGTTCCTGTTCGCTGTCAGTGATTACCTGGGCATCGGTGACGATCTGGAACTTCAGGCGGCGGTTGACGCGTTCAACGCCAGTCCGCCGTTGCGTGCGCAGTTGGCGGTGAACAACGCTGACAGCCTGATTTTTGCGGCAAAAGCTCTGCAAGTGCTGCATCAACACAAAAGCGAATATTCGTGGCTGGACAGCCTGGTTGAAGATTAAGGCCCCGCCCTTGAATTCAGCTGTTTTGAGTGCGCACCTGTTGGTTCTTAAAGGATCGGCACACGCCAATAGCGCCTATTCTTCACTCAAAGGTGGGAAAGGACGCTTGTGACCATGAGTGTTCACCACGACGCCGCCACTGTCGGATCACTAAGCCACGTTCGCTGATGATCCGCAGTGATGTCGATGCTCTGATTGAAGAAATAGCGCCGCCGCAGTCGGTCAGGTCTGTCCCGATTCCCGAAAACCAGGCCTTCTTTTTTTCAGCGCTTGTTGAGGCCCCGCGCCAACCGGTCCCCACCCAACTGAATCACTGCTACCAGAGCCACCAGCAACACGATCACCGTCAACATGATCTGGCTGTCAAAGCGCTGATAGCCGTAGCGATAGGCAATATCCCCCAGCCCACCCGCACCAATCGCCCCGGCCATCGCCGATGAGTTGATCATTGTCACCAGCGTAATCGTGAACCCGCCAACAATCCCCGGCAGCGCCTCGGGCAACAACACATGCAGGACAATGTGCCAACGCCGGCAACCCATCGCCTGCGCCGCCTCGATCAAGCCATGGTCAACCTCGCGCAGGCTCACTTCGGCAATCCGCGCAAAGAACGGCGTTGCCGCAATCGTCAGTGGCACAACGGCGGCCCACACGCCGTAGGTGGTGCCGACAATCAACCGGGTAAACGGAATCAGCGCGACCATCAGAATCAGAAACGGGATCGAGCGAAACAGATTCACAAAAGCGCCCAAGGCACGATTCAACACGGGCGCTTCATAGATCCCGCCTTTGTCGCTGGTGACCAGGATCACCGCCATGGGAATCCCCACCAGCAACGCGATCAGCGACGACACACCGACCATCAGGAACGTGTCGATAAAACCCTGCAACAAGCGATCAAACCACATAACCCAATACCTCCACTCGTTGCGCCCATTGCGCGGCGCGCTCACGCAATTGCTCGGCGCCGAACGATGTACCGCTGACGGCGAGCAGCAGTTGCCCCAGCGCATGCCCCTGAATTCGTTCGACACCGCCCTGAAGCAGCTTCACCCGGCCACCGAGCGCGCTAAAAAGCGCGGCCAGATCCGGTTCATCACTGGCGCTGCCGGTGAATTGCAAACGCAGCACCACAGCGGCGTCGGAGGAGGGCGGCTGCGTCTGCAAACGGCGTTGCAATTCTTCCGGCAACGCGTGTTGCAGCGGCGCCAGCAAGGTTTGGCTGACCTCATGTTGCGGATTGCCGAACACTTCCCAAACCGGCCCTTGCTCGACAACCCGCCCGTGTTCAAGCACGACGACGCGGTCGCAGATTTCGCGGATCACTGCCATTTCGTGCGTGATCAGAACGATGGTCAGGCCCAGGCGTTTGTTGATTTCGCGCAGCAGGCCGAGAATCGACTGAGTGGTCTCCGGGTCGAGCGCCGAAGTGGCCTCGTCGCAGAGCAAAATATCCGGATCATGCACCAGCGCACGGGCGATGCCGACACGCTGTTTCTGCCCGCCGGAAAGCTGCGCCGGATAAGCCTTGTGCTTTTCCTGCAGGCCAACCAGCTCGAGCAGTTCGCGAACCTTTTTTTCGCGTTGCTCTTTCGGCACGCCGGCCACTTTCAGCGGCAGCTCGACGTTCTGCCAAACGGTCTTCGCCGACATCAGATTGAAATGCTGAAAGATCATGCCGATGCGCCGACGCAGGGCGACCAGCCGGTCTTCATCGAACTCGCCAATGTCGACCTGATCAATCAGCACGCGCCCGGAAGTCGGCTGTTCCAGACGATTGATCGTGCGGATCAGCGACGACTTGCCAGCGCCGCTGCGGCCGATGATGCCGAACACTTCGCCGCGCTGAATCGCCAGATCGATGCCCTGCAATGCCGCGACCGGGCCTTGCCGGCCGTTGTAGGTTTTGCCCAGGCCGATAAAACGTACGTGGGCGCGATTCAGCTCGGGGTGCAGCTCGGTTTTTTCAGCATTGTGTGGCTCTGGAATTTCCAGTCGCCGTTGGATCGCGGCCGTCATGCTCAGCTTTCCCAACCGGCTTGATACAGCTTGCCGTGAGCCTTATCCAGTGCGGCGCGAACGACCGGTGAGTGCTGGTAGATGTCGACGAATTTGATCAGGCGCGGATCGGTTTTGCTCTTCGGCTGGATGACGAACTGGATCACGTATTCCTTGTGGTCGAGTCCGTCGAACAGCAGTGCCGAACCGGCATCGAAAGTCTTCGCCAGACGAATGTAGGCCGGGTAACCCTGGACCAGATCAGCGTCGTCGTAGGCACGCACCAGTTGCACGGCTTCGACCTGGAGAATTTTGATTTTCTTCGGGTTGGCGACGATGTCGTCTTCGGTAGCCTTGTAGCCGACGCCCGGTTTCAGGGTGATCAAACCGGCCTTGGCCAGCAGCTGCAAGCCACGGCCGCTGTTGATCGGATCGTTGGCGATGGCGACGCTGGCGCCTTCGGGCAGCTCATCGAAGCTTTTGTATTTTTTCGAATAGAGGCCGACGTTATTGATGATCCCCGGCGCGAACGGCACCAGGTCAAAACCCGAGGCAGCTTTGGCGTTTTCGAGGAACGGGATGTGCTGAAAGTAGTTCACGTCGATGTCGCCGGCGGCGAGGCTGACGTTGGGTGCTATCCAGTCGGTGAACTCCACCAGCTCGACTTTCAAGCCTTGTTTTGAGGCCTCTTCGACAGCGGCTTCCAGCGGGATGGCGAAGGCGGCGGTGGTGCCGATCTTCAACGGTGCGTCGGCGGCGAAGATGGCCGAGCTGAACAGGCCGAGGGCCAGGGCCAGTGCCAGTGCTTTGACTGGGTGGGACAGGCGTTTTTTGGTCATCATGAGTTTTTCCAGTCAGTGCATAAATTTGGGGTGTCTGGTCGGGCCTCTTCGCGAGCAAGCTCGCTCCCACAGGGAAATGCATTCCAAATGTGGGAGCGAGCTTGCTCGCGAAGCTTTTAATGCCGGTACGAAGAGCCGGTGTGTTGCTCAGGTAGCTGCGCCTCACCGTGAAACAGCTTCTCGCGCAAGCTGCCGCTGTCATACGCGGTCTTGTACGACCCACGCCGCTGCAGCTCCGGAATCACCAGCTCAATGAAATCGACGTAGCTTTCCGGCGTGACAATTCGCGTCAGGTTGAACCCGTCGAGGCCGGTCTCAGCGATCCACGATTCCAGCTCATCCGCGACTTGCTCAGGCGAACCGACCACGGTGATGTAGCGGCCACCGAGGGCGTGCTGGTCGAGTAATTTGCGCCGGGTCCAGTCGTTGTTCTGCAGGTTTTTCGTCGCCGACTGAATCGCGTTGCTCTTCACGTACTGGATCGGTTCGTCGATCTCGTACTGGGAAAAATCGATGCCGGTCGACGCGGAAAAATGCGCGACGCCGGCTTCGGCGCTGGCGTAGCTCAGATACTCGGCGTGCTTGGCCCACGCGGCTTCCTCAGTCGCGCCGACAATCACGTTGAGGCCCATGAACACCTTGATATCCTCAGGGTTACGCCCGGCTTCCACGGCACTGGCGCGGACCTTGTCCACCTGAACCCTGGTCGACGGTTTGTTCTGGCCGCTGATGAATACGCACTCGGCGTGACGACCGGCGAAGAGCAAACCGCGATCGGAGCTGCCGGCCTGAAACAGCACTGGCGTGCGCTGCGGTGACGGCTCACAGAGGTGATAACCCTCGACCTGATAGAACTCGCCTTTGTGTTCGACCTTGTGCACTTTTGCCGGGTTGGCGTAGATGCGCTGCTCGCGATCGTTGAGCACCGCACCGTTTTCCCAACTGCCTTCCCAGAGCTTGTAGAGCACTTCCAGATATTCGTCGGCCTGATCGTAACGACGGTCATGCTCGACCTGTTCGCTGAGTCCCATGGCTTTCGCAGCGCTGTCGAGATAACCGGTGACGATGTTCCAGCCCACCCGACCACGGCTCAAATGATCGAGCGTGGACATGCGCCGGGCGAACAAATATGGCGGCTCGTAAGTGAGGTTGGCCGTCAGGCCGAAGCCGAGGTTTTTGGTTACGGCGGCCATGGCTGAAACCAGCAGCAACGGATCGTTGACCGGCAACTGGATCGACTCTTTCAGTGTGACGTCCACCGAGTTCTGATAGACGTCATACACACCGACAATGTCGGCAATGAACAAGCCGTCGAACAGCCCGCGCTCCAGCAATTGCGCCAGTTCCGTCCAGTATTCAATAGTGTTGTAGCGCGTCGAGGTGTCGCGTGGATGCGTCCACAGACCGTGGTTGATGTGGCCGATGCAGTTCATGTTGAACGCATTGAGCAGGATCTTCTTTTTCGCCGCGCTCATCAGATCGTCCCTCGCAACGGAGGGTTTTCATCGTTGAGGTAATAGTTGCCCACAGCGTGATATTTCCAGCGCACCGGGTCGTGCAGGGTATGCACGCGGGCGTTGCGCCAGTGGCGGTCGAGGCCGTGTTCGATCAGGGTCGCCTGACTGCCGGCCAGCTCGAACAGCGTGCTGCCAGCGGCGAGGGAAATTTCGGTGCTGATCGCCCGGGCTTCGGCAACGGCAATCGAAGCGGCAGCAACGGTTTGTGCGTTGGTCTCGGCTTGCGCGGCGTCGAGGAATTCGCCGGCCCGTTCGAGCAAGGCTTCAGTGGCGTGCAGGCGAATGCTCAGGTGGCCGAAGCTCTTCAGTGTGAGCGGATCTTCGGTGGCTTTGTCGTTGCCGGAATCGATCCACGGGCGCGTCTTGCTTCGCACAAAGTGCAGCGCATCTTCGTAAGCGGCGCGGGCGATGCCGGTGTCGATGGCGGCGTGAAGGATCTGCGCCAACGGGCCGACCGTGGTTGGGCGTTCGAAAGCGCTTTGAAACGGCAGCACGTCGTCAGCCCCAACGTACACGTCTTCGAACACCACCGAACCGCTGCCGGTGGTGCGCTGACCGAAGCCGCTCCAGTCGTCGATCACCGTCAGGCCTTTGCTGTCACGCGGCACGAAAGCCAGTTGCTGCACACCGTTTTCATCCACCACAGAAGTCGGAATGCGCTGAGCGTAAATCGCACCGGTCGCATAGAACTTGCGGCCGTTGATGCGATAACCGTCGCCGTCGCGCTTGAGGCTGGTGACGCGGTCGTGGGCGGTTTTGGTGCCCAGTTCCGCCAAGGCATTGCCGAAGCGTTGGCCGGCCAGGACCTCGGCGTACAGCCGTTGTTTTTGCGCGTGGCTGCCGTTTACGCGGAGCACTTCCAGTGCGTAAAAATGGTTTTGCGGAATCTGCCCGAGCGAACCGTCAGCCTGAGCGATCAGGGCAATCACTTTGGCCAAAGTTATGTTGGACACGCCAGCGCCGCCGTATTCCTTCGGCACGCTGATGCCCCACAGACCCGAGCGGGAAAATACGTCGAGTTCCGGCAGTGGCAGACGGCGTTCGCGGTCGCGCAGGGCGCTGTCGCGTTTGAAATCTTCGGCCAGGTCGCTGGCGACGATCAGGGCTTGCTCATCGCTGGTGATGACCGCGACGTGATGGGAAAAAGTCATAGGTTTCTCCATTGCACTCGAGAAAGTGTGCGGTCGTCTCAGATCCAGGAATGGCGAGCCGGTAAAGTGCCGTTGAGGCGATAGGCGCCCACTGCGTGATACTTCCAGCGCACCGGGTCGTGCAGCGTGTGCACGCGGGCGTTGCGCCAGTGACGGTCGAGGTTGAATTCGGCGAGGGTCGCGCGGCTGCCGGCCAGTTCGAACAGCTTTTCGCTGGCGAGCAGTGAGATTTCGGTGGTCAACACTTTCGCTTCGGCCACAGCAATCGAGGCGCGGGCGACAGAGTCGGCAGTGAACGGCGCGGCGTGCACTTGATCCAGGACTTTGCCAGCCTTGCGCAACAGCGCTTCGGCGGCGTGCAGTTCGATTTTCAGTTTGCCGATGTCAGCGATCACATAGAGGTCATCACTGGCGCGCTCAACCTTGGCGTCGATCCACGGCCGTGCGCGGGTCTTGACGAACTCAATGGCGTCGTCGATAGCGCCGCGGGCAATTCCGGCGTCGATGGCGGCTTGAATCAGCTGCGACACCGCGCCTTGGGTGTTCGGGGTTTCGTTTATCTTCCAGTTGTCGACGACCAGGCTCGACTCGACGCGCACGTTGTTCAGCACAATCGTGCCGCTGGCAGTGGTGCGCTGACCGAAGCCTGACCAGTCATCTACGATGCGCAGGCCCGGCGTGCCGCGACGAACGAAGGCCAGCACTTGTTTGCCGTCATCGTTGAGGGCTTTCACTGCCACCCAGTGCGCAAACAGCGCACCGGTGGAGTAAAACTTCTGGCCGTTGATCACGTAATCGTCGCCGTCGGCGGTGATCCGCGCTTTCAGTTCCAGGGTGTTTTTGGTGCCGCGTTCCGGGCCGGCATTGCCGATGCGCCAGCCTTCCAGAACGCTCTGGAACAGCTGTTTTTTCTGCTCCTCGGTGGCGCTGCCGAGCACCAGGTTGATGATGCCGAACTGGTTCTGCGGGATCTGCCCCAGCGCCGGGTCGGCGGCGGAAATGATCGCGAACACCTCGGCCAGAGTGACAAAGGAAACCTGCGGGCCACCGTATTCGCGCGGGATGGCGATGCTGCCTAATCCACTGCGGGTGAACTGCTCGATTTCCGACCATGGCAGCTTGCGCTGACGGTCGCGTCTGGCGGCCTGCACGCGGGCGACTTGCGCCAGTTCATGGGCAGCCTTGATGGCTTGGGCGTCGTTGCGCAAGACCTGCGCCGGCAACAACAACGGGGCGATGTCCAGATCCGACTGGACGTTTGCGTCTGCCAGACTGGACATCAGTGCCGCTCCTTGGCTGCACGCAATGCCCTGGCGATCTGCACTGGGGTGATTGTGTTCCGGACCATACTACCTACCTCACATCTCATGAAAAACGCCGCAAAGTGCGGCGAACGAAAGAATGTCCGGTGGTCCGGTTCATATACCCTAAGCGTGTATAAATATTAAATAAACTAACTTTTAGGAATATGCATAGAAGGGGCGATGGTCGGTCTGGTCAGGAATTTCGAGTGAGGGGGCTCAACCCCCGTCACCACCAAAGCGCATCAGGCCTTGCGCGATTCGGCCGCCTTGAGTTCCTGCCGCAGAGGGACTTTCAGATAAGGGTTTACACAGCCGATTTTCAAGGTGCGTGGCGGCGCCCAGCGTGAGTTGTTACCGACCCGGTCAAGGATGCAATACGTCACGTCCAGGCGCAGATCCTCGCCAGCTTCGACAATCACCGACGGCGGGACCCAGACCTGAATCGGCAAGCCGATATCCGCGGCGGTGACCGGCGCCAGATCCATGCGCACATCACCCCAGCGCAAAGTGATGGCGTCGTCCTCGGCCATGTTCAGGTACGGCTCGATGGTCAGCGGCACGCCGCGTTTGATCTGGTTCGGATTCACGCCCTGGCGGCGAATGGTGTCGGGGATGGTCACGGGGGCCAGTTGCTGGTTTTCATCGGCGCTCAGCGTCGAGGGTTGCCCACCGGGGCAGTCCAGTTTGACCTGCACGCGGGTCGCTGCCGACAGCGCCGGCCCCTGACCGACCTGCATCACCCGGTAGTGAATGCGCGCGGTGCCGCTGGCAATGAAACTCTCCGGCACCCGCAGGCGGACCGCTGTGCCGACGTCATCGGCCGTCAGCACCCTGGAGGCGACATAGCATTTGTTCCAGAACAGCTCGATCAGGTCTCCGCTGTCCATATCGGGGTAGGGCGGGACCTCGACCAGAAAATGTGCGGCGGCGCTCAGATTGATGCCGGTTTTTTGTGCAGGCGCCAGGATCGGCGCTGCCAGTTCGGGGGTATGCGAAGTGCGGGTCATCGATTTCTCTCCTTGAAGCCTTGCAGCGAAGTCCGTTTCTGGAAGAACAAAAGGCGTGAATAAACTGGCAATAAAGGTTTGAACTTTTATTCAAGTTGAATACGGGTTGATTGAACTAAGTGGTGCCAGTTGTCGACTAGATAAGAGTGTGTAGGATGGGGTGTCAATAGACGATATTAGTTAATCCGTGAATTACGAATTAATCAGAAGTTTCCTACGCGGCTGTGGTCATGTGCCTAGGTGTTCAGGCGAAATGAGCCACGGAACTCAGGGCTTTTTGGCGATTTTTGCGCAAGTTTATTCGAGCGCTGTCATGTCGGGTAAAAGCGGGGTCGAGGCGGGCACTATCTGTTGCAGAACATATATATGTACCGCTTCGGATATGTTTGTCTGGGCAGGGTGCTGGATGAGGCGGGGTTTTAACAGAGGTAACTTCCATCCGTGGAAGTTGCCGGTATCGCCGTGAAAGTTCTCAGGCGTGATTCAGGAACTTGCTGAGAAACTGTTGAGTGCGTTGTTCTTTCGGGTTGGCAAACAATGCTTTGGCTTCACCTTGCTCGACGATCACGCCTTTGTCGAAAAACACCACACGGTTGGCCACGTCGCGAGCGAAACCCATTTCGTGAGTAACGATGACCATGGTGCGTTTTTCTTCGGCGAGACCACGAATGGTCGCCAGCACTTCGCCGACCAGTTCCGGGTCGAGAGCCGATGTCGGCTCGTCGAACAGGATCACTTCCGGCTCCATCGCCAGCGCCCGGGCAATCGCCACGCGCTGTTGCTGACCACCAGAGAGACGACGCGGATAAGCGTCTTCCTTTCCGGCGAGTCCGACCTTGGCCAGCAATTTCTTGCCCAGGGCTACCGCCTCTTCGCGCGGCATCTTCTTGACCACGATCGGGCCTTCGATGACGTTCTCCAATGCGGTGCGATGGGGGAACAGATTGAAGTTCTGGAACACGAAACCCACGTGCTGGCGCAGGTTGCGCACCAGGCTTTGCTGCTGGTTCAGCGGGCGGCTGGTATCGATTTCGATATCGCCGACCTTGATCCGGCCGCTGGTGGGTTGTTCAAGGAAATTCAGGCAACGCAGGAACGTTGTTTTCCCCGAGCCGCTGGGGCCGATGATCGCAACCACCTCGCCTTCCTTGACCTCAAGGTCGATGCCGTTGAGCACGACTTGACCCTTGAATTGCTTGGTCAGTTTTTCCACGACAATCATCGGGTCAGGACTCCTGGTCGTGCCGATTGACCCGCTCTTCCAACTTGTTCTGGAAGTGCGAAAGCACTGTGGCCAGAATCCAGTAGATCAGCGCGGCGGCAAGATACATGGTGAAGACTTCGAAAGTCCGGGCGGTAATCAACTGTGCCTGACGGAATAGCTCCGGCACCTGAATGGTGGCGGCCAGTGCCGTGTCCTTGACCAGCGAAATGAAGCTGTTGCCCAGCGGCGGCAGCGCCGTGCGCATCGCTTGCGGCAGGATGGCCCGGCGCAGGGTTTGCGCGCGGGTCATGCCAATGCTCGCAGCGGCTTCCCACTGGCCACGCTCGATCGAACCGATCGCGGCGCGGAGGATTTCACAGGCGTACGCGGCCATGTTCAGCGAGAAGCCGATCAGTGCCGCTGGCAGCGGATCCAGTTCGAGACCCAACTGCGGCAAGCCGTAATAGATCACGAACAGTTGCACCAGCAACGGCGTGCCGCGAAAGAACGACACGTAGATGCGCGCCAGCCAGCTCACTGATTTGAAACGCGACAGGCGCATCAACGCCAGACCGAAGCCCAGCAGCAAACCGAAGAACATACCGCCGAGGCTAAGGACTACCGTGTAATACGCGCCCTTGAGCAGAAAGGGCGCGGAGTCCAGTGCGAGTTGAAAAGCTTCTTCCATTATTGAGTGACGTCAGCGTTGAAGTACTTCTCGGACAGCTTCTTCAGCGTGCCGTCGGCGCGCAGTTCGTCGAGAGCTTTGTTCACGGCCGCCAGCAGTTCAGGTTCGCCTTTGCGCAAGGCAATACCGGATTCCTGACGCGAGAAGGCTTCACCGGCAGCGACGGTTTTCGGCGCTTTCTTGGCGTATTCCAGAGCGGCCAGACGGTCAATCAGGATGGCGTCGGTGCGGCCGTTGTTCAGGTCGGCGAACTTGGTTGGATCATCGTCGTAAGTACGGACGTCGGCGCCCGGGACGTTGGCGCGGACCCATTGTTCATAGTTGGTGCCCAGGCCGACACCGACTTTTTTGCCGGACAGGTCGGCGGCGGTCTTGATGTTCAGCGCGGCTTCTTTGCTCTTCAGCACCAGCGCCTGAATCCCGGAAACGGTGTACGGCTCGGAGAAGTCATACTTCTTCTTGCGCTCTTCGGAGATGGTCACCTGGTTGATCACGACGTCGAGGCGCTTGGATTCCAGCGCAGCGAGGATGCCGTCCCACTTGGTCGGCTGAACCTTGGCTTTGACACCAAGCTTTTGCGCCAGCGCCTCGGAGAGTTCGACTTCAAAACCGGACAGTTTGCCGTCGGCATCGACGAAGCTGAACGGTGGGTAAGTGCCTTCCAGGCCGACGTTGATAACGCCTTTGTCCTTGATCTGTTGCAGCTGCTCACCGGCCACTGCCTGGCCGATCAGACCGGCGCTCAGCGCCAGGCCCAGCGAACCCACCAGCAGGTTGCGACGTAGTGCGGAAAAATTCATGACAAGCCCCTGTGTTTTCTTATGGAAGACGCTTAAGGAAAGTTGGCGAATGGGTGATTCGTGCGCCTGCGTCATCGTGCCCTAAAGCAGCTTATGCGTCTTGCGCGAAATTCGCCTGCGGCGAGACTATAAGATGTCTGCTTTAGACTTGAAAATACTTAATATTTAACTTGTTAGATCCTATTGGACTATGAGGATCGTCCCCACGCAGGGCGTGGGAACGATTTCCCTAGAGGAAATCCTTATAGGCAAACAACGCTGGCGCCCCACCGGTATGCAGGAAGATGATCGGGCCTTCATTGAAGCGCTGACGGCCAATGCCGTCGAGCAAACCAGCCATCGCCTTGCCGGTGTACACCGGATCGAGCAACACCGCTTCCTGACTCGCCAGCAACTTCACCGCCGCCAGCGTCCCGGCATTCGGCTCGCCATAACGCGGGCCAAAATATTCGTCCCACAACTCGACCTTGAAACTGGCCGGCAGTTCGACACCGAGCAGCTGCGCCGTGCGTTCGGCCAGTCCCTGAACCTTCGGTCGCTGATCTTCTTCGCTGCGCGAAACCGTCACGCCGATCACTGGCAATTGCGGCAACACTTCGCTCAACGCCAATGCCAGACCGCTGTGCGTCCCGGCACTGCCCGACGCCAGAACCACTGCGGCGAACTCTAGTCCGGTGTCCTTGATCTGCTCGGCCAGTTCCAGACCGGCACGCACATAACCCAGGGCACCGAGCGCATTGGAGCCACCGATCGGCACCCGATAAGGCTTCTTGCCGTTGCTTTGCAAGCGCACGGCGAGGGCGGCCAGTTGTTCGTCGGCGTTGTCGAGGTTGTCGACCAACTCGACCTTGGTGTCAAAAAGATCCAGCAGCAGGCGGTTGCCGTTGCCGGTGTAATTGCTGTCGTCGGTGCCCAATGGATTTTCCAGCAGCGCCACGCAACCCAGGCCCAATCTGGCGGCCAGGGCGGCGGTCTGGCGAACGTGGTTCGACTGCAGCGCACCGGCGGTGATCAGCGTGTCGGCGCCTTGTGCGAGGGCGTCGGCGGCGAGGTATTCGAGCTTGCGCAGCTTGTTGCCGCCCATGGCCAGCGGCGTCAGGTCATCGCGCTTGATGTACACCTCGCGGCCGAGCCAGGTGGACAGACGTTCGAGTTTTTCCAGTGGCGTCGGCTGGCCGAGCAGGTCGAGACGGTTAAAGCGGTCCAGCTGTTGTTTGATCATGAGTCCGTACTGGCGGAGGAAGATGAAAGGACTATAGGCACGCGCTTTTGCTGGGGCAACCGTGGATCGCTTATAGCCAAATGAACTGAGGCCAGCACTATCGGTTCTTAATTCGCTCTCGTGAGCATGCCGTAAAGTAGTCGCCGTTGACGCGGCCAGACAGTCCGGCCGCCCGTGAGGAGTCTTTACCGTGAGCGAGCGTTCCAGCCATTGGCAATTGCAGACCATCGTCAGCCAACTGCGCAGCGCGCGGGATCAGTGGCGGGCACAGAACGGCCGGGCATCCGGCGAGCAGGGTGGTCGCGAGCTACCGTCGCGGGCAGCGATGGCGGAGATTCTTGAAGCGTTGTGCGGCGCGTTGTTCCCGATGCGTCTGGGGCCGGTGGATCTGCGTGAAGAGAGTGAAGATTTCTACGTCGGCCACACCCTCGATGTCGCCCTGAATGCCTTGTTGGCGCAGACCCGCCTGGAGCTGCGCTACGTCGCCCGCCACAGTGCGCAGGCCGACACCGAAGTCGAAGCCCGCGCGATCCGGATCGTGCAGGATTTTGCCCTCGCATTGCCGGGCCTGCGTACGCTGCTCGACACCGATGTGCTGGCCGCTTATCACGGTGACCCGGCGGCGCGCAGTGTCGATGAAGTGCTGCTGTGCTACCCGGGGATTCTCGCGGTGATTCATCATCGCCTCGCGCATCATTTGTATCGCGCCGGGTTGCCGCTGCTGGCACGGATCAGTGCGGAGATCGCGCATTCGGCGACCGGTATCGATATCCATCCGGGGGCGCAGATTGGCCGGAGCTTCTTTATCGATCACGGCACGGGTGTGGTGATCGGCGAGACGGCGATCATTGGTGAGCGTGTGCGGATTTATCAGGCCGTTACCTTGGGCGCCAAGCGCTTCCCGGCGGATGAGGACGGGCAGTTGCAGAAAGGCCATCCACGTCATCCGATCGTTGAAGATGACGTGGTGATTTATGCCGGGGCGACGATTCTCGGGCGGATCACCATCGGCAAGGGGTCGACCATTGGCGGCAATGTGTGGCTGACGAGGAGTGTGCCGGCGGGGTGCAATTTGACCCAGGCGAATTTGCAGCATGATGACGGGACGCAGAAGTAGGCTTCTGAATTTGCTTCGCGGCGGTTGACCTCTTCGCGAGCAAGCTCGCTCCCACAATGGAATGCATTTCAAATGTGGGAGCGAGCTTGCTCGCGAATGGTTTTCAGGCAAATCGAGATAATGGCCTTCAGCTAATTCTCAACTGAACGAATCCTCCCAAACCCGCGTCATACCTCTCCTTGAGCTAGCGTAGGAAAACTACCGCCTAGCCGTACGATTAGTCCTTACCACCCTATCCATGTTTAACTTGAACGTTCATTCAAGTTAAACCGGTGGTTCGCTGCCCGCTCACAACAGGAGGCTTGCCTTTGCTGAGTCCGATCATTTCAGCCACGTTTCAACCCCTCGAGGTGCACGTTTCATGAGTGCATCGTCCACCCCCGCCAGCGGTCTGGTACGCATGAATCCGCCGGTGTTCTACTTCGCCGCGACGGTCATTCTGCTGTTTGGTCTCGTTGTTATCGCCATGCCTGAGCAGGCCGGTGCCTGGCTGCTGGAAGCGCAAAACTGGGCGGCCAATACGGTCGGCTGGTACTACATGCTCGCGATGACCCTGTATCTGGTCTTCGTGGTGGTCACCGCCTTATCCGGCTACGGCAAGATAAAACTCGGTGCCGACCACGACGAGCCCGAATTCAGTTACCTGTCCTGGGCCGGTATGCTGTTCGCCGCCGGGATCAGCATCACGCTGTTTTTCTTTTGCGTCTCTGAACCGCTGACTCATATGCTCCAGCCACCGCAAGGCGAGGCGGGCACCGCGGATGCGGCGCGCCAGGCCATGCAGATTCTGTTTCTGCACTGGGGCCTGCATGGCTGGGGTGTTTTCGCTTTCGTCGGCATGGCGTTGGCTTATTTCGCTTACCGCCACAACCTGCCGCTGGCACTGCGTTCGGCGCTGTATCCGCTGATTGGCAAACGCATCAACGGCCCGATCGGTTATGCAGTGGACGGCTTCGGCATCATCGCCACGGTATTCGGTCTGGGCGCCGACATGGGCTTTGGGGTGCTGCACCTCAACTCCGGTCTCGATTACCTGTTCGGCATCGCCCACACCCAGTGGATTCAGGTTGGCCTGATCACGCTGATGATGAGCGCGGCAATCATCGTGGCCGTCTCCGGCGTCGATAAAGGCGTGCGTGTGATGTCCGACATCAACATGCTGCTGGCCTGTGCGCTGCTGCTGTTCGTGTTGTTCGCCGGGCCAACCCAGCACCTGCTCAACACCTTGATCCAGAACCTCGGTGACTACCTCGGCGCGTTGCCGATGAAGAGTTTCGACCTCTACGCCTACGACAAGCCGAGCGACTGGCTGGGTGGCTGGACAGTGTTCTACTGGGCCTGGTGGATTGCATGGTCGCCGTTTGTGGGCCTGTTCATTGCACGGATTTCCCGTGGCCGCACCATCCGTGAATTCGTCTTCGGCGTGCTGTTGATTCCGCTCGGTTTTACCCTCGCGTGGATGTCGATCTTCGGCAACAGCGCGCTGGATCAAGTGCTCAATCACGGCATGAGCGCATTGGGCATGTCGGCCATCGACAATCCGTCGATGAGCATTTACCTGCTGCTGGAAACCTACCCGTGGAGCAAAACCGTCATCGCTGTGACGGTGTTTATCAGCTTCGTGTTCTTCGTGACGTCTGCCGACTCCGGCACCGTGGTGCTCTCGACCTTGTCGGCCAAGGGTGGCAACCCAGACGAAGATGGGCCGAAATGGCTGCGGGTGTTCTGGGGCGCGATGACGGCGCTGATCACCAGTGCGTTGCTGTTCTCCGGCAGCATTGATGCACTGAAGTCGGCGGTGGTACTGACCTCGTTGCCGTTCTCGCTGATTCTGTTGCTGATGATGTGGGGGCTGCACAAGGCGTTCTATCTGGAGTCGCAGAAGCAGATCGCGCAGTTGCATTCGCTGGCACCGGTCTCCGGTTCGCGGCGCGGCACCGGTGGCTGGCGTCAGCGTCTGAGCCAGGCCGTGCACTTCCCGTCGCGTGACGAGGTGTACCGCTTCATGGACACCACGGTGCGTCCGGCAATTGAAGAAGTGACGGCGGTGTTTGTCGAGAAGGGCTTGAACGTGGTCACGCAGCCGGACCCGGCGCACGACAACATCAGCCTGGAAATCGGCCACGGCGAGCAGCATCCGTTCATCTACCAAGTGCAGATGCGCGGCTACTTCACGCCGTCGTTCGCGCGTGGCGGCATGGGCTCGAAGCAGCTCAACAATCGCCGTTACTACCGCGCCGAAGTGCACCTGAGCGAGGGCAGTCAGGACTACGATCTGGTCGGCTACACCAAAGAGCAGATCATCAACGATATCCTCGACCAGTACGAACGCCACATGCAGTTCCTGCATCTGGTGCGTTGAACGTTGGCTGGGCGCCGGGACGTTTACGACTCGGCGCTCAGCACCATGAACAACACCATCGCCGCCATCGGCACGCCGAATACCGCACTGCCAATCGCTATTTCCGATCCCACGGACTGGCCAGCGTGCACGACACCTACCGCACCATTGATCACCGTCAATGCCAGCCACAGGGCGGCGAAGCCGTACGCCATGGTCTGGCGGCTGAAGCCGATTCGCTCGCCGATGTAGAGCATCAGAGCGAGCAGGACCAGGCCGAAGAAAATGATGATGGCGGTGTGCATGGGGCGTTCTGCCTGATGGAGGTGCAGTGCCGGGAAGAGCCCCTTCGCGAGCAGGCTTGCTCCCACAATGGATCTCGGCTGGGCATAAATTTCATGTACACAGCAAATCCCTGTGGGCGAGCCTGCTCGCGAAAGGGCCACCTCCGTGTCAGTTAGAGCATAGCCAATCCCGCCCCCGCCACTGCCCATCCTGCTTCTCCACTGGACACATTTTGCGACTCCTGCACAGAGTTTGGCCGGTGACGTGTTTTTCTTGCTGGCCCGCGCCTGCCGTTGATCTGTCCCATCACCGAGAATTTGTTCAGTGAGCTAGTATTTATCCAGGTGTGTATCGTGTGTATAGAAGCCAACTGCTTCACCTAGAGTAAATGGCTCTAGCTGTCGAACAGCGCAAAGGAAATGCGCAGTCGGGAAATGATCAGGATGATCGAAGACGATGGTTGGTATCTGGTGGCAGTGAAAGGCAGCCACCACCAGTACAAGCATCCGCACAAGCCCGGAAGGGTGACGATCAAGCACCCTGATTCGGATCTGCCCAAGGGCACGATCAACAGTATTTTGAAACAGGCGGGCTTGAAATGAGGCCCGTTATTGGAAACGAAGGCCGTTTTATGGGCCGGTCAGAGGAAGGACTCACTCATATGAAATTCCCGGTCGTTCTGCACAAGGATGCCGACTCAGACTACGGAGTGATCATCCCGGATGTCCCGGGTTGTTTCTCCGCAGGTATTACCGTCGCTGAGGCGTTTGAAAATACTCAGGAAGCATTGGCGCTTCACTATGAGGGTTTGGTCGCCGACGGCGCGCCGTTACCGCAAGTGCGGGACATTGATGCTCATCTCGATAACCCGGATTACGCGGGAGGGATCTGGGGCGTGGTCGATTTTGATATCACCCCGTATTTCGGCAAGTCAGTGCGTTTTAACGCCACATTGCCTGAGCAACTACTTGAGCGTATTGACCAGACAGTCCGCCGTGACCAGCGCTATCGATCCCGCTCCGGTTTCCTCGCGGCGGCCGCCTTGCGCGAACTGTCGGTATAGCGAAGTCAGGTGCTTTCGCGTTCGATGACCTGGCATTGCAGCAGGTTCAGACGTTGCACTTCGTCGCTCGGCAATACCCCAAGGCTTTCCAGTACGCGTGTTGCGGCCAGTACACCGATCTCCAGCGCCGGTGGTTTGATGGTGCTCAGGCTGGGCAAAAGCATCTCGGCGAACGGGTAGTCGCCAAAGCCGAGAACGGCGCAGTCTTCGGGGATTTTCAAACCGGCGCGTTGTCCGGCCAGCAGGCCACCGGCAGCGAGATTGTCGTTCGCGAAGATGATTGCATCGGGGCGCGGTGAGGCGTTCATCAGGGCATCCATTGCCTGTTTGCCGGCCTCGAATGGTGCGCGATTAGCGTCGGGGGCGAAGACCCAGGGTTCCAGGCCGGATTCTTTTAAAGTCGCCGCGTAACCGTCGCGGCGCTCCAGTGCGCTGAAGTCACCCGCAGCGCTGTTCTGCACGAAGGCAATGCGTCGGTAGCCTTTTCCCAGCAGATGTTTTGCCGCCTTCACGCCCACTTCAAAATGCGAAAAACCAATCTGCATCGGCTCGCGATCCGGCTGGTAATCCCAGGTTTCAATCACCGGAATATCTGCCTCGGCGACCATCTTTTCCGTGCCAGCACTGTGAAAGTGACTGGTCAGCACCAGCGCCGCCGGCGACCAGCCGAGAAACGCACGCACGGCGTTTTCTTCTTGTTCAGTGCTGAAGTAACTCGACGCCAGCAACAGCTGATAACCATGCCGACTGAGGGTGTCGCTGAAGCCTTGAATGGTGTTGGCGAAGATCGGCCCGGAGATGTTCGGGATGACCATGCCGACGATTTTCCCCCGTGCCGAGGCCAGCCCGCCGGCTACCAGATTCGGCACATAACCCAGCTCCGCCACCACCGCCGCAATCCGCTCGCGGCGCTCGGGCGAAACCTGTTCGGGCTGATTGAAATAGCGCGACACGGTGATTGCCGAAACCCCGGCCTCATGCGCCACCGCATTCAGGGTCACGCGTCCGGCGCCACGGCGTTTGCGGGGTTTTTCTTCGCTCAAGGGTCGGTCCTTCTTAAAAACAAAATCGCATATAAAAGTAATTTTTCAGTATTGGACGCTCTATGCGTGTCTTGCCAATACTCTTGATGGTAGCGCTAACAAAGCGCGCTGTCTGCTACTCGCTCGAGCGAATGCCCAAGACACCGATTCAGGCGCTGTCGTCGCAGAACGGCAGCGGTTAAGGGCCAATTTCGAGCGGGCAAATATGCACAACATTCCTGGGGCGACACACACACTGGCGCAGTCGATTCGCGCCGCCGGCTGGTTATTCACGGGGTTGGCGGTACTGCCGCTGCCCAACGCATTCGCTGCCGAGAGCAGTGATCAGGAGCCGACACTCAAATCCGTGACCGTCACTGCCACGCGCCGCGAAGAGTCGCTGCAAAAAGTGCCGGTCGCGGTCTCGGTGATCGACGGCGAACAGCTTGAGCGCGACAACCGCAACGGCGTGGCGAGCATCGTCCAGCAAGTGCCGTCGCTTAACTTCCGCACTGGCGCGTCGAACAAGGACACCTCGTTGTTCGTGCGCGGCGTCGGCACGATTTCCACCTCACCAGGCGTCGAGCCGACCGTGGCGACGGTGATCGACGGCGTGGTCTACGCGCGTCCCGGCCAATCCACTCTCGACTTACTGGACCTCGAACGCGTCGAAGTATTGCGCGGCCCGCAAGGCACGTTGTTTGGCAAAAACGCCTCGGCCGGTGTACTCAACATCACCAGCAAGGCACCTACCGCCGAGACCCACGGTTACATCGATCAGTCGTATTACAGCGGCAACGAAAGCCGCACCCGATTCGGCATCGGCGGCAGCCTGATTCCGGACACGTTGAAAGGCTCGATCAGCACACTGTTCGGAACCTACGACGGCAACGTCGACAACAAACACAACGGCCAGGAGGTCAACGGCTACAACCATCGCGGCGTGCGCGGCAAACTCGAATTCACGCCCAACGACGATGTCACCTTCACCCTGATCGCCGACTACATGCAGTCCCACGACGACGGCCCCAACGGTGTGGTCAGCAAGTCACTGACCCCGGCCTTCGCCAACGCGCTGAGCCCGGCGTATGCCTCCAGCCACAACCGCGACATCAACACCGACACCCGCTCACACGTTGAGGACACCAACAAAGGCCTGTCCGGCCAGCTCGACTGGCAACTGGGCGATTACACCCTGACCTCGATCACCGCATGGCGCGGCTGGGACAACACCCAATATCAGGACGGCGACCGTCTCGGCACAGTGACCGCAGCGTTTCCCGGCACGGCGGACAAGGGCGATCTGGCTTTCGATCAATACTCGCAAGAGCTGCGTCTGGCCTCGCCGAAGGGCGTGTTCCTCGAGTACGTCGGCGGCCTGTTCTACATGCACGGCAAGGACGATGAGACCTATCAGCGCACGCTGACAACGACCACGCGCACTGATCGCGGCGTCGCTGATTACAGCACCACCAGCGATAGCTACGCAGCGTTCGGCGAGGCTACGCTGAACTTCACCTCGGACTTTCGCGGCATCGCTGGTCTGCGCTACACCCACGATGATCTGGAATACGATCACCGCCGCGTTTCCACTTCGGCGACCACCGTCAGCGGCATTCAACCGGCCACCAGCAGTTCGGGTTCGGTGGACGAAGACGGTTGGTCCGGCCGCCTCGGCGTGCAGTACGACCTGAGCGATACGGTCACGACTTACCTGACCTACTCGCGCGGCTACAAGGGCCCGGCCTACAACGTGTTCTTCAACATGCAGTCGCGCGACACCGAAGCGTTGAAACCGGAGACCTCCAACACCTGGGAGGCGGGCATCAAAGCCACCTCCTGGAACAATCGCCTGACCACCAACCTCGCGGTGTTCCACAGCGAGTACGACAACTATCAGGCGAATTTCTTCGACACCGTCGCCGGCCAGGTTGTGACGCGTTTGATCAACGCCGGCAGCGTCAGCACCGAAGGTGTCGAACTCGATTACGCCTTGCAGGCGACCCAGCAATTGAAGCTGTCCGGAGCACTGGCCTACACCCGCGCGCGCATCGACGAGTTCGCCTGCCCGGCGGGCGCGGCGGCGTCGTGCAACGTCAACGGCAAACCGCTGCCGTTCAGCCCGGACTGGAAAAGCTACGTGCGCGCCGACTACAGCATCCCGCTGGATAACGGTCTGGATATCGAACTCGGCACCGACTACAGCTGGCAGAGCGAAGTGCAGTACGACATCAGCCAGAACCCCGACACCAAACAGGGTGCCTACGGCCTGTGGAACGCCAGCGTCGCCCTGGCCGATTACAGCAACGGCTGGCGCGTCGCGCTGCTGGGCAAGAACCTTACCGACAAGTCCTATTCGCCATTGCTCGCCAGCGGTGGCAATTACATTTATCGCGCCGTGCCACGGGATGACGAGCGCTATTTCGGCGTGCAACTGCGCAAGGATTTCTGAGATGAGCGGACAGTTGAAACTCGGCGCGTTCCTCATGGCCACCGGGCACCACGTGGCGGCTTGGCGTCATCCTGATGTGCCGGCCAATGCCGGTCTGGATTTTGCGCACTACAAGCGGTTGGCGCAGATTGCCGAAGCGGCGAAATTCGATACGTTGTTTGTCGCCGACAGCGTTGCCGCGCCGACTCAGGACATCGCCAGCCGCATGGCACGTTCCGATCACTTCGAACCGCTGACACTGCTCTCGGCGCTGAGTGCGGTGACCGAGCACATCGGCCTGATCGCCACGGCGACCACCAGTTACAACGAGCCGTACCACGTGGCGCGCAAATTCGCTTCGCTCGATCACCTTTCCGGTGGGCGCGCGGGGTGGAATCTGGTGACCTCGGACAATGCCGCCGAGGCGCTGAATTTCGGTCGTGACGAACATATCGGCCATGCCGAACGCTACAGCCGTGCCCGCGAATTTCATCAGGTGGTCACCGGGCTTTGGGATAGTTGGGAGGACGATGCGTTTGCACGCGACAAGGCCAGCGGGGCGTATTACGACCCTGCGAAGTTGCACGTGCTGGATCATGTTGGTGAACACTTTCGCGTCAAAGGTCCGCTGAACGTTGCGCGTTCGCCGCAGGGGCAACCGGTGATCGTGCAGGCCGGCTCTTCGGAAACCGGGCGAGAATTGGCGGCGCAGACCGCTGAAGTAGTGTTCACCGCGCAGACTTCGTTGATCAGTGCGCAGGCGTTCTACGCCGATCTCAAAGGACGTCTGCCCAAGTACGGTCGCAGCGCTGACTCGCTGAAAATCATGCCCGGGGTTTTTGTCGTGGTCGGCAGCACCGAGGCCGAAGCCCAGGAAAAATATGAAACGTTTCAGCAATTAGTCGAACCCGAGGTTGGCGTCGCCTTGCTTGGGCGTATGCTGGGCAACTTCGATTTGTCGAAGTACCCGCTGGACGGGCCATTGCCTGAGTTGCCGCTGACGGAAAGCGGCCAGCAGAGCCGGCAGAAATTGCTGACTGAACTGGCAGGTCGGGAAAACCTGAGCCTTGCGCAATTGGGTCGCAAGATTGCCGGCGGGCGAGGGCATTACAACCTGATCGGTACCTCCGAGCAGATTGCTGATCGCTTGCAGGAATGGTTCGAACAGGGCGCGGCGGATGGGTTCAACGTGCTGGTGCCGCACCTGCCGGGCGGGCTCGAAGACTTCGCCAATGGCGTGGTCCCGCAACTGCAACGGCGTGGGTTGTTCAGAACGGAGTATGAGGGCCGTACCTTGCGTGAGAACCTGGGCCTGGCTCGACCCGGCAATCGATTTGCGTAACACCCTTCGCGAGCAAGCTCGCTCCCACAGGAGGCTGCATCCAATGTGGGAGCTAGCCTGCCAGCGATGAAGTCGACACCCATTTCAAGACAGACAAGAGAGGATTCGATGACTTACACCGCTGCCGAAAACCGCTATGACTCCATCCCTTACCGCCGCGTCGGCCGCAGCGGTCTGGTGTTGCCGGCGCTGTCACTGGGCCTGTGGCACAACTTTGGCGACAGCACACCGATCGACACCCAGCGCGCCTTGCTGCGCACTGCATTCGATCTGGGCATCAACCACTTTGACCTGGCCAACAACTACGGCCCGCCGTACGGCAGCGCCGAGATCAATTTCGGCCGCCTGCTGCGCGAAGACTTCAAGCAGTATCGCGACGAGCTGATCATCTCCAGCAAAGCCGGTTGGGACATGTGGCCCGGCCCTTACGGTCAGGGTGGTGGCTCGCGCAAATACGTACTGGCCAGCCTCGACCAGAGCCTGCAACGCCTGGGTCTGGACTATGTGGATATCTTCTATTCGCACCGCTTCGACCCGGACACCCCGCTGGAAGAAACCGCCAGCGCCCTCGCCACAGCCGTGCAACAGGGCAAGGCGTTGTACATCGGTATCTCCTCGTACTCGGGAGTGAAAACCCGCGAGATCGCTGCACTGCTGAAAGAGTGGAAAGTGCCGCTGCTGATCCATCAGCCGGCGTACAACCTGCTCAATCGCTGGGTGGAAAAGGATCTGCTGGATACCACCGATGAACTCGGCACCGGGGTGATCGCGTTCACCCCGTTGGCGCAAGGTCTGCTCACCGACAAATACCTCAACGGCGTGCCGGCGGATGCGCGGGTCAATCGTCCCGGTGGTGGTTCGTTGCAGGCTGCGCATCTGTCCGAGGCCAACATAGCCCACGTGCGCGCGCTGAATGAAATCGCCAAGCGTCGTGGTCAGAGTCTGGCGCAACTGGCGTTGGCGTGGACGCTGCGTGATCCGCGGGTGACCTCGGCACTGATCGGCGCGAGCCGACCGGAGCAGATTATCGAGAACGTCGGGGCGTTGAAGAATTTGAGCTTCAGTGCTGAAGAGCTGGCGGAGATTGACCGGTTTGCCCAAGAGGGCGGGATCAATCTTTGGGAGAAGCCTTCGACGGCGGAGTGAGCCTCTCGAAGCTGATCGTTCCCACGCTCTGCGTGGGAATGCATCCACGGACGCTCCGCGTTCGGCTTTAGATGGGACGCAGAGCGTCCCGGGCGGCATTCCCACGCAGAGCGTAGGAACGATCAAGGTAGGAGCTGCCGCAGGCTGCGATCTTTTGATCCTAAAAAAACGGCACATCCCCCAACACCGTCGCCCGCTGCATCACCCGCCGCGCCGGCCGGTAATCATCCACCGCGTAATGCTGTGTCACGCGGTTATCCCAGAACGCAATATCGTCCTGCTGCCAGCGCCAGCGAATGGTGAATTCCGGCCGCGTTGCATGGGCGAACAGAAACTTCAGAATCGCCTCGCTCTCGGTTTCCGACAGCTCATTGATCTTCGAGGTGAAGCCTTCATTGACGAACAACGAGCGCCGCCCGCTGACCGGATGCGTACGGATCACCGGGTGCGACAGCGGTGGATTCTTGCGCCGAGCCTCTTCCCACTGCGCCAGCGCTTCAGGCGTGTTGCCATAACGCTCCAGTGGAAACGAACGAGTGAAATCGTGAGTCGCGGTCAGCCCTTCGAGCAAGCCTTTCAGCGGCGCCGACAGCGCCTCATACGCGGCAATGCCGCTGGCCCATAACGTGTCGCCACCAAACTCCGGGAGCAACTTGGCGCTGAGCACCGCGCCCATCGCTGGCGTTGGCAGGAAGGTCACGTCGGTGTGCCAGATCGCGTTGTCACGTACGTCGGTGACGGCGGTGTCGAGAATCAGCACTTCCGGTTGTTCCGGCACGTTCGGGTAGATCGGGTGGATGTGCAGATCGCCGAAATAGGCGGCGAAGCGTGCCTGTTGCGGCGGTTCGATTGGCTGGTTGCGGAAGAACAGCACTTGGTATTTGAGCAACGCCTGCTCGATGGCGTCGCGGTGTTCCAGGCTCAGCGGCTGGCTGATGTCGACGCCGCTGATTTGCGCGCCGAGGGCTGAGCTTAAGGGGGTGATGTTGAGGCTGCTCATGGTCTTTCTCTTCAATTCTTGGGCCCCGATGTGTCGGGGTAGTCAGTGCTGAAAAATCAGTGGGCCTGGCCGTGCCACGGCACCAGTTTGCGCTGCAGGGCGCGCAGGCCCATTTCCATGGCGAAGGCGATCAGGGCGATGACCAGAATCCCCAGCACCACCACGTCGGTGACGAGGAACTGCGCGGCCGACTGCACCATGAAGCCCAAGCCACTGGTGGCGGCGATCAATTCCGCGGCGACCAATGTCGACCAACCCACCCCCAGACCAATGCGCACGCCAGTGAGAATGTCCGGCAGAGCGCTCGGCAAAATCACATGGCGAATCAGTTGTACGCGAGTCGCGCCCAACGACTGCGCCGCACGCAATTTCGCTGGATCCACCGTGCGTACGCCGGTGGCAGTAGCGATGGCAATCGGCGCGAAAATCGCCAGATAAATCAGCAGCACTTTCGACAACTCGCCGATGCCGCACCAGATCACGATCAGCGGCAGATAAGCCAGCGGCGGAATAGGGCGGTAGAACTCGATCAGCGGATCGAGCACGCCACGGGCGATGCGGTTGGCGCCGATGGCAATGCCCACCGGTACGGCGGTCAGAATCGCAAAACCGAGGCCCAGACCGATGCGGCTCAGGCTCGCGCCGAGGTGCTGCCACAACGTCGAATCCATGTAACCGGTAGTCGCCAGCAACCAGCCCTTTTGCAGCACGGCGGACGGTGGCGGCAGAAACAGCGGTTCGATCAAACCGGTGGCTGTTACGGCCCACCAGATCGCCGACAAGGCAAACAGCGTCAGCAGGCTGATCCAGCGCGTGCTGAGGCTGCGGCGTACGGGAATCGCCACCGATGGGGTCGCGGGTTTTACCGCAGTCGAGGAAACGTCGTAACTGCTCATGCGCGCTCCTGCCGTTGCCCGGCGCTGCGTTGCGAGAACACTTTGCTCAGCACGTGTTCGCGGGTTTCGATAAAACGCGGATCGGATTTGATCGCACGGGCGGACTCACCGGCGGCGTAACGCTGACCGAAATCCAGATGCAGGCGCTCAACGATCTGTCCCGGATTCGGCGCGAGCAGAATCAGGTCAGTGGCGAGGAACACCGCTTCTTCAATGTCATGGGTAATCAGGAAAACCGGTTTGGCCGTGCGCTGCCAGACTTGCAGCAACAGCTCCTGCATCTGTTCGCGGGTGAAGGCGTCGAGCGCGCCAAAAGGCTCGTCCATCAGCAACACGCGCGGGTCGGCGGCGAGGGCGCGGGCGAGGCCGACGCGTTGTTTCTGGCCACCGGAAAGCTGCCAGATGCGGCGGCTTTCGAAACCGGAAAGATCAACCAGTGCGAGCATTTCACGGGCGATTTTTTCGCGTTTTTCCCTGGCGACACCGGCCAGTTCCAGACCGAACGCGACGTTGGCCAACACATCCTGCCAAGGCAACAAAGCGTCGTCCTGGAACACCACGCCCCGTTCGGCGCTCGGGCCTTTGACCGGTACGCCGTCGAGGGTGATACGCCCGGAGCTCGGTTCTACGAAACCGGCAATCAGGTTCAACAGCGAAGTCTTGCCACTGCCGGAGGGGCCGAGGGCGACCAGCAATTGCTGAGGCCCGAGGGTCAGAGAAATATCCGCCAGCACCGGTGTCGGGCTGCCCGGGTACTGTGCGCTGATGCGCTCCAGCTGTAGCAAGGCCATCGCGGTTAACTCCCGATCAGTGGGTGATGAATTTGGCGCTGACGTACGGCGCGTAGTCCGGTAGAACGGCTTCGACCTTGCCCTGCTCCTTGAGGAACGCGGCGGTGTCGGTGATGGCTTTGGTGGTCGGCGCGCCGAGGGTGACGACCTGATCCGCCGCCAGCGGGTAGACGTTGCCCTGCAGCAGCAATGGGATGTCGCTGGCCTTGGCACCGGAGAGTTTCACCAGTTTGTCGACGTTGGATTGATCGGCAAGCCAAGTTTTCGGGTCTTTGCGGTAGTCGGCGTAGGCGTCGAGGGTGACCTTGGCGAACGCGGTGACGATTTCCGGGTGCTTCTCGGCGAAGTCCTTGCGCACGATCCACGCGTCGAAAGTCGGCGCGCCGAACTTGGCCAGCTCGCCGGAAGTGATCAGCACTTTGCCGTTTTCCTTGGCCACACCGAGTGCCGGATCCCACACGTAGGTGGCGTCGATGTCACCGCGTTTCCACGCCGCGATGATCGCTGGCGGGGCGAGGTTGAGCACGGTGACTTTCGACGGGTCGATGTTCCAGTGCTTCAGCGCGGCGAGCAGGCTGTAGTGACCGGTGGACACGAATGGCACGGCGATTTTTTTGCCGATCAGGTCTTGCGGGGTCTTGATGCCGGAACCGTCACGGGCGACCAGTGCTTCAGCGGCGCCGATCTGGGTGGCGATGAGGAAGGTTTCGACCGGGACTTTGCGGGTGATCGCAGCGGTCAGCGGACTCGAGCCGAGATAGCCGATCTGCACGTCACCGGAGGCGATGGCGGCGATGATGTCGGCGCCGTTGTCGAACTTGCGCCAGGCGATATCGGCTTTGGTGGCTTTTTCGTAAGCGCCGTCGGCCTGGGCAACTTTCGCCGGGTCAACGGTGGTTTGGTAAGCGACGGTGAGGTCGGCGGCCTGGGCCAGAAAACTCGCGGCAGCCAGAGAGGCCACGGCGAGCAGGCGAAGCGGGAAATTCAGTTTCATTGAACAGCTCCATATCAGGCGACCGAGCGTCGGCGTGAAAGGAGACTAAATGATCTAAGAATCAGTAAATAAATAACTTTTTAGAATGAGCTTATGAGCGGAAAAATCTAAGGCTCGGTGGGATTGGGGGGCAGATCGTTCCCACGCTCTGCGTGGGAATGCAGCCGGTGACGCTCCGCGTCACCCGGACGCAGAGCGTCCCTTGAGGCGTTACCACGCGGAGCGTGGGAACGATCAGGGCAGGGAGGCTTCAGTTGCTGATCGCCAAAATACTCGCCTGATACGACCCGACAAACACATCAAAATCGCCCACTTCGTTCTGTTCAAGCTCCGCCTGCGCTGCCAGCGACGAACGCGCCAACTCCTCGAACTTCGCCTGCTCATCCGCCGCCAAAGGCTCGCGACGGAAAAACTCCGCATGCGCCTGACTCTGGCGCAACGAGAACTGCGCAAAGCTTTCCTTGTGCTCAGCCATCGCCGCCAGCACCTGCGCAGAGGGCGTCAGAGACGGATCGCTGACCTTGGCCAGTTGCGCATCCAGTGCCTTGCTGTGGGCATCGCCGCCATGGCTCTGATCCAGCAACGCTGCCAGCGGGGCGATTTGCTCCAGCAGTTCGGCCGCCCAGGTCTTCATCTCCACCGATTCACCGTCACGCTGCAATTGCAGACCCGGACGACGGCCTTCCTTGACCACGCTGAGGAAGTTCGACGTGGCGTTGCCGCACGAGGTGTTGGTCAGCAACGGACTGTCGTTGAGTGCGCAGTAAAGCAGGAACGCATCGAGGAAGCGCGACTCGGTCAGGTCGATGCCCATCGGCAGGAACGGGTTGATGTCCAGGCAACGCACTTCAACGTACTGAATGCCACGGGCCACCAGCGCCTGAATCGGCCGCTCGCCGGTGTAGGTCACGCGTTTTGGGCGGATGTTGGAGTAGTACTCGTTTTCGATCTGCAGGATGTTGGTGTTGAGCTGCACCCACTCGCCGTCCTTGTGCGTGCCGACTTCAACGTACGGCGCGTACGGCGTGGCCACGGCTTTGCGCAGGCTGTCGGTGTAGCTCGCCAGATCGTTGTAGCACGGGGTCAGACCGGCCTGAGCGTTGCTCTGGTAACCGAGGTCGCTCATGCGCAGGCTGGTGGCGTACGGCAGATACAAGGTGTCGGGATCGAGTTGTTCCAGTTGATGCGAACGACCGCGCAGGAAACCGGCGTCGAGCGCTGGCGAGGCACCGAACAGGTACATCAGCAGCCAGCTGTAGCGACGGAAGTTGCGGATCAGCGCGATGTAGGAAAACGACTGGAAGTCGCGATCCGTGCCGACAAATCCTTCGGTCTCGCGCAGCAGCGGCCAGAGCTTTTCCGGCAGGGAGAAGTTGTAGTGAATCCCGGCGATGCACTGCATGGTCTTGCCGTAACGCAGGGCCAGGCCCTTGCGGTAAACGTACTTGAGCTGACCGATGTTGGAGGTGCCGTAGTAGGCGATCGGGATGTCTTCCTCGGCCGGCAACGGGCACGGCATCGATGGACTCCACAGGTACTCGTTGCCGAGCTTGCTGTAGGCAAAGCGGTGAATCTTGTCCAGGCTCGCCAGCGTATCAGCCGGATCCGGCAGGGCGGGCGTGATGAATTCCAGCAGCGACTCGGAGTAGTCGGTGGTGATCTGTTCGTTGGTCAGCGCGGAACCCAAGGCTTCGGGGTGCGGCGTTTGCGCCAGGCGACCTTCACTGGTCACGCGCAGGCATTCACGTTCGATACCGTGCAGGCACTGCTCGAGCAGAGAGAGGTTAGCGCGCTCGCCGAGCAGAGCCAGGCGGCGGTTGAGAAGTTCGCTCAATTTGGATTCCTTCACGCGTCAGTCGCCCCAATATGGGGGTGGGCAGGACGGTCTACAAGGGTGAAGTTGAAACTGGCGTTATCGCCTGGTTTTGTAGCGGCAGGCCATTTGCCGGTCAGTCAGGAACTGCACAATCCCTGTGGGAGCGAGCCTGCTCGCGAAGAGGGTTTCGCAGTCGCCATCACCCGACTGACACACCGTCTTCGCGAGCAGGCTCGCTCCCACAGGATTCGTTGCGCCGAAATTAACTCAAATTGATGGCGTCTAGCTACAGGACAGCGAACGTGCCTTGCGCTTTTGCGACCAGTTTGTCGCCCTGCATCACGTCGGCTTCGACCACCAGCGTGCGCCGGCCCGGGTGAATCACCCGCGCCGTGCACAGCACCTCGCCATCGGAAACGGCGCGGATATAGTTGATCTTGCACTCGATGGTCGCGCTCTGCTGATCAAAGCCGTGGGTGCTGGAACAGGCCAGCCCCATGGCAATATCGACCAGACTGAACAGCGCGCCACCGTGCAATTTGCCGCCGCGATTGCGCAGTTCCGGTTCCAGCACCAGGGCGACTTGCGCCACCCCGGTTTCCAGGCTGTGCAGGCGGCAGCCCAACAGCTTGAAAAACGCGCTCTCGACGAGCCCGGCCGGAATTTCCATCAGCGTTTTTTCAACTGCTTGGCGTTGGCGAAGAGCGAGGCCATTGCATTGTTCACCGGCGCTGCGGTGGCGGTTTCCTTGCGTGGCGCGTTGTTCGACGGCTGGCGTTGTGCCGAGCCCGGACGCGAGCCACGGGCACCGTCGATCTTCTCGCCCGGAGTGTCGCCCATACGCATCGACAAACCGACGCGTTTGCGCGGGATGTCGACTTCCATGACCTTCACTTTCACCACGTCACCGGCCTTCACCGCTTCACGCGGATCCTTGATGAACTTCTCCGACAGTGCCGAGATGTGCACCAGACCGTCCTGATGCACGCCGATGTCGACGAAGGCACCGAACGCGGTCACGTTGGTCACCACGCCTTCGAGGATCATCCCCAGTTGCAGGTCTTTCAGGTCTTCAACGCCTTCCTGGAACTCGGCCGTCTTGAACTCCGGACGCGGGTCGCGGCCGGGTTTTTCCAGTTCCTGGAGGATGTCGGTGACGGTCGGCAGACCGAAGGTTTCGTCGGTGAATTTCTTCGGATCCAGACGCTTGAGGAACCCGGCATCGCCGATCAATGAGCGAATGTCGCGGTCAGTTTCAGCGGCAATACGCTGCACCAGCGGATAGGCTTCCGGGTGCACCGCCGACGAATCCAGCGGGTTGTCGCCGTTCATCACGCGCAAGAAACCGGCCGCCTGTTCGAAGGTTTTTTCGCCCAGACGTGCGACTTTCTTCAGGGCTGCACGGGTTTTGAATGCACCGTGCTCATCGCGGTGCGCGACGATGTTCTGCGCCAGCGTTGCGTTGAGGCCGGAAATGCGTGCCAGCAGCGCCACCGAAGCGGTGTTCACGTCAACGCCGACGGCGTTCACGCAGTCCTCGACCACAGCGTCCAGACCACGCGCCAGTTTCAGCTGCGAAACGTCGTGCTGGTACTGGCCGACACCGATGGATTTCGGATCGATTTTCACCAGCTCAGCCAGTGGATCTTGCAGACGACGGGCGATGGACACCGCGCCACGGATCGACACGTCCAGATCCGGGAACTCCTTGGCCGCCAGTTCCGACGCCGAGTACACCGATGCGCCGGCCTCGGAGACCATGACTTTGGTCATTTTCATCGCTGGGTATTTTTTGATCAGCTCGATCGCCAGTTTGTCGGTTTCGCGGCTGGCGGTGCCGTTGCCGATGGCGATCAGGTCAACCGAGTGCTTGGCGCACAGGGCGGCCAGAATGGCGATGGTCTGATCCCACTTGTTGTGCGGCACGTGCGGATAAACCGTGGCGTGATCCAGCAGTTTGCCGGTGGAGTCGACCACGGCAACCTTGCAACCGGTACGCAGGCCCGGGTCAAGACCCAGGGTTGCGCGCGGGCCGGCCGGGGCGGCCAGCAGCAAGTCGTGCAGGTTGTGCGCGAACACGTTGATCGCTTCGGTTTCGGCGCCGTCACGCAACTCGCCGAGCAGGTCGGTTTCCAGGTGCGTGTAGAGCTTGACCTTCCACGTCCAGCGCACTACTTCGCCGAGCCATTTGTCGGCCGGCCGGTTCTGGTTCTGTATGTTGAATTGCTGGCCGATCATGCCCTCGCACGGGTGCATGGTGCCCGGCAGTTCGTCGCCGACTTTCAGCGCAGAGCTGAGGATGCCTTCGTTGCGCCCACGGAAAATCGCCAGTGCGCGGTGCGACGGCATGCTTTTCAGCGGCTCGTCGTGTTCGAAGTAGTCGCGGAACTTGGCGCCTTCTTCTTCCTTGCCAGCGATAACGCGGGCGCTGATGGTCGCTTCTTGCTTCAAATAGTTACGCAGCTTTTCCAGCAGGCTGGCGTCTTCGGCGAAGCGCTCCATCAGGATGTACTTGGCGCCTTCCAGCGCAGCCTTCACGTCGGCTACGCCTTTTTCGGCGTCGACGAAACGTGCGGCTTCGGTTTCCGGGGTCAGGTTCGGGTCGTTGAACAGGCCGTCGGCCAGTTCGCCGAGGCCGGCTTCCAGGGCGATCTGGCCCTTGGTGCGGCGCTTCTGCTTGTACGGCAGGTACAAGTCTTCGAGGCGGGTCTTGGTGTCGGCGAGTTTGATATCGCGCTCGAGAGCAGGGGTGAGTTTGCCTTGCTCCTCGATGCTGGCGAGGATGCTGATGCGCCGTTCGTCGAGTTCTCGCAGGTAGCGCAGACGCTCTTCCAGATGACGCAGCTGGGTGTCATCGAGGCTGCCGGTGACTTCTTTCCGGTAACGGGCGATGAAGGGAACGGTTGAGCCTTCATCGAGTAGCGCGACGGCCGCTTCGACCTGTTGTGGGCGTACACCGAGTTCCTCGGCAATGCGGCTGTTGATGCTGTCCATAAAACCACCTGACATATTGTGAAAGCAGGCTCGCAGGCACGGAAACAAAGGCCCGGAGTCTGGTTGAGCGGCTAGAAAATTGCCGCTGCCTGGGTCAAAAGGCAGCCCGTTGACCCGTTAAATCGAACAATTACTGCGCTCGGCAGGAAAAAAAGCCTGCCACCTGCGGTAACGATTCAGACGTTGCCTGGCACAAAACGCCGCGCATTATAACCAGCGTTCTGTCATTCGGGGGCGTTGCGGTCTGTAGGCATAAACCCCGGTTTTCTGGCAGTGAAGGAAAAATCTGCTAACAATGCACACGGTGCGTATAACGGCAGCTACGCCATAATGCGCGCCGAGCTAAAAGGAGCATCCAATGAGCAGCACTGCACAAACTGCTGAAGGCGAAAAAATTCTCATCGTTGACGACGATCCGGGGCTGAGCAGCCTGCTGGAACGTTTTTTCGTCAGCAAGGGCTACCGTGCCCGTACCGTACCGAACACCGAGCAGATGGATCGTCTGCTGTCGCGTGAAGTTTTCAATCTGGTCGTCCTCGACCTGATGCTGCCCGGCGAAGACGGTCTGACCGCTTGCCGCCGCCTGCGTGGCGCGAACAACCAGATTCCGATCATCATGCTCACCGCCAAGGGCGACGAGCTGAGCCGCATCAAGGGCCTGGAACTGGGTGCCGACGATTATCTGGCCAAGCCGTTCAACCCGGACGAGCTGATGGCCCGGGTCAAAGCCGTCCTGCGTCGTCAGGCCGCACCGGTGCCGGGCGCGCCGGGCAGTGAAGACGAAAATGTCACCTTTGGTGATTACGTGTTGTCGCTGGCCACTCGCGAACTGAAACGCGGCGACGAAGTGCACATGCTCACCACTGGTGAGTTTGCGGTACTCAAGGCGCTGGTGATGAACGCGCGTCAGCCGCTGACCCGGGACAAACTGATGAACCTGGCCCGTGGCCGTGAGTGGGATGCCCTCGAGCGTTCCATCGACGTGCAGATTTCCCGTCTGCGCCGCATGATCGAGCCTGATGCGTCGAAGCCGCGCTATATCCAGACCGTCTGGGGCGTGGGTTACGTCTTCGTACCCGATGGTGCCGCCACCAAGTGATCGGTGATTTGTAGGAGCGAGTCTGCAGGTTTTGGTCGAACGGCCATGCCCGCAGACTCGCAATCCGCAATATGCGAGCATTGCTCGCTCCTGCAAGTGTGTAGCGGTTATAGATGAAAACCCCTGTCTGGTTCCCCCAAAGTTTTTTCTCCCGCACCCTCTGGCTGGTGCTGATCGTCGTGCTGTTTTCCAAGGCGCTGACCCTGGTTTATCTGTTGATGAACGAGGACGTGCTGGTGGACCGCCAATACAGCCACGGCGTCGCCCTGACGCTGCGTGCCTATTGGGCCGCCGATGAAGAAAACCGCGCGAAGATCGCTGATGCCGCGCCCCTGATCCGGGTAGTCGGCGCTGGTGTGCCGGAAGGGGAGCAACATTGGCCGTACAGCGAAATCTACCAGCGGCAGATGCAGGCAGAACTGGGCGCCGACACCGAAGTGCGGCTGCGTATGCACTCGCCGCCAGCGCTGTGGGTGCGCGCGCCGAGCCTTGGTGATGGCTGGCTGAAGGTACCTTTGTATCCACACCCGTTGCGCGGCCAGAAAATCTGGAACGTGCTCGGCTGGTTCCTCGCCATTGGCTTGCTGTCGACGGCCTCGGCATGGATTTTCGTCAGCCAGCTCAACCAGCCCTTGAAACGCTTGGTCTACGCCGCTCGCCAGCTCGGTCAGGGCCGCAGTGTGCGGCTGCCGATCAGCGACACGCCGAGCGAAATGACCGAGGTCTATCGCGCCTTCAATCAGATGGCCGAAGACGTCGAGCAGGCCGGACGCGAGCGCGAGTTGATGCTGGCTGGCGTGTCCCATGACTTGCGCACACCGTTGACGCGGTTGCGGCTGTCGCTGGAGTTGATGGGCGATCGCAATGACCTGACCGACGACATGGTGCGCGACATCGAAGACATGGACGCGATCCTCGACCAGTTCCTCGCCTTTATCCGCGACGGTCGCGACGAGTCGGTGGAAGAGGTGGATCTGACTGATCTGGTGCGCGAGGTCGCGGCGCCGTACAACCAGAGTGAAGAGAAGGTGCGTTTGCGTCTGGAGCCGATTCAGCCGTTTCCGCTGCGTCGGGTATCGATGAAGCGTTTGCTCAATAACCTGATCGGTAATGCCTTGAACCATGCCGGTGGTAGCGTGGAAGTTGCGGCCTATGTGTCCGGTGACGTCAGTGCGCCGTATGTGGTGCTGAGCGTGATGGACCGAGGCGCGGGGATTGACCCTTCGGAGCTGGAGGCGATTTTCAACCCGTTTACCCGCGGCGATCGTGCCCGCGGCGGCAAGGGCACAGGGTTGGGTTTGGCGATCGTGAAGCGGATTGCTTCGATGCATGGCGGCAATGTTGAGTTGCGCAACCGGTCCGGTGGTGGGCTGGAAGCGCGGGTGCGGTTGCCGTTGGGGCTGATGTTGCCGCGGGATGCTGTGTAGATCAAAAGCCCCTCACCCCAGCCCTCTCCCGGAGGGAGAGGGAGCTGACCGAGGTGTCTGGCGTCATACATCGACCTGCAAAATCAGGTCGATTATGGATTTAGCAGTGCTCGTTCAAGTCGGCGTACTTCTTCAATATCCCCCAATCAGTCCCCTCTCCCCCTGGGAGAGGGTTAGGGTGAGGGGCTCTTGCTCTTCGCTTTATCCCTTGCCTTTGGTGCGGGTCATATTCGGCCCGCCATTCTTCTCAAGATGCTCGATGATGATCCCCGCCACATTCTTCCCCGTGGTGGTCTCGATCCCTTCCAGCCCCGGCGATGAATTCACTTCCATCACCAACGGCCCGTGATTGGAGCGCAGGATATCCACACCCGCCACCGCCAGGCCCATAACCTTGGCCGCGCGCAACGCGGTCATGCGCTCTTCCGGGGTGATCTTGATCAGGCTGGCGCTGCCGCCGCGATGCAGGTTGGAGCGGAACTCACCCGGTTTGGCCTGACGCTTCATCGCTGCGATGACTTTGTCACCGACCACGAAGCAGCGAATATCCGCACCGCCCGCTTCCTTGATGTACTCCTGAACCATGATGTTCTGCTTCAGGCCCATGAAGGCCTCGATCACCGACTCTGCCGCCGTGGCGGTTTCGCACAGCACCACACCGATACCTTGAGTGCCTTCCAGCACCTTGATCACCAGCGGCGCGCCGTTGACCATGTCGATCAAATCGGGAATGTCGTCCGGCGAGTGAGCAAACCCGGTGACCGGCAGACCGATGCCGCGCCGCGACAGCAGTTGCAGCGAGCGCAGCTTGTCCCGCGAGCGGGCAATGGCCACCGATTCATTGAGCGGGAACACCCCCATCATTTCGAACTGGCGCAACACCGCGCAGCCGTAGAACGTCACCGATGCACCGATCCGCGGGATCACCGCATCGAAGCCTTCCAGCGGTTTGCCGCGATAGTGGATCTGCGGCTTGTGGCTGGCGATGTTCATGTAGGCGCGCAAGGTGTCGATCACTACCATTTCATGCCCGCGCTCGGTTCCGGCTTCGACCAGACGGCGGGTGGAATACAGACGCGGGTTCCGCGACAGCACAGCGATCTTCATGCAACACCTGTGGAGGAGGTAGATACCGGGAACACCGGCTTGTCTTGTACATATTTGATGCCCGGATTGACCACCAACTGGCCATCGATCAGGGCTTTGGAACCGAGTAACAGGCGATAGCGCATGGACTTGCGGCAGGCGAGGGTGAACTCGACCGGCCACACTCGATCGCCCAGGGCCAGGGTGGTGCTGATCACGTAGCGCACCTGCGCATGGCCATTGGAGCTTTTGATGGTTTTGCGGGTGACCAGCGGAGCCTCGCAGCGGCGGTGACGCAACTGCACCACCGTGCCCAGGTGCGCAGTGAAGCGCACCCACTTTTCGCCGTCGCGCTCGAACGGCTCAATGTCGGTGGCATGCAGGCTGGAGGTACTGGCACCGGTGTCGATCTTCGCCCGCAGGCCAGCGACTCCCAGGTCCGGGAGCGCCACCCACTCGCGCAGACCGACAACGGTCAAATGGTCAAATGTCTTCAATAGAAAAAACCAACGATTAACGCGTCCAGGCCTCAGGTGAAACCTGGGCCAACGCTTTGAATGCAGGTTTGGCGAACCAGAAGCCCTGCATCAGAAATATTCCACAGTCCGCCAGGAAATCCCGTTCACCGGCGCTCTCGATGCCTTCGGCAATGACTGTAACGTCCAACTCCGCACAGATTGTGACAATCCCCCGGACGATCGCCTGACGAACACGGTCGTGGTCGACATCGCGGATCAGCGCCATGTCGAGTTTGATCAGGTCCGGTTGGAAATCAGCCAGCAGATTGAGCCCCGAATAACCGGCGCCGAAATCGTCGATGGCGGTCTTGAAGCCGAATTCGCGGTATTCACGCAGAATATTGGTCAAATGGCGATAGTTATCTACATGCTCGCTTTCCAGGGTTTCGAAAATCAGCCGGTCGATAGGGAAACGGTGTTTTTTTGCTGCCTCGAGCGTACTGCGAATACACAGCTCTGGACGATAGACCGCGTTGGGCATGAAGTTGATCGACAAGTGTGTCTGCATATTTAGATTGGCCGCGCCTTCGATGGCGCGGGTCCGGCAGAGCTGGTCGAAACGGTAGCGGTTGTCTTCTGTAACCTGGTTCAACACCGTGAGTGCGCCTTCACCGGCCACGCCACGGACCAATGCTTCGTGGGCAAAAACCGACTGGTCGCGCAGATCGACGATGGGTTGGTAGGCGAAGGAAAAATCGAAGCCCAGCGGCTCACTTTGCTGACAGCCCTGGCAACCGGTGTGGGCCGAGGTTAATGAAGACGGAAATTTAGTCACTCGAGCACCCCCATGCCGATGCACCGGCCAAGATCACAGTCTATCTGGAGGGCCGAGTTCTTGCGCCCGACAGAAACGGTAGTACAGTTCCGACTACTGGCTGAACGAGGAATTCAAATGGCACAAAAAAGCGAAGAGGACGACAAGGTCCGTCTCGACAAATGGCTGTGGGCCGCGCGTTTTTACAAAACCCGCGCCTTGGCCAAAGCGGCGATCGAAAGCGGCAAGGTGCATTGTCGCGGTGAACGCTGCAAGCCTGGGAAAGAGCCGCGCATTGGCGATGAGTTCGAGATTCGTACCGGGTTTGAAGTCCGCACGGTGAAGGTCGAGGCGTTGTCGATTGTGCGACGCGGCGCACCGGAGGCGCAGACGTTGTATGCGGAGACCGAGGCGAGTATTGCCAAACGTGAAGCGGCTGCGGCGATGCGCAAGGCAGGGGCGCTGGGTGTTACCACGGATGGCAAACCGAGCAAAAAACAGCGGCGGGATTTGTTCAGGTTTCGCGGCGGCAGTAACGACGAATAGTCGCGCTTTTGGTACTGGCCTCTTTGCGAGCAGGCTCGCTCCCACAGGAGATTGCATTCCAATGTGGGAGCGAGCCTGCTCGCGAATCGAGGGCGCAGCCCCGCCGAAGACAGTTCGGTATCAGGCGCTACGCACCACACTCATCCGCGAAACCAGCGGCAATTTGCCCAGCAGACTGAAAATCGGCGAAGTCACCTTCAGCCAGAAATTCGAGGCGTGATAAGCAAACGGCGTGTAGTAACCCCAGCCCAACGCCCACACCGCCAGCAGCATTCCGCCGATGTAGTCGTCCTGACCCCAATGCGCACCAGCGACCAGTCGCGGCAGCATGAACAACAGCGCCAGGCCCCAGATCGTCACAAACTGGCCGACCGTGCGGCTGAATACGCCCATGAACAGCGCCCAGATCAGCAGTACCGAAGCGTGATCACCCGGGAAACTCTGGCCGGAGCGATCCTTCAGCTCCCAGGTTTTTTCCAGATGCGGGAAGTAATCGCTGATGTGTACCGCGCCTTCCAGCACCATCGACGGGCTACTGTGTTGCCAGTCCATATGGTCGGCGAACTTGGAAAACAGCGCGCGGATTACCACCATTAACAGCAGGATCGAGAAAAAACCGAAAAATGCGCGACGCACGTCAATGGCCTTGAACACCCAGTCGCCCTTGATCAGCAGCGTCAGCAGAATCAGGCCGACGACGATGTCGAACGGACGCAGACTTGCAATTGCCCAGATGTGGAGCCATATCGGGTTGCTGGCCAGCGGTGCATTGAGCGAGCGGAACAGCCACTCGTCGAAAATCACACACAGCGAGTTGCCCGTAGGCCATAACCAGAAAGCCAGTAGCGCCAACGGCACTACGTTGCACAGAACCAGCCGGCCGAGGTTCCACCTTGATTGGAACAAACCCGGATTGTTCATAAAATGCCTCCCATGGCAGAGCAGTCGGCACCAAAAAGGGTGCCAAGAAGCGCAAATTTTCACGTCTTGTAACCATTTTGTCACCACATTCAGATACCCAAAATTATGACCGACCTAGCGGATACCGATTTCACCCAACGTTTCATCTTCGATGACAGTGACACCCGCGGCGAATTGGTGGCGCTTGAGCGCAGCTACGCCGAAGTCCTTGCCAAGCACCCGTACCCGGAGCCGGTCGCGCAACTGCTGGGCGAATTGATGGCGGCCGCCTCGTTGTTGGTGGGTACATTGAAGTTCGACGGCTTGCTGATTCTGCAGGCGCGTTCCGAAGGACCGATTCCGATGCTGATGATCGAGTGCTCCAGTGAGCGCGAAATCCGTGGCCTGGCGCGTTACGACGCCGAGCAGATCGCAGCGGACGCAACCCTCGCCGACCTGATGCCGAATGGCGTTCTGGCCCTGACGGTCGACCCGACTGTCGGCCAGCGTTATCAGGGCATCGTCGACCTTGACGGCGAAACCTTGTCTGACTGCTTCACCAACTATTTCGTTATGTCGCAACAGGTTGGCACCCGCTTCAAGCTGTTCGCCGACGGCCGTCGTGCCCGTGGTCTGCTGTTGCAGCAACTGCCGGCCGATCGCCTGAAAGACGAAGAAGACCGCGCCGCCAGCTGGCAGCACATCACGGCGCTGGCCAGCACCTTGACCGCCGATGAGTTGTTGAGCCTGGACAACGAAACCGTGTTGCATCGCCTCTACCATGAAGAGCAGGTACGTCTGTTCGATGTGCAGAACCTGCGTTTCCGTTGCAGCTGCTCGCGGGAACGCTCGGGCAACGCACTGGTCAGTCTGGGTCTGGAGGATGCTCAGGCCTTGGTCGCCGAACAGGGTGGCACCGTCGAGATCGATTGCCAGTTCTGCAACGAGCGTTACCTGTTCGATGCGGCTGATATTGCTCAATTGTTCGCTGGCGCAGGCGTCGACACGCCGTCAGATACCCGGCACTAAAACGGTTCAGCGCAGGTAAATTCACTGCGTAACGACGGAATTTCGCCGTTACGACGGGAGGACCCTACTCTTTTTGGGCTTTTCTGGCATAATCCGGCCCACTTTTTTCGCGGTAGTAGTGCACGACTTTCTACTACAAAACGTTTGGAGCACACTCGGCCACTGGCCGACGGGGAACCTCATGACGCAAGCCAATAACGCCGTGTACACCGATCTGAGTGTTGATGATCTGGTAAAAGAAGCCCTGAACCGCGGTGAGGGCGAGCTTGCCGATACCGGCGCTCTGGTTGTTCGTACTGGTCACCGCACCGGTCGTTCGCCTGTTGACCGTTTCATCGTTGAAGAGCCTTCCACCCAGGCCGCTATCGCCTGGGGCCCGATCAACCGCAAGTTCCCGGCCGACAAGTTCGACGCGCTGTGGGCTCGCGTAGAAGCATTCAACAACGCGCAAGAGCACTTTGTGTCCCACGTGCATGTAGGCGCGGCGGAAGATCACTACCTGGCCGTGAAAATGACCACCCAGACTGCCTGGCAGAACCTGTTCGGTCGTTGCCTGTTCATCAACCCGGCGCAGTACAACCCGGCCGGTCGTGAAGAGTGGCAAGTGCTCAACGTGGCCAACTTCGAGTGCGTGCCTGAGCGTGACGGCACCAACTCCGACGGTTGCGTGATCCTCAACTTCGCACAGAAGAAAGTGCTGATCGCTGGCATGCGTTACGCCGGTGAGATGAAGAAAGCCATGTTCTCCGTGCAGAACTTCCTGCTGCCGGCCGCTGACGTGCTGCCAATGCACTGCGCTGCCAACATCGGCGAAGAAGGCGACGTGACCCTGTTCTTCGGTCTGTCGGGCACCGGTAAAACCACCCTGTCGGCCGACGAAAGCCGTTACCTGATCGGTGACGACGAACACGGCTGGGGCGAAGGCGTGGTGTTCAACATCGAAGGCGGTTGCTATGCCAAGTGCATCGACCTCTCCGAGAAGAACGAGCCGGTCATCTGGAAAGCCATCAAGCACGGCGCTGTGCTGGAGAACGTCGTTATCGACGACGCCAAGCATGCCGACTACGCCGATGTCAGCCTGACCCAGAACAGCCGCGCCGCGTACCCGCTGGAACACGTTGCCAAGCGTTCCGAGCACAACCTCGGTGGCGAGCCAAACGCTGTAATCTTCCTGACCTGCGACCTGACCGGCGTACTGCCGCCAGTGTCGATCCTCAACGAAGAACAAGCGGCCTACCACTTCCTGTCCGGCTACACCGCTTTGGTGGGCTCGACTGAAATGGGTTCGGGCAGCGGCATCAAGTCGACCTTTTCCACCTGCTTCGGCGCACCGTTCTTCCCGCGCCCGGCTGGCGAATACGCCGAGCTGCTGATCAAGCGCATCCGCGGTTTCGGTTCGAAGGTTTACCTGGTCAACACCGGCTGGACCGGCGGCGGCTACGGCGTCGGCAAACGCTTCAACATCCCGACCACCCGCGCAGTGATCGCAGCGATCCAGAGCGGCGCGCTGATCGGTGCAGCCACCGAACACCTCGACACCATCAACCTCGACGTGCCGCTGGCCGTACCGGGCGTTGAAACCAACCTGCTCAACCCACGCAACACCTGGGCTGACAAGGCTGCGTACGACGAGGCCGCGAAAGCACTGGCCGGTCTGTTCATCGAGAACTTCAAGAAGTTCGAAGTGAGCGACGCGATCAAGGCTGCAGGGCCGAAGTTGTAAGATTGGTTTGTTGTGAATGAAAAAGCCGCCCTTCGGGGCGGCTTTTTTGTGGGCGTTTTTCTTGCTATGTGCCCTGCGAGGGCTTTCGCGTCAGCAATTCAGACAGCGAGTGAGTATTCATTGGGAAGTTCTTGAGTTTGTCTTCACTCACATATGCGGCTTCGATAACGCTCGTGTGTGAAGTCGGTAGTTTTCTTGGTTTTGGAATATCGAGACTCGGTTCACTCGCTGATTTTTTGCCGAGTGAAGTCTTAGAAAAAAGAAGCCTTGAGTCCTGCAGTCGGTAACCGAGTTCATCCGTGGAACCCAGAAGATTCAGATCTTGCTCGAGACCTAGTACGTGCATCACTGACAAGTACGCTCCCATTGTGACGCCTGCACTACCTGCTTCCAGTGAGCGTAATGTCATGACTGACATTCCAGCCCTTTCAGCGACTAGTTTTGCAGTGAGTCTGCGTCTAAGACGCGCCAGTTTCAGGCGCTCACCAAGATCGTTCAAGAGTCGTGCAACCTTCGGAAGTAGCGGCGAGGTTCTCCTGGCCATAAAGCTAAAATTCCTTCACTTTTGGGGTGATAACAACGGAATAATTACAGTTGACCGGGGGGCAAGGAGTTACGTTTACCCTTGGGTCATTCAACCTTCTGAGCGCCCCATCACTCAACTGTCTGACGTGATCACGGCCATTGTTGCCTGGCATGCATCACTCTCAATACTTCCACACATTCGTTTTTGATCGTGTAAACGATGACGTAACTGGGGGTTGCGACGATTTCTCGTGTTCCTTCAACTCTGCCCTTTTTGTACAGCGTTGGACGCTATCGGGCGAGCTCCCCTTTTGCTTCAAATATCTCATCGAGGTCAGCCGCTGCTTCAGGGTTGTCCTGACTAATACGATCCATAATCCGCTCCCGGTCAATATGCGTCTCCGGACGCCAAATCAACTTCATTAGCGCACTCGTTTACGCAGGGCATCACGCTTGGCGGCAAATATTCGGCGGGTTTCTTCATCGCTAATACTAGGTCTTGGATCGTCAATACTGATCTGTACCTGTCGTTTGAACCATTCATCATATGCGGCTGCCTCATGCGCTTGTTTCATTGCTTCGGCGCGATCAGGACGAGCGTATGTTTTCATTTGCGATGGGTCATAGCTGGAAGCGTCAACATCGAACTGGTTGATACCCAGTCCTCTCAAATAGGTCACCAGTGTTTCAAGCCTTTTGAACAGGCGCACCTGGCCACTCCGTTGCGCTGTTAGCAGATATTCTTCATTGCCACGCTGAATTTGGATCGCCCAGCCACCAGACTTGGCGACGATACTTGTGCTTCTTACAGAGCCGTTTTCAATCAGGCGAATGAGAGAGCTGTGATCAATGGTTTCAGTGGTCATGGAAGCAAACTCTTGGCTGAACAGTGGCGTCCATCGTACGCAATCAATAGTAGTTTGCAAAATTCAACTCCTGGCAGTAGATACTGAGTGTCCAAAATTATGTTTGTTGGTGAGGCAGGCGATTCTTGTCGGAAACATACCTGCCTGAGATTGTTTTCAGGCTGGATCCTTCCAATTGAGCATTCGCTGCTGCGCGACCTGCAGCAGGTCACAGCCATCCTGCGTCAGCAGATAGAGGGCGTGGGTGATGTGCGGGATGTCTTCGACGTCGGCTTGTTTGAAGTTGAGACAGTAAAGAGTGCGTAGCAGGTCGCTTGAAGCGCGCAGGCGCTGGACGGCGCATTCGAGGATGTCTTGTGGATTGGCCGTTGTGTCGATGAGCAGAGGCTTGGTGTCTGTGAGATTGGATTCGAGTGGGCGGTAGCGATCAGGGGTAAGCGGGTTCCATGCTTTCATAATGTGTATTCCAGATGTCGTGAAGTATCATCCCCACCGTGACCAAGCGATGGGAGGCGAACTGTGTTCAGGTTGGTCAACCGGAGGAACACACAATCCGGCACGCTCGAAAGCGTCCCGAACACAGTCACCATGAAGCATGCAGACATTTGAAGTGTCGGCAGCATACAACGGACGTGTTTGTATGTTCCATCAGGTGACCAAGCCTGAGCCGCTGATTTGGCAGCGACAGCCACGACTATAGATTTGACTTACCAAGCCGCGATAGGCGGCAAGGGAGTCTGAGCTTGTAGGAACGGGACGAATACCAGATAGGCTATTGCTGTAGGTTTTTTCGTCCGCTCACACCCCCGGCGCCATCAACCAATAATCCGATACTCCGCAACGTTTAACAGGCTCGTCGTCAGCCCCGTCGCAGGCGCGTAGACCGTGCCTTTCACCGCCGAGAACGGCACCCCTTTGCTACCCAGCGAAACATAGCGCTCACCTTCATCCAGTTCGGTGAAGTAGGTGTAGGAAATGCTGTGCATCTGCTTGTAGCGCGCTTCGTCGGCGACGATGGCGCCCGTCAGGCGCAGCAGATCTGTTTCGCTCAGATTCAGGGTTTTGTTCAGTTGTACGCCCCAGCGCTTGAGGCAGGTTTCGGCGAGGTGGCGGACGATGCGGCCAGGTTCGACCAGCGTTTTCAGGTCGCCGCTGCTGGTGGGCACGCCACCGTCAGCTGTGGCGTTGCCGGCCATGGTCGCGTGGCGGCCGGCCATGGGGTAGACGCTGGTTTTGGTGCCGGTGGCGGTCTGCGGGATCACACAGCTGAAACCTTTGGAGCGTTCATCGCGGGCATAGAACGCAACATATTCTTTGACGTTGGCGCCAAGCTTTACGCGCTGATCCTGGAAGTTGCCGATTCCTGGTACTGGATCAAGGGCGAATATATTCACCGGAATATTGTTAATCTCCGGGTCATTTAACATCGCATTGGCCAGCATATGGCAACTTATCCCGCCGCGACTCCAACCCACCAGATTGACTTGAGTGGGAATAACGCCATCCTTGCGAAATGTCTTGATGATCTGCTCCTGCAACTTCTGTTGAGTCACACTACGATCGCCATAGTTATATTTACGCCAGAACCACGAACCTTCGACCTTTACATCTTCAATAGGAATGCCAGCGGCTTTGAGGCGGTTGTATTCAGTCTCGGTCAGTTGCTCGCGCTGCCAGTCGCATCTGCCCTTGATAATATTGAGGGCATGCTGCACGTTTTCCTCCCAGCCTTTGCCGAATAGCGTGCCGGTAAGGCCGTACTCCTTGGTTTTGGTGAACAGATCGTCAGCTTGCAGGTTGCCGCTGCCGGGTCCGTCGACGACGATCCATTCGGCGAACTCGCGGCCGGTATGGTTGGCAGCCAGTGTGGAAACCAGTTCGCCGTCCCAGAAGTTTTCATGAGCGGTATCGAACTTGTTGGAACCCGTGCCGCAAAAAAATATAGTTAGAACTGTCATGTTGTTGCTCTCGTTTAGTTGTAAGAGCGAACAAGTTAGTGTGGGCTGCATGTGTAAATAAAGCGTGTTGGTGTTTCCGTATTTGTAGCGGGGTTAGTTGTATGTTGTTTGGGATGGTTTTTGTTTGGCCACTTCAAGCAAGTCGCAACCATCCTGTACCAGTAAATAAAGCGCGTTAACGATGTTGGGGATATCTTTCACGTCAGCCTGTTTGAAACATAAGCAATAGAGCGTTTCCAGCAAATCTCCGGCCGCGCGTAAACGCTGATCGGCGGCATTGATCAGATCCGTCTGGCTGGAGTGGCTGTCGATAAGCAGTACCGGGTTTTCGCTGTAGCAGGTCTTGAGTGGGCGATAGCGGTTGATCATGGTCGGGCGTGTCCTGTTCGAAGGCGCTGGGGCGGGCCGGCAGAGTGTTTGCAGCCGCGCCGGCCACTATAGAAGGGCGCTTCTCTGTGGGACAAGACAGCCGCGATGGACAGTATTCGTAGGGGTTTTTCCGTGTTTTGAGGAAATGCCCTACATGTTTTCGCAGCTTTTTCAGGCCAAAACCCTTAGGCGTAATAATTCCTACGTGATTGTCAGGCGATTCGCGGCAAACCGCTGTATCGTGCGCGCCAGAATCTGTAGGGCGTTTCCAAACGTCTGACACGCGCTTAAAGGGAATTAGGTATGCACTGGCTACGAATGGCCGCGATTTTATTGCTCGGGCTGGGCACTTGCCGTTTGGCCATGGCCTCTGACGTTGGCAATGCGTGGGTGCTGGATCGCCTCGATCGCACATATTGGCCGGAGGCACTGATCAGCCAGGCGAGCATGGACACGGCGTCGCGCGGAGAGGTGTTGATGTTCGCCAAAGCCCTGTTGGCCAGCGAAGCGCTGGATGAAGAGGGGCTTGAACAGCGACTCGGTGTGCCCCACGTGCAACTGAAGTCGATTCGCCACGTGCGCGACGGCCTCTGGGAGGGCTTGTTGAGCACCTATCGCAACGCCAGTCAGAACTGTGATGAGCAACCGTTTTGCCCGCGCGTGCGCAGCGTCGCTGATCTGCGCCAGTTGGCGGCAGCGTTCACTGGCGACATCAGCCCGGCCCATGCGCTGTGGGCGAGCAAGAGCCAAGGCGTGCATGAGCAAATGCTGAACGAACAGTTGCGGGTGGCGGTATTACGTCCCTGATTTTTTAAACTTTGCGGTTTGGCGGCAGGCCTTTTCGCGAGCAGGCTCGCTCCCTCAGGGACCGTGGCGTTCAAGTAATCGCTGTATCATTCCGAATCGATTTGGCCCCGACCTTTTCTCGACTCGCTGCGATCGCCCGCTAGGCTGTTGGCATGGCAGCAGTCAATGGAGTGACAGCGAATGCACAACACCCTGGAACAGGTTTTTGGTTTTCCACAGTTTCGACCCGGGCAAGAAGCGGCGATCAGCGCGGTGCTGGCCGGGCGCTCGGCGGCGGCGATTTTTCCCACCGGTTCCGGCAAGTCGATCTGCTATCAATTGCCGGCGCTGATGCTGCCGCACCTGACGTTGGTGGTCTCGCCGTTACTGGCGCTGATGCAGGATCAGTTGGCCTTTTTGCAGCGACACGGTATCTCGGCTGGCAGCATCGATTCGGCGCAAAGCCGCGATGACGCCAATGATGTGATGGCCCGCGCCCGCTCGGGTGAACTGAAAATTCTGATGATCTCGGTGGAGCGCTTGAAGAACGAGCGCTTCCGTAACTTTTTGCAGCAGGTGCCGATCTCGCTGCTGGTGGTGGACGAGGCGCATTGCATCTCGGAGTGGGGCCACAACTTCCGCCCCGATTACCTCAAGCTGCCGGACTACCAACGCCAGTTCAACATCCCGCAAACCTTGTTGCTGACGGCCACCGCAACACCGAAAGTCATCGCCGACATGCAGGCCAAATTCGCTATTGCCGCTGACGATGTGGTGACCACCGGTTTCTATCGGCCCAACCTCAATCTGCTGGTGGAACCGGTACGTGGCCAGGACAAGCGTCGGCGTCTGGTCGAGTGGATGGCCGAGCGGCCGGGGCAACCGAGCATCGTCTACGTGACCTTGCAGAAAACCGCTGAGCACATCGCCGAACACCTTGAGCGTAACGGCATTCAGGCAGAGGCGTATCACGCCGGTTTAGCCCACGACAAACGCGAGGCGATCCAGAAGCGCTTCATGGCCGGGCAGTCCAATTGCATCGTCGCGACCATCGCTTTCGGCATGGGCATCGACAAAAGTGACATCCGCAATGTCGTGCACTTCGACCTGCCCAAATCCATCGAAAACTACAGTCAGGAAATCGGCCGTGCCGGGCGTGACGGGCAGCCGTCGGACTGCCTGGTATTGGCCAATCGCGACAGCCTCAACGTGCTGGAAAACTTCGTTTACGGCGATACGCCGGAGCGCGATGGCATTCGCTATGTACTCGACGAACTGAAGGCCTCGGTACCGGAAGGACAGTGGGAGTTTCTGCTCGGGCCGCTGGCAGATCACAGCAACATTCGCGCACTGCCGCTGAAGACTTTGTTGGTGCAGCTGGAATTGCGCGGTTTGATCGCGCCGCGCTACGCCTATTACGCCGAATACCGTTTCAAATACCTGCTGGAACCGGAAGCGCTGCTTGAGCGCTTCGACGGGGAGCGCAGGGATTTCGTCGCGGCGATCATTCAGACCTCGACCCGCGCACGCACCTGGGCCACGGTGAATTTCGAAGCGATGTACGCGCAGTATTCCGCCGAGCGCAATCGAGTGGTGAAGGCACTGGATTACTTTCAGGAAAAGGGCTGGGTCGAGCTGGAAAGCAAGCAGATGACCGAGGTCTACAGCCTGCTGAGAAGCGACTTCGACAGCGATGCCCTGAGCGCTGAGCTGCATGAATATTTCACCCGGCATGAGCAGGCCGAAGTCGCGCGTATCCACGCGATGCTTGAAGTGTTCGCCAGCGAGCGCTGCCTGGGCTATCGCCTGGCCGAGTATTTCGGGGATCACGATGCGCCTGAGCAGTGTGGGCATTGTTCGGTGTGTCATGGGCAGGTTGCGCGATTGCCGGCACCACCGGAGTTGCCAGCGCTTGTGGATAAAAACTTTGCGGCGCTGTGCGGCGATTTTATCCACAGGCATGAGCAGCACACCGGGGTTATCCCGACGGCGGAGCGGCTGACACGGTTTTTGTGCGGGATCAGCGTGCCGTTGTTCACCAAGCTCAAGGCGCGGGCGATTCCGGGGTTTGCGGCATTGGAAGAGTATTCCTATGCAGAAGTCCGCAACTGGGCTGATGATCATTTGCTCGATTAAACATAAATCCTGTGGGAGTCAGGGCGCCTGTATCCATCCGCTGAATGTCGATCATCACGGTAATAAACTTCAAAAAACGTCGTTGGCTGACTATGGTTGAAGTCTGTCTTTGGATCGCCAACAAGAGAACAACATGAGCCAGACATCCTTCGATATTCAGCAGGCCGCGGTGATCGGCGCGGGCACCATGGGCCGCGGCATTGTCATGTGCCTGGCCAATGCCGGCGTGAGTGTGCAGTGGGTGGACAACAATCCACAGATGCTTGAACAGGCACTCGCCACCGTGGCCGAGACTTATGCACACAACGTGCGTCAGGGGCGGATTGATCAGGCCGAGGCGGATGCGCGTATCGCACGGGTCAGTGCGGCGGCGGATTACGCGGCGATTCGCAATGTCGATCTGGTGATCGAGGCGGTGTACGAAAATCTTGAGCTGAAGCAGAAGATCTTTCGTGAACTCGATGGCTTGCTCAAGCCCGAGGCACTGTTGGCGAGCAATACCTCGGCGCTCGATATCGATGCGATTGCTGCCGCGACAAGGCGTCCGGAGCAAGTGCTGGGGCTGCATTTCTTCAGCCCGGCGCACATCATGAAATTGCTGGAAATCGTTCGCGGTGCCCAGACTTCCGCGGCGGTGCTGGAAGCGGCGCTGGCGCTGGGCAAACGCATGGGCAAGGTCAGTGTGGTGTCGGGCAACTGCCACGGTTTTATCGGCAATCGCATGTTGCACCCGTATGTACTGGAGGCGCGCAAGATGTTGCTTGAAGGCGCTTATCCACAGCAGGTCGACGCGGCGCTGCAAGGTTTCGGTTTTGCCATGGGGCCGTTTCGCATGTACGACGTGGTCGGCATCGATCTGGAATGGCGTGCGCGTGAATTGGCCGGCAAGGGTCAGGAGGCACCGGAGGTTCAGGTGGATAACCGCTTGTGCGAAATGGGCCGGTTCGGGCAGAAGTCTGGCAACGGTTATTACCATTACGAGCCGGGCAGTCGTCAGGCCGAGCACGATCCTGAGGTCGATGCGCTGGTATTGCAGGTCAGCGAAGGTCTGGGCTTCCAGCGCCGCGAGATCGGTCCTGAGGAGATCCTGGAGCGTTGCCTGCTGGCATTGGTCAACGAGGGCGCGAAGATTCTGCAGGAGGGCATTGCCGAGTCCGCGCACGATATCGATCTGGTGTATCTGAATGGCTACGGCTTTCCGGCGGACAAGGGCGGGCCGATGGCCTGGGCCGATCAGCAAGGGCTGACGGATATCCACCAGCGCTTGCTGGCGCTGGAGACGCGGCAGGGCGAGCAGTGGCAACCGGCGCGGTTGATTGGTGAGTTGGCGGCGCAGGGTAAGGGGTTTGCTGATCGTTAAGTCTGGCGGCGGTGCTGACGCCTTCGCGAGCAGGCTCGCTCCCACAGGAGAGCGCATTTCAAATGTGGGAGCGAGCCTGCTCGCGAAGGGTGCGGCGCGATTTTGAATTAGACTCGCCCATTAACTTCAGGGATTGTTGAGCAATGTCCAACCCGATGCCACAACGCACCGACTACCCACACTTCCAGCCCATCACCACACGCTGGCACGACAACGACGCTTACGGTCACGTCAACAACGTCACCTACTACAGCTTCTTCGACACGGCGGTGAACACCTACCTGATTCAGGTCGGTGGTCTGGATATCCATGACGGCGAGGTGGTGGGGTTTGTGGTCAGTTCGGCGTGTGATTATTTCGCCTCGATCGCCTTCCCGGATCTGATCGAGATCGGTCTGCGAGTCGGCAAGTTGGGCAACAGTTCGGTGCAGTACGAATTGGCGGTGTTCAAGGTCGGCGAAAGCGAGGCGTGTGCGGCCGGGCGTTTCGTGCATGTGTTCGTCGATCGGGCAAGCAATCAGCCGGTGCCGATTCCTGCCGAACTGCGGCAGGCACTGGAATACCTGGTGGTGTAAACGGCAAAAAAAATCGCAGCCCTTGGGCTGCGATTTTGCTTTACCGGCCAGCGAGGTGTTTGAGGCCTCAGTCGCGATAGTGCTTGTGATGTTTGCGATGGCCGTAAGCGTGGCCGCGGCCCGGGTGACGGTCGCGGTAATAACCACGGTCACGGTCACGACCGCGGTCGTAATGACGATCATCGTCATCGCTTTTGTTGCCCATGTAGTTACCCAGCGCGCCACCGGCGCCGCCACCTGCCGCGGAGCCGATCAGGCTGCCGGTGGTGCCGCCCATGCTGCGGCCAACCACGTTACCGCCGGCTGCGCCCAGCGCACCACCGATGGCGGCTTCGCCACGGCTGCGTTTGTCGGCGCCGACTGCACTACCACCCGCGCCGCCCAGGGCTGCGCCGATGGTGGAACCTGTATTGCCGCCTAAAGACTGACCGACGACCGAGCCAAGAACCCCGCCCAATGCGCCGCCCACACCTGCTTCGGTGGTGCCGCCTGCAGACGCCAAACCACTGACCAGGCCAAGGGACAACAAGAGAATCGAGGAGAACTTCATAGATGAGCCTCAAAGGGATGACGGCGCCGATCCTGAGGCTGTGTGACAAGCGTGACAATCGAAATCCGACGAATAACACGACTTGTATACAACTTTGCAAGTTGCTGTTTTTTCAGCGGAACTTAACCGTTTTTCGCCGGTCTTTAGCTACTTCGGACAGGCCGTTTTTGTGAAAAAACGGCCTTTTTTGTGGGCGTTTGAAAAGTGCGAGCTGGAAGAAATGTATTGAATGTCCCACCGCCTTCGCGAGCAAGCTCGCTCCCACATTTGAACTGCAGTCCAATGTGGGAGCGAGCTTGCTCGCGAATAGGCCGGTACTGACACCGCTTTAGGCGGACTTGGCCATGATCAATCCAGTATCACTCGCCGCTTCCAGCCGAATCGCAATGAACTTCGACGTCGGCGTATGGCTGCCATCCCCAGTGCTCTCCAGCGGCACCAACGGATTAACTTCCGGGTAATAAGCCGCTGCCTGCCCCGCCGGAATATCAAACGCGAGCAGCGTGAAGCCCTTCACCCGACGCTCACGACCATCGTCCCATATCGAAACAATGTCAGCCTTCTGCCCCGGCCGGAAGCCCAGACGAATGATGTCGGCCTCATTGGCGAACAGCACATCACGCTGGCCCTTGACCCCGCGATAACGGTCGTCGAGACCATAGATCGTCGTGTTGTACTGATCGTGGGAGCGCATCGATTGCAGGATCAGATCCGGCAGTTGTCCGGTGGCACGAGTACGTTCGTGTACCAGATCCTTCGGCAGCATGTTCGCGCGGAAGTTGGCCCGGCCCGACGGCGTGTTCCACTTGCGTGCGCCCGCGCTGTTGCCGAGATAGAAGCCGCCCGGGTTTTTGATCTTCTCGTTGAATTCCTTGAAGTTGGGAATGGTGTCGGCGATCAGTTCGCGAATGCGCCCGTAATCGGCCACCAGCCAGTTCCAGTCCACCGGTTTGCTGCCCAGTGTGGCGGCGGCGATGCCGGCGATGATCGACGGCTCCGAGCGCATCTGGTTCGACAGTGGCTGCAACTGACCGTTAGAGGCGTGAACCATGCTGAACGAGTCTTCCACGGTGACCGCTTGCGGGCCTTCGGTCTGGATGTCGATGTCGGTACGACCGAGGCACGGCAGGATCAACGCGTCCTTGCCGTGAGCGAGGTGGCTGCGGTTGAGTTTGGTGCTGATCTGTACGGTCAGGTCGCAATTGCTCAGTGCTGCGAATGTGCGCGGGCTGTCTGGCGTCGCTTGGGCGAAGTTGCCACCTAGGCCTATAAAGACTTTGGCGCGGCCCTCAGCCATTGCGTGGATTGCTTCAACCACGTTGTGGCCGTTGTGGCGCGGCACCTTGAACTGGAAGCGGCGTTCCAGCGAATCGAGGAACGCCGCCGGCGGACGCTCGTTGATGCCCATCGTGCGGTCGCCCTGCACGTTACTGTGGCCGCGCACCGGGCACAGACCCGCACCCGGTTTGCCGATGTTGCCGCGCAGCAGCATCAGGTTGGCGATTTCCTGGATGGTCGGCACCGAATGGCGATGCTGGGTGATGCCCATCGCCCAGCACATGATCACATTCTTGCCTTTGGCGTACATGCGCGCGGCTTGTTCGATCTCGACCAGGGTCAGGCCGGATTGCTCGACGATCTGTTCCCACGGCGTGTCATCGACCACGCCCAGGTACTCGAGCACGTTGGCGCTGTGGGCGTTGAGGAAGTCGTGATCGAACACAGCAGGCTCGCCGGCCTTCTGCGCATCGCGCTCCCACTGCAGGAGGAACTTGGCCATGCCGCGCAGCACCGCCATGTCGCCGCCGAGTGCCGGGCGGAAGTAGGCGGTGTTGGTCGGTTTATCGCCGTTGGTGAGCATTTCGATCGGGTGCTGGGGGTGCTGGAAACGTTCCAGACCGCGCTCTTTCAAAGGATTGATGCACACCACCTGAGCGCCGCGTTTCACCGCTTCACGCAAGGGTTCGAGCATGCGCGGATGGTTGGTGCCCGGGTTCTGGCCCCAGACGAAAATCGCATCGGCGTGCTCGAAGTCGTCGAAGGTCACAGTGCCTTTGCCGACGCCAACGCTTTGCGCCAAGGCGACGCCGCTGGCCTCGTGACACATGTTCGAGCAGTCAGGGAAGTTGTTGGTGCCGTAAGCGCGCACGAACAGTTGATACAGGTACGCCGCCTCGTTGCTGGCGCGACCGGAGGTGTAGAACTCGGCCAGGTCCGGGCTCGGCAGACTTTGCAGGTGTTTGGCGATCAGCGTGTAGGCGTCGTCCCAGCTGATCGGCTTGTAGCGATCGGTTTCGGCGTCGTAGACCATCGGCTCGGTCAGGCGGCCCTGATACTCCAGCCAGTAGTCGCTCTGCTCCAGCAGCGAAGTGACGCTGTGCTTGGCGAAGAACCTGGCGTCCACACGACGCTTGGTCGCTTCCCAGTTCACCGCTTTTGCGCCGTTCTCGCAGAATTTGACCATGCCGCTTTCCGGCGAATCGCCCCACGCGCAGCCCGGGCAGTCGAAGCCGCCGTTCTGGTTGGTCTTGAGCATCATGCGCAGGTTTTTCAGGGCGTTGTCGCTGGTCAACCAGGCCTGGGCCACACTGATCAGGGCACCCCAGCCGCCGGCAGCACCTTTGTAAGGCTTGTAGCGCGGGACAGGTTTCTGGTCGGCTTGATGATGTTGGCTCACGCTTGATTCTCCATCGCGGGGCTATACACCCGCGGCGCACTTTTCTGCGGCAGGTGGATGAGATTGAGGTTGTGTCGACGGGCCCATTGCACGGCAAGGCCCGTGGGCGCGGACAGGCTGACCAGGGTCTGGATGCCGGCACGCAAGACTTTCTGGATCAATTCGAGGCTGCAACGGCTGGTGACAATCGCCAATCCGCCTTCTGTGGATATCTTCTGACGGATCAGCCCGCCGATCAGCTTGTCGAGGGCGTTGTGCCGGCCGATGTCTTCGCGCCCGAGCAGCAATTCGCCGCTGGCGTTCATGAACACCGCCGCGTGCACCGCGCCGCAGTACTGGCCCAAAGGTTGAAATGCACTGATGCGCTGACGCAAACCATCGAGCCATTGGATCGGTGGCAAAGGCGCGCCGGGCAATACCTTGAGATCGGGCAATGCCTGTTCCACCGCTTCAACACCGCACAATCCGCAACCGCTGGTGCCTGCCATTTGCCGACGCTGTTGCTTGAGATTCCAGAACGCGCGATTGGCGATGGTCACTTGCGCGTATTGCGCTGAGCCGGCGCCGGTCAGTTGCAGGTCATAGATGTCGGTGGCATCGACGATGATGCCGCTGCCGAGGCTGAAGCCGACGATGAAGTCTTCAAGGTCGGTCGGCGTCACCAGCATCACTGCCTGACTGATGCCGTTGTAGGCGATCGCCAACGCAACTTCCTCGGCCAGCGCAGTGCTGGCCAATTCCTCGCGGGGTAAATCGCTGTAACTGTAGGTCTGGCTGGCGGCGGGCGCGGGCGTTTCGAGTGCTGGCGCCGCGCAGGCTGGGCGCTTGGCGTTCATGGCATCACCGACGGTTTGATCAACGTTAAGACTAGGCGCGGCAAGTTGTCGCGTCTAATCGCTAGTGTCGATCTATCGATAGATGCCGTCGATCAAGAGGCTGTTGGTGATTCTCGATAAAGTGCGAAGCAGGCTTCCGCCAGCGCGGAACGTGGAGCGCCGCGGCGCATGATCAGACCCAGCGGGGCGAGGGTCTGGGCGTCTTCGATCGGTTGCAGGCGCAGGTGATCGGTGAGTTTTTCCAGCCCGCCGTCCAGCGGCATGATTGCGCAGCAGAACCCGCCGTGTACGGCTTGTAACAATTGATGCACGGCATCGGTTTGTAGCAACGGTTGTGGAGTCAGGCCGCGGCTGTGGAAGTTGTGGTCGATGGACTGGCGAAAATGCATGCCGCTGGTGAGCATGCCCAACGGCAGTTCGATCAGCGACTGCCAACTCAACGGGGCGTCGCCAAAGGTGAAGGAGCGCTGATCGTAGAGCAGGCCCATGTGCGTTTCACTGAAGGCCAGGGATTCGAAGCGCTCGTTATCGAGACGATCCAGATAAGACACGCCGAGATCGATGCGGTTATTCGCCAAATGCTCGAGGATCTGCTCGGAACTCAGCGCCGACATTTCAAAGCGCAAATTCGGGTGGGCGCTGTGCAGACGTTGCATCAACGGCAGCGGATCGAAACTCGACAGCGGCACCACGCCCAGCCGCAACGTGCCGATCAGGTTGCCGCGACACGCCGCCGCTTCCGCGTGCAAACCGTCATACGCCGCCATCACCGAACGTGCCCACGCCAGCACGCGCTCGCCCGGCGCGGTGAAACCTTCGAAACGCTGGCCACGGTTGACCAGTGGCAGGTCGAGTTCTTCTTCAAGACTGCGCAGGCGCATCGACAGCGTTGGCTGGGTGATATGGCAACGCGCGGCGGCCTGGCCGAAGTGGCGGGTTTCGTCGAGGGCGATGAGGAATTTCAGCTGCTTGATGTCCATCTTCGCTCCGGGCGCTGGCAGGGGTGGGGGATTCTACCGCTTGCGCGGTGGCAGGGTCATTGGTCGGCTCGGAACCGGGTTTGTCTGAGGTGGTCTAGGCTTGGACGACTGATCCCTTTATTCCATGGAGAGAACCACGATGAGTCTTTTAAGTTTTGTAAAAGAAGCCGGTGAGAAGCTGATCGATCTGCTGACCCCGGGCAACGCCAATGCCAGTGAGCAGTTGAAGGAACACATCAGCAAGGTCGGCTTGGGCAATCCGAATGTGCAGGCAACGGTGGATGGCGACAAAGTGACCGTCACCGGTGAAGTCGCGAGTCAGGAAGAGAAAGAGAAGATTTTGCTGGCGTTGGGCAATATTGCTGGGGTTGGCAGCGTGGATGACCAGATTACGGTGAGTGGCCCGGTGGTCGTGGCTGCCGAGTTGGTTGAGGTTAAGGCGGGTGACACGCTCAGCGCGATCTCGTTGCGGGTTTATGGCAACGCCAACCAATACCAAAAGATTTTCGACGCTAACAAACCGATGCTCAAGGATGTGAACAAGATTTATCCAGGACAGAAGCTTCGTATTCCGAAGTAACGTTCACCCCCCAATCGCCAGCCTCCTGGCGATTGGGGCAATCCGGTTTCAGAGACCGCCAATCAGATCCCGATAATTTTCAACCGCCGCAAACTCAGCCGTGTCCTTCGGCCCTTTGCGGCTGTCCGGCTCTTTCACCGCTAACAAATGCGTCACACCAAAATCCCGCGCACTGCGCAGAATCGGCAAGGTATCGTCGATAAACAGACTGCGCGCCGGATCAAAGCCGATATCCGCCTGCAAGGCATCCCAGAACTGCGGGTTTTCCTTGGGATAACCGTAATCATGCGAGCTGATCAGCCGCTCGAAATACGGCGCCAGCTCGATCCGCTCCAGCTTCAGCGACAGTGAATCGCGGTGCGCGTTGGTGATCATGATCACCCGTTTGCCGGCGCGTTTGATCGCCGCCAGAAACGTATCGGCATCCGGCCGCAGGGCGATCAGGTGCGCGGTTTCGAGCTTCAGCTCCCGCACCGACAACTTCAGTTCGGCACTCCAGAAATCCAGGCAATACCATTGCAACTGGCCAGCGTGGCGTTCGAACAACGGCTGCAATTCCATCTCGGCCATGGCCCGGCTGACCCCGTGCAGTTCGGCGTAGCGTTGCGGCAGATGTTCCAGCCAGAAGTGATTGTCGAAGTGCAGATCCAGCAGCGTGCCGTCCATGTCGAGCAGAACGGTATCGATGTCGGACCACGGTAATGAAGGCATGGCAACGTCTCGAGCGGTAGAAAGATATCCGACGTAAACAATCGGGAAAGCCGCGTTATAGTAGCGCGTTCACGCCAAGGAGCTTTGCATGCGCCAGAAACCCACCGTACTTGCCCGCGAGATCGTCGCCACCAGTCGCCTGTTTTGCGTCGAAGAACTCAAGCTGCGCTTTTCCAACGGCGTGGAACGCACTTACGAACGTCTGGTCGGCAAAGGTGCGGGCTACGGCGCGGTGATGATCGTGGCGATGCTGGACAGCGAACACGCAGTGCTGGTCGAGGAATACTGCGGCGGTACCGATGAGTACGAACTGTCCTTGCCTAAAGGTCTGATCGAACCGGGCGAAGATGTACTGGCGGCAGCCGAACGCGAACTCAAGGAAGAAGCCGGATTTGGCGCGCGACAACTGGAACATCTGACCGAGCTGTCGCTGTCGCCCGGTTACATGAGCCAGAAGATCCAGGTGGTCCTGGCCACTGATTTGTACGAGGAGCGGCTGGAAGGCGACGAGCCGGAACCGATGCGCGTCGACAAAGTGAACCTGCGCGAATTGTCGTCGCTGGCGCTCAATCCGCAATTTTCCGAAGGCCGTGCGTTGGCTGCACTGTATCTGACCCGCGATCTGCTGACCGAGCGCGGGTTCTTTCCAGCATGAGTGAGATATCGATGACGTTTCCCCACCCGTTGATGGCGCCGGTCGTTGAGCTGGCATTGCAGGCTGGCGAGGCGATTTTGCCGTTCTGGCGCTCCGGCGTTGAAGTCACGGCCAAGTCCGATGACTCGCCGGTGACGGCGGCGGATCTGGCCGCGCATCACCTGATCGTCGCCGGGCTGACGGCGCTGGATCCGAGCATTCCAGTGTTGTCGGAAGAAGACGCCAACATCCCACAAGACGTGCGCGCCGGCTGGCAGCGCTGGTGGTTGGTGGATCCGCTGGATGGCACCAAGGAGTTCATCAGCGGCAGTGAAGAGTTCACCGTCAACATCGCGTTGATCGAAAACGGCCGAGTAGTGTTTGGCGTGGTGTCGATGCCGACCAATGGTCGCTTTTATGTGGGCGGTGCCGGGCTTGGCGCATGGCGCTGCGACCAGGGCGGCATGCCGGTTGCGATTCAGGTGCGTGATGTACCGGGTCCGGGCGAGGCGTTTACCGTGGTGGCCAGCCGTCGCCATTCGAGTCCCGAGCAGGAGCGCTTGCTGGCGGGTTTGAGTGCGAGTCTGGGCGAGTTGCAACTGGCGAATATTGGCAGCTCGCTGAAATTTTGTCTGCTGGCTGAGGGCGCGGCAGATTGCTATCCGCGACTGGCGCCGACCTCGCAGTGGGACACGGCGGCGGCGCAGGGTGTGCTCGAAGGGGCGGGTGGGGAGGTGTTGGATCTGCGCGGGGGAGCGTTTTGCTATCCAGCACGGGAATCGTTGTTGAACGAGTTCTTTTTGGCGCTGCCGGCGAAGGCGGCCTGGCGTTCCAGATTGTTGGAGTTGGCCCGGGGTTAAGTGGGCTGATCCGTAATCGCCCTCACCCCAGCCCTCTCCCCCAGGAGAGGGAGCCGATCGCGGGATATTTGAGCTTTGCTGAATTCATAATCGCTGCGATCTTTCAGGTCGATGTACAACGCCAGACACCTCGGTCAGTTCCCTCTCCCTCAGGGAGAGGGCTAGGGTGGGTAAAGACCGGGTACATCCTTTACGTTTGAGACCGGGGACATGGTTTACAGGTATTAATTATGGTC
>NZ_UTHA01000253.1 GCF_900582195.1 Pseudomonas viridiflava
ATGTAATGGAAACGGTGTACTGACCGGTACGTGGGTCTACGCCACTTTGGACGAAACTCATGAAATTGAAAGCGTTGGAATGTACGGAAGTTGAAAGCGTCATTGCGTGATTCTCCCATTCTTTTTCGCAAGGGAAGACAGGCCTCATCGTTCCCTTGCAACGAAACCCATGCGCTCACCGTCAACGAGAGGTTCTCACCCTGACACAGGACAGCTTTCCTTTTATCTGATCGTCGTTTTGATGTCTTTTCCACTCGAGATAAACGCCCTCCCGAACGATATAACCAGGCTCTTGGCCTTTCAGTTCCTGGATGTCAATCCAGTCCGTCC
>NZ_UTHA01000049.1 GCF_900582195.1 Pseudomonas viridiflava
CCTGAAACAGCGCAAGGGTCGGCTCTTCTGCACGGCTGAGGGCCTTGGGCATGACGCCTTCGACCAGCTTGAAACCGGCTTCGCTGGCTGCGCGTACGCCCCCTTCGAAACCGTCGGCCAGGCTGTCCGCCAGGCTGTAAACCCCGTTTACGCCACCTACGCAGACACGCTTCTGCGGTGCCTCGCCCGGTACGAAACCAAGAATATCTTCACGCCAGACCGGCTTGCCGCCCAGGTGTGATGCCAAGTGAACGATCGGGCTGTAACCACCGGAGCTGGCGACCAGATCGCATTCCAGCCATTCGCCGGGGCTGGTCACGCTGTGTGATTTGA
>NZ_UTHA01000155.1 GCF_900582195.1 Pseudomonas viridiflava
TTTTAACGTTAGAATCGGCCCCGCCTTCACATGCAGGACTGCCGCCTGCGCAAAAGCCGGAAGGCCTCCTCACAATGAGCGCCGCCGGCTTTTTCAATGCCTGTCTTTCGGGTGTAAACTTGCCTTTCGCGCTCAAGCGCCCTCAGGTCCCGGACACAGATTTCCGAACGCTTTCTGGTACAAGCGCATCTTGATGCCAAGCAGCCCAAGACGCTGAGCCCGGAAGAGCAGGCGCATTACCGCGCCGAAATCGCAGCCGAGCTCAAGAAGCAGGACGCGGTGCTGGTCGCTCACTATTACTGCGATCCAGTGATTCAGGCGCTGGCCGAGGA
>NZ_UTHA01000047.1 GCF_900582195.1 Pseudomonas viridiflava
CCTGAAGAATGCGCGTCATGCCGCTCTTGAAACCGCTGATCTCGCCGTCCGTGGTGAGCTTACCTTCCGGGAAGATGCATACCAGCTCGCCTTCAGCCAGATACTGCGCAATGCGCTTGAAGGACTGCTCGTAGATTTCCATGTCTTCGTTACGACCGGCAATCGGAATGGAGCCGGCCGTGCGGCAGATGAAGTTGAGTACCGGCAATTGATAGATTTTGTAGTACATGACGAAACGGATCGGCCGTCTGACTGAACCCGCGATCAGCAGCGCATCGACAAACGAAACGTGGTTGCAGACCAGCAGCGCCGCGCCTTCATCGGGAATCAGGTTCAGGTTGCGGTGCTCGACCCGATACATCGGGTGCCCCAGC
>NZ_UTHA01000307.1 GCF_900582195.1 Pseudomonas viridiflava
GGCCAGCATGCTGCCGGTCTTGGTCAGTTCGGTGAAACCGATAATCGAGGTCACGGCCGTGCCTTTGACCACCTGCACTGAGAAGCCGACCGTCGGGGCGATGGCAATACGCAGCGCCTGCGGCAGGATCACGTAACGCATCTGCTCGAACGGAGTCAGAGCGAGACTCGCCGAAGCTTCCCATTGCCCCTTGGAAATCGATTCGACGCAGCCGCGCTAGATTTCGGCCAGGTATGCGCTGGTGAACAGCGTCAGTGCCAGCGCTGCTGCAGCCCACGGGGAAATGTCCATTCCCATCAGCGCAACGCCGAAGAACACCAGAAACAGCTGCATCAGAAGCGGTGTGCCTTGAAACAGCTCTATATATAAGCTGGCTGCCACACGCGGCCCGGATTTCTCCGAGGTGCGCATGCCCAT